>NZ_JHYB01000010.1 GCF_000687835.1 Haploplasma modicum ATCC 29102 | reverse complement strand
AATAGGTAATAATCCGGCATCGGAATATTATTAAAGATCCAATCAAGGATCGTTCTAGGAGGGGCCTGCGTCGCATTAGTTAGTTGGTGAGGTAATGGCTCACCAAGACTGTGATGCGTAGCCGGACTGAGAGGTTGAACGGCCACACTGGGACTGAGACACGGCCCAGACTCCTACGGGAGGCAGCAGTAGGGAATTTTCGGCAATGGGGGAAACCCTGACCGAGCAACGCCGCGTGAATGACGAAGCTCTTTTTGAGTGTAAAATTCTTTTATTAGGGAAGAATGACATATAAAGGAAATAGTATATGTGTGACGGTACTTAATGAATAAGCCCCGGCTAACTATGTGCCAGCAGCCGCGGTAATACATAGGGGGCGAGCGTTATCCGGAATTATTGGGCGTAAAGGGTGAGTAGGCGGTAAATTAAGTTTGGGGTTTAAACACAGTGCTCAACGCTGTGGCGCTTCAAAAACTGATTTACTAGAGTTAGACAGAGGCAAGTGGAATTCCATGTGTAGCGGTAAAATGCGTAAATATATGGAGGAACACCAGTGGCGAAGGCGGCTTGCTGGGTCTGGACTGACGCTGAGGCACGAAAGCGTGGGGAGCAAACAGGATTAGATACCCTGGTAGTCCACGCCGTAAACGATGAGTACTAAGTGTCGGAAGAATTCGGTGCTGTAGTTAACGCAATAAGTACTCCGCCTGAGTAGTACGTGCGCAAGCATGAAACTCAAAGGAATTGACGGGACCCCGCACAAGCGGTGGATCATGTTGTTTAATTCGAAGATACGCGAAGAACCTTACCAGGTCTTGACATCCCCTGCAAAGCTATAGAGATATAGTGGAGGTTACCAGGGTGACAGGTGGTGCATGGTTGTCGTCAGCTCGTGTCGTGAGATGTTGGGTTAAGTCCCGTAACGAGCGCAACCCTCGTTGCTAGTTGCCATCATTAAGTTGGGGACTCTAGCGAGACTGCCAGTGATAAACTGGAGGAAGGTGGGGATGACGTCAAATCATCATGCCCCTTATGACCTGGGCTACAAACGTGATACAATGGCTGGAACAAAAGGAAGCGAAGGAGCGATCTGGAGCAAAACCTCTAAAAACAGTCTCAGTTCGGATTGAAGTCTGCAACTCGACTTCATGAAGCTGGAATCGCTAGTAATCGTGGATCAGAACGCCACGGTGAATACGTTCTCGGGGTTTGTACACACCGCCCGTCAAACCACGAAAGTTAACAATACCCAAAACCGGTGGCCTAACCATTTATGGAGGGAGCCGTCTAAGGTAGGGTTGATGATTGGGGTTAAGTCGTAACAAGGTATCCGTACCGGAAGGTGCGGATGGATCACCTCCTTTCTAAGGAGTAAAACTAAAATTACAATCAATATACATTCTCATCATATTCAGTTTTGAAGGATTTTCCTTCT
>NZ_JHYB01000009.1 GCF_000687835.1 Haploplasma modicum ATCC 29102 | reverse complement strand
AGCGTTTATCCTTTCCATACGTAGCTACCCAGCTGTGGCCCTGGCAGGCCAACTGGTACACCAGTGGTATGTCCACTCCGGTCTTCTCATACTAGGAGCAGCTCTCTTCAAATTTCCAACGCCCACGACGGATAGAGACCGAACTGTCTCACGACGTTCTGAACCCAGCTCGCGTACCACTTTAATGGACGAACAGTCCAACCCTTGGAAGCTTCTCCACCTCCAGGATGTGATGAGCCGACATCGAGGTGCCAAACCGCATCGTCGCTGTGAACGCTTGGATGCGATAAGCCTGTTATCCCCGGGGTAGCTTTTATCCGTTGAGTCACGGCCCTTCCATGCGGAAACCGTAAGATCACTAAGCCCTACTTTCGTACCTGCTCGACTTGTTGGTCTCGCAGTTAAGCTCCCTTATGCCTTTACACTCTTAGAATGATTTCCGACCATTCTGAGGGAACCTTCGGGCGCCTCCGTTACTCTTTAGGAGGCGACCGCCCCAGCCAAACTGCCCACCAGACACTGTCCTCCCCAATCCACTTGGGCGAGTTAGATATCAAATACAGAAAGGGTGGTATCCAAAGGGCGACTCCACCGAAACTAGCGTTCCAGCTTCTTAGTCTCCCACCTATCCTGTACATTCTGCATCCAATATCAATATCAAGCTACAGTAAAGCTCCACGGGGTCTTTTCGTCCTGTCGCGGGTGGCCGGCGTTCTCACCGGCATCTTGATTTCACCGAGTCTCTTGTTGAGACAGCGCCCAAATCGTTACGCCTTTCGTGCGGGTCGGAATTTACCCGACTAGGAATTTCGCTACCTTAGGACCGTTATAGTTACGGCCGCCGTTTACTGGGACTTCAATTCAATGCTTCGTTTCCTAACATCTCCTCTTAATCTTCCAGCACCGGGCAGGCGTCAGCCCCTATACTTCACCTTACGGTTTTGCAGAGACCTGTGTTTTTGATAAACAGTCGCTTGGGCCTATTCTCTGCGACTTTCTTTTCTCATAAAAAGTCCTCCTTATCCCGAAGTTACGGAGTCATTTTGCCGAGTTCCTTAACAAGAGTTTTCTCGCGCGTCTTAGTATTCTCTACCTACCCACCTGTGTCGGTTTACGGTACGGGTAGTAAATAAATTATCCCTAGAAGTTTTTCTTGAAAGTGTGAAATCATCATTCTTTACCTATTAATACTACTCCTTCACGTGTTACGGATTTGCCTATAACACAGCATCGTATTTTCGACCCCAATCCACTAAGGGGCGAATGTTATCCTCCTCTGTTGCTCCATCAGTTTATTTACTAGTTCAGGATTCTCTACCTGATATCCATCGGCTACGCTTTTCAGCCTCACCTTAGGCCCCGACTTACCCAGGGCGGACGAACCTTCCCCTGGAATCCTTGGGTTTTCGACGGACAGGATTCTCACCTGTCTTTTCGTTACTTACACCGGCATTCTCACTTCTAATCGCTCCAGCACTCCTCACGGTATGCCTTCTTCGCTATTAGAAC
>NZ_JHYB01000008.1 GCF_000687835.1 Haploplasma modicum ATCC 29102 | reverse complement strand
TTATATTTACTTTCACTAATTAATCGTTTAAACTCATCATATTCATATATTATCCCGTCCATAAATAAGTTGTTGTTTAGTCTTACGATATGAGTCACGTTACCTATTTCATCGAATGTATAAATTTTATTAATGCTTCCGGTTTTCTCTATTATTGTATTAGTTTTATTATAACTAGAATAACTATAATTATTTGGAATGTCCACACTTTTTTAAACAGTTTTAGAAAAAAAGAGTGCTTTATACACTCTTTACTCACAAATTTTATATGATACTCTTCATATCAACATAGTTTAGTACGAGATAACAGGGCTATTAGTATAGCTCCGTTACGCACACTGAAAAACTAAACTTTTTTTCATTTGAACCCGTTATATTTCCCAATGATTACTGACTATTAGAAATTAGATTTTTACTTTAGTTCTTCAATGTTAAAACCTTGTACTTTTATAGATTTAAGCCAGTTTAATAGCAATCCATATATTTCTTCTTTGTTAAAACTGATAGAATTAAAAATGATTTCAATCGTTCTATCAATATCAAAATAAATTAAAATCTCATATTGGATTAACTCATGTAACTTAATCTCAATCTTCGGGTTAAATTTCTCTTTAAAAATGGTTTCTATGTTACTAAAGTTCTCATAACTTTTTGCATTAATGTAATACAAATTTAATCCATGTTGTTTCATAAGTTCTAATAATTCTGTATTGCTTTTGATATTCTCAAAAATGACTATAAAATCTGATTTTTCATATCCTTTTTTCTTTAAAACATTTACTTTATACTTATTAATATATTCATTTAATACTATCTCCGTATTTGGTACAATTGCTCTTGAAAAATACAATGCAATATTAGATTTAATCGATAAACTATCCATCAATTTAGATATTTCTATTAAAGGCAAATCATAGTTATCAAAATCCAGTATAATTCTATATTTAATCAGTTCACTCATAATATCATTCCTTCCTATAAATTATCAAAGAAACTATATAACGTCATTCCTCCATAGTATATAGCATTAACTAGAGATTTTCTATGTTGCCTATACCGCCTGCAAGTCTAACGTGATAATGTAATCCATTGGAAACTCCATAGTCAATTCTGAAATTCCTACCATTTCTAAAAATGGTTAAATCCCCGCCTTTATTTCCAAAAAGCCAATTCTTGGAGTTTTTTGTCATATTAATACTTCTTTGCCCCCACTGTGACCGTGCTATTGACTTAAGAATATTCCCGGTTCCAGAAGCGATTCCACCCCACATAAATCCATCAACCGCTCCATCTATTGCACCTTTTAGCATTCCTTGCCATACTTCTTCACCGCTTATAGCTGCTGAAATACCACCTGCAGCTGTTCCAACTGCAGCACTTATTACCACACTTGTCGCAACAGTTTTTATAGTTGCTAATAAGGCAGGTGCTAATGCTCCTCCTGTTGCAACCGTCGCTATCAATCCAACTACAATAAATGCAGCACCTATAATAATTTTTGTTTCGTTGCTCCAACTAAAAGGATTCCACCAAGTAGGACTATTTCCGTCGCTATCCAGGTACATCACTGGATTATTAACACAATACGCATATAGATTACTACCATTAGCGCTACTTGGATCAAGATAATTATAACTATCAATAGATAGCCATCTACCTAACTCTGGATCATAATATCTTGATTCACAGTAATAAAG
>NZ_JHYB01000007.1 GCF_000687835.1 Haploplasma modicum ATCC 29102 | reverse complement strand
AAACTCTTATTTTTACTGATGTAATTAAAGATATCATTATTATTGATTTCAAAAATCTTTCCAGTATCTCGATTTACAATATGGATATGGTCTTCTTTGTTATGACCTGGATTATCCATAGCAAGATCATAATATTTCTTGTTATCAACATATAATTCAATAACAATTTTCTCTTGAACTAAAAATTCAAGATTATTATAAATTGATGCTATATTTTTAAAACCACGTTTAGCTAATCGTTGTTCTATTTCTTTGAATGTTAAGTGTTCGTTTTCTAGAATTTCGATAATAGCGATACGGTGTTTGGTTAGTCTATGTCCTTCATCTCTAATTTTTTTGAAATAATTTTCTAATACACTCATATTTTAAACCTTCTTTACTATTAATTAGTTAAATTATAACAAAAAATAAAAAAAAATATAGTAAATTACTCATTTGTAACATATTATTTAGTAAGATAAGCATTAAATGTTATAATAATATCTAGGGTGGTATTATGACAATATTTTATGGTGGTGCCTTTAATCCACCAACAAAAGCTCATATTGAAATTGTAAATTTAATACTTAAAACATATAAAAATTCAAAGGTGGTTATTGTGCCAGTTGGAAATTCTTATGGAAAAAATGAGTTAATTGATTTTAAATTTCGCTATGAGATGTTAAAATTAGTATTTGATAATGAAAGAATCATTATTTCTGACTTAGAAAAAGATAAAGCGTTTGATGGGACAATTAATTCGCTAGACGAGTTAAGTAAAACATATAAGGATTTATCATTTGTCATTGGTTCGGATAATCTATTAGGCTTAGACAAGTGGATTAAGTATGAGAAGTTACTTAAAACATATCCGTTAATTATTATTAAACGAGCAGAAGATGATGTTGATTTCTTATTGGACAAATACAAAAATATAATAAAAAAATATGACATACTTGAATTTGGTAAAAAAATTAATTCAAGTATGATTAGAAAAGATCTTAAGAATCATTTAGAATGGTTAGATCCAAAAATAATTAATTATATTAGAAAATATAATTTATACGAGGAGTGAAGATATGTATAAAAATGGATTTATTAAAGTGCTTGCATCAACACCTAAAATAATTGCAGGCGATATAAAAAACAACGAACAAGAGATAATTAAAACCTTGAATATGACAGAAGCTTCACTTGTAGTATTTCCTGAACTTGCAATTACAGGTTATACGATAGGCGATCTTTTATTTCAAGATGCTACATTAAAAGCAAGTCTACTTGCTTTATCAAATATTTTAAAAGAAAATGAACATAACGGACTAGCAGCAATTGGTATGCCACTTGAAGTAAACAATGTTTTATTTAATGTTGCTGTAGTTATTAAAAAAGATAAAATTCTTGGTGTCATTCCTAAATACTATTTACCAAACCATTCAGAGTTTAGTGAAAAACGTTATTTTGCTGATGGATTAAGTGCAAATATTAATGAAGTTATCGTTCTTGGCGAAAAAGTTCCATTTGGTAAATTAATTTTTAGAGATTTAGATAAAGATATTTTAGTAGGTGTAGAAGTTTGTCAAGATATGTGGACAGTAAATGCACCGTCTAATTTACTAGCACTATCTGGTGCAAATGTAATCTTAAATTTATCAGCTTCACCTGAGACTGTAGGAAAAGAACAAATAAGAAGAAATGCTGTTTTAGATTTATCAAGAAGACAAATGGCATCTTACGTTTATACAACAACTGGTATGTATGAATCATCTAGTGAGACAATTTTTAGTTCACATAAAATTATTGCTTCAATGGGAAACTTAATTGCTGAATCTGAGGTTATTAATTTTGAAGAAGATCAAATTATTGCTGATATTAATATAACTGCAATTAATCATAAAAGAAGACTTGATTCCAACTTTAGAGATAATGTTTTTAAAGTAAAAGGTGAAGTTACTTTTATTGATATAACCTTAGATGAGACAAAAGATTATCTTTTTGATACATTACCAAATAAATATCCATTTGTACCAAATGATTATGAACTTGGTAAAATCTATAAAATGTTAACTGCAAGTTTAATTAAGAAACTATCATCACTACCAATTTCTAACCGAAAAATAATTATTGGTTTATCAGGAGGGCTTGATTCAACTCATGCCTTAATTATTGCTTATAATGCATTTATTAAAATGAATTTACCACTTAAAGACTTAATAGTAGTTGCAATGCCAACTAAAGTCTCAAGCAAAGGAAGCCTAAAAGATGCATTAGAACTTACAAGTAAATTAGGATTAAAATTAGAAGAGATAAATATTGATGCAAGTGTAAAGAGTCATTTAAAAGATATCAATCATGATTTAGTTGATACAACTTATGAAAATGCCCAGGCAAGAATTAGAACCTTAATTTTAATGGATCTAGCAAACAAATATCAAGGTATTGTACTTGGAACTGGTGATCTATCAGAAATAGCATTAGGATTTATGACTTATAATGGGGATCAAATGAGTATGTATGCAATTAATGCCGGAGTTCCTAAAACTTTAATGCAAAAATTAGTTATTTATTATGCAGATAATATTTATCATGATTTAAAAGATGTCTTATACAAAATAGTAAATAAAAAGATTTCACCAGAATTATTAGAAAATCAAAATACAGAAGACATTATTGGTAGTTACTTAATCAATGATTTTATTATGTACTATCATTTAAGTGAAGGTCTAGATGATGCTAAATTAATTTGGCTAATTGAAAAAGTATTTGAATTAAGTCATAAAGAGGCAGAAATTTATGTAAAAAGATTTGTTGGAAGATTTTATAGCCAACAATTTAAAAGAACAACATTACCAGAAGGACCAAAGGTATTTAGCTTAGGGCTATCTCCAAGAAATAGTTA
Source organism: Haploplasma modicum ATCC 29102 (assembly GCF_000687835.1). Lineage (GTDB taxonomy): Bacteria > Bacillota_I > Bacilli_A > Acholeplasmatales > Acholeplasmataceae > Haploplasma > Haploplasma modicum. The sequence continues at coordinate 45,446 of NZ_JHYB01000007.1, read as the reverse complement.
TAAACTTCCTTCTGATATTATAAGAAAGTGATAAAATGAAAAAAAATAAAAAAGTAATACTAGGATTATCAGGAGGAGTTGACTCAAGTGTTGCTGCATATTTACTACAACAACAAGGTTATGACGTTGAAGCAGTTTTTATGCGTAACTGGGATAGTACTCTAAACTCTGATTTAAAAGGTAATCCAACAAGATTTAATGAAATATGTGAACAAGAAATTGATTTTAATGACGCTAAAAAAGTGGCAGATAAATTAGGGATAAAACTACATAAAATTGACTTTATCAAAGAATACTGGGATAATGTTTTTACTTATTTTCTAGATGAATACCGCAAAAATAGAACCCCAAACCCAGACATTTTATGTAATAATGAAATTAAATTTAAAGCATTTATTAATCATGCAAGCAAGTTTGATTTTGATTATATTGCTATGGGACATTATGCAAATGTGAAACAAACAGAAAATGGTCCTATTTTAATGCGCGCTAAAGACCTAAATAAAGATCAAACTTATTTCTTATCCCAATTAGAAACTAAACAATTAGAAAAAGTATTGTTCCCACTTGGTAATCTAAACAAAGAAGAAGTAAGAGAAATTGCACAAAAATTAAACTTAGCAACAGCAACAAAAAAAGATTCAACAGGAATCTGTTTTATTGGTGAAAGAAACTTTAGTGACTTTTTAAGCAATTACTTACCAGCTAAAAAAGGAAATATGACAAGACTTGATGGGACATTTGTTAAAGAACATTATGGTTTAATGAACTATACAATTGGTCAAAGAAAAGGCTTAGGAATAGGTGGATCACATGACTCACTTGAAGCCTGGTATGTAGTTGGTAAAGATCTAAAAACAAATACATTATTTGTTGAACCAGATAAAAACCATCCCCATCTATTTAGCAATAAAGCAATCATAAAAGATATTAAGTGGCGTGGTAATAAAGATATATCAAACCTAACTGCAAAATTTAGATATAGACAAGCGGATATTAATATTAAATTAGAGTGGTTAAATGATACAGAAGCAGTAATATATTATGATAATGTAAAAGCTGTAACTCCGGGACAAGCATGTGTTTTCTATCAGGGAGATATTTGTCTAGGCTCAGGATTTATTGATACTGTTTATCATAATGATGAAATAAGAAAGTACTCGTAGAGGTAGAAAATGGATACGTTAAGAATTGTTGCACAAATAACTAAATACCTATACCATAATAAAGAAAATTCATATTCTATTATTAAAGTAAATACAGAAGATGATGATAACGTTACAATCACTGGATATATTCCTTATTTAAGTAGCGATGTGTATTATGAGTTTATTGGTAAATGGGTTAACCATGAAAAATTTGGGAGACAGTTTAACGTAGTATCTTATACCCAAAGTGAGACACAAAGTATTGATGGTTTAGTTAATTATTTATCTAGTAGTATTTTTAAAGGAATTGGTCCGGTTACGGCTAGAAGAATTGTTGATAAACTAGGAAATAAAGCGATAAAACTAATATTAGAAGATAAAAGCATTTTAAAACAGTTTGGTTTTAGTGATGAAAAAATTGAAGACTTGTATGAAACAATTCTAGACAATCAAATAAATGAACATATTTTAGTTGAGTTATATGGCTATAATATTATTGGTAAAACTGCCATGAAGATAATTAATCATTATGGTATTTTAACCATTGATAAAATAACTGCTAATCCATATGTTTTAATTAATGATATTGAAGGGATAGGTTTCATTAAGGCTGATGAGATTGCTAAAAAATTAAAAATTGAAGAAAATGATCCAAGAAGAATTAAGGCTGCGATAATTTATGCAATGCAAACATATTCATATTCACGTGGTGATATTTATATGACTTATGCTGAATTAAATAAATATACGGAAAATATCTTAGGTTTCAAATATCAAATTGATAAGATATTAGAAGAGTTAATAATATTTGAACAAATTATCAAAGAAGATGATAGATATTATTTATATAACTCATACTTATCAGAAAATAATACTGCACTTGAAATAAAGCGACTAATAAGTAGTGAGTTTGAAAAATATGACGTTAATTATTTAGAGTCTTTAGTTAAAATAACGGAAACAAATAAAAATTTTACTTATACTGAAAAACAAAAAAACGCAATTATTTCATCACTTGTTAATAACTTCTCAGTTATTACCGGTGGACCTGGTACGGGTAAGACAACTATTGTTGATGGTATCTTAGAAGTATATTCAATTTATAACAACATAAAACTATATGACTTAAAAACAAAGGATAAAATAGCCCTAATGGCCCCTACAGGACGTGCGGCTAAAAGAATGGAAGAAGTATTAGACTTTGAAGCAAAGACCATTCACAGGCATCTAGGCTATGGTTATGATGGGATGTATGGCTATGATGAGGTCAATCAAATGCCTTTTGATTTAATTATCATTGATGAATCATCGATGATAGATATTTTCTTGGCTGAAAAATTATTTAAATCAATAAAAAGTACGGCTAAAGTTATTATTGTTGGTGACATTGATCAGTTGCCTAGTGTGAGCCCTGGTCAAGTCTTAAAAGACTTAATTGAATCAAATATTTGTCATGTATCATATCTTAATGAGATACATAGACAAGCAAAAGATTCGAACATTATTGAACTTGCAGTTAAAGTTAATAAGCAAGAATTAAATGAAGAAGCTCTAAATTCCGGAAATGATTTATTCTTAAAACAAGGTAGTAGTAAAGAAGTAATTGATAATATAATAAATCAAGTCCAAGGTGCCCTAAACGAAGGATATAGTTTAATTGATGATATTCAAGTCTTAATTCCAACTTATAAAGGATTAGTTGGTATTGATAGTATTAATAGCTTAATGCAAGAAAAGTTTAATTTAACAAAAGATTATAGTATAACCTATGGTGATAAAATCTTCTATGTAAATGATAAAGTAATTAATTTGGTAAATGATCCTAAAAACTTTATTATGAATGGTGATATTGGTTATATAACAACTATTAGTAAAAATAGTAATAATGAAGACTTTGTTATAATTAACTTTGATGGACAAGAAGTAAATTATAGTAAAGCTGATTTAGAAAACATTAGCCTAGCTTATGCAATGAGTGTTCATAAATCACAGGGGAGTGAATATAAAATAGTGATATTACCTCTCGTTAGAACTTATATGCATATGTTAAAAAAAGAGTTGTTGTATACAGCAATTACAAGAGCTAAAAATTATCTAATAATTTTAGGTGATTTGAACTTATTAGTTTATGCAGCAAACCATTTATCTGAAAAAAGACAAACAACATTAAAACTTAGATTAAGTAACTTTAGCTAATTATAGTTAAAGTTATTTTTTTATAAAAAAAATAGACTTTCGTCTATTTAATTACTAAATATGAAATCTTCTAAGTAATTCTTCTTTTAGTTTTTTTGGAGCAAACAATATTAATAAAAGTAAGGTTGAAAGTCCAATAAAGAATGCAACAAGAACAGGCCATTTGGTAACTGTTACATTAAAAATATTAAGTAATATTAATGAAATATTAATAATGCATGAAATTATTAAACTAATTGCATAGTCTTGCCATCTTTTACTTTTACTAAAAATAACTACTGTTAAAAATATTGTAATAATTGAAGAACCAAGAGGTAATACAATGTCAATTGCCCAGGATGGATCCTTACTTAGATAACCAATTATAATTAACTCAATTAAACTAATAAATAAAAAGCTGATTATTCTAAGAACAAGTTTTGATTCACTAAATAATAACTTTAAGAAAAGGAGCGTTGAGATATTACCAGATGAGACTATCAGGCTCCAAGATAAATTTTTATCAGCATTGTAATCAATAAAAATGCTAACAATTATTGATATTATATTTAAAAGAATGAATGTACGGTAAATAATATTTAAGGGTTCTTTCGTCTTTTTAATCGTTGGATAAGAATTAACAGTCAAATCAGTTTCATTTGAAATTAAATCATCACCACATAAAAGACATTTTTTAAAATCTTTTTCATAATTAATTTTACAATTTTCACAATATTTCATCATAACCCTCCTCATAATTAGTATCAACTGTAATATTGATCCCGTCTAAAATAAGTTGGTCTGTAATTGATTTTATTACGGATAAATCTTTGATGATAGTATTAATACTAATATTTAAATTATCTTGATAGGTAATAATAGTACTGTTGATACCAGGACCTGAATTAATAAAATCAACATCTTTTACAAAATCTTTCATTTGATTTGGAAGTTTAACAATTCCAAGATTTGATAAAGAAGAAGTATTGATAGATTCACCTAACATTTGGAAACCAATTTTAAAGAAAATATTTTTGATAAAGAGTGGAACAAATCTAACAAATACATTTTTCTCTAAACTAACTAGTGAACCAAGTCTCATTTTTAAATCTAGATAGTTTAATTGCTCTAAAAAATCAACCTTTGTTAATTCAAGCATATCTTCAAAAGTCCATTTCTTTCTAGGATCAAAACTAGCCTTAATATACAATGAAAAATTTCTAAGTGTAACAGAATCAAAATAAGGTCTAAGGTTTACTGGTATAAACATTTTAATTGGTTTTTTACTTTGTTTAACAGAAACACCCTCATCATAAATACTATAAGCGATAAGGGCTGCTACATACTGGGTGACAGTAGCATCATACTTAGTTTTAACCATTTGTAAAACTTCATCTTTATTTGTTTTGATTTTAAAAACTAAAGTCCAATAATTTTTAAAGACATCACCAGATAAATGATAGGCCCTATCCTCTTTTAATTTCTTTTTAACTTTTGGATCATAATTTGCATTAAAAGAATCCTCATTTTCTTTATTAGAAAATGATTTTCTACTTAAAATATGATTTTCATGGTCGATCTTATTTCCCATTAAAATTAAGTATTCATAAATGATTGATTTTAAAAATTCAAGTGCACCAGTTCCATCAGTTAACGAATGAAAAGTTTCAAGTGATACTTTGTTTTGATAATAATAAACCTTAAATAAGAAACCTTGATTGTTATCAAATTTAAAGAATTTACAAACTTCATTAGGTTCTTGTTCAACCTTATAAGTATTTTTATTTTCAGAAAAATAGTTCCAAAAAATACCGTTTTTTATTTGAATATTAAAAACTTGAAATCTCTTTAAGGCTATATTTACCGCTTCAGATAAGACGTCTGAATTAACTTTATCATTTAAATAGAATGCTATTCTAAAGACATTACTACGTTGTTTTTTACTAACTGCTGGAAATACTTTTGCTGCGTTATCAAGTTTGTGCCAATATTTAGATTTTTGCAAAATTATTACCTCCTCTAACTCTTGTTCCTATTATACTACATTTTTAATATTTCTTAAATTATATAATAATGTTATAATAAATAATGTTAGGATGTGGTTTTATGAAAAGAATATTAATGTTTTTCACAGTTTTAATGCTTAGTCTATTTCTTGTATCATGTGATAAGGAAGTATATAACGTTGAATTTTATGAAGGAAGTACTTTACTTGAAACACTAGAATATAAGAAAAATGAAGTAATCACTTTATCTAAATTGTCTTTTATCGAAAAAGAAGGATATGAATTTTCATATTTTTTAGATAAAGAAAATGGCGAAAAATTTGAGTTAACTACAAAAATTAATAAGCCATATAAATTAGATGTTAACTTTAAAAGTATTAATTTAGAAAGAGATAATAACTTTGATATTTTTTATCTAAATGATACACATGGGGCAATTTTAAATAAGGGATCTGAGTTAGGATTAGCTAAAATTGCTAACTATATCAATAAGGAAAAAGATGAAAATTCATTATTTGTAGTAGGTGGTGATATGTTCCAAGGTCAATTAATTTCTAATGCTAATAAGGGGCAATTAATGGTAGAAGTATTTAATGAGTTAAAGTTAGATGCTTTTGTTTTAGGTAATCATGAGTTTGACTGGGGATTAGATACGATCTTAAAGTATTTTGATCAATCAAATCACGATGTTAAAGCAAACTTTCCACTTCTTGGGGCAAACGTTATTAACAAGAAAACTAATCTTAGACCAGATGGTATTAAGGATTATCATATTGTAGATAGAAAGGGCGTTAAAGTTGGAATTATAGGTGTGATTGGCGATGGATTAGAATCAAGTATATCAACACCTAGAGTTAGTGATTATAAGTTTACAAACGCATATAATGCATTTTATGAGACTTATTTAAAGATTGAGCAAAGTGTTGATTTTGTTATAGCAGCAAATCATAGTGCAGATCAAAGCTTTAATGAAAAAGTTGGTAATTTAAATAAAGTAAGTGCGATCTTTAATGGTCATAGTCACACTGAATATAAGGGTTTGATTAATAATAAAGTACCTTATTTACAAAGTGGTTCTAATGGTCAAATGGTTGGTAGAGTTAATTTAGAATTTGATAGTAATTTCAATCTTACTAAGGGCGTTGCTAATAATATAAAAAGTAGTGTTAATCTTGATTCACCTGATTTAAGGGTAGAAGCAATTATAGATAGATATTATAATGAGATGAGTAATTTATATAATGAAGTTTTAATTGAAGCAGAAAATTTGATGAATCAAAAAGATCTTGCAAATTATATTAGTAGACTAATGACAGAAGTTACAAATTCTGTAGCAGGATTTCAAAACTCTGGTGGCACTAGAGCAACACTTTATCAAGGTCAACAAATTACATCTGCTGATATCTTTCAAATATTTCCATTTGATAACCAAATAATATTTGCCGAAGTAAAAGGATATGAACTAAAGAAATTACTAGATAATTCATATTTCATTAGTTACAAAAAAATAGAATATAGAGATATTGTTGATAACAATATTTATCAAATTGCAACAAATGACTATATCTTTTATAGTGAATTTAACAAAGATATTTTTGGTGATAAGGAAGGTATTATGTACGGAGATATGTATGAAACCTTTAGACAAGTCTTAATTAATATGAAAGAGGAAGGTTATAAATTCTTTGATAAGAATAGTCCGATTATTGGAGGACTTAAGTAATGAAAGAACTAAGTGTAACAATTTCAAATAGTCATGTTGATAATAAGAAAGAAATAAAAATACCGGAAATAATTAATCTACTTCAAGATATTGAAGGAATTCATATTAATGAGTTAGAAGAATTTAACAAATTTCTTATAAAAGAAAATGTTGGGGTGTTTTTAATGTACCGTGAAGTTAATATTATAACTAAACCAAAGTTTTCAGATAAAGTAACACTATCAACATATCCATTTCAAACAAATAGTGTAAGTGGATACCGCCATATTTATCTTAAAGATAAGGATAATAATATCTTAGTAAACTCAACTGCTTTTGGAGCATTTATTAATTTAGATACTTACTTACCAGTTAGAGTCCCTAAAGATATTATTAAAACAATTGGTGATAAGGAAAAAGATCCAAATATTATAATAGAACCTAGAAAGATTGATTTTAATGATTCTTTACTAAAATACACCGGAAGCATTACCGTTAGAAAGTCCCATATTGATAGATATAACCATCTAAATAATGCCCATTACATTACATTTGCACTAGATTTCTTAGAAGAAATTAACTTTGATAAAATTAGAGCAGAATATAAAAAAGCATTTTTAATTGGTGATATAATAAAGATGTATAAAGAAATATTAGAAGATAAAACAATTGTAGTTTTCAAAAATGAATTAGATGAAATTTATACAATTATCGAATTTAGTAAAAACAAATAAAAAAACTTGACAATAAAAAATTATATGATATTATAGTTAAGTATTAATTGAATAAGTGGAAAGAAGAGAACCCTCTCGCCTGATGATTATAGTCATGGGCAAAATGTCACAATATATTTATTATATTATAAACATTATAAGTGGGTTAGTTAACTCACTTTTCTTTTTATGCGATAGAAAATAGGAGGCGAATTACATTAGAGTAACAAAAAAAGACACAGAATTGGTTAATGAGAATATCCCTAACGTTGAGATGTTAGTAATTGATGATCAAGGAAACAACCTTGGAAAAATGAACAAAGCTCGTGCTTTAAAAGAAGCAGAAGACAGAAATTTAGACTTAGTTGTTGTATCACCTGACTCAAAAGTAGTTGTTGCTAAAATGATGGATTATTCAAAACATCGTTATGAACAACAAAAGAAGCTACGCGAAATGAAAAAAAATCAACAAACAGTAGATATTAAAGAAATTAGACTTAGCCCAATCATTGGTGTACATGATTTCAACACTAAATTAAATCATGCTAAAAAGTTTATTTCTAAAGGAGATAAAGTTAAATTAACTTTAAGATTCAGAGGTAGAATGATTCAGCATAAAGAATTAGGTGCAGAAATTGTTGATAAATTTATCAGTGAATTAGGAGAATCTATTATTATTGAATCAAAACCAAAACTGGAAGGATTTCAAATTATTGCTGTAATAGCTCCAAATAACAATTAAAAGAAAGAGGTAATATTTATGCCAAAAGCTAAAACACATAGTGGTTTAAAAAAACGTATTAAAGTTACAGCTACAGGGAAATTAAAAAGAGGACACGCTTTTAAAAATCACTTAGCACAATCAAAAACAACAAAACAAAATAGACAATTGAGAGGCCAAACACTAGTAGACCATACTGATGCAAAAAGAATCAAACGCCTTATCTCAAACATGTTATAATCAGGAGGGAATAAAATGGCTAGAGTAAGTAATACAGTCCAAACAAGACGTCGTCGTAAAAAAATAATTAAACAAGCTAAAGGATATTTCGTATCAAAAGGTACATTATATAAAACAGCAAACGAACAAGTTATGAAATCACATGCATATGCATACCGTGACCGTAAACGTCGTAAGAGAGACTTTAGAAAATTATGGATTCAAAGAATTAACGCTGCATCAAAATTACACAATATGAAATATTCTCAATTAATTCATGGTTTATCATTAGCGGGAGTAGTAATCAACCGTAAAATGTTAGCTGATATTGCAGTTAACGAACCAAACCATTTTGCAGAGTATGTTAAAACAGCTCAAAATGCAATTGCTAAAGCAAGTAAATAATTACTAAAAGCGTGGATAATTCCACGCTTTTGTCTTATAATATAAGTATAAGGAGCTGAAAAATGAAAAGAAGACTTGTTATTTTAATTACAACATTAATAATCTTAACAACACTCTTTTTTTTAAGTGTTTTTTTAGCTGATATTAATTATCAAAGAATAATGCTTGCAGTCTTTCTTGTGGCATTATTTTATTTATTAAGTTACATAATTTTTGGGATTGGTAAATTTGTTGTTTTATTAATATATAGTATATTTATTACACTTTTATTGGTCTTCCTAAATGAATATGATACGGCATTAATATTTGTCGGAACATTTATTTTGTTTTTAAATCCTTTACATGAAATAGAAAAACTAGTAGATCAGAAATTTCCTGAAGAAAAATCATTTATTAGTTATTTTAAAGGATCGTATAGTGCCTATTATGAATATAGAAAAGAAGTTAAAGATTATTATCACTTACCTCAGGTTAGAAAAACATATTTAAAACCTAACTATTTAAAATTAAGACAAGCTTTAACGATTGTGCTTGCGATGATTGCAATCTTTTTATTAATAAGAGAAGTAAATAATTTAATTAATTTATTAAAGATGTTTGATATTCATCTCTTCTTTGCCTCAACATATAGCGTTGTTGTTTTATTAGTATTAACGATTATTCTTTATCGTAAAGGATTTCAATCAATGTTTAACTTCTTTACTGTATCTATTTTCCCACCAATCATTTATACAATCTTTTTATCAGTAAAACCTAGTTATTTAAGTTTAATTATTGGTATTGTAGTAACTGTCTTTGGAATAGTTTATTCGATATATCAATATATCGCATTTAGAAGTAGAATAGTCTATGAATATTATTACTATTATGATCAAGAAAAACATGTAGGTGTCTATGCTAATGCGTTATTTGAACCACATATATATAATAGTAATTTTTGCCTAACTACAAAATTTAGTTTTAAAGTAAATAAACAGCATTTTGATAAGAAGTTTCATGACATTATTGTCTACGCTGATTTTAAGAAGTTTTTTATAACAGCATATACATTCGACGAGGATAATATAACAATTTATACTGATTTTCACTATGGAACAGAAAAGAAAATTGAAAAATTTAAAATTTATTTAGAAAATAGTTTTAATGAAAAAGTATCCTATAGCATTACTGATGATAAGTCAAAGGTGACATATGAAAAAGAATTTTATCATAATACTAACTATATAATTGCAAGAACATTATATTTATCTGAAATACTTAAAAAATTTCAAATTAAAACAAGTGTTATTATTACAATTACAGCATATTTTAATAGTCTGCAAGACTTAAAACCGTTAACAACAAATTATAGCATAGCAAGAATTCCAGAACTTGAAGTAGATGGTATCTATACCGTAAATATTAGTTTTAGAACGGCTAATATAGATTACTTGATTGAAACCAAAACTAGAGAATTATTATTAGATTTATTAATTAATAAAGGCAATTATGTGAGAGTTTCTGTCTATTATTAAGCCTTGATTGTTGACAAAAAAGGTCTAAAGTGATAATCTATAAGTGTCTTAGGGAGTGTTTGTAGAACCCAAAATCATTGAACGGGAATTTAAACTATAAGGGCGTTGAATCATGAAAATGATTCCCAAATTATAGAAAAGGAAATACCCACCTTAAACCTTTCGTTCTTACCAGACTCTCTAAGATTTTTTTAATATATAAAGGAGAAAAATATGAGTTTTTTTAAAAAAGTTCCGATTTTATCAATTGTATTAGGGGTATTAATATTAGCCTATGCAATTGTTTCTTATTTTGTAGATAGTGGATTTTTTAGTCTAACGTATAAAGTAGGTAAATTAGTAATAGGGTTTGGTTTAATTGCATTTGTAATATTTGTAATTTTGCCAAACACAAATAAAAAAAATCAATCAGCTATTACGCTTAGGACGATAGAATCTGTAATAATTTTATTTGGAGCAATAGTTGGGTTTATTTTGCCAGTATTTGAAGTTAATATAAACTTTATTGATATAAGTTCAAGTGGTTCATTCTGGTTTGGTTTAGCTTTAGTTTTAAGTGGAAGTATTGAGTTATACTTAGGTGTATTTAATAAAATTAATTTAAAAAGTGGATTATTTTTCTTAAATTTATTGTTTGTTATATTTGGTACATACGTATATGCAACAAATATGGTTGATGCAAAAATCAAATTAGTAACACTAATAACGTTATTATCAATTGGAGCAATTTTATTATTTATTGGAATGTTTAATATTAAGAGTAAAAAATAGAAGAAGAGGTATCTAAAATGGATAAAAAATTATTAAAACAATTATCAGAATTAAATGGTGTTCCAGGAAACGAACATCAAGTAGCAAAGTTTATTAAAGAAGAAATTAAAGATTTAGTAAATGAAGTTAAAAGAGACAACTTAGGATCAGTTATTGGTCATAAAGAAGGTATGGGACCAAATATTTTAATTGGTGGCCATATGGATGAAGTAGGTTTAATGGTTAAGAGTATTACTAAAGAAGGATTTGTTAAATTCCAAACATTAGGTGGATGGTATTCACAAGTAATGCTTGCTCAGGAATGGCAAATTACTACTAAAAAAGGAATCGTAATTGGAGTTACAGGTTCGAAACCACCACATATTATTCCACTTGAACAAAGAAAAAATGCAGCATCAATTGATGATATGTATTTAGATCTTGGTGTATCAAGTAAAGAAGAAGCGATTGAACTTGGGGTTGAAGTTGGTAATATGATTACGCCACTTCAAGAGTTTAAAGAATTAGGTAATAAGAATTACTTACTTGGAAAAGCTTGGGACAACCGAATTGGTAGTGCTGTTGTAATTGAAGTACTAAAAAACTTAAAAAATGAAAAATTAAACAATAACTTGTTTGGTGCATTTACAGTTCAAGAAGAAGTTGGATTACGTGGTGCAAAAACAACATCTTATATTACAGAACCAAAGATTGCCTTTGCAATCGATACAGGGCTTGGTAATGACGTTCCTGGTAGTGTTTCAGAAGATCAATCACTAGGTAAAGGACCACAAATATTACTTTACGATGGTGGTTTAATTGCACACAGAGGACTTAGAAAATTTGTAATTGATGTTGCTAAGGAATTAGAAATACCATATCAAGAAGGAGTAATTAACGGAGGTAGAACAGATGCTGGTGAAATGCATATTGCTCATCATGGAGCTGCAGCATTATCAATTTGTATTCCAACACGTTATATGCACTCACATACTTCAATTATTCACTATGAAGATTACTTAAATACAATTAAGTTAATGACTGAAGTTATTAAACGTCTTGATGAGGAAACAGTAGAGAAAATCTTATTTGATTTTTAAAAGTAAAAAGTCTTTTTAATTAAAGACTTTTTATATGGAATTTTAAAATATTATGTTATCATAGATAAAGTGTAAGGAAGTGACAAAATGATACAAACAAACAAATTAACAATTCAGTTTGGTAAAGAAATTTTATTTGAAGATGTAACCATTAAATTTACCGAAGGTAATGCATACGGTATTATTGGAGCAAATGGTAGTGGTAAATCAACATTTCTAAAAGTTTTAGCTAAAGAAATTGAACCAAACAGTGGTTCAGTATTTATTGAAAGTAGTAAGAGACTTTCATTTTTAAAACAAGATCATAATGCTTATAATAATTTTAATGTTATTGAAACAGTTATTATGGGTAATCAAAAACTATATAAAGTAATGAAAGAAAAAGATGAAATCTATGCAAAACCTGATTTTAGTGAAGAAGATGGTATTAAAGCTGGTAAGTTAGAAGAGATATTTGATCACCTTGGTGGTTGGGATGCAGAATATGACGCTGCAATCTTACTAACAGGTCTTGGGGTAGACCCAGAGCTTCATTATGAAACGATGGCTAATTTAGATGCTAAAATTAAAGTTAAAGTCTTATTAGCTCAAGCATTATTTGGTAATCCAGATGTTTTACTACTTGACGAACCAACAAATAACTTAGATCTTAGTGCAATTAAATGGTTAGAAGAATATTTAATTGAATTCAAAAACACATTGATAATAGTATCCCATGATAGATATTTCTTAAATAAAGTATGTACTCATATTGTTGACATCGACTTTAAAGAAGCAACACTTTATACAGGTAATTATGATTTCTGGTATGAATCAAGTCAGTTAATGTTAAAACAAGCAAAAGAAGCAAATAAGAAGTCTGAAGATAAAATTAAAGAACTTCAAGACTTTATTGCTAGATTTAGTGCTAATGCCTCAAAATCTAAACAAGCGACTTCAAGAAAGAAATTATTAGACAAAATTGAATTAACAGATATTAAACCATCTACTAGAAGATATCCATATGTAAACTTTGTTGCTAAGAAAAAATTAGGCGATGATGTTTTAAAGGTTGAAAATTTAACTAAGATAGTAGCTGGTAAGAAGGTATTAGATAATGTTTCATTTATTTTAGGTAAAAATGATAAGTTAGCATTAGTTGGAAGTAATGAATTGGCTAAAACCTCATTATTTAAAATATTAGCTGGTGAAGATACAGATTATACTGGAACAGTCAAATACGGCGAAACAGTTTTAAAATCATATTTCCCTAAGGATAACTCATCAATTTTTAATAATTCAGATAAAACAATTATTGACTTTTTATCAGAATATAGTGAAAATAAAGAACAGGCTTTTGTTCGTGGTTTCTTAGGTAGAATGCTATTTTCAGGTGAAGATGTCTTTAAGAAAATAAAGGTTTTATCTGGGGGAGAAAAGGTAAGAACACTTCTTGCTAAAATCATGTTAGAAGAAGGAAACTTAATCTTAATTGATGAACCTACTCATCACCTTGACATGGAATCGATTACTTCATTAAATAAAGGATTATCAAAATTTGAAGGAGTTATTATCTTCTCATCAACTGACCATGAGTTAACTCAAACTACTGCAAATAGAATAATTGAGATATTTAATGATGGTAAAATCATTGATCAGCCAATGACTTATGACGAGTATTTAGAAACAAAAGAAATTTAACATTTAAAAGTAGTTAAGTAAAATTAACTACTTTTTTTAATTTATATAGTAAAATAAATGTAGGAGGTATTATATGAAGAAAATTATTTTTATTTTTACACTTGTTATTTCAAGTTTTATACTAGTTTCTTGTAAAGAAAATGCAATACCAAAAGTTCAAGAAAAGTATAAAGTTGAATTAACTAGTGCAGAGGTTAAAGAAAGACTTAATAAAATAGATAAAACTGATAATACAGCACATCTAGCACTTAATCTTAATGCAACTGGTAAACAAGAGGGTAAACCTGTATTAATGGAAGCAAAAGTAGATGCTAAAATTAATAAAAATAGTGACATCCTAGGTAAGATGGAACTAAACCTTGATGTAGAAGGCGTAAAAGCTAAAGGTAAAACTGATATTTATCTTGTAAATAGCGAAGAAAGAATTTATTTAAATGCAGATCTAAAAGTTGATATTAATATGGGACCAATGAATAATAGTACTACAATTAAAGGTAAATATTATCAAGATATGGATTTTGGTATTGGAGGTATAACTCCAGATACTACAACAAATCTTGATTTGAGTGAAGTTTTATTAGATGAAAAATTCATTAATTTCTTATCCGAATATACAGGTGCTACTTATTATTTAAATGGTGATGACTTTAGAGTTAAAATTGATTTTAATAATGCTTTATATTTAGAAAACAAAGCTTTAATTGAAAGTCTATTTGGAACACTTACAGTTGATATGGAACAAATTGCAGCTATCGATTTTAGTCTTGTAATGGTAATAATCGATAATAAGTTTGAAGAAATTGGAGTTTCAGTAAGTGCAAATATTGTTGATGGACAAAACAACATGAAACTAAAACTTGACGCTAATTTAAAATTCGGAGTTAAAGTTGAAGCTCTTCCAGACTTTAAAGATTACAAGCCATTTGAAAATGGATTGTTCCCATTTTAGTTAAATTAATAGAAGAATTGCGTTTTGCAATTCTTTTTTATTGCAAAAATATAAAATGATATGTATAATACAGTTGAATAGATATTCAATTGAAGAGGTGGTTAGATGAAGTGTAGTGATAAAACATGTAATTGTTATATCTTCCATGAAGAAACATTAAATAAAGTTAAAAGTACTTTAATTGAAGACGATAAAATAATGGAAATATCAAATTATTTAAAAGTTTTAGCTGATTTTACACGTATAAAAATTTTAGAAGCAATAAAAGATGAGTACTTATGTGTTTGTGATATTGGTCATTTACTTGGACTTACTAAAAGTGCAATCTCGCATCAGATGAAAACTTTTAAGAAATATAAGATGGTTGAATCTAAAAAGGAAGGTAAAATGGTTTACTATAAATTATCAAATAAAATAGTAAGTGATTTTATTGATAATGTTAGTAAGGAAGTAGAGTTAATATGAAAAAAAGAGTTAAGGTAAGTAATATAACATGTACAAATTGTGCAAAGACAATAGAACTTCATTTTAATAAAATGGAAAATATGAATGCAAGAGTTAATGTTGCAGCAAGTTCAGTTTTATTTGAATATAAAGATGAATTATATAACGAAGATTTTTTATATGATGAATTATTATCAGTTGGCTATTATGGTATTAAAGATAATGAGAAAGATTTAAAAGCTAAAAAGAAAGATAAAATAGATTTACTGATTGCATTTGTTTTATCACTCCCATTACTTTATACAATGTTTGAACATTTAGGAGTAAGTTTTATTAAAGTGCCAGCACTATTTATGAACGGATATTTTCAGTGGATCCTTACAACAATAATTCTATTTTACTCAGGACGTAGATTTTTCGTTCAGACATATCACAGTATAAAAGCAAAAAACCTAGGTATGGATAGTTTAGTTGTAATAGGAACAAGCTCTGCATATTTTTATAGTGTATACCTTACTATTAAACATAATGGTATGAATCATAACTTATTTTTTGAAACTAGTGCAGTAATTATTTTTATGGTATTACTTGGAAACTATTTTGAAAATAGAATTAAAGAAAAAACTAGCTCTACGCTAACTGGACTCTTAAGTCTTGGTGCAAAACAGGCAGTTGTAATTAGAGATAATGAAGAAGTGTTAGTAAACGTTGAAGATATCAAGGTTGATGAAGTAATTATCGTTAAAGGCTATGATAAGATACCTTTAGATGGGATTATAATTGAAGGTAGTACTTATGTTGATGAGTCAATGTTAACAGGTGAATCAATGCCTGTAACTAAAAATATTGGCAGTAAAGTCATTGGATCATCAATGAATTTAGTTGAAACAATAAAGGTTAGGGTAACTAGTATTGCTAGTGAAACAGTACTATCAAAAATTATTCAAACAGTTGAAGAAACTGCTCTTATAAAGCCAAAATCACAAAGAGTGGCTGATAAAATATCTAGTTTTTTTGTACCGATTGTCATAGTTATTAGTCTACTTGTTTTCTTCATTTGGCTAGTTGTTTTAAAGGATAGTATAAGTAGTGCTTTTGCACCTGCAGTTGCAGTTTTAGTAGTATCTTGTCCTTGTGCTTTAGGGCTTGCAACACCAACAAGTATTAGTGTTTCAAGTGGCATGAGTTTTAAAGAAGGTGTGTTATATAAGGGCGGCGAATTTTTTGAAATTGCAAATAAAATTACTGCAATAGCATTTGATAAAACCGGTACTCTTACAGTAGGAAAACCAGAAGTTACTAATTTTATAGGCAATAAAGATTTTCTAGACTATACTTTATCACTCGAAAAACATGCTAATCATCCAATTGCGAACGCAGTTTTAGATTACCATGATGGAACAATCTATAATGTAACAAACTTTGAGACAATAATAGGTTATGGTATTAAAGGTAATATTAATAATGATTTAGTATTTGTTGGCTCATATAAATATATCTTGGAAAATAATATTGAAAATGAATTTAATGATTTTGACCAATATCTATTAGAAGGAAAAACAGTTTTCTTTACAGTGGTTAATAATAAAGCAGTCAATATGATTGCTGTAGCAGATGAATTAAAAGAAAGTTCATTTGGTTTAATTAAAGAATTAAAACGAAGAAATATAACACCTTATATGATTACCGGAGATCAAGAAAAAACAGCTAAACATATTGCAGAGAAACTCGGAATTGAGCATGTTTATTTTGAAGTTTTACCACACGAAAAAGCAAACATCGTAAGAGAAATTAGAGAAAAAGAAAAAATAGTAGCATTTGTTGGTGATGGTATAAATGATGCACCAGCACTTAAAATGGCAGATGTAGGTTTCGCTATTGGCACAGGTGCTGATATTGCATTAGATAGTGCGGATGTTACTTTGATGAAAGAAGACTTATTTTCAGTCTTATATGCAATAGATCTATCAAAAGCAACTTTAAGAAACATTTATCTTAACTTTTTCTGGGCATTCATATATAATATTGTTATGATACCACTAGCTGCATTTAAAATCTTTAGTCCAACAATTGCTGGATTTGGGATGGCATTTAGTAGTTTAATGGTAATCTTAAATGCGCTTAGTCTAAAATTATGGAAATTTAAAATAGGAGATGTAGAAAAATGAAAAAAATTGAAGTAAATGATATGTCATGTATGTCATGTGTGAAGAAAATTCAAACAGAATTACTTAAAAATAAAATAAATGCAAAAATTGATCTATCAAGTCATCAAGTTAGTGTTTTAGATAATGAACTTGAACTTGCAGTAAAAATTATCAAAGACTTAGGTTATACACCACAAGTATGATAAAGATACATGCAGGTAAATATAAAGGTCAAAAAATAAATATTACTGGCATTGATTCAACAAGAGAAACAGCCTCAATGGTAAGAGAGGCTGTTTTTAATTCGTTATATGAAGTTGATGGTAAAGTTTTAGATCTATTTGCAGGATCAGGCTCACTTGGAATTACTGCTTTATCAATGGGAGCAAGTTTTTGTTATTTTATTGATAATAATTTTAAGGCTACAAAAAATATTAAAGATAACTTAGATAAGTTAAAGATTTCTAACTATAAGGTAATTAATCAGGATTATAATTTTTTTCTAAAAAATAATTTAGAAATATTTGATCTAATATTCTTAGATCCCCCTTATGATTTTAAAGAATATAAAAAATTATTAATAGAAGTAAGGAAAGTTTTGAATTTAGGTGGTAAAATAATTTTAGAAGTATCATCTAAATTAGATGACATCCTAATTGATAGTTTAGGCATTATTAAATCTAAAAAATATGGGAATAAAAAAATAATTATCTATCAAGGGTTATAAGTTGTAAATATACTTGATAAAAGTATAAAAATTTAGTAAAATCAATATAGTGAGGAGGTCTTAACATGAATATCGTATTTTTAGTAAGCCCATGGGCAACAGTTGGAATAAGCGTTGGAGCATTAGTAGTTGGATTAGTAGTAGGTTTTTTTGTAGCGAGAGCTTGGTTTAAGAGATACTTAGCCAAAAATCCACCAGTAAATGAGGCTATGATTAGAGAAATGATGCGTCAAATGGGTCGTACGCCATCAGAAAAACAAGTAAAACAAATTATGAACTCAATGAATCAACATAAATAATTAGTAATTAACAATCCTATTAGATACTTTTTTATATCTAGTAGGATTTTTTTTATCATAAAAAAAGATCTTAACAGATCTCTTATTTAGTAATATAGTATTTAGGTTCTTCATGTTTAATCATTCTTTTAATGTTTGGGATATGTCTAATAACAATTATTATTAAGAGTATAAAATATAGAATAACTAATTCAACCGATTTTACAGCCATAAAATTTATTTTAAGTAAATAAAATATAAGATTTAAAAATACAATAAATGCTGCAGAAAGCATGGAACAAAGTGATACGGTACGAGTTAGGCGAAAAATTAGTAAAAAGACAAAAATACCAATAATTGAAAGAATGGGAGTAAATAAAAATACTATCCCAAATGATGTAGCAACCGCTTTACCACCCCTAAAATTCAAATAAATAGGATAGATATGCCCAATTACTGCAAATAGTGCATAAAGACCAATAATATCAAACTCTTTGTTGTTTAATGTAATAAGATAGTAATTTTCAAATTTAAAGATTAGTAAAATTGAAATTACAACAATTCCTTTTAATATATCAATTAAAGCTGCTAGAGCACCTAATTTAAATCCTAAAACTCTTGATGTATTAGTTGCTCCAGTGCTTTTAGAGCCATAATTTCTAATATCATCGTTTTTAACTAACTTTGTTAATAAGTATCCACCAGGTATTGAACCAATCAGATATGAAATAATTAATAGTAAAATAATTACTGTCAGTGTCATAGTATCACTCCAATCTATCCTATTATACAATAAAAAAAATTAAAATTAAATAATAATATAAATATATGCTAATTGAATGATTTGGCTTTTTTTGATATAATAACTAAAGAAGTAAGGTAATGGTGATAATATGAATAAAAAAGAAAAAGGCTATGATGAATCGTCGATTCAGATTCTTGAAGGATTAGAGGCTGTTAGAAAAAGACCAGGGATGTATATTGGTTCAACTGATAATAAAGGACTACATCATCTTGTATGGGAAATAATAGATAACGGAATTGACGAAGTCTTAGCAGGATATGGTAAAGAAATAGAAGTAATAATAAAAAAAGATAATAGTATTGAAATATCAGACTCCGGTCGTGGTGTACCTTATAAGAAGCATGAATCTGGGGTATCTACAACTGAAGTTATTTTTGCTAGACTTCATTCAGGTGGTAAGTTTGGATCTGAAGGAGGCTATAAAGTATCAGGGGGACTTTATGGTGTTGGATCTGCTGTTGTTAATGCACTTTCACAGTTTTTAGAAGTTACTATATATCGTGATGGATTAGTTCATCGTCAAAGATTTGAAAATGGGGGAAGTAAAATTTTTCCAATTGAAAAAATTGGTACTACAAATAAAACCGGAACAACAATTTGGTTTAAACCAGATCCAAAGATTTTTTCAACAACGATCTTTTCATTCGATTTAATCAAAGAACGTATTAGACAATCGGCTTTTTTAATTAGTGGTTTAAAAATTACTTTGATTGATGAGAGAAATAAACATAAAGAAGTATTTTGTTATAATGACGGAATTAAAGAATATGTTAGTTTCCTAAATGAAGGAAAAGAAACAGTAAATGATACATATTTAATTAATTCAAGTTATAAAACACCAAGTAATAATGTAATTGAAGTAGATATCGCAATTCAGTTTACTAATAGTTATAATGAAAAAATTATTTCATTTGTTAATAATGTTAGAACAACCGATGGTGGAAGCCATGAGGTTGGGTTAAAGTTAGGACTTACTAAAGCAACTAATGATTTTGCAAGAAAGTATAATTTCCTTAAAGATAAGGACTTAAATTTAGATGGAAGTGATATTCGTGAGGGACTAACTGCTGTTTTATCACTTAGAATCCCAGAACAAATCTTAGAGTTTGAAGGACAAACAAAAGGGAAACTAGGAACTCCAGATGCAAGAACAGCAACTGATAATTTAACATATGAATACTTTACAACTTATCTAGAAGAAAACAGAAGTTTTGCTGAAACAATTATTAATAAATCATTACTTGCACAAAGAGCAAGAGATGCTGCAAGAAAAGCAAGAGATCTAGCAAGAAATAGTAAATCAAAGAGTAAAAACGAAGTAAGTCTAACCGGTAAACTAACCCCGGCACAAAGCAAGGATAAGCTCTTAAACGAGTTATTTTTAGTGGAAGGTGATTCTGCTGGTGGATCAGCAAAACAAGCTAGAAACAGAAAACATCAAGCAATTTTGCCATTGCGTGGTAAAGTTATCAATAGTGAAAAGAGTAATATGGAGCAAGTATTAAAAAACGAAGAAATAAATACAATCATTCATACTATAGGAGCAGACTTTGGTCCTGATTTTGATATTAAAAAATCAAACTATGGTAAAGTTATTATTATGACTGATGCTGATACTGATGGAGCTCATATTCAAGTATTATTATTAACATTCTTCTTTAGATTTATGCCAGAACTTATAAAAGCAGGAAGAGTATATATTGCCCTGCCACCATTATATAAACTTACAAGTGGGAAAGAAGTTATTTACTGCTGGACTAATGAAGAAATGCAAGATCATTTAAAAGTAAAAAATTATACAATTCAAAGATATAAAGGTCTTGGTGAAATGAATTATCAAGAACTATGGCATACAACTATGAATCCTGAAAGTCGTATGTTAATTCAAATTAATATCGATGATTATGCAGCAAGCGATAAAAAAATAGAAATCTTAATGGGCGATAAAGTAGAACCAAGAAGAGAGTGGATTGAAGGTTATGTTGACTTTGAAATAACCGACGATTTTGATATTGATAAGGGGGCAAACAATGAGTAAGAATTTAAATAAGATTAATGAATATATTGAAAACATTGTTAATGAATCCTTAGAAGATGTAGTATCAGAAAGGTTTGCCAGATATTCAAAATATATTATCCAAGACCGTGCCTTACCTGATGCAAGAGATGGTTTAAAACCAGTTCAAAGAAGAATCTTATATGCAATGAATGAACTTGGAATGAACTATAATAAGCCATATAAAAAGAGTGCAAGAATTGCCGGTGAAGTAATGGGTAAATATCACCCACATGGGGATTCAAGTATTTATGATGCGATGGTTAGAATGAGTCAAGATTTTAAAATGTTATTACCATTAATTGATATGCATGGTAATAATGGATCAATTGATGGTGATAGTGCAGCGGCAATGCGTTATACAGAAGCAAGATTATCATTACCAAGTGAATATTTACTTAAAGATATTGATAAAAAAACAGTGCCTTTTGTTCCAAACTTTGATGATGAGGAATTAGAACCAACTGTTTTACCAGCTAAGTTTCCTAATCTTTTAGTAAATGGTTCTAAAGGGATTAGTGCTGGGTATGCAACAAATATTCCACCTCATAACCTAGGTGAAGTTATTAATGCAACGATTGCTTTAATTGATGATGATGAAATTAGTGATTCAAAATTAATTTCATATATTAAGGGACCAGATTTTCCAACAGGTGGGATAGTTCAAGGTAGAAACGGAATTAAACAAGCCCTAAAAACTGGTAGTGGGAAAATCATTATTAGAGCAAAAACTCATACTGAAGAGATTGCTAAAAATCAGGAAAGAATTATTATTACAGAAATACCATATGAAATTAATAAATCTGATTTAGTAAGATCAATTGACCTACTTAGAATCGATAAAAAGATTGATGATATTTTAGAAATTAGAGATGAAACTGACCAAGAAGGTTTAAGAATTGCAATCGATTTAAAAAAAGGTGCAGATAGTAATTTTATTTTAAATTACTTATTTAAACAATCAGATCTTCAAGTTGCATATAATTATAATATTACTGCAATTTTAAATAGAAGACCATACCAAGTCGGTGTTAAACCATTACTAAAGGCTTATATTGATCACCAAAAAGAAGTTATTACAAATAGATCAAACTATGAGTTAAGAAGAGCAGAGAAGAGATTACACATCGTCCTTGGTTTAATTAAAATGGTTTCAGTCTTAGAAGAAATCATTAAAATTATTAGAGGCTCAAAAAACAAAGCTGATTCAAAAGAAAATATTATGAATAGATTTCAATTTACGGATCTACAAGCAGAAGCAATCGTAACATTACAACTATATAGATTATCTAATACTGATGTTTTAGCACTGGAAAATGAATCTGATGAATTAAATATTAAAATTGCTAGATTAAATGAAATATTATCTAATGAAAATGTTTTAAAAGATGTAATTAAAGAAGAGTTACTTGAAACAAAAGATAAAATAAATGTAAAGCGTAAAACAGTAATTGAAGATGAGATTGAAAATATTAAGATTGATGAACGTGATTTAATAAGTGATGAAAATGTAATTATCGGTATTACAAAAGATGGTTATGTGAAACGTTCAAGTGTGAGAAGTTATCAAGCAAGCCAAACAATTGGTTTAAAAAATGATGATGGATTAATCTTTAAGAAAGAAGTATCTAATCTAGATACCCTTCTTATCTTTACAAACTTAGGTAATTACATTTATTTACCAGTCTTTAAAATAGATGAACAAAGATGGCGTGATTTAGGTGTTCATTTAGGTAATATAGTACCGATTAATAATGAACGTGTAATTAAAGTTATTAGCATAAGTAAGTTTGAAGATAATATTAATCTATTATTAGCAACTAAAAAGGGTAATATGAAACAAACGAAATTAATTGATTTCCAAGTATCTAGATACTCAAAAGCAATTAGAGCAATGAGACTTGCTAAAGGTGATGAATTAGTAAGTGTTGATATTAATCAAAAAGAAAATATTATTTCAGTTACTAAAAATGGTTTTGTTTTAAGATTTAAAGCATCAGACCTACCTGAATACGGAACAACTGCTGGTGGTGTGATGGGAATTAGTTTAACTGACGATGAGTTAGTAGAATCATTCTATAGTTTTAGTGAAGATAGTTTTGTAATGTTAAGTGTAAGAGGTCATATTATTAAAGATACTGTTTCGGAAATTGCAGTTTATACTAGAAATAGAAAAGGAGTTAGAGTAATTGAACAATTAAAATCTAACCCACATAGTATAGTTGGAGCTGCAAGATTATCTAAGACTCAGGAACGTGAAAATGTTAGCTCATTCTTAGTAACAACAAAACAAACAATTGAGACTACAGTAAGTGAATATAAATATCACTATAATAAATTTGGTAAAAAAATGTTTGATGAACAAACCGAACAAGGTTATAAAATATTTATTGAAGATGCAATTGATGAAGTTCCGATTGTTCTTAAAGGCTTAAAGTCAAACACTAAAAAAGTAGAGGTTAAACCACTAATTGAAGAACAAGATTTAATTAATAATGATAAAAATAAAGAAAAGAAAATTAGAATATCAAGACTAGATTTATTTGATGAATAAGAGGAGGATTTATGAGTAAAGTTACAGTAAACGGCAAAATTTATGAATTTGAAATTCCACCAACATTGATGGAAGTTGCAGAAAAAGCAAACATAAAAAATGTTTTAGCAGCAAAAGTTAATCAAAGATTAAGAGAATTAAGTTATGTTATTGATGACAATGCAGAAGTGTTTTTCCTTGGATTTGAAAGTAGTGATGCCATCAAGATTTACGAGACAACACTTCGCTATGTGATCGCTAAAGCAATCCATAATCTATATCCTAAATCAAATGTTACATTTAGTTATAATGTCTCAAGAACAATTTTAGCTAGAATAGATAATATTGTTATGACTGATAAAATATTAACCTCGATAAAAAATGAAATCGATAGAATCATTAATGCAAACTTGAAAATTGAAAGAAGAAGAATTTCAATTGGTGAAGCAAATAGACTATATTCGAAATTTAATATGCCTGATAAGGTTGAAGTTTTAAAGTATCGTAAGGAAGAATACGTAAACCTCTATGAATGCGATGGTTATTTTAACTATATGTTTGGTTATATGTTACCAGAGACTGGATTACTAAATAACTATAATTTAATTTTATATAATCCAGGATTTTTAATTCAATATCCAAGAGCGGAAGCAAAAGGACAAATCCCAACATTTATTGATGAGCCAGTTTTTGGTAAAGCATTAAGAGAATCAGCAAAATGGGGAGATATTATTGGTGGTGGAAATATTTCAAACATTAATAAACACACTAATAATAAACATGATGTTTCAGATTTTATTAATATGTGTGAAGCAAAACATAACTATCAATTAGTTAGACTTGGTGATTTAATTGAAGAAAATAAAGAAGATATTAGTTTAATTACTATTGCTGGACCTTCTTCAAGTGGTAAGACAACTTTTTCAAATAGACTTAGAATTGAACTTAAAACTAGAGGCATTAAGCCTGTAATGATTTCAATCGATGATTATTATTTTAGTAAGATGGATGCTCCTAAAAATGAAGACGGATCGCCAGACTTAGAACATATCAATGCACTTGATGTTGAGTTATTTAATAGTGATATGGCAGCAATTATTAGAGGTGAAGAAGTTACATTACCAAAATTTAATTTCCAAATTGGCAAGAGAGAAAAAGGTAAAACTTTTAAATTACAAAAAGACCAAATAATAATTATTGAAGGAATTCATGCCTTAAATAATGAATTAACAAAGAGTATTCCAAATCATCAAAAATTTAAAATATATATTTCCCCTCAAACTCAACTTCATATTGACAATCATAATCCAATCTCAATAACAGATTTAAGATTAATTAGAAGATTGGTAAGAGATTTTAAATACCGTAATTCAAGTGCTGAGGAAACATTTGATATGTGGCCAAGTGTAAGAAGAGGAGAATTCAAGTGGATTTATCCTTATCAAAATGAGGCAAACTTTGTTTACAATAGTGAATTAACATATGAATTTGGTGTTTTAAAGAAACATGCATTAGGGCAATTACAAGCAATTCCAAGAGAAAGTAGACATTTTATCACAGCAAATAGATTACTTAAGTTTTTAAAGTATTTTATTGATATTGATGATAATAAAATACCAGTAAATTCATTACTTAGAGAATTTATTGGTGGATCTAGTTTTGAAGATTAATTATGCATGCATTAAATAATATTAGCAGAATTCAAATCAAACAAGAAACCTTAATGGTTTTATTAGAACTTTATGAGGCAAAGGGAAAGATATTTTATTATGATGATCTATTTAGTAATGACCTTAACTCATTACTAAATAAAACACTTGAAGAGGATGTTAAAAGCATAGCTAGAGTTTTTGGTTTAAAATTAACTGATGCAAGAATCTCTTTTTGTAGCAGAAAAGATTTCCAACCAAAAAATAATGATGAGCAACTACTATTAAACTTGAAAAATGTAATAGAATTAGTTCATAAAAAAAGTAATGATTTTGAATTAATTTCAAATGAAATTTATAATTTAGGAAAAAGAATTACTAAAAATATTAGTAACATTAAGTATAAAAAAACCCAAGTAATTGATGAAGGTTTTTTAGAAAAAAATTCATCAACTCTTGATGTTTTAGATAATTTAATAAAACTATATGAAGACTTAACAAAGACGAAAACATATGAACAGTTAATTCTTATAACTAACTTTTATGTAGATTTTATTAACCTTGAAATCTTCGATAAACACAATAGAGAAATAGGATTACTAGTTTTATATTCATTAATTTTTAAAGAGTTTCCTAATTTTAAATATGTATCATTCTTTAAATATTTTAATGAAAATTTAGAACTTTTTAATTATAGTCTAGATTTGGCAAGTTACAACTGGCATAGTAAGTTTCCTCAAACTGATAACTTAAATGAAGTTATATATAAAATAATTAGTAGTTCATTAAAAGAAGTTGACGATTTCTCGTATGAGTTTGAATTCCAAACAAGACTTAATAAAACAGATAGTATTGAAAATACAATTTTAAAGTTTAGTAAGGATTTCTCAAAAGACGATATTAGAAAGATTCATCCGACAATTAGTAATTCTACAATAAATCGTACTTTATTTAAATTAAGAGATGAAGGAAAAATTAGAGCAATCGGTACAGGTAGAAGTGCAAAATGGCAAATAATAATCGACAACAAAGACTTTTTACCCCTTACAATTTTTGATAATTTTAATTGACAGACCAATTGGTCTGTTTTCTTTTTTCTTTAACTTATCACTTTTATAAATTAAAAGTGTGTGGTAATATAATATGTAGGATGTGATTACGATGGGACTTGAAATATTAATATTAATCGGTGGAATAGTCTTACTATTTAGTGTATTCTTATCAAAAGCGATGTATCGTTTTGGAATACCAACTTTAATATTATTTTTAGTAATGGGAATGCTTGCTGGAAATAGTAAATTTGGAATAATTGAATTTAATGATTTTAAGCTTGCAGAAAGTATTGCAAGTTTTGCGCTCCTTGTAATTATTTTTTCAGGAGGATTTGATACTAACTGGAAAAAAGCAAAAACAAACTCTAATGTCTCGATTGCTCTTGCTAGTGTTGGGGTATTTATTACTGCGTTTGCAGTTGGTCTTTTTACTAAAATAATTATTAAAGATTTTACGTGGCTAGAAGCTTTATTAATTGGGGCAATTATTTCATCGACAGATGCTGCTGCAGTATTTTCTATTTTAAGGAGTAAGAAACTAAACTTAAAAAATAATATTGGCCCTCTTCTTGAAATGGAAAGTGGTTCAAACGATCCAAGTGCTTATATGATAACAATTATTTTAATTGGGGCAATTACTAATAATGGGACAAGTATTTTTCTAACATTTTTTCTTCAAGTAGTCAATGGGATTGCAATTGGTGCGTTAGTTGGATTACTTGGTGTTAAAATAATTAATAAAATAAAATTAGAAGTAGATGGTTTATATATAATTTTATCGCTTGGTTTAATGTTATTATCATTTGGCCTTGCTTCTTATTTAGGTGGTAATGGATTTTTAGCTGTTTATTTAACAGGAATAATTATGGGAAATACTAATATAGTTTACAAAGCATCACTAACTCAGTTTTTTGATGGATTTTCATGGCTTGCTCAAATATTATTATTCTTTACACTAGGATTATTTGTGATACCAAGCTTGTTAGTAGAAGCATTAATTCCTGGAATACTTATAGCATTATTTATCTCATTTGTGGCAAGACCACTTGCAGTTATTCCGATTATGAAGATATTTAAAAAACCATTTAAAGATAGTATCTTAGTCTCATGGGTAGGATTTAGAGGTGCGGCATCAATTGTGTTTGCAATCTTTGTTTTCTCAAATAATTTGGATAAGGGCACATATATTTTTGACATTGTTTTCGTTGTTGCGATTGTCTCAGTATTAATGCAAGGGTTACTTTTAGTTCCGGTTGCAAAAAAATTAGATCTTATTGAAGAAGAAGATAGTTCATCATTAAAAGTCTTTACCGATTATAGTGGAGCAATCTTTACTGACCTTTTAGAAGTCCATATAGAACATGGTAATGAGATTATTGGAAAAAGAATTAAAGAACTAGAGATACCAGATACAATACTCATTGTTTTGATTAAGAGAGATTATGAAATGATTCCACCAAGAGGAAGTAGAGAAATATTAGAAGATGATGTTTTATTACTTGCAGGGGCAACAAAACAAGATTTGTTAGATGCAGATAAAAAGATTAAAGGATATAAAAGACAAATAGAAGAAAAAAATAACACTTTAAAATAAAGTGTTATTTTTTAATTATTTACGTCCTAAACCAATTCGTTCATAAACTTTCTTTAATTTTCTTGAAGCAACTCTCTTTGCATTTTCCCTACCCTTATCTAAATACAAATCAAGTTCTTTCTTGCCAATTATTTCTTTGTATCTTTCTTGAATCACGCTTAATTCACTAACAACAATTTCTGCTAAATCAGATTTAAATTCACCATAACTTATATTTTCATATTTAGCTACTAAATCATCAATTTTAATATTTGTTAAACTTGAATAAATTGTTAGTAAGTTTGAAATTCCAGGCTTGTTTTCTTTATCAAAATATATTTTATTATCTGAATCGGTTATTGCTGATTTTATTTTATTACGTACTTGATTTAAATCATCTAATAGTAAAATATAATCTTTTGGTGTTTTATCAGCACTTTTACTCATCTTTTTAGTTGGATCTTGAAGTCCCATAATTCTAGCTCCAGTTTTTGGTGTAAAGCCAGATGGAATAGTAAAAGTCTCACCATATAAATGATTAAATCTTGTTGCTGCAACTTTAGTTATTTCTAGATGCTGAGTTTGATCTTCACCAATTGGAACAATAGAAGCATCATATAATAAAATATCAGCAGCCATTAAAGCAGGATATGTAAGAAGTGATGTTCTAATTGCCTCTTCATTGTTTGCTCTTTTTTCTTTATACTGAATCATACGTTCCATTTCGCCAATGTATAAAGTAGATTCCATAACATAACCTAACTCAGCATGTTCATTAACTTCTGACTGAATAAATAAGTTTACCTTATTAGGATCTAGGCCACAAGCAATGTAAATTGCTGCAATATTTTTAATATTTTTTCTTAAATTGCTCTTTTCTTGCATAGTTGTTATTGCGTGTAGATCAGCAATAAAGATAAAAAATTCGGTATCTTCCAACTCATTTTGTAATTGAACAAAGTTTTTTAAAGCGCCAATATAATTACCAAGTGTTAGTTCTCCAGTTGGTTTAATGCCTGATACTAATCTTTTCATATAAATCTTCCTTTCTATAAATAAAAATACGCCCAAAGAATAAATTCTAAGGACGTATAATATACGCGGTGCCACCTTAGTTCTAGATTAATCTAGCCCTTGAATTAAATTTTATGCTAAAGGTCCCAAATTTATTAAATCAGTTATTGGCTTACACTATTCCAATATCGCTTTAAAAGATTGTTTAATAAACCTTCCTTATCATTGCATCTTTATTTTATCTTAAATAAATTAATTAGTCAATGTTTTTTCAAGTTCATCAACTAAGAAGTTAAAACGTTCAACAACTGCTAAGATTGTTTCTTTATTTGTTAAGTCTGCTCCAGCGATTTTTGCTTGTTCAACTGGGAATTGTGAACCACCTGATTTTAACATTGTTTTATAGTTTTCAAAGGCATTAGGTAAGCCATCTTTAATGTTTTTGTAAATTTTTAAAGAAGCAGCAAAACTTGTTGCGTATTGATAAACATAAAATGGTGTTTGGAATAGATGTGGGATATATGCCCAAATATATTGTTTACCTTTTTCTTTAGTAATGTCTAAGTCATAGTAGTGTTTATATAGATCAATCATAATTTTTGATAAAACATCGGCATTAATTGGCATACCTTTATTTACTAATTCACTTGCTTCGTATTCATAAGTTGCAAATAGGGTTTGTCTAAAGAATGTTGCCATAATTCCATCGATTGCAGTTTGCAATAATGCAATTCTTTGATTTTTATCTTTTACTTGTGTTAATAAGTGATCAAGTAAGACATGTTCATTAAAAGTAGAAGCAATTTCCGCAACAAAAATTGTATATTTAGAAATTGGCATTGGTTGATTGCTATTGGAGAATAATGAGTGTGCACTATGACCAGCCTCGTGAGCAAGTGTAAACACTGAATCTAATGTGAAGTCATGATTTAGTAAAATGTATGGGTGATATCCATAAAGACTCATTGAATAAGCACCAGTTCTTTTTCCATCATTTGGAAGCACATCAACAAACCCATCAGCAAGTGCTTCTTTTTGCATTGAAACAAATTCACTATCTAAATCTTTAATTGAATCAAAGAAAAGTGTCTTTGATTTTTCAAAATCATATTTTGTTTCATCTTTTGCAAGCTGAATAAAACGATCATATGTGTGATACTCATCTAATTTTAAATATTCTTTTCTAAGTTTAATATATTTCTTTATTCCGTTAGTATTTTCAAATGCCACGTCTTTAAGATTATGGAAAACTGACTCGGGAATATTGTTTGCAAATAAAGCAGCACTTAGTGCATTTTCATAATGTCTTGATTTGTATCTTGCAGCTTGTTGTTGTAACACTAAGTTATAGATATTTGCAAAAGTTGTTTTACTATCTTCATATCTTTTAAAAACAGCTTCGAAGATTTTTCTACGGTCTTCACTTGATTTACTTTCAGCAATTAAAGCACGATAAGTAGAAGGAGTTACCGTAATCTCTTCTCCACTATCAAGTGTAACTTTTTCATTTTTAGCATCAATTATTGAAACTGACTGATAAAGGTTTGTTGAAACGCTTGATGCAGGTCCAAAGTTTGATAATATTTTTTCTTCAACTTCACTTAAAACATGTTTTTGTTGCATGAATAATTTTTCAAGTGGAAAAATATGTGGTTTTAAAAATTCATCACGATTTAAGAAATCCATAACTTTTTCTTTACCAAGAGATAAAATCTCAGGACTTGACCATGCAGTTTTTTGACTTAATTCATTAACAACAATCATAATTTGTTGTACCATTGTTGATTTAGCTACATCTTTTAAATTTAAATCACTTGATAAATGTGCATAGCCATATAAGCGATAAAATAATTTAGTTGTTTCTTCATCAACTTTAAAAAATTCAAGAAAATTATTATAATCATTTAATTTACCTTGAAATCCTTCAAGAACTGGAATTAATGATTTAAGTTGTTCTAAATCTTTATTCCAATCACTTTCATTTTTATAATACTCTGTTAAATTCCATTTACTCACGTATTTCACCTCTAATTTTTCTTATATGTTATTATATAACTATTTTTAAATTAAATCAAAATAAATCATAAAAACATAAAAGTAAAATATACTATTGTAAAAAATGCACTTTATCTATATAATTAACATAGGTATTTTTATAATTATAATTAACAAGGAGGAGTAAAATGATCACAATATATACAACCCCAAGTTGCTCATCATGTCGTAAAGCTAAAAAATGGCTAGACGAACATATGATAGATTACATTGAAAAAAACTTGTTTACTCAACCTTTAACAGAAGAAGATATTGAATTAATGTTACTTAATGCGGAAAATGGCTTTGATGATATTATTTCAACAAGATCTAAAATTTTTAAAGAACAAAACTTAGATATAGAAGATATGTTAATGAGTGAAATTAAAGAGTTTATCATATTAAATCCTAGTGTGTTAAAAAGACCTATCATTGTCGATGAGACAAGATTACAAGTTGGGTATAACGATGAAGAGATTAGAGTGTTTATCCCAAGAAGATTAAGAGAATTACTAATGGAGATTGATTATTCAGTCAATGAGACAGAAGAATACAATCAAGCATTAGCTAAATATTTACAAGAGTTGAAAATCAAAAGCAAAAAGCGTTGATAATTCAACTTTTTTTATGTCTATAAATAAAAAATAGGCTAATATTTAGCCTATTGATCTATTATTTTAATGCTCTTTCACTTTTTCTTTTTGTTTTAACAAAGGTAACATCAAATTGTTTTAATAATTCAAAAAATTCAATTTCCCCTTCTTCATAATTATCAACTTCAAATTCTATTTCGTATTCAGTTTTTTCATGATAATCACAACGATCTAGAAATAATTTTCCATTTAGATATGGTGTTGATACACGGTAATTATCTAATGATGCTTTAAATGTCACATCATAATCCAAATCTTTGAAATAATCTTTAGTGTTAAAACCATTTTTAATCATTTCTTCAGCTTGTTCTTTAGTTAAGAACACATGATTTTCAAAGGCACCTTTTTCACCTTGTTTTTTTAAGGTTACCTTAAAACGATCACCTTTTTTTCTAATTCTAAGTACGATATCATTTTTGTTTAACTCTAAATCTTTAGTATCAAAGTAGTAGTTAGTTTGTAAAAAGATATTATCTTGTAGGTTAAAATGATGTAACATCTCTAAGTATTTTTCTTTATCGACTGCTGTTTTAAATTCAATTTCAATATTACTTTTAAACATTAAGGATCGCCTCCATATTTGCATACCGATAATATTATAACAAAGAAATGCTAATATACCAAATAAAACGTTTACATTTATTTGTCAATAATAATTATTGGTAAATTAAAATGAAAGTGATATAATGTATATGAAAAAACGAAAAACAAGGAGGAATTAAAAATGGCAATTAAAGTAGCTATTAATGGTTTTGGACGTATTGGACGTTTAGCATACCGTTTATTATCACAAGACAGTGCATTTGATGTTGTTGCAATCAACGACTTAACAGATGCAGAAACATTAGCATATTTATTAAAATATGACTCAGCACACGGTAATTTCAGAACAAATGAAATTACAAATGGTGAAGATCACATCGTGGTTGGTGGTCATAAAATTAATGTTTATGCAGAAAAAGACCCAAAAAATTTACCATGGGGTAAATTAGGAGTAGACGTTGTATTAGAATGTACAGGTTTATTCACAAGCCAAGAAAAAGCAGGTTGGCACGTAGAAGCAGGAGCAAAAAAAGTAATTGTTAGTGCACCTGCAACAGGAGATGTTAAAACAGTTGTTTATAACGTAAACGACAACATCTTAGATGGTTCAGAAACAGTTATCTCAGGTGCTTCATGTACAACAAACTGTTTAGCACCAGTAGCTAAAGTGTTAAATGACAACTTCGGAATCGTTAAAGGATTCATGACAACAATTCATGCTTACACAGCAGATCAATCATTAATGGATCAACCACACAAAAAAGGAATTTACTCAAGAAGAGGACGTGCAGCAGCAACTTCAATTATTCCAAGTTCAACAGGTGCAGCTAAAGCAATCGGTTTAGTAATACCAGAACTTAAAGGAAAATTAGATGGTACAGCATTACGTGTTCCAACAATTACAGGTTCAGTTGTTGACTTAACAGTTGAATTAAACAAACAAGTTACATTAGAAGAAATTGATGCAGCAATGAAAGCTGGAGCAAACGAAACTTTAGCATACGTTGCAGATCCAATCGTATCATCAGACGTAGTTGGTAGCCACTTCGGTTCATTATACGATGCACATACAACACAAATTGTTAACGTAGACGGAAAACAATTAGTAAAAATTATGGCATGGTATGACAATGAAATGAGCTATACAGCACAATTAATTAGAACAGCTAAAAAAGTAGCAAGTCAAATTAAATAATTTTTATTCAGATACATAAAAGCAGAATTAATTTTCTGCTTTTTTTTATGTTATAATCTAAACGATAGGAGTGATAAAGTGCTAAACGAAATACTAGAAAAAGAACAAAAAAAAGACTATTTTTTAAAAATGAATAACTTTTTAAAAGAAGAGCGAAAAACTAAACAAATATTTCCAAAAGAAGAAGATGTTTTCAGAGCGTTTAATTTAGTTAATAATAATTTAAAAGTTGTAATCCTTGGTCAAGATCCTTATTATGTTAGAGGTATGGCTGATGGTCTTGCATTTAGTAGCAATTTAAGTAATACACCTAAGAGTCTTGCTAATATAAAAAAAGAACTTAAAACTGATTTAAATATTGATATTACCACTAATAATAGTTTAGTAAAATGGAGTATGCAAGGAGTTCTTTTATTAAACACTGTTCTTACTGTAGAAGAAGGTAAACCTTTATCTCATCATGGTATTGGATGGGAAGAATTTAGTAAAAATATTTTTATAGAGATTTGTAAAATCAATAAGCCGCTTGTTTTTATCCTTTGGGGAAATGAAGCAATTTCCTATAAAAAGTATATTAAAAATGAAAACCATTTAGTAATTTCATCATCACATCCCTCACCATTATCTGCCTATCGTACTTTTTTTGGCTCAAAACCATTCTCAAAAGCTAATAATCACCTAATTAAAAACAATATACCAGCAATTAATTTTGAAATATAGTATAATGAATTATCAGAGTAGTTAGAAAGCGTTAAGTGTCTATCCATGGGATGTTGGGTTAGAACGAACTTTAAAAGGCGGTTTTCTAATGCGTCCGCTGTATAATTTTTTTATAGTGGATCTCTAAAAAGGGAGGTCTTTTTTTATGAATTTAAAGAAAATAGTATTAGCATCAATACTTGGAGCATTATCAGTAATTATTGATATGGTTTTTAAACTAGTTATTCCAATATCAACAATAGGAACACCATTTTATGCCATACCAATAATTATCATAGGTTTATTTTTAGGAATTAAATATAGTGTAATTATTGCATTTTTAGCCGATTTAATTACAGTGCTAATTGCAGGAATTCCATTTTTTCCAATATTTTCACTAGGATCAATGATGTGGGGAATATTTCCAGCATTGTTTTTAAAACCAGATAGTAAAATTTGGAAAAAAACTTTGTTTATTGTCTTAACATATCTAATGGTAACAATAATTAATTCATTTGGTTTATATATTCACTATCATAAATCTCTTGTAGGATTACTAGCTGATTTACCAATTAGACTTGGACTAATAATTCCAAATACAATAGTTATAGTCTTGCTAGTTGAGGCTTTAATTGAACCAGTTAAAATAAAACTATATTTAACTAGCCATAATTAGTGGCTAGTTTTTTATTTTTTATTTATCCTAAGCTTAATATTCAAATAAATACTATGGTATAATTATAACGATTGGGAGTGATTTTATGCACGTAAACATTATTGGTGGAGGACTAGCTGGAAGTGAAGCAGCTTACCAATTATTAAAAAGAGGTATTAACGTAAAACTATATGAAATGAGACCAGTTAAGATGACTGATGCTCATCAAACAAATAATTTAGCTGAACTTGTTTGTTCTAATTCTTTAAGATCAAATGATATTACTAATGCAGTTGGGCTACTAAAACATGAAATGCAAATGTTAGATTCTTTAATTATTGAAGCTGCAAATCATGCTAGTGTACCAGCGGGTGGAAGTTTAGCTGTAGATAGAATTAACTTTTCTAAATACATTGAAGATAAGTTAAATAGTTTTTCAAATTTAGAAATAATAAGAGAAGAAGTAAAATCAATAAAAAAAGATGAATATACAATTGTTGCAACCGGTCCACTAACAAGTAGTAATTTATTTGAAGAAATAAAAAAGTTGGTTGGTAATACAGATCTTCATTTTTTTGATGCGATTGCACCAATAATCGAAAAAGATTCAATTGATATGAATGTTTGTTACTTAAAAAATAGATATGACAAAGGAGAAGCTGCTTATATTAATTGTCCTATGTCAAAAGAACAATATGATCTTTTTTACAATGAATTAGTAAATGCAAATGTTGTAGTGCCAAAAGACTTTGAAAATAATGTCTTTGAAGGTTGTATGCCTGTTGAAGTAATGGCAAAAAGAGGATTTGAAACATTAACTTTTGGCCCATTAAAACCGGTTGGGCTTGAAAGAGAAGGTTATGATAGACCTTATGCAGTTGTTCAACTTAGAAGGGATGATGCAAGCGACTCAATGTATAATATTGTAGGGTTTCAAACTAGTCTAACATGGGGTGAACAAAAAAGAATTATTGGTCTTATTCCTGGACTCGAAAAAGCAAACATTTTAAGATACGGAGTTATTCATAGAAACACATATATTGAAAGTCCCAATGTCTTAAATATTGGTTATCAGACAATTAGTCAACCAAAAACATTTTTTGCCGGACAAATAAGCGGTGTTGAAGGTTATGTTGAAAGTGCATCTTCTGGTTTATATGTGGCACTCCAAGTTTATTCAATAATTAATAAAGACAAATTATCACCACTTGATAACGAAACAATTATTGGATCTTTAGCAAATTATATTAGTACAAAAAACAAATCATTTGTACCAATGAATGCAAACTTTGGTTTAGTTAAAGAATTAGATTTTAAACATAAGAAAAAAGAAAGAAAAGAATTATATGTAAAAAGATCAATTGAAATGATTGAGAAATTTAAGGCAGATAATTATGAATTATTTTGAAATTTTTGAAAATTACTTGAAAAATGAAAAAAATTATTCAGATAATACAGTAATAAGCTATATGAAAGATTTAAAAGATTTTGATAATTTTATAATTAGAGAAGAACTTGCTAGTGATGCTCTTGGAGCGACAAGACCAAGACTTGCTAGACACTACCTATCATACTTAGAAGATGAAGCATTTAGTAAAAAATCTATAGCAAGAAAAATATCAAGTCTAAGAACTTTTTATAAAATAATGATTATGAATAATCTTATTGATGTAAATATTTTTGAAAATATTGAAACACCAAAAATCCCTAAGAGGTTACCTAAGGTTATTAGTGAAAATGAAATCAGTTATTTATTTGAATGTATTGATAAAGATAGCTTACTAGGATATAGAAATTATTTAATTTTAGAACTTTTATTTAGTTGTGGTTTAAGATCTAGCGAATTAACAAATCTTGAAATTGGGGATATCAGACTTACAAGAAACGAAATTTTAATTCATGGTAAAGGAAGTAAAGATAGATATGTTCCAATTCATGATAATTTAAATGAACAAATCAAAAATTATTTAACAAATTATAGACCTAAATTAATTAGTAAATCGGATTTAGAAACTAAGAAGTTGTTGTTGAATTATAGGGGTGAAGAATTAACACAAAGAGGACTGCAAAAAATCATGAAAAAATTAATAAGTGATGCTAATGAGACATATCAAATATCACCTCACATGATAAGACATAGTTTTGCAACAACCCTCTTAAATCATGGGGCAGACTTACGTGTAGTTCAAGAATTACTAGGTCACGAGCATTTAAAAACAACCCAAATATATACTGAAGTAACAGATAAAACACTTAAAGAAAAATTTGAAAAACTACACCCTAGGAGAGCAAAAAATGACTAAGATTGGTGAGACAATAATTGAAGAAGGAATTACTAATTTTAATGATACTAAAAAAAGAAATACAGTAAGAGCAATTATATTAAATAATGATGATGAAATATTTTTACTTTATTCAGAACTTTTTAATGATTATACTTTTCCCGGTGGGGGAATTAAATATAATGAAGATCATTTAGAAGCATTAAAAAGAGAAATTAGAGAAGAGACTGGAGCAAATGATATTGAAGTAATAGAACCTTTCGGTTATACCCTTGAATATCGGTATGGTATTTCAGGTAACTTAAACATATATGAGCAAAAATCATACTATTACTTTTGTAAAATAGATAATTTAAGTGATCCAAATTATGTAGGTAGAGAATTAGAACAAGGTTTAAAAATGAAGTGGGTAAAAATAAAGGATGTAATCAAACATAATAATCAAATTTATGAAAATAGAAAGAATATAAAGGGGTTTAGCACAGTTCTTTTAAGGGAAAGACAAGTGTTAGAACAATTGGTGAAAAAATATGAGAAGATTTGAAATTGTAAAAGGTTATGAAAATAAAGGAATTGAACTTCCTGTTAGACAAACTAAATTAAGTGCTGGCTACGATTTAGCATCATGTGAAGATGTTTTAATAAAGGCTGGTGAAATTAAAATGATTCCAACTGGTCTTAGAGTTAAAATGCTAGATAATGAAGTATTACTAGTCTATCCAAGATCATCACTAGCAATTAAAAAAGGTCTAATGATGAGTAATGGAGTCGGGGTAATTGATGCTGATTATTATCATGCAGAAAATTTTGGACACATTAGTATTCCAGTGTATAACTTTACCAAAGAAGATGTTTTAGTAAAAAGTGGTGAGAGAATCTCACAAGGTATTTTTACAAGCTTTTTAAAGACATCAAATGATAAAGATAGTGATAACATTGTAAGACTAGGTGGTTTTGGTAGTAGCGGCATATAATTTGATTTAAATGCTTGCAAATATCGATGAACTATGATATATTTATAAAGGCTAATAAAATACACATGAGTAGGTTTATTTAGATCAAGTGCCTAGTATAGGTGGTTTAAAATAATACTCAGAGGAAAAAAACAAAACGGAGGTATAATTTTATGGCAGTAGTTTCAATGAAACAATTATTAGAATCAGGGGTACATTTTGGTCACGCAACAAGACGTTGGAATCCAAAAATGGCACCTTACATTTTTACATCAAGAAACGGTATCCACGTAATTGATTTAAAATTAACACAACAAAAAATTGAGGAAGCATATCAAGTATTATTACAAATAGTACAAGATGGTGGACAAGTATTATTTGTTGGAACAAAAAAACAAGCACAAAGTGCAGTTAAAGAAGAAGCAGGAAGAACAGGCCAATTCTATGTTGATCAACGTTGGTTAGGTGGTACACTAACAAACTTTAAGACAATTCGTCGTAGAATTAAGAGATTACACGATTTATACAAAATGGAAGAAGACGGAACATTTGAAGTTTTACCTAAAAAAGAAGTTCTAAAATTAGTTCATGAAAGAACAAAGTTAGAAAAGAACTTAGGTGGAATTAAAGAAATGAAAAAAATTCCAGAAGCAATCTTCATTGTAGATCCAAATAAAGAAAAAAATGCAATCTTAGAAGCTAGAAAATTAAACATCCCAATTTTTGGTATTGTAGATACAAACTGTGATCCAAATGATGTTGACTATATTATTCCAGCTAATGATGATGCTATTAGAGCAGTAAGTTTAATTACACACGTAATGGCAAATGCAGTTATCGAAGCTCAAGGTGGTTATGTAGAAAAAGTTGAAGATGATGAAGATACAACACAAGACTATTCAAGAGAAGAACGTAAACCAAGACCTAAAAAAGAATATAACAATAATAACAATAATAATAGAGATTATAAAAATAATCAAAATAGAAATCCAAGATTTGATGGAAAACCAGGAAACAAAAACTTCGTTAAAAAAGAAGACTCAAAATTTGTTCCAAGAACAGAAACAAAAGTAGCACCTAAAGCTGAAGTAAAAGTTGCTCCAAAAGAAGAAGTTAAAGTAGCACCAAAAGCAGAAGTTAAAGTTGCTCCAAAAGTTGTTGCAGTAGATTATGAAAAAATGACAATGGTTGAATTAAAAGAAATTGCAAAAAACAATAATTTATCAGGTTACTCAACACTTAAAAAAGCAGAATTAGTTGAATTTGTTAAAACAAACGTAAAATAAAACGTAACTTTAAACTAAACATTAAAACTTATAAAGGGACGTTGTTCCCTTTTACTTTAAATAAACATAAAAATATAGGAGGAAATACACATGGCAGAAATTACTGCAAAAATGGTAAAAGAATTAAGAGACATTACAGGCGCAGGAATGATGGACTGTAAAAAAGCATTAACAGAAACAAATGGTGATATTGAAAAAGCAGTTGATTACCTACGTGAAAGAGGAATTGCTCAAGCGGCAAAAAAATCAGGACGTATTGCAGCTGAAGGATTAGCAAATGTTTTAGTTAATGGTAATGATGCAATTGTTTTTGAATTAAACTCAGAAACAGACTTCGTTGCAAAAAACAAAGATTTCTTAGACTTATTAGATAAAGTTGGAAATACAATTTTAAACTCAAAAGCATCAAACACGGAAGAAGCATTAGAAGTATTAGTTGATGGTGTTAAATTAGCAGATGTATTAACTGCAGCAACAGCAAAAATTGGTGAAAAAATTACTTTAAGAAGAGTAAGCAGAATTGTTAAAGAAGATGCACAAGATTTTGGAGCATATTCACACATGGGTGGTAAAATTGTATCACTTGTATTACTTGAAAAACATAATGAAGAAGTTGCTAAAGATATTGCAATGCACGTTGCAGCAAGCAATCCAAAATTCTTAAATAGAGATCAAGTAGATCAAGAAACTTTAGCACACGAAAAAGAAGTGTTAACAAACCAAGCATTACAAGAAGGTAAACCAGCAAATATCGTTGAAAAAATGGTAATTGGTCGTTTAAATAAATTCTTACAAGACATTTGTTTAGTAGATCAACCATTTGTTAAAGATGGCGATATTACAGTTGCAAAATATTTAAAAGACAATAATAACCAAGTATTATCATTTGTTAGATTAGAAGTTGGCGAAGGAATCGAGAAAAAAGAAGAAGATTTTGCTGCTGAAGTAGCTGCTGTAACAAAAGGTTTATAAGGAGGCTAATATGTACCAACGTATAATATTAAAATTAAGTGGCGAGGCAATGAAAGGGAACACAAATTATGGAATTGATCCTAAAACTGTTCATAATATTGCTTTAGAGATTAAGGAAATATACGCATTAGGGGTACAAATTGGTGTCGTAATTGGTGCCGGTAACTTATGGCGTGGAGTAATAGGTGAAGAGTTAGGTATGGACCGAACTCAAGCAGATTACATGGGAATGTTAGGAACAATAATGAATGGACTCGCATTACAAGATGCCCTTGAAGGTATTGATGTACCTTCTAGAGTTATGAGTGCAGTTAATGTTTCAGAAGTTGCTGAACCATATATTAGAAGAAGAGCAATTAGACATTTAGAAAAAGGAAGAGTAACAATTTTTGTTGGGGGAACAGGTTCACCATACTTCTCAACAGATACAGCTGCCGGACTTAGAGCAGCAGAAATTGGTGCAGATACTATTTTAATGGCTAAAAATGGTGTTGAAGGGGTATATGATAAAGATCCTAAGAAATTTGCGGATGCAGTATTATATAATGAATTAACACTACAAGAAGTTTTAGAAAAAAATTTATTGGTGATGGATTCAACTGCAGCATCAATATGTAAAGATAATAAAATTAATATAATCGTATTTGATATGAATAAAAAAGGAAATATTAAAAAAGCAGTTATGGGTGAAAAACTTGGAACTGTCGTAAAATGGGAGGAAAAATAATGTTCGAAGAACAAATTAATTTAGAACTACTAACAATTGAAGAAAACATGGAAAAAGTAATTCATAACTTAGAACGTGAATTAGCTAATGTTAGAACAGGTAGAGCTAACCCAGCATTATTAGACAGAATTTCAATTGACTACTACGGTGTTTTAACTCCTTTAAAACAAATTGCCGGAGTTAGTGTTGCTGAAGGAACACAATTAATTATTAAACCATTTGATAAATCTACTTTAAAAGCAATTGAACATGCAATCAATGCATCTGACTTAGGAATTGCACCACAAAATGATGGTGTAGTTATAAGACTTATCTTACCAGCATTAACTGGTGAAAGAAGAAAACAAATAAGTAAAGATGTTGAAAAACTTGGTGAATCTACAAAAGTATTTGTAAGAAATGTTAGAAGAGATGGTAATGACCAAGTTAAAAAATTAGAATTATCAGAAGATTTAGAAAAAAACACTTTAGAAGAAGTTCAAAAGTTGACTGATTCTTTTGTTAAAAAAATTGATCAAATAACAGAAGCAAAAATCAAAGAAGTAATGACAATTTAAATAAAAAAATAGACACAATCAATTTTGTGTCTATTTTTTATATTAAGCTAAAATTGTAATTTTCCCTGTAAGAATAATTGTAATTAAATCAACAATCCAGAAAACAGCAAAGAATGAAAGAATTAATCCAATTACAGTCCCCAATTCTGGTTTTTCAAGTAATCTAGCAATACGATAGATTATTGAAACAAAATAACCTAGAAAAATCTGTAAAACTAACTTAACGATGAATGATAAACCGTTATAAGCCTTAACCATACTATCCCTCCTTTTTTATGGTTATATTATATCACAATATGTAAAAAAACATAATATTCTATCTTATAATTTAATTAATAAAAAAAATGTTATAATTAAAAGTAATCATGGAGGTTGAAGATGAAGAAAAGAACAATAACTGGAGCAATCATGTTGATAGTTTTAATCCCACTATTAATAATCGAACAATTATCTATTCCACTTAAAATTGTATTTGGACTAGGAGTTGTAATAGGGGTATTTGAA
This sequence comes from Haploplasma modicum ATCC 29102, assembly GCF_000687835.1. Classification (GTDB taxonomy): domain Bacteria; phylum Bacillota_I; class Bacilli_A; order Acholeplasmatales; family Acholeplasmataceae; genus Haploplasma; species Haploplasma modicum. Next base: position 3,026 of record NZ_JHYB01000007.1, on the reverse strand, counting down.
TTATTGAAAATGTATAATAAAAACTATAAGAAAGAATCTGTAGCAATTATAATGCTACTAAGTTTAGCATCATATGTAGGAATAATCTTAAATAACCATATTCCTAATTTATTTATTATTATAACTTTAATTAATATTATTATTATTTTGGCATTATCAATATATAAAGAAGATTTTAGTAAAGATAACTTAGGAATAATGTTGTTTATAATGTTTTACATTAGTTTGGGTGCAGGATCACTCATTTCACTTAAAGAAATAGGAACAAGATTTATTGTATTCTTATTTTTAATAACAATGCTAACTGATGTTTTTGCATATTTGGTAGGTATCAAATTTGGTAAACATAAAATGGCACCTTTGGTCAGTCCTAAAAAATCATGGGAAGGTGCAATTGGTGGAACAATTATCGCTGTTACAATTGCAAGTGTCTTTGGTATTTTATACGGGAAAATATTACCGACAGAATTTTTAAATCCTAATGGATTAAATACTATTATTGATGGACTTGGAAATCTTTCTGATATAAATAAGGTAGGAAAATCATTCATTATAATATTTATCGCAATAATAGTATCAATTGGTGGTCAGATTGGTGATCTTGTAGCTTCAAAACTTAAAAGAAATTATGAGATTAAAGATTTTGGTAACATCTTTCCTGGACACGGTGGAGTATTAGATAGATTTGACTCATCATTCTTTGCTTCAATGATTTTATTTACAATATTAATGTTTATCAATTTGATTTAAGGAGAATAAAAAATGGATTTAATATTATTTATATTAGTATTAGGAATTAATATCTTAATACATGAATATGCACACTTTTACTTTGCAAGAAAAGCAGGAATTTTATGTCATGAATTTGCAATAGGTATGGGACCTGCAATTTATCAAAAGAAAAAAGGTGAAACTTTATATGCTGTAAGAGCAATTCCACTTGGTGGTTATGTTGCTATGGCAGGTGAAACAGTTTCTGAGTTTGTTCGCGTTGGACAAAATGTTGGAATAAAATTAGATGAAGATGGTTTTGTATCTCAAATAATCTTGACCAATGAAATTGGTTATGATTTTATTGGTAAGGTGGAAAGCTTTGACTTATATGGTAAGGATAATGCAGAATTATTTATTGAACTAAATATTTCAGGAACAGTATCAAAATATCCAGTTAGAAGAGATGCTAATTACATACTAACACCTAAAAAGAAATTACAACTTGCACCTGCAGAGAGAAGTTATGAAAATAAAACTATTTGGCAAAGATTTTTAGTTGTATTTGCAGGACCAGCTTCAAACTTCTTATTAGCATTTTTCATTTTATTTATTTTGGCATTCTTTATTGGTAAACCAACAAATAAAAATGTTGTAGGTAGCGTAGATGAAAATATGATTGGCAATAAGTTAGTTGAAGGTGATACTATCACTTCAATTAATGGTAACAAAGTTGAAACTTGGAATGAAATAGGTAGAGAAATTTATAAAAACAAAAATACAAAAATGATTGTTACTAAAAATGATAACGAAACATTTGAACTTGATTTACTAGTAGTATTTCAGGGACTAGGATTTACAAATATGTATCAGTCTGATGAATTGATTATTGGGGAAGTTTTTGGTAGAAGCAAAGACCTCCAAAAAGGGGATAAAATAAACGGTATTTTATTAGCTGATAAAAAGAAAAGTACTGATCCATATGTAGCAGTTAACACTTGGACAGAATTAATTAATTATTTAGAAGAAGATGGAATCAAAGAAAAGAAAAATGTTTATATGGAAATAACTAGAGAAGATAAGGCGTTGAGTATCACTTATGAAAATATATCAGGTAAGACTCTTGCTAAACTAGACTCACAATATGTTGGTTATTCAGCTGGAATTGGCGAACTAAGTGAGTTTAATATATTATATCCACTTTATTACCCATTCCAAAAACTGTGCAGTGACATTAATCAAATGTTTAATACAATAGTTTTACTATTTAATCCGGTAAGCGGGGTAGGAGTAAAAGATCTAGCAGGACCAGTTGGAATATTTTCAATGGTAAGTAATGCACGTAAACAAGGTTTCATTAGTTTTATGACATTCTTTGCATTTTTAAGTATTAATGTTGGATTTTTAAATCTATTACCAATTCCAGCACTTGATGGTGGTAGACTTGCATTCCTAGCATATGAAGGAATAACAAAGAAAAAAGTAAACAAAAATGTAGAGAATGCATTTATTACAATAACATTTATTCTCTTATTAATATTAATGATTTTTGTAACTTATCAAGATATCATTAGATTATTTGTTAAATAGTTTAAATATTAGCAGAAATACCTAAAAAGAGGGTTGTTAACAACTTTCTTTTTTTATTTTAACAAAAAACAAACTTTATTGTTGACTTAACATGCATGTTGTAGTATTATATTAAAGGTTGCCCTAAAGGTAACAGTACAGGTTAAAAACTGTTAATAAAAAGTTGATTAATTTAGACTTTATTGTTGACATTGTATAAAACTTGTAGTATCATATTAAAGGTTGCCTAGAAAGGGAACCGCAAGAATAAAACTTGTTAATAAATAATTAATTATTTAAACTTTATAGTTGACATATCAATTAAAGTTTGATACAATAATTAAGTGCCCATAAGAACGGCGCAGAAAATCTTTGAAAACTGAATGATGATGAGAGCGTAATAAGAATCAAAAAAAATAAAAATTATAATTGAGCAATCAAACAAAAACAATAAATCAATTGGAGAGTTTGATCCTGGCTCAGGATGAACGCTGGCGGCGTGCCTAATACATGCAAGTCGAACGAAGGTACTTGTACCTTAGTGGCGAACGGGTGAGTAACACGTAGGTAACCTGCCCTAGAATTTGGAATAACAGTTGGAAACGATTGCTAATACTGAATAGGTAATAATCCGGCATCGGAATATTATTAAAGATCCAATCAAGGATCGTTCTAGGAGGGGCCTGCGTCGCATTAGTTAGTTGGTGAGGTAATGGCTCACCAAGACTGTGATGCGTAGCCGGACT
>NZ_JHYB01000006.1 GCF_000687835.1 Haploplasma modicum ATCC 29102 | reverse complement strand
ACGGAGCTATACTAATAGCCCTGTTATCTCGTACTAAACTATGTTGATATGAAGAGTATCATATAAAATTTGTGAGTAAAGAGTGTATAAAGCACTCTTTTTTTCTAAAACTGTTTAAAAAAGTGTGGACATTCCAAATAATTATAGTTATTCTAGTTATAATAAAACTAATACAATAATAGAGAAAACCGGAAGCATTAATAAAATTTATACATTCGATGAAATAGGTAACGTGACTCATATCGTAAGACTAAACAACAACTTATTTATGGACGGGATAATATATGAATATGATGAGTTTAAACGATTAATTAGTGAAAGTAAATATAATAGTAATAATCATCTAATAAATAATATATTATATAGTTATGATAGTAGTGGTAATATTACGAGTAAAACAACCAATGATAAAACAATCAGATATATTTATAATGGAACTATTAAAAACAGGTTAGATAAAGTAGTATCAAATAGTGAAGTACTATATGAATTTAGTTATAATGATAATAAGTTTAATCCAAGTAGTTATAAAAAAGGTAATATTAATCATAACTTAATTTGGAAAGGTAGAAACTTAATCCAAATTGGCTCATCAAGTTATAAATATAATGAAAGTGGAATAAGAATAGAAAAGTCAGCAAACAACACAATAACTAACTATATCCTTGAAGGTAATAAAGTCATTAGTAGTAAGACAAGTAATGATGAGTTAGTATATCATTATGATAGTAATGATATGGTAATAGGTTTTAATTACTTAGATAAAGAATACTTCTATGAAAGAGACTTACTTGGAAATATTATAAGTATTATTGACGCTTATCATATAACTGTGGTAAAATACGAATATACAGCATTTGGTATACCAACTATTATAGTACCAGAAAACCCAGATGGTAATTATCAAGCACTAGCAAATAAACTTAAAAACTTAAATATTTATCTATATAAAGGATATATCTATGATATAGAGAATAAGCTTTATTACTGTGAATCAAGATATTATGATCCAGAACTAGGAAGATGGCTATCTATTGATAGTTATAATTATCTTGATCCAAGTAGCGCTAATGGAAGTAATCTATATGCATACTCTTTGAATAATCCAGTTATTTACCTAAATAGCGTCGTACATAACTCTGTCAATGTAAATAACTCAGTTGGTGGATTTGGGTCATTAATCAGCACAAGCAGTTCTATTACTAGCACAGCGTGGAATACAAGCAGGAGTTCGGCTTCAACTAGTCCATTTGCCAACCATGTTAATAAAGCAAATCATTCTTTCAAACGGATAAACAATCCGATTGCAAGTCTACTAATAGGGAATGTATCATATACTGTTACAGTATCTGATAAAAATCCTGGACTATTCTATTCATATTCAAATTATGGGTTTGGCAGCGTTGGATATGGAGTCGGAGTTAACGTAGGTGGTTGGTTAGGATTAGAAGTTTTTGCAGCAACTCCAGGAGATATTGGTATGGGTCTGCAGGTAACGCCATGGTTTTATGGAGGAGCACAAATTGGTTTGAGCGGCATAGGAATGACAATCGGTATGGATATTGGTTTAACTTCTCATGATCTATCCGTTAATATTGGTTGGGGAACCGCAGGATTAGTTGCATTAGCAATGACACCAATTCCTGGGGCAAGAGCTGCAGCTGCTACCGCAGCAGCAGTTATCTTCCTTGTTGGATGGATTGGTCATGGAGATGGAGGATACTACTTTTAATGAATAAAAATAAACAACAAATCAATTCATTTTATGAAGATACAAAAACATTGAAGCGTATTTATTTAGTGTTGACTATTCTTTTTTATATAGGTTTCATTTTTGGTACATGTGCAATAATTCTTTATCGTTTTATTTCACCTGCTGAACTATTAGATTATTATCAACCGAGTGGGGAAGATATTATTGTTACTATTGTTTGCTTATCATTTGCAATCATGTTTAATGTTATTATAGTAAAATCAGAAAGATTTGATTACTATATTAAAATCACAGAAAACGAAATTGAATTTTCTTCAAAAGGGAAAATAACTAATTATGAAACATCTGATTTGACAGAATATAAGATTTTTGGTAAATATGTTCTCTATAAAGAGTATGTATTGATCTTTACAAATCAAAGAAAAATCATGATTATCACAAAAAAGGAACAAGAATTAAAGCACATGCTTGATACATTGATATTAAAAAACATCAGTGCAGAATGAAAAATAGATTTTTGAATACTTGCTTATGTGAACGAATACAAAAAATAACTCAATTCAAGACGTTCTTTTTAAGGATTTATAAGTTTAGTTTTCCAGTGTGCGTAATATGGCTATACTAATAGCCACGTTAGCACAAACTAAACAATGATTAAGAAATCGACTTGTTGGCTTTATTAAAAAACTTTTACAAAAATCATAAAAAAGGAAATATAGTCATTCTTGTCAGTAATTTCAATCAAACTTAAGCTAATGCTAAGAAGCTTAATATCAAGGTCAAAGTCGAGTGTTAATACTCGATTTTTTCTTTATAAGAGATGTATCCTTATTCTTTATACTTTAAAAAGTTTTTCATTTAATACAAAAATAGAAACAATATAATAGTAATGATCAACTAAAAAATAATATGTTATAAAGCAATGATAATTGTTTCAACATTATAAGTAAAAAGTAAAATTAATCATAACCTAGTTTTTCAAGATAAAACCTATTTAATAACTATTTTTTTTGCTAGTTAAAACATGTGTTTTATTTGTATGTTATAATTAAGATATAGTAAAGAAAAGAGGGTGTTTTTATGAATAATTTTCATAATAGCAAAACAAACTATATTGAAAGTGTAATTATTAAAGTAAAAGATTTAAATAAAATGTTAGATTTTTATTTAAAAATAATGAAATTTGAAGTGATTGAAGAAAAGGATAATTTAGTAAGCTTAGGTGTTAACAATAAAATATTTTTAACACTAGAAGAAGATAAGAATGCAATAAAGAGAGATTCAGAAGGACTATATCATATCGCATACCTACTTAAAAATTTAGATGATCTAGCATCATTTATTAATCACTTAGTAAAAAACAAATATCCAATTACTGGTGGAGCTGATCATTTAGTTAGTGAAGCAATATATTTAGATGATATAGAAGGTAATGGGATTGAAGTTTATGTTGATAGAGATAGTGTATCATGGGAATTTGATAACACTGAAATAGTAATGGATACATTACCAATTGATATTGAAAAAATTATGAATAGAAATATTTATGAATGGAAAAGTTTTCCACATGATGCAGTAGTTGGTCATGTTCATTTTAGTGTTAGAAACTTAGATGGATCATTAAAGTATTTTAGAGATGTTCTAGGTTTTGATTTATTACTTGAGTTTAGAAAAAGAGCACTATTTTTTAGTGATAGAAAATATCATCACCATATTGGAGCAAACACCTTCAGTATAAATTTGAAAAAAAGAGAAGATAATGAATTAGGTTTAGTTGGTTACAAATTACATATTGATAAGGAAAGAGAACAAGAATTACTAGATAATTTAAATAAATATGATTTTAAAATAATAAATGAAGATAATAAACGCTATTTTAAAGACATATATAATATTAAAGTGTACTTCTAATTGGTGGATAAGATGGAAAAAAGACAAAGAGAACAAGTATTTAGAGATCCAGTATATGGCTATATAAGTGTTGAATATAATGTAATAACCAAAATTATTAATAGTAGTGAATTTCAAAGACTTAGAAGAGTTAAACAACTAGCCGGTGTGCCAATGGCTTATCATGGGGCTGAACATTCAAGATTTTCTCATAGTATTGGTGCTTATCATGTAGCAACACTATTTCTAAATAACAAAGATTTAAAAGAAGCACTAAGCGAACGTGATAAGATTTTATTTTTAGCAACAGCATTACTGCATGATATTGGTCATGGTCCATATTCTCATGCTTTTGAAGATGTTTTTAAAACAGATCATGAGATTATTGGTACAAATATCATATTAAATTCAAAAGATTTAAGAAAAATCTTAGATGAAGTTGATTTAAACTTTGCAGAAGATATTACTTCAATTATTTTAAAACAAAATAAATTTCCACTCCTAGAACAATTAATCAGTAGTCAACTTGATGTTGATAGATTAGATTATCTTCTTAGAGATGCCTATTTTTGTGGTGTAACTTACGGTAATATTGATATTGATAGGTTAATTAGAGTAATGAGAATTCATGATGGTAAAATAGTTTTTAAATCATCAGGAATTCACGCGATAGAAAGTTATTTAATTAGTAGATATCATATGTACTTTCAAGTTTACTTCCACCGTGTGGCTAGAAATTATGAATTAGTATTGGAAAAGATTTATTTAAGAGTCAAAGACTTAATTGAAGAAAACTATAAGTTTATGGCTGATGTAAGAATATTAAAAGAAATCTTAAAAGATCCAAGTAACATCAAATATTATTTAATGATTGACGATTATTATATAAACGGATTAGTTTCAAACTTTAAACTAGAAAATGACTACATTTTAAAAACTCTAGCAACTGATTTTATGGACCGAAGACTTTGGAACTATTCAAATAACGAAAGTGATTTACCAAAAGACTATACAGAGACTGAAAAAAGATATTTTGAAGGGAAAGTTACCCTTCAGGAACAAACTTATAATGATGAGACGAAAAACATGGCTGAACAAATATTTATCTTGAAAGATGACTTAACATTAAGTACACTAGATAAAGAATCAAGAGTTATTAACAGTTTAGTTGATAGTGGTAAACAACAACAAGTTAAGTTTTTCTATAGAGATAGATGAAAAATCAAATATTTGTAGTTGAAGGTAAAAATGATGTTAACAGACTTAAATCAGTCTTTAATGATATTAATGTTATAAGTGTAAATGGATCAGCAGTAGACAGTGAGATTGTTAAATATTTAAATAGTATAAAAGACAAGTTTGAAATTGTTGTTTGTACTGATCCAGATTTTCCTGGCCTTAAAATAAGAAATGAACTAGAAGAAAAAATCGGAAATGTTAGTCACGTCTTTCTAGAAAGACATAAATCATTTAGTAATAATCGTAAAAAAATCGGATTAGAACATTTATCAAAAGATGATATTATTGAAGCATTTAGTAAAATATATCGAGTTAGCAATTTGCTTGAAAATAATATTACGATGAGTTTTTTAGTAGATAATAAAATAATCGGTAGTGATAATAGTAGTAACCTTAGAAAAAAATTAGAAGAATCATTAAACTTAGGTCACACCAATGGTAAGACACTACTTAAAAGATTAAATCAAATAAATATAACAGAAGAAGAAATATTGGAAGCTATTAAATAGCTTTCTTTTTTTATAAAAACCTTAATATAGAGATTGTCCATATAAAAATTATTATTTTAAGGTTCAAACAAACAATTATGTTATAATGTTAATATTAATAAAGAGGAGTATGTAATGAGTAGAAAAAAAGAAGTTAAGAAAAGACACATATTTATTATTACTTTAGCAAAAATATTTGTAACTATACCCTTAAAAATCAAGTATAGATATACATATAAAAAATATAAGGACTTAAAAGATGGACCTTATTTAATCTTAGGAAATCACACAATATCAATTGATCCAATTTTAATGGGTTTATCATTTCCGTTTCATATTTACTATTTTGCAACAGAGCAAATTTTTAATTTAGGATTATTAAGTAAATTATTAGTATTCGCTGCTAATCCAATTAAAAAAACAAAATCAGTTTCTGATTTAAGTGCAATTAAAAAAGCTAAACAAATAATAAATGAAAAAGGAAGTGTTGGCTTATTTCCTGAAGGTAATATTACCTATGACGGAGTTACTAATAAAATGAGCCCATCAGTTGTTAAATTAATTAGAATGTTAAAAAGACCAGTGATCTTTTATAACTTTGAAGGACTATACTTTTCTAATGGAAGATGGACTGTTTATAATAAAAAAGGAAAAAGCCGTGGGTTTATTAAAAAAATCATTAATTATGAAGAATATAAAAATTTGAGTGATGATGAACTATTTGATATTGTTAAGGAAAATCTCTATGTAAATGCTTATGATTTTCCTTATAACAATTTTAAAGGAAAAGAGATTGCTAAAGGATTAGAGAGATTAGTTTTTATTGATTATAAGTCAAATGAACCTTTTAGTACGTATACAAAAGGTGATATGCTTTATTCTAAGTCTAGTAATCTTACCCTTAAATTTTTAAATAATGGTATAGTTACCGACAACGAGAATAAAAGTTTTAATTTAATAGAGATTCATGAAAAAGTATTAACAAGTTACCTAAATTATTATAGAAACAATAAAAACTTTAGTTTTGATAGAACGGTTAATTTATCAAAGACTGATGCAAATAAAAAGCATGATTTAGGAAAAGGAAGTTTTACTTTAAAAAATGATAGAGTTATTTTTAATAATAAACATATTGAAAAAGAGTTTTTATTTAGCGAGATTAGTAATCTAGCAATTCAAGGTAAAAAGCAAATTATCATTTATGAAGATAATGATACATGGTTATTTAGATTTGATCTAGAAACAAGTCCGTACATATATTTATTAACATATCAATTTTATAATGAAGGAGAAAATATATATGATGAAAATATTAGCATTCATAAATTCGGATTACAGTAGTTGGGGCTTAATGGTCCAATTTGGTATTTTATCTTTAATGTTGTTAGTTGCAAATATTATAAGAAGAAAAGTTAAAGTATTTAGAACATTACTATTTCCCACAGCAATCATTGCTGGATTTTTAGGACTTGGTCTTAAATATTTAATAATTGGTTTAAACGTAACAATTCAAGGTGAATATTTAATTAGTAATAGCTTCCTTGAGGGAATAACATATCATGCAATTGCAATAGGTTTTATTGCAATGGGACTTAAATCAGTTAAAAAAGAAGGAACAAATGAATTAAAGGGGAGACCATTTAAAACAGGTCTTATCATCGTAAGTACTTATTTAATTCAAGGTGCTATTGGTGTTATTATAACAATTGTAACGTTTAACTTCTTTAAAGGAATTGCACCATTTTCAGGATTATTATTACCAATGGGATTTGGTCAAGGACCAGGACAAGCTAATAATATAGGCGGCATTTTTGAACAAAACGGATTTATTGGTGGTAAGTCATTTGGGCTTGCAATTGCTACAATAGGAACAATCTGGTCAAGTGTAGTTGGAATTTACTATATTAATAAAAAGTCAGGTGAAGGAAAAGTTAAAAGAGCTAGAGAAGAAGAATCAAAAGATGTAAAAAGCGAAGTAATTGAAAGTAAAAATGAGATTCCTGTAAGTGAGGCAATTGATAAAATGAGTATTCAAATTATTTTTGTTGCTGTTGTTTATCTATTTAGTTATTTATTTATGGAAATTATAACTACATTAATTAAGGTAGAAGCAATTACTGGATTAATCTGGGGCTTTAACTTTATTTTTGGGATGTTGTTTTCTTTAGTATTTAAAGTAATACTTAACTTCTTACAAAAAAAGGGTTGGATGAAACGAAAATATACTAATGAATACATGTTAAACAGAATAACTGGAGTAGTATTTGACTACATGATTGTTGCAAGTATTATGGCAATTAATGTTTCTATGATTGCTAAAGCGGAGTTTTGGATTACATTATTAGTATTAACTACAATCGGTGGTTTTGCAACATATTACTATTTAAGATTAGTAGTTAAGAAAACATACCCAGATTATGAGCATGAAGCATTCGCAGCACTATTTGGCAACTTAACTGGAACAGCAAGCAACGGTATTGCTTTACTTAGAGAAATAGATCCGGATTTTAAAACACCAGCTTCTGATGATTTAGTTACAGGTTCATCGACTGCAGTTTTATTTGGAGCACCAATTCTATTAATTACAGGTATTATCTATCTTGATGGATGGTATTATTTATGGGGAAGTTTAGCACTAATGATTGTACTATTCTTTGTATTTTTCTACTTTTTAATAAGAAAAGATAAGGCAAAATAAACTTAAATTTATAGTCATCAAGCATCTTTGTTTGATGACTATTTCTATTATTAATGACAAATAAATAGATAAATAAATTATATACTTGAAAGTGTTAACATTTTTTTATATAATAAGGCTGGATAGAAAATAAAAAGGAGAGCATATAATGAAAAAAATTTTATCTATATTAGCAGTATTTTTATTGGCTTTAACTTTAGTTTCATGTACAGGCAAATCTTATGAAATTGCCATGATTACAGATACAGGGGATATTGATGATGGTTCATTTAACCAAGGAACATGGGAAGGAATCGTTAAGTTTGCAAAAGAAAACGGTAAAACTCATAAATACTTCAAACCAGCAGGGGAAGCAATATCAGATTATGAAGCAGCTATCGATTTAGCAGTTAAAAGAGGGGCAAAAATTGTTATTACTCCAGGATTCTATTTTGAAGTACCAATTTACCACGCTCAAGACAAATATCCAGATGTTAAATTTGTTATTTTAGACGGATCTCCACATGATGGTGAATATAACGGTAAATTAGGCGATAATACTTTATCAGTATTCTTCCAAGAAGAACAAGCTGGATTCTTAGCAGGATATGCTTCAGTATTAGAAGGATTTACAAAATTAGGTTATATGGGTGGTATTGCAGTACCAGCTGTTCAAAGATTTGGAATTGGTTGGATTGCAGGAGCATATCATGCAGCAAAAGAAAAGAACTTAACAGAATTTAATTTCTCAGCAGACTATTACAAATATACAGGATCATTTGCTCCAAGTGATCAAACAAAATCAGAAGCAGCAACATGGTATAGTAATGGAATCGAAATTATTCACGTAGCAGCTGGTGGTGCAGGTACATCAGTGATGGCAGCAGCAAAAGATGCAAGTTCTGGCGCAACTAAAAAATGGGTAGTTGGTGTAGATAGTGACCAAGCTAAAGATTCAGATACAGTTATCTCATCAGCAGTTAAAGGTGTTGGTGAAGCTGCAGAGAAAGCTTTAAAAGCATTCTATGAAGGTAAATTCCCAGGTAAAACAACATGGAACTTAGGTGTTAATGATCAAGCAGTTGGACTACCACAAGGTGATAGTTTCAGATTTAAAACATTTACAGTTGCACAATATGATGCAATTTTTGATAAATTAGTTAAAAAAACAGTAACTGTTCCAACAACAGCTGATGAATTAGCAACATTCGTTGATAATCTAGGTTATACAGGAAAAATAACAGCTGCATTAAAAGCAAAAATTAACGGATAATCTATTAAACTAAGTAATTAAAAATTAGGGGAACTTTATAGGTTCCCCTTATTCAAATATGGAGGGATTTACATGGTAGAAATGAAAAACATCACCAAGGTATTTGGACCATTAGTAGCAAACGACAATATTAATTTTACTATTAAAAATGGTGAGGTTCATGCCTTGTTGGGAGAAAACGGAGCAGGTAAAAGTACATTAATGTCTATTCTCTTTGGTCTTTATAGACAAGATGAGGGAGAAATATATGTTGATGGTGAACTTGTTGAAATTAGACACCCTAATGATGCTACTAAATACCGTATCGGAATGGTTCACCAACACTTTAAATTAGTTGAGGTTTTTTCTGTTTTAGAAAATATAATTTTAGGGATAGAAGATACTAAAAATGGGTTTTTAACAACTGACCAAGCACGAATTAAAGTGGAAAACATCATGAATCAATATAACCTTAGAGTTGATTTAGATGCTAAAATTAAAGATTTAACAGTTGGACAGCAACAAAAAGTTGAAATTATTAAGATGTTGTATCGTGATAGTGATACATTAATTTTTGATGAACCAACTGCTGTATTAACACCACAAGAAATCGATGAATTAATGGATATTATTAAAAACTTTGCTAAAGAAGGCAAAGCGGTTGTTTTAATAACCCATAAATTAAATGAAATTAAAATATCTTCTGATCGTTGTACTGTTCTAAGAAGAGGTAAACATATTGCAACAGTTGATGTTAAAGATGTTACTACCGTCCAGATGGCAGAATTAATGGTTGGTAGACCATTAGAATTTGATTATAAAAAGAAAAAATTTATGCCAGGAGAAAAAATTTTAGAAGTTGTTAACTTAACTAAAGAAGGAAAATATAAAAAACTCTTAAATAATATCAGTTTTAATGTTAGAGCTGGTGAGATTGTTGGTATTGCTGGTATCGATGGTAATGGTCAAACAGAATTAGTATATACACTTGCAGGATTAGAACCTGCAACAAGCGGAAATATTATCTTAAATAATATGGATGTAACAAAGAAAAACATTAGAAAAAGATATGAACAAGGTTTATCATATGTCCCTGAAGATCGTCAGAGAGATGGTTTAGTTTTAGATTTTGATATTGCAAATAATGTTATATTACAATCTTATTATAAAGAACAATTTCAAAAGAACTTATTTTTAAAACATGATGATATATATAAATATGCAGATAGATTAATTGAAAAATATGACATTAGATCAGCACGAGGAGCAGTTACTGAAACTAGAAGTATGAGTGGTGGTAATCAGCAAAAAGTTATTATTGCTAGAGAAATTGAACGTGAGCATAATCTATTAATGGTTTTCCAACCTACAAGAGGTCTTGATGTTGGTGCGATTGAAAATATTCACCAAGAGCTTATTAATGAAAGAGACAAAGGAAATGGGGTCCTTTTAATATCCTATGAACTTGATGAAATCTTAAATTTAGCAGATAGAATTCTTGTAATATATGAAGGTGAAATAACACTAGATGTAGCAAGAAAAGAAGTAGATGCAAATAAACTTGGACTATATATGTCTGGGCATAAAGGAGGAAGTTTGAATGAGTGAAAAAACAAACTTTAAAGAAAAACTTTTAAAGGGATCAATAAGCTTATTTGATAAACTAAAACCTAGTTTGCTATCTATTGCAATTGGTTTAATAATTGGATTAGTTGTAATGTTTATCTTTAATCCTGCAGAAGCAATTCCCGGACTCTTTACAATGCTTTCAGGCGGACTAGGCAATGGTATGAAAGGACTAGGAGATATTTTATTAAATGCTTCTGTTCTTATTCTAGTTGGTCTTGCTTTAGTTGTTGCATTTAAAACAGGACTATTTAATATTGGTGCATCAGGTCAAATGATTGTTGGTGGATATTTAGCAGTCCATGTTGGTGTTCTTTGGAAAATGCCTGCACCATTCCACTGGATGGTTGCTTTATTAATGGGTGTTATCGGAGGAATGATCTGGGGAATGATTCCAGGGTTACTTAAAGCATTTACTAATACAAATGAAGTAGTATCTAGTATTATGTCTAACTATATTGCAACTATCTTAGTAGTTTTATTAGTAAAAAGAAATGTTTATAACCCAAACTATGCTAAATCAAAAGATATTTTAGCAAGTGCACAATTACCACAATTTTCAAACCTTTTCAATGGTTCTAAAGCTAATATAGGTATAATTATTGCAATTGTAATGGTTGTAGTAATCTATTATCTATTTAAAAAAACCACAATTGGTTATGAATTAAAATCATCAGGATTTAACCCTCATGCAAGTAAGTATGCAGGGATGAATGCTAAGAAAAATATTATCTTAGCAATGGCTATTTCCGGCGCTCTAGCTGGATTAGCAGGTGCTATTCAGTATTTAGTAATTGGTTCAAACATTGGAACAACTTATGATTTATTACCACAAGGTTTTGACGGTATTACAGTTGCTTTACTAGGACAAACGGAACCGATTGGGGCATTATTTAGTGGATTTTTCTTAAGTTATATTAGACAAGGTGGATTCTATATGCAAGGTAATGACTTCCCACCACAAATTATTGATATTATTACTTCAATTATTGTTTATACAACCTCAATCTCAGCAGGTATTCAGTTATACATTAAATATATAAAAGATAAGAGAAAAGCTAATAAAGAAGAGGTGGTTCAAAATGATTAATATACTTCAACTATCATTTGTTTCAATAATACCTTTATTAATTGTTGCTCTTGGTGGACTTATGTCTGAAAAAAGCGGTGTTACTAACATTGCTTTAGAAGGGTTAATGTTAATTGGTGGATTTATTGGAATTTGGACTATTAAAATTTTACAAACAAGTGGAAATGTTCCACCACAATTAGTTTATTTAATTGGAATTTTAGTTGGTGGAATTGTTGGTGGATTAGTAGTTACAGTTCACGCATTTGCATCAATCAAAATGAATGCAGATCAAACTATTAGTGCGACTGCAATTAACTTATTTGCACCAGCATTTGCAATCTTTACCGCAAGATCAGTTTTAGGTGGACAACAAGTAATCTTCAATCCAGAATTTAGAATTGACAAGATTCCAATTTTAGGTGATATTCCACTTTTAGGTGAAATATTCTTCCAAAAAACTTATATTAGTTTTTATATTGGGATAGTTATTTTACTAGCTGTTTGGATTTTAGTTTACAAAACAAAACTTGGATTAAGAATTAGAGCTGTTGGTGAAAATCCACATGCAGCTGATGCTCAAGGTATTAATATTTATCGTGTTAGATATTTTTCTGTAATTAGTTCTGGAGTTTTAGCTGGTATGGGTGGAGTAATCTTTGTTGCTACAACATCTGGATCATTTGATGCAACTGTTGCTGGAATGGGATTCTTGGCAATCGGGGTATTAATCTTTGGTAACTGGAGTCCATTCAGAGTATTATTTGCAGCAATCTTCTTTGGATTATTTAGAACAATCTCAAGTGCTTATGTAAGTATTGCTTTCTTAAATAAATTAAACTTACCTAGTGAGATATATTTAATTATTCCATACCTAGTAACGCTTATTGCACTGGCATTTACTTCAAGAAATTCAAGAGCTCCAAAAGCAATTGGAAAGATTTACGATATTTCATCAAGATAAAAAAAACAACTAAATTAATAGTTGTTTAAATACCAAATAACATTTTAGTGATTTTATTAGTAATAATAACTTCGCTTTTTTTGTTTTCTATTTTAATAATGCCACTAAATAAATCTTTACTTTTAACAATAAATGAACTATTTAATGTGATGTTATTGTTAGATAGAAAGAGAAGTAATTCCTTATTATCTAAAACTCTTTTTAAAGTAAAGACTTCACTTACTTCAAAATCAATTAGTCTTTTTGTATATGCTTGTGCTATTTTACCTTCTAGATTAGGGATTGGATTACCATGTCCACAGTACTCAGGTTTCCCTAAATAAATATATAATTTTTCAATCAATTCAGGATTAGCGGTATGTTCTAATAACTCAGCTTCTTCATGAACTTGGTCCCAGCTATACTTTAGCTCATTCATTAAGAATACTTCCCAAATACGATGAGCTCTAACCATCCTTATAGCCTCTTTAGTGCCTAGATCAGTTAGTTCTACCCCTTTATAAGGAATATAGTTTAAATAGCCTTTTTTTGATAGTTTTTTGATCATTTCATTAACACTTTGATCAGTAAATCCAAGTGATTCTGCAATGTCTAGAGATTTAATAATTGATTCATTTTTGTATGACTTTAAATCATAGATAGTTTTTAAGTAATCTTCTTCTGAACGATTAATCATAAGTCCTCCTAAGTAATACTCTTAATTTTTTGATTATGAAACTTTATTCCCTTTTCAGTCAAAAAAATTAAGTCATTTTTATTTATTAAATATTCTTCCTTAATTCCTAGTTTGATAAAGAAGTTAATTTTATTTTCACTCCAATTTAATTCATTGTGAATGTTTGTTATTCTAATTTCATCTTCATTATTGTTTTGATGATTAAAAATATGAATTAATAAAATGAGAAACGCAAATTCATTTTTTTGCTTTGCTCTTCTATATACTTTAAATAGTATACCACTGATTGGATTAAATAGAAGAACTAAAATAAATGTAACTAGTGTAGTAGTTGCAATAACACCAGAGATTGTAACGTTAATGTTAATAGCAATAATATATCCAACAATTGTATTAAATGCTGCAATAATTGCACTGTAAATAATAGTATACTTTAAGTCTTTGGTAAATTGCATTGCTGTAATAGCTGGTCCTATCATTAAAGCAACAACTAAAACAGATCCAACCGAACTAAAGGATGTAACAGCGGTAAACGAAACTATTACCATTAATAAGTAATGAATAATAATTGGAGATATGCCAAGAACTTTTGCTAAGGGACTATCAAAACTTACTATTTTTAATTCTTTGAAAAATATAATAATAAATAAAATGTTGATAACTAAAACTAATAAGCCAATATAAAGTGATTTTGGTCCGATATTAACACCAAAAACAAATAGTTTCTCAATTGAAGCAAGTTCTAGTTTTCCAAGTAAAACAGCATCAACATCCATATGAACATCACTAATAAATAAGGTTATGATAATAATTGCAATACTAAATAGAAGGGGAAATACCACACCGGTTGCAGCATCTTCATTTACTTTTTTAGTTTTAACTAAAGACTCAATTAGAGTAACAGTAATTAATCCCATCAAGATTGCACCAAAAATTAAAAGTGGTGAATCAAGATTAGGAACTAATAAAAAGGTTAGTACTATACCTAATAATACAGTATGGCTAATAGCGTCAGTCATCATAGACATTTTTCTAACAACCAAAAAGACACCAATAATTGAACATGCAAGAGAAGTAACTAATGCAATTAATAAGATATTTAATCCCATAAGTTTTTACCTCGCATAATATTATTAATTAAAGTATGACCTCTATCACTAATAAAATAAGTATTATTATCAATATTTAATAAGCCTTCACTATAAAAAGATAAAGCGATATTATCTTCTATTTCACCAAATTCATAAAAGTGAACTAAGTCATGATATTTTTTTATTAATGATTTTTGTTTCTTGCTATTGATAAAAGTAACTAAAATACCTTTCTTAGGTGAAAATAACAATGATACGATTAATAAAATACTTAAAATAATAACGATGATTGGTCCGGTTGGAATCCCATTAACATTAAAGCTAATAAATGTGCCAATACCAGCAGATATTGCTCCAAAGATTCCAGCTAAAATAAAGTTTACTGAAAGCTTATTACTCCACTGTCTAGCAGAGATTGCAGGAGCAATAAGTAGTGCAGACATTAATATAACACCAATTGTTCTAATAGATATAACAACAACTAAAACCGTTAAAAATGTAATTAAAAATCTTGTTATGTTTGAGTTGAAACCAAGACTTTGATAAAACTTTTGATCAAAAATAAAAGCTTTAATTTGGTTCCAAAAAAGAATA
Organism: Haploplasma modicum ATCC 29102; assembly: GCF_000687835.1. Lineage (GTDB taxonomy): Bacteria > Bacillota_I > Bacilli_A > Acholeplasmatales > Acholeplasmataceae > Haploplasma > Haploplasma modicum. Next base: position 82,263 of record NZ_JHYB01000006.1, on the reverse strand, counting down.
GAAATAATTAGTAAAACAACAGATGAAATAATGATCATTACAACATCTTTTTCTAACATTGTTGCAGCCTCACCAAAAATAAATTTACTCAAACCCGCTTGGTTTGAACTCTTAAGCATACTAAGTAAAACATTACCAAACCCGAAAAAAGCAGATAGAATTAAAGCCATTGAGGCATCGTATTTAATAATAGAATACTTTTTAATTAACTCAATTAAACCAATTGAGATAAAGGAAAATACTAATGCACCAAGTAAGAGAATTAATATATCACGAGAATTAAAGATCATAAATGCAATAACAACACCAGGAAGTGATGCATGTGATAAAGCATCACCAATTAAGGCTTGTTTTCTAAGTGTAGGAAAAATGCCGATTGCTCCTGCAGCAAAACCAAGTAAGAAAGTACCAATAAAAATCTTTAAAAAATAAGGATCATTAAAGTATGATAAGATATTATTTACCATTGTCATCTTCCTTTAATAAGGCTATTTTATTAGATTTATATGTTTCTTCAATTGTATTTGAATTAAAAACATCACTAACTTTACCGTTTGCTATAACTTTCATATTTAAAAATGTAACCCAATCAAAATATTCAGGTACTGTTTCTAAATCATGATGAACAACTAAGACGGTACATCCCTTATTTTTTAATTCTCTTAATATTTCAATAATCGCTTTTTCAGTTTTAATATCAACACCTTGAAATGGTTCATCCATAAAATAGATTGATGCTTCCTGAACTAACGCTCTTGCTAAAAAGACTCTCTGTTGTTGGCCACCGGATAATTCAGATATTTGTCTATGCATATATTTATCCATTCCAACTTTAACTAATGCATCAAGTGCTTTTCTTTTATCGTCTTTGCTAGGACGCTTAAACCAGCCAATAGAGCCATATCTTCCCATTAAAACAACATCAAAAACGGTAGTAGGAAAATCCCAGTCTACTGATCCTCTCTGCGGAACATAGCCAATATTTTTATAAAAATCTTTATATGTTTTTCCTTCAAACAATGTAGTACCAGATATGGATTTATGAATATTAAGCATTGCTTTAATTAATGTACTTTTACCAGCCCCATTTGGGCCTACTATAGCAATTAAATTACCCTTTGGATAAGATAAATCAATATCCCATAAAACAGGTTTTAAGTCATATGCTACAGTTAAGTCCTCTACTTTAATATAATCATTCATTATTATTTCCTCCTCCAAGTGAAGCAACAATTGTGTCAATATTTTTTTTATACATCTTAATATAGGTATCATCATCACTATTACCACCAAGTGAATCAGAGTATAAATTACCACCAATTGTAACTTTATAATTATTTCTATTCAAAGCCTCTTTAACAGAAGTAATAGTTTCAATTGGTACTGATGTTTCTGGGAAAATTGCAACAATTTTATATTTTAAAATTATATCAATTATTTCTTTTACGTCAGAAGGTGAAACTTCAGCCTCTGTTGATAAACCTTGTAGCGACATAACAGTGAAACCAAATTCTTTTCCCAAATATTCAAATGCATCATGCGCTGTTATTAGATAACGATTATTTTCTTTTATTTTACTGAAATTATCTTTGGCATATTTAATTAATTCTAATAACTCAGTTAAATAACTATCAAAATTATTTTGATAGTATTCCCTATTATTACTATCTAATAAAATTAATTTATCTTTGATAATAGTTGTTGCTTCAATGTAGAGATTAATATCAAACCAAAAGTGTGGATCATATAAACCACCGAAGTTTTCATTTTCTATTAGTAAATCTTTTTTATCACTATTAATTAAACTAGTACCAATATTTAATACATTTTTATTACCGTCATTCTCAAAACTTTCAATGACTCCTATTATTTTACCTTCTAAGTGAAGCCCACTTGCAATTATTAAATCAGCTTTATCAAGAGCGATAAAATCATTTGGTCTTGCGATATATTGGTGTGGATCAATTCCTGGTCCCATTAAAGAATAGACATTAACTTTTTCTCCACCAATTCTATCTGCCAAATCTTTCATAATATTTGTTGTCGTTGTAATGTTTATCTTTTCTAAATCATAGTAGTATTTATTACCACAAGAGGATAATAGTAATGATGAAGTTAAGATAAATAATAAGTATAGTAGTCTTTTCATTTAATTCCTCCAATGTTAAGGTATGCCTTAAAACTAATTTAAGTATAACACTATAAAAATAGAAAGTCAATTACTTTAAAAGTATAGTATAATAATATCGTTAAGAAAAGGGTGGTACTATTAGTGAACATCAAATGAAAAAGAAGTTTGGCCAAAACTTCTTAAGAGATAAAAACTTATTAAAAAAAATTGTAGACAGTGCTTTAATTAAAGATAAAGATGTAATTGAAATAGGTCCAGGGATGGGAGCTTTAACAACATTTTTAATTGAACAAGCAAAAAATCTTGTTGCATATGAGGTCGATCTTGAATTAGAAGATTTTTTAAGAAATCTCGAACAACAAAACAGTAACTTTAAAGTAATCTTTAAAGATATTTTAAAAGTTGATTTAAGTGGTAATAGCGAAATGCATGTTGTTGCTAATATACCGTATAACATTACTAGTCCAATCATCTTTAAAATAATTGAAAGCAAAAATATTAAGTCAGCAACATTAATGGTTCAAAAGGAAGTTTGCGATAGAATCCTTGCTAGTCCTGGAACTAAAGACTATAATGCATTATCAATTATTATTCAGTACTTTATGGATGTGAAAAGAGTTGTTAATGTTAGCAAAAAAATGTTTTATCCAGTACCTAAAGTAGACAGTGCAGTCTTTAGAATGGTTAGAAAAGAAAAAACTCTTGAAGATAGAGAAGAAGAACTATTCTTAAGTATAGTTAAAGCATCATTTCATCAAAAAAGAAAAACTATTTCTAATAATTTAAGCTTTGGATTTAATCTAGACAAATCAGAATTGAATGATTTCTTAGATTCTTTGAATATTGACTCAAATTTGCGTGCCGAAACAATATCTAGCGATAAATTCATCGAAATGGCTAAAAAATGGCCATTTAACAAAGAATAAGAGTAAACGTTATCATTTTATCTTTTCAAAATCTTTTATTTTCGTTTTATTATGATATAATAACATTATAAAACGGTTTTGTTGGAGGGGAACATGAAAATAACTAACGTAAGAATTAAACTAGTGAATACGGAAGGAAGATTAAAAGCCGTAGGATCAATTACAATTGATGACAGTTTTGTCATTCATGATGTTCGTGTACTGGAAGGGGAAAAAGGAATGTTTGTTGCAATGCCTAGCAAGAAAATGCCAAATGGCATGTTCAGGGATATTGCACATCCAATCAATACAGAGACTAGAACATTAATCGATGCGGAAGTGCTCGGAGCTTATGAAAAAGCTTTACAAGATGCTGAAGTAGAAACAGTAGAAGAGGGTTAAAATCCTCTTCTTTTTTTGAGAAAAAAAACATTTTTTTTATTTTAAAAATATAAAACAAATAAATCTTTATAAAGAGAGGATAAGGTATGTTGGGAAAAAAAGAGAATTATAATGTTTTGTTAGTAGAGATAGATGACATGATTACGGTATATAAGAAAGTATCTAACTGTGAGTTTAAGATAAGAACAATTGATGTTTTTGAAAAAACATCAATTAACCACCTATTTAAATGTACTGATTATAATATAGGAGCTAATCAAAAATTTAGATCGATCAAAAATTTTTATCCAACAATATTGGATGATTTTAATTTGATTAGTTGGAACATAGTAATTGACGCACACTTAAAAGGGGATTTAGTAGCAAATCTTGTTTTAGATTATGTAAAAGAAGAAGTAAGCATAATTTTAGATGATCTTTTATTTATTGGTTGTTATGATAAGGTAGAATTTAGAATAAGCGAAAATATTAAAAGAAAAGACTTTATTGATAAAAGTAATCTAAAGATAGGTAGCAATAAGAGCTATGCATAAATTACTTAAGGGATTAAGTGAGGATGAAAAAAAGGATTTAATCTATCACATTAAGAAAAAAATGTTTTCTATAAACTGTACAGTAGAACATGATCATAATTTACTAATAAGAAATAGATGTGTTAGGGAGACAAAATATATAAACTCCCTAACCATAAATAATGTTTGTGAGGTTTTAGAAGATAGTTTTGCATATAAAATAATTTGTGATAAATTTAGTGATAAAAAACAAATGATAAAAACAGATTTCATAACTTTAGAATCTGGAAGAAATTCTTTCACATTCCAGTGTAATCAGGGTGAAAATGAATATGTTGAAAATAAATATTTATACAAATCGAAAAGTAATAAAAATTTTATTACCTTTAATAACATGTTTAAAGAATCGTTAATATTTCCTAAAGTAAATACAATATATAAATATATCTTAAGTTTCAAAGGAGAAAAACATATAATATTTCCGCTTTTTGATTTTGATTCAAATATATATGTAAAAAGTAAGTATCATTGTGTTAAGGAACATTATTTTGAAAATTATAAATACTATAATAAATTACTTAAACAAATAAATGAAATTGCCAAAAAAGAATTAATTTATATATATTTACCTAATTTACTTAGTTATGAAGATTATTTACATTGGAAGATATTAATAAAACGTTTTATTGATAATTGTAAAGTTGGACCAGTTATCAGTGATTTCGAAGACATATACGATATTGAAGATTATAAAAATCTTGATATAGCGATAATTGATTATGATGAACTAATATATGAGGTTCATGGTAAATATAAAATTTCTTACAATGACTTTAAAGATAAATCTATTAGTGAGTTTAGAGACCTACACACAGTTTTAAAGCAGTTAAAAGTAGAACATATCGTGTATTCATCTAAGTTAAGTGATGAAAAAATTATTGATAAATTAATGATCATGGGATTTAATAATTTTATTTACAGTGAAGAAAACATGGAAAATATCGAAAAAACTGTTAAATCATCGATAAAAAGAAGAGAAAAATACCGAGAAAAAATCAAAAATAAACAAAGTGGTAAAAATAGTTGCAATTAAAGAAAAAGTGTTATATAATAAAAAAGCTTATGTTTTAAGTAGGCGTTGATATGGAAGGTTGCTGGTACACGGATAGCCGTTGTCATGTACCGGGTTTTTCCAAGGAGCAAGTTTATAAAAATATTATAGGCGGAAGGAGAATATAAAATGGCGAAAGATGTAATTAAAATAAGATTAAAGGCTTACGATCACAGATTGATCGATCAAGCAGCTTTAAAGATTGTTGAAAGTGTTGAAAAAACAGGTGCAAAGGTAAATGGTCCAATTCCATTACCAACACAAAAAGAAGTATTTACTGTTTTAAGATCACCACACGTTAATAAAGATTCACGTGAACAATTTGAAAGAAGAACACACAAAAGATTAATTCAAATTGTAGATCCAAACCCAAAAACAATTGAAGCTTTAATGCATATCGACTTACCATCAGGTATTGATATCGTATTAAAGAAATAAAAATAGAAAAGAAAGAGGTATATCATGGCCAAAGGAATCTTAGGTAGAAAAATTGGTATGACACAGATTTTCGACGAAAATGGTGTTTTAATACCAGTAACAGTTGTAGATGTTGCAAACAACGTAGTACTACAACAAAAAACTGTTGAAACAGACGGTTATGTTGCGACTCAAGTTGGTTTTGAAGATAAAAGAGAAAATCTATCAAACAAACCAGAAATGGGACACGTAGCAAGAGCAAACACTGCACCTAAGCGCTTCGTTAGAGAAATTCGTTTCCTAGGAGATAACGATTTAACAAACTTAAGCGTAGGGGATGTAGTTTCAGGTGATATTTTCACAGAAGGCGAAATGATTGATGTCACAGGGATATCAAAAGGTAAAGGTTTCCAAGGTGCGATTAAGAGACATAATCAAACAAGAGGACCTATGACACACGGTTCTAGATACCACCGTGGGCCAGGTTCAATGGGACCAATCAAAGGGAACTTAAAAGGTAAAAACTTACCAGGTCAAATGGGAGATGTTCAAGTAACAATCCAAAACTTAAAAGTTGTTAAGTTTGATCAAGAAAATCAAGTTCTATTAATTAGCGGTAGCGTACCAGGACCTAAAAAAGGTTTAGTAGTAGTTAAGTCCGCTGTTAAAGTGAAATAAGGAGGGAAATTATGCCAAAATTAAACATATTAAATCAAGCAGGAGAAACAGTAGGTAATATCGAAGTTTCAGAACATGTGTTTGGTATCGTTCCTCACCAACAAGCACTATTCGATGTAGTTAATGCTCAAAGAGCGGCAATGCGTCAAGGAACAAGCAAAGTTAAATCACGTACTGAAGTTTCAGGTGGTGGTAAAAAACCATGGAAACAAAAAGGTACAGGACGTGCTAGACAAGGTTCAATTAGAGCTCCACAATGGCGTGGTGGTGGTGTGGTTTTCGGACCAACACCAAGATCATATAATGTGAAGTTAAACAAAAAAGTAAGAAACTTAGCATTTAGATCAGCGTTATCATCATTTGTACAAGATGGAAAAATTATCGTTTTAGACAATTTAGTATCAGAAAATGGAAAAACAAAAGAATTCCAAACATTATTAAATAACTTAAACGTATCTGGGAAAACATTATTCGTAAATAATGCATTTGACGGAAAAGAAGTAAGAGCAGGACAAAACATTCCAACAGTTAACTTTGCAGTTACTAACCATTTAAGTGTATATGATGTTTTAAATAATAAAAACGTTGTATTAACAGTAGATGCTGTAAAACAATTAGAGGAGGCTTTAGGAAATGAGTAAAATGAATTTATACTATGATCTAGTTAAACAACCAGTCATTACCGAACAAAGCTTAAAAATGATTGAAGATTTCAATCGTTATACATTTAAAGTAGATAAAAATGCTAATAAGGTAGAAATCAAAAAAGCTATCGAAGCAATCTTTAATGTAAAAGTTGTTAAAGTAAACACAATTAACGTTAAACCAAAGTTCAAAAGACTTGGTCAACATGAAGGATTTAAAAATGCTTACAAAAAAGCAATCGTTGAATTAGCTGAAGGTCAAACAATCGAAGCATTCAACGTATAATGTGAAAAATATAGGAGGTTTTTAACATGGCGGTTAAAAAATATAAAGCGACTACAAACGGTCGTAGAAACATGAGTACATTAACATTTGAAGAATTAACAACATCTACTCCTGAAAAATCACTACTTGCGCCAATTTCTCGTACGGGTGGCCGTAACAATACTGGTAAGACAACAGTTCGTCATATCGGTGGCGGTGCTAAGAGAAAATATCGCGTTATTGATTTTAAAAGAAATAAAGATGGTATTGAAGGAAAAGTTGCAACAATTGAATACGATCCAAATCGTAGTGCAAACATTGCTTTAATTAACTATGTAGATGGTGAAAAGAGATATATTATTGCACCTAAAGGTTTACAAGTGGGAACATCAGTATTCTCAGGAGTAGAAGCAGATATTAAAGTAGGTAATGCTTTACCACTTATTAATATCCCAGTAGGTACAGTTGTTCATAACGTGGAATTAAAACCAGGTAAAGGTGGACAATTAGCAAGAAGTGCTGGAACATCAGCACAAATTTTAGGACGTGAAGAAAAATACGTATTGCTTAGACTTCAATCAGGTGAAGTTCGTAAGGTTTTAGGTGCTTGTCGTGCAACAGTAGGTCAAGTAGGTAATGAATCTTGGGAATTAATCAATTGGGGTAAAGCAGGACGTGTACGTCATTTAGGAGTTAGACCAACAGTACGTGGATCTGTAATGAACCCTAACGATCACCCACACGGTGGTGGTGAAGGTAGAACACCAATCGGACGTAAATCACCTATGACTCCATGGGGTAAAAAAGCTCGTGGAATCAAGACAAGAGATACTAAAAAAGCATCTAACGATTTAATCATTCGTCGCCGTACGAAATAATTAGGAGGAAAACATGGCACGTTCAATTAAAAAAGGACCATTTTGTGATCTTCACTTACTAAATAAAGTAAGAGCACAAAACGAGGTTAACGAAAAGAAAGTGATTCAAACATGGTCACGCCGCTCAACAATTTTCCCTGATTTCGTTGGGCATACAATTGCAGTCCATAACGGTAAAGAACATGTACCTGTATATGTTACAGAAGACATGGTAGGACATAAGTTAGGCGAATTCGCACCAACAAGAACATACCGCGGACATAGTAAAGATGAGAAAAAAGGTCGCGACAAAAAAGCGGGCTACTAAGGAGGACAAATAAATGGAAGTTAAATCAATACATAAGACAGCTAGAATTGCTCCTCGTAAGGCACGTTTAGTAATCGACCTAATCAGAGGTAAAGACGTAAAAGAAGCAGAAGCAATTTTAATGTTTACACCAAGAGCAGCATCACCACTTATTAGTAAAGTGCTAAAGAGTGCTGTTGCAAATGCTGTACATAATAATAAATTAAATGAAGAAAACTTATATGTAAAAACAGCTTATGTAAGTGAAGGTGTTACTTTAAAGAGAATGTTACCAAGAGCACAAGGTAAAGGTGACATTATTCAAAAAAGAACAAGTCATATTACAGTTATCGTAGCTGAAAGAGAAATGGGTGGTGAATAAAAATGGGACAAAAAGTTAATCCAATAGGTTTACGCGTTGGTATTATTAGAGATTGGGATTCAAAATGGTATGCAGACAGCAAACAAGTTCCAGCTTTAATTAAAGAAGACGCAAACATTAGAACATTTTTAAATAAAAAACACAAAGAAGCCGCAGTTTCTCACGTTGAAATCGAAAGATTAAAAGGCGCAAAAGGTAAAGATCGTGTAAAAATTACATTACACACAGCTAAACCAGGTCTAGTAATCGGTCGTGATGCAGTTACTTTAAAAGAAACAATTCAACAATTAGAAAAATTAACTAAAAAAGAAATCGTATTAAACGTAGTTGAAGTTAGAAAACCAGAAATCGTTGCTACATTAGTTGCTCAAAGTATGGCAGACCAATTAGAAAAACGTGCTTCATTCAGAAGAGTTCAAAAAATTGCAATCCAAAGAGCATTAAAAGCAGGCGCAAAAGGTATTAAAACATCTATTTCAGGTCGTTTAGGTGGGGCAGAAATGGCACGTGCTGAAGGTTATTCAGAAGGTCAAGTTCCACTACATACTTTAAGAGCTGACGTTGAATATGCAACAGCTGAAGCATATACAACATACGGTATTTTAGGAGTTAAAGTATGGATTTACCATGGTGAAATCTTACCAGGTCAAAATCATGAAGAAATCCGTAAAGAAAGACAAAGTGCTCCAGCAGAGAGATCAAGACGTCCACAACAAAGAAGAGCACCACGTCAAAACGATAAAAAAGGAGGGAACTAATAATGTTATTACCAAAAAGAACTAAGTTCCGTCGTCCACACCGTGTAAGTTACGAAGGTAAAGCAAAAGGTAGAAATGAAATCTTAAATGGTGACTTTGCATTAGTTGCCCAAGAAGGTGCATGGATTACTAACCGCCAAATCGAAGCTGCACGTATTGCAATGACAAGATATATGCGTAGAACTGGTAAAGTATGGATCAACATTTTCCCTCATATGTCATTAACAAAAAAACCACTTGAAGTTAGAATGGGTTCCGGTAAAGGGGCACCATCAGCTTGGGTTGCTGTTGTTAAAGAAGGAAAAGTAATGTTTGAAATTGGTCAAGTTAGTGAAGCTGTAGCAAAAGAAGCTTTAAGACTTGCATCACATAAATTACCTATTAAAACAAAAATTGTTAAGAGAGGTGACCAAGCATGAAAGCAATCGAATTAAGAAAATTAACTAATCAAGAATTAGAAATTCGTATTTCTGAATTAAAAGAAGAATTATTTAACCTACGCTTTCAACTTGCTGTAGGTCAATTAGAAAATACTGCACGTATTAAAACAGTAAAAAGAACAATCGCTAGAATGTTAACAATCATCGGCGAACGAGCAGAATAAGGAGGAGACAAAAGATGGAACGTAATAATAGAAAAATTTTCACAGGAATCGTTACTTCAAACAAAATGGAAAAAACAATTACTGTTGAAGTTACAAATCACAAAAAGTCACCTTTATATGGAAAACTCGTAAAGGTTACTAAAAAAATACATGCACATGATGAAGAACAAATTGCTAATATCGGCGATAAAGTAAGAGTTGTTGAAACAAGACCTTTATCAAAGACAAAATCATTCCGTTTATTAGAAGTTGTTACAAAATCAGATTTAGCTTAAGAAGGAGGAACTAACATGGTACAACAAGAAAGTAGAATGGCTGTAGCTGACAACAGTGGAGCAAAAGAAATACTTGTTATTAAAGTGCTTGGTGGTTCTAGACGCAGATATGCTAACATCGGAGACGTTGTAACAGCAACTGTTAAGAAATCAACACCAGGCGGAGCAGTAAAAAAAGGTGACGTAGTTAAAGCTGTAGTAGTAAGAACAAAACACGGTGTTCACCGTGCTGATGGTTCAGTTATCAAATTTGATGACAATGCAGCAGTAATTATTAAAGAAGATCTAAACCCACGTGAAACAAGAATTTTTGGACCAGTGGCAAGAGAGTTAAGAGAAAAGAACTTTATGAAGATTGTTTCTCTAGCTCCAGAAGTATTATAAAGGGGGTCGCAAGTATGTTAATTAAAACAGGAGACACAGTAGCTATTATTGCAGGTGGCGATCAATTTGTAGTTGATAAAAAAGGTAACAAATTAAGAAAAACAGGACGCGTTTTACGCGTTTACCCAAAAACTGAACGTGTTTTAGTTGAAGGTGTAAATATTGTTAAGAAGCATCAACGTCCAAGTCAAATGAATGAAAAAGGCGGTATTGTTGAAATGGAAGCTCCAATTCATGTATCAAACGTTGCATTAATTGATCCATCAACAAATAAACCAACTAGAGTAAAGATTAAGACTGAAGTAGATGCTAAAGGTAAAAAAACTAAGATCCGTGTTGCAGTTAAATCTGGCGCGAATATAGATAAATAAGGAGTTTGAATGAATATGAGTAGATTAAAAGTACAATATAATGAAACAATCAAACCCGAACTTTTAAAGGAATTTAATTATGATTCAATCATGCAAGTTCCTCGCTTAGAAAAAATTGTTATTAACATGGGTATTGGTGATGCTATTTCTAATTCAAAAGTTTTAGATGAAGCAGTTGAAGAATTAAGAACATTAACAGGACAACAACCAGTTATTACAAAAGCAAAAAAATCAGTTTCTAACTTTAAGTTAAGAGATGGGATGGCAATTGGTGCTAAAGTAACTTTAAGAGGAGAAAAAATGTATCACTTCTTAGATAAATTAGTATCTGTTGCATTACCACGTGTACGTGACTTTAGAGGTGTATCAAATAATTCATTTGATGGCCGCGGTAACTACACATTAGGTATTAAAGAACAAATCATTTTCCCAGAAATCAGTTTAGATAAAGTTAAAAGAGTTCGTGGAATGGACATTGTTATAGTAACTACGGCTAATACAGACCAAGAATGTTTTGCATTATTAAAACATTTAGGTATGCCGTTTAAGAAATAAGGAGACGTATTATGGCAAAAAAATCAAAAATAGTAAAAGACCAAAAACGTCGTGATGTTGTTGAACGTTACCGTGAAAAACGTGCTGAATTAATTGCAGCAGGTGATTACGAAGGGTTACAAAAGTTACCACGTAATGCTTCACCAACACGTTTAAGAAATCGCGATGCTATCGATGGTAGACCACGCGGTTATATTGGAAAATTTGGATTATCACGTGTTAAATTCCGTGATTTAGCGCACAAAGGTGAATTACCTGGCGTTAAAAAATCAAGTTGGTAATAAGGAGGAAGAACTATGGTTATGACTGATCCAATCGCAGATTTGCTAACAAGAATTAGAAACGCAAATCATATGCGTCATGAGAAAGTTGAGCTCCCTACTTCAAGAATTAAAGCTGATGTTTTATCAGTTCTTAAAAAAGAAGGGTTTATCGTTGACTTTATCATTGATGAAACAGAACAATTTAGTAAAATAGTAGTTACTTTAAAGTACACAAACACTAAAGAACGTGTTATTAAAGGACTAAAAAGGATATCGAAACCAGGTCTTCGCGTTTATGCTAAGGTAGAAGAATTACCAAGAGTTTTAAACGGGTTGGGTGTTGCTATTATTTCAACATCTAATGGTATTATGACAGACAAAGAAGCAAGATTAGCTAACGTTGGTGGCGAAGTCTTAGCATATGTATGGTAATAGAGGAGGAATATTATGAGTCGTATAGGAAATAAAGTGATTCAAGTTCCAGCTTCAGTTACTGTAAACATTAGCGATGCAAACTTTGTAAATGTTAAAGGACCAAAAGGAGAACTTGAATTTCAATTTAATGAAATTATCGATATTAAATTAGAAGGAAATGAAATCAAAGTTTCAAGACCTAATAATGCAATATTTACAAGAAAAATTCATGGTACAACAAGAGCTTTATTAAATAATATGGTTGTTGGTGTAAGTGAAGGATTCAAAAAACAATTAGAAATTAAAGGGGTTGGTTATCGTGCAGCCCTAGAAGGAAAAATTTTAAACTTAAGTTTAGGTTTTTCACACCCAGTATTGTTAGATATTCCAGAAGGAGTAACAATTACATTACCTAAAAATACAGAAATTATTGTTGAAGGTTATGATAAACAAGTAGTGGGTGAATTTGCAGCTAAAATTAGAAGCTACCGTAAACCAGAGCCATATCTTGGAAAAGGTATTCGTTATATTGATGAATATGTTCCACGTAAAGCCGGTAAGACAGCTAAATAGGAGGGAACATAGATGATTAAACAAATTTCGAAAAATGTAAGCAGACAAAAGCGTCATCTACGTATTCGTAAAATTGTTAAAGGAACAGAAGCTAGACCAAGACTTTCAGTTTTCCGTTCTAATAAAGCAATTTATGTTCAGTTGATTGATGATGTTAACCAAGTTACTTTATTAAGTGCTTCTACAGTAGAATTAAAATTAGCAGGTTCAAATGTTGAGAATGCTAAAGCAGTTGGTAAATTAATTGGTGAAAAAGCAATTGCAAAAAATATTACAACAATTGTATTTGATAGAAGTGGTTATTTATACCACGGAAAAATCAAAGCATTAGCAGATGCAGCTCGTGAAGCTGGATTACAATTTTAGGAAGGAGAATTAACATGGCTGAAGTAAGAAGAAAAAGAGATCAAGAAGTTGAACAAAATCCTTTAGAAGAACGTGTTGTTGCGATTAATCGCGTTACTAAAGTTGTTAAAGGTGGACGTCGTTTTAAATTCTCTGCACTAGTTATTGTAGGAAATAGAGCGGGTCAAGTTGGATTTGGTACAGGTAAAGCTCAAGAAGTACCAGATGCAATTAAAAAAGCAGTTGAAAATGCTAAAACAAATTTAATTACTGTTCCATTAGTAGGAACAACAATTCCTCACGAAGTTGTAGGAAATTTCGGAGCTGGTAAAGTATTTTTCCGTCCAGCATCTGAAGGTACAGGAGTTATTGCCGGTGGTGCTGTTCGTTCAATCTTTGAACTTGCTGGAATTAACGACGTATTATCAAAATCATTAGGATCAAGAACACCAATCAACATGGTTCGTGCAACATTTGCTGGATTACAAAACTTAAGAACAATTGATGAAGTAGCAAAATTACGCGGACTATCAGTATCGGAGATAAGATAATATGAAAGTACAAGTAACATTAACAAGAAGTTTGATTGGACGTAAGAAAAACCAAATTAGAACAGCAAACGCATTAGGTTTATCAAAAGTTAATCAAGTTGTTGTACATGAAAAAAACGAAGCTATATTAGGTATGATTAATACAATCGTCCATTTAGTTAAAGTTGAAGATTTATAAGGAGGAGGCTACTATGTTAAACGAATTAAGACCTGTTGAAGGTGCAAGAAAAGAACGTAAACGTCTCGGTCGCGGTGTTGGTAGTGGAACTGGTAAAACAGCAGGTAAAGGTCATAAAGGCCAAAATGCAAGATCAGGACATAAACCAAGACCAGGATTTGAAGGTGGACAAATTCCATTCTTCCAAAGAATTCCAAAAAGAGGATTCAACAATGTTAACCGTGTAGAATATGCGATTGTTAACTTAAATGATTTAAACTTATTTAATGATGGTGATGTAGTTACACCAGAAGTATTATTAGATAAAAAAGTTATTTCAAAAATGTTATCTGGTGTTAAAATTTTAGCAAATGGATCATTAGAGAAAAAACTTACAGTAAAAGCACACAAATTTTCTAATGCAGCTAAAGAAGCAATTGAAAAAAGTGGTGGAACAGTAGAGGTATTATAATATGATAAGACGTCTAGCAACAGTTTTAAGTAACAAAAAAGTAATGGTAAGACTTGCTATTACTTTAGCACTATTATTTGTTTTTAGATTTGTCAGTCATATCCCAATTCCCCTATTTAACTCACAAGCAATCGCTGATGCAATCAATCAAGAAGGAAGCTTCTTTGCGATTATAAATAACTTTACTGGTGGGGCATTAGGAAGATTTTCAGTTCTAGCTTTAGGGATTTCTCCTTATATTACAGCTTCAATTGTAATTCAACTTTTACAAATGGTTATTCCAGCAGTTAAAGAATGGTCAGAACAAGGTGAAGAAGGTAAACAAAAAGTTAACCGTGTTACTAGATACTTAGCAATATTCCTAGCATTCGTGCAAGGTTTAGCATTAATTATCGGTGCAGATAAAAAAGGTAGCATTTTTGTTCCATCAATAACATCACCAAACGCATTCTTATACATTTATATGGCATTAATTATTGCAGCAGGTACAGCTTTTACAATCTGGTTAGCTGATTTAATTACTAAAAAAGGAATTGGTAATGGTACATCATTATTAATTGCTATTGGTATTACATCATCTATACCAACAATGTTTGCAACTTTAGGAAAAACATATTTAGGAACAAATGCATCTTTTGGTAATGTAATGATCTTCGTTGCTGTAATCTTACTATACTTAGTAATTTTATTCGGTGTTGTATACTTACAAATTGCTTCAAGAAAAATTCCTATTCAATATGCTAACAGAGCAAACACAACAGCAGGAAAAAATGATTCAAATATTCCTATTAAATTAAATAGTGCAGGTGTTATTCCGGTTATTTTTGCTTCAACAATCATGAGTATCCCATTAACATTCGCTCAACTATTTAGTGATAACTTATCTGATGGAGGCTGGATGAGCCAAATATTCTCATCAGAAAAACCAATAGGATTTATAATTTATGTATTTTTAATTGTAGTGTTTTCATTCTTCTATTCATTTATGACAATAGATCCTGAAAAAATTGCTGATAATTTATCAAAATCAAATGCTTATATCAAAGGTATAAGACCAGGTGAAGATACAAAAAATTATATTGCAAGAACACTATTCAAAGTTACAGTTATTGGTACAATCTATTTAGTATTACTAGCAATTATTCCAATTATTGGTGTATTAGCAGGATTACCACAAGCAGTAACATTAGGTGGAACAGGATTATTAATTATTGTTGGGGTAGCAACAGAAACAACACAACAAATTGAAACAGACGCTGAACAAAATCAGTACAGCGGAATATTTAAGTAAAAAGGTGGAAATGTGATGAGAATTATATTAATGGGGCCTCCTGGAGTAGGAAAAGGCACCCAGGCAGTTACACTCGAATCACATCTAAATGTCCCACACGTATCTACAGGTGATATCTTCCGTGCGTTATTACGTACGGAAGACCCAATAGGTATTGAAGTGAGAAAATATTTAGATCATGGTTTATTAGTACCTGATGAATTGACTAATCAAGTTGTAACAACAAGATTTAGAGAACAAGATGTACATAAAGGTTTTATATTTGACGGTTATCCACGAAATGTCTTTCAAGCAGAATCATTTGATAAATTCTTAAAAGAACATAACTGGACAATTGATGCAGTAGTAAATATTGCTGCACCAGATGAAGATATAATTAAGAGATTAAGTGGTAGAAGAGTTTGTCCAACTTGCGGTAAAACTTACCATTTAGAATCTAACAAACCAAAAGTTGACACTTTATGTGACGTTGATCAAACTCCGTTAATTCAACGTGAAGATGATAAGCCTGAGACAATTAAAAAAAGACTTGCTATTTATCACGATCAAACAAAACCTCTTATTGAATACTATAGCAAACAAGGCTTAGTTATTACGATTGATGGAACAGGAACAATTGAGAAAACTCATGACCTAACTATCAAAGCACTAGGAGAAATAAAGTGATTAATATTAAGTCACCAAGAGAAATCGAAATTATGAGACAAGCAGGTAAAATACTTGCCGAAACAAGAGAAATGTTAGAGCCTCATATTAAACCAGGCATTACGACAGCAAAGTTAGACAAACTAGCAGAAGACTTTATAATTAGCAAAGGTGCATATCCGTCATTTAAAGATTATAATGGATTTCCTGGGTCAATATGTACGTCAATTAACGAAGTCGTAGTTCATGGTATACCATCAAAAAGAGCAGTCTTAAAGAGTGGAGATATCATAACAATCGATATTGGAGTTTACTACCAAGGATATCATGCAGATTCAGCAAAAACATATCCAGTAGGTATTGTAAAACCTAAAGTTAAGGAATTATTGGAAGTAACAGAAAACTCGTTATATGAGGGTTTAAAAGAAGCTAAACCCGGTAATTATTTATCAAATATTTCACATCGAATTGAAGAATTTATTAAACCGTTTGGTTTTGGAATCGTCGAAGAATTTACTGGTCATGGTATTGGTAAAACCTTACATGAAGATCCATACGTACCAAACTTTGGTAATCCAAATGAAGGACCTATCTTACAAGAAGGAATGACATTTTGTGTAGAACCAATGGTTAATTTAGGAACAAAGAATGTTAAAATATTGAGAGATAATTGGACAACAGTGACAACTGATAAAAAGTATAGTGCTCATTTTGAACATACAATCGTTATTACAAAAGATGGGTATGAAATATTGACTAAATTATAAGGAGTGAATAAATGGCTAGAGAAGACTTGATTGAAGTACAAGCAAAAGTAGTTGAAGTATTACCTAATGCACAATTTAAGGTTGAATTAGAAAATGGGCATATTGTGCTAGCCCATATATCTGGTAAAATCCGTATGCATAAGATACGCATTTTACCTGGTGATAATGTAACAGTAGAATTATCACCATATGATTTATCACGCGGAAGAATAACTTATCGCCGCAAATAAGGAGGAAGACAAATGAAAGTAAGATCATCCGTAAAGAAACGTAGTGAAGATGACATTATTGTCCGTAGAAAAGGACGCGTTTATGTTATTAACAAGAAAAATAGAAGACATAACCAAAGACAAGGTTAATTTTTAGGAGGAAACTATGGCTAGAATAGCAGGAATAGATATACCACGCGATAAACGCGTTGTTATTTCCCTTACATATATTTACGGTATTGGTAAACCAACAGCTATTAAAGTTTTAAAAGATGCTGGTGTAAGTGAAGAAATTAGAGTTAAAGATTTAACAGAAGATCAATTAAACAGTATTCGTACTGAAGTAACAAAATTACAATTAGAAGGTGACTTACGTCGTGAAGTTCAAATGAACATTCGTCGTTTAATGGAAATTGGTTCATATAGAGGTATGCGTCATAGACGTGGATTACCAGTACGTGGACAAAATACAAGAAACAACGCTAGAACACGTAAAGGTAAGAAAGCTTCAGCTATTAAGAGAAAGAAATAAGGAGGAATAAATAATGGCACGTAAAAAAACAACAAAACGTAGAGTTAAAAAGAATATTCCCCTAGGTATTGCTCATATTCATACAACATTTAACAATACAATTGTTACAATAACAGATTTAGAAGGTAATGCAGTATCATGGTGTTCATCAGGAGCATTAGGTATTAAAGGGAGCCGTAAATCTACACCATTTGCTGCACAAATGTCAGCAGAAACAGCTGCTAAAACAGCAATCGAAAGTGGCATGATTAAAGTAGAAGTTAACGTAAAAGGACCAGGGCCAGGACGTGAAGCTGCTATTAGATCATTACAAGCTGCAGGGTTAGAAATTACAGCAATCAAGGATGTTACACCATTACCACATAATGGATGTAGACCACCAAAACGTCCACGTGGATAGTAAAGAAAGAGGGGTAATCTTGTGAAAGAATTAAAGTTCGAAAAACCCAAAGTTGATGTCAAAATGGGTGAAAATAACAACATAGAATACTCAATTAAACCACTCGCTAGAGGATTTGGGATCACACTAGGTAATACATTAAGAAGAGTGTTACTTTCATCAGTACCAGGAGCTGCAATCGTTAATGCTAAAATTGACGGCGTAGTTCATGAATACTCAGTTATTGAAGGTGTATACGAAGACGTAATGGGAATTGTTTTAAATTTAAAACAAGTTATCGTAAGTGTAGACTCGGACGATCCAAACTTTGAACAAAAACTTGAATTATATATGGAAGGTCCAGCAGTAGTTAAAGCAGGCGATTTTAATAAGGTTACTGGTGTTAATATTATTAACCCAGACTTAGTAATTGCAAACTTAAACGAACAAGGAAGATTACATATGGAAGTAACTGTTCGTCGTGGTGTAGGTTATGTTAGTGCAAACGATAATAAGGTTCACAGTAATAACCAAGTTGGTATTATTGCTATTGATTCATTATTCTCACCAGTTAATAAAGTATCTTACCATGTAGATAAGATACGTGGAGATGATGATGCATTAATTATGAATGTTGAAACAGACGGTTCAATTGATGGAAATGACGTATTACCAATTGCTTCAAAAATGTTAATTGATTATTTAACTGCAATCGTTGAATTAAGTGATAATGTTATCAACTCAGACTATATTAAAGAACAAGAAATAGAACCTGTAAATGAAAAATTAGATTTAGGTATTGATAAACTAGACTTAACAGTTCGTTTATATAACAGCCTAAAACGTTCTGGAATTGCTACAGTCGGAGAAATAATTTCAAAATCTGAAGAAGAAATTATGAGACTTAGAAGTTTAGGACGCAAATCTTTTAAAGAACTAAAAGATAAAATCGAAGAACACGGATTATCTTTCGCAAGTTCTGGATTAAGAGATTATAATACATCCTACGACGATGAGGAAGAAGAGGAGTAAAATATGTCATATAGTAAATTAGGAAGAAATAGTAGCCAAAGAAAAGCATTACTACGTGACTTAGTAACTGACTTAATAATTCATGAAAGAATTACAACGACAGAAGCTAAAGCATTTGAGTTAAAAAAATTAGCTGATAGAATGATTACTCTTGCTAAAAAAGAAGATTTAGCAGCAAGAAGAAAAGCAGCTGAAACAGTAAGATTTGAGCCTACTTTAGAAGAAAACCAAAATGCAATTCAAAAACTATTTACAGTTTTAGGACCACGTTACAAAGACCGTAATGGTGGATATACAAGAATTATTAAAACTGTGCCAAGACGCGGCGATGCTGCAGCAATGGCAATCATTGAATTTGTATAATTAAATTAATATCCCATATCTGATAGATTCATTTAAAATGTCTCTTAGGTGTGGGATTTTTTATTTTGAAAAATAATGTAATGATGTAAGTTTTAATATAATTAAGGAAATATTTATAAAATATGTTAAAATATTAAAGAAGGAGAAGGATAACATGAATGTATTATTTCATTTAATACCTAAAGAAAAAGTCGCGTTTATTTATGATAATTTTACCCTAAGACAAGCAATGGAAAAAATGGAATATCATAGGTATACTGCTGTTCCTATCTTATCTGAATCAGGTAAGTATATAGGGATTCTTCGAGAAGGTGATATTTTATGGCATATAAAAAATATTAACAGATTTGATTTACAATATGCTGAATCAATTTTAGTAAAAGATTTAAATAGAAAGAAAGATCATGCGAATGTAAATATTGATGCTGACATTGATGAACTTATAAAATTATCAGTTGATCAAAACTTTATTCCGGTAGTTGATGATAGAAAAAACTTTATTGGGATTGTTACTAGAAAAGCAATTATTACACATTTAGCACAAAAATATAAGGAGAACAACAATGGGATTTAATGACTATGAATATAAGAGACCTAATTTAGAAGAATTTATAAAAGAATCTAATAAATTAATGGAAAGTATTGGAACAGACAAAAGCTTTGAAGAAGAATTAAAAGCAATTTTAAAATATAAAGAACTTGAAGATGAATTATCTTCTATGGTTACAATTGCTTCAATTAGAAATAGTATTAATACAAAAGATGAATTCTATGAACAAGAACAAGAATTCTTTGATGAAAACTTACCTATGCTTGGAGAAATTAGTAATATTTATTTAAATAAATTACTATCAAGTAAAAACCGCAAACTTTTAGAAAAAGAGTTTGGTAGTCTACTTTTTGTTCAAGCAGAGGTTATGAGAAAAACTTTTAAGCCTGAAATCATTTTAGATCTTCAAGAAGAAAATAAACTTCAAACAAAATATTCAAAACTAACTGCTGGTGCAGAAATAAATTTTGAAGGAAATATTTATAACTTAAGTCAAATGTCACCATTTACTCAAGATAAAGATAGAGATAGAAGAAAAAAAGCAAGTCTTGCAGTATCTAAGTTCTTTAAAGATAACCAAGATGAAATCGATGAAATATATGATCAAATGATTAAAGTTAGAACAACGATTGCTCATAAGTTAGGATACAAAAACTTTGTTCAACTAGCATATGATAGATTAGGAAGAACTGATTATACAGAAAAAGAAGTAGCAAATTACCGTAAACAAATTATGGAATATGTAGTTCCTGTTGTAACAGAACTTACTAATAAAAAAGCAAAAAGACTAGGAATTGAAAATCCTCAAAGTTATGACTTAGCATTATCATTTACATCAGGAAATCCAACACCAAAAGGCGATCGAGCATGGCAAGTTGATAAGGCTCAAAAAATGTATTCTGAAATGTCTAATGAAACTAAAGAATTCTTTAACTTCATGCTAGATAATGACCTCTTAGAATTAGACAGTAAACCAGGTAAATCTGGTGGTGGATATTGTACATACATTCCAAAATATGAAGCACCATTCATCTTTGCAAACTTTAATGGAACAAGTCATGACGTTGATGTTTTAACTCATGAAGCAGGACATGCTTTCCAAGTGTATCAAAGTAGAGGATTAATTAGTGAATACCGCTGGCCAACAATGGAAGCAGCTGAAATTCATTCAATGAGTATGGAGTTTTTAGCATGGCCATGGATTGATATGTTCTTTAAAGAAGATACAGAAAAGTATAAATATGATCACCTATCAGGAGCAGTAAACTTCTTACCTTATGGGGCATTAGTTGATCACTTCCAACATGAAGTCTATAATAATCCAAACTTAAGCAAAGAAGAAAGAAGAAAAGTATGGCGTAGTCTAGAGAAAGAGTATTTACCATTTAAAAAATATGATGAAGATGATTTTCTACAAAACGGAGGTTTCTGGTTTAGACAATCACATATCTTTACTGGGCCATTTTACTACATTGATTACACACTTGCTCAAGTGTGTGCATTCCAGTACTGGACAAGTAGTAGAGAAGATTTCAAGAAAGCATTTGAAAGTTATTTATCACTTTGTAAACTCGGTGGATCAAAATCATTTGTGGGATTAATCGAAGCTGTTAATTTAATTAATCCATTTAAAGACAATAGTATTAGTGAAATATTAAAACCAATTAATAAATACTTAAATAGTGTTGATGATACAAAGTTATAAAGTTTTTACTTTATAAATCGGAGTAATTATGAGGAAAGAAGTAAAAAATATCCTAATTTGTAGTCTAGTTTTAAATATTATTCTTGCTACTAATAAACTAGTTGTAGGTTTAATTGGTAATTCATTTTCACTATTTAGTGATGGAATTAACTCAGTATTAGATGTATTAATTAGTATTATGTTAATTGTTACATTAAATATTTCTAATAAAAAACCAGATAAAGACCATCCTTATGGTCATGAAAAGTATGAAGTTATTGTAAGTCTTGTTTTAGGAATGTTTTTAATTGTAACAAGTGGAATATTAATCTTTACAAGTATTGTAAACTTTAATAAGGCAAATAGTCCTGACTTAATAACGATTATTGTTGCTTTAATAAGCATCGTTATTAAGTTTCTAATATATCTTTTAGTTTTAAGAGGATATAAAAAGTATGATCAAATTAGTTTAAAGGCTGAATCAATTAATCATTTAGGCGATATTTTAGCAACTTCAATTAGTTTAATAGGAATTGTTATCGCAAGACTCGGATTTCACTATTTTGACTATATTGCATCAATCATTATTGGACTATTAATCTTTTACAATGGTTTTAAAGTAATAAAAGATTCTGTTAAGTATATTGTTGATGAATCACCTAGCAAAGACTTTAATGATGAAGTAAAAGCATTTATTAAAAATCTTCCTGGTGTTTTATCAATTGATGATTACAAGTCAAGAATTCATGTTAACAAAATATATATTGATATTGAAATATCAGTTGATAGAAATTTAAGTTTAATCAAAGCTCATCAAATTGCTGAGGAAGTTCATATTAGTGTTGAGGATAATTTTCAAACTGTGACACACTGTATGGTTCATGTAAATCCAAGTAAAATGTGAGATTGAAGCAATTTAATTATAGACTTTGTAAAAAGGTCTATAAATGATATAATAAAAAAGAAAATAAATAGGTGGTGATTATATTGTCAATTCTTGAAAAGATTGTTCAAACTGAAAAAAATATTGAAGAAAATATTAAAAAGGCTGAACAAGATGCAATAAATCTTATATCAAATGCCCGTGATAAAAGTAATGAGGAAGCTATTTCAATTAAGAAGGAAGCAGACTTGAAGATAAAAGAACTAAATCAAAAATTAGAAAAAGAAGTAAAAGCTATTAAACTTGATTTAGAGCAAAAGTTAAATAAACAACAAAAAGAACTTGAAGATTTAGTAAAAAGTAAAGTAAGTGGTGTTGTTGATTTAATGTATAAAGAGGTTATGGCAGAATGATTGTTAAAGTAAAAAAGGCAAAAATCTTTGTAATGGAAGAAAATACTGCCGATTTATTATTAACATTACAAAAAAATGAAATATTTATGGCAACAAGTAAACTTGATGCCAAAAGTATTGATGTGAAGGAAGAGCAAGATATTATTGTTAGGGCAACAAATGTCTTGGAAAAACTTTCAAAGTATATGGAAAAAAAGCCATTCTTTGATTATTTTACTGTACCATACGAACAATTTATAAATGAAGATGAGAAAAGACTTAATCTTTTATCATCACTTGAAAACAATTTTGATGAAATAGTAAGTTTAAAGGATAAAATCAAGAATTTATCAAATGAACTTAATCTTCTAAATCCTTTTAAAAATATGAACTATATAACAAAGGATTTAAATAAAACAATTTATGTATCATTTATTTTTGGTTTCATTAAAGAGACTGAACTTGATTCAACATCTAACTTCTTAAAGGAAAATAGTGCTGAATTTGAAAAATATGAACTAACAGATCTTGGTTATCCCGTGGTAATTGCTGTTGATAAAGATAACTATGATGTTGTTTTAGAAGAGTTGAATAAACTTAACTTTAATCAAATTAATTTACCATCACTAGATGTTAAAGTAATAGAAAGATTAGATCAGATTAGTGAATTAATCAATAATTATTCAGAAAAGATTGCTTATATTGAGACAGAATTAAAAACTAATAAAACAAATGATTTAGAACTTAAAATATTAATTGATCAATTAACAGCAAAGATTGAAAGAATGACAGTTGGTTTCTTAAAAACTGAGGAAACAGTTTATATTGAAGGTTATGTTAGAGAAGATATGGTAGATAGGTTACATGAAGTTGTTAAAAGTGTAACTACTGAATATGACTTAGATATTACTGATCCAGGAGCAAATGAGGAAGTTCCAACAGCAACTAAAAATAATACATTTGTTAAAAATCATGAAGTTATTACAAACATGTATTCAGTACCAAGTACTAATGATGTTGATCCAAACCCAGTGATGTCAGTTTGGTATTTCTTAATTTTTGGTATTATGATGGGTGATGTTGGCTACGGGCTATTAATGGTTGTATTACTCGGTCTTTTTATTAAGTTAAAAAAACCAAAAGGAACATTTAGTCAATTAGTTCACGTTTTATATTATGCCGGCTATACATCAATTTTTGCCGGAATTATCTTTGGTAGTGTCTTTGGCTTTAGTGTTGATTTTATTAGTTATATTGGTAAAATCTTTGGTCAAGATAACTGGAAATCATTTTCAATGATGGATAATATTCTAACGATGTTAATACTATCAATTGGAATAGGAGTATTACACTTAACATCAGGACTTGTCTTAAAAGTTAAAGTTTCATTAAAACATAATGATATCTTAACTGCACTTGCTGACGGCTTTAGTTGGATCTTTATTTTAGTTGGTGGAAGTATTGCTGTTATATTTGCAACTTTAGTTAAAGTTAATATACTAATGTATATTGGATTAGGATTTGTTGCAATTGGCTTTATCTTTATATTAGCACTTGCTGGTAGAGAGAAAAAAGGCGCATTTAGTAAAGTTGCTAGTGGGTTAGGTGGATTATATAATTCTGCCAACTATCTAAGTGATTTACTAAGTTATTCAAGAATTTTAGCTCTTGCATTATCATCAGCAGTTATCGCTGAGACAATGAATACATTAGCAGCATTAGTTCAAGGGAACTTTGTTGGTATAATATTCTCAGTTTTAATTTATCTTATTGGACATACATTTAACTTTGCGATGGGAATGTTATCAGCATATGTTCATGACTCAAGATTACAATATATTGAATTTTTCGGTAAATTCTATGAAGGTGGCGGGACAGAATTTATGCCACTTAAATTTGATACAAAACATATAAATGAAATTACATATTAGGAGGAAATAAAAATGGATCAAGGATTATTTATAGCATTAATAGGAATATTTTTAAGTACAGCATTAGCTGGAGCAGGTTCAGCAATTGGTGTATCTATTGCAGGACAAGCAGGTACAGGAGTTTTATCAGAAAAACCTGAATTATTTGGACGTGTGTTAATTTTACAAGCTCTACCAGGAACGCAAGGTATTTATGGATTCTTAATGTCAATTTTACTATTACAAAAAGTTGGTTTATTAGGTGGTACAGCAGTACCTGTTGATACAGTAATGGGATGGCGTTATTTTGCAGCAGCAATGCCAATTGCAATAGTTGGGTTAATTTCAGCTATCTATCAAGGTAAGGCAGCAGCTGGAGCAATTATGATGACTTCAAAAAGACCAAATATGTCAGCAAGTGGTATGACAATGACTGCTTTAGTTGAAACATATGCTATTTTAGCATTATTAGTGAGCATCTTGTTATATACTTCATTATAGGAGTATATTATGGCTATAACAATATATGATAAAATTGAACAAAGAGGTAATGAAAGAATTGAAAGAATTCTAAATGAAGCTAAAATTGAAGCAGATAGAATTAAAGAAGAAATACTTTCAAAAGCTCATAGTTCAAATGGTAGAAGAGTAAAGAAAGTTGAAGATGATGTTTTAAAACAAATTGAACATCAAAAGAAACTAGTTGAACTTGAAGTAAGACAGTCACTTTTAACCAATAAACAACAAATTTTAGATCAAATCTTTAAAGAGGTACTAGATAAAGTAGAAGCACTTGAAGGAAAAGATTTATTAAATTTTGTTATTAAACTAATAACAAAAGAAGGTTTTTATGGTAATGAAATTATTTTTACAAATAAAAACACATACGATAAATTATTAGCTGCATTATCAACTAACAAAAAAGGTGAATTAACAGAACTAGATTTATTAAATAAAAAAATAGGTAAAAATTTTAAATTAAGTAATAAATTGGTAAATATCAATAACGGATTTTTAATTGAAGGTACTGAGTATGATTTAAGTTTTGAATTTAGTGAAATCGTAAATAAAGTTAGAATGAAAAATGAAAAAGCAATTTCTTTAGAATTGTTCAAGTAAGGATGATAATATGAATAAAACATTTTTAAACGGATTTTATCAAGCAAAAACAACTAATTTAATTCCGTTTGATTCATATTTCAATTTAAATAAATTACAAGGAAAAGAGTTTCTTGAATACTTAAAAAATAATAATATCGGTTTAGGAAGTACTTACGCAAATATTGATGAAGTACTAAACCAAGATTTGTTAAATGTTAGAGAAGAACTAAATTCTCTTACTAAACTTAGTATTTTTGGAAATGTATTTTTCATGGATCATGATTTAACTAATTTTAAAATTATTTACAAAAGTATTAAGTATGATTTAGCAATCGACGATTTAGATTTAGTTGGTAAATTTAGAGGAGAAGAGTTAATTCAGTTTTTCAAATATGATAATAATTTATTAATTGATCAAGAAGATTTAAAAGTTTTAATATTAATTAAAGATAATTTAACAGGAAATATTAAAGTTGACTTAGAACTAATTGAATCAATCTATTATAACTATTATTACAATCTTGTAAAAGAAGATTACCCTTCATTAGAGGCCTTCTTGGGATATAAAAGATTTGTTAATAATTTAAATCTATTATTTAAATTTAGACTTAAAGATGAATCACTTTTAAACTTTAGCAATTTATTATTAGCTGAAAAACATGTTGATAAAGATACATGGATTAATTTATATACTAAAACTGAAGAAGAAATTATAAGCTATTTTGAACTTAAGTTTTATGGTAAGTTAGTTCCTGGAATAAAAAAGTATTTTAGTGATAAAACACTTACTGAACTAATTAAAAATATTAATGAAGTTAATGATGACTTAATAACTAAAATTAGTTTTGATAAAAATAATTTAGGATCACTAGTTTCATATATACATTTAAAGTTAAAAGAAAATAACAGTTTAAGGTGGTCATATTATGAAAAATAATGAGTCTATTGTTTGTCTAGGTCATGATGAAAATGCGTTACTCTTTAATTCAAGTGGAATTAGAGGAATAGTAGTTAAAGATAGATCTAAATTATTAGATGAAATTAATTTATTAATTAAAAATGATATTAAGATAATTTTAATTTCTGATAACTTTAAAAAAGAGGTTGAAGAAGTTAGAAATGAATTAAATGGTGTATATCCAATATTTTTACTATTACCACTTGATGGTATAAGTAAAGATGGTGTTGAACAAATAAGAAAAGATGTTGAACGGGCAACCGGAATCAACTTATTTTAAAGGGAGGTTCTAAATGAGTTTAAATAAAAATGTAGGAATTATTACTAAAGTATCTGGCCCTTTAATTGTTGCTAAAAATATGGCTAGTGTTCAAGTTTATGACGTTGTCAAAGTTAGTGATAAAAAGTTAACTGGTGAAGTTATTGAACTAAGAGGTGATTTGGCATCAATTCAAGTATATGAAGAAACAGCAGGAATTGGACCAGGAGAGCCGGTTTATTTAACAAATCAAGTTTTATCTGTTGAACTTGGACCGGGTTTAATTGGTAGTATTTTTGATGGTATTCAAAGACCTTTAGAAGAAATATATAAAATAGATAAAAAGATTATTCCAGCTGGAATTGATATTCCAGCATTGAACTATGAAAAGAAATGGGATTTTAAACCAGTTGCTAAAATTGGAGATATGTTAATTGGTGGTGACGTGTTTGGTTTAGTTGATGAAACTAAAGTGGTAAAACATAAAATTATGGTTCCACCAAATATTAGTGGTAAAGTAGTATTTATTGATAGTGGGTTAAAAACTGTAACTGATACTGTTTTAAAATTAGAGGATAAAAATGGAAAAGTCCATGATGTCTCAATGAGACAGTTTTGGCCAGTTAGAAAAAAACGTCCATACAATAAAAAAATATCACCAAACAAACCAATGATTACTGGACAAAGAGTTATTGATACATTATTTCCAATTGCAATCGGAGGGGTTGCAGCTATTCCTGGACCATTTGGTTCTGGTAAAACTGTAGTTCAACACCAACTTGCAAAATGGAGTGATGCTGATATTATTGTTTATGTTGGTTGTGGTGAACGTGGTAATGAAATGACAGACGTATTAATGGAGTTCCCTGAACTAAAAGATCCAAAAACAGGAGAATCATTAATGGAGCGTACAATTCTTATTGCAAATACTTCAAACATGCCAGTTGCTGCGCGTGAAGCAAGTATTTACACAGGTATTACAATTGCTGAATATTACCGCGATATGGGATACAAAGTTGCTTTAATGGCTGATTCAACCTCAAGATGGGCAGAAGCTCTAAGAGAAATGAGTTCACGTCTTGAAGAAATGCCAGGTGAAGAAGGATATCCAGCATATCTATCTTCAAGAATTGCTGAGTTCTATGAAAGAGCAGGACTAGTTGATGTTTTAGGTAACAGAAATGAAGAAGGTGCTGTTACTGTAATTGGTGCGGTATCACCTCCAGGTGGAGATACATCAGAACCTGTTAGCCAGGCTACTTTGAGAATTGTTAAAGTATTCTGGGGATTAAGTGCACAACTTGCATATCGTAGACACTTCCCAGCTATTGACTGGTTAAAGAGTTATTCATTATATCAAAGTGATATGGTTGGATATTTTGAAGATACTGTTTCACCAGAATGGCCAATTCTTGTTAATCGTGTAAAAACAATTTTACAAGATGAATCACAGTTAGAAGAAATTGTAAGATTAGTTGGATTTGATTCATTAAGTAAAGAAGATCAAGTTAAGATGTTAGTTGCTCAAATGATTAGAGAAGACTACTTACATCAAAATGCTTTTGATGATGTCGATACATATTCATCAACAATTAAGCAATTTAATATGATGAAGATTATTTTACATTGGTTCGATAGTGCAATAAATGCTCTTAAGAATGGTGTTAAATATAGTGATATTGAATTAAGTAAAGCAAGAGATTTAATCGGAAGATTTAAATATATTTTAGAAGCTAATGTTGATAGTGAAATTATTAAATTAGAAAAATTAATTAATGAAGAATTTAATAAAGGAGGTAATAACTAATGGCAATTAAAGAATTTAAAAATGTCAAAGAAGTTGTTGGTCCTTTAATGCTTGTTGATAAAGTAAGTGGTGTTAAATACGACGAACTTGTTCAAGTTAAACAAGCAGATGGCACAGTTAAGTATGGTAAAGTTTTAGAAGTAGATAATGATACAGCTGTTGTTCAGTTATTTGAAAGTAGTCAAGGTTTAAAAATTGATGATGCTAAAGTTGTATTCCTAGGTCATGGTGTTGAGCTTAGTCTATCTCCTGATATCTTAGGACGTGTTTTTGATGGAATGGGTAATCCAACAGATAACAAAGGTGCAATTATTCCAGAACAAAGAAGAGATATTAATGGTAGTCCATTAAATCCAGTTGCTCGTGATTTTCCAAGTGAATTTATTCAAACTGGTATTTCAGCAATTGATGGACTAAACACATTAGTTCGTGGTCAAAAGTTACCAATCTTCTCAGGATCAGGATTACCACACTCAAAGTTAGCAGCACAGATTGCTAGACAAGCAACAGTACGTGGTGATAATGAAGAGTTTGCGGTAGTATTTGCGGCAATTGGTATTACATTTGAAGAAGCAGAATACTTTATCGAAGACTTTAAAAGAACGGGTTCAATTGAACGAACAGTACTATTTATTAACTTAGCAAATGACCCAGCAATTGAACGTATTTCTACTCCTAGAATGGCAATTACTGCTGCTGAATATTTATCAGAAGAACTAGGTATGCATGTATTAGTTATCTTAACAGACTTAACTAACTATGCTGAATCACTAAGAGAAATTTCAGCTGCTAGAAAAGAAGTTCCAGGTAGAAGAGGATATCCAGGTTATATGTATACTGACCTTGCTTCACTTTATGAAAGAGCAGGTAGAATTAGAGGTAAAAAAGGATCAATCACTCAAATTCCAATTTTAACAATGCCTGAAAATGATATTACACACCCAATTCCTGACCTTACAGGATATATTACAGAAGGACAAATTATTGTTTCTAAAGAATTAAACCTTAGAAACTTAACACCACCAATCGATGTTTTACCATCACTTTCAAGACTTAAAGATAAAGGGATTGGTAAGGGTAAGACTAGAGAAGATCATGCAAACGTGATGAACCAAATGTTCTCATCTTATGCACGTGGAAAAGAAGCTAAAGAATTATCCACAATTTTAGGTGAAGCAGCTCTTTCAAATATTGATAAATTATATGCAAAATTTGCTGATTTATTTGAATCAGAATATATTTCTCAAGGATTTGAAACAAACCGCACAATTGAGGAAACATTAGATCTAAGCTGGGAGTTACTAAGAATATTACCTACAAGTGAATTAAAACGAATTAGTAGTGAGAATATTGAAAAATATTATTACAAAAAGGAGTAAGATAAATGAAAGTAGGTAACCACAGTAATCCAACTAGAATGGAACTAATGAAACTAAAGAATAAACTTTCAATGACAAGGAGAGGTCATAAGTTACTTAAAGACAAACAAGATGAATTAATCCATCAGTTTGTTAAAATAGTTCATGAAACAAAAGAGTTACGTGAATTAGTTGATAATACAATGACTAATCTAGTTGGTAAGTTTGAAACAGTAAAACGTAAAAGATCTTTAGTGAACATTTATGAAATGTTGATGGTTCCAAGTAGTAATTTGGAAGTTAAATACGAAACAAGTAGTATTATGGCTGTAGTTATTCCAAAAATTGATTTAGTAGAAAATAATCTAACAAATGATAAAACATTTAGTGATTTATCAGCACCGATTGAAATTGATTTTATCGATAAAGATATTAAAAGTTTTCTTCCTAAAATTATTTTACTCGCTGAATTAGAACAAAAAATTAGATTAATGGCTGATGAGATTGAAAAAGTAAGAAGAAGAGTAAACGTCATTGAACACGTTTTAGTTCCGGAGATTACTGAAGAGATTAAGTCAATTAGAATGAAACTAGATGAAAACGAGAGAAGTAACACAGTTCGTATTATGAAAAGTAAAGATATTGTTGTTAAAAAAATGCTTGAAGATAGAGCGAAAAATATTAATAAATAGGGTTTTCCCTATTTATTTTTATATAAAGGAGTTTTATGAAACTAATAATTGCAACTCATAATGAAAATAAAGTAAATGAATTTAGAAAATTACTTAATGAAAAAGTAACAGTCTTATCCTTAAGTGATTTAAATGATTTTGAAGATATTATTGAAGATGGTAAGACTTTTTTTGAAAATTCAAAAATTAAATCTCTTGGTATATCAAATAAATATGAGGGTTACTTCGTATTAGCTGATGATTCTGGTATTGAAATTGAAGAACTTAATAATTTACCAGGAATATATTCAGCAAGATATAGTGGAGGTGGTGACATAGCAAATAATTTAAAAGTTTTAAGTGAACTTGAAGGTAAAACAAATAGAAAAGCCAGATTTATTTGCCATTTAACACTTGCATATAATGGTAAACTTTTAAATGATTATCTAGGGGTTTGGGAAGGAACTATTACAAATGAGATTAAAGGAAGTAATGGTTTTGGATATGATTCAATATTTATACCAGAAGGATTAAATATAACAGCAGGAGAGATGGATCGAGATTTAAAAAATAGTATGTCTCACCGTAATATTGCAACTTTAAAATTTGTTAATGATTTTTTGAATAATAAATACTTATGATATAATATATTAGATTAAATAATTAGATATAAGAGGTAATCAAAATGAAAAATAATATAGCAATGATCGGGTTAGCTGTTATGGGTGAAAATCTTGCAATGAATATTGAGAGCAAAGGTTTTTCTGTTTCAGTTTATGATATTGATTCAAATAGAGTTACTGATTTTATAAGTACAAGAGGAAAAAATAAAAATATTTTAGCTACATATAGCTTAGAAGAATTAGTAAAAAGCCTAGAAAAACCAAGAAAAATTATGATGATGATTAGAGCAGGAGATCCTATCGATCAAGTTATAAAAAATTTATTACCATACTTAGATGAAAATGATATTATAATTGATGGTGGTAATTCAAACTACTTAGATACAATTAGAAGATCTAAAATGTTAATGGAAAAAAATATTCAATTCGTTGGTGCAGGTGTATCAGGCGGTGAAGAAGGTGCACTAAATGGACCAAGCATTATGCCAGGTGGACCAGCTAGTGCAATTAATCATATTCTTCCGATCTTTAAAGCAATTTCAGCAGATGTTAATGGTGATAAATGTTCAGAGTGGATGAGTACAGATGGTTCAGGACATTTTATCAAAATGGTTCATAATGGTATCGAATATGGTGATATGCAACTTATTACTGAAACATATAATATTATGAAAGATATTTTAAAAATTGATTTTGATGAAATGAGCGAAATTTTTAACTCATGGAATAATGGTAAACTAAATAGCTACTTAGTTGAAATAACAAGTAATATTTTAAAATTTAAAGATCAAGATAATTTACCACTTGTTACTAAAATATTAGATAAAGCAGGTCAAAAAGGAACAGGTAAATGGACAGCAATCTCTTCATTAGAGGAAAATGTACCATTAACTCTAATAACAGAAGCTGTTTATGCAAGAATCATTTCAAGCAAAAAAGAAGAGAGAGTTAGAGCTAACGAATTTTACGGTAATTTAGAAATAAAGAGTAGTGTTAATAAAGATGAGTTTATTAAACACTTAGAAAATGCCTTATATGTAGCAAAGATTATCTCGTATGCGCAAGGATTTGATTTAATTAAAGAGGCTTCTAAAACACATAATTGGGACTTTAATTATTCAAATATTGCTAAGATATGGCGTGGTGGATGTATTATTAGATCTGGATTTTTAAATAATATCATGGATGCTTATAACAACAATCCAAGTCTTGAAAATTTATTAATGGATGCTTATTTTGTTAATGAAATAAAAGAAAGAATTAATTCATTTAGAATTGTATTAAGTGAGGCAATCTTAAATGGAATTCCAACACCAACTCTAAGTAGTGCACTTAGTTATTTTGATTCATATACAAAATCACTCTTACCAACAGGCTTAATTCAAGCACAGAGAGATTATTTTGGTGCACATACATATGAAAGACTTGATAAAAAAGATGGAGAGTTTTTCCATACCAATTGGACGGGTAGAGGCGGAACAACCAAGTCAACAACATATAATAAATAATTAATTAAGACAAATTTGGTTTATAAACTAAATTTGTTTTTTAATGTCGTAAATTAAATAAATCTAAATAATATGATATAATTAATTAGTGATAAAGAGGGTGAATTTAAATGATTAAGGTAAATAATTTAACATTTAATTATAATAAAAATACTGAAGCCATTAAAAATATTAGCTTAATGGTAAAAAAAGGCAAATGGATTTCAATAATTGGTCATAATGGATCAGGTAAATCAACATTTGCCAAACTATTAATAGGTCTTTTATTACCTAATGAAGGCGAAATAATAATCGATGATATAGTCTTAAATGAACAAACCGTTCATGATATAAGAAAAAAAATAGGTATTGTATTTCAAAATCCAGATAACCAGTTTGTTGGTTCTACCGTAAAATACGATATTGCTTTTGGTCTTGAAAATCAACAACTTTCATCAAAGGAAATTAATAAACTAGTCTTAGAGTATGCTAGATTTGTTGGAATGGAAGATTACTTAGATAAAGAACCACATAACTTATCAGGTGGACAAAAGCAGAGAGTTGCTATTGCAGGAGCACTTGCAATGCAACACGATATTATTATTTTAGATGAAGCAACTTCAATGTTAGATCCAAAAGGAACTAACGAAATTATCGATTTAATTAAAAAAGTAAATAAAGAAAAAGAAAAAACAGTAATTACAATTACCCATGATTTATCACTGGCTAATTTAAGTGACTATATTTTTGTATTTAAAGACGGGAATTTAGTTCTTGAAGGCTCACCAAAAGAAGTATTTAAAGAAGAAGAAATATTAAAATCATCAAACTTAGAAATTCCTTTTTCATTAAGCGTTTATAATGAACTTGCAAAAGATGAAAAGGTTGATAAGAATATATTGGAGGCATTATGGGAATACAATTTAAAAATGTAAGTCATGAGTACTTAAGTATTGGTAGAAGTGATAATGCCATTTCAAATATTAACTTAAATATCGAAAAAGAAGGAGAATTTATTGCAATTCTAGGTCATACGGGTGCTGGTAAATCAACACTAGTTCAACATATGAATGCTTTAATGTATCCAACTAGTGGTATTGTTACAGTATTTGGTCAAGATTTACCACCTAAAAAGCGTGAAAGAGTAAATCATTTAAGAAGAAAAGTTGGACTTGTTTTTCAGTTTCCAGAATATCAGTTATTTGAAAATACAATAATTGAAGATATTTCATTTGGGCCTAAAAACTTTAAAGAGACTAAAGAACATGCGCTAGAAAATGCAAAAAAGGCAGCTAAGCAAGTAGGACTGGATGAATCAATGTATGATAAATCACCATTTAGAATAAGTGGTGGACAAATGAGAAGAGTTGCTGTTGCAGGAATTCTTGCTATGGATCCTAGCATTTTAGTTTTAGATGAACCAACAAGAGGTCTGGACCCAAGAGGTCGTGATGAAATGATGGAAATATTTAATAACATACATGAAAATGAAAACAAGACAATAGTTTTAATTAGCCATGATATGGATATTGTAAGTAAATATGCAAAAAGAATTATTGTTCTTAAAGAAGGAAAAATTGTTTTTGATGGTTGTAAAGAAGACTTATTTAATCATAAAGATTTTGATTCATTTAACCTAGATTTACCGACACCACTTAAAATGATGAAATATTTAAGCGAAAAATTAAATATTGAGTATAAAGAGCTATATACACTAGAAGAATTAACTTCTTATTTAGAGGAGGTTAAGTTATGAATAATAAAATAAGTATTGGTCAGTATATACCAACTAACTCTATTTTACATAGACTAGATCCAAGAATAAAAATAATTAGTCTAGTATTAATGTTAGTCTCATTATTTTTAATTCCAATTAACTCTAACTTAAGTAGTTTAATTATGTTAGGATCACTTCTTGTTATTAGTTTTATATTAAACTTAGTAGCAAAAATTCCTTTTAAAAAAGTAATAAGAGGGTTAAAACCTTTAATATTTTTATTAACATTTACCTTTGTAATTCAGCTTTTTACAATTAAAGAAGGTAATCCAATCTTAAATGAAACTCTATACTTATCATTTTCAAGTATTGGTGCAATCTTAGTTTTATTAGTGCTTTACAATGTATTTAAAAGAGGTTTACCATTTAGAACGATATTATTTTTCGTTATAGTATTTTTAGTATTCTATCTACAATACTTACTTCCTTATGGGACTATTTATAAATATCAATTTGCCCCAACGGATGAAGGAATAATAAGAGGTTTATTCTTATTTGTCAGAATTATGATTACTGTTTTATTAACATCTCTTTTAACATTTACAACAATGACAACAGATCTAAATTTTGGATTTGAATCGATATTAAAACCACTTAAGATAATTAAAGTACCGGTTGATGTGTTCGCTATGATGTTATCTTTAATCTTAAGATATATTCCAACCCTTTTATTTGAAACAGATAAAATTATGAAAGCACAAGCATCAAGAGGACTTGATTTTAATGAAAGCAAGCTAAAAGACAAAATTAATCAAATGATTGCCTTACTTATTCCAATCTTTTTAATCTCAATTACAAGATCAGAAGAATTAAGTGATGCTATGGAAGCAAGAGGTTATGTAATTGGTCAAAGAAGAACAAGAATTGATGAGTATAAAATTAGCATAAAAGATATATTAACATTAACGTTTAGTATTTTAGTTATTACTGCAATTATCTTTATTAGGATTAAACTATAATGGAATATTATAGATATTTATTTCATGTAAGCTATGATGGAACTGATTATTCAGGTTTTCAAAGACAAGAAAACTCTAAATCAATTCAAGGAGAAATTGAGCGAGCATTAAAAGGAATGACTGCTAATAGCTATACAATTCATTCAGCAGGTAGAACTGATAAAGGTGTTCATGCCTTAGATCAGACATTCCATCTAGACTTACCATTTGAAATTGAGATAGATAAATGGATTAAAGGAATAAATTTTAGACTTCCAAGTGATATTAGAATTAATAAAATTAAACAAGTTGATAATAGATTTCACGCGAGACATAATGCAAAGTTTAGAGTATATGAGTATAAGATTGCGAAAAAGGAATCTGATATCTTTAATCAAAGATATGAGGTTTATATTGAAAATTTTAATATTGAATTAGCGATTGAAGCAAGTTTAAAGTTTATTGGAACAAAAGACTTTACCGGATTTAGTAAAATAAGTAAAGATAAAGAGCCAATTAGAACTATTACTGAAATTAGTGTAAAAGAGACTAAGGATTATTATTATTTCAAATTTGTTGGAATTAGTTTCTTAAGATATATGGTTAGATCAATTATGGGAACAATTATTGCCGTAGCAACTGATAAAATGAGTATTGAAGTAATTGATGAAATTTTTGAAACAAAAAATAGAATGCTTGCAGGAAAAACTGCAGAAGCAAAAGGATTATATTTTAAAAAAGTAATCTATTAAAATTAGGAGGAATTAAAATGTTTATTACATTTGAAGGTGGAGAAGGAACAGGAAAAACAACGTTGATTGCACTTGTAAAAAAGGAATTAGAAAGCAAGGGCTATAACGTTATTTTAACAAGAGAACCAGGAGGAAGTGGCTCTTTGTTTGCTGAGAGTATAAGACAGCTTGTTTTAGATCCCAAATATACAAATGTTAATCCATACACAGAAGCATTATTATACGCTGCTTCTAGGGCACAACACTTAGACGAAGTAATTCTTCCAGCACTTAAAAATAAAACAATTGTTTTATGTGATAGATATCTTGATAGCTCTTTAGCTTATCAAGCATTTGCAAGAGAACTTGGGTTAGATTTTATTTTAAATATTAATAAGTATGCGTTAGACCATTTACCTAATTTAACGTTTTACATTGATTTAGATCCGGAAATCGGATTAAAAAGAATTAAAGGAAGAGACAAGATTGATCGCTTAGATCAAGAAAAACTAACATTCCATCAAAAGGTAAGAAGTGGTTACTTAGAAGTAGCTAAAAAATTTGATGACCGTATTATGACAATTGATGGAGATCAGTCAATTGATAATATTGCAAAAATTATGTTAGATAGTATTATGAGTAAAATATGAGTAACTTAGATTTTTTTATTAAAGCTAAAGAAAAGAATCGTCTAACCCACCTTTATTTAATTACCGGAAGTATTGATGTAAATAAGAGAGATTTAGCGTTTGAAATAGCAAGTCTTATTTTATCTGACTTTGATAAGAGAGAAGATTTATTAAATATAATTCGTGATTTGAAACATAGTCAAGTATCTTTTATTAAACCAGATGGTTTAAGTATTAAGAAAGATCAAATACTAGAACTACAAAAAACATTTTCTAAAACATCGTTAGTTAATGCCCCAAGAATCTATATAATAGAGGATGTTGATGTAATTAGTATTCAGGCAGCTAATAGTTTACTTAAGTTTATGGAAGAGCCTGAAAATAGTAATGTATATGGAATACTACTTACTAATAATTTACAAAGTGTATTACCAACCATTACATCAAGAAGCCAAGTAGTAAGAGTTAATGCTAGTATTCTAAATGATATATACGAAACATTAATAAATGATGAAGTAGATGATTTTACTGCTAGAAATATTTCATTCTTGACTAGTGATCTTAATTTAGCAAAAAATTATTTAGATGACCCCAATATTATAGAAATTATTAACTATATTAAAGAACATATGGAAAATATCGATAATAAAAAATATCAACCATTAATAAGGGTAAATGAATTACTAAGTAACGTACTTATTAATAAAAATATTTATGTAACATTTTTAGATTTATTGCTAAGCAATTACTTAGATTTATTAAAATATTTGATAAAAGAAGAAAGTTATTTTAATTATAAAGTAGGTAAGAGTTTAACCTTAGGCAAAGTAATTAAAAAAACAAAGTATATTAAAGATGAAATAAGAAAACAAAGTGCCAATATTAATATCAGTCTATCACTAGATTTATTAATGGTTAACTTAAAGAAGTAGGTGTATTTATGGATATTGCTTTAATTCAGTTTAAAGAAGCTGGAAAGAAATATTATTTTAAGATTCCAGAACATTTAAAATTAAATGAAGGAGATAAAGTTATTTTAGAAACTACTGTAGGTCTAGAAATAGGCTTAGTTAGTTCGATTAAGGGTGAAGATGAACTAGAAGTATTAGATAACTTAAAACCAGTTGTTAGACTTGCTACAAAGAAAGATTTGGAGCATGAAGCTAAAAATCAAGCTGACGAAATATTAGTAATAGATGAAGTAAGAAAATTAATAAACAAATATGATTTAGATATGTTTGTTTTAAATGCTGAATATACTCTAGATAGAGCAAAACTAACAATCTATTTTAAAGCAGAAGAGAGAGTAGATTTTAGAGACTTAGTAAAAGACTTATCAGGATTATATCAAACTAGAATTGAACTTAGACAAATAGGACCAAGAGATGTTGCTAAAATAGTAGGTGGTATTGGCCCATGTGGTTTAGTACTTTGTTGTCAGTCATTTATTGGCGAGTTTGATGCTGTAACAATTAAAATGGCAAAAAACCAAGAATTATCATTAAATCCTAAAAATATTTCAGGTGTTTGTGGAAAACTTCTTTGTTGCTTAAAGTTTGAGGATGAAGTATATGGAATCTTGAAAAATGAGATGCCAGACTTAAATCAAAAAGTTAAATCTGAAAAAGGTGAAGGAAGAGTTATTGATATTAATTTTATTAGTAGTAAAGTTAAAATCAAGTATTTTGAAAATGATATTATCCCTGAATGGGTAGATTATAGAGAGTTAATTAAATAGTATGACTTTTCAAGTACTTACAAAAAACTTTAAATTAAATCAAACAAAAGAACAAGCTTTTAATACGGATACAATCCTTCTTGCAAATTTTATTAAAGTTCCTAAAGTGTGTAAAAATATTTTGGATATCGGAACAGGATCAGGAGTTTTAATGCTTGACTTAGCATTTAAAACAAATGCTAATATCTTTGGTGTTGAAATTCAAGAAAAAAGATTTATTCAAGCAAAAGAAAACATTATGCTAAATGATTTAAGTGAGAGATTAAAAGTATATAATAAGGATTTAAAAGAATTTAATAATAAGATATTATTTGACATGATTGTTTCAAATCCACCATTTTTTAAAGTTAATAACAATCAAAGATTAAGTGAAAATTTAGAAGATTTAATAGCAAGACATGAAGTAAGTCTTACACTAGAAGATTTAGTAAGTAATGTAAGTAGATTACTTAAGTATCGCGGAACCTTTTATTTAGTACATCGACCAGATCGATTAGAAGAAATTATTTATTTATTTAATAAATACAATATAGTTTTAAAGACCATAAGATTTGTTCATCCATATTTAGAGAGTAGGGCAAATCACGTTTTAATTAAAGGCATTAAAAATGGCAACTTAGGACTAGATGTCCTAAACCCTTTAATTATATATAAAGAAAAACATGAATTTACAGAAGAAATGAAAGAAATCATAGGTGATTTTTGATGCAAGAAAGTTTTAGAAATGATAAAAAAACTCTATACCTAGTTTCAACACCAATTGGTAATTTAAAAGATATTACTTATAGAGCAGTTGAAGTACTTAGTAATGTAGAAGTTATCTTTGCCGAAGATACTAGA
The DNA here is from genome assembly GCF_000687835.1 of Haploplasma modicum ATCC 29102. GTDB lineage: Bacteria > Bacillota_I > Bacilli_A > Acholeplasmatales > Acholeplasmataceae > Haploplasma > Haploplasma modicum. Next base: position 42,376 of record NZ_JHYB01000006.1, on the reverse strand, counting down.
ACATCAATGCGTCTTTTATCACATTATAATATAAAAACAAAGATGAAATCATATCATGAGCATAATAAACTAGAAAAAGAAAATGATGTTCTTTGGTATTTGGAAAATGGATTTGATGTTGCTTTAATAAGTGATGCAGGAACTCCAGGTATTAGTGATCCAGGATTTGAAATTGCCAATAAAGTAATTGAAAAGGGCTTTAATGTATCTAGCATACCAGGTGCTACAGCAAGTATGACAGCACTTGTTTCATCAGGATTAAAAATGCAGCCTAATTTATTTTTAGGTTTCTTACCAAGAAAAGAAAGTGAAATTACTTTATTCCTAAATAAATATTTAACAGTAGATGCAACTCTAATTTTTTATGAATCACCATTTAGAATTGATAAAACAATCAATTATTTATTTGAAATACTAGGTGATAGAAGAGTAGTAATTGCTAGAGAGTTAACTAAAATATATGAAACTTTTATAAGAACAACATTAAAAGAAGCAATTAAAATAGAGTTTATAAATAAGGGTGAATATGTAATATTAGTAGAGGGATTTATTCAGGAAGAAAGTAATTTATCAGTTATTGATTTATTTGTTAAATATCAAAAACTAGGACTTGATGATATGACCAATATGAAGCTTATTGCTAAGGAACTTGGTATCTCAAAGAGGGAAGTTTATGATAAGATTAAGACTAATAAATAAGGTAGTTGCAATTAAATATTTTAATGTTATAATAAATATGTAAAATTGAATATGCGTTGAAGAAGAGTGTTATTAGATTAATTTTCAAAGAGAGTTTACGATTGGTGTGAGTAAATAAAATGGCTAGTAACTATGGCTTTGGAGCAATTTAGTCGATATGTAGGCTAAACGTAAGCTTGCGTTAAAAGTGTTGAGTGCTAGGAAACTAGAACTAAGGTGGTACCACGGAATATTTTCGTCCTTAATATTTTTTTGAGGGCGTTTTTTTTATAAAAAAAGGAGTGTTTATAATGAAGAAAAATTTTTATATTTCAACTGCAATTGCATATAGTTCAGCAATTCCTCATCTAGGGAATGTTTATGAAGCAATACTTGCTGATAGTATTGCAAGATTTAGAAGACTTGAAGGTTATAATGTCTACTTTCAAACAGGAACAGACGAACATGGTCAAAAAATAGAACAAAAAGCAATTGATAATGAAATTACCCCACAAGTATATGTTGATCAAATAACTAATGAAATTAAAAGAATATATAATACAATGAATATTAGCTATGACAAATTTGTAAGAACTACAGATAGTAATCATGTTAATGCAGTTCAAAATATCATAGATAGATTACTAGCCCAAGATGATATTTATTTAGGTAAATATGAAGGATGGTATTCGGTTGCTGATGAATCATATATTTCTGAAAATGATATCGTAGACGGCAAGGGACCTAGCGGAGATACGCCGGTTTGGACAGTTGAAGATGTATATTTCTTGAGACTATCAAAATATCAAGATAGACTTATCGAACATATTAAAAATAATGATTCATTTATTATGCCAGAATCTAGAAAAAATGAAATGTTAAATAATTTCTTAAAAGATAAGTTACCAGACCTTTCAATTTCAAGGACATCATTTAAATGGGGAATTCCATTTAATTTCGATAAAAATCATGTTACTTATGTTTGGATCGATGCTTTAAGTAATTACTTAACTGGTCTAGGTTTTAATGGATTAAATAGTAGTGTTATGATGGATGAATTCTGGCCAGCTGATATTCACTTAATTGGTAAAGATATTTTAAGATTCCATACTATTTACTGGCCAATCTTATTAATGGCATTAAATATTGAATTACCAAAAACTGTATTTGGTCATCCTTGGTTATTGTTTGATAAATCTAAGATGAGTAAATCAACTAATAATGTAGTTTATACAGATGAGTTATTAAAACATTTTAAAACAGATGTAATTAGATATTATGTGCTTCATGAAATACCATATGGACAAGACGGTAATTATACTCATGAATTAATTATTGAAAGAAACAATAGTGATTTAGCAAATACAATTGGTAATTTAGTAAATAGAACAATTGGAATGGTTAATAAGTATCGTGGTGGTAAATTTAAGAAAGTTATGTTAGATGAACCTTTTGAATTAAATTTAAAAGAAAAGTCATTAGAAATGTTGCCAAGAATGATAAAGCATATGGAAACTTATCATGTTTCTGATGCATTAGAAGAAGTATTAATTTTATCTAGAGCAGCAAATAAATATATTGATGTATCAAAACCATGGGAATTAGTGAAAGATACAGATAAACCTGAAGTATTAGATCATGTGTTATATACATTATTAGAAACAATAAGATTTGTAGCAGTTGGACTAAAAGCATTTATTCCTGAAACTGCAGATAAGATTATTAAGATGTTAAATATTAAAGATGAATCATTTGAAAGTTTAGAAGAATTTGGACAATACAGTGAAACACTGTTTAATGAAGCAGAAGTATTGTTTGAAAGATATGATATTATTAAAAAAATAGAGGAGATTGCATCAGATTCATGAAAAAAATAAAGAACTTTATTAGTTCACCCTTCTTTAGTGAGAAAGTTTTTCCAGAAATTAAAAGATTTTTAGCCGTTGTCTTTTTTACAATGATTTATGGTTTTGGTGTATCTTGGTTTTTAGAACAATCAGCTGTACCAATGTATACAGGTGGTATTCCTGGGATAGCTCAGGTTGTAAGAGATATTATTGTAAAATCAAATCCAGATTTTAATGGCGATATCTTTATGTCATTGTTTATTGTTACTGCAAACATTCCAATACTAATTCTTGGTTGGTTTGGAGTTTCAAAGAGATTTACAATATATAGTTTAGTATCAGTTGTTATTCAGTCAGTTGTTATTGGGATTATACCTAAAGTTGATTTAGGGTTAAATGATCCTTCACATGCATTACTAGCATCAGTGTTAGGTGGTTTATTAATTGGTGTTGGTGTTGGTGGTGCCTTAAAGTATGGAACATCAACAGGTGGATTTGATATTGTTGCACAGTACTGGTCATTTAAAAAAGGACAATCAGTTGGATTTATCTCAATGACCTTAAATATTGTTATTGCGACAGCAGGGGCGTTAATTACTGGTGGTAAAGTTCATGGTGGTGTACAAATTGGAGCAGGTTTAGTGTTTTCATATACAATGGTTAGACTTATTGTAACAACTCTTGCAACTGATAAAGTTCATACAGCATACCATTATTTATCAGTTGAGATTATTACTGAAAACCCACTTGAAATTATTGAAAGTGTCTTATACAAGATGGGACGTGGCGTTACCCTTACAAAGGTGAGTGGGGCTTACTCTAATGTTGAAAAGACAAAAATAATGGTTGTAATTTCAAGTTATGAGCTACAGTCAATGTTAGAGATTATTAATAAAATTGATCAAAAAGCATTTGTTATCTCAAGACCAGTTAAAAATGTACATGGTAATTTCAAACGTAAAAGAATTGCATAATAAGCATTTAGAGTTCAGTTATTTAAATGACTGAATTCTTTTTATATGGCTTGCTTGCTTGATATTTTCATCTATGGTAAAATAAGGAAAAGGTAGGATAAGTAAAATAATATGATAAAAAATAAGATATCACCACAACTAAATATACTGTTTTCATTTATGATTTTGATACTTATTGGGTCAGTACTTTTGGCTTTACCCTTTGCAGTTACCGGACTAACTGATGTAAGTTATTTTGATCATTTATTTACAGCAACAACCTCGGTAACAATTACTGGGTTAACAACAGTTAATGTGGCTAAAACATATACCCTCTTTGGTAAGATAATTATTGGCTTATTAATTCAACTTGGTGGATTGAGTATTACAACACTAGCATTTTTTATCTTCACTATTTTTGGGGCAAAAATTGGTTATAAACAAAGAGATTTAATTAGAGAAAATACTAATTTAAATACAAGAGTTGGTATCGTTAAAACAATTAGAAAAATTGTAAGAATTACCGTTATTATTGAAAGTATCGGTGTTATATTATTTACTGCATTTTTCAATTATCAGGGGTATAATTTAGCTGATTCATTTGGTAATGCATTATTTCATACCATCTCATCATTTAATAATGCGGGGATAACAATATTTTCGGACAATAATAGTTTAATGATGTTTAGTAATAATTATTTATTTAATATATTAACTATTTTACTTATTTTAACAGGGGGAATTGGGACGATAGTTATTTATGATATTTATGAGAAAAAAAGTTTCAGGAAACTAAGTTTCCATTCAAAAATTATCTTAAAAATGACTTTAATTTTATTCTTGTTTGGTGCAGTTAGTTTTTATTTAATTGAAAAGGATGCAAGTATTTTAAATGCACTATTCCATTCAGCAACAACAAGAACAGCAGGATTTTATACATATGATTATTCGGTTGCTAAAAATGCAACAATTCTTATAACAATTAGTTTAATGTTTATTGGAGCAGCACCTGCTTCAACGGCTGGAGGGATTAAAGTAACAACCTTCTATACAGTGTTAAAGTCAATTACTGGCTTTATTAAAGGGAAAGATCCGATTGCTTATAAGAGAAAGATTCCTAGAGAATATCAGCAAAAAGCATATTTTATTATAATTGCTAATTTTATAATTTTGCTTACCGGGGTAATAGTAATTACAATATTTAATAACGATATATCTCTTACAAGTATTTTATTTGAAGCAGGTAGTGCACTGTCTAATACTGGGTTATCACTGGGGATAACTAGCAGTTTAACTAGATTGTCACAAGGTATAATTATTTTCTTAATGTTTATTGGTAGACTTGGAGTTATTACATTTATTAGTTCATTTATATTTAAACAACAAGTAGATGTAAGGAATGTTGATTATATTGATATAAATTATTTAATTTAAAAAAGGATGTGTTAAAGTTGAAAAAAACTATCGGAATTATCGGAATGGGAAGATTTGGAATAAGCTTAACAGAATCATTTGCTAAAAATAATGTTGATGTTTTAGCATTAGATTATAGAAAAGATAGAATTGAACGTGCTAGTTTATTTACTGATTATACTATTGTATGTGATTCAACAAATGAAGATGCTTTAAAGGAATCAGGAATTAAAGACTGTGATCACGTGATTGTTGCATTTGGTCAAGAAGAAGATATGAATATTGCAACTACTATTGTTACAGTAATTAGATTAAAAGCTTTAGGAATAAATAAAATTACAGTAAGAGTAGATGATGAATCATTTGTTGATACAATGCATTTAATTGGTGCAGATGATATTATTTTTCCACTGAAAATAGCTAGTGAAAAAATTGCAAATAGAATAACTAGTGATAGTGTTATTGACTACTTCAAAATGACAGATAGTTTTGATGCATATGAAATTGAATTAAAGAAAGAATTTAGGGAAATACCTATTGTTGAATTAAATGCTAGAAGTAAGTATTATATTAACATTTTAGTAATTATTAGAAATGGTGAAAAATTAGTACCAAATAAAGAATCAGTCCTAAAACCTAAGGACCATTTAATTATTTTTGGTAGAAAGAAAGATATTAACAAGATAATTAACTTTTTTGATACTTTCATTTGACAAAGGTGATAATATATAGTAATATATTAGACGGTACAAAATTTATTCCACAAAAAAAGCCCCTTGAAAAAGGAACTTAAGGAGAAAAAAAAGAATGAAAACATATATGGCAAATAATCAAACAGTTGATCGTAAATGGTTCGTAGTTGATGCAGAAGGCAAGACACTAGGACGTTTAGCAACTGAAGTTGCAAGTGTATTACGTGGTAAACATAAACCAATCTATACTCCACATGTAGATTGCGGAGATTATGTAATCGTAGTAAATGCAGACAAAATTAAATTAACAGGAAAAAAATGGGATCAAAAAATCTATTATAGCCACAGTGGTTATAATGGTGGTCTTTCTGAAAAAACAGCTAAAGAAGTTATGGAAAAATTCCCAACTCGTATGGTTGAAAAAGCAGTAAAAGGTATGTTACCTAAAACATCATTAGGTGAAGATATGTACCGTAAATTATACGTATATGCAGGATCAGAACATCCACATATCGCACAAAAACCAGAAAGTTTGGAGGTTTAATTCATGGCTAAAGTACAATATTTAGGAACAGGTCGTCGTAAAAAATCAGTTGCTCGTGTTATCTTAACAACAGGAACAGGTAAATTCATCGTTAATGAACGTGAATTCACAGAATATCTTCCATCAGCAGCAACAAGATTAGACGTAATGCAACCAATTGAATTAACAAATTCAAATGGTAAATATGATATTACAGTTAATGTATTCGGTGGCGGTTTAACAGGACAAGCAGGAGCAATCCGTTTAGGTATTACTCGTGCATTATTAGAAGTTAACCCAGACTTAAGAGATGTATTAAAGAAAGCTGGATTAGTAACTAGAGATCCACGTGCTAAAGAACGTAAGAAATACGGATTAAAGAAAGCACGTCGTGCACCACAATTTTCAAAGAGATAATTTTAAAGTGGAGAGCCTTTGGGTTCTCTATTTTTTTATTTTAGATTGTATATTGAAGCCAAATCTATTATAATATAATAGATAGAGTTAAGGATGTGTTAATATTGAAAAAAGTTAGAACAAGATATGCACCAAGTCCAACTGGTTTCCTACATATTGGGAACGCAAGAAGTGCATTATTTACTTATTTATATGCAAAACATTATAATGGAGATTTTGTAATTAGAATCGAAGATACAGATGTTTTAAGAAATGTTGAAGGCGGAGAAGAAAGTCAGTTAAAGTATTTAACATGGCTAGGTTTAGAATGGCAAGAATCACCAGATAAGGGTGGCCCATTTGGTCCATACCGTCAGTTAGAAAGATTAGAATTATATCAAAAGTATGCAAATATTTTATTAGAAAAAGGTTTAGCATATAAAGAGTACCGTGAGGATAGTGATAAGTTTGCTATCCGTTTTAGAGTTCCAGAAAATAAGACTTATGAATTTGATGATATAGTTAGAGGAACACTTAGATTTGAAAGTAAAGAAGTTGAAGACTGGATTTTAATGAAAGATAACGGAATTCCAACATATAACTTTGCTGTTGTAATAGATGATCACTTAATGGAAATTACAGATGTTTTAAGAGGTGAAGAACATATTACAAATACACCAAAACAAATGATGGTATATGAAGCTTTTGGCTGGGATATTCCAAGATTTGGTCATATGACAATTATTGTTAATGAAGAGCGAAAAAAACTATCTAAGCGAGATAAAAATGTTATTCAGTTCATCCAAGAATATGAAGAAGCAGGATATCTTCCGGAGGCAATGTTTAACTTCATTTCGTTATTAGGATGGTCACCAGGTGGTGAAGAAGAAATCTTATCAAAGGATGAAATAATTAAATTATTTGATCCAAGTAAATTATCAAAATCACCAGCTATGTTTGATAAAGTAAAACTTGGTTATATCAATAGTAGATATATAAAAATGTTAGATGACAATATTTTAAAAGATAAAGCTAAAGTTTTCTTTGATAAAGCAAATATTCAAATTAAAGATGATAACTGGTTATTAAACTTAGTTAAATTATTTAAAGATAGAATGAGTTATGTCGGGGAAATTGTTGAATTATATAATAACTTCTTCCATCATGAATTTAGTTTAAATGAAGAAGAGTTAAACGTATTAAAAGAATTTAATAGCGAAGAAATGTTATTGACATTTGAGAAACTATTAAGTGATTTAAATGATTTTACTCATGATGCAATAAATGATGCAATTAAAGAAACTGGTAAAATTACAAATACTAAGGGTAAACCACTTTTCATGAGTTTAAGAATTGCAACAACAGGAGATATGCACGGGCCAAGTTTACCAATGACGTTAGAATTACTTGGAAAAGATGAAGTTTTAAATAGAATAAAATTAACTATTAAACTACAAAGAGGTGGATTATGAAAAAAATAGGTGCTTTAATTATAACGTTATTGTTAGCTGTTACTTTAGTGGGATGTAATAAAGATAAAACATACGCTAAAGCGAAATTTAATAATTTTGAAAATCTTGGGACATCAATCAAATTTGATTTAAAACTTGAAGATCCAGATCGAGAAGTAACATCAAGAATTTATATTCAAATTAAAGAAGACGGATCAAGTACTGTTAAAGAAGAATTAACATTTACTATTAAAGAATTAGAAGAAGAAGATAAAGATAATATTGAGTTTAAGAATTTAACTGTAGGTAAAAATTATACAGTATTTGTAAAAGCGACAATTGGTGAAAAAATTTTAACAATTGGGACTAAATCATTTAAAGCAAATGAACCAGTTGAAAAAACAATTCAAACAGTAGATGAGTTTTTTGCAATTAGTCAAAATCCTAACGGTCATTATACCCTTGGTGCAGACTTAGATTTTACAGGTAGAGAAGCTGATGTTAAACAAAATTTAATAAGAACATTTAGTGGTGTTTTTGATGGCAATAATAAAACAATTAGTAATTACAAAATTGATTCAACAAATACAAGTATTGGTTTATTTGGACAACTTTCATCAGGTGCTGTTGTTAAAGATTTAATAATTGATACTTTAACAATCAAACCAGTAAGTAAAGTAACAGGTTCAAGATATGTAGGTATTTTATTTGGACAAGCACAATCAAATTCAACAAAAATTAGCAATATAACTATTAAAAATAGTTCAATTAGACTAGCTATCAATAGTGAATCAAATTATGTTAAAGTTGGATTACTTGGTGGTGTTACAACAGCTAAAATTAATGATGTTAATATTATAGATAGTAATATTGATATTACTCATGAAAGAATTGGGACAACAAGAGTTGGTGGTTTAGTTGGCGAAATTAAATCAAACGTAAGTTCTATTCAAAGAGTAAAAGTAGAAGCTAATATTGATGTTAGTGTTGAACAAAAAGCTGAAGCTGGTTTACGTGGTGGAAAAAATGCATTATATATTGGTGGGATTATTGGTGATGCATCAGAAGTATTAATCAATAATGTTATCTCAAAAACAAATATTAATGTAGATAAACTAGACTATGTTATTGCATCAGAAAGTAATTTAAGTGACGAAAACAAAAAGAATCCTAAAGATATTAATTTAGAAGTAAACATTGGTGGTTTATTTGGACAATCAATGAGTGTTGAACCAAAAGATATGATTCATAGTGGTAATATTAAAGTTGGTGCTTATACATTAGATAATCAAGTTAAAGAAAAAAATGAAAACGATGAAGAAGTAATTAAAGAATTAAAATACACATATAAAATGAGCCTAAATGTTGGTAATTTAATTGGTCAAACTGGTATTTATAACTCAAGCGTTAAAAACTTAGTTAGAGTTGGTGGATTACAAGAAGTGGCAGCACAAAATGAGTTAGTAACATTAAAAGCAGGTACACTATTTGGTATATCAAGAAATACTGAATATAATTTTAGTAAAAATTATGGATATATTAATGTATCAGATGTTTTAGAAGATATTAAAGAGTTTACTTCATTAGAAGAAGTATTTGGTACAGATCACTGGATTATTGAAAATAAATAATTAAAAAATAAAACTATATTAGGATTTCTAATATAGTTTTTGTTTTTATTGGTTGTCTTTAATTTTAATTAGTTCATCTTTAGTAAAATTATATTTTGTTTTACAAAAATGACATTCAACTTCAATTCCATCGTCTTCAATTAATTCATCCATTGTTTGATTATCTAATGCAGATAATGATTTAGCAAAGCGATCTTTTGAACAATTACATTCGTATTTTAATTCTTTTGTTGCTAACACCTTTTGTGTTCCATTAGAAATAAATTCAAGCATATCTTCAATTGTTCTACCATCATTTAACCATCTACTAATTGGCCCAGCACCATTAATACTATTTTCTAGTTTAGTAATAACTTCATCGCTTGCTCCAGGTAACACTTGAACAATAAATCCCCCAGCACTTAAAACTGACTGATCAACATTTACTAACACACCAAGTGAGACAGCTGATGGTGTTTGTTCACTGACAACAAAATAATTAGCAAAATCTTCAGCAATTTCTCCTGATACTAATTCAGTTGAAGAAGTAAAAGGATTTTTCATATTTAAATCTTTTGTGATATGAAGAAAACCATTTCCAACGGCAGCACCAACATCTAACTTACCTTCTTTTTTTGCTCTGATATAAACATTAGGATTAATGATGTCGCCTCTTACTACACCAAGCCCATTTGATTCAACGAGCATTGTTCCAATTGGACCATCACCTTTAATTTGTAGTGTTAATTTTTCATCATCTTTATACATTAGACCCATTAGTCCGGAAACTGTTAAAAATCTACCAAAAGCTGCTGTTGCTGTTGGTAATGTTTTATGAATTTGTCTAGCTTCTTCAACAAGATTTGTGGTATTACCTATATATATTCTTGCCATATTATCATATGCTGTTGCAATTAATGCATAATTTTTCATAAAATGTTCTATATTTAAATACTAAATTTAAATATATCTCCTTTCCTTATTTATTTAAAATATTTCTTAATTATAATATAATATTTTAAACCTACAATATATATTTTAACATATTAATATAATTGTGATACAATTAATGCGGTGATAAAATGTCTTTTAAAATTAGAGATATAAAGATAGAAAATAAAGTAGTTCTTGCCCCAATGGCAGGAGTATCAAATAGTCCTTTTAGAATTCTTGCTAGAAAATATGGAGCTGGTTTAGTTTTTGCTGAAATGGTCTCAGATAAGGGATTACTTCATAATAATGATAAAACTAAAAAAATGCTATATATGGAAGATGTTGAAAAGCCGATGATTCAGCAAATTTTTGGTTCAGACTTAGAAACAATGGTCAAGGCTGCAAAATATATTGATAAAAATAGTAACTGTGATGCAATTGATATTAATATGGGTTGTCCTGTTCCTAAAGTTGCAATTAAAAATCAAGCAGGCTCCGCATTAATGAAAGATCCAGATAAAATATATGAAATTGTAAAAGCAATTGTAGGTAGTGTAAGTAAACCTGTAACAGTTAAGATTAGAAGTGGTTGGGATAGCAATAGTGTTAATGCAGTTTTAGTTGCTAAAAAAATTGAAGAAGCAGGTGCATCATTAATTACAGTTCATGCTAGAACAAGAGCACAAGGATATTCTGGAGAACCAGATTTAGACGTTATTAAGGCTGTAAAAGAAGCTGTTAATATACCTGTTATTGGTAATGGTAATATTATTGACGGAAAGTCTGCAATTAAAATGTTAGAGTATACTAATTGTGATGCAGTAATGATAGGGAGAGCAGCACTAGGAAATCCTTGGATTTTTAGGGAAATTGATGCTTATTTAAATAATAAGCAAGTACCAGAGCGTCCAACAAACACTGAACTATATGATTTAATTGTTAATCATTTAAGTGAACTAAAAAAGTTTAAGGGTGAAAAACTTGCAACCTTAGAGATGAGAGGTCATGCACCATGGTATTTAAAGGGTCTTCCTAATGCTAGCGAGATTAGAAAAGAACTTTCTAAAGCAGGAACTTCTAAAGAAATGATTGATATTTTGGGAAATTATCTTATTAAATAAAAAATACTTTGAAATTAAAACCTTTGTATGTTATGATATTACTAATTCATAAATAAAAGGGTTTTTTATTTTTGAATATGAGAGAAAAATGAGGAAAATAGATAAAATGAAACAAAAAATAGGAATAGTAGTATGTGGAAATTCGGGGATCGATTATTTAAATATTGATTTCCCAGTTAAAGTAATTAGGTCAACGTTATTACTTGATGGTAAAGAATATGAAGATTATGTTGATATTAAAGCAGAAGATTTTTATAAATTAGTTATTGCAAATCCAAATATCGATATAAGAACATCACAAACATCAACTGGTAGAATTTCTGAAGTTTATAATGAATTAAAAGAAACAGGAGTAACAGATATTATTGTTATTACAGTATCTTCCAAGTTATCAGGTACATTTCAAGGTGCAATATTAGCTAAAGAATTAGTTGACGATATCAATGTTTATGTAGTTGATTCAAAGTCTGTTTCACAAGGTGAAGTGTTCTTAGTTGAAAAGGCTATTGAATTAATTAATAAAGGAATAGATGCAGAGGATATTTATAATAAACTAAATGAACTAAGAGATAATTTAAAAATCTATGTTTTAGTAGATACTCTAAAATATTTAGTTAAAAATGGAAGACTATCTGCAACAAGTGGTTTCCTTGGAACAATGTTAAAAATTAAACCACTTTTAGTAGTTAATGAAGAGGGAAGTTTAGTTCCATTTGAAAAAATCAGAACCACCTCTAAAGCAAGAGAAAGACTATTTAAAATCTTAACTGAAAAAATAAAAGATAAAGATGTATCAGTATATATTGCTTATACAAGTAATAAAGAGGAAGCAATAGAATTTGCAAGTAGACTTAAAGAACAAAACAATATTAAAGTTGAAGTTGTTCCACTAACTCCAGTTGTTGGAGCTCATGCCGGACCTGGAACAATGGGAGTAATAATAATTAATAATAATTAAGGAGTATAACATGGCAAAAACAAAGGATTTAATTAATGAGTTGTTGGTTGAAGTATTCAACCACATTTTATCAATTGAGGAAAAAGAATTAAGAGATAGAGGTGTTACTCTATCAATGACAGAAATTCATGTTTTGGAGGCAATCAAATTATCTGACATTCCAACAATGACGAATGTAGCAAATAGACTAAGAGTAACAGTTGGAACTCTAACTACTTCTATTCATACGCTAGTCAAAAAAGGTTATGTACTAAGAACTAGAGGCGTTGAGGATAAGAGGGTTGTAAATCTAAAATTAACTGATCTTGCAAAAGAAGCGTTAGTAATTCATGATAGATTCCATGATGAAATGATTGATTCAGCGCTTAAGGATTTAAATCTCAGTGAGGATGAAGTGTTAATTAAGTCACTTGAAGGAGTCAAAGAATACTTTAAAAATAGATACTAGTTTTCTAGTATTTTTTTTACTAAAACGCTTTAGGCAATTATTTATTTTAAAATCATTTTTTTATTGTATAATTAAAGTAAATAGTATATAAAGGAGTTTTATTTAAAATGAAAGAACTTTTATTGATCAAGAAAACAAAGGTATTTGCATTAAATTCAAACCCTGAACTAGCTAAAATTATTGCTAGAGAAGCAGGATTTAAGCTAAGTGAAATTGAGTTAATCAGATTTTCAGATGGTGAGATTGGATTAAACATTAGCGAAAGTGTACGTGGTTTTGATGTTTTCGTAATTCAATCAACAAGTAATCCAACAAATGAACATTTAATGGAGTTATTAATATTTGCTGATGCGGTTAAACGTGCATCTGCAAAAAGTTTAACAGTTATTATGCCTTATTATGGTTATTCAAGACAAGATAGAAAAGCTAAATCAAGACAACCAATTACGGCAAAATTAGTAGCAGACTTATTACAAGTAGCAAAAATCGATAGAATCTTATCAATCGATTTACATGCTGCCCAAATCCAAGGTTTTTTCAATATCCCAATTGATAATTTCCCAGCAGCACCACTACTTGCAAACTATTTCTTAAAACGTAAAAAATTAGAAAACGTAGTTGTAGTTTCACCTGACCATGGTGGAGCAACCAGAGCTAGACAATTTGCTAAATTATTAGATGCACCACTTGCTATCATTGATAAGCGAAGACCAGAACCAAATAAAGCTGAAGTTATGAGCATTATTGGGGAAGTTGAAGGTAAGGTTGCTATTTTAATTGATGATATAATTGACACTGCTGGAACACTTTGTGCTGGAGCAAGTGCATTAATTGAAAAAGGTGCGACAGAAGTTTATGCTGCAGCAACTCATGCTATTTTTTCAGGTAACGCAATTAAAAATATTGAAAACTCACCAATTAAAGATGTAATTGTAACGGATACTATTAAACTTAGAGAAGATGCAATCAAATCTAAGAAAATATCTCAAGTAAGTATTGGTTCTTTACTAGGAAAATCAATCTTACATATTATTGAAGATTTACCAATCAGTCAATTATTTGCTGAAATTGAAACATTAGAAGTATTAGAAAAAGAATAAAGAAGTGATTAAATGAAATTAATTATAGGTTTAGGTAATGTCGGTGAAAAATATCATTTAACTAGACACAATGTTGGTTTTATCGTTTTAGATGAAATTGCTCAAAAATTAAATATTGATTTTAAATTTGATAGTAAACTAGAATCATTTATTGCTGAGAAAAGAATAAATGGTGAAAAAGTAATATTTTCAAAACCAACAACATATGTTAACCTAAGTGGTAATGCTCTTAGTAAAATCATGTCATATTATAAAATAGAAGTAGATGATATATTAGTAATATACGATGACATTGACTTAGAACTTGGTAAGTTAAGAGTAAGAGAAACTAATGGCCATGGTGGTCATAATGGCGTTAAAGATATTATTAAACATCTAAATACGAAAGATTTTAAAAGAATAAGATTTGGAATTGGATTAGATAAATCAATGCCACTAGATCATTATGTTTTAGGTAAATTTAGTAAACAAGAACTAGAAACAATTAAACCTGTAGTTATTGATGCTATGAATGTTGTTGATGATTTTATAAGTGAACAATATTTTAAAGATGTAATGACTAAATATAACACAAATAACTAAGGGCTTTTTAGCCCTTTTCTTTACTTGAGGTGAAAGATGAAAATATTGAATAAAGAGTTTAAAAATATTTTATTAAATAATGAAAAATATTATTATAATTCAGTAGATAGTTATAATATATATTTAATTAAAGATCTGTTTTATCAAAAAGATGAAACAATTTTTGTCGTACTTCCTAATTTATATGAAGCTCAAAAATATTATGATAGTCTTAATTTAATTATGGATGAGGAAGATATTTTATTTTATCCAATTGATCAAACATTAACTCAAGTAATGTCATTAGGTAGTCCTGAATTTCAAAGTGAAAGATTATTTACAATTAGAAGATTATTAAGAAATAAAAAAAGTATTGTTGTAACAACTCTAGATGGTATTTTAATGCGTCAGTTAAAGCCTATAGACTATTTGAATAGTAATTTAGTCTTAGAAAAAAATAAAGAGTATGATTATAATGGGATTAGGGATTTCTTAATTAGTAGTGGCTATTCTTTTAGTTATATTGTAGATATGCCAGGAACATTTTCCATTAGAGGTGGAATTGTTGATATTTATCCAAGAGACAATGAAGGTCCTTTTAGACTGGATTTTTTTGATAACTATTTAGAAAGTATTAAAGTTTTTGATCCTGAAACTCAGAAATCTATTGCTCAAGTTGAAAAAATAGAAGTTAGTCCGCTTTACGAACTTTTCTATACAACAAAAATGATGGATGAGGCAATAAAGAGAATTGATAAACACTTTAGTAATTTTAAGTTATCAAAAAAAGAATTACAAAGATTTGATGAAGATATGGAAAAAATAGCTTTAAGAAAAAACTTACAAACACTTAATATTTATATTCCATTCTTTAATGAAGAAGAAACGTCGGTTATTGATTTTGTTTCTAATAAACAAATAATTATTATTGATAAACATAAAAGTGAGATTAATGAAAAACAAAAAATTGATGATTTACAAACTTTCGAAAGAACATTAGATGGTAAAAGTTTTTCATCTATTCCTTTTTATCAAAACTACTTAAATATGTTTGCTAGAAGTGATATTTTTATTACTAACGGCAAAATTAGTGAAGTAGGATTTGATATAGGAGTATTAAAAACTACTGAATATTTTGAAAACTTACCACTTTTTTACTATGACCTTATCAACAGCTACAAGAATTATGAAATCATTATTTCAATCAACAATGATTTTTATAAGAAAAAACTACTTGAATATTTTGCGTCAAAAGATTTTAATGATTATTCTTTAACTACTGAACAAATTGTTGGTTCATTTATTTTAAATCGCGAAAAAGTTATTTTCATCAATGAAGAGAGTATATTTAATTTTAAATCAAACAGAAAAGCTAAGTATCGTAGTGTTTTAAATCAAGCAACTAAAATTAGTAATGTTGATGAGTTAAATGTTGGTGATTATGTTGTTCATTATGACTTTGGTATTGGTAAATATATGGGCTTAAAAACCATGGATTTAAGTGGTGGAACTAAAGACTATTTGTATATTATGTATAAGGATGATGAGTCATTATACGTACCAATTGACCAAATTGATTTAGTCTTAAAATATAGTAGTGAAGAGGGAGTAATTCCTAAATTATCAAAAATGGGTAGCAAGCAATGGGATGCTACCAAACGTGAAGTAAGAAAGAAAATTAAAGAATTAAGTGATAGATTAATTAAACTTTATGCGCTTAGAGAAGAAACAATTGGTTATGAGTTTAATGCTGATGATAATCTTCAAATTGAGTTTGAAAATGATTTTAAATATGAATTAACGAAAGACCAAGAAACAAGTATTAAGAAAGTTAAAGAGTTGATGCAAAGACCTAAACCAATGGACTTGTTAATTATCGGTGATGTTGGGTTTGGTAAGACCGAAGTTGCTCTTAGAGCAGCTTTTAAGGCTGTTTTATCAGGGAAACAAGTATTATACCTAGTTCCAACTACAGTGCTTGCTAGACAGCATTATTTAACCTTTAAATCAAGGTTTGAGAAGTTTGGGGCAGTAGTTTCTTTAATGAGTAGATTTGTTAGTGCTAAAAAGCAAAAAGAAACAATTGATAAACTAGGTAAAGGATTAGTTGATGTTGTTGTTGGGACTCATCGCTTATTATCAGAGGATGTTAAATTTAGTGATTTAGGTTTAATGGTAGTCGATGAGGAACAAAGATTTGGAGTTATGCATAAAGAACGTATTAAAGAAATAAAAGTAAATGTTGATAGCTTAACCCTTAGTGCAACACCAATTCCTAGAACGTTACAAATGACAATGATGGGATTAAAAGATCTAACAACAATTGAAACGCCACCAAGAAACAGATATCCAGTTCAGACTTATGTTATACCAAGGGAAGATGCTTTAGTAAAAGAGGCAATTAGAAGAGAGATTGCTCGAGGGGGACAAGTGTTTTATTTATATAACAAAGTTGTTGATATTGAACGAATTGTTTTAAAGATTAAAGACTTAGTTCCAGAAGCGAGAATTACTTATGCGCACGGTAAGATGACTAAAAATAAGTTAGAAGATACAATTAGTGATTTTATAGATCATGAGTATGATGTCTTAGTTTCAACAACAATTATTGAAACGGGAATTGATATTCCAAACACTAATACTTTAATTATTCATGATGCAGATAAACTAGGTCTATCTCAACTTTATCAAATTAGAGGTAGGGTTGGTAGAAGTGATAAGATTGCTTATGCATATTTAATGCATGAAGCAAATAAAGACTTAAATGATGAAGCATATAAGAGATTAAAAGTGCTTGAAGAATTTACGGAATTAGGAAGTGGCTATAAGATTGCTTTAAGAGATTTATCGATTAGAGGTGCTGGTGATATTTTAGGTAGTGAACAATCAGGCTTTATCGATTCAGTTGGTTTTGAAATGTATATGCAGCTCTTAAATGAAGTTATCCATAATAAGGATGAGTTAAAGGTTGAAAGCGAAAATACTAATATATATTCAAAACGTACGGTAGATAAGGAATATATTGAAGAAGATAGTATTAGAATTGAAATTCATAAACAAATAAACAAGATTCAAACTACTTCTGAGCTAAAGGAACTAGAAAATGAACTAGAAGATAGATTTGGTAAATTAAGTGACGAGTTAAAAGAATATATGTATGAAAAATTATTTAAAAAACTATTTTATAAAATCGGTGGTTATAAGATAATAAACGGACGTGGGAGTGTTAGAATTTCAGTAGATAAACTATCAAGTAAAAATATTGATGGAAGAAAACTATTTGAAGTTGTTAACAAAAGTGAGTATGATCTTAAACTCAGTTATTTAAACGATGAAGTTGGTATTGAACTTAATTATAATAACAATAAACAACACTGGTTGTTAACATTTTCTATCATAATTGAAGAATATTTGTCAAAAATAATTATGTGAAAAAACGTTTTCATCAAGATAAAAATGCATAACAGTTGCTATTGGTATATAATAAAAATGATAAATCATGTAGTAAATATTATTAAGGAGTGAATAGTAATGAAAGCATGGGAAGGTTTTAAAGGCGGTAACTGGGAAAAGACAGTTGACGTGAGAGATTTTATCAGTAGTAACTATACTGAATATACAGGAAGTTCAAATTTCTTAGCAGGAGCAACAGATGCAAGTAAGAAATTAAACGAAATGTTTTTTAACTTTTTAAAAGAAGAAAAACAAAAAGGTGGAGTTATTGAATTAGATACAAGTGTAGTATCATCAATCGTTTCACATGGTGCAGGATACATTGATCAAAAATTAGAAAAAATTGTTGGATTACAAACAGACAAACCATTTAAAAGAGCATTCCATCCATATGGTGGAATTAACATTGCAGTAAATGCTGCAAGTGCATACGGTTATGAAATTGATGAAAACTTAAAACATATTTTTACTGAATATAGAAAAACACATAACCAAGGTGTATTTGATGCATATACAAAAGAAATTAGAGCAGCAAGAAGAAGTGGTGTAGTTACAGGTCTACCTGACGGTTATGGTAGAGGTAGAATTATTGGTGACTATAGAAGAGTTGCTTTATACGGTGTTAACTTTTTAATTAAACAAAGACAAATGGAGAAAGAACAAATTACTTTCCCAATGACAGAAGACAAAATTAGACTTAGAGAAGAAATTACAGATCAAATTAATTCACTTAAAGAATTAATTGAGTTAGGTAATATTTACGGTTTTGATATTTCAAGACCAGCAGAAAATGCAGCAGAAGCAATCCAATGGGTATACTTAGCATATCTTGCAGCAGTTAAAGAACAAAATGGTGCTGCGATGAGTTTAGGTAGAACATCAACATTCTTAGATATTTATATTGAAAGAGATATTGCAAATGGGCTTTTAACTGAAGTTGAAGCTCAAGAATTAATAGATCATTTCATCATGAAATTAAGAATGATTAGATTTGCTAGAACACCAGAATATAATGACTTATTTACAGGAGATCCAACATGGGTTACTGAATCAATCGGTGGTATGAATTTAGATGGTAGAAGTTATGTAACTAAAAACTCATTTAGATACTTACAAACATTATATAATTTAGGAACATCAGCAGAACCAAACTTAACAGTTTTATGGTCAGATGGATTACCTGAAAACTTCAAACGTTTCTGTGCAAAAGTTTCAATTGATACATCAAGTATTCAATATGAAAATGATGAACAAATGAGACCAACACATGGTGATGATTATGGTATTGCATGTTGTGTTTCACCAATGGCTATTGGTAAAGAAATGCAATTCTTCGGAGCACGTGCAAACTTAGCAAAAGCATTACTATATGCAATAAATGGTGGTCGTGATGAAAAATCAGGCGATCAAGTATTTACAAAATATGTAACAGACGTTTTAAAAACAGATGTATTAGATTTTGATGAAGTTTGGAATCGTTTTGATAAAACAATGGATGAATTAGCAGAAGTTTATGTTAACGCATTAAATATTATTCACTACATGCATGATAAATATGCATATGAAAAAGTTGAAATGGCTCTACATGATGTAAATGTAACAAGATTCTTCGCAACAGGTGTTGCAGGATTATCAGTAGTTGCAGACTCATTATCAGCTATTAAACATGCAAAAGTAAAACCAATTTATGATGAAGAAACAGGTTTAGTTGTTGACTTTGAAACAGAAGGAGACTTCCCTAAATATGGAAACAATGATGATGCAGTTGATCAATTAGCTGTTAAAGTAGTTGAAGTATTTATGAACAAGATTAAATCAAATCATACATATAGAAACTCAGTTCCTACAATGAGTGTATTAACAATTACTTCAAACGTAGTTTATGGTAAGAAAACAGGTAATACACCAGATGGTAGAAGAGCTGGAGAAGCATTTGCTCCAGGTGCTAACCCAATGCACGGTAGAGATAACTCAGGTGCTTTAAAATCATTATTAAGTGTTGCTAAGATTCCATGTGAATCATGTCAAGATGGTATTTCAAATACATTTACAATGATTCCACAATCACTTGGTAAGAGTGATGAAGTTATTACTGAAGACGGCTTTACATTTGAAGGTGACATTAAAGTTGATAACTTAGTTGGAATTTTAAATGGATATTTCAACAGTGGCGGATATCACTTAAATGTTAATATTTTAAACCGTGAAACATTAGTAGAAGCTTATAATAATCCAGATTTATATCCAAACTTAACAATTAGAGTATCAGGTTATGCTGTTAACTTCTCAAACCTAACAAATGAACAAAAGTTAGAAGTTATTAGTAGAACATTCCATGAAAGTAGATAATGTTGGTAACGTTCATTCGATAGAAACATTTGGCGCATTTGATGGACCAGGAGTAAGATATATTGTATTTTTACAAGGGTGTCCATTTAAATGTCAGTTTTGCCATAATAGAGATACATGGAGTACAAGAACTAACAAATTAATGTCAGTTGATGAAATCTTTAATGACTTTTCAAAGTATAAATCATTTTATAAAACCGGTGGTATTACTGTAAGTGGAGGAGAACCTTTATTACAATTACCATTTCTAATAGAATTATTTAAAAAATTTAAAAGTGAAGGAATTCATACATGTATTGATACTAGTGCTGCATGTTATAACGTTAGAGAAAATGATAAATTTAAAGAACTAATGAAGTATACTGACTTAGTCTTACTAGATATCAAACAAATCAATGATGAAAAACATAAAGTATTAGTTGGATCATCGAATAAAAAAGTTTTAGATTTTGCTAAATTTTTGGATGAATTAGGTGTTAAGGTAAACACTAGACACGTTTTAGTTCCTGGTGTTAATGACGACTTAGATGATTTAATTACTTTAAGAAAGTTTTTAGATACACTTAACAACATAGTTAAAATTGACGTGTTAGGATATCATTCTAAAGGTCAAATTAAATGGGAACAAATGGGCTTAACTTATCCACTTGATGGGGTTAGAGAAGCAACAAAAGATGATGTTAAAATAGCAGAAAATATTTTAAAATCAGGTTTTAAATATATGCAAGAATAATTTATATTAAGAGTGTTACTACTTGTAATGCTCTTAATTTTTTATTTTTGGGTCTAGAGATATAATTGTATGTTATAATAATAAATGATAAATAGAAGTAAAGAAGAGGCGATAGTATGTTGCTAGATGGGCTTTTAATTTCTAAAAAAAGAAATGAAGAATTAAAAACTA
Source organism: Haploplasma modicum ATCC 29102 (assembly GCF_000687835.1). Lineage (GTDB taxonomy): Bacteria > Bacillota_I > Bacilli_A > Acholeplasmatales > Acholeplasmataceae > Haploplasma > Haploplasma modicum. The sequence goes on along the minus strand of NZ_JHYB01000006.1, from coordinate 20,986 downwards.
AAATTAAAAATGAAAATCTTAAATTAAAAACATCAATTATATTAGTAGGTGAAGACCCGGCTAGTTTAGTTTATGTAAAGGGTAAAATAAAGGCTTCTAAAGAAGTTGGTATTGAAACAGAATTAATTAATTTAAGTAATGATATTAAAGAGTCTGAGTTAGAATTATTAATCAAGAGATTAAATAATGATAGTAGTGTTAATGGAATTTTATTACAATTACCACTACCTAAAGGCTTTAATGAAAAGAAAATGATTAATTTAATAGACCCTAATAAAGATATTGACGGCTTTACAACAATCAACCAAGGAAAACTATTTCAAAAATTAGATTGTATTAATGCTGCAACCCCACAAGGGATTATTAATCTTATCGATGAATATAAGATTGATGTAAGTGGAATGAATGTTGTTGTTATCGGAAGAAGTCAGATTGTAGGACTACCAATTGCTAAACTTTTACTAGATAGAAATGCAAGTGTTACAATTTGTCATAGTAAAACAAAAGATATAAAATTATATACTAAAGAAGCTGATTTAGTTGTTGTTGCTGTTGGTATAGCAAAACTCTTAAAAGAAGATATGGTTAAAGATGGGGTTATCGTAATTGATGTCGGGATTAACCGTATTGATGGGAAACTAATTGGCGATGTTGATTTTGAAAATGTCAGCAAAAAAGCAAGTTACATAACACCAGTTCCAAGGGGAGTTGGTCCAATGACAATTAATGCACTTTTAGAAAATGTCTATAAGATAAGCAAAATGGAGCGTGATTAAATGAATATTTGGCATGATATAAGTAAAGAGCGAATTTCAAAAGAAAAGTTTATCTCAGTAATTGAAATTTCAAAAGGAAGTAAGAAAAAATATGAGCTAGATAAAGAAACTGGCTTAATTATTTTAGATAGAATTTTGTTTACGTCAACTCATTATCCAGCAAATTATGGTTTTATACCAAGAACATATTCAGATGATAATGACCCGCTTGATGTCTTAGTTTTATGTCAAGAAGACATTGAACCAATGAGTTTAGTGGAATGTTATCCAATTGGTGTAATGAAAATGATTGATGATGATGATGTTGATGAAAAAATAATTGCAGTACCACTGGGCGATCCATCAATGACATCTTATAAAGATATTAATGATTTACCACAACATTTACTAACAGAGATTGGTCACTTCTTTGAAACATATAAGGCCTTAGAAGGTAAACAAACATATGTGTTAGATATTGAAGGTAGAAAAGAAGCAGAAAAAATAATTGAATATGCAATGAAAAATTATGAAGAAACGTTTTTAAAAAAATAAGGAAGTGTAATAATGGGAAGAGCGTTTGAAGTTAGAAAACAAGCAATGGCAAAAACTGCTGCTGCAAAAACAAGAATTTATTCAAAATATGGTCGTGAAGTATATATGGCCGCTAAAGGTAATCCAGATCCAGAAATTAATATGGAACTAAAAAGAATTATTGAAAGAGCTAAAAAAGAACAAGTTCCTGGAGATATTATTAAAAGAGCAATTGATAAGGCTAAAGGTGGAACTGATGAAAACTATTCAGAAGTTAGATATGAAGGTTTTGGTCCAGGTAATAGTTTATTTATCGTCGAATGTTTAACTGATAATGTAGCTAGAACAATTTCAAATGTTAGAAATTGTTTTACAAAATCAAATTCAAAATTAGGAATATCAGGTTCTGTTGTTCATATGTTTGAAGAAAAATCAGTTTTTGCAATTAAAGATATGACAGAAGATGAAATACTAGAAATAATTATAGAAAATGATATTGATGCAAGTGATATTGAAGAAGATGAACAAGGTGTAAGTATCTTCGGTAAGTCAACAGACTATGCTAAGATTCGTAATGCTTTACTTAGTTTTGATGATAAAATTGAGTTTGTAACAGATGAAATTATGTGGGTTCCTTTAACAGAAGTTACACTAAAAAATCAAGAAGATATCGATATGTATAACAAGTTAATGACGATGTTAGATGAGTTAGACGACGTAAAGGATGTTTATAATAACGCTATCATTGAGTAAGATGGTTTAATTAAAAAAAACCATCTTTTTTTACGTTTTTTTTGTGATATAATAAGTATAAAAGAAGGCGATAATATGAAAGATAATAAAATAAGAAAAATTCTCTTTGGAGCTTTAGAAAACGAAGCAAATAGACAGAGAAATCACTTAGAATTGATAGCATCAGAAAACTTTGTTTCAGATGATGTTTTAACTATGCAGGGCTCAATCTTGACAAATAAATATGCAGAAGGTTATCCAGGTAAAAGATATTATGGTGGATGTGAATTTGTTGATGTTTTAGAAAATGAAGCAATCGAAAGTTTGAAAAAATTATTTGGGGCTAATTTTGCAAACGTTCAACCACATTCAGGTTCACAAGCAAATATGGCTGCATATGCTGCACTTCTTGAACCAGGGGATTTAATTCTTGGAATGTCACTAAACGAAGGTGGACATTTAACTCACGGTTATAAATTATCATTTTCAGGTAATTTCTATAAAAGTGCATTTTATGGTGTAAATAAAGAAACTGAAATGATTGACTATGAAGAAGTAAGAAAAATTGCTAATAAAGTTAAACCTAAAATCATTGTTGCGGGAGCAAGTGCTTATTCAAGAACTATTGATTTTAAAAAGTTTAGAGAAATTGCAGATGAAGTAGGAGCATACTTAATGGTTGATATGGCACATATTGCCGGGTTAGTTGCAACTAACTTACACCCATCACCAATTCCTTATGCCCATGTTGTTACATCAACTACACATAAAACATTAAGAGGACCACGTGGTGGTATTATCTTAACTAATGATGAAGCAATTGCTAAAAAAGTAAATAGCGCAGTTTTCCCAGGAGCACAAGGTGGTCCGTTAATGCACGTTATTGGAGCAAAAGCAGTAGCATTTAATGAAGCGTTAGAAGATAGTTTTAAAACATATCAAATGCAAGTAATTAAAAATGCTAAAACAATGGCTGAGGAATTTAGTAAACTAGGTTATAGAATTGTTAGTGGAACAACAGATAATCATTTAGTATTAATTGATGTCTATAGTAAATTAAATCTAACCGGTAAACAAGCTGAAGATATTTTAGGTTCTGTAAATATTACAATTAATAAAAATACTATTCCATTTGATACACTTAAACCAAATTATGCAAGTGGAATTAGAGTAGGTAGTCCAGCTGTTACAACTAGAGGATTAAAAGAGGAAGAAATGAAATTAGTTGTTAGACTAATTGATCGTGCATTATTAAATTATCAAGATGAAAATATATTAAATGAAATTAAAAATGAAGTTATTCAATTGATGAGTAACTACCCATTATTTAACGAGTAGGAGGAAGATTTAAAATGATAATGAAAACAAAAATTATTCCTGATGGTAAAAAAGAATTAAAAAAACTACCAATTATTTATCATAAGGAAGCAAAGTACCTATACTACCCAGTTACTACAGCTAGATGTCCCCAAGGTGAAACTTGTGTGATTGATGGTCAAGAAGTAAAAGTTGGTGAAGTTATTGGAACTAGAAAGGCTGCTTTTTTTGAACAACCAATTCATGCGACAGTTAGTGGTAAAATTATTGCTCATGAAAAAAGACATGATGAAGCAGGAAGATTAGTTAACTATGTAATCGTTAAAAATGATTACAAGTATGAAATGCATGAATCCGTTTATGAAAGATCAGATGAAGAAGTTAACAACTTAACAAAAAAAGATTTTATTGAAATTGTAAAAGATATGGGATTAGTAGGTTTAGGTGGTAGTGCCTTTCCAACATATATCAAATTTAGCACTGACAAACAAATTGATACAATTGTTGCAAACGGTGTTGAGTGTGAACCATATTTAGTTAGTGACTTTGAACTTATGATGAATGAACCACACTGGGTAATTAAAGGACTTATATATTCAATGAATGCTATGGGTGCTAAACGTGGTGTAATTGCAATTAAGAAAAAGTATAAAGAAATTAAAGAAGTTATGGAATTTGCTTTAAAAGAATACCCAGACTACAACATTGAAGTAGTTGGTGTAGGTAATCACTATCCATCAGGATGGGAATTAGAAACAGTTAAAAATGCAATTGGGGTTAAAATACCACAAGGGCAACTAACAGCAAATCATGGTGTGTTAATCTTAAACGTATCAACTCTTGCAACAATCTTTAAAGCAATTAAATTTAGAATGCCATTACTTGAAAGATTCTTTACTTTAAGTGGTAATGGAATAAAAAATGTTAACTTTAGAGCAAGAGTTGGAACAAAGATCAGTGATTTAGTTGAACTTGCAGGTGGTTACTTGGATGTTGAAATACCAAAAGTTTTAATTCTTGGTGGACCAATGATGGGTGGTAATACTGTAAGTGATGATGTTATTATTACTCAAACAACAACATCAATGATTGTATTAAATAACGAAGAGTACTTTGAAGAGCCATGTATCCACTGTGCTGCTTGTGTTTATTCATGTCCGGTTAAGATTCAACCAGTACAAATTATGAATGCACTAAAAAATGGTGATGCTAATGGTCTTGAAATGCTTAATGTTAATAAATGTATCGAATGTGGGCTATGTTCATTTGTATGTCCTTCAAAGATTCATTTAACAGAATATATGAGAAAATCAAAACAATTTTTAAGAGAGGTAGGAAATTAAAATGCAAGCAATAGCTAAAAAAAGTCCTTATGTTAGAAAAGACACAAGTACAAAAAGAATGATGGTTGACGTTTTAATTGCATTACTACCAGTTATGGCATTTGCTTTATTTCAATATAAATTTGATTTTGCTTTAAGAGCAGTAGTTGCGAGTGTAGTTGCAGTATTACTTGAAGCATTAGCATTTGGATTAATGAAAGATGAAACTGAAACATGGAAAGAACGTTTTAAATATAAATATACAGTAAATAATATTGTTCCACCAATAATTACTGCACTTATTTTTGTCTTAACATTACCAAGCACAATTAGCTTAGTAGTTGTTGTAGTGGGAATAAGCTTTGCAATTTTAATTGGTAAAATGATTTTTGGTGGTTTAGGTAGAAATATTTTTAACCCAGCTGGTTTAGGTAGAGTTTTTGTAGCATTAAGCTTTGCAAGTTTCTTCTCCTATGAAGGAATAGATGCTATTGCAGGAGCAACAGCACTAGGTAGTTCATTTCCAGATGTCCTAAACTATTATTCAATTACCGATTTACTATTTGGTTTAGTTCCAGGTTCAATGGGTGAAATTAACAAACTTGCAATAATTATTGGTGCTATTTACTTAATAGCTAGAAGATCTGCTGATTACCGTGTTATTGTAACTAGTCTTCTAACATTTAGTTTATTTATGTTAGTAGCTGGAATTGGAATTGGATTAGATTTTAATTCAGTAATTAAATATGTATTATTCCACATTTTATCAGGTGGTTTCTTATTTGGGATAGTATTTATGGCAACTGATCCAGTTACATCACCATATACTGGTCCAGGTAGATTAATTTTTAGTTTAATAATTGGTGCACTAGTAGCAATAATTAGATTATTTGGGTCACTTCCAGAAGGTATGGTTTTTGCATTATTAGTTGCAAATACATTTGTTGCTTTAATTGATTACAAAAAATGGACAAACAGTTTATATACAAAGAAATTCATTATTGGTTATGCATCAGTTATTTTAGTAATCGCATTAATTGTGTTTGCTGGAGTAGGGGGTTTTTAAAATGAAAAAAGATACAGTAAATAAATACTTAGTCATTTTAATTTATCTTTTCGTTACTTTAGGTGTTTTAATTGGCGCAAGCTTCTTATTGACACCAGTTAAAAATAACAACATTTCAAAAGAACGACTAAAAAAATATAGTGGTTTAGTCAGTGAACTAAAAGATTTAGAAGAAACAGAGTTTGAAAAGGGAATTATTACAGAAAAATTACAAGCTAAAAATAGTGATAACAAAACAGTTTCATTATATGACGCAACACTTGCTAACGGTTATGGTGATATTCAAATGATTGTTGCAGTATTAGAAGATGGAACAATTCTTGGAATAAGTGCTAATGTAAACCAATCAATTGGTGCAAGTTTAACTAAAACATATGTTGAAGGTTATAAGGGTTCAAAAATTAATCAACCAACAACTGAAATTACAGCACCAACAGTTAGTTTCTCATTAGATACAGCAAATGCTATCTTAGAAGAAATTAGTAAATCACATGGTATTGTTGAAGAAAAATTAACAATCTATGAAGAATTATTTGGTAAAGATTATACAGAAGAAGCACAAACAAAACCAGACTTGGAAAATATTAAAGGTTATAAAACAATTTTAGTTAATGGTGAAGTTTTAGCTCACGTTTACCATATAACAGGATTAGGTATTTATAATGAACAAGAAAAAGCATCAATTGACTTAAATATTATTTTAAGCCCTGATTATACAATTTTAGGTGCTGAAGAATTAGAATATAAACATACAGGCGGCGGATTTAAGAAAAAAGTATTTGCTTATCTTGATGAACTAGCAGATGCTAAAGTAAAAATTGGTGAAGTTGAAACATTTGTATCTGATGTTACAGGTGCTACAAATAGTAGAACGTTAGTTAAAGAAATGTTAGTTGAACTTTCAAAGTTTTTATTAGGTGGTGAGTAAGATGAAAAAAGAAAATTTATTTTTACTAGTTAATACACTTATTTTATTATTAGTATCAAGTTTAGTGTTATTATCTTACCTTTTCATTATCCCAACTTCAAAAATAGAAAAATCACTTGGACAAAAAGTTAAATTTGAAACTGTTGAAATAAAAAATCTCCCAAAAACAATTACTGAAGTAAGTAAAGTTTTAAATGGAAAAAAAGAGATTGGATTGTTATATAAAGCAGAAAAAGATAATACATACGGTAACATTAAATTAGATGTAGTTTTAAATAAAGAAGGAAAAATTATTGGAATTGCTTCAAATATTGACCAACAATTTCCAGGAAAGAATCATCCTAGTGAAGTAAATAATTATGTTAATGCGCTTAAGGGATCTGAAATTAAAAATCCAGGAAATAGTGATATTGCTAAACCAACTGTTTCAATAACACTTGGAACAATTGACGAGTTATTAAAAGATGTTGGTATTGCTGGTGGATTTATTGAAGAAAAATCAATTTATGAAATACTATTTGGTAAAAATTTCTCAGTTGCTAATTATAAGTTTAAAAAAACAGAAACCGTTTTAGAACAAAAGAATGTTTTTGTAAAAGGTAATAAAGTCGCAAGATCATTTGTTATTAACTCAGTTGATGATACAGGAAGAGCAATTAAATTAAATGTTGTCTTAAACTTAGAAAATGAAATCTTAGGCTATGAAGTAATTGAATACGGTCATGGACAAGGACAGTATATGGAAGCATCAATTAAGTTTTTAGATGAAATAACAAAACTTGGTTTAAATATTAATAAAGTAAAAGACCATGAAACAGATATTACTGGAGCAACAGGTTCACAAGCTGCAATTAGAGCAATGTTTGAAGACTTAAATCAATTTATTAGTAATAACTATGTAAGTATTTATGAAGTAATCTTTAAATCTAAAAATGTTGGTTTTGAAAGAATGCCAATTATTCAAACTGATGAAGTTCTTGCTTTTAATGAATTACATATTGATAATAATCATGTTGGTTATTCTTATTTAGTAAGTCAAGAAGCTGAATATTTTAATGGAAGAAGTGGCCATATTACATTCAATATTATTTTAGACTTAGATAATAAAATAATCGGTTATGAAGAAGTTGAATATAAACACACTTTAGCACTTGGACAAACAAATCTTTATGAAATTTCTTTAAAATTCTTAGATGAAATTGTTGAACAAAAGTTAAGCATAGAAGAAGCATCACTTTACTCAACTGATAATACAGGTGCAACAAATACTCAAAGTGCAATTAAGTTAATGTTTAAAAACTTGAATGATTTTGTTGTTTTAAATGAAAAAGATATTTATGAAGTAATTTATGGTGCTGAAGTAACTTTAGAAGAAACAGCACTAAAAAATGAATATGTATCAAGAAATCAAAATGTATTAATTAACGGTGAAGTAGTAGGTACAACATCAAGAGCAGCAATAAAAGCAATCTACCTTGGTCAAAATACTGGAGTAATTGACTTTGAATTCATGCTAAATAATAACCGTGAAATAATTGGTTATGTTATCTATGAATACAATCATACAGAAGGAAGTTTCAAGGGTAAATCTATTGAGTTTTTAGATAGCCTAGTTAAAAACAAAGTAGTGGTTGATAATATTTTAGAATATAATTCAGATATTACGGGTGCTACAAATTCAAAAAACGCAATTGTTAAATTATTAACAGAACTTGCAAATCTATTAGGAGGTAAATAAGATGACACCAATGAGCGTAAAAGATCAAAATTTATTAAACATTTTTCATCCACATGAAGTAAACAAAAAATCTGTATCATTACTTATTTATTCTCTACTTCCAGCAATCTTTGTTACTAAAACACTTGAATCAACATTGGTTTATTTATTGTTTTCATTTATTTATTTAATTTTAGTAACATTTTTGGGTAAATTAATCTATAAAACTGTAAGAGAAGAATTAATTCCAATTGTAGTACCATTTATCTTTATCAGTACTGCAGTTTTAGTTAGTTTACTGTCTAATGCATTTTTCATAAATTTTAGTAAAGATTATAATCTTTATATAATTATTCTATCTATTAGTGCATTACCATATATGTTAATTGCAGACAATGAAAAACGTAATATTGGATATAGTGTGTTAAATTCATTACAGTCATTTTTAGGATTAATGGTAATTATGATTGTAATTGGGTTCTTTAGAGAATTATTAAGTACAGGAATGATCACTTTCGGTAACTATACTAACATTAAATTCCAGCTTAACCTATTTAAGGATTATGCAATGACAGTATTCTCAAATCCTTTAGGTGCTATAATATTATTAGGATTTATTGTAGCAATTTTCAATAAGAGAGGAGCAAGAATATGAAATATCTAGAAATATTATTTGCAGCAATCTTTATTTCAAATATTATGTTTTATAAATTAGAAGGTTTTCCAACGATTAGTAAAAAGACTAAATTAAAATCATTAATGATCAATAGTACTAAATTAGCAATCTTTACTTTTGTATCAGCACTTATTGTATACCCACTTAATAAATATTTATTTGTGGGAACAACATTCTCATTTTTAATTCCAATCTTAATTGTATTAGTTTTACAAAATGTTGTTGTTCTAAGTAATAAAGTAGTCGATAAAATTCAGTTTGAAGAAGGTAGAACAAATATTCTTGAAACATTTATTTTAGAAGATGCTTTAGTAGTTACTATTTTATTATTAATCTTACAATCAGAAACATATGTAGGCGCACTTGTTGAAGTAGTTGGTTATATGATAGGGTTTATGTTAATGATGTTATTACTTTATACTATAAAACCAAAATTAGATTTACCAGGAATCCCTAAATCATTTAGAGGTTTTCCAATTTTACTTATAACAACAGGGCTAATTGCTATGATTTTCATGGGATTAGCAGGTATTTTATAAGTGTTAAAAAAAGTAATTAGTGTTTGTCTAATGATTTTCGTTGGATTATTTACAGTACAAACACTAAATAACAATAAAGTTTTGGCAAACAGTGAAGTTAAACCAAATGAATATCATAGAAAATACATTTCAGCAATGGATACAGATTTTTCGGTTGAAATTGACGTTAATGATCCAAAAGCTAATAACTACTTAGAACAATTAAAACGTTCTGAAGAAATTATTACAAATATTAGTATACTAACAGATAATTTTGAAGGCTATGATGTTTTAGGTGAGCCAATTAAAAATGTTTATTATATCAATAATAACATTAACAAAAAAATTGAAATTGATAAAGTTTTATATGATATTTTAGAGTTTTCACTAGAAGTACAAGTATTAACTGAAGGATATTTTAATATTTCAATTGGTAAAATTATTGATAAGTGGAAAGATCTAATAGATCCACTTGCTAATAATAATTATACCGAAGAGCAGTTTAATAAAATTGTTGAAGAAATTAAGAATATACCAATTATTGATAATGGAATAGTTCTTACAAAAGAAAATAATAAATATTATGTGTTAATTAAAGAAGGTGTAAAAATCGATCTTGGTGGAATCGCCAAAGGTTATGCACTTGATGAAGTTGAAAATTATTTTAAAGAAGAAGGACTTGTTAGTTATAAAATTAAAGGTAGTGCAAGTTCACTAAAATATGGTTATAACTTAAATAATGATAAAGGGTATACTAAAGTTGGTGTTTCTAATCCATTTGGTGGTATTTATGGCTATATTAATGTTGCTAATAAGACTGTTACAACTAGTGGTGATACTGAACAAAATAAAGAATTTTTTGGCAGATTATACCATCATATAATATCTCCTATTACAAGAATGCCTGAAATTGATAATAGAATTGCAATTATTGTAACTGATAGTGCAGCACTTGGTGATGCACTAAGTACAGCAATATTTTCAATGGATAAAAAGAAATTAGAAGCTTGGGGCAAGCAAAACAAATTAACAGAGTATATAATTATAAAATCAGATAAAAAAATAATCAATAATTTAAAAGAAAATGAGTTTGTAAATTCTGATGGTTCAACTAACATCATTAAAGCATCAATCTTTGATTGGTTAATTATTAGTGGTGTTATAATTGTATTTGGTGTAGGAATATACTATATTTCAAAAAATAATAAATCTAAACTATCAAATAAAGAAGATAGCGAAGAATAGAGGTGATGAAGTCATGAAAACTAAATATCGAGATTTAATAATAATAATTGTTATTGTATTGATCACTATAATAGGGTATTTCATGATTTCAAATGCCTACAAAAAAACTACATTTACTAATTCAATTATTAAGTATCGTGATACTATAGTTGCTGATGTAGATTTTGAAAATAAGAAAGTAAATCTAATGGATCAAGAAAATAATTCTGTAGGATATCCTAAACATGATAGTACTAATAATACAATAACTATTTTAGGTGATTATAAAATAGATGGAATTAGACAAGAAATAGTAATTAAATATAATTTAGAAGATAGAACAATGCAAGTTATTGAAGAAGAAAGTCCAAACAACACATGTCTAAAACAAGGAGTATCAAATGGTAAACCAATATCATGTATTCCTAATAATGTAATAATTGTCTTTATCTCTTCAGGAACAAATTACGATGACATCATCTAAAAAAACAAAAAAAATGATTATGCTTGCCAATCTAACTGCCCTTGCAATTGTGTTAGGACTTATTGAATCAAGGTTAGAGTTAGTGGTTGTTCCAGGTGCAAAGCTTGGACTTGCAAATCTAGTAGTATTAGTAGTTTTATATATGTTTTCATACAAGGAAGCATATATAGTTAGTCTTACAAGAGTTTTTCTAGTTGCGATATTATCAGGAGTTATTGGACCAACCTTTTGGATGGGATTTGCAGGATCAGTTTTATCAACGACTGTAATGAGCCTACTTAAGAAACTTAAATTTGGGACAATCCTTGTAAGTTTAATTGGATCTATCTCACATCAAATTGGTCAAATAATTATCGGTATATTTGTTTTAGGAACATCTGAGATTGCAATGTATTTATATATTATGATTCCACTGGGAGTTATAACAGGAATAGTAATTGGTTTAATCGCAGAGAAATTTTTAATACATTATCAAGATAAAAACAAAGAAGAATAAAATACTTGATTATGATTTTATCTATGATATAATATTTAAGTAAAAAACTTATCATAGGAAACTATGGCGGAAGGAGTAAAAATATGAAAGTAAACATTCAACCAGAATATAACTTAGCGAAAGTTAATTGTTCAACATGCGGAGAAGAATTTGAAGTAGGTTCAACATTAAAAGAAATTAAAGTTGATACATGTTCAAAATGTCATCCATTCTATACAGGATCACAATCATTTGTTCAAGCACAAGGACGTGTTGAAAGATTTAATCGTCGTTATGGTGTAAATAAAGAAAAAGAAAATAAAGATAAATAATCTTAGACGTGACCAAGTCACGTTTTTTTCTAAAAATAGGGGGCTAAATAATGTATCATAATTTTGAATGCGGCTATATTGAAGTGGTTTGCGGACCAATGTTTGCCGGTAAAACTGAAGAATTAATCAGAAGAATTAAAAGACTTGAATTTGCCAAAAAGAAATTTTTAGTATTTAAACCAGCAGTTGATGATAGACATGGTGATTATGTAATTAAATCTCATAACAAAAATGAAAAAGATGCTATTAATATTAAAGCAAGTGAAGAAATATATGATTATATTGATGATTCACTAGAAGCAGTAATTATCGATGAAGCACAGTTCTTTGATCAAAGAATTGTTGATGTTATTGATAGATTAGCAGACAAAGGGCTTAGAGTAATTGTTGGTGGATTAGACCGTGATTTTAAAGGTGAACCTTTTGGACCAATGCCACAAATTCTTGCAATTGCTGAAGTAGTAACAAAACTAACTGCAATTTGTAATGTTAGTGGTAAGCCAGCAACTAGAACCCAAAGAATTATCAATGGAAGTCCAGCAAATTATAACGACCCTATCGTTTTAATTGGAGCAACAGAATCATATGAACCAAGATCACGTGATGAACATTTAGTTCCAGGTAAAGAAAAAATAAATGAATAATCATAATAAGTTTATGAATCTTGCTTTTGAGGAAGCAAAAAAGTCGTATAAAAAAAATGAAGTTCCTGTTGGTGCTGTAATTGTCTATAAAGATAAAGTAATTGCTAAAGCACACAATAACCGTGAAAGTAAAAAAAGTGTATTAGGACATGCAGAAATTGTTGCAATTAAAAAGGCTAATAAAAAACTAAAAAGTTGGCGCTTAGAAGATTGTATCTTGTATGCAACACTTGAACCTTGTCCGATGTGTGCTGGAGCAATCATTCAATCAAGAATTAAAACTGTTTATTATTCCGCTTCAGACTTGAAAAGTGGAGTCGCTAATAGTATAATAGAAATGTTCGAACAACCATTTAATCATCAAACCACTATAAGTAAAATTGATGATGATGGAAAAAGTGAACAACTACTCAAAAGTTTTTTTAAAGAAATTAGAAATAAAAAGTAAATCCCTATTAAGCATCATCATTCAATAAAGAAAGTGTGAATCTGGTCAGGTCTTGATCGAAGCAGCCATAAGCATTCTCTTTATGTGGGTGGTGATGCTTAATGGGGATTTATAATTTAATAATAATATGTAAAAAAAAATAAAAAATAGAGTTTAATGATATAATATATTATAGAATTGGAGGATTTTAATATGAAAATGAACAATAAAGTATTTAAATATTTAACAGGAGAGCCTTTTTTAGTTCAAGAGTTAAATGGTAAACAAGTAGAATTACATTATATGAATGATACACCTTTCTTACAACAATATGTACCAAGAGGAAGATTCTATATTTGGTCATCTGATGGAAGAAACTACAAACTTTTAATTGAAAAAGGTTTTTATGAAAAAATGGATTATTTCTTCAAGGAAGAAATAAACGAAGTATGGTTAAACTACTTAGATGAAATTTCAGAAATGAACTCAAAGATGTCAAGAATCTTTTTACTAGGCTCAATGGGATTATCATTAGTAATTATTGTGCTTGCAACATTATTCTTACCGGAAGATAAATTATTCTTAGGTATTATTGCTGCTTTAGTTATTACATTTATTGGTAATGCAATTCATTCAAGAAAAGCGAATGCTCAAATGCGTGAAAAAAATGATAAAGCTCAAATGCAAATTAAAGAATTACTGACAGAAGAAGGATTCCGTAAGCTTTTAAAAGATCAAGAAGAATATATGAAAGAATACTTCAAATTTGAAGAAGATGAAGAAGTTGAAGTTCTAGATGATGAAGAAGTTTTAGAAATCGAAGAAAATGCTCAAGCGGAAGATCAAATTTTAGAAGAAGAAAATATTCAAGAAGAAGTAGAGGTTGAAGTAATAGAAAAACCAAAAGCTAAAAAAATAAATTATGAAGCAATGACAGTTGCTGAATTAAAAGATATGGCAAGATCTATGGAATTAAAAGGTTATTCAAGCTTAACAAAACAAGATTTAATTAAATTAATAAAAAAGAACAATAAATAATGGAGGATTACATGTTAAACAAAAAATCGGTTGATGCAATTAGATTTTTAGGGGTAGATGCAATCAATAATGCAAATAGTGGACATCCAGGTATTGTACTTGGAGCAGCACCAATGGCTTATAGTATTTTTACTAATCATTTAAATGTTAATGTTGGTAAACCAAAGTGGGCAAACAGAGATAGATTTGTTTTATCAGCTGGTCATGGATCAGCAATGCTTTATGCAATTAATCATTTAATTGGCTATAATATTACAATTGAAGATTTAAAAAACTTTAGAAAAGTTGGTAATACACCAGGACATCCTGAGTATGGACATACTGATGGAGTAGAAACTACTTCAGGACCACTTGGTCAAGGTATTTCTAATGCTGTTGGGATGGCTATTGCTGAAAGTCATATGGCAAAAAGATTTAATAAAGAAGGATTTAATGTAATTGATCATCATACATATGTTATTGTTGGAGATGGTGATTTACAAGAAGGAGTTGCTTTAGAAGCAATTAGTTTAGCCGGACACTTAAAATTAAACAAACTTATTGTTTTATTTGACTCAAATGATATCCAATTAGATGGCCCAGTAAATCTTGCAATTACAGAAAATCATAAACAAAAATTTGAAGCCCAAAATTGGAATTACTTATTAGTTAAAGATGGTGAAGATTTAGAAGCGATTAATGATGCAATCAATAAGGCTAAAGAATCAGTAGATAAACCAACACTAATTGAAGTAAAAACAATTATTGGTCGTGGTGCAACAAAAGAAGGAACAAGTTCAGTTCATGGATCACCATTAGGTGCTGATGTTGAAGTTCTTAGAAAAAATCTTGACTGGGAATTTGCTCCATTTGAAATTAGTAAAGAAATTTATGATAATTTCAATAACTTAGTAACAAAAAGAGGAAAAAATAGTTATATTAAATGGGCAGAAATGTTTGCTAAATATGAGTTGGCATATCCAGAAGAAGCTAAATTATTTAATGAATTTATTAAAAATGATTATAAATTAGATTTAAAAGAATTTGATGAAATTGATCAATCTAAACCAACTGCAACAAGAAATATTAATGGTGAAGTAATAAAAATTATTTCTAAAAAACATTTAAATATTATTGGTGGGTCAGCGGATTTAACAAGTTCAACAAAAGCAAAAGGTGCAGATGGTAATTATGGACCAGATACTTTACTTGGAAGAAATATTAACTATGGAGTAAGAGAACATGCAATGGGTGCAATTGCAAATGGTATTGCACTATCTGGTCTTAGAACATTTACTGGAGCATTCTTTGTCTTTAGTGATTATATGAAACCGGCAGTTAGACTAGCAGCAATTATGAATCTACCTACAACATTTGTTTTTACTCATGATAGTATTGCTGTAGGGGAAGACGGACCAACTCATCAACCAATTGAACAATTAGCAGGACTTAGAGCTATCCCTAACTTAAATGTTATAAGACCAGCTGATGCTAATGAAACAATTGCAGCATGGAAAATAGCATATGAAGCAACTACAACCCCAACATGTTTAATATTTACTAGACAAAATGTTGATAACTTTACAACTTCAAACTATGAAGGAGTAAAGAAAGGTGCTTATATAATAGGTAAGGAAAACAAAAAACTGGATGGTATTTTATTAGCATCAGGTTCAGAAGTAAGCCTTGCAATGAAAGCAAAAGAAATCTTATATAAAGAAGGTCTTGATGTTAGAGTAGTATCTATGCCTTCAATGTTTGATTTTGAAAGACAAAGCAATGAATATAAATTAGAAGTTTTACCTAACAATGTTAAAACACTTGCTGTTGAGATGGCAAGTCCAATGTCATGGTATAAATATACAAAAAATGTCATGGGATTAAATAGATTTGGTTTAAGTACTGATGGAGATACAGCAATGGCTGATCTAGGATTTACTCCAGAAAATTTAGCAAAAACATTTAAAGAAATCAAATAAAAAAAGAAGTGTGATTTAATTGTACGATAGTATTATAATTGGAGGCGGACATGCTGGTGTAGAAGCAGCTCTCTCCTTAGCAAAAATGAATAAAAAAACTTTACTAATTACTGGCAATCTTGATAAGGTTGCCTCTTTGCCTTGCAACCCCTCAATAGGTGGTCCAGCAAAAGGTGTTGTAGTTAGAGAAATAGATGCCCTTGGTGGAATTCAAGGGAAAGCAAGTGATGAAGGGCAAATCCAAATGAAGCTATTAAATGCTTCAAAAGGACCAGCTGTCAGAGCATACCGTGCTCAATTAGATAAAGTAAAATATCCTAAAATTGTTTTAAGATATTTAAAACAACAAGAAGGTCTTGATTTATTAGAAGAATTTGTTGATAAACTTATAATCGAAGATAATGAAGTAAAAGGGGTTTTACTTGAAAATGGCGAAAAGATTTTTAGTAAAACCGTAATAATAACAACTGGAACATATTTAAGAAGTGCAATCCTAAGAGGATTAACTAAAACAGAAAGTGGACCAGATGGTGATAAAACTACTAAAGGAATTAGTGGACAGTTAAAAGAGCATGGTCTAGAAGTAATTAGATTAAAAACCGGGACACCAATGAGACTTGATAAAAAAACAATTGATTTTAGTCAATTTGTTGTTCAACCGGGAGATCCTGAAAAATATACTTTCAGTCATGACCCTAGTTATTTTAATGAAAATGCACCAAAAGAAAATTGCTATCTACTTCATACAACAGAGGAAACTCATAATTTGATTAGAAACAATTTAGCACTATCTTCAATGTATAGTGGAATAGTAGAAGGGGTTGGACCTAGATACTGTCCTTCAATTGAAGATAAAATTGTTAAATTTAGTGAACAACCAAGACATCAAATATTTTTAGAACCAGAAAGTATTTATTGGGATGAAGTATATGTTCAAGGATTATCAACAAGTTTTCCTGAAGATATTCAAGATAAAATATTAAAGACAATACCAGGAATAGCAAATGCCAGAGTAATGAAATATGGATATGCTATTGAATATGATGCAATTAACCCACTTGAATTAAATCCAAACCTAGAAACAAAGAAAATCAAAAATCTATTTTGTGCAGGACAAATTAATGGAACAAGTGGCTATGAAGAAGCAGCTGCTCAAGGATTAATGGCAGGAATAAATGCTGGGCTTAAAGTTTCAAATGAAGAACCATTTATTTTAAAACGTGATGAAGCATATATTGGTGTTATGATTGATGATCTTGTAACTAAAGGGATTGATGATCCTTATAGATTACTTACATCAAGAGCTGAATATAGATTATTTATTAGAAATGATAATGCTGATTTAAGACTTACTGAATATGGTTATAAATTTGGGGTTGTCTCTGATAAAGAATATGAAATGTTTAATAATAAAAAAGCTAAATTTGAAGAATTAATTAATAACGTAAAAGAATTCTATGTTATGCCAAATGAAGAAAATAATGAATATTTAGTAAATAGAGATTCAGCAAGAATCTTTGAGAAAATATCTTTATTTAATTTATTAAAGCGACCAGAAATTAACAAAGATGATATTAAATATTTTTTAGGTAATAAATTTGACGAAGATATTTATGAACAAATTGAAATTCAAGTTAAATATGAAGGATATATTAATAAAGCAAGAAAAGAAGCTGAAAAAGTTCTTAAACTTGAAAATAAAAAAATACCTAATGATGTAAACTATGATCATATTTCAAATCTATCTTATGAAGCACGTGAAAAATTAAAAAGAGTACTTCCAAAATCAATTGGTCAAGCATCCAGAATAATGGGAGTTAATGCAACTGATATATCACTACTTATTCTATATATAGAGTCAAGGAGAAATATCAATGGATTTTAAAGAAGATTTAAGAAAGCATTTTAATATTTTATTAACAAAAGAACAAGAAGAAATGTTTAGTCTTTATTTTAACAAGTTAATTGAATATAATAAACATACAAACTTAACAAGAATAACTGAAGAAAATGATGTGTATTATAAACACTTTTATGATTCTTTAACAATAAAGACTTTTATTGAAGGAAATGGTGTAACACTATGTGATATGGGAAGTGGGGCAGGATTTCCTTCAATCCCACTAAAAATAATTATGCCTAATTTAAAGGTAACAATAATAGACTCATCTAATAAAAGAATTAAGTTTTTAAAAGAACTAGTAACTGAATTAAAATTAGATGATGTTAATTTAGTTCATTCAAGAATAGAAGATTTTGGGATAAATAATCAACAAAAATTTGACTATGTAACAGCAAGAGCTTTAGGTAATTTAACACTAATTAGTGAGATGGCAATCCCAATGCTTAAAGTTAATGGCAGATTTATTGCAATGAAAGGTTCAAAATCAAATGAAGAGTTAAATAATGCTATAAGTGTTTTTAGAATTCTAAAAAGTAATATAGTAAATGAAATGAATTTTGAGTTGCCATATGATTATGGTGAGCGAACAATATATGTTATAAAAAAGGATGTACATGTTAAAGGTTATCCTAGAAAATATCAAGAGATGGTAAAAAAACCATTATAAGGAGTTTATATGGGGAAAATAATTGCTATAGCTAATCAAAAAGGTGGAGTAGGTAAAACAACTACTAGTGTTAATCTTGCAGCATCACTTGGATACTATTCGGAAAAAGTCTTACTTGTTGATATGGACCCTCAAAGTTCAGCAACAACTAGTCTTGGAATTAATAGAAGTGGTCTTTTTAACACTATTTATGAAGTTTTAACTAATCAAAGAGAAATTAAAGATAGCATTATTAATTTGCCACAATATAAATTAGATGTTATACCTTCAACGATAGAACTTGCAAATGCAGAATTAAAATTAAAACATGATGAAAGAAACTTTGTTTTGTATGAAAAACTCTTAGAAATAAAAGATGACTATGATTATATAATAATAGATTCACCACCATCACTTGGATTATTTACACTTAGTGCATTATATGCAGCTGATACTGTATTAATTCCAGTTCAATGTCAATTTTTAGCAATTGACGGATTAACACAATTACTAAATACTATTAGAATTGTTCAAAGTGAGCTAAGACTTGTAAATAGAAAGTTTGGGATTGAAGGAGTTTTACTAACAATGCTCGATAAAAGAACAAAGGCCGGATGGGAAATTGTTCATGAAGTTAAGAGTTATTTTGGTGAAGGAGTCTTTGATACAATCATTACAAGTAATGTTGCTGCACAAGTTGCCCCAACATATGGTGCACCAATATTAAATTATAATGCTAAGGCACCATCAGCAAAACTATACAAAAATTTGGCAAAGGAGATTATCAAGAAAAATGGATCAAAAAAATAAATTAGTTGGTAGAGGACTTAAAGACTTAATTGAAGAACATAATGTTGATAAAGTTTTAGATAATGAGTTAATAGTTGAAATTAGTTTAGATAAAATTTTTCCAAATCCTAATCAACCAAGAAAGTTCTTTGCTGAGGACAAAATTAAAGAATTAGCGGATTCTATTAAAGAAAATGGAATACTACAACCGTTAATTTTAAAAAAAATAGAAAATAATTATATTATTGTAGCAGGAGAACGAAGATACCGAGCAGCATCGTTATTGAAACTAGATAAAATCCCTGCGGTAATTAGAAATTATAGTGATGCAAAGATTGCTGAGATTAGTATTATTGAAAATATCCAAAGAGAAAACTTATCACCAATTGAAGAAGCATGGTCATATAAACAGATGATTGATGTAACTAAAATTACCCAAAGTGAATTAGCTGCAAAACTTGGTAAAAGTAGATCACATATTACTAATATAATAGGACTATTAAATTTGCCAGAAATAATTCAAAAAATGATCTTAGATAACAAAATATCAATGGGTCATGCTCGTGTTTTAAGTAAGTTAAAAGATGAGGCAACAATGATTGAATTTGCCAATAAGATAATTTCGGAAAAATTAACAGTAAGAGATATTGAAGAATTAAGTGCATCACTTAATAAAAGAAATAGTATCGCTAAAAGAAGTATTAACAAAGTTTATAAAAATGAAAGAAACATTTTAAAACAATATTATGGTTCCAATGTTTATATTAAGGAAGATAAGGTAATTTTTAAGATTACCGATGATGAATCTATAAAATTATTATTAGAAAAATTAATAAAAAACGCATTATAAGAGCAATCTTATTAAAAAACACCTTAAATTATTGCTAATTTTTTAATTATTTATAAAAAAAACCATATAAACCTAAATAACGAAATTAAATTTAAAAAAGTTTGATAAAAGCCTTGCAATTTATAAATGTATAGGATACAATATATAAGCAAGCCTAGTTGGAGGGGTAGCGAAGTGGCTAAACGCGGCAGACTGTAAATCTGTTCCTAACGGTTCGACAGTTCGAATCTGTCCCCCTCCACCATTATTGTATTTATGATAAAAAACATTAATTAAAATAAAGTTAATATTAGTGTTGACATATCTAATTAAGTTTGATACAATAATTAAGTGCCTATAAGAAAGGTACAGAAAATCTTTGAAAACTGAATGATGATGAGAGCGTAATAAGAATCAAAAAAAAAAAAAAATTATAATTGAGCAATCAAACAAAAACAATAAATCAATTGGAGAGTTTGATCCTGGCTCAGGATGAACGCTGGCGGCGTGCCTAATACATGCAAGTCGAACGAAGGTACTTGTACCTTAGTGGCGAACGGGTGAGTAACACGTAGGTAACCTGCCCTAGAATTTGGAATAACAGTTGGAAACGATTGCTAATACCAAATAGGTAATAATCCGGCATCGGAATATTATTAAAGATCCAATCAA
>NZ_JHYB01000005.1 GCF_000687835.1 Haploplasma modicum ATCC 29102 | reverse complement strand
TGATTATTACTATTATATTTACTTTCACTAATTAATCGTTTAAACTCATCATATTCATATATTATCCCGTCCATAAATAAGTTGTTGTTTAGTCTTACGATATGAGTTAGGTTACCCATCTCATCAAATGTATATATTTTATTAATGCTTCCGGTTTTCTCTATTATTGTATTAGTTTTATTATAACTAGAATAACTATAATTATTCTCAAAAACAGAATAATATGTATTTCTTTTATATTTAGATAATCTTCCCTCCTTATCATAAAAACTTTCAATTAGAATAGAGGGATTTGTACTATTAGATTCGCCTTTGTGTAAAGTCATATAGATTTTTTTATTACCATTTTCTATCTCTTTATTATTATAGGTATAGTTATAATTAATTCCATTTAATTCATTAACTCTTTTTCTTAGTCTTCCTAATCCATCATAAGTATAATTACTGGTTAACCTATCTCTTCCGTTATTAGATATAATTTGACTAATTATATTTACATCCTCATACTTAATTTCTTTACTATGATTATTTGCTATATCGTTAATTTCAGTTATTCTACCAAAGGCATCATACCCAAATTCTGCTTCTAAAACATTATTATATTTAATTTTTATTGGTTTTAATTTACTATTATAATTATAACTATATACATTATTATTGTCGTATTTAAGTTCTGAGACTAAATTAGTTAATTGATTATTGATAATTGTTTGATATGTTCTTTCTTCTAGATTATATCCATTTAGTCTCACTTTAGTTAATCTTTTATAATTATCATAATCATACTCAAATGACTCGTTATTATTGGTTTTAACATTTTTAATTAAATCATTTTCATATATAAAATTATTTGTTTCTTCTAAATTGTTTAGTTTAAAACTTGTTTCTGTTAGTTCATTTAGATAGTTATATTTATAGTTTGTGCTTAAACCACTTGAATCAATAATACTATTAAGCCTCATACTTTTATCGTAATAGTATCTTGTTTCTAAATCATCATTGTTTTTTTCAGATGTTATTAATTCAGTTATTGAATCATAAGTTGTTTGATTAGTTTTAACTATCCCATCCTTATCTCTAACTGTTGAAAGTGTTATATTATTTTTGTTATCATATTCATAACCTATCATAAATAGTGATTTTTCATCTCTAACATTAACTAATCTACCGTTTAGATTATAAGTATATATTAAGACTTCATCATCTTTTGATACTTTAATAACTCTTCCCAAATCATCATATTCAATTGTTTCTTCATCTGTCTTAGCTATTTGACCAAGTCTATTTATCTTGTATTCAGGACCACCAATTTTGTTTAATCTCAAATCTCCAAAATATACAGTCTCACTGCCTTTATATTTTATAGATAAATCAATTTCTTTTTCGTTATACTTTAAAGTAACTGCTGTTGTTATAAAATTAAAACCATTTTTATATGATACAACAGAGTGTGGAATAACTTTATTATTTACTAGGATTTCAAGGTCATTTGTGTCGGATCCATGATACCAAAAACTAAATATATTTAATTTTTCCTCATGCGTTTCTTCAAGTTTAATTATTTGATTTATTACTTTAATTTTACTAGGATCAGTATTTGATTGAACTCCACCAATTCTTAGTAAAGACCCCTTAATTAATTCAGTATAACCAAAGTTGTTATTTACAACAGTATCAAATATATAATCTATGTTTGTGAAGTTGAAATGTTTAGGTCTCATATACCTATCTACTTTTTCATAAAAATCTCCATTAACTAGATAATTTTTTGATAAGTTATTTATGCTTTTTGGTTCTGCAAATAGTATTTCATTTTTATCATCAAAATGAAAATAGTTATAATTCATAATTGTATGGTTATCTTCTTTTGTTGCAGAAAAATTATTATTAATATCAAAATAAATGGTTTTGATGTTAGAAAAATTATCTTCAACTACTATTCTATCATCAAAATAATTATAGGTTAAATACGATGTTAATCCATTTATAACACTTTTTTTATATAGTTTGTATAAAGAATCAACATTTGAACTTTTATACTCATAATTTATTTCTCTTCCAAACTTGTCTTTAATACTTTTTATATAAAAGTTATCATCACTTTTTATCCATAATATTTTAGTATCACTTAAATATTCATCCTTATACGTAGATTCATCATAATTTGAGAGCTGATAAGAGAAAATTCTACTAATTAAATTATTACTACCATAAATAAATCTCATCTCGTAGTCTTCTTTTTCATTAGTTATTTTTGTTATCAAATCATTTTTTTTCTCAATTATTATATTATCTGAATAATTATTGTAAATTATTATTTTACTATTAGAGTCATCATACTCTATTACCGATTGATCAATTGTATTTTTATCTTGCAATTTAGAAATTTTATATAAATTATTGTTGTATTTCTCAAATGTTGTAACTATGTTACCTTCGGTCATAATATATTTCCCATTTTCAATAATAATTTTACTTTCGATTCCATTTTCTTTTCTAATAAACTCTGTTGCTTCTCTGCTTTCTTTAATATATTCTAATTCTATCCCTAAATAATCTATTACATTAATTGTAGATGCATTCAATTTTATTATTGAGTAAAAAATATTTATTGTTGTTCCTGTACCAAAAATATTAGTATTGTTTTTACTTGATACTACTCCTCTAAAAGGGATCATTATTTTTTTACTTAACTTTATATCAGGTAGCATAAATTGTAATTCCCCGGTTTTATAGTTTAAAACTTCTGTTATGTCACCTAATATTGTTGTTGGAATTAATAAGTTTCTTTTATTTGTTGAAGGCTCATTTATGAAATTCCTTTGTACTGTTTCCATTTTTATACCCACCCAATCTCTTTTAATATTTCTAATAAAACCTCTTTATCTTTATGTAATACGTAATCATTTTTTGAGTCACACATCACTCTTCTATTTCCTCTTCCTGATATATATATTAAATCTCCATCACTAGAATTTATGAGAATATTTTTAATTGCTGATGTGCGATCAATCTCTTTTTTAACTTCAATTCCATTATCTATAAACGATGCTTGATAGTTTATCAATTCCTCTTTATTTGTATCACCAGAATCATTTGTAGTAATAGTTACGCTATCAACATATTTTTTTAGATAATTAAAGGCATAACTTATTGATAATTCTCTCTCCCTAATTAACTTTTCTTCTCCAAACTCATCAATCCAGTATTTATATCCTAATCCCACTGCCCCCACTAGTAGATGAAGTTTATTAAATTCTCCTCTTACTTTATAACTATTTAATCTTTTAAGTTGTGGCGATATTGAAGTATTGATTATTATTTTTCTATTATTAAGATTAATTATTTCATCTCGTCCCGGAATAGTAATACTTTTTATATATTCAGCAAATTTATTATAATCATAGATATTTATTTCTTTTAATACACTAATAACCCCGGCAATATTAATTGCATTATGCGAATATAACATATTTGTGCTAAAACTTTCTTCATTTACTTCAAATCTTAACCCCTCTACACTATCCATCTGTTCTTCACTACTTGTAACAAAATAATCCACTTTATTTCTGTCAATCTCTTTCTCGTTCGTTACATAGTTTGACATATAAGTTATTTTTTTATTTGAGTTTATGTTATAAAGCTCCTCAAATGTCTCTTTAGAACTAGCATTAAAGATTAACGTTGTCTCCTTTGATGCTTCTTTAAAAAAATTAATTTTTGTTTCTCTATAATTATTATAAAAATAAGTATTATGTGTATCTCTTATATTTGACAATAACCTTATATCAAACGGAAAATTATTAGTATAACCTTTATGTATCGCTCTTTCATTTACTTCCATTATTATATATTCTGCATCATATTCAATTGCTTCTTCAACAATATCTAAAATCATTTGTGTATCTACTATTGGATTTTCAACTTCTTCATCAATAATATTAAATGATGCCCTTGAGTCAATTCCTATGCTTGAGTAAAGCATTGATCTATATCCCTCTTTTTTAAGGTAATTATGGATTAAGTATGATATGGTTGATTTGCCTTTGCTACCACTTATTCCTATAATTATTGGGTCTTTTTTTACACTTCTCAACATAATATTATTCGATTCTTTCTCACTAATTCTATTTAGAATTCTTGATTCATTTCCGTTTAAAAATTTATTTTTAAGTATTTCTAGTTTATTCATTTTATTAATCCCCCGATGAGCTATTACTTTCGTGTATTACGATAACATCTAATTCTATTTTCCCGTACTCTGATCTATGAATTTCATCCTGATATAGTGTGATTTTTAGTGGTATAATTTCCGTTCTCCCTGGTTTGCTGACTAAACCATTTATTTTAAAGTCTAAATTAAAAACATATTTATCTTGATTTAATCCACTAAATACTACTTCTGGAATTATTTGATAACCTAGATAATTTTCTGTTTTTACAAAAAATAATCTATCAGAAATTACTTCAAATGAATTATCCATTCTTTTTTGTATATTTCCTGTCATTTTAATTTTGTAATAATTGCTTGTTGTTATATGATCGTATGTGACAATTACCTCTTTATTACGGTCAGCAATTATTGGAGAAAATACCATTTTATTATCAAAAATCCAATTTCTAAATATTCTATATTTTCTTCTATAATCCCATACATCTGAGGTTTTACTGAATGTTTCTACTAAAGGAAAAATAACATTTGTATTCTTTTCAACTTTATTAGATTTAATTAAATTTCCCACTTCATCTTTAAATGTTATTAAGACAAATTTATTTATCGGATTAACTTCTAGATTACCCTCATTGATTATATATAACTCGTTATGTTCTTTATCGTCTTCATTTAAGCTTAGATATTCACCTTTACTAACAATTTTAAATGGTGAAGCTGATACATTTCTTGAGAAAATTGCTTTTTCATTTTCTAAAAATGAACTATAACTATCTATATTATTATAAGAATCACCCTTTGAAAAAGGACTTACAATTGATTTTATAGTTTCACTATTTTTACTTGAAAAAGGGCTAATACTATCTAAACTATTATTTGTATATTCAATAAATATCTTATTACTAATATCATTTTTTATTTCTTTAATCGATAACTCTTCAAAAAAAATCTTGATATCATCATTAAAGTCTTTTGTTTCAATTTTAAATAGTCTTTCATTTATAAAATTAATTTTTGCTAAAGTATCTACAAATTTTAAATTAAAATCATTTTTACTTGTTCTAAAATAGACATTATTATCTTTTAAAGCTAACTGATATGAAAAATCTTTTTTTGTAATATTTTGATCTAAAACTATTATATAAACAATTCCCGCCCCTAGATTAAATCTTAAATTTTCTTCATTATCAAAAACTTTATAAAGTCCTGTCTTTAAATTATCATAATATATTTCTCTAACTGTTTTAATTTCCATCTATTAATCCATCCTTAGTTTTATAATTTACCTTCTTAGTAAATTTAATTACTTCATCTATTTCTTCATCAATTTTTTTAATATCATATTTTATTTTATTTTCTTTGCCAAATCTCTCTAGTCTTGTAGTAACAAATTTTTTTCTATCTGTGCTTTTATCAAATAATTCTTCAGCCAAACTAATTAAACGGATAAGCTCTTCTGAAATTAACTCATTTGACTTTAATTTTTTAATTTCTCTCAAATTACTAATTAATTTCATCAAATATGTAATGATTGCTACTATTACTATTAGCGATGTGCTTATATAACTTAATACTGTTTCTAATTCTTCCATTAATTATTCCCCTTCCCTAATATTTGTTAGTATTATTAAATAATCACTTTTTTTATTCTTTAATATACTTTGATTGATCTTATTTATTATTTCAAAACTAAAAGAACTATTATTAAAAGCTTTGTTTATCGTATCCCTAAAATTAGTTTTTTGATTAAGTTCGTCTTTCAACAATATATAGACATGTAATGATTTTTTTAACTCTTTATACATTAACTTTAAATGCTCTTCATCCTTACTGGTTAACTCAGATAATTCATAAACTATTTCATAATTATAATCATTAATTGCTTCTGCGATACTTTTTAATGTTATCGGCAAATTAATTAAGTCTCGATCAAAAATAATAGTTTTATTATTAGTTTTTTTTACCTCTAACGTATTTTTAAATTGAATTTTTTTTATTATTCTTCTAAATCTTTGAGAGTTATAGACTTCTAATTTTTCAAGGATTTTTATCGCTGAATTTATATTCTCAATATTTAAACTTGTTATTAACTTTGATTTATATTTCAAGTTTTTATATTTAAAAATCAACCCATTAGTATTGTTTCTTATTATTTCTATATCATCTAAACTATCTTTTGACTGAATTTTTACTATTGCATTTAAATTTTCCAACATTTTTAATGCTCGATAAAAATTCTCCTTTATACCAAAATTTAAATAACTTGTTTCAATGATGTTTGTTTCTAATACTAAATCATAATTAATTAACTCAAGTCCTAAATTATAAAGTATACTTTCATAATGAATTTCTACAATTAAGTATTCTACTTTTGACACTAAAAGATCTTTGTAATTATTAACTTCATAAATATTTTTTTTATTTTTCTTATATATTAATAATTCTTTCCCATTAAAATATCCTATTTTATACCTCTTATTTAATAAGTATTTTATAGTTATTTTAGCAACTGTGCTTTTCCCCTTACTTCCTCTTATCCCAATAATCTTCATATTTTCACCTCCTTTTTTACTCCTCTATGTTTTGATTTTAGCACCATATAATTAAAAAAATCGGTTAAATTTTAACCGATTTTTATCTTAATTTTGTGGTATAATGCACTTTTTGAATAAGGCTCTAAATTTATTTCTTTCTAAATAAAGTTTGCTTTCTGACATTGAAAATAAAACACAAATATCTGATAATTTCTTTTTATTTTGACTTATATATAATTCTATAAATAAATCATATCTTTTAGTATTGTTTTCAAAATCATAACATTTTAAATACTCCTTTATCCAACTTACTATTTTACCTAATCTAATTTTACATTTTATATCATACTGCTCCTTGGATAAAAATTTATGTTCAACTAAAAAAATATTTTCCATAATGAAGCTCCCTTTACTATTTCATATCGAATTTGATTTTTTGTTATATCTTTATAACTTGATTTCATATCGATATTATATCTAATATAGATAATCATCCTTAAATTCTTTCATAATAAGCTATATAAATATTAATTTATAAAAGTATTTTTCTTTTTGATTGAAATTCACTTAAAATAAAAGGTTAAATAACTTTCACTAGTGGAGAGTTCTCGCCTTTTGGTTTTTTATCCCAAATATTTATACTTAATGTATGTTAGAAAATAGATATAATTATTTAAATCTAAATAAACTTTCATTAGCTCTTGCTGCTAAGGCTGGTTTTAGAGTTGGCTATGTTGCTTTTTTATATACTAGAGGAAGATCTCTTAACCTTCATCCACATCTACATATTTTACTTGTTGAAAGAACGGTTGATAAATTAGGTAAACATAAAATATTTTCTACTTCCCTTTTAGTAGACTTAAAAAAACCGTTATGTACCGTTTCTTAGTTAATGCCAATGATATTTTAAAAGAACATGGTGATAAAGTTTTATATAAACAGTTTAATATCTTAAGAAATTCTATTCATAAAGAATACAAGGATGGTTTCTATGTTTATGGTCCTGCAAGTAAGAATCATTCTTCTCATATTAAAACTGCTAAGGATGCCGCGAACTATATTTCCAGATATGCTTCTCATCCACCTATTGCTCAATCTAATATATTAGCTCTTGATACTTTAAATATTAGTTACTTGGACCTACACTCCTCATGAAGCTCCAAGAAAACAAATTGTTATTACTGAGTCCGTCTATGATTTTATTGCTAAACTTGTTAGACATATACCAGATCAAGGTTTCCATGTCCTAAGATATTACGGTTTTTATGCTAACCGGTCTTCATACAGTTTAACTAAAAAGAAAAAACTATTTGATAAATTAGAACTTGCTAAATCTAAAACTTCTAATAAATGGCGTATAATGATTAAGAACACCTATAAATATGATCCATTACTTTGTCCTTGTGGTCAAGTAATGATTCTAAATTTAGACATGTCATATTTGGGTAAATATGAATGAATAAATTTTAATGACTAAATATAAATACTTTAATACCTATCAAACAAAAATGGCTATCACTCAAAAAATGAATATTGTAAAAGAATATAATATAGCTAATCCTTATTCTAAGACAACTATTGATGAGTTTTTTAGTGTCCCTGGTATTTTTGAAATAATTAACATGCAATCTTTGGCATATAATGAATTAGTAAATATTTACTTTTTTCTAATCAAGCCAGCTATTATTAGTGGTGAGTTGGCATTTCCTATTGAGTTTTGTCCACACTGCGAAGCGCGTCAATTAGTTCCCAAAGAAGTTTACGAAAAGTTAAATAAATAATCTTTTAAATCTTAATCTATTTTAAATTAACTGCTATTGCAGTTTTTTGTGTTATGTTATGAATATCTAGAGTTTTTTAAAATTCAATTACAATTTCTTAGTAAAAATAAAAAGACTATACTTTTTGAAATCTTAAGATCTCTTTTGGTATAGTCTTTGTCATTATTAAATTATACTGTCATTATACTCATTAGTTCGATAACTTTTTTCTTATTAAGATAAATGCTGTAAATCGCTACTATAATCGCTTGAACTGGTACTATTAGATTTAGTATAATATTAAAACTATACCTATTTATCGTATCTAAATCACCTATATAAGTTAAGGCAAACACTAAACTTATTGCTATAATAGACATTACTAAGTTCATTTCATAACCATTTTTATAAGGTCTTATTTTAATATATAAAATTAGCTCAATTACTAAATTAAATAGTAAGTAAAAAATTGTTAAATAAAATAGATGTTTAAATAGTAAGTTGATACCAAATACAATCAGATAGTTTGAAGCTAGTAATTTGGGTATTAGGTTTAGATTGTTAATATCCATTTTTACACCATTAAATTTATATGCATAGATAAATTTTGCAAGTAAGATTACTGAAATTCCTGATAATATAATTATTTTACTTAAAAGATCCAAATCAATTAAAATCATCACTGGAAGTAATAAACATATAAGGACATGAAATAAACTAAAGATAAAACTCTTCTTTCCTATTTTATGTTCGAAAAATAATAAGATAAATGTTGAAATTAGTAATATTATAAATCCTGAGTAAAAATGAAAAGGAGTAGTTTTAATATTCATTTCATTATATATCAGGATTGTTGTTAGTGCATAAGAAAGATAGTACATATAATAAAATCTATTAAGTAGTTTGTTCATTCAATCACCCCTTTATACTATTATAACAAAAAAAGCAGATTAAACCTGCTTTTATATTTTTAGATTAAAATTTTAAGACTTTCGATTTCAACTTCTACTGGAGTTGCTCTACCAAAAAACTGAATTTCTACTATCGCGATATTTTGATCAGCATTAACTTGTGATACTTTACCAATTTGGCCATTATATGTACCACTAATAATTTCAACTTCTTTGTTTAAGTAGTGTTCAAATGTTGGTTTTTGTTTAACACCTATCTTATATAAAATAGCATCCATTTCAGCATCTTCTAGCGGAACTGGTTTTGTTCCACCACCTGATGATCCTAGGAAACCTGTAACTTTTGGTGTATTTCTAACAACAAACCATGAATCTTCTTTATCGATCATTTGAACGAAAACATATCCAGGGAACATTTGTTTAATTTTTTCTTTTTCTGTCCCGTCTGCTTTTGTTTCAACTATTGTTTCTTCTGGTACGATAACTTCAAAAATTAAATCATTCATACCCATACTGTCAATTCTTCTTAATAAGTCTTTTTTAACTGAGTTTTCTTGACCAGAATATGTTTGAACAATGTACCAACGTTTTCTTTCAGCCATTATTTCATACCTATAATGTCATGAAGTTTTAATACAATAATATCAAATGAAAAAATTACAAAAATAAATAATAAAATAAATATTAATACTCTAACACTGTGATCTAAAAACTCTGGCCATTTTGCCCAACTAATTTTCTTAAGTTCTGGAATAGCAGGAGCGACAAATGGTGCTGCAACTAAACCTACACCTAACATTGAGATACCAAATAGTACCCAAGCAAATATTAATTGATTTGTTCTCTTTCCTAAGATTGGGAATGATTCATCAATTGAGATTGGTCCTTTATTAATAATAATGATCAGTGACAATGCTGCAGATAAAACTGCTAATATAAGAAGAACTAAATTTTCTCCTCGATATTCAGTCATTAAGATTTCTCTTAATTTACTCTTTTTTTCAATTTCTTTTTCTTTAATAGCCATAGCTGCCTCCTATTTGCTTTCTTTATGTAGTGTATGTTTGTTACATTTTGGACAAAACTTGTTAATTTCTAGACGTTCTTGATTAGTCTGTTTATTTTTAGTTGTGTCATAATTTCTACTTAAACATTCAGTACAAATTAATTTTATTTTTTCACGCATTAAAAAACCACCTTTTTTGTGGTCATTCGCAAATGTATTCTAACATTTTTAAATGACATAGTCAAATATACTTTTATATTATAACATAAATATTTAAATTTTATTTTTTATTCGATAAATTGCATTATATATTTGTTTTACCGATTTGTTTTCAACTTCAGCAATATATGAAATATTTTGATTTTCAACAAAATATTTATTAAATACAATGTTCTCAAATTTTGTTAAATGTTCTGTGTCGATCTCTTCTATACTTTGTTCTTTATCAGGAAACATCTCAAAATCATCATATATTTCATATAATGGTTTTTTTCTGTTTAGTTCAAAGATTTTTCTTTTTAAAATTAGTTCAAAAAATCTAGTAAATGTTTTGCCTCTTCTTTCTTCAAAAATGTTAATTGCTTTATTCATTAACATTAACCCTTCTTGAAGATAATCATCAAAATAGAATTTATCAGGATTATATTGATAAATATTTTTATAGATCATTAGTTTATATTTCCCTAAGAGCTTTTTAAATGCCTCTTCACAGTTTTCATTTTGAACTAAATAAATTAGTTCATAATCATTATAACGATGCATATAACATTAAGGCTGCTGCAACACTAACATTTAATGAGTTTACTTTACCGTACATTGGTATTTTAACTAAGATATCACAGTTTTCCTTAACTAGATGGCGAATGCCAGTCCCTTCATTTCCAAGAATTATCGCAACCGATAAATCTTTAGGTATTTCTAAATAACTATTAGTTGCTTTATCACTTGTTCCTACTACTAAGACATTATTTTCTTTTAATTTGGTAATTGTTTGATTAATATTTCCAACTAAGATTACATTAACATGTTCAATTGCTCCGCTTGATACTTTAGCAACCGTTCCATTTAGTGGAACTTGATGTTTCTTACTCATAATAATTCCATCAAGATTTGTTGCTTCTGCAGTTCTTAAAATTGCTCCTAGATTATGTGGATCAGTTATTTCATCTAGAATTAAAAATCTTTGTCTTTTTGAACTATCTAAGATATCTTCTAAGTTTTTATATTCATATGGTTTGATCCCAGCAACTACACCTTGATGTACACCATTTTCTGAGAGATTATTTAACTCTCCTTTATCTTTAAAACTATATTTTATATTATGTTCTTTTAATAAATTTAAAAAGTTATTATCATTAAACTTATTATCTAAATATAGTTCATAAATTGTTCTTTTGTTTATTATTGCTTCTTTTACAATGTTTTTTCCGTAAATATACATATTAATACCCCTTTTTCGCTTATTTTAATATACTACTAAAATAAAGTCTATTTAATTTTGAATTCAAGATAAAAGGCGCATAACACGCCTTTTATTATAAGTTTGTTAATACTTTAACGATTTTATTTAAGATTGATTTTACCCATGTTGTAATATTAGAACAAATATATAGTAATGGGTATGTTGATTGAATTAAAACAATTAATAATAAAATTTGACTAACTGTTAGTGGCTCAACCGGTGATATATTTAATTTAATAAATGGTACCAATTCAAAGATATCTGGTCTTAAGAATACTATCCCAACAAAAATTAGTAACATTGAAATAAATATAACGAATCTAAATTTATTAAATGGCATCGATATTTTCATTAATAAGATAAACATTGTAACTGTTGCTGTTGAAACAATTAATGTTGTTTGAACATGATCACTCATATTTAATGTTTTACTTAATCCAAAGATAATAAGACTGTTAATTAAAATAACAATTGCTCCAGGGAGTGCTCCTTTAATAACATTGACTATAAACTTACCCTCAACTCGGTTATTATTAGATTCCATAGCAAGGAAGAAAGTTGGAATACCAATAACTAGGAAGTTAATTGGCATTAACTGACTTGGTTCAATTGGATATGCACCTTTTTTAAGAATAGCCACAGTTGCTAAGAGAATTGTAAACAAGGTCTTAGCAAGGAATAGTCCTGATAGTTTTTGAATGTTATTAATTACTCTTCTACCTTCTTGAACTACTTTTGGCATTGATGAGAAATTAGAATCTAATAAAACAAGGTGAGCTACGTTTCTAGCAGCTTCACTACCACTTGCAAGAGCAATCGATGTATCTGCTTCTCTTAGTGCTAATATATCATTAACACCATCACCTGTCATTGCAACTGTATGACCTTGATTTTTTAAGGTCTCCACTAAAATTTTCTTTTGGTTGGGAGATACTCTACCAAAGATAGTATATTCACTTGCTGCTGCAATTACTTCATTGTCTGATAATCCATCTAAACTAATATATTTATTTGAATTTAAGATTCCTGCTCTTTGAGCAATTCTTGATACTGTTGCTGGATTATCTCCAGAAATTACTCTAACTTCAACACCTGATTTTTTAAAGTAATCAATTGTCTCAATTGCATCAGGTCTAATTGTATCTTCAATCATAATTAAACCAAGTGGTCTAATTGTTCCTGATAACTTATCATCTTCAATCATATTTTCGGTATGTGCAAGTGTTAAAACACGATAACCTAGTTTTGCTTGTTTTTCAACTTCCTCTAATACATCTTTATTTTGAATAGTTTTCTTTAATACAAACTCAGGTGCCCCTAAAACTAATGTACCAAATTTATCAAAACTTACTGCACTATATTTTCTAGCACTTGAGAATGGAATTTCAGCAACACTTCTAAGTCTTTTTGCAGTTCCAAATCTATCTTCTAATGCTTGACTTGTTAAATTTCGCTCCCCTTGCGCATTGAGCATCGCAGAGATTGCATTTTTAATGGTAAGTCCTGTTTTATTTTCATATTCTATTACTGAGTGAACAGTCATAGTACCATCTGTAATAGTACCTGTTTTATCTAAACACAATACATCAATTCTTGCTAACATTTCAATACAATATAATTCTTGAACTAAGGTATTATTTTGCGCTAGTCTAATAACACCAACGGCAAGCGCACTACTGGTTAATAAAAATAGTCCAGATGGAATCATCCCAATTACCGCACCACTTGTCTTTAAAACAATTTGTTGATAAGTCATCGCAGTATTGGTATTCATTAAAATAAATAATGTTGCACCCATTGGTAAGATTATAATACCCACAAATGTAATAATAAATTTAAGCGAACTAAATAGTTCTGACTTTGGTCTACGATACTTCTTAGCTTGACTTGTTAGTTTTTGAACATATATATCATGCCCAACAGCAACTACTTGTGCATAAGCCTGTCCTGATACAACATAAGATCCAGAATATAGCGGATCCCCTTCTCTTTTTACAATAATATCAGATTCACCTGTTAGTAATGATTCATCAACTTCTAAAGTCCCACTTCTAACAACAGCATCAGCTGATATTTGTTTACCACC
Organism: Haploplasma modicum ATCC 29102; assembly: GCF_000687835.1. GTDB lineage: Bacteria > Bacillota_I > Bacilli_A > Acholeplasmatales > Acholeplasmataceae > Haploplasma > Haploplasma modicum. Next base: position 118,579 of record NZ_JHYB01000005.1, on the reverse strand, counting down.
ATTTAATCTAAAAATATCATCAATCACGATAGCACTAACTGCAATTTCCATTTGATTTGAATCTCTAATAACAATTGCTGTTGGTGCAGATAATAATGATAAATTATCAATTGTTTTTTTAGCTTTTACTTCTTGAATTATACCTATAATCAGGTTGGCAACTACTACTACTAAAAAATCTAGTTGCTTTACTGCAGCATCCGCTTGGATTAACCATGCAGCAATTCCGAATGTTAAAATATTGAAAAATGTAAAAATATTTGTAAACATAATGTTAAATATAGTTTTACTACTACCTATATTAACTGCATTATGATATCCAGCCATTGTTCTAGACTCGACTTCTGCAAGGCTTAAACCCTTATCAATATCTGGATTATATCTTTCAACAATAATATCATTTTTAGATTTAATCTTGGAATTTAAATTAACTTCAGGAGTTTTTACATCATTTTTAGGCGAACTAAAAAGATCACCATTAAACTTAATAGGCTCTTCTAAAATGATTGTTTTTGGGCCTTTTTGCTTTTTCTCTTTTGTTTTCTTTACTTCATGCGCCATTTCTTCACTCATTGTAAATCCCCCTTATCGATATAGTTAATTGATATATTAACGATCAAATCTAATCTATTATTTTTTTCTAAATATAAATATCCAATAATACTTTCAAACCCGGTAGCCTTAGCATATGTTTCACCATCTACATTTTTTCTACCACTTGTACTATTATTTCTGCCTCTCTTATAGGCATTTATTTCATCTTCTAATAAAATATTATTATCAATCATCATTTGAACAATATTTGCTTGAGCAATACTAGATGTATATTTAATTGCTTTGCTGTGCAATTGTTTTACATGGGTATACCCTTTATTTAATAAATGATCTCTAATTTGTAGTTCATAATAAGCATCCCCAATATAGGCAAGTGTTAATCCGTTCAATTATATCCAACCTTCTTCTAGCAATTCTTTTCTTAGCAAATCAGCCTTTGCATAATCTTTATCTAACCTAGCTTGTTGCCATAACATATATGATTTTAAAGTCTTTTCTTCTAATTTAATCTCTGGCATTAAACCTAGAACCTCTAAAATAGTTTTTAATGAATTATATAGCTTTATCATTTTAATTATATCACTATTTGTCTTATTTAATTCTTTAATTACTTCTAGAATTAGAGTAATAACATTAGGTGTATTTAAATCTTGATCCATCTCTTTTTCAAACTTATTTAAAATCTCTTGATCAAACATATTTTGATCAAAACTACTACCAAACATCAGTCTAGTTCTTTTTAGTGTTCTAATAATTTTATCATACATCGAAATAAATTCTAAATATAATTCATCACTATAATTAATTGGATTACGGTAATGATGAGCAAGAATTAATAATCTGTAACTAATTGGATCTTTTAAATCTTTAACTAAAATCGTATTGTTTAGTGATTTGCTCATCTTTATGTTATCTAAATCTACTCTTCCAACATGCATCCAGTAATTAGCAAGACCATGATTACTATGAGCAATCGTCTGTGCATTTTCATTTTCATGATGAGGGAATATTAAATCAGTCCCACCACCATGAATATCAATTGTTTCACCAAAAATATCATTATTCATAACTGCACACTCGGTATGCCATCCTGGTCTTCCTATGCCAAATGGACTATCGTATGAAAGACCTTCTTCTGTATTTTTCCAAAGTGAGAAATCTCTAAAATCAAGCTTATCACTTTTATTTTCAATTCTAACTGATTCTTCTAAATCATCTTTATTTTGCTTTGATAATGAACCATAACTATCTAGTTTTGTTGTTTTAAAGTAAACTCCAGATTTAGTCTTATATGCATAACCCTTATCAATTAAATCATCTATATAATCGATCATTTCGCTTATGTAGTTAGTTGCTTTAGGCATTTGATCTGGTAATTTACTACCAATCCTTTTTGTATCTTTAATAAACTCTTCAATAAATTTATTAGTAAGTTCTTCTTCTTTAACCTTTAAAACTTTTGCTTCATTTATAATTTTATCATCAATATCAGTAATATTTGAAACATAATTAACATCATAACCTTTATATGTTAAATAATTTTTTAGCATATCAAAAAAGATAACTGGTCTAGCATTACCTATGTGAATATACGAGTATACAGTTGGTCCACAAACATAAATAGAGACATGATTATCTTTAACTGGTTTAAATTCTTCAATTTTTCTAGTCATTGTATTATAAATTTCAAACATTTCTTATACCTCTTCTTTAACTTATTATACTTTAAAATCACAAAAATTAACAAGGTTTATATTATTTTACCTTAATTATTACATAATTATATAACAAAATGTTGATAAATTTTATTTATCACTTAAAATTAAGTTTAATTTATCAACTACTTGCTTTAATGGTAACCCTACAATTGTGAAGAAATCACCATTAAATGTCTTTATTAAGTTTTTCCCTAGCCCTTGAATTGCATAACTACCCGCTTTTCCTATAGGCTCACCAGTGTTAATATAACTTAAGATATCGTCATCAGATAGTTCATTGAAAGTTACACTACTTTTAGAATAAAAAGTATCCACATTATCATTATTAATAATTGTTACCCCTGTTATTACATCATGAGTTTTATTTGATAATGTTTTTAACATTCTAAAAGCATCTTCTTTATCCTTAGGTTTTCCAAATATCTCATTTTTATAAGCAACAATTGTATCTGCTGCTAAAATGATTTTATCAGGATTTCTACTAAACACATCTAGTGCTTTTTCCCTTGATAATCCCATTGCATTTTCAAATGGTTTCAATTCTTTTTTAATATTTTCTTCTATATTACTTGGTATAACTTCAAAATTAAATCCTGCATCTTTTAATAAATCAATTCTTCTAGTTGAATTACTTGCTAATATTATCATTATAAATAGATACCTCTCTTTAAATGCTATTTTATATTTTAAATTCTTAAATGTCAATTTAAAATAAGTATATATTATTAAATATGTTATAATAAATCAAGGAACGAGGTGGTAAAATGATTGAAAAACTGAAAGTTTTAGATGATCTTAAGATTGATAAAAATAAACCATTAATAGTTGCAGTAAGTGGTGGTGTTGATTCAATGGTTTTAATAGATCTTTTATATAAAGCCAATTATAAAGTAATTATTACACACTTTAATCATCAAACCAGAAAAGAAAATGAAAAAGAGCGCGATCTTGTTATTAGTTATGCTATTGACAAAAACATTCCATACTTTGTTTATAGTTTAAAAATAAGATCAGGAAATTTTCATGAAAAAGCAAGAAATGAACGATATTTAAAACTAAAAGAAGTTGCTAAGACTCATAAAACTAAGTACATTGTTACAGCACATCATCTTGATGATTTAGCTGAAACAGTTTTAATGAAAATAACTAGAGGTAGTAATCTCTATGGCTATGCTGGAATTCATAAAATAGTTAATGAAGATGATTTTATCTACTTAAAACCACTTCTTGAAAACACTAAACAAGAAATTATTGATTATGCTTTTAAAAACGAGATAAAGTATTTAGAAGATACTTCTAACTACAAAGATAGTTACATGAGAAACAGATACCGCCATACTATTATTCCAATAATGAAACAAGAAAATAGTAATTTACTAAATAGTTTTAATAACTATCACAATCAAGTAGCTAACGCATTTAACTACATTAGAAAAAATGCAATAAAACATTTAGATGGATTAAAAATTAAACTTAACACTTTTAACAAACAAGATATTGCAATTAAAAATGAGATGATTGCTTATCTCTTAGAACAATATGAAATAGATTTTACTTATGATTTAGTTATTAAGATAAATCAAATTTTATCTAATAATAAACCAAATCAGACTTATAATCTAAGTCGTAATTATGTTTTAATTAAATCTTATAATGAAGCATTTATTGAAGAAAAAACTAATAAAATATCATTCGAAGTTCCTCTTAAAATGAAGGAAAACACCTTGCCGAATATGAAAAAAATCACATTATTAAATAACATCTCACATAACAATATAAATAAAATTAAAATATGCTATAATGAATTAACGTTACCACTTATAGCACGAACCAGAAAAAATGGTGACGTTGTTAAATTTAAATATGGTCATAAAAAGGTTAAAGATCTCTTAATTGATTTGAAAATACCAAGACATTTAAGAGATGATTTAATTGTAATAACTGATAGTTCTAATACAATATTATATATTGAGAATGCATATTTAAATGAGACACTTGGTAACGAAAATAATATCTACATCAAAATAGGAGAAGACAAATGAACGAGATTTTAGAAAGTATTTTAATATCAAAAGAACAAATTAACGAAGCATGTATTACTTTAGGAAAGCAAATAACAAAAGATTATGAAGGTAAAGATACTGTCTTAGTTGGATTATTAAAAGGATGTATTCCATTTTTATCTGACTTATCAAAAGAAATTGATCTTCCAGTTGAAACACAGTACATGATTGCAAGTTCATATCATGGAACAACTACTTCTTCTGAAGTTCACATAAAATATGATTTAGAAATTCCAATTGAAGGTAAACACATACTATTAGTTGAAGATATTGTTGACACAGGCCAAACAATTAATGCAATTATCAAATTATTAAAAAATAGAAAAGCAGCAAGTATCGAAGTTGTTACACTTCTTAATAAAGTTGATAATAACAATCTAAAACCAAAATATATTGGTTTTACAATACCTAATAAGTTTGTTGTCGGATATGGTCTTGATTTCCAAGAAAAATACCGTAACTTACCATATATTGGAGTATTAAAAAAAGAATTATACGATAAATAAGGAGAAAGATAATGAATAAACCAGTTCAGAAGAAAACAAAAAGAAGACCGGATTATTTAGTTATTATAGTTTCATTATTACTGATGATTGGTGTTTTCTATTTTATTAGAAATGCAATGAATCCAGTCTATGAAGCTCAATATAACGAAATTGAGGTTGCTGTTCAAGATGATCACATTGAGTATTTTGAATATATCGCAGTCGGTGGTGATAATCTAGACACTGTAAGAGTTAATGGTAAGTTTAGAGAAGAATTTAAAAATCTATATGAAAATAAAGTTTCATTTACTATTGTTATGAGATTAGATGATGCAGATGAGTTTTTAAAGATTGTTGCTGCAAATGGTGGTACTACTAAAGTTGATGTTAAATCAGGAGTAAGTTTCTGGTCAGTATTATTTAGTCTATTACCTATTATAATAAGTGTGCTTATCTTAATATTTATATTTAAGAGTGCATCTGGTGGAAACAATAAAGCATTTGACTTTGGTAAAAATAGAGCAAAACTTTCAAGAGGTAAATCAGTAACATTTAAAGATGTTGCGGGTTCTATTGAAGAAAAAGAAGAATTAGCGGAAATTGTTGACTTCTTAAAAAATCCTAAGAAATATCACGATATTGGAGCAAGAATTCCAAAAGGTGTACTTCTTGTAGGTTCACCAGGTACAGGTAAAACTTTATTAGCACGTGCTGTTGCTGGTGAAGCAGATGTACCATTTTACACAATCTCAGGTTCAGACTTTGTTGAAATGTTTGTTGGGGTTGGGGCTTCAAGAGTTAGAGATTTATTTAAAATAGCAAAAGAAAGTTCACCATGTATTATCTTTATTGATGAAATTGACGCTGTTGGTAGACAACGTGGTGCTGGTTTAGGTGGAGGTCATGATGAACGTGAACAAACACTTAACCAATTACTAGTTGAAATGGATGGTTTCTCTGCAAATCAAAATATTATTATTATTGCAGCAACAAATAGACCAGACGTATTAGACCCAGCACTTCTTAGACCAGGACGTTTTGACCGTCAAATTATGATTGATTTACCAGATGTTAAAGACCGTGAAGCTATTTTATATGTTCACGCAAGAAACAAAAAGATTGGTGATGATGTTAACTTTAAAAACATCGCACAAAGAATTCCTGGATTCTCAGGAGCAGATATTGAAAACTTACTTAATGAAGCTGCATTACTTGCTGCTAGAGAAAATAGAGTTGTTATTTCAGAAAAAGACTTAGATGAAGCAATGGACCGTGTAAGAATGGGACCAGCTAAGAAGAGTCGTAAATACTCAGAACATGAGAAAAAAGTTGTTGCATACCACGAAGCAGGACATGCTGTTATTGGTATTAAACTAGAACATGCTAACGTTGTTCAAAAAGTAACAATTATTCCAAGAGGTCAAGCTGGTGGTTATAACTTAATGATGCCTGCTGAAGAGACTTTCTTACAAACAAAGAATCAATTACTCCATACAATTACTGGTTATTTAGGTGGTAGAGTAGCTGAAGAAATTGAATTTGATTCAATTACTACTGGTGCTTATAATGACTTTGAAATGGCAACAAAGATTGCTAGAGCAATGGTAACTGAATATGGTATGAGTGATTTAGGACCTGTTCAATATGAATCACGTGGACAAAATGTCTTCTTAGGTCGTGACTACTTCAATGAGAAAAACTTCTCAGATCAAGTAGCTCATGAAATCGATAAAGAAGTTAGAAATATTATCAATGGTTGTTTAGCAGATGCAAAACGTATTATCCTTGAAAACAAAGATTTATTAGATGCAATTAGTAACTACTTAATTAAAGTGGAAACATTAACTAAATCAGATATTGATGAAATTGTTAAAACAGGAAAATTAGCTTGGGCTGAAAAAGAAACTGTTGAAGAAGTTGCTACTGTAGAGCAGGAAGAAGAATCTAAAGAAGAAACAAATGAGAATTGATTTATTTTTAAAACAATCTAGATTAATTAAACGTAGAACTGTTGCTAAAGGTGCTGCTACTAAAGATTTGATTATCGTCAATGATAAAATAGTAAAGCCTAGTTATCAAGTAAAGGTTAATGACTTAATAACTCTTAATCTAGGATCAAAACAAATAATTGTTAAAGTTACTTCACTTATTCCTAAAAAAGATGAGTTAATGTATGATTTAATTAGTGAGAGTTTTATTGGACAAAAGAATTAACTTTTGTCCTTTTTTTTGAAAAAAATGATATAATATTAAAAGAATTAGGAGGTTTTCTTATGAATAACAATAATAACTTAACCGAACAAGAAATTGTTCGTCGTAACAAAGCAAATGAATTACGAGAAAATGGTATTGACCCATTTGGACAAGCCTTTGAACGTACCCATAAAATAATTGATATAATTAATGAATATGATAAATTTGATCATGACCAATTAGAAGAAAAAAATGTAGCAGTTACCATCGCAGGCCGTATTGTCCTTAAAAGAGGACAAGGTAAAGCTGGTTTTATGCACATCTTAGATAGAGATGCAAAAATTCAAGTATACGTTAGATTAGATGCAGTTGGTGAAGAACAATTTAGCATTTTCCAACACTCAGACCTAGGTGATATTGTTGGTATTTCTGGAGTTTTATTTAGAACAAAAACAAATGAATTAACAATTAAAGCTACTACTTATACTCACCTTACAAAAGCACTTAGACCACTTCCTGATAAATTCCATGGTCTTCAAGATGTTGAAGAAGCAAGACGTAGACGTTATGTTGATTTAATTGTTAATGAAGAATCTAGAAGAGTTGCTTTAACAAGACCAAAAATTATTAGAGCAATTCAAAACTACTTTGACTCAAAAGGATTTATTGAAGTTGAAACACCAGTCTTACATTCAATCTTAGGTGGTGCTGCTGCAAGACCATTTGTCACTCATCACAACACACTAGATATGGACTTTTACTTACGTATCGCAACCGAACTTCCATTAAAGAGACTTCTTGTTGGTGGTTTAGAAGCTGTTTATGAAATAGGAAGACTTTTTAGAAATGAAGGTATTAGTCATAAACATAATCCAGAATTTACAACAATTGAAGCATACCTTGCATATTCTGATATGAAAGGCATGATGAACTTAGTTGAAGATGCATTATCAACAGTTACTAAAAATGTTGTAGGTACTTATGATATCACTTATAAAGAACAAATAGTTCATATGCAAAAACCATGGAAGAGAATTCATATGGTAGATGCGATTAAAGAACAAACAAATATTAATTTCTTTGATATTTATGAATTAGAAGATGCAATTAAACTTGCTAAAGAACACCAAATTCAAGTGCCAAAACACTTTAAATTAGGTCATATTATTGAAGCTTTCTTTGAAAAATATGTTGAAGAAACACTAATTCAACCAACAATGATTTATGGACATCCAACTGATATTAGTCCACTTGCTAAAAAAGACAAAAATGACGAAAGATTTACAGAAAGATTTGAGTTATTTATTGTTGGTAGTGAGTTTGCTAATGCTTTTAGTGAATTAAATGATCCAATCGATCAAAAAGAAAGATTTATGGCTCAACTAAAAGAAAAAGACTTAGGTAATGATGAAGCAACCGAAATGGATACAGACTTCATTGAAGCCCTAGAATATGGTATGCCACCTGCTGGTGGAATTGGAATTGGCATCGATAGATTTGTAATGTTATTAACTAACACACCAAATATTAGAGATGTTATCTTATTCCCACATGCAAGACATAGAACTGAAAAATAATAATTAATAAACTTTTATTAACCTATTGGCTAGTAAAAGTTTTTTTTTATACAAAAAAAGCTATTACTTTTACATAATAGCTTCGATAATTTTTATATTCGATTTTTAAAATTTTGGAACAGATTATTATTTAATGAATAGTCACTTGCTCTTTTAAAGTTTACAATCAGTTTTTTAATTCTTTCAATATCTAAATCTGTATAGTTTATATCATAAATTAAATGTTTATCATTTTTAAAGTTAGTTATAAAACCATCAGTAATAATATTTAAAGACTTATTATCAAGGGCAAATGAAGGTTCGTTGCTCATTCCATGAGTTCCAAATAAATAATCTTTATCGTCTAATTCTAACCCAAATAAATCAATAATTGTACGGTATAAATCAACTTGGTCTCTTAATAGTGGTTGATTACCTTTAAGTAATCCCTCTTTAAAACTAATTGACTTCCCATCTATATCTTTGGTAATTACTTCTTCACCTGGAACATATATAAACGCTAAGGTTTGTAATAATTTTTGTTTGATCTCTAAATTCTCTAACTCGTTATCATATAAATAGTTAACATCTTTTTGTTGTAACCCAGAGCCATGATCACCATAAAACACGTAAGCTGTTTTCTTTCTATTATAGAGATTATTAGTATCTTCGATATAGTCATCACCATAGGCATTAACATCTTCAAAAAATAATTTAAATGATTCATTATAGTATTTCAAATAATTAAAATACTTAACTGATAAACTATCTAACTCTTTAATAAATTCTAAATCATACATATCACTATCTTTCATATCTTCATGATATGGATCATAATGATATGGTGTATGTGGTAACATTGTAATTAAAAACTTCATAAATTTTTCATCATTTAATAAGTTATTATCAATCTCATTATTTAAATAATCAAGGGTAATACGATCACTCAACCAATATCCAGACTTATGATTATACTCATTTTGTAGTTCTTCTAATGTTTTACCAAAATCTTTAATTAATGTTTCTTTAGCTTTGTATTCATCAAAGCCAAACATATTTGGATGGACATTATTTCTATTATAAAATATCTCATCATTACCATGATAAGAAATAGTTGAATAGTTCTTATCATTAAATAATTTAGGTATTGACTGGAAATTATAGTTTTTTACTGCAACGTCTTTATCAAATTCCCATCCTATTGTATTTATACCATTAGCGTAAAGACCAGTTAATACTGATACTTCTGCATCAAAACTATTACCAAGTCCAACGGTTGTGTAAAAATTTGAGAAAACATATGATTCATCTAGTAGTGCAACTAAGTTAGGTAGTTTATCTCTTAAAATCGGATTTTCTAGTAAAAAATAATTAAATGATTCAAGATGAACTAATACCAAATTATAATCTTCTAATATTCCTGTAATAGAGTCATTATCTGTGAGATTGTTAACTAACTTCCCACTAAAGTCTGAAACATCTTTTTTTAATACTTCTTTTTTATATTTCTTATTATCTAATATATTAATATACTCATCTTTATTTTTATTAAACTTATCTAACTCAATAATAATATCATTTTGATCAATATCTTCTTTGGCCGCAAAATCAAATCCTACGGCATCTAAGAATATAAAGTTATAAATACCCATGTTTTGAGTTGCATAAGCTGATTTAGCCGATTCTAGAATTGTAGTCCCTTTTAAACTTGAACTAAATAATACAATATTAATTAAAAATAAAACTGAAACACTTAAGATTGATTTTACAAAGTTGATTGGCTTTAAACTTGAAAAACCATTTATTTTTTTTCTATTAACTAGAAAAACAATAAGTAATACAATAAATGGAATAAATAAAATTATTCTATAATATGTTATCATTTCACGCATTGATTCAAAAAATATTGTTAAACCAAATCCAGCAGCAGGATTTTTAAAAATTGAAAAAACACTAATAGTAAAAGCTGTTCCATAATATCTGTTAAATGTGTTTACCCAGAAAAGAGATCCTGATAAAACAAAACTTGCGACAATTAAGGAAATAATTCTTGTTTTTATATTTCTAGCAAACAAGTGAATAAAAAACAATATTATAAGTAGAAAACTCAAATTACCAATAATTGAATTAACAACACCTATCCATGTGTATTCAAATGTTGTTATATATTTATTTAGAAACTCTGTTGTTACTACATATGTAATTAAAATATTTAACACTAAAAATAAAATTACAAATGTACTATATTTTATTTTAACTTCCTTTTTCATAAAATCACCATTTATATCCTAAAAACTTTATCTAGACTCTTACCTTTTACTAACTCATCAACTAGCTTGTCTAAATATCTAATTTTCTTCATTAAACCATCTTCTAATTCTTCTACTCTAACACCACAAACTACACCTTTTATTAAATTACTTTTAGGATTAAAGTTTAAGGCCATATTAAAAAAATCTTCTAAGCTTATATTACTATTTTGTTTTTCTTTCAATTCATCTAAAGTATACCCGGTTAGCCAAACTATTACTTCATCTAACTCTTCTTTAGTTCTATTTTTTCTTATTATCTTATTTAAATAAAGATTATAGATAGCTGAAAAACTTGTTTTAAATAATTTCTCATTTTTCATGTTATCACCATATATGATTATACAATAACTATTAATTTTTATCTAATAATTAGTTAAAGTTATTATCTTTAACTTATTTTTTCATAATATTATTTATTGCTTCTTTATAAATTTCAAATGTTCTTATATCTTTATTATCATTATAATTTTTCATGTTTAAATATAAATCTCTTAAATCTTCCCATAATCCATTATTTTTAATATCATAAGTTAAGTCATCTAATAAATTTATACTTTCTCTTGTTTCAAAAAAATATTCACTATTTTTTCGATCATAAATTAAAATATCTTGTTGTTCTTTTTCATCAATAACTATAGCAAAATCTATACTATGAATTACTTCTTTTTCAATTCTATCTGGCATTAATACCGTAATTGATTGATAATTATTAATAGTATTTTTAAATCCTTTATTTTTTAAGATGTTATTAATAGTTGAAAGAAATAACATTCTTAATTGTTTAGCTGTTTTATCCGGATATTTTTGTAGTAACAAATTATAATGAATATCAATCCCAGTAGTTCCATTAACCTCTCTTGTTACAAAGTTTTCCTTAGATGGACCAACTAAAACAGGATTAAAAGTAACTCCCTCCTCTTTTAGACTTTTTTGTAACTCTCTAATTAAAAATGAAATATCATTTTTTATCTTACTTGCTTCATCATTTCTAACGTATTCAAATACTCTTCCTTTATAATCAGCCATTTTTTTCCTCTTATTTTTCTTTATATAAAACAATGATATTCGTTACTGGTCTAAGTGGCATTTCACATGGAACATTAACAATCTTTAACTCATCATTATCTCTTAAAACAACCTGAGTTGAGCCACCACCATCTAGGTTGTAGGCATAAACTCCACCATACTTGTTAATAATATTTGCAAATTCACGATTATCAACTCCAACTGAACTTGGAATTCTACCATCAACTGTTACAAACATTATTTTATTATCTTTATCTAGGGCAAGAGCAGTTCTCGGATGTCTAACAACGTTATGTTCAAAGTTTTGTCCTGTCATTTCACCAAAGTCTAATACTCGATTATTTTTTACGATATAGCCATCAAAACCAAGTGCCATTTCATCTTCTTTTAATCCTTCAATCAAATAGCTAATCATAATTTTTTGACCATTTTTAAAACTAATTTTATCACTTACAATTTTATAAAATGTTGGAGTTTTTGTTATAACTCCTTCAACAAAAAATAATTCTTTATCAATTAGTTTCATTTTTACATCTACATAGTATTCTGTTTTATCAACTAACATTTTACTATTTGTTATAAAGGCTAAATCTTTATTCATCTCATTTACAAAAATTTCTTCAGTTAAGACAACACTTTCTTCTTCATAGACTCTTAAGTACAGTTTATCATCAGTTGTTGATTGTTTAAAATATTCTAACGTTTTAAAATCATTGTTAAATTTGATTGCTTGATATTTAGCATGATTCTTATTATTTAATATTCTACTTCCGTATAAAACACTTGTATTAACAGGAACATCAACAAGATCTCTCATATAGAAATAATCTCCATTAATAGCTGATATTACTTCAACATTTTCATTTATTTCTTCAAAGTTTTTTGCGGTTTCTAAGACATCACCTAATCTATATGTCCCATTATCAAACATCGACCAGACTGCAATCTTTAAATCATTTTCGTTAACAATAACATTAACTTCTTGGATTGTACTAGTTCCCATATCGTTAATTGATTCACCATTTATTTTTAAGTGCTTAACAGCATTATTATTTTCAATAATATTTTTTTCAATAAAATTAAGTTTGCTCATTTTTTCTTCACCAGTATCTCCTTTATATTCTATCTATTATTATACATTAAATATTAAAGTTTTTAATATCTTTATTTTAAAAATAGTACTTAATAATGGCTTAATTAGAAGTTTTTAAAATAAAATACCAAATGAGTATTTCATTTGGTATAATATCTATTTAATTATCTCAATATCATCTAATAGATAAATATATTTTTTATTTTCTAAATCTAATTTAAGTAAAAACATCTCGCTATCTAAATGTATTTGATAATTTAGTTTATCAATAACTTCTAAAGTATATTCAGTCTTTAATTTATCTTTGTTTATACTAAACTTAACTTCATCTTCTTCTGCTTTTAATTCAATTTTGGTAACTAATTTATTAGCTATATATAATTTATATGAAAATGAATATTCATCTTCTTCTAACTCTTTATTAATAACTATTTTATTTGATTTAATATCTTGATAAATAGTAACTTTAATCTCATTTTCATCTTTTTCTATTTCTTCTTCAGAATAAAAGTTATAGATGGTATTATTATAAATAACGATCCCTTTCATTTCCTTTTCTTCTTCATCATCTTCGGTTTCACGTTTTTCATTATAATATAAGACATATGATGTTGCTACTCCAAAAACATTAGTGTTTGAAACTTCCATCTTATACATATAATTAAAGTTATCACCATGATTTTTAGTTATTTTTATTGTATTAGTACTTAAGCTCATGTAATCTTCAATAATGTTAATATATTTATGAAATGAATCAATATCATCAACCTTAATACTTGATAAGCTTATTTTGTTAGAATTGCTTGATGCAAGCTGTATTCCACCAATTGTATAATCAACTACTATTTCATCCTTTTTAGTTACGCTAATATTAATAGGGTTCTTAATTTCTGTATTTGGTTTAAATATTAATAACCCTACAAAAAATCCGATAATTAGGGCAGTTGTAATTAATGATAAGCTAAAGAAAATATTAAATTTTCTTTTTTCCGAAACTATTTCTTCTTCTATTTTTATAGAAGATAGATCAATTTTATTTAAAATATTAGGTGTTTCTTTTTCGATATCTGATTTAATTATTTTTAATATCTCTTTATCTTTCATAATTTCTCCTCCTTCATATTATCTCTCATTTTCTTCATTGCTTTATTATATAGCCAAGTTATAGTTCCTACTGGTTTATTTAAGATTTTAGCAATTTCTTTATGCTTATAATTTTCCATTGCATAAAGAATTACTACCTCTCTTTCGCTATCATCAAGTAATGATAAAAAATAATTGGCATTTAGCTCATTTGTAACATCACTTTTTACATTAGGAAAGAGATACTCACTTTCCGTAATATCAATAAGCATCTCTTTCTTGTTTTTTCTGTAATAATCAATTGCTTTATTTCTAGCAATCATAATAACCCATGATGAAAACTTATAATTACTATTATAGCTATTAATTGATTTAACAACTTGAATGTAAGTATCTTGCATAAGATCTTCTGTTACATCCCTGCTTTTAACAATATTAATTATTATTCCATATACACTAGACTTAGTATAGTTATAAATATATTCAAAAGCTTCGTTATCTTTCTTCTTTAATTTTTCTATTGCTTCTACTAAGTCCATTTAATATTCTCCTAATTATTTATACTGATATGTGATTACTCCTGATTCGTCTGTAACAATAATAAATTCTCTTTCACCTCTATTAATTAGTTCTTCACCTTTAACAAAGAATTTAATTACTCCACTTTCTTTATCATCATTTAATTTTAAGCGATAAATCTTAATTTCATTTGCTTCAAAAACTTGAAGTTTAATTGCTAAATCATTATCTTCCATTTCAAAGTCAAAATGAATTTTTTTAACCATTTTACCATCTTTAAAGAAATGAGTTTTAAAAACTTTTTCTAATTCTGTTTTATTATCTTCTGTTTCAGTTTCAACTTCATATTTTAATCTTGTATAATTATTTTCGTCTAAAGAAATTATTAAGTCTAAAGAAAATTCTTCTTCTACTTCATTTTCTTCATTTTCTATTTCAATTTCTTTAAATCCTTCTACAGTATACATTATATCATTATTTAAAATAATACCATTTATACTATATTTTTGTTCAATTTCTTCTTCATCAATTTCTTCTTTAATTAATGACTCATTATAATAAAAATCGAATACTTGATCATTATTTATTGTAATATTAATTAAGAACTTATATTCTTCTTTATCTGATTCTTTTACTTCTACTTTAAATGCCTTATCATTTAAGAATGCTAACATGATATCCATGTTTTCATCATTAAATTCAACATCTTCCATATCCTTATTTTTACTATTTAAAGTAATTAAACTATTATTGCTTAAAATAGACTCAACACCACTAACAGCTGAGATTGCATAAATATTTTCTTCACTCCTAACATCTACCTTACTCTTTGTTCCTCCACAACCAACTAATACTAGTAATCCAATTGTTACTATTAAACCTAAAATATATTTTTTCATTTTTAAGTCTCCCTTCTTTCTTCACATATAATACGAATTAGAGACTATTTTTGTTGGTAAAAAATGTATTTTAATAAAAAAAACTTGATTTTATCTATAAAAATCAAGTTTCAAGTCATTTTTTATTATAATTTCAAGTTTCCAACAATCTTTAAAACATCTTCATCCGAAATATTATTAGCTATAACATAACGATTTCTTTTATTTAACATACATTCTTTGCTGCAAGACTGTAAATATTTCTCTTCAGATTCTAAGCTTAAAATCATTTGTTTATTGCATTCTGGGTTACCACAATTAACATATCTCTCACAAGGAAGCTTAGTATAATAATCTTTCCCAACAATTACTTCTTCAACCATATTAATTCTACTACTCAATCTTTCATCAAAAACATACATTTTCCCGTCAAAAAGATTTCCCTTAACTTTACTATCAGTTCCATAAGTATGAATCCCACCTTCAAGTTGATTAACATCACTAAATCCTTCACGTTTTAACCAACCAGAAAACTTTTCACATCTTACTCCACCAGTACAATAAGTTAGTATTTTTTTATTTTCAAATAAGTTTTTATTTTCTCTTACCCAGTTAGGTAAATCTCTAAAAGTTTTAATCTCTGGTTTGATAGCATTTCTAAAGTGGCCCAAATCATACTCATAATCATTTCTAGCATCAATAATTACTGTATTTTCATCATTCATAGCTTGATACCATTCATCTGGTTTTAAATAATTACCTGTTAAAATGCCTGGATCAACATCATCTTCTAAACTAAAGTTAACAATTTCTTTTCTTGATCTTACATGAATTTTTGAAAATGCATGTTTATCTGATTTATCAACTTTAAACATGATATCCTTAAATCTATCATCATTTCTTAAATCATTCATATATTTACTAGTTTGATCAACAGTACCTGATAAGGTACCATTAATTCCTTCGTTAGATATTATTATTCTTCCAAGAACACCTAGTTCTTTACAATAGTTTAAATGTTTTTTTGCAAAGTCATCCGGATTATCAATTTTTATGTATTTATAGTAAAGCAGTACTTGATAGTTATTTTCCATATATTTCTCCTTCTATACGATATTTTAATAATACCAAAAGAGAAATATACGTTAAAGAGAAATGCTCTTAGTTTATTTAAAAGAAAAGTTTTTGTTTTTCATTACATTTATATAGTTTTTAGTAATTTGTTGAGGTCTTGTTATTGCTCCACCCATAACTATTGCAAACGGAGAAACTTCTGCCATTCTTGCTAAATCAATGACATCTGAAATTCTACCTTCAGCAATTACTGGGGTTGTAATATTATTAATTAAATCTTCAACTAATTCAAAATCTGGACCTTCTTGTTGTTTAGAATACTCAGTATATCCAGATAGTGTTGTTGAGATTAAGTCAAACCCATATTTTTCTGCATCTATTCCTTCTTCTAAGTTTGAAATATCTGCCATTGTTAAAATATTATGTTTCTTTATATATTTAACTTTATCTTCAAGAGAAACATTGTCTATTTGACTTCTATTTGTTGCATCCATTGCAATGATATCTACTTTAGCCTCGATTAAAGCATCTATTTCTTTCATTGTTGGGGTAATATATCTTTTTGAATTTTCATAATCTATTTTAATAAGCCCAATTATTGGTAAATCAACAACATCTTTAATTGCTTTTATATCAGAAATGCTATTTGCTCTAATAGCAACAGCACCACCTTCTTTAGCAGCAAGTGCCATCTTTGCCATTATATCTGATCCATATAATGGTTCATTTTCAAGAGCCTGACAGGATACAATTAATCCTTTTTTTAGCTTATTTAAGATTTCATCTTTGTTCATTTTATCAACCTCTCTTAATTCTTAAGCTTTTTTAGTAATTTTGTTAATTATGAAATATCCTAGATAGAAAATTATTTGATACATAATTGTAAATCTAAATGGTTCAATTGGATAATTAATAATTAACTCTTTCAATATATTATAATCAATAACTCTAATTAAGAGACTAATTGTAATAGCTACTATTACATTAATAATTGTTGATTTTAATAAATTTTTATGATTTATTTTTTCACTTTCTTCTTTGTAATTTAGTGTATTACAAAGTGGATAAATAATAAATGTATTAAATAATCCTAAGATTAGGCCAATCATAAAATGTTGTAAAGCAAGCATTAATCCTACAACAAAACATGCAGTACCTATCGCCCATGATTTAATGAAAAAAGTCTTAAGTGATTCATTCATTATTTATCTGATCCTAATACTAATCCTTTAACAAAGAATCTTTGTAAGAAAGGATATAAAACAAGAATTGGTACTGTAGCTGTGAAAATTGATGCAGCACGAATTGAATCTGTTGTTAAGCTATCTGCTACATGAGGTGGTAATTCGTGTGCTGGTATTTGTGACATGTTTAACAATGTTTGTAGATATGTTTGTAGTGGCATTTTCTCTGGTGATGAAATATAAAGCATACCGTTAAAGTATGAGTTCCAGAAGCCTACTGCATAAAATAATGCAACAGTTGCAAGTGTTGGAAGTGATAGTGGAATTAAAATATCTTTAAATATTCTAAGTTCACCCGCTCCATCAATTTTTGCTGATTCCATTAATGATTCTGGAAGAGTTTCAAAGAAGTTTTTAACTAACAACATATTATAAACAGATATTAAACCTGGTAATATTAGTGCTAAATAACTATCTCTAAGCCCTAATCCTGTAATTAAAATATAGTTTGGAATTAAACCACCAT
Source organism: Haploplasma modicum ATCC 29102 (assembly GCF_000687835.1). GTDB lineage: Bacteria > Bacillota_I > Bacilli_A > Acholeplasmatales > Acholeplasmataceae > Haploplasma > Haploplasma modicum. Next base: position 100,314 of record NZ_JHYB01000005.1, on the reverse strand, counting down.
TAAAAAGCATAGTTACAATAAAAATAACTAAAAATACTTTTCTTCCTTTAAATTTCTTTATAGATAAAGGATAAGCTGTTAGTGTTGTAATAATTAAACTTAAGAATGTACCAACTACTGTTATAAATAATGTTGATTTAAAACCATTCCAAAACTGCTTGTTATTGAAAACATATTTATATGCACTAATATTAAAACCTACTGGGAAAAATGTGATTTTACCGTTAGAAACAGCAACTGGATCAGATAGGGATGTTGCAAGTAAATTGAAAAATGGCAGTATAATTGATAAGCCAAAAATACTCATTATAACATATGTTATAATACTGAAAACTTTATCATTTTTTGTTTGTAACATTTTACCATAACCCCTTATCCATTGTTTTTCTTGTTATGAAGTTACCACCTAAAACAAGTATTAGTGCGACAACTGAGTTAAATAGTCCAACTGCAGTTGCAAAGCTATATTGTTGTGATTCAAGCCCTAAACGATATACTAATGTTGATAAGATGTCTCCCTTTTCGTATACGGCATATGAATACATATTAAATATTTGGTCAAATCCTGCGTCAAGAATTGCTCCAATTCTTAAAATAAATAATAAAACAATTGTTCCTGTAATCGAAGGTATTGTTATATTAATTGCTTGCTGCATTTTTGTAGCACCATCAATTTTTGCTGCTTCATATAGTTGTGGATTAATCCCTGTGATTGCTGCAATATAAATAATTGCATTCCACCCTACTTCTTTCCATCCTGCAGAAACTACTGTAAGACTTCTAAAAAAAGCATTATTACCAAAGAATGCTATTGACTTGCTTGTTAAACCAACACCTTTTAACCAGTTGTTAATTAAACCATAAGGTCCTAATATTTGAATAAATATCGAGGTAACAACAATCCATGATAAGAAGTGTGGTAAATATATTACTGTTTGAATTGTTTTTTTTATACCATGCTGATTTCATATCAGTAATCATAATTGCAATTATGATTGGAATTGGGAATAAAAATACAATTTTATATATACTAATTATTAATGTATTTTTTAATGCTCTACCAAATTCTGGATTACTGAATATTTTATTAAAATGCTCAAATCCTACCCACTTACTTTGAAATATAGCATCTATTGGATTTTTACCTGCAAAGATTTGATAGTCTTTAAAAGCAATTACCGTACCTAACATCGGTAAATAACTAAAAACGAAAACTAAAAGTAGCGCTGGTATTAAAAATAAATATAAGGAATTTCTTTCAATGAATTCTTTTATTTTTTTATTTTTTGCACTTTTTTGTTCGTCTATTTTTTCTACTTGATTCATTTTTATACCTCTCTTTTTACAATATACTTGCTACATAATGGTAAATATAATTTATCTATTAAGTAAAATAAGATACTAAACATACAAAGTATTAGAAAATAACTAATACCAACAATTAAGTATCCAAATACTAATAATAAAATTAATACAATTATTGTATGAATAATATGTCTATGTATTAAATAAAAACTCATTTTTAATAAGTCTTTCTTACTACTAAAATCAAAATATGCGATTAGAAAACTACTTACAATCATTGTTAAAACTAATTCTATAATAATTATTAACCATGTATAATAAACAATGTTTTTTATAAATGGTGAATAATTGAAGAAGTTTATGTTTGAAAGATTTATTAAACAAACAACAATTATTATAACCATTATAAAGCTAAGTGATCCCATCTTTTTAGTCTGATTAATTAATGTTCTAAAATATGTTTGAAAGACTGAATATGGATCATGTTTTTTTTCTCCAATTGCTTTTATAAAGAGAAAAAGAGTACTTGTAGCTGGAATAATTAGTATTCCAACACTCAGTACCATTGTAATAATGTACAAAATATTTAATAGTACTAATTGTCCAATGTTTACAAGTACTCTTTGATTCATTTTAAACTACCTTCTTTAATTAATTTTTCTTATACCATTCATTAACTTCTGTTGTTGACTCTTTTAATTTTGCATCTTTAATTAAGTTTGCAATTAATTGTTCCTGAGTAATCTTATCTCCTTGACCAGAGATGTTTGCTATTAAGAAGTTATCTGACATTTGTTTCATCTTTGCAACATTTGCCCCATAAATACTAAATCCAGGTGCTAATCCAAGCTTATCTAAAACCCCAAACTCTTGTTTGTATGATTCTAAGTTCATTTGTTCCCAAACAAATTGTTGACGAGGATTTTTTCTAGCACGTGCTTTCCAGTATTCTGAGTAATCATCTGCATTTGTTCCTGTTAAATAATAGTCAGCTTTTGCAAATACGTCGAATGGAACTTCATCTGAACCTTCTTTAGATAATATTGGTAAGTATTCACCATTTACATATTCATGGTGTATGCCTTCTACTCCAATTGTAAGTTGTTTAAAGATTTCTGGTTCTAATTTTTTATCCATCCATTTAATTACTGCTTCTGCATATTTTGACATGTATTGTGGAATTGCAAAGAAGTATGAGATTGAATAATCCATTTTTGCTTCACCTTTACCTTTAACACCATAGTTTTCATCACCTTTTAGTGATGGGATAAAGTGTAAGTAATCACCAGCATTTGCAATAATTTCTTCTTGTGTTTTACCTGTTGAACTTGCAATACCATTGATAATACCATTACCACTCCACCATGCATCAAGTGTAACAGCAACTGTACCATTTTGTAAACCTGGACGACTTGAACTACCATAATTTGGTGTTGTTAAGTAACCTTCTTGCATAACTCCTGCTTTTACTAATTCATTCATATAGTTTGCATAATCATTATATTCTTTTGTTTCTGCCCAATATTTAACTGAACCGTCTGGTTGTTCTACCCAATCTTTAACAATACCAAAAGCTCCTCTAATTGGATCAATTGCATGTGAACTTGCACTGAATGGAACAAAATTTGCGCCTTCTTTTTCTTTTAATGCGATTAAAACATCTTTAAATTCTGTTAAAGTTTCTGGTAACTCTAAACCATGTTTTGTAAAGATATCTTTTCTTAAGAATAATGCCATGTTAATATTGTCAGTTGGATTCTTTTGTGGAACAGCATATATACCATCATTAAATGATGAAGTATTCCAAATATTTTGATCTACTGATTTTAAGATGTTTTGACCATATTTTTCTAATAATGGTTTAATGTCTAATAAAGCATTAACAGATCTTAGTTGATTAAATTGATTTGATGATAATTTAAGTAGGTGATACTGTGATCTACCTGCAATATCTAAATACAATTTAGTGTCTGCTGTTGCTGGATCTTGTGGTAAGAAGTCATATTTTGCTCTTACTCCAGTTAATTCTTCAATTAAATCTCCGACATAATCTTCAGATGGATTAAAAGTATCAAAATTTCCATAAATTTTAATTTCTTTTAGATCTTCACTAACGTTTTTGTCGCCACATGCTACTAATAATACAGATGTAACAAGTACTACTATTAAGCCTAAAATTTTTTTCATATTTTCTTCTCCTTTTTTTTGTCCCATGTGTAAGGGGTTTCACATAAAGATGATAACATTATTATGTTGTATAGTCAAGTGATTTTTTTAATTTGTATAGTCAAGTTGTATTTTTTATACAAAGGGAGATAAAAAACTGGCTGTTAAAAAATTAACAACCAGTCTATTAATATTATAAAATATTTAATTCATCTGCAATTTCTAAAAAAATTGTATTAACTGAATTGAATGAAGTTTTTAATTCTTCATAGATATTACTCATTATATTATCTAGTTTCAAGAAAACTTCTTCAGGTGCATGTTCTTTCTTTATTAAATAATCATACACTTCTTGATCAAATTTCATAAGTTCACTAAAGTTTGTGTTTTTATTACTACTCTCAAGCATAATCACTTCATTTTGAAACTCTTTAACATTTAAGTATAAGTTAACATCTTTAGAATTGCTCATCATCTCATCATAGTTTTTATTATATACATTATTTAAAAGTTCTTTAATTTCTTCGAATTGCTCAAAAAGATAATAAAATCCTGTTTGAAAGATTACATCATCTTCCTCTGAATATGAACTATCATCAATTAATTTGTCATAATAGTATTCTATAACATCATAAACATGTTTAAGTCTATAGAAAATATCATTATCATAACTATTAATTTTTTTTAGAAGTTCATCATTCTCAATCTTCCAATTAACATACTCGTTGTAATTAGATTCATCAAATTTCATAAAGAACCTCCTAAAATATTAAGCTTTGTTTGCTGAACCAAATAATGCAATTTTGTCTCTTACTACTTGTTTCATAGCTTCTGAACCTGGGTTTAATAATTTTCTTGGATCAAAACCTTTTGATTCTAAATCTTTTCCAGCTTCAATATATTTTCTTGTTGCATCTGCAAATGCTAATTGTAATTCTGTATTTACGTTAATTTTTGATACTCCTAATGAGATTGCTTTTTGGATCATATCTCCTGGGATACCTGTACCACCGTGTAATACTAATGGAACATTGTTTGTTACTTTTTGGATTTCAGCTAAAACTTCAAAGTTTAAACCTTTCCAGTTTGCTGGATATTTACCATGAATGTTACCAATACCTGCTGCAAACATATCTACACCTGTTGCTGCAATTACTCTACATTCTTCTGGATCTGCTAATTCACCAGTACCGATAACACCATCTTCTTCGCCACCAATTGAACCTACTTCAGCTTCAACTGATACACCTTTTGCATGACATGCTGCAATAACTTCTTTTGTTTTTGCTAAGTTTTCTTCAAATGCATAGTGTGAACCATCAAACATAATTGAAGTAAATCCTGCTTCTAATGCTTGGAATGATCCTTCATATGAACCATGGTCTAAGTGAATAGCTACTGGTACAGTAACTTTTAAGAAGTCATGTAAGTTTTGTACTAAACCTACTACTGTTTTATAACCACCCATATATTTAGCTGCACCTTCTGATACACCTAAGATAACTGGTGATTTTAACTCTTCAACTGTTTGTAAAACTGCTTTTGTCCATTCTAAGTTGTTAATATTTATTTGTGCTACTGCGTAGCCTTCATTTCTTGCTTTTAGTAACATTTCTTTTGCTGATACTATTGCCATATTAAATTCCTCCTTTGTTTTTCACATTATATATTATAACGCAATTAGCGTTTTTTATCAATAAATACTTTTACTAAATCATACTTTCAATAAAACTTATAAAAAGTGGGTGTGGTTTTAGTGGACGAGAAATATATTCAGGATGATACTGTACACTTAAAAACCATTTATGATTTACTAATTCAACTGCTGCTAATGTATTATTTTCAATATTTGCAGTAAGTTTTATATTACTATCTTTCTTAAAAAGTTCTAAATACTCATTATTAAAGCAATAACTATTTCTAAATCTTTCTTTAATCTTATTTTTCCCATAAATTTTAGCTATTAAACTATTATCTTCTAATGTTATTTCTTTGTTTCCGATAATTGTATCAAAATTTTTGTTTTTAATAATAATTGGATTTTTTGTATTTTCATCAATTTCAGTTGAGTTAGCATCTTTTAATCCTAAAACATTTTTTGCATATTCAACCATTGTCAATTGCATACCATAACAAATTCCAAACATTGGAATATTATTAACTCTTGCATAGTTTATCGCAATAATCTTACCATCGGTTGCTCTTTTACCAAAGCCACCTGGAACAACTATACCATCTAAGTTTCCAAGTTCAGCTAATACATTATCATTTGTTAATAGTCCTGCATCAATCCACTTTAAACTAATTTTTTTCTTGTGGAAATAACCAGCATGCTTTAATGATTCAACTAATGATAGATAAGCATCATGATGTGATACATACTTACCAACAATACCAATATTAACTGTGCCGTCTAGATGTTTAATATCATCAATTAGTTTTTTCCATTCCGATAAATCTGCTTCCTTTAATCCAGTTATTTCAAAATGACTAAGAATTCTATCATCAATTTTTTGCTCATTAAGCGCTAAAATTGGTTCATAAATTACTTCAACGTCAACTGCTTCAAAAACATCTAAGACTGCAATATCACTGAAGGATGCTATTTTATCTTTTGCACTTTGTTCAATTTTTTCCTCACTTCTTAAAATAAGTAAGTCTGGTGTAATCCCTAAACTCTTTAATTCACTTACTGAGTGTTGGGTTGGTTTTGTTTTGATTTCTCTAGCTGCTTTTATGTAAGGAACTAAAGTGTTATGAATGTATAGTGTGTTATTAAAGCCAAAATCTCTTCTTGCTTGTCTGATTGCTTCAAGATATGGAAGGGATTCAATATCACCAACTGTTCCACCAATTTCTGTAATAACAATATCTGCACCAGAAGAGTTTGCTGCATTTATTAATCTACTTTTAATTTCATCTGTTATATGTGGTATAACTTGAATAGTTGCTCCATCATATAACCCTTTTCGTTCTTTATCAATAACTGTTTGATAAATCTTACCTGTTGATACACTTGAATCTTTGGATAACTCAACATCAATAAATCTCTCATAATGTCCCAAGTCTAAATCAGTCTCTGCTCCATCAGCTGTTACATATACTTCACCATGTTGGTATGGGCTCATTGTTCCTGGATCAACGTTAATATATGGATCAAACTTTTGCATGAAAACTTTAAGTCCGCGACTTTTTAAGATTTGTCCAATCGATGCTGCATTAATGCCTTTACCTAAACTTGATACTACTCCACCTGTGATAAAAATAAATTTAGCCATTTCCTTTTCCCTCTTCTATAATAAAAATCCCTATTAGGGATTTTTTTTATTCGTACATATCTTCGTAATCATCCATGATTTCGTTGTAATCATCTTCATCATAATTATCGGCGTCAAAATCAACTTCTTCATCTTCTTCGTAAGTTTGAAGTGGAAGTTCTACCTCTAAGTATTCTTTTTCTTCTTTTAATTCTTTTCTAGTTTGTTCATCGATTTCATCAACTTCATCTTCAATTAGATCATCTAACTCTTCTTCTAATTCATCATCTAGATCAGCTAAATCGAAGTCATCGATAAATTCTTCTTCTTCCTCATCTTCCAATGTTTCAATAAATTGTGAACCGTCTGTATCCCAGATTTCAAGGTTACCTTCTTTTAAGTCCCATCTGTCATTACCACAGTATACAAATTTACCACTTTGTGTAATATTCATATATAATTGTGTTAATTTTTCTACATCATCTAATGATATTTCTTTGATTTCTGCAATTGTTTCAAACAATTCATGAATTTTCATTGGTTTATTACTTTGTTTTATTAATTCATAAGCAATATCAACCATTGCTAAAGTTTTTAAATCTTTACTCATAAACGCCTCCTAAGACTTTATATATTGTATATTATTTAAGTATTTTTTGCAAGTATAAAATTTTAGCCTCTTGTTACAATTAAAATAATTGCTCCAATTACAACTAAAACTAGAAAAAATTTAAATAGCGATTTTATGAAGGTAATTAAACCAATTACGATTATAATTGCTAGAAAAATTGCTCCACCCCATTTAACTAACTCTGGAAGTGATTTGATTAGACTACCTAATTTATCAAATAACTCATCAAATTTTAATCCTTTTAAAAGATTATCTAACCATAGCCAAAATTTCATAAATATATTTGTGTATAATAACATCATTTTCTCACCTAAAATTTCCTTCTGTTTTCAACAGCTTTAATTAAAGTTAAAATATCAGCATATTTTAAATCACTACCAACCGGAATACCATAAGCAAGTCTAGTTATATTTAAATCATTTTTACTAAATAATGATTTTAAATACTCTGCAGTTAACTCACCTTCAACAGTTGCATTTGTAGCAATAATCATTTCTTTGAAATTATTATTTTCAATTCTCTTAATTAAACTATCAATATTTAAATCTTTATCTGTAATACCACGTGAAAAATCTATTAAACCACCTAAGACGTGGTATTGTCCTTTATATGTATCCATCTTTTCCATTTGAAAGACATCTTTACTATCACTTAAAATCATGATTGTTGAATTATCTCTCGCCTTATCATTAATAAGTGGGGATACTTCTTCATCTGTTAAAACAAATGAAACTGGACATGGTTTAATATTTTCTTTAGCAGCTATTATACTATTTGCAAAATCTTTAGCATCATTAATATCTAAATCACTAACAATATATAATGCTAACCTCTCAGCAGTTTTTTCACCTATACCTGGGAGTTTTTCCAGGTATTCAATTAAATTCTTTAATGGTTCTGGATACATTAAAAGCCAAATCCACCCATACCACCAGCAAATTGGCCCATTGTTTCATTATGTTCATCTTCAATTTGTTTTAATGCATCATTAACAGCAATTAAAATTGAATCTTGTAACATTTCAACTTCGTCTAACATTTCTGGATTAATCTTGACATCAATTAATTGTTTTGTTCCTTGCATAATAACAGTTACACCGCTTGCTTTACCGAAGTATTCTTTACTTTCAAGTCTTGCTTGTGCTTCCATCATTTCATCTTGCATCTTTTTTAATTTTTTTAACATTCCTGGATTCATTTATATCTACTCCTTAATTTCTACAATTTCTTCGCCAAAATATTCTTTAGCTAATCTAACTGATTCTTTTTCTACATTTTTTATTATATCATCTTTTTCTTTTTCGTAAATTCTAAAATCATAATTTTCGATAATTGGTCTTTTTTGGCCACTAGTAAATAAGTCAACATATTGTTTTCTAAAGCCTAACCAATCATTTTCTAAAACAACTGAATAAACTTTAAATCTAATCGCATCATAATTTAAAACATCAAGAACTTTTTTCCTAACTTCTGGTTGCATTAATTCTGTTGCTACCATTAAATCTGTTGCTGCTAATATAATATTATTATTGGAAACAGCAACAACATTTGTTTGTTTTAAAAGATGATCAATAATTTCTAAGTTAGGGTTATTTATTTTTCTAGTTTTAATTGAGTGATCAACTTCATTTTTATCATTTGATGCCTCATACAAACAATCAAGCAAATCATCTATATTAACAAGTGGTGTTTTATTTGATTTAACTATTTTTTTTACAGGAGTTTTTACCCCTTGTTCTTTAAGTTCATTAAAATCTTTTCTAAGTTGACTTATACTACTTGATAAATCAATCTTACTGATATCTTCATGTTCAATCATTTGGATAATTGCAATCTCAACATAAACTCTCTTCTGTGTTGAATGGCGCATATTACTTTGTACTTCCATTAAGACATCTAAGAAGTGATAGATTTTATTAATACTTAAATTGTTTTTTAAATAATTAAACTTATCCTCATCGTAATAGTTTACTTTATTTAATAAAATATCTCTTAAAATAAAGATAATATCATTAATTAATCTTTCTTCTTCTTTACCACTATCTAAGAAGCTTTTAACCATTTTTAATGATTTACTAATTTCTTTATCAGCAATTTGTTCTAACAGTTTAATTAAGTCTTCTTTTGAAACAGTACCTACTATTTCATTAACATCTCTTACTTTAATATCATCTGAATAACTAACTGCCTGATCTAACATACTAAGTGCATCTCTAAGTCCACCCTTAGCATTATAGGCAATTAGATCAATTGCTTCTTGTTCAATTTTAATATTTTCTTTTTGAACAATGTAGTTAAGTCTTTTAATCATATTGTTTAAGTCAATATTTTTAAAATCAAATCTTTGGCAACGAGAAATAATAGTTGCCGGTATTTTATGAACTTCTGTTGTTGCTAAGATGAAGACAACATGTGCTGGTGGTTCTTCTAATGTCTTAAGTAGAGCATTAAATGCGCCGGTTGTTAACATATGAACCTCATCTATAATATAGACTTTATATCTACCACTACTTGGAAGATATTTAACCTTATCACGTAAATCTCTAATCTCATCAACACCGTTATTACTTGCACCATCTATTTCAATAATGTCACTTGCACTATTTGAATTAGCATTTATACAAGATTCACATTTATTACAAGGATTACCATCTACTTGATTAGTACAATTAATTGCCTTAGCAAATATTTTAGCAATACTTGTTTTTCCTGTCCCTCGCGGTCCACTAAAGATGTATGCATGCCCTATTTGATTGTTTAAGACCGTATTTTTAAGTGTTCTAACAATTACATCTTGTCCAGATACATCATCGAAACTACTTGGTCTATAAGCTCTATAAAGTGCAACATAACTCATACTTATCAATAATCCTTTCTATTTTTAATTATCATATTTATTATATCACTATTTACCTAAACAAAATTTAGAAAATAACTGATCTAACAATTCTCCTTCATATCTTGAACCGATAATTTCACCTAAAATATTCCATGCTTCTGTTAAATCAACAACAATAATATCTACAGGCATTAAATTATCTATAGAAACTAAAACATCTTCTAATGCTTTTTTAGCTTCTTTTACTTTATTAATATGTCTAACATTAGATAAGTAGTTAAAATCATCATCATTTAAATTATCTAATTTTAATTTTTTTAAGATTTCATCTTCTAAAACATTTATTCCTTCTTTGTTTAGAGTTGAAATACTTAAGGAATCCTTAATTTCAAATTTTGATTCAAGATCACTTTTATTTAAAATAACAATTCTATTTTTATTTTTTGTAAGTTCTAATAATTCTTTATCTTCATTTTCTAGTTCTCTACTTTGATCTAAAACAAGCAAGACAAGTTCTGCTTCACTAATTGCTTTTTTAGAACGAACCACACCAATTTGTTCAACAATATCGCTTGTTTCTCTAATTCCTGCGGTATCAATTAAATTTAAGGTAATACCCCCTAAATTAATAAAAGCATCAATTGTATCTCTCGTTGTTCCAGCAATGTTAGTAACGATTGCTTTGTCCTCATCGATTAAAGTATTAAGTAGACTACTTTTACCCACATTAGGTTTACCAACAATAGCAGTCTTAATACCTTCTCTAATAATTCTTGTTTGATATGATTTTTTAAGTAGATATTCCATATCTTTAATTAACTCTTTAGTCTTAGGCATAACAATTTCATTTGTTATAACTTCAGCCTGATCATATTCTGGATAATCAATATTTACTTCAATATTAGCAATAATATTAATTAACTTATCTCTTAAGTTATTAACTAGTTTACTAGTCTCTCTAGATAAGCCTAAATTAGCAATTTTAAGCGCTTTTTCACTTTTAGCGTGAATTATATCCATAATACTTTCTGCTTGAACTAAATCGATTCTCCCGTTTAAATAAGCTCTTTCACTAAACTCACCAGGTCTTGCTAATCTAGCACCAGCAGCAAGTACTTCTTCTAACACCCGTTCTGTTACTAAAATACCACCATGGGTTGATATTTCAATTGTGTTTTCTCCTGTAAATGATTTAGGAGCAATAAATACGCTAACTAAAACTTCATCAATTACTTCTTTTTCATTAACGATATGTCCGTAAGAAATTGTATGTGATTTAGCTTTCTTTAAGTTTTTACCTTTAAATATTTTATTAACAATATCAATTGCATTAGTTCCACTTACTCTAATTACTGATATTCCACCAGTACCATGTGGGGTTGCGATTGCGCAAATTGTATCTTCAAACATACTATAACCTTATTTGTACTCTTTTAAATATTTTCTAGCACTTGCTAAAAATCCGTCTAATTCATCTAGACTCTTAAGTTTAGCACCTGCAGCCATCTTATGGCCACCACCATTATACATATTTGCTAGTTTATCAATTTCAATTCCTGATGCTCTAAGTCTTAATCTAATTTCATAATCATATTCAATTGCTAAGAACCAGAAGTTATAACCTTCTATTCCCCCAAGTAAGTTAACGTTTGCTGCTGCTTCTTCATCTGTCATATTAAACTTTTCAATATCAGCTTTAGTAATTATTGCATAAACAAATCCTTCATCAAATTTCACACTATTTAATAAGTGACCTTTAAATCTAAATTGATCTAATGTTTCTTTTGATAAATTACCATCTATTTCTTCAATATCAGCACCTAAATCTATTAACATCCCAGCAATTTCATGAGTTAAGTTAGATACACCACGATATCTAAATCTTCCTGTATCAGTTACAATTCCTGTATACATTGCTCTTGCACCAACACTTGATAATTTAAGTTCATCTTTAAATGTACGATAAAAGAAACCAATCATTTGTGCACATGAAGGAAAGTTTGTATCAACCCAAATTAAATCACCATATTGATCAATTGGAATATGATGATCAATCTTTATTACTTCTTTTCCAAGAGTATATCTCAAATCACTAATACGTTCACTTGTTGCTGTATCTACAACAATGCTTAATGATCCTTCATATAAATCATCACTAATAATATCAGGTGTTCCAACAAAGCTTACAAAATCACTAGTTTCACCTACTACATATACTTCCTTATTAGGAAAGCTTGATTTAATAATATCTTTTAAACCAAACTGTGCTCCATAACAATCACCATCTGGTCTTTTATGACCATGAATGATAATTCTATTGTATTCTTTAATTTTATTTAATATTTTATTTAATATTTCCATTTTCCAAAACCCTTTCGTTTAAATCTTTTAACATTAAATCTGCTTCATTAAAATCTTTAAGTGATGCCCCACAAGCAAAGTTATGGCCACCACCACCATATTTTTTAGCAATATCAACTACTATAATATTTCTTGATCTTATTTCCGCTAAAATTTTATTATTTTCTAAATCTTCAGTAAAACTTACCCAAATTGGAACTTCTTTGATTCCAGCCATTAAATTAACCATTCCACGACTAACACCAAAAACATCAAGTTTACTTTCTAAAATCATTTCGTGAGTATTTTTCCTAAATGCGACATTATTACTTGTTAACTCAAAATTAGAAAACATTTGTTTTACTAACTTCTTTTCTAAATCTTCAGTATATAAAAAATCATACATATCTTTAATATCTGGATTAAATGATGTGATAAATGCTGCATTACTAAAAACTCTACTTGCATTAGATGCATCAATATACTGAAATCTTCCGGTATCTGTTACCATTCCACCATAAATGTAAGTTGAAGCCTCACTAGATACTTCAAGTTTTTCTACCCTAGCTAAATTAGCTAACATCTCACATGCTGAGGTGTAGTCACTTTGCTGGAAAAACAAACTATTTTCAATATTTGTATCATTTTTATGATGATCAATGACTAACACTTCACTAGCTAATAAATATCTAGAATCACTAACTAATTCACTAACTGCAACGTCAATTATAATTGATAAAGCATTAGAAAAGGTGCTATCACTAATTTCGTCCATTGTAGTTTTATATACAAGATTATTTGTATCACCAACCTTATAGACCATTTTATCTTTAAAATTATCTTTAATTAAGTGATATAGCCCCATCTGTGAACCTATTGCGTCCATATCTGGTCTTGTATGACGATGGATTATAATCTTATCATATTTTTTTATTAAATCTAACACTTGACTTGTCATATTAAGCCTCCTTTAAATCTATATTATTATACCATATTTTGTGTCTCTTATCTATTTTTATTAACCTGTTAATCTACTTAAATCAACAAGTTAGTTAATATTTACTTCATATTTTAATAAATTATGGTAAAGTATAAATGACTAAAAAGGGAGGGACATATGAAAAAAATATTATTAATTTTAAATATCTTAATTTTTACAGTTATCTTATCTTCATGTCTGAAAATATATACTGTTTCATTTGAGACAAATATTGAAGGTAGTAACCTTGAATCAATTGAGGTATTAAAAAATTCTAAGCTAGATCAAATAGTTTTAGAGTATGAAAACCATACATTAGAAGGTTGGTACTTAAATAGTGATTTTACAGGTACTTCTTGGAACTTTGAAGTAGACCGTGTTAAAAATAATATTACACTTTATGCGAAGTGGAATAAAGATATAGAAGAAATAAAACATCTAGTTACTTTTATTGTTGATGGAAATATTGAAACCAAAGAAATAACAACTAATACCACATTAGACAAACCAATTGATCCTACAAAAGCAGGTTATATTTTTGTTGGATGGTATTTGGATAATATAAGATTTGATTTTAACACTTTAATTACTGCTGATATTGAACTTACTGCAAAATTTGTAAGTGAGAGCGACTCAGTAACAGTTACCTTTGTTTTAAACAATGAACAAGAAGACTTGATTTTAAACTATCCAGTCTCAAGTCTAATTGAAGAACCAAACGGTCTTACAAACGGGAATAAAATATTTAGTGGATGGTTTACAGAAGAAGACTTTACAGGTGATAAATGGGATTTTACTAAAGATATAGTCTTAGAACATACTACTCTTTATGCAAGATGGAGTGATATCTTCACTGATACAACTAAACAATCAGGTTCTAACAGTAGCTTTGATACTCATGAAAGTGTAAATAGTGCAGAGCGACTAAGCCTAGATCCTAATTACTTTAATGTTAGTGCATATAAAGGTGGATCAACTGCACCAGGAATTTATAACAATGAAATAAGAATTTATATTAAAGGGAAAGTTTCATTTTCAATTCATGATTCGTTTATTATTAACAAGGTAACTATTAACTTTGGTAAATACAATAATACGATTGGTGAAACAGAAATTAAACTTGGAACAGAGTCTCATAAATTAACTAACCACAATGACCTAACAAAGACATTTGATAATATTGAAACATCAACATTCTCAATTGAAAACTTATCGAGTGTTACCGCAGAACGCGTATATATTAAGTCAATTGAAATTTCATATTATCAAATAGGACCTGACGTTATTAAGGAAGATGATATTAATAGACCAAAAATAGATATTAAAAATAATCAAGTAATTATTCTAGAAATCGGTGATATTTGGGTTAAACCAACCCTAACAGCAACAGATCAAGAAGATGGTAATGTTTTAGTTGAGTTTGATAGGGATACTATTAATATTAGTAATTACGGAATCTATTATGCCTTCTTCTTTGCCGTAGATAGTGATGGTAATAGATCTGATGCTTATATCACAGTTATTGTTAGAGAAGTAAATCAACTAGAAAACTACTATAAACCTATTGATACAACTAAAGAAAAAGAGCCTTTAAAAAATGATTTACAAACGTTATTAAATAATACCATTAAATTAGTAACTTATGGAACTGGAAATCTTTCAATGGAAATATCTGATAGAGATCCGTATAACTTTAACAATGTAATGCTAATTTATAGTGGAGCATCAATAAGAGGCGGCTGGAATTCAACAAACTGGGCTAAAGAACACGTTTGGGCAAAGAGTGCATTTGGTAGTGATTCTAATGGTAAAGTTTATTCAATTAGTACAATTGGCAACAATGAAAGAAACATTGGTTCTGACTTACATAACTTAAGAGCTATTAACCCTAGTGTAAATAGTACCCATTCTAACTTAATGTTTGCTGATAAGGGTAGTTCTAATATTGAATTTGGTATTGTTAATATAAGTAGTAGACCATTAAATCCTTATACTCCTGGTGACACTAAAACAACTACTACTGCATTTTATCCAGGAGATAATCACCGTGGTGATGTAGCACGAATACTTCTTTATATGAACACCTTATATGGTTTATTATTAAGAGAAGATATAGATATGTTAGTTAACTGGCACAATCTAGATCCTGTCGATAGTTTTGAGATTATAAGAAATGAAGTAATATATAAGTATCAAAACAATAGAAATCCATATATTGATTATCCAGAATTATTAAATAGAGTCTATAATTAAATAAAGATTAAGAGGTAGTAGCAAATATATTTTGCTTACTACCTCTTTTTATTATCTATATTTTCTTTAAAGCTATATTAAATAAAGTAGGAGCTTGGTCCTGACTATAAAGCTCAATGTAATAGTCACCTACATCAAATTCAACTGGACCTCTTTCAAAACCATAGTATGTACTAATCTTTTTTCCATCTTTTGGATACAAATTAAACATAGGCATTCCTTTTGTTATATCAAAATCAAACCAATACAACCCTTTTTCATCAATTGAAAACTTTAAATAATTTCGCTTTAATCCTTCCCCAGATATAATTGGAGTTTTAGTGTATTCATATGTTAATACTTCCATGCTATCATAATCACTATTTAAATATGCATCACTTGTAAATATTTCTACTTCAAATTTGTATTTATCTGTTTCTTTATGGTTGGGGCTATAAAAATATATTTCCATTCCATCTAATAAAGATTGATAATAATCAGTTTCAAACTTGAGTTCTTTTACGACATATCTTGCATTGAAAAAATAAAATAATGATAATGGACTTACTTCTTCATCTTGCGGTTTGCTTATTTTAAATAAAGCATTTTTAGTTGCTTTTACTTTATATCCTACTATATCTCTATATCCCTCAAGCTCAATTTCATGAATTCCTGTTGTAAGTTCTGGTAAATTTGAAGAGTCAAAAACAGTTTTATAATCTAATTTTGATAACTTAAATTCATTTGGTCTAGAATAGTTTCTAGCTTCATAAGAAAGATAGTAAACACCAGTCCTATAAATTAAGAAAGTTAAATCAAAATCCTCACCACGACCAAAACCATAAAAAAGTCTTGACCACCTTGAAACATCATCTTCACCATATATAGTATATTCAATATAACTATTAGATAAATTCAGTAAATCATATTGTCCCCTTTCAAGTCTAAATTTATAAAAGAGTGGACTATCACTTGAATTAAATGGACTACTATAAATTTGATCTAAATTTGAAAACTGCATAATGGGATTTCTGTTACTTGGTGGTTTTATAATGAAAACATCTTCATTAGATGTATCAATTAACTCAAATCCATCCATATTGATTGTTATGATTTTCTTAAATAGAATATCAACATATTTATCTTCAATTAAAATATTAGTTTCTACTACCATTTCATTATCTTTAAATGTATATATTACATTAACAATGGTATTTTCAATGGCCTCTACTCTATAATTAATAAACTCTCTTACTACAGCTTTATAAGTTTCTTCATCCATAATATCATTGATATATGAGCTAACCTTATATGTATTATCAGATATTTCAATTTTCATCTTGCTAGCATCAATTTCATAATCAAAATATAAAGTATTATATTTTTTCATTTCATCTACGTATTCAGTTGATGTAATAAATTTATCTTCATAAGTTAATTTACTATCAAATTTTTGTACTATAAATGTATCCTGTTCTTTTGTTATAATTGTATTTTCAGACAAATTACTTTTATGAAAATAGAATGATTCTGCTTGAAAATTATAGTTTGTAGAAGATTCGATTTTTTCTCTAAAAGTTCCATCTTGATTTATGTTTTTGTATTCATAATATTTTATTTTTAGTTAATTTTCATTCTTTATATCATATTTACTTATCAGATCATTAAATATTAAAAAATTGTTTTCGTTTTCTTCTATCTCATCTTCTTTAACAAGATTTTTTTCTCTTTCTACTTTATCTAAATGCACATATTCTTTTTCTTTGATTGTGATATCATTTTTAGTTTTAATTTTACCACTTGAATCATTTAAGTAAAAGTAATAAAACTCAACCTTGTATATTGCATCTTCTTTAATATCTTCCACAAATATTTCTTCCTTTAAATCAGATACTTTAGATGATTTAAAAACAATAGAACCATCATTTTTTGAACCCTAAAATAAACTTCATAAGAAACATTAAAATTAGATACTTTAAATGATCTTTTTCAGTAAACTCTATTTATTATTGAAAAGATCTTTTTTCTGAACTTACTGATACTTTAACATCATAAAAACTTTCAAAGTTGTTTGTACTAATCAAGTATGTGTTATTCTTTGAACATCCTGTAAATATAAAGGTGGTTAAAAATAGTACTACAACTGCAAACTTTTTCATATAAACCTCCCCTATTCTCATATAAATATGGTAACACTATTTATTTATTTTTTAAATATGGATTATTTTTTTCAAATATTAATACATTAAAAAAAACTTGATTATCACAATGTGACAACCAAGTCTTATTTTAAATTTATTTTGTTGAATCCCTATCCTTGACATTCAACCATTATATATTCTTAATTATGCCGCAGGTGTTACTGGAGCTTTTTCTGTCCATTTAAAGTTATCAAATGTTGCTTGTTGATTGCCGTCTGCACCAGTTGCATATATCTTAATTACAACTTCACCTGTTAGATTTAATAATTCTGATTTAAATGTGTATACTTGTGGTTGATCTCCTGATCCTGCACCAAATTCAGGTATTACAATAGTTGTTGTTTCACCATTGTTTGTAATGTCAACACTATACTTTCTAGAAGTACCACCAGTAAATGCTTTTCTATAATCAAATGAAAAGTCAACTAAACCATTTGCAAATGTTGCTGTAATTGATGAAGGTGATGGATCATTACTTCTTCTAAGTATAATTCCTTGCCCACTTTCTAAGATTCCGTTTGCTGAATCATTAACATTTGAACTCATTGAGTGTACAAAGTTCCAAACCACACCATTTAATCCTGTAAATGTTACGTCATTATAGACGCTTGGATTTGTTGATAATTCTGCAGTTTCAAATGTTTCATGGAATGTAACAACATTTCCTGCTTTTCCAACTAATAACTTAACTTCTCTAACTTCAGTTAATTCACCTAACTTGATTGTTGCGATTAATGTCACATTAACTTGTCCTTCAGTTGGAACTGATAAAATTTTCATTGTTGCTAAATCAACTAATGTATTATTTGTATCATCTGTATTTTTGAATGTATATGTAATTGCTGATTCAAATAATAAACCTTTTGCAGGTAATTTTAAATCACCCACTACTGCATAATCAGTTGTTGGTTCAAATTTAGCTACGTCAAATGCTAATTTAGCTTCATCTGTTAATGCTTCTGCTTTTACAACTTGAGCAATATTATCATACATAATAACTGGACCATTATTCCATGTTAATGGTGCTCCAACAATATTTATGACATCATTTACTTTTAGTGTTGCTAAAGTATTATCTTTAACTGCAAGTCTTGAATCCCATTTGAATTCAATTTCTTGACCATCTTGTCTTAATAATGTCATAACTACGTTGTCATATTGATCAACTTCGTGTTTAACTACTAACATATTATTTAAGTTTACAAGTTTTGATTGGAATTTTAGTAAGTTTTCTTTTGTTAATGCTTCAGTTTGTAGGCTAACTGCTGCTGGTAATGTAGCATTTTCTGTTACTTTAACTTTACCAATTGAAGCTTTACCACCGAATAATTCACCTTGAACTAAACCGTTAAACACTGCTTTTGTTACAATAGCATTAATTGTATCACCAACTTTGAATGTTAATTCTTCTGATGTTGCATTTAAACCACTAATTCTAAATGCTGCTGCACCTGATGCATCTTCAACTGTAAATGAGTTGTATGGTCCAAATGATGTAACAACACCTTCGATTCTAAATGCTTGTCCGTTATTACCTTTTAATAACTTATCAATTTCAACTACTTCTAAAGTACCAACGTTAATTGTATATGTTTTGGTTTGTGTTGCTTCACCTTTTGTTGCTTTTAGAGTAACTTTAACTGGTTCATTTGCTGCTGTTGCATCAACTTTACCTGTTTCTAAGTTAATAATTGCTGGTTTATCAACTGTCCATTCAAATGTTGAACCTTGTTTACCTTCTGCTACAAATGTTTTTAATGTTGTGTCTTCAAAGATATATGTTGGTAATGAAATACCTTTAACATCTAATTCAACTGCTTGCTCGTCTGTTAATTCACCTAACTCAATACCATCTTTTCCACCTACATAGTAGAATGCAAATGCGTTATTGTTTGATCTATATGTGTGAACTACAACGTCTAAGTTTACTTCAAATCCATTAAATGATCTTAGGTATGCAAAATCATTTGTTGGATAATATGCCATTAAACCACTTGCTGGTGTTGAAGGATCTCCTGCATTTTCAGCTGCTTTACCTGGGATTAATGTATCTTTTGTTTTGTCAATTAAAAATGTATTATAGTTTGATGTATCTTTATCAATCATGAATACTTTTGCAGTTATGTTTGCTAATACTGGTTCGAAGTTTCCATCTTTTGCACTACCAAATGCTGCGTGATGTTCTTTTGCTTCAACTAATTCTGCAATATATGCATCAATACTTGTTACAACTTGTTTTTCTGGATATTTAGGTGTTTGACCTGATACTTCTTCGAATGTTGGTTTAATAATTTCCCACATACCAAAGTACCATTCTAATAGTCCGTTTACGTTATAAACTGATCCAACTTTCATTTTTGATGCATCGCCACCATAAACCATTGTTGTACCTGTTCCATCATAGATAAATGAAGCATCTGAACCAACAGCAATAACTGTTACATTTTTAAGTGCTACTGAAACTTTATCTTTTTCATCTTTTGGATCATACTTATCATCTTTAATATTAAGAATATCTTTAATATTATTGATTTCTAACTTTTCAACTGTTTCAGGTTTAACTGTAAGCTTGAATGTATATGGTTTTTCAACCATTTCACCTGTTTTTTCTGACTTTACAGAAACAGTAACAGTTAAGTTAACTACTACTTCACTAGCACCAAATTCCGGTCTAATAACAGTAATAATAACTAATCCTTGTTCATTAGCTTGTCCAACTTGGATGTGGTCAGTATTTCCACTAACCCATGATGCTGTAACATCATTAGCTAATTTAGTTGGAACGTTAAAACTTGCAACTATACTTGATGGGTCATTAATAACCCCTTGTAGATTTTCAATTGCTTCATCTAAGATAGCAACTGCTGGATCTTCTTTTTTCTTACAGCCAACAACTGTAAGAGCTAAAACAAATATCAATAAAGCGGAAAATATTTTTTTCATTTTTCTATCCCTTCTTTTTTTTATATTATCTAAGCATTTATATGTTTAGTTTAATACCCTCAATTAATTTACAATAAAATCATAAGAAGATTTATATTGTGTGTTGATATATTTATCTAGATCTTCTTGTGTTGCACCTTTGTATGCAAAAATCTTATTTGTTAATGAACCTACTTCACTTCTTGTTTTTGAACTTAAGTTAAATACTGCTGATGTAAAGAAGATTGATTCGTTATCTCTGAACATTTCAATTGAATCTTTAATAACTTTAGCATTTGCTTCAGCAAGAGTTGTTGGGTTTTCTTTAACTCCAGCAACATAGTTTTTCCATGTTTCTGTTTCATATGCAGAAGTTCTAATTGGTGCATATCCTGATTGTAATGAGAATTCTGCAGTTCTTTCAGCTTCTAACATAAATTTAGTAAATAACCATGAAGCAATCATTTGTTGTTCATTTTTTGTTTTGAAAAGGTTAATATTTGGTCCTTGTTGAATTTGTTTTCTATGTTCTAATGTTTTAACAGGAACTGTTGAAACACCTACTCTATATCCAGCATCAAATGCTGCTTGAGCACCTTCATATGAATATCTAGCACCACCTGTTGAACCTACATACATATATAATTTTTTATTTGTTTTCATGATATCTGATGTGTAAGCCCCACCATTTAAGTCTCTAGTTAACATTAAACCTTTATCAACTTTGTCTTTGAAATACTTAATCATTTCTTTTGATTCATCATTATTAAATAAAACTTTACCTCTACCTGTTTCTGCATCAAATCCTGTATATGGAGCTTTGAATTGTTCTGAAGCTGCAATGAAGAAGTTATCTGATGAGTCATAACCAAATGGATATGCATCTGGTTCTCTTTTCTTAATGTCTGCTGCTATTTCAAATACTTCATCCCATGTTTTTGGTGCTTCATAACTGTGTAAATCAAAATATGTTTTGTTGTAGTATAAAGCTTCACTTGATTTTGTAAATGGTAATGATAATACTGTTCCAGCACCATCATAACTTGTTCCTTCTTTCCATAAACCTGATAAGAAGTCTTTTTGTTCTTCTTCAGTATAACCTAGTGTTTTATGTCCAATAAAGTTATTTAAAGCAAGTACTGCTTTACCATATCTTGCAATATGATCTGGATAACTTTGTGAAATATTTGGTTGGTTACCAGCTGGAATTGCAAGAGCAATTTTTTCTGCTAATGCATTATAATCATCTGCTACTTTTTCTTCTTTGATTGTAATGTTTGGGTATGTTTTATTAAACTCACCAATCCATTTTTGTAAAATTGTTTGGTTAGCAGAACCCATTGTATGCCAGAAATCGACTGTTACTTCTGATCCATCATATTTTGCATCTTCTGATAATTCATACCATTCAACGAACTTTTCGCCAGTTTCGCCGCCACGGTCTTTATTACATGCAACTAATGTTAATGATAATACTAACATTAGAACAAACATAATTCTCTTTTTCATTTTTTTTCTCCTTTTCCTATTATGTTAATGCTAATTACTAGCCTTTAACTCCACTTCTAGAAACACCACTCATAATATATTTTCTAAAGACAACAAAGAAAATTAAAAGTGGCACTGTAACAATAACTGTAGCTGCCATTTGGTAGTTCATTAAAACTCTACCGCCCTCAGCTTCATCAACGAATGATGATCTTAACCATGAAGTAACTAATTTATATTTACTATTAGCTACTAGGTTTGGCCAAATATATGCGTTCCATGATCCCATTAATTTTAAAATAGTAATTGTAATAATACTTGATTTTGCCATTGGAACCATAATTTGCCAGAGATATTTAAAGTCTGTACTTCCATCGATTTTAGCTGCATAATATAGCTCATCTGGAATTTGTTTGAAATTTTGTCTAAGTAGATAAATATGGAAGATTGATACCGTAAATGGAACAATCATCGCGAGATACGAACCAATTCCATCATCATTAACCCATCCTAATCTAGATACAGTAACATAGTTTGATAAAACCATCATTTCCCCAGGAATCATCATTGTTGCTAATAATAATGTGAAGATTAAGTCTTTACCTTTAAAATTTAATCTTGCAAGTGCAAAAGCAACTAAGATTGAGAATATTGTTCCTGCTGCTGTTGAGAAGAATGCTACAATTAATGTATTTTTTAAGTAATCCATAAAAGTAATATTACCTTGTGATGTTGATGAGTACAAGAATACTTTTATATAGTTATCTGGACTAAACTCTTTTGGAAAATAACTAATACTAATTGAGTTTAAAACTTCATTATTACTTTGAAGTGATACGTTGAACATCCAGTAGAATGGAATCAAAACAAATAGTGCCATAATTGTTAAGAATGAGTAAGTAATTGTTTTACCTATAATTTTATTTGTTTTTTGAACTACTAGTCTTTTATTTTGTCTGTAGTCTATTTTATTATTTGTCATTTAATTCACCTCAATAATGGACTCTACGTTTACTTACTTGTAAGTTAATAAACGTAAATACTAGAATAATAAGGAATAGTATAACAGCCGCTGCTGCCCCTCTTGAATAGAAGGAAATATATTTTCCATCTAATCCAGGAATACCAATCTTATCATATACATAAGCAACGATTGTCCATCTATCGCGATCAAGTGCTGTTCCGGTTCCACCAGCAACAGACAAGACAGCCTCATAAGACTTAAACGCCCCAATAAACGAAGTAATTAAAAGATAACTAATAGTTGGAGATAGTAATGGTACTGTAATTCTCCATAAAGTTTTAGCTGGTGTTGCTGAGTCAATTTTTGCTGCATCATAATATTGATTTGAGATATTTTGTAAACCTCCAATAAATACTAATATTTTGAATGGAAGTCCATTCCATACAACATAAATTAAAACTACAACCATCCAACTACTTCTAGTTGCTGTTGTTCCAACCCAATCTCTTGATAAGTTAAATAATGAGTTAACTAATCCTTCTGGTAAAATTCCTGGTGTTGCTGAGTGGAAGAATATTAAATTAAATACCATCCCAATCGCAAGAACGTTAGTAACGTATGGAATAAAGAAGATTGTTTGGAATATTTTTTGTAGTGGTTTAATTGAATTTAAACCAACAGCAATCAATAATGCTAAACCTGTCGATAGTGGTACAGATATAAACACAATAATTAATGTATTAACAATGGAATTTAGAAAAATAGGATCTTTAAACACTGCTACATATGCAGCAAAGTCAAAATATGTACCAAATGTATTTGTTGTTGAGTCAAATTGACTAAAAAGTGAAATTCCAATTGTTTTTAATAATGGGAAAAATGTAAATATCGATAGTAGGAGTAGCGGGATTGCCATGTAAGCCCAAGCTTTGTAATCCTTTTTATACTCTAACATTAATTAATTCTCCTTCCGCTTTCTTTATCAAAAACGTACACCTTATTAGGAATTAAATCAAAGTTTACTACTTTTTGATTTCCTAATTCACTATTTTTTGATGAAATAATTACTCGGAAAGATTCTTTTTCTGCTTTGCTGTGATTTGCTACAATTGAGATATCACGGCCAATTGTTTCTGTAAATTGATTATTTAATGTAACTGGACCGTTTGGATTTGGTTCATAACCTTCTGGTCTAATTCCAAGTGTAACCGGACGATTTTTTTCATTTTTAAGAACTTCTGATTCATAAACTGCTTTACCATCTAAATACACTTTACCATCTTTTAATTCTGCTTCAAATGCACTAATTGGTGGAGTTCCTAAGAATTTAGCAACAAATAAGTTTTCTGGTTTATCATAAACTGATTGTGGTGCACCTTTTTGTTGTTCAACACCATAATCCATTAAGATAATTTCATCGGAGATTGACATAGCTTCTTCTTGATCATGTGTAACAAAGATTGTTGTAATTCCTGTTTCTCTTTGAATACGTTTAATTTCTTCTCTTGTTTGAAGTCTAAGTCTTGCATCTAAGTTTGATAGTGGTTCGTCAAGTAATAAAACTTTAGGTTTTTTAACTAAAGCACGTGCAATAGCAACCCTTTGTTGTTGTCCACCTGATAATTGTGCTGGTTTCTTTTCTAATTGATCTTCAATACCAACTAGTTTTGCCATTTCAACAACTGCGTCTTCCATTTCAAGTTTATAGTTACGTGATTTAGCTTCATTAATTAATTTAATACTTTCTGGTGTTATTTTATCTAACCCTAATGCAAATTTTGCTTTTTGTTCTTCTGTTGCATTTGTTTTATCAAAATTTGCATTAGCAATATATTCTTTTTTAGCTAATTCAAACTTATCAACAACAAGTTTGTGATTTTCTTTCATTGTTTTTAATAAAGTTTCATAGTTTTCTGGACGTAAATCATTTTTTAGTTTTAAGTATTCTTGTTCAAATCCTTTTACCGAATTATTTAATTCTGCAAGTGCTTTTTCACGTTTTTCCTTTAAAACTAATTTTGCTTTTTCAATTTGTTCTTTGTCTTTTGTTTTTTTGATTTGTTTAAATTCTGATTCTGCAGTGAAGATATCACCTTTATAAATTGTTTTCGCTTCACTTTCTAATCTTGCATACTTATAATTTATATTTTCTAATTTATCATTATATTCATAATAAAGTGTTGCTTCTTTATTACTATCTAATAGGTACGCTTCCTTATATGCTTGTTTAATGGCATTTTTCTTAATATTCATGTTTTCTAAAGGAAACATGATATTCTTTCTAATTGTCATATGTGGATATAAGGCATAGTTTTGAAATACTAGACCAATTCCTCTTTTTTCTGGTGATAATTCAGTAACATCTTCATCACCAAAGAAAATCTTTCCTCTTGTCGGTGCATGTAGTCCCGCAATCATGTAAAGTGTTGTTGATTTACCACACCCTGATGGTCCTAAAAGGCCCACTAATTTTCCTTCTGGAATTAAAACGTCAAAATCATTAACAGCTTTTGTTTCTCTACCATCTTTTTTATCATAAAAGATTTTTGTAAGATTTTCTAGCTTAATTGCTATTCCTGAAGTTTGACTCTTGTTTGTCTCTTTCATATATATCTCCTTTTTAATTTATATTCGACTTAGTAATAACTCATAACCAATTTTTATATTTTAATTGATTTTTAAATAAAAATAAAAATGAATAAAATTAACTCCTTATTTCTACACTTCTTTAAATAAACGTAAAATTACCTCCATTAATCTTCTTCATTTTTAATTATTTATCAATTATGATTAATTATATTAAAACTTTGACAAATCACATTGTTATTATATAATAGTTGTGTATATTTTTCAACCATAAAAACTATAAACACTTGGTTAGTAAAGTTAAGTTGAAACTAGAAAGGAAGTAAAATGGCTAAACTAATTCCAAAAATCCTCTATTTTATCTTAATTGTCCTTTCAACATTCCTCATAATATCTTATAGTGAGGCAAATAAAATAGAAAAATTTTTAATAAGTCAGACAAATAGTTCGAGAGAATCTGATCTTGATTTAATTCAAACTGTTGCGCTTACATACAGCAATAAAAAGAACGATTCATATACATATGAAGACCCTCTGTTTAATGAAAAATACGAACTAAGGGATAGTGAGGGAGAAATTGTTTATTCTTTTAACTTAGTAATGTACCGCTACATCGAAGTTGAAGGAAAGAAAACAAATAATTCACTGGCAATCATCTTAAACAATTTAATGGTTTTTGATGAAAATAAGGTGTTGGATGATACAACTAATCCAATAATTGATATTGATATGAACTATGAGAGATCATTTATGATAAATGGTAAGGAATTTAGTTCATCAAAAGAAAGATTTCAACACTATGTTGGGACTGGAAAATCGCTTCTACTATTTAATTATGAGTATCTAAAAGATAGTGTCAGCTATATTAACATTAAAGATATTACCTTTAAATATTTAGTAAAAGGTGATTCATATGTTACAATGCTTACTTTATTAAATAGTGATATATCAGATATCGTTATAAAAGATTCTCTTGGAAACGAAGTTAATAGAGAACTAAATACAATAACTAGTGATAAAATAACACTACCTACTATCGATTTAAATGAAATAAAAAGTGATTCAAAGTATTACTATAATAATACCCTTAAAAAGAAACTAAGTAGCTATAACACTGAATATGTTAAAAATATTTTACTTGAGCTATTATTTGTAATTCCATTAACTTACTTCTTATTTTTCCATAAAGAAGTAATGTTAATAAGAGAAAGAAAAAAAGATCAGGAAAATAAAAGAATTTCTACAATTAAAGAAGAATTAGTTAAGAAAGAAGAGGAGAAAAAATGAAAAAAATATTATACATAATCTTACCTGCTATTATTATTCTTGGATTAGTTGCTTGTGGTGGCAATAAAGAGTTAAATCTTGTAATATCAAAGTTATATACTGCATCAAACTCTGACAATAACACTATTGAACTTTATAATAATACAGATAAAGATATTGATTTAAAATCATTTTCAATTGATATTTATAATAATGGGGAAGCAACAATTCAAAACGATTATGCATTAAGTGGCGTTATTAAAGCAAACAGTTTTTACGCTATTGCTGGACCAGATGTTGAAGATGAAATTAAAGGTAAAATTGATTTAGTTTTAGATGATAGATTGTCATTTAATGGTGATGATGCTATTGCATTATCAAATAAAGGAAAGATAGTTGATGTTATTGGTACTATTGGGGTTGATCTTACATTTTCAGCTAACTTAACCTTAATTAAATTAGGTAATAAGGAAGATTTTAAAGCAACAAAAACTTATGATTCATATGATTATATAGCTTATATTCCAGATCTATTCAAGTATTTGAAAAATGATGATTATGAAATTAAAACTTTCGAAGATTTATTAAAAGGCCCAAGACTTGAACAACGTTATAAAGAGATGGATTATGCAAAAGCTGGTACAACAGGAACTGTTAATATTGGTACTGGGGGAGCAATTAAAGTAACACTTAGATCTATTGCTGATGGTGATACTGCTACTTTCCAACCTGTAGTTAATACACCTGGATACTCAAATGGAAACTCAGTTAGATATTATTATATTAATACTCCTGAAGTTGATGGTTCTAAAGTAAGTGCTGAACCTTGGGGTTATGTTGCAAGTAAATTAAATAAAGAATATATCTTAAATCAACACTCATCAAAAGAATTATATGTTCAATCATTCCCGAATACACAAACAACAGAAACATATGGTAGAAACCTAGGACTTGTTTGGATTAATAATCAGTTATCCCAGTTTTTAACTGTTGCTGAAGGTTTAAGTGAAAGAATGCCAGATAAATATACAGAAAATGATATTTTACTTACATATAAAGAAGTTCCATATTTAACATTCCTTAGATTTGCAGAAAGAAATGCAGTCTTAAAGGGATGGGGTTTATATGGTTATCCAAATAAGCCAGATGGAGAAAAATCACCAGACTGGGATTATGTAGCAAATAAATTACTAACAACAAAACCAGTGTGGGAACCACATAATACAATTATTTTTGAATAATAAATATTAAATCCTCTTATGAGGATTTTTTTATGCATAAAAAAAGACTTGAATAAATCAAGTCTAATTAATTAAAATTCTAAGTTTTTCGGTGTTCTTGGGAAAGGTATTACGTCTCTAATGTTTTCAACACCTGTTAAATACATAATAAGTCTTTCAAATCCTAAACCAAATCCTGAGTGAACACATCCACCATATCTTCTTAAATCTACATACCAGTCAAGTGATTCTACTGGAACATTCATTTGGTTCATTCGTTCAATTAGTCTTTCTTCGTCTTCTTCTCTTTGTGAACCACCAATTAATTCACCAGATCCAGGAACAAGTAAGTCCATTGCAGCAACAGTTTTTCCATCACTATTTAATTTCATGTAAAATGCTTTGATATCTTTTGGCCAGTCTGTTACAAAGACCGGACAATCAAAATGTTCTTCAGTTAAATATCTTTCATGTTCTGTTGATAAATCTTCACCTTGTTTTGGTAAGACATTCCACTTTTTATTTGCCTTTAATAAGATATTTACTGCTTCTTCATGTGTTATTCTTTCAAACTTTTTAGATAATACATTTTCAAGTCTATCTTTTAATTTTGTATCAACAAATTTGTTGAAAAAATCCATTTCTTCAGGTAGTTTATCAAATACATATTTAATAACATACTTAACCATTTCTTCTGCCATATCCATATTATCATTAATGTCTGCAAATGCCATTTCTGGTTCAATCATCCAAAATTCACTAGCATGACGTTGTGTGTTTGAATTTTCCGCTCTAAAAGTTGGGCCAAAGGTATAAATATTTCTAAATGCCATAGCAAAAGCTTCACCTTCTAATTGTCCTGTTACAGTTAAGTGGGCTTCTTTACCGAAGAAATCATCTTCATAATAAACTTTACCATCTTTATCTTTTGGAATATCTTTTAGTGGTAGAGTTGTTACGTTGAACATTTGACCTGCACCTTCACCATCATTGCCTGTTATGATTGGACTATGGGTATACACAAATCCTTTTTCTTGGAAGAATGTATGAATTGCATGAGCAGCAACACTTCTTAATCTAAATACTGCTTGGAATAGGTTTGTTCTACTTCTAAGATGAGCTACTTCTCTTAAAAATTCTCTTGTGTGTCTTTTTGGTTGAATTGGATAATCTTCTTTAGACCCACCAAGTAAAACTACTTCACTCGCTTTTATTTCAAATGGTTGTTTCGCATTTGGGGTAAGAACTAAAATTCCTTTTATACTAATTGAACTACCTACTCTTATTTTTTGAATATCTTTAAAGTTTTCTAATTCACTTTCATAAACAACCTGAACTCCGTTAAAAAAAGAACCATCATGAAAATCAATAAAACCAAATTCTTTTTGAGCTCTATTATTTCTAACCCAACCCTTAACAAGAATTTCTTTATTTTCAAACATTTCTTTTTTGTCATATATCTCTTTTACTAATACCATTTTATTTCCTCCTTTTAATATATAAAAAAGTCCCTAGACAATATTGTCTAAGGACGTAAATTTACGCGGTACCACCTTAGTTCTAGTTTCCTAGCACTCTTATCTCTTAACGCGAGTAACGTCTGGTTCTACTTAATTTCTTCCAGCTCTCAGAAATGTTCTTCATTAATAAGTACTTATTAGGTTTCACCAAGCCCTAACTCTCTTTAAAATAATTTATTAATTACTCTTTTCTTCAACGATTTATTTTATTATATAATTATTAGCTAATCTTGTCAATCCTAATTAGATTATTCAGTTCTTAGTGCTTCAACTGGATCTTTCTTAGCAGCCGATCTAGATGGGATTAATCCTGAAATAACTGTTAGTAAAACACTTATTGAAATCATAATGATTGCGTAGTGTGCTGGGAATCCTGCAATGTTTGAACCTAGTGATTTAACAACAATTAAGTTTATGATAAATGTTGCTAAATAGGTAAAGCCAATTGCAATTATTCCTGCAGATAAGCCAATAATTACAGTTTCTGCAACAAATAGATTTGATACGTCTTTCTTACTTCCACCAAGAGATCTAATAACACCAATCTCTTTAACTCTCTCTACAACTGATACGTAAGTAATAATTGCAATCATCACACATGATACAACTAAAGCTAGTGTTGTAAATCCAATTAGTGCTATTGTTATTACGTTAATGATATTTTGAATCATAGCAAACACAATTGATAGGTTATCTGAATAAACAATTTTTGCTCTATCATCATCCATATTATTCCAATTATCTAAATATTCTGTTACTTTATCTTTATGTTTTAAGTTAACAGGATAGATTGAGATTTTACTTGCTAGTGATTGTCCACCTACATCTCTTTTTGTAAGTGAATATAAACTTTGGATATTTGGGTTTATAGCGCCAATCATATCAGCCATTTGATTTGTCTTACCAACAAATCCAGTTAAGTTTAATCTATCTTCGCCTAAGTAATTATATGAATACTTAAATGTAATTCCTATTTCACCACCGCCATTAATTTTTCCACTGTTGATAATGTAGTTATCGCCTTTTTCATTAAAATATTTTACTATTTTTGATTCACTACTATTTTCAATTATATGGTTTGTAAGTTCGTTAGTATAGTAAAAACCACTTGTAAGACTACCATAATTAATATGTTCTTTAGGCTCTAAAATACCTACAACTTTTAACTCAATACCTTGATCATTAGTTTCAAAGTCTTTACTATATGCATTGTAGTAAAATGGATTAAATTCTTTGTTTGGTAAATTATTTTCCTTAAATACTATATCATTTGGATACCAAACAAATTTCTTATTCATTAATTCTTCATAACTAAATTTTTCTATATCAACAATACTTGGATCATATTTTGGATCATCTAATGCCTTTAAGATCATATTTATAAACTGTTCTTGATTATAATATCCAAGCTGTGCTAAAGTTAAGTCTGAAATTAAACCATCACTGTTTAGAACTAGCATAATTTCATTTTTACTTTCTGCAACCTTACCTTCTAAGATATCATATTGTTCTAAAATATAACTAGAATTATTTGGTGCTTCTGCTAAAATATTAGTAAAGTTACTAATTAGATTTGCATAAGAACTGGTTGCTTCATTTTCTTTTAAAATTGAAGTATAAATAGTTTTAAGTGCACTTACTGAGATATTTTCAAACTCTGTGTCATTTTCATAAAAATCAAAATATAGGTTATTTGTTATATCTATTTCTCGGTCTAAGTAGATTGCTGCATAATCTTCTTTTGGCATATCTAATACATAATTTATATACTCTTCAGTAATATCATTTTCAATAAACATGCTGCTTGATTGTTGACTTCTCTTAGCAATCATTTCAACTACTTTTTCAACACCAACATAACCAATCTCTTTAAAGACTTCAACTTTTTCGCCAACAGTCATTCCACTCATCATACTTTCTAAATCAAGAGCACTTTTTGTTATCGTAATAGGATTACCTGATAACATATCTTCTTGTGTTTTAGTAATAAATGACCGAACACCAAAAGATAGTGATAATACTAGCGAAATACCAATAATACCAATTGAACTAGCAATACTTGTTAAAATACTTCTATTTCTTTTATTAAGTAAATTTTGAATTGATAGTTTAAATGTAGTCCACCAAGTCATTTTAGCTTGTTCTTTTTTGTTTGAAGGTTTTTTATTATAGAGTGATTCTTTCTCTTTATTAGTTAGAGGATTTGAATCATCTAACACATTACCATCTAGTAAGTTAATTATTCTTGTTGAGTATTTCTCTGCTAAATTTGGATTATGGGTAACCATAATAACTAATCTATCTTTTGCTACTTCTTTGATTAAATCCATAATTTGCACTGATGTTTTAGTATCTAGCGCACCTGTTGGTTCATCAGCAAGTAAGATTTCCGGATCATTAACTAATGCTCTAGCAATAGCAACTCTCTGACTTTGTCCCCCAGATAATTGATTAGGCTTTTTATAATACTGATCACTTAGCCCAACTTTATCTAGTGCTTCTTTTGCTTTTTTTGTTCTTTCTTCTTTACTTAATCCTGCAATGGTTAATGCCAACTCAACGTTTGAGATAACAGTTTGATGAGGAATTAAATTATAACTTTGAAAGATAAAACCAATTCGGTGGTTTCTATAAACATTCCAATCTTTTTCTTTAAACTCACTTGTTTCTCTACCATTAATAATTAGTTGACCTTCACTATAATGATCAAGTCCACCTATAATATTTAAAAGTGTTGTCTTACCACTACCACTAGGACCAAGGATTGATACAAACTCATTTTCTCTAAAGTCTAAATTAATTCCTTTTAGAGCTAAAAACTTAGTATCTGCAACTTTATATTCTTTTTTAATTTTCTTTAGTACTAACAATTTATCACCTTGCCTTTTTTATATTAGTTATATTATATCTTATAATTGATAAAACACTTGTTTTGTACATTATTTTTCATAATAAGATAGTTATATAAGACATATTTACATATTTCATTTGACAACACTCTAAATATGTTATAAAATGAATGAAACTAAAAAATATAGCATGAGGTAGCGATGCAAATTAGTAAAGTGTGGAGAAGGCATTCTGTGAAACACTTGAAAGGTAGTCATCGCCGAATATATATTTATGGCAGTAAATATATATGGTGTTAAAGGGAATACTTTTAATACTCCTACTTTGGTAGAGGCGCTTGCATAAATTAACATTTATGATTTTAAGCGTCCTCTTGGATGCTTTTTATTTTTTCAGTAAAATAAAAATAGGAAAAGAGGAAGTAAAAATGAAAAAAATATTTTCATTAATTGTGGTAATAATACTAGCAATTACGCTAGTAGGATGTAAGAAAAATAGTGGTGATTATATCACTGTTGGACTAGAAGCTGATTATCCACCATTTAACTGGTATGAAACATCAAAAAATGATTATAACCACCCAATACATGGACAAAGAAACGCCTATGTTGCAGGTTATGATGTTGAAGTTGCTAAGTTTGTTGCTGAAAAACTTGGTAAAGAATTAAGAATTAAAATGATTGCTTGGGATTCATTATCTCCAGCACTTACAACAGGTGAAATTGATTTAATCATTGCTGGTATGAGTCCAACTGAAGAACGTAAATTAACAATTGATTTTACAAACCCATATTATACTTCAAACCACGTTGCTGTAGTATTAGCTAATGGTAAATATGCAAACATCACTGGCTTAGAAGGTTTAAGAGGTTCTAAAGGTATGGGACAAAAAGGTACACTATATGCTAAATTAGTTGAGTTTGTAGGTGAAAATCATGGTGCTACTGTTCAACCTGTTGCTGATACAGTTCCACTAATAACAACAAGTATCTTAAATGGGGGAACTGATTTTACAATAGTTGAAAAACCTGTTGCTTTAGGAATGGTTACTGCTGATAGTAGATTAAAAATTGTTTTAGACGTTACAGAAAATATCTTTAATGTCTTAGATGAAGACCGCGAAATTTCAATTGGTATTAGAAAAGAATATGAACTAAAAGAAGATATTAATAATATACTAGCAACTATTACACAAGAAATGAGAAATAGTTGGATGGATACTGCAGTAGAAAGAGCTGGTAATTAATGCCTGGTTTAAAGAATGTATTTAAGCAAATAGGGAAGGCAATTGCCTTCCTATTTGTCAGTTTATATAGATTATTTTTATTTTTATTAGATAATACAATAGGTCTTATCTTTAGTAAAAAATTTAATGGTTATAATAAAGCCTTAGATAAAGACAAAGTTTGGTATAAAGTTAGATTTGTTTTACAAATATTAGTTTTACTTTTATTAATATTTAGTTTCAATGAAATTTATTACTATACAATTGGTCAAGTTATTGGTAGTTTTATTACATGGATTGGTACTTTATTTAAAGAGACAAGTATTTATGGCAAAATATTAATTGAGTATGGCCATAAATTCTCAGAAGGTATTGGAACAACTCTCTACTTGTCACTAATTGGAACAACAATTGGTTTTATCTTTGCTATTTTCTTAAGCTTAATTGTTACTTTAAAACGTTATCCAGAAGACGGAGTTATTAAAAAGACTTTTAAAAGTATTGGTAAGTGGTTTGTTAAAACTTATGTAACAGTTATTCGTGGTACTCCAATGATGGTTCAAGCGATGATCATATATTGGGGAGGTAAGACATTTGTTGATTGGGACCATTTAGTAGCCGCACTCGTTGTTGTCTCACTAAATACTACTGCTTACTTAACAGAGGTATTAAGAGGTGGTATTGAATCAATTGATAAAGGGCAACAAGAAGGTGGTTTATCACTTGGATTATCTAATTTCCAAACAATGATGACAATTGTTTTCCCACAAGCAATTAAAAACTCAATGGCATCAATAGGTAATGAGTTTGTTATTAACATTAAAGATACATCAGTATTATCTGTTATTCTAGTTGTTGATTTATTTAGGGTTGCACAACTTGCACAAGCTAAATATTTAAACCCATTCCCACCATTTATTATTGTTGCTGTAATTTATCTAATTTTAACTTCTACAATAACAGCAATCTTAAAACGTTTATCTAAAGTCCTTGAAGTTCCTGAAGTTAAACTTCCAAGTGCAAATTAGGTGGTATTATGAAAAATATATTTAAAATAAAAAATTTGAAAAAAAGTTTTGGAAATAATGATGTATTAAAAGACATAAACTTTGATGTTACTGAAGGAGAAATTATCTCAATTATTGGTTCTTCTGGTAGTGGTAAATCAACACTACTTAGATGTTTAAATCTTTTAGAGTATCCAAATAGTGGAGAAATTATTTATAATAACTTATCAATCTTAAACAACATGAGAAATGTTAATTTACTTAGAAGTGAAGTTGGAATGGTTTTTCAAAACTTTAACCTTTTTAATAACAAAAATGTTTTAGACAACTGTACTTTAAGTCAAATGAAAGTCTTAAAAAGAAGCCGTGAAGAAGCAACAGAGATTGCTATTAACAACTTAAAGAAAGTTGGAATGGGTGAATTTATTCACCAAGACGTTAAAACATTATCAGGTGGGCAAAAACAAAGAGTCGCAATAGCAAGAAGTCTTTCAATGGAGCCAAGAGTACTTCTCTTTGATGAGCCAACTAGTGCACTTGATCCAGAGATGGTTGGGGAAGTTTTAAATGTTATTAAAGACTTAACAAAGCTTGGTATGACAATGATTATTGTAACTCATGAAATGGCTTTTGCTAAAGAAATATCAGATAGAATAATTTTTATGGATAGTGGCGTCATTGCTGAAGAGGGAAGTCCTGAACAATTATTTAATAATCCAAAAGAACAAAGAACAAAAGAGTTCTTGAAAAGATTTAATAGCTAATTAACTAAAGATATTAAGTATTATTTACTTGATATCTTTTTATTTATCTTTAAATACTACAATCAATATACAAAAAAACACTAACTCTTCTATAAATAGAGTTAGTGTCTATGTTTATTAAACTTATCTTACTTTAGC
The DNA here is from genome assembly GCF_000687835.1 of Haploplasma modicum ATCC 29102. Taxonomy (GTDB): domain Bacteria; phylum Bacillota_I; class Bacilli_A; order Acholeplasmatales; family Acholeplasmataceae; genus Haploplasma; species Haploplasma modicum. Next base: position 64,415 of record NZ_JHYB01000005.1, on the reverse strand, counting down.
ACCAAATGGAAATAATCCAAGTGTTGCCATTTTAAATGATTGAAGACCAAATGGTATTCCGATAATTGTTATACAAAGTACAATTCCTGAACCAATATATGTTAGAAACATTCCCCAACCAACAAATATTACCCAAATAACATTAGCTATTGGATGTTTCCCAAAATTTAAATCAATGGTTTTACCAAATGGAGCAAGTGATAACTTTGCATACTTGAAGCATTGTTTACCAAAAGGTATGAAAATAATTGTTATACAAAGTATTAGTCCTAGTAAAAACCAACCAAGTGCCGTAAATAGGCCACCGAAGATAATCCATAAAATATTTCCTATTAATCTCATATATATTTCTCCCATATGTTTATATAGTTTGAATCAAACCTTACTGTAGTTATTAGTTCAAAGGGAATAATACTTATTTCTTCATTCCAAATTCCATCAACACTAAAGTCTTTAAACCAAATACTATCAAAAGTTACACTAACTATTTTACCTATTAAGAAAAAATTATCGTCATCATGGTATTCTCTTTCAATTGAAATAATTTTATCCATTTTATATAAATCATTAAAGATTGTCTCAAATGATTCTAAATTAATTTTATAAGGTTTAATCTTTTCGATTAATCCTTCTTTTTCATTTATTTTACTTGAGAAATTATCAATTATTTTTGTTTCTTCAATATCATGAACCAATCTAATTTGATATCCTTCTAGTTTAAAATCAAACTCTTCAACACCAAAATAAAATGTTTCATTATAATCTATTATATAAAAGAATAAAGCTTCTCTATTATATAATTTTTTAACGCCCAGTAGTTTTTTATCTAATAAACTTATCTTTAGATCTTCCATTATTATAAAGGAAAAATATCTTTCCCAAACTCTGTATTAATAATTTGACCCATTGCATCATATAATGCAAGTGATCCAGAAATAATTCCTACAACACCAGCAATTGTTGTTATTGTTTGTGAGTTTGCAAAATCACCAATTGCAAGTAAGTAAAATAATAATGCAAGACTACCAAATACTAATTTTGAAATTGTATTATGTTTTAATGTTCCCACAAACATTGCTGTTGTGAAAATTCCCCATAATAATAAATAAAAGCCCATTGATGTTTTATCAGCTACAACATGTTTTGGCCCTACTAACCAAATTGTAACTAAACTTAACCAGAAGAAACCAAATGCAGTAAATGCTGTTCCTCCAAATGTATTACCTCTTTTATATTCTAATAAACCTGCAACAACTTGTGCAAGACCACCCAGTGCAATTCCCATTGCAACTATCACAACTGATAATTGTATGATTCCTGCATTATGAAGGTTTAATAAAATTGTTGTCATTCCAAATCCAATTAACCCTAGTGGTGCTGGATTAGCTATTTTATTTTGTTCCATAATAATCTCTCCTCTTCTTTCTCCAAATAATATGATAGCAAATATAATTTATTTAGCAAGCATTTTAAAAGTAATTTTGGATTAAAACAACCGGTGTGCCTTTATCCCCACTACCACTTACTAAATCACATAGTGAACCTATTAAATCAACATATCTTCTTGGAGTTGTTCCAAGCATGCTGTCTTGTGATAAGGTGTTATTTTTCTTATCTTTTCTTAAACTTTCAATTGCTTTTTCTAGTTCATCTTTACTTAAATTCTTAAACTCATTTTCTGATAAGTATTTAAGCTTAAACTCAACTGGACTACCCATTAAGCCTTTTGTATAAAAGGGTGATACAACAGGATCTGCTAATTCCCAAATCTTGCTTACTGGATCTTTGAATGCTCCGTCCCCATAAATTAAAATTTCAAGCTTTTTGTTTGTTTGTTCATAAATAATATTTTGAATATTTTCTAGTAACTCATAGTTTTCATTAGGAAATAATTTTAAACTATCTTTAGTTGCTAGATTAGATCCAAGTAGGCCGTATTTTTTATTAAAGCCACTTTCATTAATACTTTCAGTAGATATGTCATCAAGACCATATACCTTGCTAAACTTATCTTTATTTCTTATTTTTTCTTTAGTTTCAAATCTTGTGTGAATATCTGATACTAAAACATTTTTAGTATATTTTAAAATATCTTCCGGATTGTTTGAAAAGACAAATTTAACACTGCTTTTTTCATCAAGACAAATATTTCTATAATAATCAACTATATTAACATTTGTCCAAGGATGTTTAAAATTAGAAAAGTTTTTCAAATAATCTTCTTCACTAATTAAATCAAAGTTTGAGTTTATATCTTTTAATACTTTTAAATCTAAGACAGGATTACCCACTTCATCATTAGGATAACTAAGCATAATTGTAATATCCTTTTTAGCGCGAGCAATCGCCTTTAAGATAATAGAAAATCTGTTTCTAGAAAGAATCGGAAAAACAACGCCAATATCATCACCTTCAAATTTATTATTTAAGTCAGTAACAACATCTTTAATATCAACAAAATTACCAATGCTAATACTTACAACACTTTCAGTAATTCCAATTATATCTCGGTCGTTTAATTCATAATTATTAACACTTGCATCTTTTAAAATACTATCAGCAACTATTTGTGCTAAATTATCACCTTTTCTAATTATTGGTGTTTTAATACCTCTCGCAATTGTATTCATCAAGATTCCTCCCTTTTTTACTAATTTAGTATATCATATAATGGTATAATATTAGTATATAAGTTGTTTAAAAATTTAAATTATTCTATACTTAAAAATGAGGTGTAGACATGTTAAAAATAAATCCAAAAGACTTAAGTCAAAAAGAAACACATAAAATATTAAGTGGAACAATTGCTCCAAGGCCGGTTGCTTTTGTTACTACCTTAAATCTAGATAAAACAATTAATGGAGCTCCATTTAGTTTTTTTAGTATTTTGACTCCAAACCCACCATTAATTTCTCTATCTGTTCTTAGAGAAGATAATAAAATGAAAGATACTGCAATTAATATTATTCGTGAAAAAGAATTTGTAGTTCACGTGATGACGCAGGAAAATGTTGAAAAATTTAATATGGCTGCAGCAAGACTACCTTACGGAATAAGTGAAATTGATTTAGCAAATCTAACTCCTATTAATAGTACAAATATTAAAACCCCTGGGGTTAAAGAAGGTAGTGTTAGGTTTGAAGTTCTGCTTGAAAGCCATCTAGAACTTGGAGATAATGGCATAATTAGTGCTGACTTCTTTATTGGCAGAGTATCTTTAATTCATTTGAGGGAAGATATTTATCAAAATACATATATAAACTATGAAAACTTAAAACCAATTGGAAGACTTGCTGGAAATAAGTTTGTTAAAGTTATTGATCTTTATTCATTAGATCGACCAAAATAGTTTAAGTAAAAAAAGTTGTAATTATGTTTATTCATAAATTACAACTTTTTATTTAATTGTTTTAAATCTTTAAGCAATATTTAAAAACGGATTGTTGGTTTACTTATTATTAAGATTAATTAATGTCATTTATAAGTGATATTTTTTTATAATTACATCTTTTCGTCAATAATTGTATATAAAACTTTTGTGTCTAATAATTCTTCTTTTTCTATCTTCATAATATCTTTATCAAAACAAGTAAAATCAGCATAATATCCCTCTTTAATTAATCCACCTTTTTTATTAATAGTTAAATAAGGATTTATTGTATAACTTTTTATCATATCAAACCTACTGATATTATTTAATTCATACATATTTAAAAGTGGGTTTGGATCTTCAACTGGCGCATCAGAACTAGTATTAATTAAAACCTTTTTATTATATTTATCAAATGGATAAATATTTGTTTGATGATTAATATTTTTTCTAATTACTTCTTTATCAGATTTAACAAAATGTGGCTGAATATCAATTGCAATATTTTCTAATTCTAAAATTAAATCATCACTTGCAAGTGAGCCATGAACAATTCTATCCATTTCACTTACTTTTTTTTCTAATGATAATAGTTTAATTACTTCACTAAATGCTAAATCACCAATTGTATGAATAGCTAGTCCCTTACTTAGAGATCTTGCTTTTTTTAGGAGATTTAAAAAATCTTTATCCGTTATATATCTTTTACCGTTGCTATTTGAATTTACATAATTTTCGCTAATTAAAGCGGTTTTTGATGATAGTGTCCCGTCATAAAAGACCTTTATTTGAATTGGATTTAATAGTTTATTATTTGGATAATATTTTATAAAGGAATCTAATACACTATAATGTATTAATGTGTTTATTCTAAAGTTATTAGTTTTTGATAATAGATTTAAGATTTCAATTGTTTCATCATAACTATTAAAATATGATAAATCATCTGTATGAACGCTTGTAAATCCTAACTTTTTTAAATCTTTAATTGCATAATCAGTAATTTTAGTAAGCATTACTTTATCGTTTGACTCCCAAACCTTAGTAATTTTACTACTTACCAAATCATCTAAAATGATGCCATTACTATTTTTAATATTTAACATTTCTAGTACTTTAGAGTTTACTGTAAAACTATGGTAGTCATTATGTCTAAGTATAATAATATCATCACTACTTATTAAATCTAGATCATCTTTTGTTATACCTATATTAATATATCCTTCAATTAGTAGTTTTTCATTTTTGTAAAATTTTTTAATCTTTGCTAAGACACTTTCTTTATTAATATCTAATTTTAGGTTATTACTAAACAATTTTCTTCCATAACCAATTAAGTGTAGGTGTGATTCACTAAAACCTGGAAAGACATAACTACCTTTTAAATCAACAGTTTGGTAATTACTGTATTTTAAAGTATCATTTCCAAGAGCAACAATAATTCCCTCTTCAGTTAATACTTTATCATATGTTAATAAACAGTCTTCCATTGAATAAAATGTAGCATTAGTCCATAGAATCATTTTCTATAACCTTTAGTAACTTATCTTTATTAACCTCAATATAATTAAATGCTTTTTTATAAATAGGAATCATTCTTTCTTCTTTAACCATACTTAAAATATCACTTATCTTAAACCATTTAACACCGCTGTTTTCATCTTCCTTAACAGTTAGCTTTTCATTTTCATCTGCGTATAATAAATACGTTAAATTTAAGTGTAGATGATCTCCTACATATTTGCCATTTTTAATATGAGTTTGAACTAAGATTTGATCAAGCATAATTGGATTTTTTTCAAGGGGATATACATTTAATAACCCACTTTCCTCTTTAGCTTCTTTTACCGCAACATTCAAAAAATCAGAGTCTAGGTCATTATGACCCCCTAACCATGCCCATGATTTATATATTAAATGATAGGCAAATAAAACTTTATCTAAAGACTTATTTACAACGATTGCTGAGGTGGTAAAATGAGCCACTAAATTATCTCTACTTAATGCATTTTCATTTTTATCAATAAAATCAAGCATTGATAATCTATCATAATGTTCTTGTTCATTTATGGGTTTATAATTTTCAATAATTTTTCTATACATAAAACACTCCTAAATATCGTAGTTAGTAAGCATGTTAGCTGGTGTTTTTCTAAGTAATAAAAAGACCGGAATTAGTGCAAGTATTACATTTATAGATATAATTCCTAAGATTGATGTTAGGGTTGATAGTGGTGTTGCTCGCATTGATACAAAGCTATTAAAGAAACTATTAGCAATAACATTTATTAAATACGTTCCAATAATAACACCAATTAAAGAGGTAAATAGCGTTAAAACTAAATACTCAATTCCAAAAAGGCTTATTACTTCTTTTTTATTTACACCAAGAGATCTTAAGATACTTATTTCTTTAACACGTTTAGTTAATGAAGAGCGAACTAAAAAGTAAAAGATTAAACTAGACAAACCAAGAGAGATAATCATTTGCACAACTGATGCTTGCATTGATTCTTTGCTTACTTCACTAATGTTTTTAACTTGTATATCATATAAGTTTTCAAAGACTGCATCATTTGGATTGGTTCCATCAATACTGTAAAATCTTCTTATCTTATTGTCTTCAATATTATGTTTATCCTTTAAAAGATTTAGACTATTTTGGTGCATCACAATTTGTGGATCATTATCATTTGCCTTAAATATTCCAGTAACTTGAATATTATTTGATTTAAAGTAAATATCTAGTGATGAATATCTATCGGATATTAATGCATAAACGACATCACTTGAATCTTCTAGGGTTCCACTTAATATTTCAACGTCATCTCTAACTAAACCATATGTTAGGCCTTCATCACTCGCATAATAAGAATTCGCAATCATCTTATCTAAATAAATACCTTTTGAGCCAGTATTTACAACACCAACAATTTTAAAGTAATTAAAGCCCTCTATTATAACTTCTTGATTTAGTAAATCATTTACTTTATTTAAGCCAAGCGCACGGTATACGACACTATTTGCATATTTTTTATCTAAGATAGAACTATCTATAATAATTTCTTGTGGATTGATTGGTAATCTCCCTGCAGTAATATCTTCTTCTTTAATTCCTTCTATTGGAAGGGCTGATTCAAGTGACAGTGATAAATCAAAATAACCATTATTAGGTTTATCTATTTTCAGTTCAATTGATCTTCTCCCTACTAAGTTTACTAAGTCAATATATTCGATAAAATTCGAAGGATTAGTATTACTAGGATTATCTAAGTCTGTAACATAAACATGTTTATCAGTATATATTGTTCTTGTATCTACAAACATATTAGAAAATAAAGTATGCACTGAGACAGAAAACATTATTCCAAGTAGTATTAATGCAATAATTTGAATTTTTGATTTTCTTCCTAGATTAGTAATTTTTCTAAATGCTTCAATTACTGATTCTTTAACTGTAAAAGTTTTTTTCTTTTTTCTTAAAGTCTTAACCTTGTCTAATTGATCTAGTGAAAACTCTGTTTTAAAGTCATTTGATTTATCATAGTTTTCTTTTTTATCGTCAATTATTTCAATTCCTGAATTAGGAGTTATAACATTAATTCTAATATTATCATCCATCGGTTTTAAAAAGTAATTATTATTAATTTTAATAATCATTAAATTAAGTTTTTGTTCTAAGTCATTAGTATAAACTTTAATACCATCCTGATCCATCATATTTTCTAAGTTACCTAAATAGATGTTATTATCGTCAAAAATTAATTCAGTTTCACCAGATAAAGTATTTAGATTATCACTTATCACTTTACCGTCACTTATATTAATTATTCGGTCTGAATATTTATTAGCTAAATTAATATTATGAGTAACTAAGACAACTAATCTTTCTTCCGATATTTTTTTAATTATTTTCATTACTTCAATACTATTTAACGAATCAAGGTTTCCAGTTGGCTCATCTGCTATTACAACTTTAGGGTTTTTAGCGATTGCTCTAGCAATAGCAACTCTTTGCTTTTGCCCACCTGATAGATCACTTGCTAGTTTTTTACGATATCTAAACATCCCAACCGCATCAAGACAATAATTAACGCGGTAATCAACTTCTTCTTTATCTACAATTCCAATCATATTTAAAGTAATAGCAATATTATCATATACTGATCTATCTTCTAATAAATAGTAGTTTTGGAAAACATAGCCAATATCATTAGCTCTTAGCTTATCCCATGTATGGCTTTCATACTTATTCATCAAGACATTATCAAATTGAATTGTACCATTTGCTTTATCTAAGCCACTAATTACATTTAATAATGTGGTTTTACCACTGCCTGATTGTCCAACTAAAGAAATAAGACCTGACTTAGGAAATTCTAAATTTACATTGTCAATAACGTGAATACTATTTTCTTTATTTTTATTAAAGTATTTATCTAAATTATTTACTTTTATCATTATTTAGAATCCTCCTTTAATGAATCTATTACGGTAATATTAAATATTTTACGGTTAAATTTAAGTCCAAGTGCTAGTGTAAATAAAGCAAAGACGGTTGATACTAAGAAGTAATCACTTACTTTAATATGTCTTGTGACTAATCTAACTTCTTCAATCCAAATTGATAATACTTCAAACATTGTAATTGTGATGAAGATTGCAAAAATTGCAACGAATAGCTGTTCAAAGATTATAGTTAGTGCCACTTCACTTTCACTAACACCAATTGATCTATATACAGCAAAATCTTTCTTTCTAGATTCCATCACATTTTTACTAATATTATATATTACTAAAAATACAATTGATAATATTCCAATTAATAGTAACCACTGAACAATTACAAAAATACCAACAACAAATCCCATTTCATTTTCACTCTTTAAATAACCATCAATTATTTGATATTTATCTTGATCTATTTTTTCTCTTACAAGTTCAATTGAAGGTCTATCTGAACCTAGTATACTTACATAATTTACTTCTTCACTTATTTTTTGGTAAGTTCTAAATGATTTAAATACACTATTTACTTTAAAGTTATCATCATACAAAATGGTAGGATGAACAATGATTGAACTAAATCCATTATAAGAAAAATTACTATCATACTCCATAAATCCTACTACTGTAAGACTTTTTTGGTAAATAACATTATCCATATAATCTTTTAAGATTAAATTATACGTTTTATTTAATTCATAATTTTCTCTTGAATTATAAAAATCTATAACAATAATCTCATTATCGTTTTCAATCATTCTACCTTCAGCTATTTTATTATTTTTAGTAATTGAATCAGCTGTATTTATGGTTGTATACAAGCCATTAAAATCTACTTCATTGATACTAAAAGGTACTATAACATCAATATCTTTATTTTCTAAGTCTTGCTTCAATTTAGTATAACTTTCTCGGTTAAAACTAGTTTTATCACGATTATAAACTATTAAGTCACTCTGATTTGATACGATACTACCAACTTGATTACTAATTAATGAAGCATGAAAAAATAGAAAGACTGCAATTGCAAGTACTGATAAAAGGGTTGTAAAAACTGTACGCTTAGGCGTTGCAAAAATATTTCTCATTGCAATCTTACTTGCTGTTAAAAATTTATTTTTCTTATCAAGATTACTTGTTATAATTTCTTTATCACTTATAGCATTTGATTTATCAATTACTTTATCTTCTTTAATGCTTCCATCTTTCATTTCAATTCTTCTAGTTACATAATCTTTAGCTAAATTAAAATCATGAGTTACTAAAACAATTAATTTATCTTTACTTACTTCTTTTAGTAAGGCCATAATTTCCTTACCTGTTTGTTCATCTAGGTTTCCTGTTGGCTCATCTGCTAAAATAATTGGAGCATTTTTGGCAAGACTTCTTGCTATAACAACTCTTTGTTTTTGCCCTCCAGAAAGTTTTGAAGTTCTTTGATTTTTATGGCTTGTAAGTCCTACTCTTTCAATTAATTCAAGTGCTCTTTCTTTTTTACTTTTTTCACTATATCCTTGTGCTTCTAGGGCAATTAAGACATTTTGATAAACCGTATATGAATCTATAACATTATAGTTTTGAAAAACAAAGCCAACATTACTTGCTCTAAACTCTTCCCATTCTTTAACGCCATAGTGTGATGTTTCTTCATTATTAATATATAACTCGCCATCTTCATATGAATCAAGACCACTTAATACGTTAAGTAGTGTTGTCTTACCACTACCACTTGGTCCAGTAACAGCAACAAATTCATTTAAACTTAATTCTAAGTTAATATTTCGCATACCTTCAGAAACGCCGGTTTTAGTTTTATAGTACTTAGATACTCCCTTTAGTTTTATCATCTTAATCCTCCTAAATAATTTCTTTAATTATATCATAATAAAAAAGAAGCTATAGATTTTTCTATAACTTCGTTTTATCTTATTTATCCTCAAATAATGAGTCTTTTGTTACAACTTCTTCTTTTTCTTCGACTGGATTTAAGTTTACGATATTTTCTTGTTGTTCATCGACTGTAATTGAGTCTTGAGTAAATCCTTTTTCTTCAACTTTTTCTTCTTCATCTTTATCAAATGGAACAACCGCTACAGTTGATACTTTTTGATCATTCTTTAAGTTGATTATTCTAACACCTTGTGTTGCTCTACCGGTTGTTGAGATTTGTTCAATATGTGTTCTAATTACAATGCCTTTATCTGTTACTACAATTAAATCATCATCATTTGAAACCATTCTTAGTGATTTTGGATTACCGTTTCTCTCAGTAATCTTTAAGGTTAATACCCCTTTACCACCACGGTTTTGACTACGGTATTCACTTGCTTTAGTACGTTTACCAAAACCTTTTTCAGTAACTACTAAAATCTCATCGTCATCTGAATTAATAATTGCAGCTCCAATTAATTCTTCATTTTGATCAAGACGCATACCTAAAACCCCAGTTGCTGTTCTACCGATTGCTCTTGCATCTAGTTCACTAAATCTAATTGCTTTACCATTTGATGCACCTAAAACAATGTCTTTTGTACCATCTGTTGCTTTTACTACTAGTAATTCATCATCTTCTTTTAATGTTAAAGCGATAATACCATTTGTTCTAATGTTTTGATATTCTGTAATCTTTGTTCTTTTTACAATACCTTGTTTTGTAACAAAGACTAAGTGTGCAGCTTCATCTTCAAATGATTTAATATTAGTAAATGATGCTAAGTATTCACCTTGTTCTAGATTTAATAGGTTAACAATTGGAATTCCTTTTGCAGTTCTAGAAGCTTCTGGAATTTGATATCCTTTAATCTTATATACTCTACCCTTATTAGTAAAGAATAAGTGGAAATCGTGAGTTGATGTCATTTGAATATGTTCAACAAAGTCATCATCATGAACTTTAATTCCGCTCATTCCAACTCCACCACGATTTTGAGATTTATAAGCATCAGTCTTCATACGTTTAATATAACCTTTATTTGTAACAGTTATAATAATATCTTCAACTGGAATTAAATCTTCAGATTCAATTGATAAGTCATCATGTAAGTTAATTTCTGATCTTCTCTTATCACTATATTTGTTTTTAATTTCAAGTAACTCCGACTCTAAAATATCTTCTTTTAATTCGTTACTTGCAATAATTTCTTTTAATTCAATAATCTTTAATCTAATTTCTTCTGCTTCTTCTTTGATTTTTTCAATTTCTAGACCTGTAAGTCTTTGTAATCTCATATCAAGAATTGCTCTTGCTTGAACATCATCAAAGTCATATTCTTCAATCAAACGTTCTCTAGCAATTTCACCTGTTTGTGATGATTTAATTATTTCAATTGCATGATCAATATCATTTAATACTTTCATAAATGCTTCAAGTAGATGTGCTCTAGTTTCAGCTTTATTTAATTCAAACTCTGTTCTTCTTTGAATTACTTCAATTTGGAAATCAAAGTAGTTACTAATCATTGATTTTAAGTTTACCATTTCTGGTTTATTGTTTACTAAAGCAATCATGTTAAAACCAAATGATTTTTGTAACTGAGTATTTTTGTAAAGATTGTTTAACATAACATTAGGAATAACATCTCTTCTTAAGTCGATTACTACTCTAATTCCTTTTCTGTTTGATTCATCTCTAAGTTCAGTAATTCCATCTACTTTTCCTTCTTTTGCTAATTCAGCAATTTTTTCAATTAAATTTGCCTTGTTAACTTGATATGGAATTTCAGTAATTATAATACTATGACGACCATTTTTACGTTCAACAATATCTGCCTTAGCACGCATTGCAATTGTTCCACGACCTGTCTCATATGCTTGTCTAAGTCCGGTTAGACCTAAGATTTCAGCACCTGTTGGAAAGTCTGGACCTTTAATGTGTTGCATTAAATCTAAAACAGTTAAATCTTTATCTTCTTTATATGCAATAATAGCATCAATTACTTCACCTAAGTTATGTGGTGGAATATTTGTTGCCATACCAACTGCAATACCAGTTGATCCATTAACTAAAAGGTTTGGGAACCTTGAAGGTAAGACACTTGGTTCTCTTTCTGAGTTATCATAGTTACCTACATAATTAACTGTATCTTTATCAATATCTCTTAAAAGTTCCATTGATATCTTACTCATTTTAGCTTCAGTATAACGCATCGCAGCAGCGCCATCACCATCGATTGAACCAAAGTTACCATGACCATCAACTAACATATAACGGTAGCTAAAATCTTGAGCCATTCTTACCATTGTTTCATAAATACTTGAGTCACCATGTGGATGGTATTTCCCCATAACGTCCCCAACGATACGTGCACTTTTCTTATACTGTGAAGTACTATACATACCAAGTTCATTCATACCAAATAAGATTCTTCTTTGAACTGGTTTTAGTCCATCTCTAATATCCGGTAAGGCACGTGAGACAATTACACTCATCGCATAACTTAGAAATGATTTTTTCATCTCTTTAGAAATATTTACTTCTCTAATATTTCCTTCCGTTACCTTACTTGTTTGATCTTCTAAATCAATATTATCTATTTTTTTATTATCGCTCATCTCTTACTCCTTAAATATCAATATCATTTGCATATTCAGCATTTTCTTGGATAAAGTCTTTTCTAGGTTCAACTTCCTCACCCATTAACATACTAAATACTTGATCTGCATCCATTGCATCTTTTAAAGATACTCTAAGCAATGTTCTAGTTTCAGGGTTCATTGTTGTATCCCATAATTGTTCTGGATTCATTTCCCCTAACCCTTTATATCTTTGCATTTGATATCTCTCACCGAATGATTCAATCACTGCTGGTAATTCTTCATCTGTATAAACATACTCAAATCTTTTACCACTTGATATTTTATATAGTGGTGGTTGAGCAAAATAAATATAACCTAATTCTACTAATGGTCTTAAATGACGATAGAAGAATGTTAGTAAAAGGGTTCTAATATGTGCCCCGTCAACGTCAGCATCGGTCATAATAACGATCTTATGATATCTAGCTTTTGTAACATCTAATTCATCACCAATACCTGCCCCAATTGCTTGGAATAAGGATAAGATTTCTTGATTACCTAAAATTTTATCTTGTCTTGCTTTTTCAACGTTTAGTACTTTACCACGTAGTGGAAGAATTGCTTGATATTCTGATTCTCTACCTTGCTTAGCTGATCCACCAGCGGAGTCCCCTTCGACGATATATAGTTCAGCAATCTCGGCATTTTTTGTTCTACAATCTGCAAGTTTAGAAGCAAACCCTAATGAATCAAGTGGGGTTTTTCTTGTTGCTTCTCTCGCTTTTCTAGCAGCAATTCTTGATCTTTTAGCAAGAACTAATTTTTCAATAATTAATTTTGCATCTCCTGGATTTTCAAGTAAGAATCGATCTAGACTCTCACCTACAACTTGACTTACAATTTGTCTAACTTCGGTATTACCTAATTTTGTTTTTGTTTGTCCTTCAAATTGTGGATCAGGGTGCTTAATTGAAATAATTGAAATTAATCCTTCTCTAGTATCTTCCCCAATAAATCCTTCTTCATCTTTAGTAATTTTATTAACTTTAGCATAGTTATTTAAAACTCTAGTTAAAGCCATCTTAAATCCGTCTTCATGCATTCCACCTTCTCTAGTTGGAATGTTATTAGCAAATGAATAAATATTTGCATTATATGAGTCATTGTACTGGATTGTAATTTCAACGTTTATATCGTCTACTAACTTTTCAACATAAAACAATTGCTTATTAATTTTTTGTTTATTACCATTTAAGAACTCAGCATACTCAATTAATCCACCTTCATAATGATATGTGGCCTCATGAGTCTCTTCACCCCTTAAATCTTTAATTGATATTTTAATACCACGATTTAAGAAAGCAAGCTGTTGAATACGGTGTCTTAGTCTTTCATAATCATATACTTGCGTTTCAATAAAAATTGTAGGGTCAAATTTAAATTCAATAATTGTTCCAGTATGTTCACTTGAGCCACGTTCTTCTAATTCAGTTTGCGTAACACCTCTAGCATATTTTTGAAAATAATTTTTATTATTTCTATGAACATTTACAGTAAACCATTCTGATAACGCGTTAACTACTGATGCACCAACACCATGTAATCCTCCGGATACTTTGTATGATTCCCCGTCAAACTTACCACCAGCGTGAAGAGTCGTTAAAATTGTTTCAACTGCTGGTTTTTGTGTATGGGGATGAATGTCAACAGGAATACCACGACCATTGTCTGTAACTCTAATTACTTCGCCTTTTAAAATCTCTAATGTAATTTCATCAGCATATCCACCAAGCGCCTCATCGATTGAATTATCTACAATTTCCCAAACTAAATGATGCAGTCCATCTGAACCTGTAGTTCCAATATACATCCCAGGTCTTTTACGAACTGGATCCAATCCCTCTAATATTTGAATATTCGAGGCATCATATTTCTTTTGATCACTCATTTTACATTTCTCCTTTTAATTCTAGTATTTTTACATTATTACTATCGATATTTATTGCACTATTTAAGATTATTTGCATATTCTCTGGCAAATTATCTAAAAACTTGTGCTTGATTTTATCGTCTAATTCGCTTAAAACGTCATCTAACAACAAGGTGATATTATCACTCGTTTTATTTTTTAAAACATTTATTAGCCCTAATTTCATAGAAATAACGATTAGTCTAATCTCACCTTGAGATGATTTATACGCATCTTCATTCATGAACGTTACTAAAAAGTCATCGCGGTGTGGACCGGACATAGTTGTCTTATATAAAATATCTTGTTTCTGATTATTTGTTAAATGATTTAAAAAAAACTCTTCTTTTGCATTTGGCAAATAATTTATTTCGATATTTTTATCTGAAAACAAACTATATATTTTCTTTGTTTCTAAGTTTAGTTCTTCTATGAACTCACTTCTTTGTCTAATAATCTTAATTCCTATTTCATAAAGTTTTGTTCCTAAAATATTTAAGAAAGTTTGATCATCATTAAGACTGATATTTTTAAGTAAAGCATTTCTTTGTTTTAAAATATTTTTATAGGTTGTCAGATTATTTAAATAATTTTTACTATATTTAATTATTTCATAATCAATAAAACTTCTTCTAACATGAGGTGAACCTTTAATTAAATTTAAATCTTCTGGTGAGAACATAATTACTTTTAATCTACCAATAACTTCGCTTAACTTTTTTGCCTCTTTGTTATTAATTAAAATTGATTTACCTTTTTCATGAATAACTATTTTGAAAATATCTTTATTAGTTTCCAAATGGATAATTCCAAATTTTTCATTTCTTTTTACTAAATCAAAATCATTATTTGTTCTATGAGACTTAGTTGTTGAAGTAAGATAAATACTTTCTAAAATCGTTGTTTTACCAGAACCATTTGGTCCCTTAATATAAATAAATCGATCATTTAGATCTAGTGATAAATTACTATGATTTCTAATATTAGTTAGATTAATCTTTTTTATCATACAGTAAAACAAAATCATCATTGCCTACTGTAACTATATCTTTTTCATATAATTTCTTACCACGCAATGAACATTGTTCGCCATTAATTTTTACAACATAATCTTGCAGAAAATATTTAGCCTCGCCACCTGAATTAATATAATCATTAGCTTTCAAAAACTGAGCTAGTGTCATAAATTCACCATTTAAATAAAAAGTTTTCATTTGAATACCTCATTTCTTCCTTATATTATATCATAATATAAGAAATTTGCACGTTTTTTTGTAACGAAGATACTTTTAATTTAAAACTATTTATTTACAATTAGAGCCAATTGTAGTATTATTAACTTAATGAAAAGAGGGGAGGGATTTATGTGGATGATCACATTTATGATCCTTTAATGGAATACAAAAACAAGTATGGGCCAAACCATAAAAAGAATGTTGAGGAATATTTTGATGAACTAGTTTTAAAATCAAATATCAATGTTGAGGAAAATAAAGAAACAATTAAAAAAATTAAAACACTAAATCATAAAAAAGAAACGACTAAGAGACAAATTTCAAAATATAATACATTTAGAATTTTGATGATACTTTTTATCGTAATTGTATTACTAATTTCGATTAAACTATTAGCAGATATTACTGCTACAACATCAATGGCTCTTGATGTAGGATTTATTGCAGTATCTTCATTAATTTCAGTTCTTTTTATTTTCTTAATTTTCAAAAAAATTAATCCATTACTTAAAAAATTAAAGACTGATTCAGATTTTATTAAAAATGAGATTAGTGAATTAATTAATTTAGCTAAGTCACAAATGAAGCCATTAAATGACCTATTTACCGATGAAATGGGTATTGAATTATTTAAAAAAACTATCCCCTTAATTAATCTAGATAGAATGTTTGATAGTAAAAGATATGACTACTTAGTAAATAAATTTGGTTTAGATGATGTCCCTGAACTAGATAGGTCTACTCTCTTTGTTAAATCTGGTGATATAAATGGTAATCCCTTTTATATCGCAAACGATTTAGTTCATACCTTAGGAACGAAAGCATATACTGGATCTATTATCATCTCCTGGGTTACATATACAACCGTTAATGGGAAAAGAGTTGCTCAAACAAGAACACAAACTCTAACTGAGACCATCTTAAAACCTTATCCATACTACAATGAACAAGCATATTTAGTTTATGGAAATGAAGCAGCACCTGATTTAAAATTTACTAGAGATGATTCCAATGCTGAAAATATGGATCAAAAACAAATTGATAAACATGTAAAGAGAGAAGAAAAAATACTAAGGAAAAAAGCGGAGAAAGACATTAAAAAGGGGGGTAACTTTACAACTCTTGCAAACTCAGAATTTGAAGTTTTATTTAATGCAACAGATAGAAACAATGAAGTACAATTTAGATTGTTATTCACTCCTCTTGCACAAAAGCAATTACTAGAATTAATGAAAGAAAAAACAATAGGTTATGGCGATAATTTTGATTTTATTAAAAACAAAAAAATCAATATTATTACTCCAGAACACTTAAATGGTGATGTCTTAAATGTTAATGCAAGTGAGTATTATGATTATGATTTCACTTTAATTAAAAGCAA
The DNA here is from genome assembly GCF_000687835.1 of Haploplasma modicum ATCC 29102. GTDB lineage: Bacteria > Bacillota_I > Bacilli_A > Acholeplasmatales > Acholeplasmataceae > Haploplasma > Haploplasma modicum. The sequence continues at coordinate 47,439 of NZ_JHYB01000005.1, read as the reverse complement.
ATTTATTGATACAAATGTTTTATTCTTTAAAGCAGTTTACTTCACTTTCGCACCGATACTTGCAATCCCACTTTATCAGCAACAAAAGCCCCATGAATACATTTATAAAGATTTATATGATAGTTATGTTAGCTTTTATGAGCATGAGATTGTTGCTAATAAATTAGGTGAATCTAACCTTAGACATCCGGAGTCAAATACTAGAAATATTTTAAAAACAAGTATTGTATCAAGTAAAAATAATACTGATAAAGTAAAGGTTACAGCCTTTGGCTATAAAGCAATTAATAGAACTGAATTTAGAACTAGATTAGGTGGGGACGGGAGAATGCATACTATCCCTATTCACTGGGTTGAATATCTTCCGGTTACACAAGAATCAGTAATTGATATTAATATTGTTGAAGATAAGGAAAATAAAGATTATAAAGATCATTTAAACAACTTTATTAACAAATTAAAAAATAATGAAAAATTAGATGAGAATGAATTATTTTACTTAGGTAATTTTATTGCAAGAATAATTAAATAAAAAAAACTAAAAAAAATGGTATAATTAAAAAAAATAATGGAGGTATTAATTATGGCAAATGAATTAGATGAATTAACTGGAACAGTCAACGAACAAGGTCGTGACATTAACGTAATTGAAAAACAGATACCAGCAAAAGTTGGAGTAGGATCAACTATCTTTGAAATATTATTATGGTTCCCACTAATTATTCCTGGTCTTATCTTCCTTTTCATGAAAATAAGTGCAAGAAACTATTTAAAAGCATTACAACAAAAAATTCAACACAATGCATCTCAAATTGATAACTATTTAGAACAAAGAGTTGTTATCTTACAAAATGTTGTAGGTATTGTTGAAAAATCAATTGATTTAGATAAAGATGTTATGAAATCTGTTGCAATGTTTAGAGGTGGCGTTCATCCAACTGAAGAAACAAGAAATGAAGTCTCAGGTCAACTTGATCAAGCATTATCAAATGTGAGAATTGCATTTGAAGCTTATCCAGATTTAAAAGCACATCGCTCATTAGCTGATGCGATGCAACAAAACAGTTATCTACAAAAAGAAATAACAGCTGCACGTGAAGTTTATAATGATACTGTACTTAGATGGAACCAAGATATCTTTGCATGGCCAACAAAAGCTATTGTTGCTGCAAAAGCAGGTTATACAACAAGAATTCCATTTACAGCAAGTAGAGAGATAAAAGATCAAGCAAGAGCAAAATTCTTCTAATAAATAAAAGAAGCGAAATTTAAATCGCTTCTTTTTTTATCATTAAAATAAATTTCTGCCCAATTACTGGATCATATTTAGTTCCAAGTCCATCTTCTATTTCTTTTAATGCTTCTTCCTTGGTTAAAGCCTTTCGATACTTTCTATCTGATGTCATAGCATCATATGAATCAACTATTCTAATAATTCTAGATTTAAGTGGGATATCTTCACCCTTCAAGCCTCTTGGATAACCTCCGCCATCAAAGTCTTCGTGATGTGATAATACATCATTAGCAATAATTGAATAATCATAGACTAATGATAGTATTTGGTAACCTATTTCACAATGTCTTTTCATTAGTTGAAATTCCATTTTATTTAGTTTTCCTGGTTTATTTAATATTTCCTGGTCAATTCCAATTTTACCAATATCATGAAGTTTTGAAATTAAATCCAAAAGTTTTAGTTCTTTGAAACTAAGATTCAACATTTTCCCCAAATTGTTTGATAATCTTTGTACTCGATTGGAATGCTCAAATGTTTCAACTTCACTATCATGTAGAGTTTTAATTAAAGAATCAATATTTTCTTTTTGAATACTATGGCTATTTGTAATTTTATCAACATACATTAATTCTTCAGCAGCTAGTAGGGAATCCATAAAAGATTCATCACTTTTTTTAATTGCATGGCCGGCAGATATTGAAATTGGTAAATGAAAAATCTTAGTATTAAACAGCTTATCTTTTATATCTTTTATTAGTTTGTCAACATTAGTTAATGTGCGGCTTATAGAAACTATTTCATCACCACCAATACGGTATATTTTAGCTTCATACATACTTAACATGCTAGTAATCTCATTTGAAACAGTTTTAATTAATTTATCACCGGCTAAGTGTCCAAAAGCGTCATTAACTCTTTTTAACCCATTAACATCAAAATAAATAATTGAAATATCTGAAATATCATTTAATTTTTTAATACTTTTCTCAAAAAGATTTCGGTTAAAGAGTCCAGTAAGTGAATCATATTTACTATAATACTCTATCTCTGCTCTTTTTTTATATTCTTCACTAACATCTTCGCTATATACACATACACCAACTACAATACCCTTTAAATCTCTAATTGGACCATATGTTTCTTTTAAAATTTTATTACCATACTCACTAACTTCAATCACAATTGTATTCGTTTCACCTGATAAAGATTTGTCTAAATTTTCTTTCAACCTATTTTTAACTTTGTTATTTGTGACAAGTTCCAAGAAATTTTGACCAATTATTAATTTATTATCATAAAATTTCTTCATTTGATTACGGTGATGATTATTAAATGCTAAGTAATTATAATTAACATCAATTGCATAAATCTCAATATATTTTACTGAGTTTAATGTTGATTCAATTATAATATTATTTTCTTGAACTATTTTTCTTAAATGTTCATTCTCAGTATATCCATTTATGATTAAAACAATAAACGGATAAATAACTGGATAAATTAACCCAAATAGTAAAAAATCTAGTGAGGTTATTGAATAATCGATAATTAATAAATATGTAAAGATACTTAAAGTATTGGAAACTATTCCTGTAATAAAATAGTCTAAAAATTTATTTTTTTTCTTAAATTTATGTTTTAAAATCGTCCCCACTAAAATTGGAATAATAACATAAAATGCCTCAGCTAAAATATTTATACTTAAACCATCAATTATTATTCCAATAATTAATGTTGATAATGAACCTATTATTGATGGTATTATTCCTAAAAACATTGTAGTAAATATATAAAAAACATTTCTTGTATCTAGGATTATTAAATCATCTATATACCAAGGGAACATAAGGATTAAAAAAGATCCTATGATAATTAAAACTGATTTATATGTAATATCAAATATTTTATTTTTTATATTTTTATTGACAATAGTCAATAGTAAAAGAATCCCCGATAAAATAACTGAGTTTAAAATTAATAAAACTATTGGATTATTTATTAGTTCAATAATTGGAATATTAAAACCCTCTTCCAGCTAATTCTTTATTATAGTTTATATTTATTATACTATATAATATAATTTTTGAGTAATTGATTAATTTTAACACTGAATAGATATAAAAATGGGGCTGTAACGAAATGAACTTTGTTAAGCTCTAAAAGAAAAAGCCGCAAAGAATGATATAAGAATAATGTGGCTTACAGATGAAATAAGCCCAAGTCACCAAGCTATTGGTAACTTTATTAACAAACATCTTACTACAAGTTTAAAAGACATATTTAAAGAACTAAATGAATATATAATAAAAAATGATAATGTAAACACTGATATTATCTATATTGATGGCACAAAGATAGAATCTGTCGCCAATAAATATACATTTATTTGGCGAGGTGCAGTTGAGAAATTTGAATCTAAGTTACATTTAAAAATAACCAAACTAATTGAAAAGTTAAATAAAGAATATAATCCTTCAGGGATTAGTTTTAATGAGTATGATTTATATGAACTTAATTATTTGGAAAGTATAAAAGCATTTCTAGATAAGCAAATAGGATTATTAAATCCAGTGTTTGTCTATGGTTCAGGTAAAAGAAAAACATTACTACAACGCTTTTATGAAGAGAACTTAAACTACCAAAAAGAAGTAATTAAAAACTTGAAAAGTGAATTTGGAATAGAGTTAAGAGTTCAAAGATCAATTCAAGTTGAAGGAGCATTTGGTATGATAAAAGAAAATTATGGAATTAGAAGATTTAGACGAAAAGGCAATTTAAAAGTTTGGTTAGAGATGACTTTAACGGCAATTGGCTATAATCTCTTAAAATTCCATAATAAGAGATATAGAGTAACCGAATAGTTATCCAGTGGATAAGTTAATATTTTAACTAATCTTCTTTTAATATGTCTAGAAATAGACCTTTTTTATTATTTATCCACAATAAAATATAAAGAAAAGAGCTGTAAGCTCCTGAAGTATCAAAACTTCATTTCTTTACAGTCCCTTATATCTTAAGCTTCACAGACTACACATAACTTATCTTTACTAAATTGTTGTGCTGCATTTGTACTATGTTGATAATAAAGCGATTTAATATTATTCTCCCACGCAAATAAGTATAATTCATTTATTTCTTTTGCAGTTGATTTTGGATTAATCATTACGTTTAATGATTGGCTTTGATCAACGAATTGTTGTCTGGTTGCTGCTTGATTAATGATTATATATTGATCAATTTCACTAAATGTTTTAAATACTTCTTTTTCATGATCGGTTAAAAATGTTAAATGTTGGACTGAACCGTCATGATCTCTAATATCATTCCAAACTTCTCTTGTATCTTTACCATATTTTTCTAATACTTCTCTTAAGTATGGATTTCTAATTGTAACTTTTGTTTTAGCAACGTCTTTTACATAGTTATTTGACCAAATTGGTTCAATACTTTGTGAAACTTGACCTAGAATAAATGCACTTGAAGTAGTAGGAGCAATTGCAGTTAGAGTTGTATTTCTTCTACCATATCCTTTTAATACTTCTGGTTCACCATATAATTTAGCTAATTCTTTTGAAGCATTGTGTGCTTTTGTATTTATAAGTTTAAATATTTGAGCATTTAGTTTAAGTGCATCCATACTTTCAAAAGAGATCATCTTTGATTGTAAATATGAGTGCCAGCCAAGTGCACCAAGACCAAGAGCACGATTTGCTTTTGCAAAATTATATGCTTTTTCCATAAAGAAGAATGCTAATTTATCTTCTTTTCTTTCGGAATCTCTTAAATTTTCTAACTTATCAATAAAATCAGTCATAACTGCATCTAAGAAATAAATCATTGTTTCAACAGCATCTGTATCTTTCCATTCATCATAATATAAAATATTCATTGATGATAAATTACATACGAATGACCATTCTTCATTATTAGGTAATGCAATTTCACTACATAAGTTAGAGTGATTAATTTTTAAGTTTTTATCTTTATAAACATCAACAGTATTTTTATTAACTGTGTCTGTAAAGAAGATATATGGATAACCAATTTCCACTCTTCTTTGGATTACTAAAGCCCAAATAGCTCTTTTTTCAGGATCTCCAGCAATCATTTCTTCCATCCATTTATCAGTTACAGTTACAGCATGTGTTAACTCTTGAATTGGATTACCTTCTGTTCCAATATTTAAAAATTCTAAGATATCTTTATGATCAATAGGTAAATATGGTGAGAATCTTCCTCTTCTAGTTGAACCTTGTGATACTACGTCAATTATTGTTTCAAATAACTTCATAAAATGAACTGATCCTGAAGAACTACCATTATCAGTAATTGCTGCACCACGTGGTCTAATATCACCAAAATAACCACTTGTTCCACCACCAAATTTACTCATCATTCCGATTTCTGATTGAGTATATAAAATAGAACCCATATTATCTGAAATATGTGACCCAAAACAACTTATTGGTAAACCTTTTTTAATTCCAAAATTTGCCCAAATTGGAGATGATAACGAATAAAATCCTTGTTCCATATAATGATAAAATTTCTTTGCAAAACCATCAATCTTTAAAATTTCTTCTGCTTTATTAGCAATATTTTTGATTCTATCTTCAGCAGTAACTCCTTCTGTTAAGTAACCTCTTGACAAAAATAGTTTACTGTTCTCATTTAACCACTTCATTATTTTTCCTCCAATTTTTTTATTTAAAACAAATCGTCCCCTGTAATACTTCTTGTTCTTTTACTATAATTAATTGATCTCTTAATAAAGAAGTCAACATGTTTTGTTGCTACAACTTCATCATCAAACCAGTCTGTTTGTTCTACTAATTTTTCATCAACTTCAAATATTTTATTATATCCAATACTTAATAATGAGTTATTTAAGCGGTTTTTAACAAATTCCTTAACTAATTTTTTAGGTAAGAAATCTAAATCACCTTTCTCATAAATCCAGTCAATAACAATTTCTTCACTTCTATATGCTTCCTTGCATGCAGCAATAACTTCTTGTTCTAAATCATGATTAAACCATTCTGGTTTTTCACTTCTAATTACATTTATTAATTCAATTCCAAATAATCCGTGAATTTGTTCTTCTTTAGAAGTTGCTTCAATAGCATTACTCATTCCTTTAAATAAATTTTCATATTTATTAAATGCCATGATTATTAAAAACTGACTAAATAGTGAAACATGCTCTATAAACAATGAAAATAATAAAATTGATAGTGTAAAATCTCTATCACTTTCAGTTTTTGCTAACTGGGCACTTTTTGTTAAATAATCAACTCTTTGCATTAATTCAGGGATATCTTTAATCTTTTCAAACTCATTATTTAGGCCAAGAATTTCTAATAAATGTGAGTATGCATCATGATGTCTAACTTCACTTTCTGCAAATGTATAACCTACTGAACCTATCTCTGGTTTAGGTAATCTATGATATAAGTCACCCCAGAAAGTTTTTACTGCTACTTCAACTTGTGCAATAGCAAGCATTGCATTTTTAATAACATTTCTTTCATTTTCATTAACATTTACTTTGAAGTCATGAATATCAGAAGTATAGTTAAATTCAGTATGTAACCAGTAAGAGTGTTGAATAGCTTCTTTATATTCTTCTAGACTTGGATATTCATATGGTTTTAAATTTAATCTAAATTTAAAGATATCTGGTTTTCTTGCTTGATTTCTTTTCTCACGATATAAAATATATGCTTTAGCTGTATTTTTATATGGTGAATCAAGAAGTACTCTTTCAACTGTATCCTGTACCGTTTCTACTGTTAAATTTTCATAGTCATTATTTTTTTCAACTAATAATAATACTTCATCTGTTAATTTTTTTGCTTCTTTTTCTCCAAACTCACCAGTTTGGTTTCCTGCTTTTAAAATTGCTGCAGTAATTTTACTTGTTTCAAAACTAACGGTTAAACCGTTTCTTTTAGTTATTAACTTTGGTAACCCCATTTATTCTCCCCCATCTATCATTTTCAAGTTTGATTATAACATAGGATTTTAACTTCAAACAATCGATATGATAACTTTTTTTTCTTCAATGTAACATTTTTAAAATATTTAAAATATACCGTTTTTTAAGCACTTTTATTAAATAACTAATATACTTACAAATATTTATAAAAGTTAGTATTTTGCTTATTTTTTTGTGTTTCTTAGTAGGTTTAGCCTTATTTTTAAAATATAGATAAAAAAATAAAGAAATCAAATGATTTCTTTAAATTATTAATTAATATTTAAATATTAAAATTGCTTGAATTTTCATATAATTTTTTTAGTTTTTTCTTATTTTTTCTGATTTCTTTTAAACTATCTGTATATGATACAGAATCACGTGCAATAAGAGTAAATAAGTATCTAAGTAATTTATCTGTATCTTTATGATATATCCTTCTTGGATATGTTTTTAGATAATATTCAAGCGGCATTTTTTTATTCCATGTTTTTTTATTATATGTTTTTCCTGCACCTATAAAATCTGCGACCATTTCTAAAACATATTTAAAAGGAATTTTAACACCATATGCAATACTCTCATATGGACTTACTGTTTTATAATCAATCCAATATTCCCAGTGATGAGGATTTTTATTTTGATGGTGTTGCCAAGCATAAGAATAACCAAGTTCTTGTTTCTCATTTTCAATTGGGCTTTGTTTACCATTTGAATATTTAAATCCTACTTTTAATTCTTTAATACTGAATTTACTTAAATCATGAGTTAATCCTTGATAGTATAACCCCATTTTAAAACAAGCTTTTCTAACTTCTCTTCTATGTTTAAAAACTGTTTTAAGATGTCTTGAAACATTAGACATTAGTCAATTCTAACTGGTAATATTAAGTGAAGTAGAGTTGGATCTTCATTTGTATTAACTACAAAAGGTTTAATTTCTCCAGCAAAATTCATATTAACATCTACAGCATTAAATGTTTTTAGTGCTTCAATTAAATGTCTTGAGCTAAAGGCAATATTAATAATACTTCCTTTTATATCACCACTTGGTAAAATAACTTCATTTGCATCACCAATTTCTTGGTTGTTTGATGTAATTTCAACTGTATGATCATTATTTAATTTAAATTTAATAATATTATAATTTGTTTCCTTATCTTTTGGTGATAATAATGAAACACGTTCAACAGTTTGAAGTAATTCATCTTTATTAAAAGGTATTACAACAGCAAAGTCTGTTGGGATAATTCTTGATGTGTTTGGGTATGTTCCTTCAAGTAAACTACTTTGGAATAATACATTACCAATTTTAAATAAGATTTTATTAATACTTACATATATTTGAACATCTAGTAAACTTGTATCTAAGATTTTACTTAATTCATCTAAACTCTTACTTGGAATAACAATATCAAAATTATCAATGTTTGATCTTATTTTTAAGATTTTTTGACTTAATCTATAACTGTTTGTTGCTACTACATGTAATTCATTATTATTGAATTTAAAGTTAACACCGGTTAAGATTGGTCTTTTTTCATTAGTAGAAGCAGCATAACTTGTTTCTCTAATAATTGATTTTAATAATTCAACATCAATTGTTAAAGGTTCAGTTACATTGGTTAAAAAATCTACTTCTGGATATTCACGGTAATCCATAAGTCTTAATTTAAATTCAGATCTATCTGCTTTAATAACAATTATTCTATCTTCAATTAAAGTAAACTCAATATGTTTTGAATTAACTTTTCTTACAATATCAATTAAGTATTTACCTGGAACTACAACAACTCCACTTTTCTTAACTTTCAAGTTTTCCTCTTCTATTAATACTTGAATAGCAATATCAGTATTATTAGATGTAAGAATAATATGATCTTCTTTTACATCGAATTTAATATTAGTTAAAATAGGTAATGAAGTTTTGTTTGGTAATGCTTTTTGCATAATAATTAAATTTTCTAATAATGTTTCTCTATCGATTGAAAATATCATTTTTTTACCCCTTTTATTTATTATTTTTTAATATTATTACTACTATTAGTCAGTGTTAGTATGTGGATAACTAACAACAATGGCTTTATTACATAGTTATTATACCATATTTATCAACATTTGTTAAACATTTAACCAACATTAGTTTGTGTTTAACTTTTTATTAATTGTTTGAATTGCAACCTTTAAACTGTTGTCAATTTTTAATTCATTTTCAATTTTTTCACAAGCTGTTAAGACTGTTGAATGATCTCTGCCACCAAATAGTCCACCAATTGTTGCATAAGGAATATTATATCTATCTTTAATAATATACATAGCAATATGTCTTGGCACAACAAACTTATTCTTTCTACTTTTTCCAATTAATTCATCAACTGATATCCCATATAAGTCACTAACTATACTTTGAACTTTATCATAGTTATTTTCGTTTAATGAATCACTTGTTTTCTTTGTTTTTAGTAAAGGAATTAAAGCTTCTTTAGCAATTTCTAAATTTAATTCTGAATTATAAGATAATGAATAAAATAATACTCTTTTTAAAGCTCCTTCTAATTCTCTAATATTAGTTACAAAGGACTGAGCTATAAATTCTAAGACATCAGTATTAATTTCATGAAATTCTGAAGTTTCAGCCAATAATTTACGTTTTAAGATAGCAATTCTTAGTTCTTGATCAGGAACTTGGATATCAACTGATAATCCAACTTGAAATCTTGAAGTAAGTCGGCTCATAATATCTTTTAGTTCACTAGCAGGTTTATCACTAGTTATAACAATTTGTTTATTTTGATGATATAAAAGATCAAATAATTTAAAAAACTCCATTTGAGATTTTTGAGCCCCAGCTAATATTTGAATATCATCGACTAATAAGACATCTAAATCATGATATTTATTATAAAAATCCTGCATTTTATCTTGTCTAACGTGAGTTGAATAATCTTCAATAAAAGTGTCTGCTTTTACATATAAAACTCTCGATTCCACATTAGTATCTAATATATAGTTACCGATTGCTTGCATTAAGTGAGTTTTACCTAGTCCAACATCCCCAAAAATATATAAAGGGTTAGCTACAAACCCTGGTTGATCAGCAACTTTCATTGCCATTCTGAAAGGGAAATTATTACTCTTACCAACAACAAAACTATCAAATGAATATGTAGCATTTAAATTACCAATGCGATATTTTTGTTCAATATTACGATCTGGAGTTGTAAGAGTATCTTCTGGTAAAAGTTCTTTTTCAGTAACAAACTTAAATCTAATCTTTTCACCATAAAAATATTCAGCTAATTCATTAATTTTTAACAAATAAAATTGATTTATTCTATTTTTAATAAAATCGTTAGCAACAATTATAAAAATATTTCCATTTAAATATTTATGAGTTTTTGTTAAAGGCTCAAAAGTATCCTGATAAGTCTCTTCTTCTAAGGTATTTTCTAATTCAGTTAATATTTTTTGCCATAATTCATCATATTTATTCATTTAATACACACCCCTTGAAATTCTACAATTATGATATCATAGATAAAACAAATATTAATAAAATCTTATCAACAAAAAATGTGGATAACTTTATAGTTGATATTTATAATTGTTAATTAAATGTGGTTAAAGTATGATTCCGATTGCCTTATAAAGGCTTTTATTAAGTTTCCCACAAACCCACAATAGATATTTTTTGTTGATAAGTTATCCACAATGTTAAAAACAAAATAAACATTTTATCAACATTTTATATTTTTATAATAATGTGGATAATTTTTTTTATTAAAAGTAATAAATATAGGTTGACAAAAAGTAATAATAACGATATAATAAAAAATGCATGATTTCGCAAAAGAAAGGTGGTTTCATAATGAAAAGAACATATCAACCAAATAATCGTAAACGTAGCAAAACTCACGGATTTAGAGTTAGAATGTCAACAGTTGGTGGACGCCGCATCATCGCTAACCGTCGTAAAAAGGGACGTAAAAAATTAGCAGTTTAAAAAATTACATTTTAAAACACTTGGATTACTTGATTAAAATGATTATGCCAATTATTTTATTTAAGTAATCTTTTTTTTAGAATAATAAAATGAAAAAAGAATATATTATAAAGAAAAAAAGCGAAATCGATCAACTTTTTAAAAGTAAATTAAAAAGTTACAATAAATATTTTATGATTTTTCTAAAAAAAAGTAATTTAAATGTTAATTTTAGATTTGCAATGTCAATAGGTAAAAAATATGGTAATGCAGTCGAACGAAATAAAATTAAACGACAAATCAGATCTATAATAAGACTAAATCAAGGATCTATAAAAGTAGATAATGATTTTGTTATTGTTATTAGACCTAATGCCAATATTTTGAGTTACCAGGAAATAGAAAGTTTAATAATTGAATTATTATTAAAACTAAAGATAATGGAGACTGATTAATGAAAAAAATTAATAAGATTTTATTACTAGTGGTGTTACTAGCAACAACACTAATGCTTACTTCATGTAAGAAAGCAGACACATCACCAATTTTTCCCTTTTATGATTTAGATGTCAATAATTTACTAGTTGATGAAATTGATGAATCTAAAAAATTAGAGTCATTAAGTTTTTATAAATTACTTGCAACTGGTGGATTAGATAAAATTACTTTATCTGAAGCAGATGGTATTACATATCTACTTAACGGTGATGATACAGCGTATACTAAAGATGAATTAGTAGCAAATGGTAAGTCTGTAGCTGATGCAGTTGCAAAAAATTATACATATACTATTAAATATGATTATAAAGTAAAAAAAGAAACTATTTCATATAATAAAGATTTTACAATTACACAAATTGAAAAAGGTAATCATGATAAAACTACTAAATATATTGATTACTTAAAATTTGATGATAAAGGAAAAGTTAAGGCAAATGGAATAATTTTAACAAATAGTTACTTATTTGAAGGAAAAAACATTGATTTTAATGTTATAAATGGAACAAGTGTTGATTTAATTGATACAGATAATTTAACTTTTACAGGTTTTCCTGTTGGAGATGAATTAATTGAAAATAAAAAATATATCAATCATAAAACATTTGATTTAAAAGCAAATGATGAAGCAGGTAATGAATTTGATTTCCAAATTAGATTACAAGCAACAGCAACACCAATAAGTGTTAAGACATCATCATTTTGGAACTGGATTTTCTTACAAACACCAATTGCGTTTGTAATGTCATTATTAGGAAAGATTTTCTTTAACTCATTTGCAGTCGCAATTTTATTTACAACAATTATTGTTCGTACACTTGCATGGCCAATTTATGCAAAAACGAACGATATGTCAATGAAAATGAGTGTTGCACAACCAGAAATTGATCGACTACAAAAGAAATATGCAGCAAGAAAAGATCCTGAGAGTCAACAAAAGATGCAAATGGAAATGATGCAACTATACAAAAAACATAATATTAATATGTTTGGTTGTTTATTACCATTTTTACAAATGCCAATCTTCTTTGCAATGTTTGAAGTTGTAAAAAGAATTACAATTCCAGGTGGTCAATTCTATACAAGTGTTCATAACACAAAATTCTTAGGTACAGATCTTGCATCTGGCGGAACTGTTGCTAAAATAATCTTTACAGCACTTGTAGGTATTACAATGTTTGCATTACAAAAGATTTCACAAGTGAAACCAAGTTATGCAAAAAATACGCAAGGTAAACCAAACCCACAAGGTCAACAAACAGAACAAACAATGAAAATGGTAAGTTTCTTTATGATTTTCATGATGATTATGACAGCTTATGTAACACCAGGACTTGCTTTATCATATTACTGGATTATTGGTAACGTGTATTCAATTTTACAAACTTTAATTAATAAGAGAATAAATGAAAATAAATATAAAAAATTACAAGAAGAAAAATTGTATGGAGCATCACGTCAAATAATTGATGCAAAAGTAAGTAAGAAAGGTGACAAGTAATGCTTAAAAAAGTAGAAATTGAAGCGAAAAATTTAAATGAAGCTCAAAAGAAAGCTGTACAAATATTACGTGTTCCATTGGAAAAAATTACTTTTGAAGTAATAAAAGAAAAAAAAGGTATTTTAGGAATTGGTAGTTCAGCTACTTACCTAGCAAGTTTAAATTTAAATTTAGGTTTAGAAGGAAAAGAATATTTAGAAAGAATCTTTTCAGGTTTAGATATTGAAGCTAAAATGGAAATGCGTTCAAAAAATGAAGGTATGGAAATATATTATACAATTAAGAGTGATGAAAATGCATTATTAATTGGAAGAGATGGTAAAACTCTAAAAGCTATTCAATACTTATTAAGAAACTACTTAAGTATGTTTAGTGAAGAATTTGTTGTAGTAAATCTAGATATTGGAAACTACAATGAAAACAGAAAAAAACAATTAGAAATTATTGCAACAAAGACAGCTAAAGAAGTTGCTAAAACAAAAATTGAAGTTAAGTTAGATCCAATGAATTCATATGAAAGAAGAATTATTCATGCTAAATTAGCAGAGTGGAGAGACGTAACTACTACTTCAGTTGGTGAAGGCGAACATCGAGCAATAATAATAAAACCTGTAAAATAATTAATATTAACGGTTACTAATTAAGTAATCGTTAATATTTTTTTATGTTATAATTACATACAAAGGTGATACTATGAAAACAACAAAAAAGATCTTTAAACTAATATTGTTACTTGCACTTTTTGGAATAATATATAGCTTTTCTTTTACTACATATGAAAACATAAAAGTAAATAACATGATTAAAAAATTTAAAAAAAGAGCTGATCTAAATAGTGAAGTACTAATAAATGTTACTAATGGTGGGGAGAGTTACTACCGAAGATATTTAGAAGTTCCACGTGAAACATCGAAAGAATTAAATGATCAAAAAAATGTATTTAATGATTTTGAAAAAAATGAATTAGGAAGAAATGGTGACATATTTGTAACAAGAGATTCACCATTTCCAGAAAAAGTTTTAATTCATAATTTTGTTTCATATTATTTTGGTGGGCACTCAGCATTATTATATTATGAAAATAATAATCCAAACTTTATTGAGGCAACTGGATTTCCAACCTCAGATGAATCTATTTTTGATTATATCTTTAATAAAGGTAATGCCATACATGATCTACACTCAACTGTAAGTGTAAATACGGCCAATTACTGGACTACTCCAAATAGACTTAATGAATATTATTTTGATATGTTTTACCGTGACAAATATATAGGACTTAGACAAGTTAAAGATATTGATGATGATTTATACGAACAATATATTGATGAAGCAATCAATAAAACATATGAAAAAGTTGAAAGTGATAGCTTATATAATTTCTTATTCTTCATCAATACGAGATATAAATATTATTGTACTGATTTACTAGGTAGATCATTTGATGAAGCATACAATAAAGTAGTAAATGATAAACAAGAATATAAGTCAAAAGGATATGCTAAAAAGATGAATGATGATGGTTTTATCTCAAGTGTTAATGACTTAATATTATCTAAGGATACTTTTATTCATTTTTATGTAGAAATTAATGAAGAGATATTAAATGATGAAAAGGTAATTGTTGAGACTATTTATTATTTAAGTGATGTTGAGGTATAGTTATGGAACTTTATATATTAATTGGAATAGTTGTTTTACTAATATTAGTTATTCTTATCTTAATCTTTAAAAAGGATAATAAGAAAACTAAAGATGTTAATTTTGAGTTATTACTAAGGGATGAATATAATAAATTAAAAATTGATTTACTTCAAATAACTAACAATACAAATAAAGATAATAAAACTGATCTAGTAGTTTTACAAAATGAATTATTTAAGCGAATTGATGAAAACTTTAACAATGTAACAAATAGAGTAAATAATAAACTTGGTGATAGCTTTAAGAAAAGTGATGAAACATTTATAGGTGTTACTGAAAGATTAGTTAAGTTAGATGAACAACATAAATATATTGAAAAATTATCAAGTGAAGTTTTACAACTAAATAATTTACTAACAGATAAATCAAGTCGTGGTGCTTTTGGTGAGGTTGTTTTAGAACAAGTAATATATTCTGTTTTTCCAGATAACTCAAAACTTGTTGAAAAACAAAAAACATTATCAAATGGTAGAAGAGTTGATATAATACTTCACGCTCCAATGCCACTTGGTTCTATTTGTATTGATTCTAAATTTCCTTTAGAAAACTACCGTGCAAGCACCGATTGTTCACTTTCAAGTGAACTTAGAGATAAAGCAAGAAAAGAATTTATAAAAAATGTTAAACAACATATTATAGATATAAAAAGTAAATACATAATTGAAGATGAAACTTCAGATCAAGCAATGCTCTTTGTACCATCTGAAGCAATTTTTCTAGATATTGTAAATAAACATTATGAATTGATTGAATATGCAAATAGTAATAAAGTTTGGATAGTCTCGCCGACAACCTTACTTTCAACTCTTTCAACAATTTTAATAGTTTTAAAAAATATTGAACAAAATAATAAAACTTCAGAAATAATTAAAGAACTAAAATTACTTTCTACTGAATTTACTAGATACTATGATAGATTTGAAGAGCTAGACAAACTTTCAAATAGATTGACGGATAGTATAAAAGATATTAAAATAACAAGTGACAAGATAAGTAAGAGATTTGATAGTATTGAAAAAGGAAATTTTGATGAATAATTTTTAATTATAAAAATTATAAAGGAGAGAAAAAATGTCTAAAAGTAAAATAGTAATTATCGGTACTGGTTTAGTAGGAATGAGTTATGCTTATTCTTTAGTTAATCAAGGAGCCGTTGAAGAATTAGTGTTAATTGATATTAACAAAGATAAAGCAGAAGGTGAAGCGATGGATTTAAATCATGGTCTTAGCTATGCACCTAGAAAAATGAAAATCTATGCAGGTTCATACCATGATTGTAAGGATGCTGATATTGTTGTTATTACTGCTGGTGTTGCTCAAAAAGATGGTGAAACTAGATTAGATCTATTAAATAGAAATGCCATAATCATGAAATCTGTTGTTTCAAACATTATGACTAGTGGGTTTGATGGAATTATTTTAGTAGCTTCTAATCCTGTTGATATTTTAACTTATGTTGCCTGGAAAGCATCAGGACTTCCAAGTAGCAAGGTAATTGGTAGTGGTACTGCCCTTGATACAGCAAGACTTAGATTTGAAATCGCAGAAAAAATTAACGTATCAGTTAAAAACATTCATGCATATATACTAGGTGAACATGGTGATACTGAATTTGTTTGTTGGTCAAATGCTTATATTGGAGTAAAACCACTTAAAGAAGTAATTGATACAGTTCCTGAAATTGAGTTTGGTGAATTTAATGATATCTATTTAAGAGTAAAAAATGCAGCATATGAAATTATTAAACGTAAAAACTCAACCTACTACGCAATAGGAATGACTTTAGTTAATATTACTCAAGCAATCTTAAGCAATGAAAACAGAATTATTCCAATTTCTGTTTATAATGGCGGAGCTTATAATATTGAAAATGATTTATATATAGGATTACCTGCAATTTTAAATAGAAATGGCGTAAAAAGAGTTGTTAGCTTAAAGCTAGATCAAGAAGAAGATAAGTTATTAAAGCATTCAGCTGACACATTAAAAGACTTACTTGATACTATGACTTTTTAATGCTTTTTACTTGCAAGAATTTAAATATAGGAATATAATTACATTGTACCAAAGGTACAAAAAGGAGTGTAATTATGTTAGAAGTAAGTAAAAGAGGTAAAAACTTCTTTAGTGACTTCTTTGATGATTTAATTACTACTGATAACAATTTAATGAAAACAGACATCAAAGAAGTAGATGGACGTTATGAGTTTTTAATTGATTTACCTGGATATAAAAAAGAAGATATTAAAATATCGATTAAAAACAATTATTTAACTGTTGAAGCAGTTAAAGAAGAAATCTTAGATGAAGAAAAGAAAGACTTCATTAAAAAAGAAAGACATTATGGATTAATTAGTAGAAGTTTCTATGTTGGTGATGTAACAATGAAAGATCTAAAAGCATCATATAAAGATGGTACTTTGAAAGTTGACTGCAAGAAAGTAACTGAAGAAAAAACTAAATACTTAGATATTGAGTGATAGAAAGACTTAGGTCTTTCTATTTTTATATAAAAAAATAAGTAGATAAACTACTTATTAATTAAATAAAGCTAATTGATTCAATTACAACAGGACTAAGTGGTGCATCGTAAGCATTTGTTTTTTCATTAGCAATTCTATCTACTACTTCAATGCCTTCAATAACAATTCCAAATGCAGCATACTGTCCATCTAGATGTGGTGAATCTTCATGCATAATGAAAAACTGACTTGTTGCTGAATCTTTAACCATAGTACGTGCCATTGAAATAACACCTCTTGTATGTTTTAAGTCATTTTTAACGCCATTTGCCATAAATTCACCTTTAATAGGATTAAGCTGTTCATTTCCAGCTCCACCTTGAATCATAAAACCTTTAATGATACGGTGAAACACAGTATTATCAAAATAGTTTCGTTCAATTAAGCCAACAAAATTATCAAATGTGATTGGTGCAGTTTCTCTGTCTAACTCCACTTTTATTTCGCCAAAGTCTTTTACTTTTATTAATATTTCTTTTTTCATTCCATCAAATCCTTTCAATCTTAAATATTATACCAAAGAAAAATTGATAATATAAGATAAATGATGTAAAATATATAATAATTATTAGAAAAGAGGAACTTATATGAATTGGAATTTAGATGACTTATATAAAGGATTTGATGATCCTAAGTATGAACTTGATGTTTTAAAGGTAGAAAAGCTTATTAAAGAGTATAATAATTTACCAAATATGTTTGAAAAAAATGATAGGTTAGATGTTATTTTAGAATATATTAAACTAAATGAGGAATTAACCGTATTAACAAGGACTTTATTTTCATTTAATAGTCTTTCTAATTCAGTTGATGTAAGTAATCAAAAATCATTAGTAAATATGGCTAAATTATCAAAAATGTTAAATGAAACTACTGAAGCAAGTGTATTATTTAATAGATTTTTAAAAGATATTGATTTAAATTTATATCTTAATAATGAAATAATTAAAAATAATTTATTTCAATTAGAAAAAATCAAAAAAAGCTCTAAATATTTATTAACTGAAAAAGAAGAAATTATGTATGCAAAGTTACAACAAGTCTCATCAAGTTCATGGAGCCAGTTACAATCACTCTTAACTTCAAAACTAGATGTCAGTTATAATGATAAAACAATCACACTACCAGAGGTTAGAAATCTTGCTTATGACAATAATGCTAAAGTTAGAAAAGATGCTTATTATAGCGAATTAAAGGCTTATGAGAAGGTTGATGAAGTAGTAGCAATGGCACTTTCAAATATTAAAAGAGAAGTTGTAATCATGAATGATATTAGAGGGTATAAAGATGTTTATGAGCCAACATTAATTAGATCAAACATGGAAAAAGCAACACTTGATGCTATGATTAGTGCAATGAAGGATTATAGACCATACTTTGAAGAATACTTAATTGCTAAAGCTAAATATTTAGGACATGATAATGCATTACCATTTTATGATTTATTTGCACCAGTAGGTAAGTTAGATAAAACATATACATATGATGAAGCAAAAGATATCGTAATAAACAGTTTTAATAGTTATAGTGAAAAATTAGGAAATTACGCTAAAAAAGCATTCGATTTAAACTGGATTGATCCATTTCCTAAAAAAGGTAAAAGAGGAGGGGCATTTTGTAGTAATCAACCCCAATTAAAACAAAGTAGAATTTTATCAAACTTTACTGGATCTCTTTCAGATGTATCTACTCTTGCTCATGAGTTAGGCCATGGTTATCATGGTGAAGTTATAAGTGATAATACACCACTGAACTGGAGTTATCCAATGCCACTTGCAGAAACAGCATCAATTTTCTGTGAAACAATTGTTACTAATCACTTATTAAGTAATATTGATAATGATGAGGAAAGACTTCAAGTATTAGAAATTGCACTTCAAGGTGATACTCAAGTAATTATTGATATTTTATCGAGATTTATTTTTGAAGATAGTATCTTTAAGTTAGCAGATGGTCCGATTAGTAAAGAAGAAATGAAGAAATTAATGGTAGAAGCACAAAAAGAAGCATATGGTAAAGGATTAGACAGTAACTTCTTACATCCATATATGTGGTTAAATAAAGGACATTACTATAGTGCAGGTTTAAATTTCTATAACTTCCCATATGCTTTTGGATTATTATTTGGTAAAGGCTTATATAGTAAATATTTAGAAGATAAGGAATCATTTATTTTAAATTATGATAAATTACTAAAACTAACAACAATGGCAAGTGTTGAAGATGTTGCTAAATCAATGAATATTGATGTTACAAAGAAAGATTTTTGGATTTCATCATTAGAATTAATTAAAAAGGATATTGATGAAGTAATTAGATTATTAAATAAATAATATAAAAACTAGGCTATTAGATAAAATATCAATAGCACTAGTTTTTTTATGATTTTTACATAATATTATTATTGATAAATGATATTTTAAGAATATACTCAAACTATCAATTAAGAAAGCGTATAGTAATACTGAAATCTTGGAAAGTTTAGAGTTAGGAAATATAAGCCCTAGAAAAGCTTATAAACTATCTATAAGAAAGTAAAAAGAAGAGCACATTTTTTAAAACTAAAATAACAAGTTATGAATCTAAAGCGATAAATACTTTTTTAAGTATTATATTTTTACTACCACTTCCAGTATTTATATTTAAACTATTTTTAAAAAAAGGGCAAGATAAAGAATTTAAAAAAATAAATTCAAAAGTAAAGTTTTAAAAAATAAAAATTTTAGTTCTCATATTGACGGATTTAATATCGATATCGATGAAATAATAGAACTATCTAGTTCTGGAATAATTGGTGAGATATAAATATAGATAGTGCGAAAGGCGATACTGTTAAAATAGTTATTGAGTAAGTTTTAAAATCTAAGTCTATTAAAGAGTTAGGTTTTTTTAATGTTTTTAAATAAGTATAATTAATCATTATAGATTATTTGTTACGTGATATAATATTAATGATTAAAAAAGGAAATGATAAAATGAGATTTGAAATAAAAAGAGTAGGCCATGATGGTGAAGGAATTGCATATTATGAAGATAAACCAGTCTTCATATATAATGCTTATTTAGATGAGGTTGTAGAAGCTGATTTAATATTAAATAAAAGAGGTTCCTATGAAGGTATTTTAAAAGAAGTAATAACTCCGTCAATTCATCGTATTGAAGTAAAAGATGAGACATATGTAAAATGTGGTGGAACGAATTTAATGCATATTTCTTATGACGAAAGTCTTAGATATAAGAGAAATACTATTAATTTTTTACTATCTACAAAACTTAGAAAAGAAACAAAAAATACAGTATTAAATAAAACAGTTCCATCAGATAACATTTTTAACTATAGAAATAAAACTGATTTACCGGTTAGAAGAATTGATGATAAAAATGTAGCAGGGATGTATGTTAGAGGTACTAATAAGTTTATGCCAATCAGCAATTTTATTATCGAGGATGAAAACTTAGGAAATGCATTAAAATTAGTTTTAGAACAAATGGATTTGCATCACGTTTATGCAATTAATCCTGAAACTAATAAAGGATTAGTTTATAGTTTATCACTTAGAACAAATGAGATTGGTGAAATTCAATTAGTGTTTATTACAAACAAAAATGTTAAATTAGATAAACTAGCAAAAGCCATAAATAAAATAAATCCTAAGATAAATAGCATTTATCAAAACTATGTTAAAGACTATAAGGATAATAGAGATATTTATAAAGGAAGTATGTTTTTATTATTTGGAGACAAATACTTAAATATGAAAATAAATAATAATACTTTCTTAGTTACACCATTTTCATTTTTTCAACTAAATACTAAACAAGCAATTAAGCTATATGATTTAGTAGTAACTCTTGCAGAGTTTAATAAAGAAGATGTTGTGTTAGATGCATATAGTGGGGTTGGTACTATCGCAAGTCATATCGCACCACACGTAAAAAAAGTTATTGCTGTGGAAGAAATAAAAGATGCAGTTAGAGATATGCAAGAATCACTTAAAATCAATAATATTACTAATGTAATCCCTAAACAAGGCGATATAACAAAAATGAATAATGCAATTAAAGAAGAATTTGATATTATGGTCTTTGATCCACCAAGAATTGGTTTAGGATTTTATTTGAGAAAATATATATTAACAAAACTTCCTAAAAAAATAATTTATGTTTCATGTGATCCTAGAACTTTAACAGATGATTTAAAAGAATTAAGTATTAGTTATGATATTAAATCAATTACACCACTTGATATGTTCCCACAAACTAGTCATATCGAAAGTATTACAGTACTTACTTTAAAAAAATAATTTCTAATTTTTATAGCAATAGAAGGTGAGCAAATGAAAACAAATGCAATGAGGATTCTTGATACTAAAAACATTAAATATGTACTTAGAGACTATACAGAAACAAAAATTGTTAAGGGAACTAAGATAGCAAGTATTTTAAATGAGAATCCAGATCAAGTTTTTAAAACTCTGGTTTTACAGGGAAAATCAAAACAATATTACGTTTGTATAATACCTGTATCAAGTGAACTAGATTTAAAGAAGGTTGCTACAACCTTAGATGAGAAAAAGATTGATTTAATTCCACAAAAAGAACTGCTTGGCTTAACTGGTTATGTTCATGGTGGATGTAGTCCCTTTGGAATGAAAAAACAGTTTAAGACAATTATTGATAGTTCATTTAATAATTTTAAAACAATTATGGTTAGTGCTGGAAAAGTAGGACTACAAATTGAACTAGACTTTAAAGAGGTAATAAACATATTTGAATTTATAGTTTCAGAGATCAAAGTATAAATATTTAATAAATTCAAACAGATAGAAAGTAAAAAATCTATCTGTTTTTTTCATGACTTTCGAATTATAATCACTGTTTGGATATTTTTTTCACTGAAAGTCTATTCCTTTGAAATGTAAACACTTTTTATATATAATTGTTTAAAATTAAAGGGGGCTTTAAATGAAAGATTTAATATTAGATAATGCAAGAATTTTTTTATCAGGGAGTATTCCAGAAAAATATACTTTTAGTTATTACATGAATGTAAATACAAATATAAAGGCAGTTTTTTTACCAATAAACACTGATGAAATTAGTAAAATAGTTAAATATTGTTACGATAATAACATAAAATTTATTCCCCAAGCATCTGGTACAGGTGCAGTTGGTGGTCAGTTTAATGTGTTAGATGGTGTAGTTATTATTGATATGAGTTTAATGGATAACATATTAGATGTTAATTTAGACACGATGACTATAACTGTAGAGCCGGGTGTTAAGCTTGGCACAATTCAAAATCTCTTAGAAGATACAAACTTTTTCTATCCACCAGATCCAGGCTCAAAGGATTCAAGTATTGGTGGGAATGTATCAACTAATGCAGGAGGCATGCGAGCAATCAAATATGGAACAACAAGAAACTATGTTAAAGAACTTGAAATAGTACTTCCTGATGGTAGAAAAACAGTTATTGGTGGTCTGACAGTTAAAGATGCAAGTGGTTATGATTTAAAAGATTTATTTATTGGTTCAGAAGGAACTCTTGGTATTGTTACTAAAATTAAGTTAAGAATAATTCCAAGACCTAAGTATAATAAATCATTAATCTTAGCTTTCGATAAAACAACTCAAGCTGCTTTAACAGTTACTAAAATATTAAATAGTGGATATCTTCCAACTGCTTTAGAATTATTTGATAAAGAAACAATTGAGTATAGTGAAAAGTACTTAAACACTAAATTTCCAAGTCAGATGGGACATTCATATGTACTATCTACATTTGATGGGATGGATGAGAAGGCAATTGATTTAATTTTAGAAGAAATAATGAATAAATATAAAGTTCATGCCAAAGAAATTATTTTACTAAATAAGGATCAAGCTAAAACAGCATGGCAACTGAGAGATAATATCTTATATGCTTTAATGAGTCTTACAAAATATGAAATGCTTGATGAAGTAGTTCCAATTCATCATTTTGCAGAAATGATTTCCTATACTAAAGAGTTGGAGAAAAAATATCATACAACCATTTTAAATTTTGGACATGCTGGTGATGGGAATATCCATACACTCCTTCTACAAGAAAATAAAACAGATGAGCAATGGAATTTAGTTAGAAAAAATATTTTAGATGACTTATATACCAAAGTATATGAACTTGGAGGTTTAATTTCAGCTGAACACGGAATAGGTTACATTAAGAGAGACTATTTCTTAAAACATACCGACAAAGTAAAAGTAGAAATTATGAGAAGTATTAAAAAAGCATTAGATCCTAAAGGATTATTAAATCCAAATAAAGTAATATAGTAAAAATACTCTATCCTTTTAAAGGGTAGAGTATTATTTTTTTTATGATATGACTATACTAATTAAATAAAATGATTTATGAAATAATCATTTTGTTTAAAAAGAGCGTTCTTCATTTATTAGCTAGTTTATAGTATAATAAAACTAATATAAAATGGGTGGTGTTTTTACTTGAAATTAAATGAAATATTCAAAAAAATAAATTATAACAATAATTATTTTGTCATTCCAGATAAAATAAAATCTAATGTGATAAGATCTAAAAGTAATTATGAACTTACTAATAAAGTATTAGTAGATTTTAAGATAATCACTTATAGTGAGTTAATAAATCTTTTATCTTTTGATGTTCTTGACGAAATTTATTTATTTAATTTAGAAGAAAATAATTTGCCACTTTCAGTTATTAACGAAAAGATAAGATTTTCAAAATATAATCTAGATAAAAAAAATGATGATCTAAATAAATTTTTAGATTTTAATAAAAAATACATTTTAGAAAATAAGTTTTTTAAAGATAATATTAAAAAATATACTTTTAATATTTTAGGTAATGACGTATTATTAAAACCATTTATTGATTACTACAAACTAAAGGTTAACTATATAAATATTGAAAAGATAAAAGAAGATGTATTAACATTAAAGTTTAATACAAAAGAAGATGAAGTATTTTATCTGTTTGAAGAAATAGCTAAACTATTACACAAAAATATTGATATTAATAAAATTTATATTTCAAATATTGACAATACTTATTTTAATTTAATAAATAAATTTAAGTTATTTTACAATATTAATGTTAATTACGATAACCAAGTATATTTAAATGATATTCCTTATATTAAAGATATTATGAGTAAAGAATATGAATTAATCATTCAAATATTAAAAGATGAAGCGTATCGTAATGAATTATATCAAAAAGAAATTTTGAAAGATAAAATAGACTTTGAAACAAATATTAATAAGTTAATTAGTCTATTTAATAAGTATCCAACAAAAAATTATAAGACGTCTAATATTTTAAAAGTAATTAAAGAAGATCTTAAAAACTTAAAAGTTAAATCTAAGGTTTACAGTAATGCCGTTAATGTAATATCTAATGAAGAAATACTAGGACTTGATGAATCTAATCATATCTTTATCTTAAATACGGTATATGAGTCTTTTCCCAAGCTAAGTAAAGATAATGACTACTTATCTGATAATGATAAAGAATTAATTAATTATCCAACTAGTTCAGACTTAAATATTGCAGCCAATAATTTTTTAAAAGAAGTAATAAAATTCTCTACCGTTAAATACATCTCTTTTTCTTTAAGTGATAATTACTTATCATATACACCAAGTGATATATCAAGTGAATTTATAAAAAGTACTAATGAGCCTAGCGAAATAGAACTTAACTTTGGTTATGCACCTAGTTTTTACAAGCTTTACTATAGTAAAAATACAGGTGATATATTACAATCAACTTTCAAGTCAGATTTTAATTTAACAAAAAAAGAAAAAGACTCTTTAATTAATTATACGAAAGATATAAAAACTAAAATAAGTCCTTCTCAAGTGACAAAATATTTTAATATTCCATTTGTTTATTATCTTGAAAATATTTTAAGACTTCAAATATTTAATGAAAGTATTAGTACCTTAATGGGTAATTTTTTCCATAGTTTAGTAGAGACCTTAATGATTATATTTTATGAAACTAAAGTAGATAGAAGTAAAACTGGAAAAATTAAAAATTATCATGATGATATAGATATTAACAATGAAATTATTAATTATATTTTAAATGTTGATATTTCAAATTTCAATTACAATAAATACTTTAACGATTATTTTAATATTTATTTTAAGAAGATGTTAGAGTATACAAATATGCTAAAAGATATTAGCTATAAAGATTTATCAAAAAAAGATATTATGTATATAAAAACAATGTTTTATACAAAAAAACAACAAGATACAATTGTAGCTGCCTTAGAAGTAGTTGTTAATTTAGAAAAAGATATACCTAGTAAAGAATTAATAATTGAAGAAAAGGTAGAACTTGAAAAATTTATTGGTCAATCAGATTTAGTTAAAATATATGAGAATAATACTTTTTCAATCATTGATTATAAATCAAGTGCAAAAGAACCATTTCACAAGGATAAAATAATTGAAACAATTAATCTCTTATTAAAAGATACTAATGAGGAAGTCGTGCTTAAAAATTTAGATTTACTTCAATTAATTTTTTACGCATATTTTTATAGCATTAAATACGAAAAATTAAAAATGAAGGATCTAGCATATTTTTCCTATAATTCGACAAAACTAAATGCACTATCTACTACTGATTTAAATCTAGATTATTATATTAAAGGGGAGACCAGAATTATAAATGAAGAAGAATTAAAAAAACTATTTTTAGATGTTGAAAAACTTTTAAATAAGGTTCTAGAGGAAATAAAAAACTTTAACTTTAAAATTGAAATTAGAAAAGATTTAGTTGATAAAAAAGGCCGCAACGAATCATACTACAGCATTTATGAAGCCTTAGCGTTTTTTAATAGTAATCAAGAAGAAGGTGAAAATGATGAAGAAAACTAAAGATGATTTGATTAATACGTATGGTCTTAATGATGAACAAGTCTTAGTAGTACTAGATAG
This sequence comes from Haploplasma modicum ATCC 29102, assembly GCF_000687835.1. Lineage (GTDB taxonomy): Bacteria > Bacillota_I > Bacilli_A > Acholeplasmatales > Acholeplasmataceae > Haploplasma > Haploplasma modicum. The sequence continues at coordinate 21,039 of NZ_JHYB01000005.1, read as the reverse complement.
CTCAAAGGAATTAATTGTTCCTGCAGGGGCTGGAAGTGGTAAGACAAAAACTTTAGTAACAAAAGTTGTAAACCTTTTAACAGAGGGAAAAAGCTTAGATAATTTTTTAGTTTTGACTTTTACTAAAAAAGCCGCTAATGAGATGAAAGAACGTATTAAAAAAGAATTGATTAAGGCAAACTTAGGAAATATGGCAAATAAAATTGATAGTTCAAACATTTCAACCTTTGATGCTTTTGCCTATAACTTTGTTAAACAAAATGCAAGCTTAATCGGACTTGATTCTAACATTGAACTATTAGATGGTATCTTTTTTAATCAAATAAAGAAAGATATCTTAGATGAAATATTTACCGATATTATGTTAAATGAAGAAAGAAATCCTAGTTTATATAATTTTGTTAGAACATATACAGATAAACAAAGTGAAGATTCTTTAAAGGGAGACTTTCTTTCGAGTTATAATAACTTATGTGAATTAGGTAAAATAAAAGATTTAAAACTTAATACCTTAATTGATGATTCAAACTATTTTGATAGTTTGATGCTTAGTGAAGAACTAGCTGATATCTCTTTATCTTTTATTGAAGAGAATCAGGAATTAGTTGATTTTTACTTAGACTATTATGACTATTTAAATGGTAAAGATATAGAAAGACCTGTAATTAAAAAAACTAATATTAAATGGAAAGATTTAAATATAAGTAGTGAGCAAAGATCTATGATAGAAAAATTGATTAAATATCCTAAGGAACTATATAAAAATGATGTAACAATAAACGATGTTGAAATATTTAAGGAAGAAACTTTTAATACATTGAAAATCATTTTAGATATTCTAGTAAGATATGAAGAAAAGTTAAATGAATTTAAAAAGTTAACTAACAAATATGAATTTAATGATATTGCTAATTTCTTAAATCAAATATTAAATGAAAATGAAGGTCTTTTAAAACGTCAAAAGGACAAGTTTTTATATGTGTTTGTTGATGAATATCAAGATACATCAAAAGTTCAATCAGATTTTCTTGAAATGTTAATAAAAGACAATGATAAAATAAATGTTTTATATGTAGGTGACATTAAACAAAGTATATATAAATTTAGAAATGCCAAACCAGAAACTTTTAAAAATAAATTAGAAACAATTAAAAGTATTCCCCTAAAAGCAAACTACCGAAGTTCATCTAGCATAATTGACTTTGTCAATAAACTATTTAAAGAAATATTAGATGATAAAGATAAATATGATATAGATTATAAAGATAATCATTATATGGAAAGTAGATCTACTAAGTTTTTGGGAAATAGGTTTGCTAATGTATATTTAGAAGAATTAAATACAAGCGAAGATAAAAGAACAAGTAATAATCAAATGATAGAAGAAGCTTTTTCTGTGGGGAGAAAGATTAAGGAATTATTGGATAGTAAGGCAATTAATAGTTACAAAGAAGTTGCTATTCTAGCGAGAAATAAAAAATCATTTGAGACTTTTAAAAATGTATTTAAATATTTAGATATTCCACTACAAATTCAGGTAGATCAAAAATTAAAACAAACTTATTTTTTAAAACTAATGGCAAACGTCTTAAAATTAAGTTCATTAATTGACGAGGAAAACAGTGAAAAAAGATTTTATTACTTCTCAGTTGCAAGAAGTGAGTTATTTGGCTTTAGTGATTATAATTTATTTAATTCATTAACAAAAGTATTTGATAATAAACTAAATAGTAAATTAGAAATTGATGATTTAATTTATGAAAAATGTCTTTTACTAAACAGAGTAATATATACCAAATCAAATTATGAAATAATAGACGATATGGTTCATATCTTTGATATGTATAAAAAAATTAGTAAAACCACTAAAGTTAAAGAAAAAGAATACCAAATTGAGTATTTATACAATATTAGTAAGACCTTATCAGACTTAAATATTACAGGATTAGATTTTGTTGAATATATCTATAATTTAGCATACAATGATGACTTAAATTTAGAGATTAGTATTTTACAAGACAGCAAAGAAGATAGTGTTAAAATTACAAACATTCATCAGTCTAAAGGTTTAGAATATGAAACACTATTTGTCGTTGGACTAAATAATGAGTTTAATCGTTCTTTAGTTAGAAACTTTAATTATAATAATGTAGTTAAGTTTAATTTAAATTTAAAGAGTCCAAGTGATATAAAAACTTTAAAAATTAATGATTCAGTTAAAAACAGTAAGATAAAGAAAACAGTTAAAGATAATTTAAAAGAAGAATTAAGATTATTGTATGTTGCTTTAACTAGAGCAGAAAAAGCACTATATTTAGTCTTAACGCCGAAAGATGATTATAGCAAATTAAATTCATTTGCAGATTATCTCTATTCTAATGGATTATATGATTTCATTAATCCATTAAATATAACAAGATATAGAAAATCTTTAAGTAATGCTGAGTATTACTTAAAGTTAAAAGAAGAAAATACATATTATCCCCTAGAACTAGATAAATTAGAAGAGATTAATTTTGAAATTGAGTCTCAAGTAATTGAATCAAGTAAAGCATCAATTACTATTAACGAGTTAATTGATGATGGGCTAAAACATAATTTAAAACAAGGGATACTAATGCATGAATCATTTGAGTATGAAAATATTAATGATAAGTTTTATTTAAACTTTAAAAATAACTTATTTAACGGTAAAAAATTAAGTGATGCCAAAATATATCACGAGTATGAATATGAGTATATAGATAAAAATGTTTCAGTTAAAGGAATAATTGATATGGTAGCCCTATATAAGGATGAAGTTCATATTATTGATTATAAATTAAAGAATAATGATCCAGTAAAATATAGAGATCAGTTATTAAACTATAAGAAATATTTAAGTAAAATATTTGATTTACCAATCTTAATGTTTGTTTATTCAATTGTTGATAATAAACTAAGTGAAGTAGTATAGATTTTATTCATATATTGAAAATATTTGTTAAAGATATATTGTATAATATAATATGTTAGGATTGGTGATTTGATGAAGATTTTATTTCAGTTTTTTATAATTTTATTATTTACATTTTTAGGAGAATTAATTAGTAGTATTTTACCCTTTTCTTTTCCAGCAAGTATTATAGGACTTTTATTATTATTTGTCTTTTTAGTATTAAAAGTTGTTAAAGTTAAACATTTAGATGATGTTAGTAATTACTTACAAAAAAACATGGCAATCTTATTTGTTCCGCTATGTGTAGGAGTTATGCAATATTTTGATATTATTAAATTAAACTTAATTGAAATAATTGTACTTCTTGTAGTATCAACTGTAGTAACGTTTATTGTAGTTGGGCTTATTGCAAAAAGGGGGCTAAAAAATGAATAATATTATTTGGTCACTTACCCTTACAATAGGAGTTTATTTGTTATTTTACTTTATCCAACAAAAATATAAATTAGGTTTCTTAAACCCTTTATTATTTTCAAGTATCTTTATAATCATTTTCTTAATTGTTACAAATATTGAATATGACACATATAAAGAAGGGACAAGGTTTATTAGTTTCTTAATCGCACCTGCAACTGTCTCGCTAGCAGTACCATTATATAAAAACTTACATTTAGTAAAAAAATATTATAAAGTAATAATCTCATCGATCTTATCAGGGATAATTGCTCATGCGATTGTTTTAACTTTATTATTTATGCTTTTTAGTTCAAGTCATGAAATGGTAGCAACCTTTATTCCTAAATCTCTTACAACAGCGATTGCTATTGATGTTTCAAAGAGTCTAGGTGGAATTGAAAACTTAACTGTTGCAGTAGTAATAGTTACAGGAATTCTAGGTGCAGCAATTGCTCCGATTATGGCAAAACTATTAAAGATTGAAAACAATATTGCAATCGGCTTAGCACTTGGAACATCAGCACATGCTCTAGGAACAGCAAAAGCCATGGACTTTGGTGAAGATGCTGTTAGTATGTCTTCTTTATCATTAATATTAACGGGAATTGTAACAGCGTTAATTGCTCCATTAATTTTTAATTTAATAACACTAATTGTATAAAAATAAGAAGCTCATTTTCCATTACGGACAATGAGCTCTTTATATTTATTAACTAAATTTTAATTATCAGGTAAGAGAAGATTTAGTAATATTCCAACGATTGCAGCAAGTGCCATTCCATATAACTGGAATACACCAAACTTTATAACTGCACCACCAAGACCAATTACTAACATTGCACTAGCAATAATCATATTTTTTGTTTTATTAAAATCAACTTTTTTATCGATTAAAACCTTTATCCCATTTAATCCAATAAAACCATAAAGAATTAATGAAATACCACCCATAACTGAGGAGGGAATAGAAGATACTAGTAAGATAAAGATATTTGAAAATGATAGTAAGATTGCGATTATTGCAGCAAGTCCGGTTACCCAAACAGATCCGATTTTTGTCATTCCAACAACACTTGTATTTTCACCGTATGTTGTATTTGCAGGTCCCCCTACCATTGCTGCAAACATTGTAGCAACACCATCACCCATTAAAGTTTTATCTAGCCCTGGATCTTTTAAATAATTTTCTCCAGTAATTTCAGATAACACAGCATGATCGCCAATATGTTCACAAGCTGTTACAAATGCAATTGGGATTAAACCAAGGGCTGCTGTAAAGTTTAATTTATAAATTGTAATTGTACTACCTAGGACTTCTAAAGTTTTATCTTTAAATCCTAAGAACATAAATTCAGGTATTTTAAACCATGAACCAGGAAGTTTGATTGTTTCGATAATGTTTGAAAAATCAACAAGACCTAAAATTAATCCTGTAACATATCCTGCAAGAATTCCCATTAAAAATGGAATTATCTTGAAGAATCCTTTTCCTTTAAGTGCAAATATTACTACTGTAATAAATGAGATAACTGCTGTAATGATTGTTTTGTAGCTTCCGAGAGCAACTAAGCCACTACTTGAGACTGCAGTACTTGCTAAACTAAAACCAATAATTGCAATCATTGGTCCAATAATAATTGGTGGAAGTAGTTTATCAATCCAGTTTGTTCCAATTAGTTTTATGACAAAGGCAATTACGACATATACTAACCCAACCATGAATAATCCAGTTAAGACCGAACCAAAGTAGTAACTAGGATTACTATTTTCACTACTAAAACCAATAATAAGTTGAATTGGTACAATAAAGGCAAATGAACTACCGAGATATACTGGTACTTTTGCTTTTGTTAAGGCAATATAGATTAGTGTTCCTACACCCGATGTAAATAATGCAACACTTATTGGGAGTCCAGTTAACATTGGAACTAATATTGTTGCTCCAAACATCGCAAATATATGCTGAACACTTAGTATTACCCATTTTAAATTTCCTGGCCTATCTTTTGGCCCTAGCAACATTTTATTTTCCATTTTTCTCTCTCCTTTTATTTAATAAAAAGACTTGAAATAAATTCAAGTCTTAAATATTTAAGCTAATACGGTAAATCTTATGATTAAATTAATAATAAATAAAGCACTTAAAATGTAAACCGTTAAGTTTACTTTTTTAAACTTGCCACTTGCTAACATCATAACTAAGTATGTAATAATACCAAATGCGATACCATCAGCAATTGAGTAGAATAAAATCATACCAACTATTGTCATAAATCCACTTGTAACTGAAACTTTATTTTCCCAGTCTAAGTCTTTTAAACTAGAAATCATTAATGAACCAACTAAAACTAGAGCCATTGAAGTGACTGGTGAATAAACTAAACCAGTTACTGGATCAAAGATTCCATTAGCAAATCCAAATAATGGATAGATTAATAATGATAACAAGAATAATACACCTGTTGTAACAGCAGTTAATCCAGTTCTAGAACCTGATTGAATACCTGTTGTAGATTCAACGAACGATGTAACAGTAGAAGTACCAAGTACTGAACCTGTTACAGTACCAATTGCATCAATTAAGAAAGCTTTTTTATCACCGATTAATTGACCTTCACTATCTAATAGACCAGCATCATGACCAACAGCTACTAAAGTACCTGATGTATCAAAGAAGTCTACAAATAGGAAAGTAAATATTACAGCATAACTTTCTGGTTTTGAAAGAAGACTTGGAATTGCTTTAAAAGCTTTACCAAATGTTAGGCTGATATCTGAAACTTTACCTAAACTTTCACTACCAAATGAAGGCATTAAATCAACACCTAATAAGCCAAGAATTACACCAAGTATTCCTGTTACTGCAATTGAGATAATAACTGCAAACTTATTTTTCATTGCTGATAAAACTAAAACTAAAATAATTCCAAATAAACCAAGCAATACTGCTGGATGAGCAAGATTACCCATTGCAACTCCAGTTGCAGGACTAGCAACTACAATACCTGCATTCTTTAAGCCAATAAAAGCAACAAAGAATCCAATTCCAGCCCCGATTGATAATTTTAAGTCTTTTGGAATTGCATTAATTAGTTTTTTTCTTATATTAGTAAATGATATTACTAAAAAGATTACCCCACTAACTAAAACTGCTGCTAAGGCTTCCTCCCATGAAAAACCTAAGCCCAATACTACAGTGTAAGTAAAGAATGCATTTACACCCATCCCCGATGCTAAACCAATTGGGTAGTTAGCAAGTAACCCCATTAAGATTGTAGCAATACCAGCACTAATTGCTGTAGCAGCAAATACAGCTGCTATTGGCATTCCAGTCTCAGCAAGCATACCAGCATTAACTGGTAAAATATAAAGCATTGCTAAAAAGATTGTAACACCACCAATAATCTCTTTTGAAATTGATGAACCACGTTCTTTAATTTTAAAGAATGATTCAATCTTATTTTTAAGATTATTCATTTTTCTCCTCCTGTTTATTATTTTAGTTAATAAATCATAAGAAAAAGTCCTAGAATATGGTTTCTTCTAGGACTTTAGTTCATGCGTAAAAACAAACTAAATCGTAGTCTCATCTTTTCGGCGATGAGGTAGAAACTTTCGAACCATTATATCGATATTATACGACTTATTAACTTTGAGAAAATTATATCATATTAAATTGAATAAAAACAAATTTTTTTTATAAAACGTTTACATAATATAATTAATTAATAATCATTATTTATTTAGCAGGATAGTAGTTAGTTTTTAGTCTAGTTACTAAATCTAAACCTAACTCTTTAACAAATTTATTTGCCTCACTAATAGCAAAATCATCTAATGCATCTACACTATGACAATCACTTGAAATAATAACTTTTGCATTTTCTTCTTTAACCATTTCAAAAAACTTAATTTTCGGATATTTAACCTTGTTTATATCTTTATTGTTATCTTCAACAAGAGATCTTCTAATGCCGTTAGCATTTACTTCCAAAGGAATATCTAGCTCCTTAGCAGTCTTAATAATAGGTCTAAGTAGTTCATACATTTCATCTGTTGGATTTTTAATATTAAAAAAACATAAGTCTGGATGAGCAAGTAAATTAAAATATCCAGTTTTTAAAGCTTCAACAACAGTTTTACTATATATTCTTACATCTTCAACATCATCTAGGGCAAAAGTACTCTTATTTTTACCATCTCTTATTATATAATGTTGTCCTAGTATTAAATAATCAACGTCATTTAAATATTTTTCATATAAATCTAAGTGACTAAAATATTCAATTTCAAACGCCTTATAAAATGTAAGATCATTTTCTAAAGCATAATCACTCGCTTCTTTTAGTAACTTAAAATAAAGATCATAATTTTCAATTTCTAATCTACTATTTTTGCTTCTTAGATTAGGCATTGGTGCATGTTCACTAATACCGAGAACCTTATAATTCTTTTTTATTGCCTCTTTTACATATTCAATTGGTGTTCCTGTAGCATGACCACATAAAAAAGTGTGCCCATGATAGTTATAGTCATGTTTATCCATTTTAAAAACCTCCGTTGATCTAATTTAAAAAGTAATTAACTACATTAATATTTTAGCACAGATAAAATAAAATAGTTAATTGATCTAGCTTATTTAGTTCTAACTTAGTTGTCCAAAAATTATATATAATAAAAACAATAATAATTTTAAATATATTTTAATTAAATGAAAAACGAGGATTTATTCCTCGTTTTCAATTATTTTACTGATTGATTTACCTAATTTTTTAACAATTCCGGTTACAAGAGCATTACCCATCATGAAATATCTACGTTTATCAGACATCATTTCTGTCCAGTTATCAGGGAATTCATTAAGTCTTTCAGCTTCTATAGGTGTTATAAATCTTTTTTCTCCAGTTATAATATCCAATACAACATGGGTGCTTCTATTTACAGTTCCTTCAGATGTTAACATTGTTCTTCCAGGTTTATTATGATCATCAGGATATGTCATTTTACCTTCAGAGTACACATATTTATGCCCACTTTTTGATATTCTATCAATTCTTTTATTCCCCTTTAAATAATCAAATTTTTTAATATTATCTTCTGATAAAAAATATCTGGAATCAATAACATTAGACTCTAATATATCTATTAAATTAATTGTTTTTGATTCATGTGGATATACCTTTGATGTTGTTATTATTCCATCTCTTAAAAAACCTGTATTCTCAAAACTAAATTCAAAATCATTAGATACCTCAACCAGGTCTACAAAGTCTTTAATTTCTTTTTTTGTTACCTTATCATTTGAAGAGATGGGAAAATTTATTGCAAAAATTCCTTTGTGAAATATTATTTCTTCAGGAGTATTCTCAATAATACTTTCACTGTGTCTTGTATTATTTTTATATGCAAAGATGTATACCCTCTTCCTTTTTTGAGGATGACCATACTCAGCCGCATTTATAACTCTCCACTCAACCGAATAATTGTTGTCATGAAAACATCTTAACATAACACCAAAATCTCTACCCCTCTGAGTAGAAGGAGATTTTAATAATCTATCTACGTTTTCTAATAGGACAAATGGTGGGTTCTTTTTTATCAGAATATCATTAATCTGCCACCAGAGAACACCTTTCTTACCTTCGATACCTTTTTCTTTCGATAAACTTCTAGCCACACTATAATCTTGACAAGGAAATCCTCCAGTTAGAAGAGTAAAGTCGGGAATAGAGTTTTTATCAACTAATGAGATATCTTCATTTGAAAATTCATGATCATCGTTCCCTTTAGAAAATCTAGTTTTATAACATAAGAAAGCATCCTGAACTTTTGTTGAAGGTTCCCATTGGTTTGCCCATACAAACTTAAAATTATTTTTTTCGATAGTTTTTCCATTTTTGTCTAATTTAACATTATTTAATCCTACCCTAAAACCACCAACACCTGCAAATAATTCAACTACTTTCTTTTCCATTTCAATGTTCCTTTCAAATCTATACCATATTATGATAAAATTATACTATATAAGTATATCATTGATCAAGTATTTTGACAAGATCGATCAATGAATTATTATAAAAAAAAATAAAATAGGGGTGTTTTCTTGAAAAAAAACTATACATTTTCGGAAGTTAGGAATATCGTAGAAAATATGATAGGGAAAACTTTTGGAGAATTAAATAATTATAAAATTTCATCTGAAAACTATAATAAGGGATCATTTGGATTTATAATGGAAGAAGATGTTTTTAAGTATGGTAAAAACACTAAATCAGAACTTGATATAGCAAATTTAAATATTGAGTTAAAAATGACACCATACAAAATTAATAAAAACGGTACATTATCAGCTAAAGAAAGGCTTGTATTAAATATTATCAATTATATGACAGAGTATAAAAATGACTTTTATGATAGCCATTTTTGGTTTAAAAATAAGTTGATTCAAATCGTCTGGTATAGATATGAGGACAACAAACCCAAAAGTGATTTTCTTATAACTGATGAATTACTTTTTAAATTTCCAAAAGAAGATCTTCCTATAATAATAAATGATTGGTATACTATAATAAATAAAATAAAATTAGGTTTGGCACATGAAATTTCAGAAGCAGACACAATGTACTTAGGTGCATGTACAAAAGGAGAAAATTCTAAATCAGAAAGAGAACAACCATTCTCTGATATTAGAGCAAAACAAAGAGCTTTTAGTCTGAAATCATCATATATGACACAATTAGTAAGAAATCATGTTTCAAATAGTAGTGCAGAGAGAATCATTACTGATATTGATGAAAATATATCTTTTGAACAGATTATAGAAAATAAAATAAAAAAATATAGAGGAAAAAGCGTTATAGAACTAAAAAAATTATTTGGGATAAACTCTAATAGTAAAAACGTTAATGAATTAATTGTTGCAAGAATGTTAAACATCAAGGGTAAAGTTGCACAAACAGATGAATTTATAAAAGCAAATATCATACCTAAGACAATAAGAATAAATTCAAATGGATCAATAAAAGAAAGTATGTCTTTTCCTTCTTTTGATTTTATTAAAATCAGCAAAGAAAAATGGTATAATTCTGAATTATATGAAATGTTTTCTACAACAAAGTATATGTTTGTGGTGTTCAGAGAAGTGAATAACGATTATATTTTTTCCGGAATAAAATTTTGGAATATGCCTAACTCTACACTAAATAATGAAGTTAAAGATGCTTGGTCAAAGACAGTTGAAGTAATAAAAAATGGTAATGTTGTTAAAGACATAATAGGTGGGAAAAAATTTTCAAACTTCCCTGGAATGGCTGATAATAGTGTCTGTCATGTAAGGCCACATGCTAGAAATGCTAATGATGTAAACACGCTTCCGATTCCAGATAATAAAACAGGTATGACTGAATACACAAAGCATTGCTTTTGGCTGAATAGTTCATTTATTTCTGAAATAGTAAAAGATATATAAAAAAAGTATACAATTGTATACCCTTAATTTAAAACATATAAATTATATTAGCTAGGAGAAATGAGATTAAAACTGTTAAAGTTCCTAAAATCATTTCTCTTTTTGTATGTCTTTTTAAATAAAGACTTGACCAAAACACTAAAATATAAAGTGCTAGTGTAATAAAGATTGATTTAAAGCCAATCAAATAGATAGAGATAAGAAGTGGACCAGTTATACTTGTCATATGACCACTAGCTTTTACTTTAATTACTTTATTAATAAAGGTTAGTATTAATACTGATAAGAAGTATGTTAAATATATAATTTCAAGTTCAATACTTAAATCAATGAAAAGACTATAAAATAAACCAAGAGTATAACTTATGATAGAGAAAATAAAAGCTAATTTTCTAACCTCATCTCTTGATTTTTTCTTTAATATAAAAGATAAAGGATATGACAAGAACGGAATGAATCCTAAAAATAAGAATAAGAATAATGTTTCGGTTAATGTTGTTATTTTTAATAAAAATAATGCAACAGCCATAATTGTAACTACAATAGGTGGTACTGAAATTGCTCTGATTGTTTTTGCTAATTTATTTTTCATTTTAATACCTACTTTCTATAGACTAATTATAAAAAAGTTTGATAAAAGACTCAACCTACTATTTAAAAATATAAAATAGAGAAAAAAAACTAACTCTACTCACAGTAGAATTGGTATTTATGATATAATTGCATTATGATAAATGAAAAAGAGATGTTGACGAACAATATAGGTAATAATATTGCCTACTACCGTAAAAAAATGAATCTAACCCAGCTAGAGTTAGCTGAAAAACTTAATTACTCTGATAAGTCAATTTCTAAATGGGAAAGAAAAGAGGGAGTTCCAGATATTTATGTATTAAAGGAACTGTCTGTCTTTTTTAATGTTTCTGTTGATGATTTACTTAATGAGCATAAGATTAGACCTAAAATTTTAAGACACAATCAAGTTAAAGCTATTATGTATTCGATGATTTTGTTTTTAATAGCATCAGTTTTATACTTTATCTTTAGAGTTTTAGATTTTAAGATTAAAACAGCGTATTTATTTATATTTGCAATACCTCTATTTAGTCTTTCAATGTTTATATTTAATGTTATATGGAAGAAAATAATTTTGATTTATATTTATATGACAATATTTGTTTGGACATTAGCGTTATCACTTGATTTACTTTTCAGTGATTTAAAATCATATATTGTATATATTTCAGCAATACCTTTTTATATATTTTTAGTAGTACTCATATATTATATTTTTATAATTAAAAGAAAGGGATATAAAAAATGAATGAAACAAAAGTAATTGCTCATAGAGGATATAGTAAGATTGCAACAGAAAATACAATAGGATCTTTCTTGCTTGCGGCAAAACAAGATTATTTTTATGGAGTAGAATTAGATATTCATTTAACAAAAGATAATAAGTACGTTGTTTTTCATGATGATACAACAGGTAGACTTGCTAAAGTAGATGTTGTTATTAAAGATAAGACATATAATGAGTTAAAAGATATTGATCTTTATAATAAGAGAAATGAAAAATATGAACTAAAAATTCCGCTACTTTCTGAAGTTTTAGATTTAATGAAAAAAAATAACAAACACACAATAATTGAAATTAAGCCAGAATTAAATGAGCAACAAATTACTGAACTTTTATCCTATCTATACTTAAATGAGTATAAAGATATAACAATTATTAGCTTTAGGCTTGTAAATCTAGTTTTAATAAGAAAGTATAATAAAAAAATTAACTTGCAATATTTAACTAGCAAACATCGTAACATAAATTTTTTAATACTTGAAAGATACAAACTCGGTTATGATATTCAGTTTCCGATTGCGACAAAAGACAATGTAAAATACTTAAAAGATAATAAGATACCTATTAATGTATGGACAGTTAATAAAAAAGAAGTGTTTGATAAGATGGTATCCATGAATGTTGACTTTATAACAACAGATGGTTTTTAAAGATAATCCTAAAATAGATTATTTTTTTATTTTATTGCAATAAAAATATCAATAAAACACAATTTTTATCAACAACACTAAGAGCTTATGAAATAGGTTTATTAGTTGGATTTATCGAACCCTGTTATTTTACAAAGAAATTCAAAGAGATTGTAGGTATCTTGCCAAAAGATTTCAGAAACCAATCTAAGTAAATTAAGTGAAAAAGTAACTATTTAACATAGTTATTTTTTTTATAAATGAAATATGATAAAATAAAAGATAGATTGAAGGTGGTAAGATGACAATTAGAAAAGAACACAAAAAATTATTTATTATAGTATTACTATTTATCCTTTTAAATACAATTAATACATACTTTGTAACAAGCCAATTATTAAATAGATATACTGCACCAATTAGCCGTACTTTTGTCGGTGAAGTAACTTCTTTTTTTGGTAATGTTTCTATTTTATTTTTAATTGTTATAGTTGTTTTTTTAATTGCGAGAAAAGATAAAAATAGAATTAAATCACTATTATTTATTTCATTATTTCTAAATATCTTAATATTACTTCTTGGCTACTATACATTATTTTATAGTAATCACTTTTCATTAAATGCTCTTGATATTTTTAAAAATCCCTCAGAAGGATTATCTCAAGGACTTTTTACTGAAGCCATTAACGAATTGTTTTTATATTATAGAATATTAGTATTTATACCATCTGTTACTCTTTTGGTATTATTTATCAAATATAGAAACTATGCAAAAATAAATGAAACAATTGATTTTAATTTTTCACTAAGAAAAATTCTAATCTCAAGCTTTTCATTTATCTTAGTATTTGGAGCAGTAAACATTTCATTTGCTGGTCAAATCTCTAGAAAAGATTCATATAATATTAATTCATTAAATAGTACACAAGGAGTTCAGCAATATGGTCTTTATCCATACTATATTACAGAGTTTTTAGGAATTAAATTTAATCATACAACAAGAAAAAGTTTAGATATAAATACGGAACAAGAACTATTTGATAGTTATAATAACTTTAATAAAAATCAAAACAGTTATTATAATTTTATTGATGGAAAGTACTATTCAAATGAGCTATTAGTAAGGAATAGTTTTGCAACCATTAGTGATGAATTAAATTTAAACGATGATGATTCTTTAAATGGTGTTTTTAAAGATAAAAATTTAGTATTAGTACATATGGAATCACTTAATCAATTTTTACTTGAAGTTCCTGAGATTAGTGAAAAGTTTGTCTTTTTAAATCAATTATTAGAAGAGAGTATTGTCTTTGATAATTTTTACACATCTGTTGGGATGGGAGTAAGTAGTGATGCTGAAGCATCAGTTCTTACAGGTCTTTATATGAATGGTTATTCAACGCTTTACCGTGATTATGAAAAGTCTGGTTTAACTGTTGATACATTACCTAAATTATTTAGCAAAAAAAATTATAAGAGTGTATCAGTTCACGGTGATGCTAAAGAATTTTATAATAGGAATCATGCTTATCATGATTTTATTGGCTTTAGTGAACCAATGTTCTCTAATGAAGATTTTGCAAGAAGAGAAAATATGACACTTGAGGAATATAAGGAAAGTAGAAAAAATTATGTCTATAATGGAATCGAAATTAAGAGTCCTTGGCCAAGTGAGTTTGAAACCTTTGATATATTAGAAGAATTCAAGGAAGAATTGGGTAGCAAATATATGCTTTTTCCAGCATTTATAAGCCAACATACACCATTTTTATTTGATCCATATGATAGTCCGGATTATTCTAATTTAAAAAATTATTCTAAACTAAAAGAAATAACAAAAAGATATATAAATTATGTACCTTATCTTGATGACTTAATTAAGAGTTCATTATTTGATCCAAAAACAAGTAACTCAAGAATAGATACAAATACTGTTTACATATTTTATAGTGATCATGGAAGTAGTTTGAAAAATGGTGATTTAAATTTATTGTATGATAAAAATTTATCACTGCTTGAAGAACGAAGAATTCTCCAACAAACAATAAGTTTTATTTATGCACCAGGAAAAACCATTAATCCATTAACTAATCTTAATGAAGGATTAATTAAAGGACGACAAAAACTAACTAGAACAAATACCGATCTTTACCGTACAATTGGCGATTTATTTGGTTTATTTGATGAAAATGATTTTTATTTTGGTGTTAATGGAATAAGTAATGAACCATCATTTGTTATTGATAACAGAATTCAAGATATTATAATTGATGATATAAATAGAATTAATGAAGATGATTATAAACCATACTTAGTATCACTTAGAAATGAAAATAAATATTATCCAAATGTTGAATTATCTAACAAGAAAAGAATTATGGATAATATTAAATACTTTAAACAGTTAAGTGATTTAATTATTAGTGATAAAACAGTATATATAGATTTTAAAAATGCTTTACAAAAAAGATAAAACAATTTATAATATAACTATCATGATGATAAAGAATAGTAATTAACTAAGTTATTAAAAGAGAGTCTATGGTTGGTGTAAATAGATATTAACAGTTAACGAATCTACTTTTGAGTGATAAACGGGTTACTTCGTAAAAGTAGTAAGCGCTAGGAAACTAGAACTAAGGTGGCACCGCGATTATTCGTCCTTAGACAATTATTTTGTCTAGGGATTTTTTTATTAAAGAAAGAGGGAAGAGAAATGTTAGATTTAAAATATATAGTTGATAATATTGATGAAGTTATTGAAAGACTAAACACAAGAAATGGTGATTTTAGTTATTTAAACGAGCTTGTTAAGCTTTCAAACGAAAGAAGAGATGTAATAAACGAAGTTGAAGCTAAAAAAGCTTTTAGAAACCAAAAATCTAAAGAAATTGGGATTTTAAAAAGAGATAAAAAAGATGTAAGTGAAGTATTAGAAGAAGTTAATAGTCTAGGTGATTTGATTAAAGTTCTTGATGATAAAGCTTTAGAAATTAATAATAAAATTAAAGAAATATTACTTAACACACCTAATTTACCTGATAAGTCAATTCCAGTCGGAGTTGATGAATCATTTAACTTAGAAGTAAGAAAATGGGGAAAAATAAGAGAATTTGACTTTGAAATAAAAGATCATGTTGATTTAGGAGAAAAGTTAGATATCTTAGACTTTGAACGTGCATCAAAAATTACTGGGACTAGATTTGTTGTTTATAAGGGATTAGGTGCTAGATTAGAACGTATGTTAATGCAACTTATGATGGATACTCATAGTCTTGAGGCTAATTATAAAGAATTTATCCCACCATACATCGTAAATGAAGATAGCATGTACGGAACAGGGCAATTTCCTAAGTTTAAGGAAGATGCTTTTAAATTAGAAGGTAAAAACTTATACTTAAATCCAACTGCAGAAGTACCGATGGTTAACTTATACCGTGATGAAATTATTAATAATGATTTATTACCCCTTAAATATGTTGCTTATACATCAGCATTTAGATCTGAGGCTGGTTCTGCAGGTAGAGATACAAGAGGAATTCTTAGACAACATCAATTCCAAAAAGTTGAATTAATTAATTTTGCAAGACCAGAAGAATCAGATAAGTTACTTGAAGAAATGGTAAATGAAGCTGAACTTATTTTACAAAAGTTAGAATTACCATACCGAGTAGTAATGCTTTCAACAGGTGATTTAGGATTTTCAATGGTTAAAACATATGATATAGAAGTATGGATTCCTTCACAAAATAAATACCGTGAAATAGCATCAATTTCTAACGCAGGAGATTATCAAGCAAGAAGATCAAACATAAGATTTAAAAGAACTAATGATAGTAAAACCGAATATGTTCATACATTAAATGGATCTGGACTTGCTGTTGGTAGAACATTTATTGCAGTATTAGAAAATTATCAAAACAAAGATGGATCAATTACACTACCTAAAGTTTTAGTTCCATATATGAAAACTGACATTATAAAATAATTTCACATAATGTTTTGATATTTTATCCACAATTAATTGCTATAATAAACATGCTTCATTTTTCTCTCAACCACACTAACGTGGTATAATAAGTGTGCAGTTGCACACTTATTTTTTTATTAAAAATTTAAAGTAAAGAAAGAAGGTATTTCATGAAAATCAATTATGTTGAAGATGAACAAGATTTAGCTAATATTATTACCAAATATTTAATTAAAGAAGGTTATGAAGTAAATACTTTTTACAATGGGGAAGATGCTTTAGAACATGTAGCAAGCGATGTTGATTTATGGATTTTAGATATCATGTTACCTGGAAATACAAGTGGCTATGATTTAATTAAAGCAATTAAAGAAAAAAGACCTAATGCCTCAATTATGTTTACATCTGCAAGAGATAAAGACATTGATAAGATTATTGGTCTTGAACTAGGTAGTGATGATTATTTAGCAAAACCTTATTCACCTAAAGAATTAGTTTTAAGAGTAAAAGCTATTTTAAGAAGAGGAAATAAGACTGAATTGGAAGTTATTACTCATGAAACATATGAAGTAAATATTACAAAAAGAGAAATATATGAAAACGGTGAGCCTATTGAATTAACAAATAAAGAATTTGAATTATTATTATTTTTCTTAAGAAATATTAATACACCTTTTGACCGTGAACAAATTCTTCATAAAGTTTGGGGAGATAACTACTTTGGTAGTGACCGAGTAGTAGATGACTTACTTAGAAGACTTAGACAAAAAATGCCTAATCTTCGAATTGAAACAATATACGGATTTGGCTATAAATTATTATGAGTAAGAGCAAGTTTAGATTTAGTTTATCTACACAAATAAATTTAATATTCACAGTAATAACACTTGTTACAAGTGTTTTATTTGTTATGGTCTTTAGAAGATCAATGTTTTTTTTCATGAATGATCAAGCACAAAAAGCATTTATCACTTTTTCTGAAACTTTATCTAAAACTAATAGAGGCGAAGTTGTCTTTAGCGAATATTATTATTATATTGTCTATGAACTTGATGAAAATAAGGAAAGAGTCAATATCTTAAATGAAGTTAAGCCGGATAAAGAATTTATTGATGAAGAAGGCATTAATGAATTTTATGAAACACATAAACTAGAAATTAATAGTAGAGAAAAAGGGTTTATAAAATACAATAGATTATCATTTTACTTTGTTAATAAAAAACTTCCTAGTGGTAATATCGATTTAATCATTACAGTTGGTGATAACACATATGCATCAATCCTAAGAGAGCCAATAAACAATGTTGTTACAATCGGCTTTATTGCCATTATTTTACTCGGGAATGCTATTATTTTACTGTGGTCAAGCATTACGGTAGAACGTATTAAAATGCTTGAAAGAGGTGTTAGAGGATTAAGTGAGTCTTCTTATACTAAACCGGTTGAAATTGAAGGTAATGACGAAATATCAAGCCTAGCATCAACAATAGATATTATGCGTCAAGAGATTTCTAATAGTGAGCGAGTTAAACAAGAAATGCTTCAAAATTTAAGCCATGATATTAAAACTCCAATTTCAGTTATTAAGTCATATGCAGAAGCGATTAAAGATGGGGTCTCTGATCCTGAAGATATAGAAGTTGTTATTAAACAAACAGATATCTTAACATCTAAAGTTACTAAACTTTTAGAGTGGAATAGATTAGTTTATGTAGCTAAAGAAGAAGAGTTTTATCCAGTTAATTTAAATACTATAATTAAAACTGTTGCAAATAACTATAAATTTAAAAAAGATGTTAGATTTGAATTAGACCTAGATAATAGTTATTTAATGGGGTTAGATGATCATTATTATGTAATGATTTCAAATATTGTTGAAAATGCTTTAAGATATGCTAAAAGTGTAATTAAGATTACTTTAAAAGCAAGAAAGCTCACAATCTTTAACGATGGTGAGCCAATTGATAAAAAATTTATTGATAGTGAATTTAAACCATATGAAAAAGGACATAAGGGTCAGTTTGGTTTAGGACTGACAATTGTGCAAAAAACAGTTAATATTTTCAATTTAAAATTAAGAGTTGAAAATGTTAATGGTGGTGTAATGTTTACAATAGAGCCTCTTTAATTAAAGAAGCTCTTTTTTCATAATCTAGAGCCGTTAACTTATCCATATTATTAACAAAATTAAATCTTATTTGATCATCTTTGTATCTTGGAATAATGTGGAAATGGAAATGAAAAACAGTTTGACCAGCACTTTCCTTATTGTTATTTAATAAATTTATTCCTAGTGGATTAAATTTACTATCGATTGCTTTTGTAATCTTTTGAACAACTGTAATTAAATGAGCTAAAGTCTTTTCATCAATTTCAAAAATATCTTTATACGGTTTTTTTGGAACAACAAGTGTATGTCCCTTTGTACTTTGCATGATATCTAAAAATGCTATAACTAACTCATCTTCATATACGATATACGAACTAATTTCTCTATTTATTATTTTTTCAAATATTGTCATAATAATCCCTCCAATTTAATTTTATCACATAGTTTAATTTACAATAGTATTAATTTGAAAGAATGATTGATAAGTGTTATAATAATAAAGTAAATTAGGAGGAGTAAAGAAATGAAAATACCAGTAGGAATATCAGGAAGACATATCCATTTAAGTAGCGAACATTTAGAAGTGTTATTTGGGAAAGGTTATGAATTAACAGTTTTAAAAGACTTAAGCCAACCAGGACAATATGCAGCAAACGAAAAAGTTGATGTTGTAAGCCCAACAGGGAAAGTTATTGCAGGAGTTAGAATTCTAGGACCAGTTAGAAAAAACACACAAGTTGAATTATCATATAGTGATGCAAGAAGAGCAGGATTTGAAGCACCAGTTAGGTCAAGTGGTAATATTGCAGGTAGTGGAGCAGCAAAAATTGTTGGCCCAAAAGGTGAAGTTGAAATAAGTGAAGGTGTAATAGTTGCAGACCGTCATATTCACTTCTCACTAGAAGATGCAAAAGAATTCGGTGTAACAGATGGCCAAGTAGTTCAAATTAAAGTATCAGGAATTAAACCTGGAATCTTAGGAAATGTTTTATGTCGTGTAAGTGAACACTTCAAATTAGATTGTCATTTAGATACAGATGATGGTAGTGCATTTATCTTAAGCAATGGCGATTTTGTTGAATTGGTTAAATAACAATAGGTTTCTTTGGTTATTATTGAATATATCATTGTTATCTAATAAATACATTTTAAAGACAAATAATGATTTAATAGAAAAAATAGTATTCAATAAAATAAATTTAGATTAAAACTTGGTTATCAATTTGTGGTAACCAAGTTTTTTGTAATTTAATCACAAAGTATTGACTGATTATGGATAGTGTTGGATTATTAGTAGATAAAATCCCTGATATATGAGAATATCCATTTACTATAGAATGTTTAAGATCAAAATAAATCTTATTTTCCTAAAAACATACATGAAAATAAATACTATTTTCAACTGTAATATATTTTAAGTAAATATTAGTAAAAATAGAAAAATACTTTTATACTTTAATATTTCCATAGATTATTATGAAAGAATTCAATGATGTTAACTTATATTAGATATAATATAATTATGAAATCATGCTATAAATATATAACAAAAAACAAATTCAAAATGTACTAATAAAAGGAGTTTCATTATGAAAAATATTTTTTTAGTCAAGCACAAATGGTTCAAGTAGTTATAAATATAATGAAAGTGGAATAAGAATAGAAAAGTCTGAAAACAACATAATAACTAACTATATCCTTGAAGGTAATAAAGTCATAAGTAGTAAAACAAGTAATGATGAGTTAGTATATCATTATGATAGTAATGATATGGTAATAGGTTTTAATTACTTAGATAAAGAATACTTTTATGAAAGAGACTTACTTGGAAATATTATAAGTATTATTGACGCTTATGATGTAACTGTGTTAAAATACGAATATACAGCATTTGGCATTCCAACTATTATAGTACCAGAAAACCTAGATGGTAATTATCAAGCACTAGCAAATAAATTAAAGAACTTAAATATTTATCTATATAAGGGATATATCTATGATGTAGAGAATAAGCTTTATTACTGTGAATCAAGATATTATGATCCAGAGTTAGGTAGATGGCTATCTATTGATAGTTATAATTATCTTGATCCAAGTAGCGCTAATGG
>NZ_JHYB01000004.1:0-155000 GCF_000687835.1 Haploplasma modicum ATCC 29102 | reverse complement strand
CGGCGTAGCTCAACTGGCTAGAGTGCACGGTTCATACCCGTGAGGTTGAGGGTTCGAGTCCCCCCGCCGCTACCACTTTAGGACCCGTAGCTCAGTTGGTTAGAGCTACCGGCTCATAACCGGTCGGCCGTAGGTTCGAGTCCTACCGGGTCCACCATTTTTATGGAGAAATACCCAAGTCTGGCTGAAGGGATCGGTCTTGAAAACCGACAGGCTGTAAAAGGCGCGGGGGTTCGAATCCCTCTTTCTCCGCCACAATTTAATATTAATATCGCGGGATGGAGCAGTTTGGTAGCTCGTCGGGCTCATAACCCGGAGGTCGTGGGTTCAAATCCCTCTCCCGCAACCAATAATGGTTCCGTGGTGTAGCGGTTAACATGTCTGCCTGTCACGCAGAAGATCGCGGGTTCGATTCCCGTCGGGACCGCCATTATTTCGGCCCTGTAGCTCAGTTGGTAGAGCAGAAGACTGAAGATCTTCGTGTCGGCAGTTCGATTCTGTCCGGGGCCACCATTTATAACTTGTCATTAGTGAAATCAGTTCAAATGAACTGATTTTTTTTATCTTTATATATAAAAAAATTAGTAGAATTATCTACTAACAATTTTACTTTCATATTTACTTAATAATTCTTTATTAATAAATGCTTTTACTAAAATATAATTATCTAAATAATCGAAGGATAAGACAAATCCTTTTTCTTTTATTTCATCAATTATTTTTAAATCATCATAATTTAATTTAAGCGAAACATGCTTTATATCACTATAGATATTAGAATAAATTAAATTAACTAAATTATCAATATTATAACCTGTCTCGTTTGAAACAATGATATGTTCCTCATTGATATTTAGAGCAAATGATTCATCAATTTTATCTGCTTTAGTAAAAACAATTAATTTTTTGATGTTACTAGCACCAATTGAATTTAAAATATTTAAGCTATTTTCTATTTGATAAAATGGATCATTTAGTGGATCAACAACTATTAAAATAAGTTCTGCATCAAGTGTTTCTTTAAGTGTTGAATTAAAAGAACGAATAAGTTCAATTGGAAGTTTACTAATAATTCCTACTGTATCTAATAATAAGAATGGTGGATATTTATCTTTATTCATTTTTTTATATTTTGTAGAAAGAGTAGCAAAGACTTTATTCTCAACAAAGACATCATCTTTTTTAGCATTTAAGTATTTAGCAAGTGAGTTCATTAATGAGCTTTTTCCAACATTAGTATAACCAAATAATGAAATAATTGGTATGTTGTTTTCAAGCATCTTTTTTCTTGAGTTTAGGTTTGAAATTTCAAGTTTATTTAATTCATTTTCAATTTTATTAATATCATCTTGAAGTTTTCTTTTTTGTAGTTCTAGCATAGTCTCACCTGGACCTCTAGAATTAAAAGAACCGCCCCCTTGCCTAGATAAAACCTTACCTAAACCAATTAATCTAGGTAACATATATTTTTTATTAGCTAGTTCAACTTCTAATCTACTTTGTTTATTGATTGCTCGGTCTTTAAATATTTGTAATATTAAATAACTTCTATCATAAACTTCAGTATCTAGTAATTCTTCTAGATTTCTTAATTGTAATGGACTTAAAGGATCATCAAAAATAACTGCACTTGCTTCATAAATATCAATTAAGTTTTTTAGTTCTGAAATTTTACCATATCCTATGTAATATTTTTGATCATAGCTTTTTTTATTTTGAGTAAGTCTAAAAACTGGATTTAAGTTTAAGACTATTGCTAAGTCACTTAATTCGTCTAGTGTTTTATCATTATTTAGTTCATTTGCTTTATTAGTAATATTAACCTTAACTAATATTACTTTACTATTTGTATTTTCGATTTCCATTGTATCGCTCCTTGCTTAACTAATTATATATGTTTATTTATGTATTTGCAAATAATGTTTTCTATTATATGTTATAATATAACATATTAGATGGAGTGTGATAACATGGATTTTTTATTGTTTACTATGCCAGAATTACCTATATGGAAAATAGTACTTGATTTTTATATTGTATGGGTTATTTCCTTGTTTTTAATTAGAATATTATTTTCAAACAGTAGATTATTTAATTTTGGTTTAATTTTCGTTGTATTATATACAGCACACTACATTTCAAAGGAATTAAATATTGATGTTGCTTTTAAAGTTTTAGATTATATTATAAAAGTTTATCCGCTTGTTGTTTTAATTATTATGGCACCAGATCTTAGAAGAACTTTAGAATTTTCTTGGAAAAAAGAAAAAAAATCTGAAGATTTTATTATGGGTAATGAAAATACAAGACAACAAATTATTGATGCAACTTTCTATTTATCATCTAAAAAGATTGGTGCTCTAATGACAATTGAAAAACATAATACATTAGACCACTTTGCAGATAGAGCTATTATGATGCATTCAGATATTTCTAAAGAATTATTAATTAATATATTTATTCCAAATACACCTCTTCACGATGGGGCTGTAATTATTAGGGGTAATCAAGTATTGTGTGCTGGTGCTTACTTTATTTTATCTGAAAAAGAAGTAGAAGATAAAACAATGGGTTCAAGACATAGAGCTGCACTTGGTATTAGTGAAGTTACAGATGGGCTTACAATCATTGTTTCAGAGGAAACAGGAGATGTTTCAATAGCCGTTGAAGGTATTTTATTAAAAATGAATGATCCAGATAAATTAATGGAATATCTGTTTATGTTTATGAGGTGAGAATTATGCAAAAATTTAAAAAAGTTTTATCATATATTATAGACCCTTTTCAGTCATTTGGGCTTGGAAACCATGCAGATAAGTTAACTAAAAATACTAATACTAAAAAAATAGTAGTTTATGTACTTTCTTTGTTAGTTGCTTTAGTTGTAGTTTATTTAGAATATTTTAGAGGTTAGTATTTTAATAAGAGAAAGAGGTAATTTTAGTGATCAAAGATATATTTTTCCAAAATCCAATATTTTTAATGATAATTGCTGCAATTATTCTTATTCTTTCAGTTAGTTTCAGCATTCAAAATGAGAAGATTGCAAAAAAAAGTTTGTACTTTTCATTTTTTAATATTTCATTAGCCATATTTTGTTTAGTTGGGTTTAGTGGTGTCATTAAAGGAAATAGTTTAATTGAAAATATATATTCATATTATGTATTATTTAATTTAGTATATTTTTTAATCTTTTTTATTTTTACTTTTAGTACATTTAGTCTAAAAGCAAACCACTATCTTTTATTTATTAAATCATTTAGAGAAAGTAATTTAAATGCATATTATGTTGTTGATAGAAACGAACGTGTAAAAGATATCTCAAGCACTTTACTTGAAGAATTAGGTTTAGAAAAGAATGATGTTATTGGTAAAAAATTATTCAAGTCATTAAACAAGAAAACGAGAATTCAAAAATTAAATGATAGTGAATCATCAAATAAACTTTTAGAACGTTTTTATTTAGATTATAAGAAAACTGCAAATGTTGGTGATCAAATAGTTCAAGAAATAATTTTTTTGAATCATGAGGGCAAAGAAGTAATACTTAAAGTTATTATTCAACCAGTATTTATTTTAGGAAGATACAAAGGAAGAACTGCATTTGGTGAAATAAAAAATGATTTTGACCTTTTATCAATTGAAAAGAAGCTCTCTTCAAGTGTTGAAGATTTAGAAGGGATTAAGGAAAAGTTTATAGCAACACTAGAAATTAGTAAAGAAGGTCTTTTTACAATTGACTTAAATGAAAATACTATATGGCTCAGTGATAGCTTAAAAAATATGCTTAAATTTAAATCAAATATTGTCGATTTAGAAGAATATAGAGACTTAATTGAACCTAATGATAGATTATTATATTTAGATAAGCTAAGTGGTTTAAACTTAAATAAGGAGTTTTATAATCAATCTTATCGTATTAAGATTGATAATGATTATCACTGGTTTGAAGAAAGAGGTAAAAGACTTTTTGAAAATCAAAATATGGCAGTCATAATGGGATCAGCTAATCCAATTAAAAATATTCATTTTAAAAACTCAAACGTAGATGTTTTAGACAATGTTACTGATGGCTCGTTACTTGCTAATAAGTTAAGGGAATTAATTGAAGAAAATAAATATTTCTATTTAGTTTTATTTGAACTATCAAACATGTCTGAATTAAATGATAAACATGGATGGCAATTTGGTAATATGGTTATTAGTAACTATATTAAGAAGATTAAGGAATCATTTATCACTGAAAATGGTGATATTTATAGATTAACAGGAATTAGATTTGCAGCTTTAATAACTAATCCTAATAAAATAAGTGCAATTAGAAATGGTGCTACTAGAGATCCTAATTTTATGGATATTAAAATATCTTATGGTTCTATAACATGCAATTTAAATGTTAAAGCGGGTGTTGCTGATACAGAAGTATTTGGTATTAATGAGTCAAGTCTTTATATTGCAGCAGAACAAGCACTTAACGAAACAAGAAAAGAAAATAATGTTTACAATACAATTTTCTATTCAGATTTAAACAACAAACATGATAATTAGTAAAAGTGATGCAAGAGCTCTTGCCCTTGAACATAGAAACCGTATAAACAGATTAAGTCATAGTCAAAAATCAATTATAATTATCGATAAGATAAAGAATCTGGATGTATATAAAAAGGCTTCTATTGTTGCAATTTATTATCCAATTAGAAATGAAGTAGATTTAAGAGAATTATTATATGATAATAAAACATTTTTGTTTCCAAGAACATATAAAAATTTTCAAATGGATTTTATAAAAGTTGATGATAAAACAATTTGGGAAAGAAACAAATTTGGTATTTTTGAACCACAAAATGGTATAATAATAAATGAAGGTATTGATTTAATGCTGATACCTTGTTTAGCTAAAAATAATAGTAATCTAAGACTAGGTTATGGTGCTGGATTTTATGATAGATTTTTATTTAAACATAATGTAGATTTTAAAGTAGGTATTTTAATGGATGATTTAACTTATAATTTTATAGGTGAAGATTTTGATATTAAATTAGACTTATTTATTAGTAATTAAGGAGAGTTTTGATGATTATAGAAACAGAGCACGGAGTTTACTCACTAATAAAAAATTATAGAGAATGTTTTGACTTAACATTATTTAATGAAACATATGTTGATGTTGCTTTTGACCGATATCATTATTTGGTGGGAGATTTATCATCTGGAATTTTAAGAATTAAAGGATTTAATTCAGACGCTAAAAGCCCAAGAGGCTTTAAAGCAATTCCCGATTACCTAAATGAATCATGTAATCCTAACGCTCCATTTTTCATATTAAAAAGGGTTGTTGAAAAGGAGGAATAATAATGGCTGAAATGGAATCAAAAGTTCTAGCTATTTTAGATAAAATTAGACCATATATCTTAAGAGATGGTGGAGATATAAGTCTAATAAAGATTGAATCAGGTGTAGTATATGTTAAGATGTCTGGTGCATGTGAAGGATGTTTTGCACTTGATGTTACTTTAAAACAGGGTGTTGAAAAATTATTGTTAGAAAACGTTCCTGGGATAATTGGCGTAATAAACGTTTAAAGAGAGGAGTTTACTTATTAATTTAGGTAATACATTGTTATGAGAAAAATTGGATTTGTTGTAGATTCAACCTTTGGTTATAATGGTAAATTTGCAAGTGTTGTACCTTTAAAAGTTATTATTGACAATAAAGAGTATGTAGATGGAACAATTGGTGAGGAAATATTAGTAGATGCTTTAAAAAATAATAAGAGCATTACTACAAGCCAACCTTCTCCTAATTTATTTGTTCAAGCATTTGAACATGAACTTGAAAAATATGATCATGTCATTTGTTTAACATTATCAAAAACCTTAAGTGGGACATTTAACAGTGCAAATTTAGCAAAAGATATACTTGAAAAAGAAAATGTAATAATCATTGATACAGAAACTGTAACTGAAGGTGCGCTTTATATTTTTGAGGAATTATTAAAACTAGCAGACGAAGGAAAATCATTAGAAGAAGTTTTAGGTGAGTTTAAAAGAATTAAAGCTAACGGTTCAATTATCTTTAGTGTAGATGACCTATCAACATTAGTTAAAGGTGGAAGACTTGGTAAAATATCAGGAATAATTGGTAGTTTATTAAGGATAAAACCTATTTTAAGATTTAAAGAAGGGGTCTTAACTGTTGAAGCTAAAGTAAGAGGCTTAATGAGTGCATTTAAATATATTATAGATCAAGCTAAAGTTTTAGTTGAGCATTCGAATATTGTTATTAGAATAACTTATGTGGATAATAGAGGTTATGCAGATCAGATATATAAAATGTTTAAAGAATTAAATAATGACAAAATAGATGTAAAAATTGGTGGAACACTAAGTCCGGTTGTTGCTGCGCACATTGGACTAGGTGGCATGGGTATTTATTTAGCAAAAGTATAGAAGAAGTGTGTATGCATTTCTTTTTTTATTAAAAAAATATTATAAGGAGAGGGTTTAAATGAAAATTTTATTTGCGAGTTCTGAAGTTTTTCCGTATAGTAAGAGTGGTGGTTTAGGTGATATGTCTAATTTCTTACCAGCAAGTTTAGTGAAAGCTAAGGTAGATGTTGAGATTATTACTCCCTACTATAAACAGATTATTAAGTATCATGAAAGACTAGTATATATAGGAAGTAAGACTTTATATATTGGTAACATTTCAACTGTGGTTAATTATTATAAATTGAAAGAAGGACTATTAGATATAATCTTTGTTCAAAATCAACAATATTTTGAACGTGACAATCTATATGGTTATTATGATGATGATATTAGATTTTTAGTCTTATCATATGCTGCATTAGAGTATGTTGATTTGATGAAAAAACCACCACAAATTATTCACTGTAATGACTGGCAAACAGCCGTAATACCATTTTTACTAGATGAACACTATAGAAAAAATGAAAAATATAAATACATACATACACTTCTAACAATCCATAACCTACAATATCAAGGGATATTTTCTAAAGATAAATACATTTATTTCAATAAAGATTTTGACTATACATATATTCATTTTGATGAAATAAATTTCCTTAAAACAGGTATTGAAAGAGCAACAATGATAAATACGGTAAGTCCTAATTATCGTAATGAAATACTAACAAATAGTTTCGGCTTTACACTAGATGGTGCACTCAAGAAACGAGAAAAAGATTTAGTAGGTATTTTAAATGGAATAGATTATGATGTTTTTAATCCTGAAACAGATATTAATATTAGTACTAATTTTAATAATGCTAATTATCTAAAAGGTAAAAAAGCAAATAAAAAGAAATTGCTTGAGTACTTCAATATTAAAGACAATGGGAAACCTTTAGTTTCATTCATTGGTAGACTTGTTAATCAAAAAGGACTTGACTTAATGTTAGATATTTTAGAAGATCTAATTGTTGTTAAAGATATTAAACTAGTTATCTTAGGGTCAGGAGATTATAGTTATTCAAGTTATTTTGAATATTTATTAAGCAAATATCCTAAAAATGTAGGATTTTATTCTGGATATAATGAAGAGTTAGCTCATCAAATATATGCAGGTTCAGATATGTTTTTAATGCCTTCACAGTTTGAACCTTGTGGTTTAGGGCAAATGATTGCTATGAGGTATGGAAGTATACCTATAGTAAGAGAGACTGGTGGATTAAAAGATACGGTACTTCCCTATAATAAATATACAGGTGAAGGAACAGGCTTTAGTTTTTATGAAAAGAGTTCATACGTTCTAAAAGATGTCATTTTTGAAGCAATAGATTTATTTGAAAATAATAAAGAAGAATGGAATAAATTAACAGAAAGAAATTTAGAACAAGATTTTAGTTTAGATAAAACAGCTAAAGAGTATATAAAATTATATAAACAAATAATAGGAGGATAAATATGGAAACATTAGCGCTAATACTTGCAGGAGGTAAGGGGAGCCGCCTCGATTTATTATCACAAAAAAGAAGTAAACCAGCAGTACCATTTGCTGGTAAATACCGAATTATTGACTTCACACTTTCTAACTGTGCACAGTCAGGTATTTATGATATTGGAATTCTAACCCAATATTTACCATTTTCACTAAATGAACATATTGGTGTAGGTAAACCTTGGGACCTAGATAGAAGAGATAGTGGAGTAGTTTTACTTCACCCACATAATCAGTGGTACTTAGGAACAGCAGATGCTGTTCTTAGAAACATTGAGTTTGTTAAAAGAAAAAATGCGAAATATGTTTTAATTTTATCAGGAGATCATATCTATAAAATGGACTATAGAGCAATGATTGAAAAACATGCTAAAACTAATGCCGATCTTACTATCGCAACAATTAAAGTAGATCCTAGTGAAACAAATAGATTTGGTATGATGGAAGTAGATAGTAATGATTCAATTATTGATTTTGAAGAAAAACCATTAAAAACTAATTCAACACTAGCATCAATGGGCATTTATTTGTTTAATAAACAAGCTTTGATTGATGCATTAAATGAAGTAGTAAGACCTGATTTGGATTTTGGTAAAGATATTATTCCGTATTTAATAAAGGTAAAGAAAAGCAAAGTAGTATCACATACATTTGAAGGTTACTGGCAAGATGTTGGAACATATGATTCATATTTAGAAACATCGCTTGCTTTAACTAAGAGTGATACAAAATTAGATTTATATGATGAAGAGTGGAAGATATATACTAGAAGTGAAGAAAAACCACCGGTTAAAATAGGTAGTAAAGCAAAAATTGAAAATAGCTTAATTTCCAATGGTTGTATTATTGAAGGTACAGTTATTAACTCTGTTTTAAGTCCAGGAGTTATTGTAGAAGCTGGCGCAATTATCGAAGACTCAGTTATTTTAAATGATTCAGTTATTAAGAAAAATTCAATAATTAATAAGTGTATATTTGATAAAAAAGTTGTAATTGAAGAAAATTCTAAGGTTGGATTTGGTAATGATTACACACCAAATATTGAGAAACCAGATGTTTTATTTTCAGGTATTACGGTATTAGAAAAACATTCTGTAGTTCCTAAAAATATGATAATTGGAAGAAACGTTAGAATATATAAAGATGCTAATTTTAGTAATCAGGTAGTTAAGAGCGGTTCTTCAATTAAATAGTAAAAAATGTAATTAAAAAACCGGTTCTATATCTAATAGATAAAATAATAACGCTTTATTATGTTAAAATATACTCAAATGCGGCAAACTAGAAAGGATGATAATAGTGTTTAAAGATAAAGAACATTTTAAGAAGGAGTATATTAACGCCTTAGATAAAAACTTTAGAACAACAGTGGAAAATGCTACAACAGCACAGCTTTATGCATCACTTGCAATGTTGTTAAATAAGAATTTAGATGAGGATTATAATAATACAAACTTACTTATAAAAGAAAAGGGTTTAAAAAAAGCAATTTATTTTTCAATGGAATTTTTAATGGGTAGACTAATAACAAATAACTTGCAAAATAGTGGTAATTATCAAATCGTTAAAGAGGCTTTTAAAGATTTTAATATTGATATTAATAAAATAGAAGATGTAGAAGAAGATACAGGTCTAGGTAATGGTGGTCTTGGTAGACTTGCAGCTTGTTTCTTAGATTCAGCAGCATCACTGGGATTACCACTTTATGGTAATAGTATTAGATATACTAAAGGATTTTTTATTCAAGAATTTGTTAACAATCAACAAATTGAAAAACCAGATCCATGGTTAGATAAAGGATTTTATTGGGAAGAAAAAATAGAAGATGAAGCAATTGATATTCCATTTTTCGGTTATGTTGAAGATACAGTCTTAAAAGAACCAATTTGGATTAAGGCAGTACCTTATGACGTAAAGATTGTTGGTAATGAAAACAATGTTGTAACAACACTTAGACTATGGAGTACTGAAGCATCAGAACTACAGGAATTTAAAGATGAAAAGTATTATCAAATGGTTAATAAAATATCTGATTCCTTATATCCTGATGATTCAACATATGAAGGTAAGAAAATTAGACTACAACAACAATATTTATTAAGTGCATCAGGAATTCAAGCAGCAATTAAAGAACATTTAAGTTTAGGTAGAGATATAAGAGAATTACATAAATATTATGCATTTCAAATCAATGACACTCATCCAACCTTAATTATTCCTGAATTAATGAGAGGATTAATGGATGTATTTAAATTAGGTTATGATGAAGCATGGGAAATAACAAAAAATGCTTGTTCCTTTACAAATCATACAATTATGCAAGAAGCACTTGAAAAATGGGACATAAAACTATTTAGAGAATTATTGCCAAGAATCTATGAAATAATTAAAGAAATGGACCGTAGATTTGTTTTAGAATTAGAAAAATTAAATGTTCATGAGACAGACATTTATAATATGAAGTTAATTGGAACAAATAGTCTTAGAATGGCAAACATTTGTATCTATGGGACACATAGTACTAATGGTGTTGCTGCACTTCATACTGAAATCTTAAAAAATACAACATTTAATAATTTTTATAAAATATATCCGGAAAGATTTAATAACAAAACAAATGGAATTACTCATCGTAGATGGATGATGCACATAAATACTGAATTAGTAGCTATTTTAGACAAGTGGATCGGTAAGGATTGGCGCTATGATCTATCAAAAATCGAAGAATTATTGAAATTTAAAGAAGATAAAAAGTTAAAAAAAGAAATTATTGATATGAAAATGGCAAAAAAGATTCAGCTTGCAAAACGTATTAAAGAACTTGAAGGAATTGAATTAGATCCAAATAGTATTTTTGACATCCAAGTAAAAAGATTACACGAATATAAGAGACAACTCTTAAATATTATGCATATTATCTATTTATACTTAAGACTTAAAAAAGATCAAGAATTCAGAGCAAATTTCCATCCACAAAGTTTTATTTTTGGAGCAAAAGCTGCCCCAAGTTATCACATGGCAAAAAGCATTATTGAACTTATTAATACAGTAAGTAAAGTAATAAATAGTGACTTTGAAGTAAATGATCTAATTAAAGTAGTATTTGTTGAAAACTATAATGTTACATATGCTGAATACATTATGACTGCTGCTGACTTATCAGAACAAATTTCAACGGCTTCAAAAGAAGCAAGTGGAACAGGTAATATGAAATTCATGTTAAATGGAGCACTAACTATTGGAACATTAGATGGCGCAAACGTAGAAATTGCTGAACTTGCTGGTTCTGAAAATGAATTTATCTTTGGAATGACAGCTAAAGAAGTTTTAGATATGTATGAAAAAAATAACTATAAACCAAGAGAAATATATGACAATGATCAAAGATTAATTGATATCTTTGAATTTATTCAAACCCTAAATAAAAATCCACATCATTTTGATAATATTAAACATAGTTTATTAAACAGTGATTATTTCTTTGTCTTAAAAGATTTTGATGCTTACGTAAAGGCACAAGAAATAGCTAATAATAATTATAAAGACAAGGATAATTGGTTTGAAAAAGTAATAGTGAATATTGCAAAAGCAGGATTCTTTACATCAGATAGAACAATTGAACAATATAATAACGATATTTGGCATTTAACAAAAATAAAATAATGGGGGTAGAGTGATGTTTGATATTCATCAAGAATTTAGTTTGTTTTTACAAGGAAAATCATTAAACGCACATAAATGGATGGGGTCACATCTACTAAGAGACATTACAGGAAATATCTACGCCACAAAATTTACGTTATATGCACCACACGCCCTAGAAGTAAGGCTTGTTGGTAGTTTTAATAACTATAATGGGGATAACTATAAACTAGATAAAATCGACCAATTTGGGCTTTATAGCATTACCATTAATAAAAATTTAGAATATGAAACATATAAGTATAAAATAGTAACTAAGGATCACAAAACACTTTATAAAAGTGATCCTTTTGCTTTTTATGCTGAACAAAGACCGAATAATGCATCTAGAGTTTATGATATAGATAATTATAATTGGAATGATTCATCATGGTTTAAAAATAAAGTAAAACCATATAAAGAACCAGTATTAATCTATGAAATGCATTTGGGTTCATGGCAAAGAGAATTCGGTAGGTTTAAAACTTATAATAAGCTAGCAGATGAATTAATAAACTATATTAATTATATGGGATATACTCATGTTGAGTTTCTACCAGTCTATGAACATCCACTAGATGATTCATGGGGTTATCAAGGTACAGGATTTTTTGCTGCAACATCAAGATTTGGTAGTCCTAAGGACTTAATGTATTTAATTGATAGATTACACCAAGCAAATATTGGTGTTATTATTGACTGGGTTTTAGGCCATATAAATAAAGATGATTTTGGTTTATCCATGTTTGATGGGACACCACTTTATGAAATAGAAAATGACTTTCTACGTGAAAATGTTGTTTGGGGAACATCTAATCTTGACTTTTCAAAAGGCATAACTAGAAGCTTTATGAGTTCAGCTCTAATTTTTTGGCTTGATTATTTTCATCTTGATGGTTTTAGAATTGATGCTGTATCAAATCTTATTTATTACTTAGGAAATGAAGCTAATGGCACTAATAATAATGCAATAAACTATTTAAAAGAATTATCAACAATTATTTTTAATAAAGATGATAGATTAATCTTTAGTGCAGAGGATTCAACTGCATATCCTAAAGTTACCCACAGTGTAAGTAGTGGTGGAATAGGTTTTAATTATAAGTGGAATATGGGATTTATGAATGACACTTTAGAATATTTCAAGAAAGATCCAATTTACCGTAAATACCACAGCAACCTAATTACATTTAGTATGGTATATGCTTATAATGAACAATTTATTTTGCCATTTTCACA
The DNA here is from genome assembly GCF_000687835.1 of Haploplasma modicum ATCC 29102. Classification (GTDB taxonomy): domain Bacteria; phylum Bacillota_I; class Bacilli_A; order Acholeplasmatales; family Acholeplasmataceae; genus Haploplasma; species Haploplasma modicum. The sequence continues at coordinate 142,115 of NZ_JHYB01000004.1, read as the reverse complement.
TGATGAAGTAGTTCATATGAAAGGAAGTCTCCTTAATAAAATGCCAGGGGATTATAATCTTAAATTTGCTAATTTAAGATTAATGTTTACTTATTACATGACTTTCCCAGGTAAGAAATTATTATTTATGGGGCAAGACTTTGGCTCATTTAGTGAATGGGACTTTAATAAGGAATTAGACTGGAATGTTCTTGCAGACTTTGAAGCTCATCAAAAATTACATCGCTATTTTAGAGATTTAGCGCATGTTTATAAATACAATAAAGCAATGTATGAATTAGACCACAACCCAAAAGGATTTAAATGGATTATTAATGATCACCATGATTCAAGTGTCTTTAGTTATCTTAGAAAATCAAGTAAAGAAACTTTATTGGTAGTTTTAAATATGACACCTAATTATTATGAAGAATATGAAATTGGTGTTCCAAGTAGGGGCGAATATATAGAAATATTAAATAGTAACAAAATAGAATACGGCGGAGAAAACAATTATAATGGATTACCACTTAAAACCATAAAGGGAGATAGAAATGGTTATCCTTATTACTTAAAAGTAAAAGTATCTTCCCTTGCCGGAATAATTTTGAAGTTAAAGAAAGAATGATAACATGAAATGTTATATTGATGATTATAATTTAGTTAGAATTGAAACATATAATTATATTAATGATGTATATATAAATGACTTAAAGTTATCTTTCATTGAAGTAAAAGGAAAAAACCAGTACTTTAAATCAAGCGAAAGAATTAAACTTCATTTAGATAATAAAATTAAAGTAAATAATCACTTATACAACTTAAATATAGGATTAGTCACATTACAAAAAGACTTTGAAGAAAACTATCGTTATGATGGTTTTTTAGGCTTTAAGTATAGTGATTTAGAAACGGAGTTTAGAGTATTTTCACCGGTTGCTACCAATATTACTTTAGTGCTAAATGATAAGAAATATGAAATGACATATGAAAATCCAATCTGGAAAGTAACAATTGCTGAAAACTTACTAGATGCTAAATATTACTATTTAGTAACTCTAAATCATAAAACAGAAAAAGTAATAGATCCTTATGCAATTGCTGGTAACTTAGATTACTCTTTAGTTATCGATATCAATCAAACAAGTAAGACTTATCATGATTTTATTCGTATAAATAAAGAAGATACAGTTATTTATGAAGGTCATGTTAGAGATTTATCAGTATACCTTGATGTCAAAAGCAAAAAGAATTATTTAGGCTTAACAGAATATAGTAATCTCTTAGGTAAATCAGTTATTGAATATATTAAAGATTTAGGGATGTCACATTTACAATTATTACCACTTCAAGATTTTATTGGTGTTGATGAATTTAATAAAGATAAGTACTATAACTGGGGCTACAATCCAGCTCAGTACTTTACCCTATCTGGTTATTATAGTAGTAATCCTAGTGACTACTACCTAAGAATTAATGAAGTTAAAAAACTAGTTGATTATGCACATAAAAATAATTTAGGAGTTACATTAGATGTTGTTTATAATCATGTATATGAAAGAAATATTTTCCCATATGACAAATTAGTTCCTGGATATTTTTATAGACATAACCACAATAATAAAAACACAAACTTTTCGCTTGTCGGTAATGATATAAATACTAATAACTATATGGTAAGAAAACTAATTGTTGATAGTTTAATATATCTTACAAAAACATTTAAGTTTGATGGTTACAGATTTGATTTAATGGGATTAATGGACATTGAAACAATGAGACAAATAAAAGTAGAACTATCAAAGATTAATGATAATATTATTTTATATGGTGAAGGTTGGAATATGGATAATGTGATTGATATTGACCAAAGAGCAACCATGAGAAATAGTTCTAAGTTTGCCTATTACAGCCATTTCAACGATTATTTTAGAGATGTGATAAAAGGTGGTCAGTATAGTCTTAATTCAGGCTATATTACAGGAAATAATAATAACTTAGAAGATGTTTTAATTGCCCTTAAGGGCTCAGCAAACATATTTGAAGAAAGTATTCAAAGTATTAATTACCTAGATTGTCATGATAATTTAACCTCATATGATTTTTTAACATTAAGAAATATAAGTAAAGATAGAATATATTATTACTTAGATTTTGCAAATCATCTATTAGCTATCTCTAAGGGAATTATTTTTTATCATGCTGGTCAAGAATTATATCGATCAAAAAAACTAAGTAATAACTCATATAACTTAGATGATACCTACAATGGTATTAAATGGGATATTCCAGAATCAATTAATAAACTAAAAGAAATACTAAACTTAAGAAAAAAATATTTAACAAAATATAGTAATAAGTCTACTTACAAAGTAGCGGATAACTTAATTATTAATGAAGTTATTAGTGGAGCTAAAGTTTTAAGAATCTACATTAAAAATGATTTTAATGAATCAATTATTAAAGATAGTGGATCAAATATTTTTAAAAGTTTTGAAGTAATTAAAAATGAAAACAACTATATTTTAAAATATCCTGGAATTTATATATTTACAGATATTAAGTAGTCTTTGAGATTAATTTCTTAAAGACTTTTATTTTTATAAATAAAAAACATTAATATAGTAATATACTAATGTTCTTGTTATGTCTTTAATTAGTTGGTATAATTAATTAAAGTTATTATTAATTTTCATAAAAAAAGGCCCTAATGGGCCACTAATAATTAACTGGAGCGGGCGAAGGGAATCGAACCCTCATTTAATGCTTGGCAAGCACTTGTAATAACCATTATACGACGCCCACAAACTACCTTATTATGATAGCAAATTATATCTACAATGTCAACAATAAAAGGATGGAAAAATGAAAAAAATCTTATTTATTATAATTTCAGCAACAATCTTTGGCTTACTAATGAGTATTTTAATTCATAGTGGCTATTATCATAAACTAATTATGGGATTTAAGTCTGTGCATTTTTTATTATATTTACCACTTATAATCTTATTTTTAGTGCTAAATATCTTAATCCATGAACTAGGTCATATGTTTAGCTTTATTTTTCAAGGAGTAAAAATCAAAGCATTATTTTTTATTATTTTCGGCTTTATTGTAAATGATAAGAAAGTAAAGTTTAAGGTATATCCTAAAAATTTTAAAATGCTTGGCGGGTTTGTTGTTCCAAATTTTGATCCAATCGAAAATGATGAAGAATATCATCTAACTAGAAAAAAATTTACTAATGCTTTAATTGCTGGACCTAATACATCTATAATATATTTTATTATTGTTACTGTATTATTTTTCTTATCTTGGTTTTTATTTAAATCAAGCATATTACTAGGTTTAATGAGCTTACTTTTTATTACTAGTTTTTTTATGACGTTACTTATTATTTTTTCATCTAAATTAAATACTGATGAAATTTATGGTGACTATGTAGCTTTTGATAAGATGAAAAAAGATGATAGGTTTGCTTTAGTTCAAATTCTTCAGTATAGACAGTTTAGTGATATAAATAGTATGTTAGAAAATGATTTCTTTTTAGAATTAATAAAAAAAGACTTAGAAGAAAAAAGACTATCTAATAAAATGTTTGATATTGTACTTAGCACTTATTATTTAACAATGTATTTAAAGACTGTAAAAATAGAAGAGACAAATAAAATAATAGATTACTATAATGTTAGTTTTCTTGCATCTAGTAAATATGGGAGAGAATTAGCATATTTAATCTCAGCCTTTTATTATAAGAATGGAAACTCAGAAGAAGCAGTAAAACTATTTAATTTAGTTAATAGTGTTAAAAATCATAATTTAGATAGTGAAGCATTAGAACTCTTAAAAAAACAGTACGAGCATTTATTAAACTTAGCTGATAATCATGAGTACTTTATAAGTAATAGTAACAGTTTATTAAATCAGTACTCATTTTTAGCTCCAGTTATTAATATAGGAAAGGTAATTGAAGAATTAACATATAAACTGCCATTTGTTCCTTATTTATGTAAGGTTTTGTTTAATTTTGAGGAACAAACAGAAAATAACATCGATTAATAAAAAAACGACTTAATAAGTCGTTAAGAATTCTTCTGGTGCCTCTAACGAGAATCGAACTTGTATCTCAGCATTACCATTGCTGCATTTTACCATTAAACTATAGAGGCCCGTGGAGATATTATACTAAAAAAAATGATAAATACAAGAGATAAAAATTTTTACGTTGTATTTTAATTAAATATGTTGTATAATAACTAATGTAGTGATAATAACTGCGAGAACTAAAGAAGGAGTAATTTTATAATGACAGGAAAAGTAAAATGGTTTAATTCTGAAAAAGGATACGGATTCATCTCAACTGAAGAAGGAAAAGATATTTTCGTACATTTCAGTGCAATCAAATCTGATGGATACAAAACATTAGCAGAAGGCGATGTAGTAGAATTTGATGTTATAAGCGGCGACCGTGGCGAACAAGCTGGTAACGTAGTAAAACTTTAATATACTTAAAGCAAAAGGACATTCTTTTAGAGTGTCCTTCTTCTTTTTAAAGACAACTTTTTATAATGAAAAATTAAAAGGAGAATAAATTATGAGTATGACATTATTAGAACTAAACAAAAAAAGTTTGGAAAATTTAATGAAGGAGCGAGAAATAGATAGTATTGATTATTTTATTCATGATTTTCTACCAATCTATAACTATGATGCTATTAGTTTGGAAGGTATGAATAAAATACCGTATGAAAAAGTAAAGTATTTCTTTGAATTAAATAAAATACCAGACTACAGTGAAAGAGAAGTTAAAGAATTATCTAATCACAAAAAAGCTTTTGAATTAATTATTAAATGGACTAAAGAAAAAAAAGATTTGACAGAAGAAGATATTAAAGATCTACATAGTGTACTTGCAGATGAAATATATATTGGCGGTGTTTATAGAAACGTTAATATCCAAATTTTCAAGGCAGCTCATCAACCACCCGATTTCATTAAAGTATATGATCGTATGCGCAAAGTTTTTGAATACTTAAAAGAAAATGATTTATCATATTTTGATAAAGGAATTTATTTGAATGCAAGTTTGGCTAAAATTCATCCATTCTTAGATTCTAACGGTAAGTTAGGTAGATTAATTTTAAATTTTTATTTAATGAAAGATAATTACTTACCAATCTCAATTAATGTTACAGAAAGAGAAGAATATTTTAAAGCAATTGAAGAATTTAAAATTAATAAAGACTTAAAATCAATTAAAGAATTTATCGTTAGAAAGTTAAATGAAAGATATGAAAAATTAATTACAAAATTAGATGTATAGAGTGCTTTTAGCATTCTATTTTTCTTCTAAATATGGTAATATTATATAAGGTGATAAATATGTTAGTAATAGGTAATGTAAATAAGTTAAAGGTATTAAGAGAAACAGATATTGGCTATATGTTAAACACAAGAGAAGAAGAAGTTTTTCTCCATAAAAATGAATCAAATTATTTAGAATTAAAAGCTAATGATACTGTTAATGCTTTTTTATATTTTGACGAAAAATCAAGACTTGCTGCAACATTGAAAACACCGTTTTTAACTGTTGACAAACCGGCATACTTAGAAGTAGTAAGCATTCTTCCAAGACTTGGTGTATTTCTAAACATGGGAATTAACAAAGATGTATTACTTTCTAAAGATGATTTACCGAATAATTTTAATTTATGGCCCAAGGAGGGTAGTAAATTATTTGTATCGTTACATATAAAAACAAATAGATTAGTAGCTAAAATAGTAAATCCGGCAGAAATTTATGAAGTAAATGATTTAGAAATTGGTGCTGAAAAAAAATTCTTTGTTCAAAGAATTGGTGAACAAGGAATTAATCTCTACAATGAAGATAAAGAAATGGTTTTCGTCCATAATTCGTTAATTAGAGATGTTTATCACTTAGGTGAAGAAGTATCAGTTAAGATAATAAAAATGACTGATAAGGGCTATTTAGGGACTTTGATCAAACAAAAAGAAGAACAAAGAATAGATGATGCTACAGTTATTTTAAATGCATTAAAAAGATATGGGAAAATTCCTCTAACTGCAAAAAGTAGCAGTGAAGAAATAGATAAGTTTTTTAAGATAAGCCGTAAGTCTTTTAAAAGAGCACTTGGCTATTTATATAAAGAAAATAAAGTAAAATTTACTGAAAATGAAACAATATTGATAGATGGTGAATAAAATGAATAATATAAAAATGGTAGATTCAATTACATCGAGAGATGAAAACTTTGCAAAATGGTATACAGATCTTTGTCTAAAAGCAGAATTAATGGACTATAGTGATGTACAAGGGTTTATAATTTATAGACCATATGGTTATGCAATTTGGGAAAACATCCAAAATTATTTAAATGAAAAATTTAGGGAAACAGGGCATCAAAATGTTTATATGCCAATGGTAATTCCTGAATCATTATTTCAAAAAGAAAAAGATCACGTTGAAGGATTTGCTCCTGAAACTGCAATGATTACAACAACTGGTGTTGAACAGTTGGCTGAAAGATTAATAATTAGACCAACTTCAGAAGTGTTATTTTCAACACACTATGCAAAAATTGTTCAGTCTTATCGTGACTTGCCAAAAAAATATAATCAATGGTGTAGTGTAGTTAGATGGGAAAAAACTACAAGACCTTTCTTAAGAGGTAAAGAGTTTTTATGGCAAGAAGGTCATACAATTCATGCAACTAAAGATGAAGCAAGAAAAGAAACACTTGATATGTTAGATATCTATAACAACTTAGGGAGTGAGTTATTAGCAATTCCTTTCTTAACTGGTAGAAAAACAGAAAAAGAGAAATTTGCTGGTGCAGAAGAAACTTACACAATTGAGGCACTAATGCATGATGGTAAAGCATTACAATCCGGAACATCACATTATTTTGGCCAAGGTTTTGCTGAAGCATTTGGTATTAAGTTCCAAAATGAAAATTCAAAAATTGAGTTTGCATATCAAACATCATGGGGCGTTTCAACGAGACTTATTGGTGCAATCATCATGGTTCATGGAGACGACGAGGGGTTAGTACTACCACCATATGTTGCTCCAACACAAGTAGTAATTATTCCAATTCAAGGGAAAAAAGAAGAAGTTATTAATGCATCAAACGATATCTTTAAAACTTTAAAAAATAATAAGGTAAGAGTATCACTTGATGATTCAAATAAATCACCAGGATGGAAATTTAGTGAATATGAAATGAAGGGTGTTCCACTAAGAATTGAAGTGGGACCAAGAGATTTAGCCAATAATACTGTAACAATTGTTAAGAGAAATACTAGAGAAAAAATTAGTGTTGCATTAGAAAATGTTTCAGGTGAAGTAGATAGATTGTTAAATGAAATTCATGAAGAAATGTTAGCAAAAGCTAAAAAACACGTAAATGAAAAAACTAATACAGCAAAAACATATGATGAATTCAAAGCTCATCTTGAAAATGGTGGCTATGTTAAAATGAGTGTTGCTGGTGAAGAAGCAGAATTACAAATTAAAGAAGATACAGGTGCAACAGCAAGAGTTATTCTAAATACAGAATTAATTACTGAAGTTTGTCCTGTTACAAATAAAAAAGCAACACAAACAATAATGTTTGCTAGGGCATATTAAAAAAAATCTGGATTAATTTCCAGATTTTTTTAATTTAACTTTACAAGTTCCTTTTTCAATATTTCTAAGTACTAAAAATAAACCAAGTGCAATTAGTACTAATGAAAGTAATTTATATAATATCCCATACCAAACATCAATAAACGGAAAAATTGCTGGACTAAATGAGATACCTACTGCACTTAAAAATATAACAACACAACTTGTACAACCATAAGTGAAAATCCCAAATATAACTGATAAAAATCCTAAATTTGAGATAGATTCACCAGAACTTTTAAGTTCAACCATAACCGTACTTAAACTCATTAATAATGTACTTGCAGTAGCCATAATAATATTTAATACACTATTTACTATTATCCATAGTAAGTCAGGCTTAATTGTTGCTTCACGATAATTTAAATAGTCTAAAATAAAGTAAAGAGCCGTAAATATTATCATAAAAATAATTGATTGGATGACGTATTTTCGCTCTTTTAGTTTTAAAAATGCGTATTTAATCATCTTTTTTCACCTTCTTTACTGGATCATACTTAGGAGTAAATAAAGGATTACAAGAAAGAATTCTTTTACTTGATAAGAAAAATGCCTTAAAGAAGTTATAGTTTTCAAAAGCTTCTTTTGCATAGTTTGAGCATGTTGGATTATGTCTACATTTACCATTTAAATTACTTGAAACATCGCCTTGGTAAACCTCGATTAATTTTAAAACTGTTTTATTCATGTTATCACCTTCTTTATTATAACACTTTTAAAAAATAAATAAATTATATCACATCGCATATTTTCATGATATAATTAAAGTATAAATTAATGAAAACGATTACAGGAGGATATAATGAAAGATTATCAAACGAAGATGATAAGAAATATTGCAATTATTGGGCATCTAGGATCCGGCAAAACAAGTTTATCCGAATCAATTCTTTTTGCTACAGGAGCTACAACCTCAAAAGGTGAAGTAGAGAGAAAGAATACTGTTTCTGACTATTTATTTGAAGAAAAAAATAGGATGAGCAGCTATTCAATGTCACTTTTACCAGTTGAGTGGAAAGATTATAAACTAAATCTTCTAGATTTACCTGGAGGAGATGAGTTTGTAGGTGATTTAAATCAAGCTTTAGAAGTAATTAAAGGAGCTGTAATAGTTATTGATGCTTTAAAAGGCGTAGAAGTTGGCACAGAACGTGTCTGGCGTGAAATTAGAAAACGTCATATTCCAGCAGTACTTTATGTTAATAAAATGGATTTACCAAATATTAACTTTGCTAATGTGCTAGAAGAAATTAGGGAAAAGTTAGGAAAAAAAGCTGTTCCGCTTACATGGCCAATCGGTAAAAACGAAAAGTTTGATGGATTTGTTAATGTAATTGAAAATAAAGCAAGAATCTACGATGGTGTTGTATCTAGAGATGCTGAAGTTTATGATGATAATAAACCTAAGGTAGAAGAACTTAGAAATATGATTGCAGAAAGTGTTGCTGAAACAAGTGAAGAGTTATTAGATCTTTATTTTGAAACAGGGACAATTCCTGAAGATAAAATGAAAATTGGGTTAAGAGAAGGTATTATTAATGGTGAATTAACTCCAGTTTTAGTTGGTAGTGCAACCAAAAATGTTGGTGTTAGAACACTTTTAGATATGTTAGTAGATTTTCTTCCAGCACCAAATGAGCTTGCTCCACTAAAAGGAATTAATGTAAATACTAATTTAGAAGAAACAAGAAGAACTACAGATGAAGAGCCTTTTTCTGGATATATTTTTAAAACAATTGTTGACCCATTCCTTGGGACAATCAATCTTGTTAAAATAAATTCAGGAGTCTTAAAAAATGGGGTTGAAATTACTGATACAAATACTGGTGAAAACTATAAAGTAAATAACTTATTTACTATGCGTGGTAAGGAACAAATCAGTAACGAGTTGTTCCACGCTGGTGATATTTGTGCAGTATCTAAATTAGAACTAAAAACAGGTGAGACTATTTCAGATCCTAAATCACCAATTAAATATATGCCAGTTAGTCACGCAACACCGGTTATCTATTTAGCAATTGAACCTAAAAACAGAAATGATGAAGATAAGATTTCAACTGCATTACAAAAAATAATTTTAGAAGATCCAACACTTGAGATAAGAAGAAATAAAGAAACTTCACAACTTTTAATTGGTGGTCAAGGAATGACTCATCTAACTTATGTTATTGATAAACTAAAAAATACTTATAAAGTTGATGTTGAAGTAATTGATCAAAAGATTAGTTATAGAGAAACAATTAAAAAAGAAGCTGTAGGTGAAGGTAAACATAAAAAACAATCTGGGGGAGCAGGACAATTTGGTCATGTTTTCATAAGATTTAAACCAAATCAAACAGGTTTTAGTTTTGATTCAGAAGTCGTTGGTGGTGCTGTTCCAAAAGGATACTTCCCAGCAGTTGAAAAAGGATTAATTGAAAACTTTGAAAAAGGACCACTTGCTGGGTACCCAGTTATTAATATTTCAGCAACATTATTTGATGGTTCTTATCATGATGTTGATTCAAATGAAATTTCATTTAAGTTAGCGGCATCACTTGCATTTAGAAATGCTGTTCCAAATGCAGCACCAACTATTTTAGAGCCAATCTTAAAACTACTTATCACAATCAAGGACGAATATGTTGGTGATGTTATGGGCGACATTAATAAACGTAGAGGTAGAATTTTAGGAATGGATCAAGGGGAAGGTTACCAGATTATTACAGCAGAAGTTCCTGAAGTTGAAGTATCTAAATATGTTATTGACTTAAAAGCTATGAGTCAAGGAAGTGGAAGTTTTACTAGAGAATTTGTTAGATATGACGAAGTTCCTGCTCACTTAATCGATAAGATAATACTTGAAAGTAAAAAATAAATAATATTACTATTATAAGACAGGTGATAATATGTACTGTCTTGTATGTGATAAATTAATTAATAAAGTAGTAACAATAAAAAATATCTTCAAAACACCAAAAGATCATATATGTGAATATTGTTTTACAAAACATTTAATGATTAATAGATTAGACGTTATACCAATTGATGATTATAGATTATTTGTTAATTCAATATTTGAAGACTATGATTTAGCAGAGGCGATGATGAGTTTTTTAAAACCATATTATATTTATTATTTAAAAACAAACAAAAATCAAATTATTATGTATTTTGATACCTTTAATAAGGGTGTTTATAATATAATTAAAACAACAAAATTAAGTGATATATATTTAATTTGTTTAAAAAACGAAATGGAAAAGGAGAATGATTATGAAGATTGAAATTACTGGAAAAAATGGATTTACGCCAACTGAGGCAATCAAAAACTTCACAGAGAAGAAACTAGCAAAGGTTATACAACTATTTGGTAAAGATACAATTAGTAAAATTAGAGTTGTTACAAAAGTGTATCCGGATAACCATAAGGTAGAAGTTACAATTTATTCTAGTGAGCAATTAGTAAGAGCGGAAGTGTCAGATCCTGATATGTATGCAGCAATTGACTTATCAATCGATAAACTTGTTTCTCAGGTTAGAAAAAACCGCAGCAAGTTACAATCTCATTTAGAAAAATTAGGAGTTAATGATGTCTTTAGCCAAGAGTTTGATGCTGAATCACTTGAAAAAGAAATGAAAGCTGCAACACTTGTTAAAAATAAAAAGATTGAGTTAGTACCTATGAGTAGAGATGAAGCAATCCTTCAACTAGAATTAACAGGACATGATTTCTATGTATACTTAGATATTGATACAAATAAAACAAATATTGTATATTTAAGAAAAGATGGAGATTATGCAAATATAGAAACAGAATAAAATAATTAAATTAAATATTCTAAATTACATTGTAGTTTAGAATATTTTTTTATTTTAATTATTTATAATTAATGTAAACATTTTCAAATACAAGCTAAAACGTTTACTAAAAAAAATGTCTTGTAATAGTAATGTTTTTTGATATTATTTAAGTATAAAGAACAAATACAAAACGAAGGGAAAATTAAATATGGAAGAACAAAAAGACTTATTTTTAAATGAGGTAGATCTTTTAGTTGAAAAAGGTAAAAAGGCATTAGAAGACTTTTTATTTCTTGATCAAGAAAAGATAGACTATATCATTGGTAAAGTTTCAGTTAGTGCATTAGATGCACATGGTATGTTAGCAAAACTTGCAATTGAAGAAACAAAAAGAGGTGTCTTTGAAGACAAGGCAACTAAGAATTTATTTGCTGTAGAATATGTAATTAATAATATAAGGCATCTAAAAACAGTTGGAATAATTAGTGATGATAAAGTTACTGGAATTAAGGAAGTGGCTGAACCAGTCGGTGTTGTTGCAGGTATTACCCCTGTAACTAATCCGACATCTACAACAATATTTAAATCACTTATTGCACTTAAAACTAGAAATCCAATTATTTTTGCATTCCATCCAAGTGCACAAAATTCATCAAAAATGGCAGCAAAAATTGTCTATGAGGCAGCAATTAAGGCAGGTGCTCCAATAAACTGTATTCAGTGGATTGAAGTTCCCTCTCTTGATAAAACAAAGGAGTTAATGGAACATAATGATATATCTACTATCCTTGCAACAGGTGGCAATGAAATGGTTAAAAAAGCATATTCATGTGGTAAACCAGCACTTGGAGTAGGAGCAGGTAATGTTCCAGCATATATAGAAAAAACTGCTAATATAAATCAAGCAGTTAATGATATTATCATGAGTAAATCATTTGATAATGGGATGGTTTGTGCATCAGAACAAGCATGTATAATTGATAAAGAAATTTATCAAAAAACAGTTAATAGATTTAAAGATTTTGGTGTATATTTTGTAAATAATGAAGAAAAAAAGATGCTTGAAAAACTTTTATTCCCAGATTCTAAAACATTAAATGGCAAAATTGTTGGCTCAAGTGCCGAAAAAATTGCAAGCGAAGCAGGATTTATAGTTCCTAAAAAAACAGTTATTCTTGCAGTTGAATGTAGTGATGTAAATGAAAGTGAGCCTTTAACAAGAGAAAAACTATCACCAGTTCTTGCAATTATTAAGGCTAAATCAACCGATCACGGTATTAGTTTATCAGAAAAGATGGTTGAGTTTAATGGACTTGGTCATAGTGCAGTAATTCATAGTAATAATGAAGAAGTAATTAATTCATTTGGAATTAAATTAAAGGCTATTAGAATTATTTCTAACTCTCCTGCAACTTTTGGTGGCATTGGTAATGTTTATAATAGTTTTATTCCTTCATTAACTCTTGGTTGTGGTTCTTATGGGAAAAATTCTATAGGTGATAACGTTAGTGCCGTTAACCTTTTAAATATTAAAAAAATTGGGGAGAGAAAAAATAATATGCAGTGGTTTAAAGTTCCATCAAAAATATATTTTGAAAAAAACTCAATTGAGTATGTTAGACAAATGAGGGATGTATCTAGAGTAATTATTATTACTGATAGAACAATGGTTGATTTAGGGTTTGTAAATAAAGTAACAGAACAATTAAACTTAAGAAGAAATAAAGTTGATATCCAGTTATTTTGTGATGTAGAGCCAGATCCTTCAATTGAAACAGTAAATAAAGGTTATGAATTAATGAAATCTTTTGAACCAGATACAATTATTGCGATTGGTGGTGGGTCACCAATGGATGCAGCAAAAGCAATGTGGTTATTTTATGAAAATCCAGAAGTTGATTTTAATGATCTTAAACAAAAATTTATGGATATTAGAAAACGTGCTTTTAGATATCCAGAATTAGGTAAAAAGTCTAAATTAGTATGTATTCCAACAACTTCTGGAACAGGTAGTGAAGTTACACCATTTGCTGTTATTACTGATAAAAAAGATAACAAGAAATATCCACTTGCTGATTATTCACTTACACCTACCGTTGCGATAATTGATCCAGGATTAACACTAACTCAGCCTAAAATTGTAACAGCTGATACAGGAATGGATGTTTTAACACATGCAGTAGAAGCATATGTTTCAACACTTGCTAGTGATTATACTGACGCACTTGCACTTAGTGCAATAAAACTAGTGTTTAAATATTTAAAACGTGCCTTTGATAATGGAGCGGATTTTGAAGCGAGAGAAAAAATGCATAATGCATCTACAATGGCAGGGATGGCATTTGGTAATGCCTTCTTAGGAATAACACACTCAATGGCTCATAAGGTTGGTGGACTATTTGATATAGCACATGGTAGAATAAATGCGATTTTATTACCTTATGTAATTAGATATAATGGCGTTAGACAAGGGAAACTTGCTACATGGCCAAAGTATAATTATTATCATGCTGACGTTAAATACTATGAACTGGCAAGAGCAATTGGTTTAAATCCCAAAGATGTTAGTGAAGGAGTTTTAATGTTTGCTGATGCTTGTTATAATTTAGCAGAGTCGCTAAACATAAAGATGAATTTTAAAGATCAAAATTTAGATGAAACTGAATTTATGACAAATAGTTTAAATTTGGCATATCTTGCGTATGAAGATCAATGTAGTCCAGCAAATCCTAGATTACCAATGGTAGAAGATATGAAAGAAATACTTGAAAATGCATATTATGGTAAAGTAATTAAATACTAATAAAAAAATAGAAACCATTATTTGGTTTCTATTTATTATATTATTTACCTATAAATAAGTGTTCAACTACATCCCAGTTTACAATTTGGAAGAATGCACTTACATAGTCTGGTCTTCTATTTTGGTAGTTTAAGTAGTATGCGTGTTCCCATACGTCTAAACCTAATAATGGTTTACCTAAAGCAAGAGGTGTATCTTGGTTAGGAGTTGAAACAACTTCTAACTTATTATTTTTGTTTAAGATTAACCATGCCCAACCACTACCAAATCTTGTTGTAGCTGCTTTTGCAAATTCTGCTTTAAAGTTATCAAATGAACCAAATGTTTCTTCGATTGCTTTAGCTAATTTTCCTTTCGGAACTGCACCATTATTAACTTTTAATAATGTCCAGAAGAATGTGTGGTTATAGTGACCGCCACCATTATTTCTAACTGCATTTCTAATATCTTCAGGAACTAAATTTAAGTCAGTTAAGAAGTCAACTAATTCTAATTTAAATTCAGGATGTTTTTCTAAAGCAGCATTTAAGTTGTTAACATATGCTTGATGGTGTTTTGTATAATGTATTTCCATTGTTTTTGCGTCAATAAATGGTTCTAATGCATCAAATGCATAACCTAATTTTGGTAATTCGTATTTCATTTTATATTTCCTCCTATTTTTCTTACACATCTATCTTATAACTTTTATAGGATTATTTCAAATCATTTGCTAGTAAGACTTGATTTATTAAGGTATGATCAATTCTAATATTCTCTGATTTATATTGTTTTAAAATTACTTTATATCCAGGTAGTTTTGGAATTTTTCTAATATGTTTGATTTCTGTATAATTAATTGTAACAACTGGATTATTTTTTTCTTTAGAGAAGTAAGCAGCAATCATTAGTCCTAGTTTAAGTGAGAAATCATTTACCTCGCCTTTCATTAGAATATGGCTTCCTGGTCGATCTTTAATATGGAACCAAAGATCATTAGGCTTACCTAATGTATGAGTAATATATTCATTTTCCAAATTGTTTTTACCGACATAATAAACATTATCATTGTATTTAATTTCAAGTATTTTCTTATTATTTTTAGGCTTTTGAGTTTTCTTTTTTGTCTTAAAGCCAAGTGGGATTAATTGTTGTTCGATTGAATAAGAATCAAAATTATTAGTTATATCAAACTCTATTTGCTCTAATAGAGAGATAAGATTAGTTAAATCATTAATTTGTTCTTCAAGAAAGGTAATTGATCTTTTAGATTTTTGATAACGCTTAAAGTATTCTAAAGCATTTTCCTTCAATGTTTTTGAAGAATCTAGATTTAAGATAGTTCCATCATAAGAAGTTATCTCAGAGTATTTTAAGCCTAGATTTAATCCTGATGAAAATATGTAGTTTCCATAATTTTCATAAACTAAATTATCAATATTTGATTTTAAGTTTTCTTCTAAGTTACTTTTTTTCTTTATATTAAAAGCTAATAACTTAATAACAAAATCTTGATATCTAGAATTTGATACATCTTTAGTGTCAAATAAATCAAGCAAAAGATTTGATAATGTTTGATAGGTTTTTAAATTTTTACTTTCAAATAAATTAAACCAGTAAAACTTATTAGTAGATAGATCTCTTACAGGAGAAACTAAAATATCAAAAGGATTAAGTTTATTTTCAAATAAGTACTTACTAAAAATTGGCGAAATACCAATATAATTTTTTGTTAAATAGCTTTCACTATCTACAAGACTATAATCAATTTCATCTAAATTTCGTTTATGATTTGGATATAATTCATAAATATGTTTTGGAACAATAGTTCTAGAAGTATGAGATACATTTTTAAAGTAGGCATCAATGATTGTATTATCACTATCAACTAAAATAAGATTATTGTATCTTCCCATTAATTCTAAGACTAATCTTTTAGATACTCTACCAAGTAAAAAGTCATTTCCTTCAAACTCAAAAAATATAACTCTATCTAAATTTACTTGTTTTATACTTGTTAAAATATAACCTTCTAAATTTCTTTTTAATGTTTGTAAGAAATTTGAAGTAAGTTCACTATTTGACTTTATTTCACCAAGAAAAAATGATGCGTTTGGTGAATTTAATTTAATATTTAAGTAGTTTCTTTCACGCATATAGTAAAAGACAAACGAAAATGTATCATTTGAAATCATTTTTATTTGTTCTAAGCGATTGTTTAATAAAACATCATTTGTTTCATTTATTAAATTTTTAATGAAAAAACCATCTATTGCCACATTATCACCAAATAAATTATACCACAAATGATATATAAGCCTTTACACTTTAATAATAAAGATATATAATATATAATAATGAAAATGGATGAAAAGGCGAGGTGAAACAAATGAAACTTAATGAAAGAGGATTATTGGTAGTAATGTCAGGTCCATCAGGAGTAGGTAAAGGAACTGTTAGGCGCGCACTTTTTGAACAGAAAGATCATAAATATTTTTACTCAATATCAATGACGACAAGAGAACCAAGAGTTGGTGAAGTAAATGGTGAAGATTATTACTTCATATCAAGAGAAGAATTTGAACAGAGAATAAAAGAAGATAAATTTTTAGAATGGGCTGAATTTGTTGGGAACTATTATGGTACCCCTAAAGATATAATTGAAGATCAACTTGATGAAGGAAAAGAAGTTATTCTTGAAATAGAAGTTAAAGGTGCTCTTCAAATTAGAAAAAAAATGAAAGATGCCGTATTTATATTTATTGTTCCACCAGGAAAGAAAGTTTTATACAATAGACTTTTAAGTAGAGGAACTGAAAGCGAAGAAAAGATTAGAGAAAGAATTGCAAAAGCGGATAGTGAGTTTACATTAGCCCACAAATATGACTACATTGTGGTAAATGATGATGTAAATAACGCAGCAGACAGAATTGCTGCTATAATAAGAGCAGAGCATGCTAAGACTGAAAGGTCAATTCATAATTATATGAAGATGTTAGAGGAGAATTAAAAAATGGAAAAAAACAAAGATGGAATGCGTTACCCTTCAATTGATAATTTACTAGAGAAAATAGATTCAAAATATAAGTTAGTTTATGCAGCAAGTAAAGTTGCAGAAATTATTGAAAGAGATGAACTATATATCAAAGATGCTAAATGCTTAAAAAGTATTGGAATTGCTCTTGAAGAAATTTTAAAAGACCGAGTAGAAATCGAATTTGAATAAAAGGGATCAAATCCCTTTTATTTTTTTATGATATAATTAAAGATAGATTTGATTAAAGGAGGTGTTTTATAGATGATTTCAAAAATTAAAGAAAAACTAAGTTTATTGCCTGATAATCCCGGTTGTTATTTAATGAAAAATAAAGATTCAAAGATAATATATGTAGGAAAAGCAAAAAACTTAAAACAAAGAGTTAAATCATATTTTACTGGGGCTCATAACTATAAAACATCGAAATTAGTTAGCGAAATACATGATTTTGAAATAGTCTTAACAAATAGCGAACAAGAATCGCTAATCTTAGAATTAAACTTAATTAAAGAACATAGACCTAAATATAATGTTGTTTTTATGGATGATAAAACTTATCCTTATATTGAAATTACCAAAACAATCCCACCAGTAATTAAAGTAATAAGAACTAAAAATGTTAAAGGAAAAATATTTGGTCCTTATCCTAATGTCAAAAGTGCAAGAGAAACAGCAAGGTTACTTGAATTACTATTCCCAATGGGAAAAATCGAAAAAATACCTAATTTTTATGAAGAAATTGGTAAAAGTATTGAATCAGACACATCTAATAACTATGAACTCCAAGTATCAAAAATTACTAAGTTTTTAAAAGGTGATATTAAAGAAGTAACTAATGCACTTGAAAAATCAATGTTAGATTATAGTAATTTAATGATGTTTGAAAGGGCTGCTGTAATTAGAGATACCTTAAATCATATTAAAACAACAACAGAGAAACAAATTATAAGTCTAAATGATTACAAAGACCGTGATATTATTGGTAGTTATTATAATGATGAGAGTATCGCGCTTCAAATCTTATTTATGCGAAGTGGCAGAATAATTGATCAACACCAGACAATTTTTTCGTATGTGGGAGATCCTAAAGAATTTATTCTAAGTTATATTAATCAATTTTATCAAGGTCATTTTCCAGATGAAATATTATTTGACTATATGATGTTTAGTGATGAAGATTTAACATTTTCAAATGTTACATTTTTACCTAAAATTGGTGATAAGCGAAAAATTGTTGAGCTTGCTAATAAAAATGCAAAATTTGACTTAGAGAATTATTTCTTACTATATCAAAATAAATTAGAAAAACAAGAAGAGGCGGTAAGTGAATTAAAAACATTACTTAATGTTGATGATTTAAACTTAATTGAAGTGTTTGATAACTCACAGCTCTTTGGTACCGCATCAATCTCTGCGATGATTGTTTTTAAAGACTATAAATTTAATAAAAAGTTATATCGTAAATTTAATTTAAAAACTACAACAAATGATGATTATAAAGCACTGCAAGAAGTAATATATCGTAGGTATTACCGTATCTTAATGGAAAATTTAGAAAGACCAGACTTAATATTAGTCGATGGTGGAATTGGCCATGTGAAAATTGCCAAAGAAG
Source organism: Haploplasma modicum ATCC 29102 (assembly GCF_000687835.1). Lineage (GTDB taxonomy): Bacteria > Bacillota_I > Bacilli_A > Acholeplasmatales > Acholeplasmataceae > Haploplasma > Haploplasma modicum. The sequence continues at coordinate 123,229 of NZ_JHYB01000004.1, read as the reverse complement.
TTATTGATAATTTAAATCTTGATATTAAAGTATTAGGACTTAAGAAGAATAATAAACACCAACTTGAAAGTATGGTATCAATTGATAGAGAAATAATTCTAAAAGACTATCCTAAAGTCTATCAATTTCTCTTTAAACTATCGGAAGAAGTTCACCGTTATGCAATTAGCACTCATAGGGTACAAAGAAATAAAAAGGCTTATAACAGCAAATTAGATGAGATTACAGGTCTTGGTGAAAAGCGAAAAAGAGCACTTCTTGCAAGCTTTAAAGATTTGGATGAAATTAAGACGGCAAGCTTTGAACAGTTAAAAGAAATTGGGCTTCCAGATAAAGTAATAAATAAATTAAAAGAGGTATTAAATAATGAAACTGATAATTAAAGATGTTAACTATAACGATAAATATTTCTCAGTAATTATTGGTAATAGAAAAACATATTTCTACTTAACAAGCAGACTAAATAAAATATTTTTAAATTCTTTAAGAAAAGGATTATTAGTTGATTTTGAAATTGGTAAAAATAAACGTAGAATAAATGCTAAAATTTGTTATCAAGTTGCTTATTTTAATAGGATAACTGATTTAAAAACAAAAAGAGATTTCTATAATCACAGTAAACTTAAGAGTGATATGTTAAACTTTTTAGAAAAAAATGAGCATTATTTATTCATTGATTTTGAAATGACACTACCCAAATATAGACAAAAGAACTTTAAGGTTGAAATTTTACAATATGGATATTTATTAGTTAATAAAAAGGGTGAAACAATTATTGAAAATGACAACTATTTAAAAACAATAATTCAGTATCCACCAAGTTCAAGAACACTAGGATTTTTAAGTATTGATAAAGATGAATATATTAACAATCATATTTTATTTAAAGATTTTTATTTAGAATTAAAAGAAATACTAGAAACATATAATCCAAAAATTGTTGTTTGGGGGAAAAATGATATTTTAAGTCTAGATCTAGCATATGAGATTCATCGCTTAGTACCAATTACTAAGAGAGAAGATTTTGTTGATTTACTCAAATTACATAGAGATTATTTTAATCTTGCAAATGATTTAGGACTTTTTAAAGCATATGAAACATACTCCTTAAAAAGAGAAGAACAAGTGCATGATGCAACATATGATGCAAAGGTAACTAAAAAAGTTTTTGATTCATTTATTGCATATTCGAAGAATGAAGTATATAATAAATAAAAAAGGGGGAATGAAAATGAGCAAAAAAAATAAACAAAATGTGAAGTTTGGCGTAACTTTTGTTGTTATTATTTTAGGAATTGCTGCAAGTTTCTTACTAACACTTAATGCATTTTCAACAAATTATAACAATAGTAATTCAGATTTAAATGGATTAATGGTTGCTTTTGGAGGTAAATGGCAAACAACAGGTGCTATTTCTGTAACACTTGGAACATTTAATTTTAATTTATTATTAGTAATCGCAATGCTACTTCCAGCAGGTGCAGCAGTTATTAATGGTATTTTAAATAATAAATTAGGATCACTAGTTGCAGTTGGATTATTCTTATTAAACATTATCTTAATGTTAGTAATTAAAGAAGTATCATTTACACCTATTATAGGTAATGCAATTAAGATTCAAATTAAGTTATCAACACTTGGAATAATCTCATTAGTATTATCTGGTCTTGGTTTACTTGCTACAGGATATAAGTTATCTCTTGATTTATAATTAACTAAAAATAAAAATAATGACCCTTAATTGGATCATTATTTTTTTATTAATTAGATTTCAAATCAGAAACAATTGGAATAATTACTGGATTTCTAAGTGTTAGCTCATGAATCTTAGCTTGTAGTGTATCAATAATTCTTTGTTTCATATTTAATTCATTAAACATTTTTTTATTTAACTCTTCTTTTGCTACTTTATGAGCAAGAAGAGCAAATTCTTTGGTTATTTCTTCATTTCCTCGCATATAGATGAAACCTCTTGAAACAATTGATGGTTCTGAGATAAGTTTTTTATTTGCAGAATCAATTGTTATAATAACTGCAAACAAACCTTCCTCAGAAAGAGTTTTACGTTCTTTAATAACAGCACTACCAATATCGCCAATTCCTGTTCCGTCGATATAAATATCTCCTGCAGGAACACTACCAGCAAGTCTAATAGTATCTTTTGTTAATGCAGCAACTTCACCATTATCCATAATTAAAATATTTTCAGGTTTTACTCCACAGTCTACGGCAAGATTTTTATGGTATTTAAGCATTCTATGCTCACCATGCATTGGAATAAAGAATTTTGGTCTTGTTAATGATAACATTAATTTTAAGTCATTTTGTGATCCGTGTCCTGATGTATGTGTATCAGCAAGTGGACCGTGAGTAATAACTTCAACATCTAATCTGAATAATTTATTAACAGTCTTGTTAACGCCTTCTTGATTACCTGGAATTGGTGATGAAGAAAAGATTACGGTATCACCCTTGTGTGCTTTAATCTGACGATGTGATCCATTAGCAATTCTACTTAGTGCAGCAAATGGTTCACCTTGTGATCCTGTAACAATAATAGTTAATTCACTATCTTTAACCTTTGTGATTTCTTGTTCGGTTAGTAAAAATCCTTTTGGAATAATAATATAACCAGACTGTCTACCAACTTCAATTGCACGTTCCATACTTCTACCAAAGACAGCAATTTTACGATTATTTTTAATTGATGCTTCGATGATTTGTTGAACGCGGTACATATTAGATGAGAAAGTAGCAATAATAATTCTACCTTCAATTTTCGAGAATAACTCATTAATTGATTTTCCAATCTTCGTATCAGATTCAATTAAACCTTCACGCTCAGCATTAGTAGAATCAGATAAGAGACATAAAACTCCCTCTGCTCCAATTTTAGCAAGTTTGTCATACTCAGCTGGTGGACCAACTGGTGTAAAGTCAATTTTAAAGTCTCCAGTATGGAAAACATTGCCATGAATAGTTTTAAAAACAATACCAAACATATCAGGAATAGAATGGTTTAGTCTAATAAAAGACATTTCTAAATCTTTAAAGTTATATTTGTAATGTGCTTTAAATACTTCAATTTGTGGTGATTTCACATCTTTGTGTTCACCTAGTTTATGCTCAATCATATCAACTGCAATTCCTGCAGCATATATTTTAGGTATTTTTACCTTTCTTAGTAAATATGGAATACCACCAATATGATCTTCATGGGCATGGGTAATAAAAAGGCCAACGATTCTTTCCTCGTTTTCGATCAAATATTGATAATCAGGTATTACATAGTCAATACCTAAAAGCCTGTCATCAGGGAAAAGTATACCGGAGTCCACAATGTATATTTGATCACTAATTTCATAAATATACATGTTTTTCCCAACTTCGCCCAGACCTCCTAATGAAAAAATTCCGATTTCATCGGTTTTTAGTAATGTGTTTTTCACTTAAATCCCTCCGTGCTATAATTCTTTATTATATTGTATAATAAATAGAGATAAAAAGATAGTAAAAACCTTTTTATGATATAATTATTTTTGAGGTGGAGTATGAAGACAATAATTTTTTTTGATTTAGACAATACAATTCATAGTACTAAAAACCAAATAATTCCAGGTCAAACAGTTAAATTATTATTGGAACTAGCGAATCTTCCAAATACGTATTTAGGTATAGCAACCGGAAGAAATGAAGCTAAAGTTTCAATGTTAGGTTCTTTACTAGACCTTTTTACTTATAAAATTTTTATTAATGGAGCAATCGCTTATAAAAATAATGAACTAGTATATAATAATGCAATTAATAAAGAAGAAATTAAAAATGTTATTTCACTTGCAGAAAAAAAAGATATAAGTGTTGGTTTTGTCTGCAAGATTGATGAGTATATAACAACTTACAATGATCAAGTGCACATTAATATAAATAGTTTTAACATTAAAAAACCAGAAGTAAAACCTGATATTTATTTGAGTGAAGATGTTTATCAGTTATGGCTTTTTACAAGTGATAAAGATTATATGGATAGTATAAAAAATCAAATAAATTTAGATCTTCATCCATGGCATAAAGAGGGTTATGACTTAGTAGATAGAAAATCTAATAAGGCACTTGCGATTAAAGAACTATTAAAGGGTGAAGAAGATTATAGACTTATTGCTGTTGGTGATGGTCATAACGATATCCAGATGGTTGAAATGGCAGATATTGGAATTGCTATGAGCAATAGTGGCTTTTTAGAATTAAAAGAAAAAGCCGATTATATCGCACCACACATCGACGATAATCAGCTTTATGATTTTTTTAAAAGTATTAAGATTTTGCCTTAAGTCTATCTTCAACTAGTTTAATATTTTCTTTTGGAATATATCTACTAATATCAACACCATGATAGACTAATTCTTTAATAGAACTAGAAGATACGAAATGCATATTATTAGTTGGAAATAATAAAACCGTCTCAACATCAGGATCAATATTTGTATTGTAGTTTGCAAGGGAATATTCATATTCATAATCCTGAATATTTCTAAGACCTCTAAACATCATGCCAATACCATGTTCTTTAGCATATCTAACAACTAGGCTCTCTGTTGAATCGATTTTAACATTAGGAATATCTTTAACAACTTTCCTAACCATATCTAATCTTTCTTCTTTAGTAAAGCGATGTTGTTTTAAATTATTGTTTGCAACTAAGACTGTAAGTTCATCCACAAGTTTAGCAGCTCTTTTAATAACATCTAAGTGGCCAAGTGTAAGTGGATCAAATGTACCTGCATATAAGCCTTTTCTCATAGTAAATCACCTCATAGTGATAGTATAACATAAATAAAACCGGAGGACAGCAATGGAAATTCAAAAACGTGCAATTAAGCTTCAAATATTTGTTTTTATCTTATTTTTAGTATTACCATTAAATAGTATTTTAAAGGAGTTAGTTGATAATAAATATATTAATTTAGCCTTTTATGGTATCTTTATTGGTTTATTTTTATTTGTTTTATTTAGATATAGTAGGGATAAATCAAATGAAGTTATAATTTTAAATAAAAAATACCTTACAATAAATAAGGTAAATTTATATTTTTATATGGCAGCTTTTTTAGCTTTTTCTTTTTCAGGTGATAACGGACTTAATTTTAAATCAATTATCTTTATTAGTCTTTTAATCATATCTGCAATATCAGGTATTATTATAAATATTTTATCCATTAAAGGAAAATTTTAATTACTACATAAATCACATAGACCATAAACAGTCATTTCATGATTTAAAATTTGATAGTTCTTTGTTTCTTTTAACTCAGTTATTATATCTTTCATATTACATTTAATTTTATCCATCTTAAGACAATTTGTACAAATAAAGTAATGTGAGTGGTTATGATCTTGATTTAGAATATAATAACTTTTATTATTGAAATGAAATTTTAGTACTAAGTCATTTTCAAAAAAATAATCAATAGCACGATAAATAGTAGATAAATTAATATTTTCATTTTCTACTTTTTCATAGATCATTTCGCAACTTAAAGGTTTGTTGGTATTGTTTAAAATATCATAAACTTTTTTTCTATGAGATGTTAATCTAAGCACGGAAACTTCCTCCTTTAATAAACTTTTTTAAAAACATTGAAACAAATAAAATTATTGTATACACTAAGATAATGCTAGAACCAGCAGGAATATCAACAGTGTGAGCAAAAATTATTCCAATCAATACCGCTATAATGGACGCTATAACACCTAGTAATAATGTATGGAAAAACCCTTTTTTAAATTGCATTCCAATTATTACAGGAAAAATTACAAATGATGAGATTAATAATGTTCCGATTGCTTTTACCCCAATTGTAATTAAAAGTGCAGTTAAAATGGAAAGTAAATAAGATATTAAATTTGTTTTAACCTTTAAAAACTTTGCATATTTATAATCGAATGTAATTAATAAAAGTTTCTTGTAATAAAAACTTACAAATGAAATAATTAATATTAATATTATAAAAGATAAAATAAGTTCTAAATTTGAAACCGTCCATAAGTTACCCACTAACATCGTTTGAATTGAACGATTAAATCCATCAGATTTATGAACAATAATTAATCCGATAGCAAGTGAAATGGTAGATAATAATCCAAGAGCAGCATCACCATTAATATTTTTATTATTAGCTAAATATTTAATTAAAACTGAAACAATAACGACAAATGGGATGCTGATAAATAAGGGTTCATTGATTAGAATTATTCCTAGAGCAAACCCAGTAAAACCTACATGAGCTAGTCCATCAGCAATTAAAGCTTGTTCATTTAAAACTAAGAAAGGGCTTAGTAAAGCACTTGAAACAGCAATTATTGAGGCGATTAAAATTGCATTAATAACAAAACTATAACTAAAAAACTCAAACATGACTTACCCCTCCGTGCTCTAATTCTTTGAAGTTTATTGAATCACCATAATACTTTATTTCTTTATCGATATATAATACTTTAGTATTTTTTAAATTTAATTCACTTAAATCATGAGTAACATTAATAATAGTAATTTGTTTCTTTTCACAGAGGGACTTTAAAAATATATTAAATCCTTCTCTAAAATCAGGGTCAAGCGCACTTGTAGGCTCATCAAGAATTAATATACTAGGTTCATTAATTAGTGTTCTAATAATAAATACTCTTTGTTGTTGCCCACCGGATAAAACATGCATTTTTTCATTTAAGAGTTCACCAATTCCCATCATCTTTAACCACTTCATAATATTTTCATCAGATAGTAGTTTAGTATTTAACACCCCGGATTTAATTACTTCTTTTACAGTAATTGGGAAATTTTTCTTCAAGTTTAATTTTTGCGGTAAATAACCAATATTTGTTTCATTTATTTTAATTGTACCTTCAGTTGGTTTAATTAAGTTTGTTATTAGTTCAACTAATGTAGTTTTACCAGAACCATTAGGTCCAATGATATTTAAGTACTCACCCTTTTTTAGTGTAAATGATATATCATTTAAAATGGTTTGATTAGATACGCTATAAGATAAGTTTGATACTTCAATTAAATTCATTTTAGTGCCTCCTTTAAGTTATTAACATTTCTTGATAGTAAGTCATAAAATGTAATATTGTTTTTGTTATCTTCTTTTGAAATGTTATGATACCCATGTAGTTCTAAAAGAGTGACATCTTGATTTTTTTTCTTTACTTCATTTTTAATAGTTTGTGAAACTTTAGGATCACTTAACTCTTCTGTAAATAAGTAGTTGATATTATTTTCTTTAATTTCATTTATTAATTTAATAATTTGGACAGAGGTAATATCTGCATCTGGTTTTATAGAATCAACTAAAGCAGTAATTTCTATATTGTATAACTTACTAAAACTATCAAGTGCATTATGTCCGGAGAAATATATTTTTTTATTTTCTGTTTTATTTAAGAAATCTAAAAAACTATTATGCAGGGTAAGAATTTTTTCACTATAATTTTTCGCATTTAATAAGTAGTAATCCTTATTGATATAATCAATCTCAGCAATCAGATTACTAACAACTTCTAGTAGTTCAAGATAAACAGTAGTATCAGTCCAGTAATGAAGGTCACCATGATCATGATTGTGATCGTGCTTATGTTCATGTTCATGTTCGTCATGTTCATGTTCTTCTTCATGTTCTAAATCAAGATAGGTACTTAAATTTAATACAACAGTTTTATCACCACTAACTCTATAAGCATTATTGTTTAACCATGAATCAATCTCATAACTTGAAAAAATAAAAAGATCACTTTTTTTAATGCTTGATATTTGTCTACTTGTAGGTTCAAAATCATGAATCTCAGAACCAGGATTTGGAAGAAGTACTACATCAAATTTATCACCAACAATATTTTTCGCCATATCATATTGTGGAAAAAGTGTAGTTACTATTAGTGGTTTAGCTGTATTATTCTTGTTGCAACTAGTAAGTGTTAAAACTAAAAATAGTACTAACATCATTTTTATAATTTTTTTATACATAAAATCCTCCTTGAAAGCAAAATAATTATAACACAGAGTTTTATTTTTGCAAACCATTCGCAAAACTTTTTAATTGAATAAACTATAAATAAATGTTAAAATAAAGATAAATAAAGGGAGGTATTAGGATGAATAAGCATATAAGTGATAACAAACATGAATTTAATTTAAGAAGAGTAGAAGAACTTAGTAAAGAAATGACAGAAAAAGAAAATGAACTAAAAAGCACAAAAGGTTTTTTTAATGTGAGAAAGATTAAAAAAGAACTAAAAAAGATTAATGCTCAAATTGAAGTTCATGCACAAGAGATTTCTGAATTTGAAAGAAGAAAAGCTAAGGAACAATAGCTAAAAGAAACTAAGGAACTACTGGTTAGAGTCTTTAGTTTTTTTAATAATATATTATTAAGCATTATCAGATTGTTAAAAATAACAAAAAATGATATAATATATAATTGATATATAAAGAGGTGTTTATGAGAATAGAAGTAGTAAAACAAAAATTAGAAGATATTTTAACATCATACCCTTTAGAAATCTCAAGTATTAAAACTAAAAAAGAATTTGGTGAAAAGATACTAGAAATTTTATTAAAAGGGAAAGATATTACAACAGATTTATTAGAAGAAATTCATAGAAAATTATTTGATGTTTTATCAGATGGTGATATTGACGATGATTATTTCTTAGAATTATCATCGGTTGGTGCAGAATATTTATTAAATAGTCTAGAAGAAGTAAAAGAACATATAAATAGTTTTGTGTATGCTGAAACAAGCAAAGAAAAGATCCTAGGTACAATATTAAGTGTTGAAGATAAAACAATTACAATTGAGTACAATAATAAGGGTCAGTTTAGAAAAATAAAAATTGAATATGACGATGTCCTAAATATAGGAACAAGAGTCAAAATATAGGAGGAAACAAAATGGCAAAACAAGATATTTTAGGCGAAATCAAAGAAGTAGCTGAATCAATGAGTTTGTCCGAGAATCAAGTTTTAGAAGCACTAAAAGAAGGATTAATTGCAGGATGTAAAAGAACACATCAAGTAAACACATGCCGTGTTGACTTTGATGAAGTAAAAAACAAACTTAAAGTTTTTAGACAATACCTTGTAATTGATGAAATTGAAATTGGTGGCGAAAAAACATATAGTGTTTTATTACTAGATGAAGCATTAAAGTTAAGCAATAAAGCTAAGGTTGGTGAAATCTTAGAAATTGAAGTAAAACCAGAAGACTTTAGTCACTTTGGTATGCGTGATATGAAACAAAGATATAAAGATGTTTTATTATCACATACAAAATCAAATTTATATGAATTCTTTAAAGATAAAGAAGGACAAATGATTAAAGCAAGAATAATCGAAGAAACACCTTTAATGTATAAAGTTGACTTAGGAAAAGAAATGACAATTCTACCTAAAACAGAAGTTTTAGAAAAAGATCACCTACATCCTAATGCATTTGTTTATGTTTATGTTTCAAAGGTTGAGTCTAAATCAAAAGGACCAAAAATCTTTGTTACAAGAAAAGATAAAAATTTAGTAGAAAAATTAATGGAATTATTTATTCCTGAAATCAAAGACAAGACTGTTGAAATTGTTGGAATCAGCCGTGCTCCTGGCGAGAGATCAAAAGTTGGAGTTAGATCAAATGATCCATCTGTTGATCCAATCGGTTCATGTATTGGTGAAGGCGGAACAAGAATTAGAGAAATTGTTCAAGCATTATCAGGCGAAAAAATCGATTTATTTAGATGGAGCGATAACGAACGTGAATTAATTGAAAATGCACTTCAACCATCAGATGTTATTGCTGTAACAAAAATTAATCCAAAAGATAAAACAGCCTTAGCAATCGTACCAAACGATCAATTATCTCTTGCAATTGGTAAGGCAGGTCAAAACGTTAAACTTGCAGTACTAGCAACAGGTTGGAGTATTGATATTAAATCTGAAGCAATGGCAAATGAAGAAGGAATCTTGTATTAATATGAAGGTCAAAAAGATACCAATGCGCACTTGTGTTGTTACTAAGGAAGTTTTACCGAAAAAAGAATTGGTAAGAGTATGTGCGACTAAGGAAGGTTTGGTAAGTGTTGACTTAAAAGGTAAAGCACCAGGACGTGGAGCATACTTAAAGTTATCACGTGAAGTAATAAATTTAGCAAGAAAAAATAAGGCTTTAGACCGTAAATTAGAAGTTTCTGTTCCAGAAGAAATATACTTAGAACTTGAAAGTCTGATAAATGATTAATTTATTGGGGCTTGCAGCAAGAGCAAGAAAAATTACTAGTGGAACTGAAATAACAATAAACGGTGTTAGAAGCAAAAAAGTAAAGTTAGTGTTATTAGCTACTAATGCATCAGATAATACAAAAAAATTAGTATATGATAAGTGCAAAACTTATGATACTAAAGTAATTGAATTATATGATTCTATAGCACTATCAAATGCAATAGGAAAAAATAATATCATGGTAGTTGGTATTATTGATATTGGTTTTAGTAATAAAATGCTAAAGCTAGAGAAGGAAGTGAATTAGATGGCCAAAAATAATAAAAAAGTAAAAAATCAGTTTGTTAAAAGACAAAACCATCCAAGTAAAAAAGATAGCCCGGCCGGTGAAAAAGTAGTTATCTTTAAATCAGGAATGACTGTTCCTGAATTAGCACAAGGACTTGGAGTTTCAAATGCAGTAGTTATTAAAAACTTAATGCAATTAGGTATTATGGCAAGTGTTAATGTTGCATTAGACCGTGAAACAGTAGAATTAATTGCAATGGAATTAGGTTTTGAAGTTAAAGATGAAGTTATTACAGACGTAGTTAGATATGATGAGTTTGTAGTTGAAGATGATGCTAAAGATTTAGAACTAAGACCAGCTGTTGTTACCGTAATGGGACACGTTGATCATGGTAAAACTACATTATTAGATGTTATTAGAAAAACAAGAGTTACAGCAGGAGAACATGGTGGTATTACTCAACACATTGGGGCATACCAAGTTGATAGAAATGGTAAAAAGATTACTTTTATTGATACTCCAGGACACGCGGCATTTACTGAAATGCGTAAAAGAGGTGTTGGTGTAACAGATATCGTAATTTTAGTTGTAGCAGCAGATGATGGAGTAATGCCTCAAACACTTGAAGCCTTAGATCATGCTAAAGCAGCAAAAGCAACAATTATTGTTGCAGTTAATAAAATGGATAAACCAACCGCAAATCCAGATCATGTAATGACTGAATTATCAAATCATGGATTGCTTCCTGAAGAATGGGGTGGAGATATTCCATTTATCCAAATTTCAGCCCTTAAAAATAAAGGGATTGATAAGCTATTAGACGTTATTGATTTAGTAACCGAAATTGGTGAATATAAAGCAAACCCAAATCGTGAAGCAAGAGGTACAGTTATTGAGGCTAAACTTGATAAGGGTAGAGGACCTGTTGCAACATTAATCGTGCAAAGTGGAACACTAAGAGTTGGTGATAATATCGTAGTAGGTAAAACATACGGTAAGATTAGAACAATGCAAGATGATTTAGGAAAAAGACATACTGAAGTTTATCCTTCAGGAGCGATAGAAATTACAGGTTTAAATGATGTTCCTCAAGCCGGAGATATCTTCATGGTATTTGCAGATGAAAGAACAACAAGACAAATTGCAGAACAACGTGCAAGCATTGAACGTGAAGGCGAACAAAAACAAATTAAAGCATCACTTGATAAAATGTTTGATCAAATGTCGGATGAACATAGAGAACTTAATCTGTTAATCAAAGCAGACGTTCAAGGCTCAATTGAGGCATTAAGAAGTGTTCTAGGCTTAATTGATATTAAAGGTCTTGAAGTAAATATTGTTCGTGCAAGTGTTGGTGCAATTAGTGAAAATGATATTAGTCTAGCAAATGCATCAAATGCAATCGTTATTGGTTTTAACGTTAGACCAACAGCAAACGTTAGAAAAGTTGCTGAAGATGAAAATGTTGAAATCAGATTATACAATGTTATTTACCGTGTAGCTGAAGATATTGAAAAAGCTTTAAAAGGAATGTTAGAACCTGAATTTGAAGAAGTTGTTATTGGTAACGTTGAAGTTAGAGAAACATTCAAAGTTTCAAAAATTGGTACTATAGCTGGTTGTTTTGTAACAGACGGTATAGTGAAAAGAGATAGTTTGATTCGTGTTGTTAGAGATGGAATAGTAGTTTATGAAGGTAAGCTTGCATCACTTAAACGTTTTAAAGATGACGCTAAAGAAGTTAAGAGTGGTTATGAATGTGGACTTTCAATAGAAAACTATAATGATATTAAAGTTGGCGATAATATCGAAATCTCAGAAATGAAAGAAATTGAGGTAAAATAAAATGTCAATTACTACAGAAAGATTATCAAGTTTAATCCAAAGAGAATTAGCACCAATTGTTAATAAAGCGATTAATAATGAAAAAGTAGGATATATCAATTTAACTGAAGTAAAAGTAACTAAAGATTTATTGGTTGCTAAAATCTATTATACAATCTTAAGTGATGATGAGAAAATATTAGAATTAGCAGAAAATGAATTAAACAAAGCTAATGGTCAAATTAGAATGGAATTAGCTAAAAAAATTAAAAACATTAGAAAGATTCCTGAACTAAACTTCTTATATGATGAAGCTTTAGCATATGGTAATCATATCGATAAATTATTGAAAGAAATAAAGTAACTCTTGTTACTTTTTTCTTTTAAGTTTATAATAAAATTAAGGTGATATTTTGATAGCAAAAGTGTTAGTAGATTTAAGAACAAAAGAAGTCGATATGTTATTTGACTATATAATTCCAAAACATTTGGAAATCGAAAAGGGCATGAGAGTTTATGTCCCTTTTGGTCATTTAATGAGACTTGGCTTTGTTATCGATATTGTTACTGATAGTTCATATTTAAACTTAAAAGAAATAAGTGAAGTTTTAGATATAACACCATCTATTACAGAAGAATCATTTCTTTATTTAGACTATATTAATAAAACAAATAATAGTCTACTTATTGATAATATTAGAACAATTGTTCCAAATGAACTCTTCATTGACTATAAACAAATTTTAACAGTTAAAGATAAGTCACTTCTTGAAGAAAGTATAGCTTTGTTATTTGGTAATTCAAATGAATTAATTTATACTAAAAATTTAAGAGATAATAACTCTTTAATCAAAAAACTAATTAAAGAAAATATTATTGAAGTTAAAAGAGAATATAGTAAAAGAGCAAAGGATAAAATAATTAGTGCAATTTATTATAACAAAGATGCAAATTATCCTAAGGCTATTAATTATAAAGATTTAACCGATTATGTAAAAGAGAATGAAGGCTTAATTAAAAGTGATATTGTAAAAGCTGGTTTTAGCATTAGTGCTATCAATACTTTAATTAAACATGAAGTTTTATATATTAAAGAAATAAATGAAGTTAGAAATGCTAGTTATAAAAATAAAAATTTAGTGGATTCGCACAAATTAAATAAAGAACAACAATTAATTTACGATGAAGTTACAAATAACCTAGATAAAAATAATATATATTTATTAAGTGGAATAACAGGATCCGGTAAGACAGAAGTCTATATTAATATCTTAAAAGAAGTAATAAGACGTAATAAAACTGTATTATACTTAGTTCCCGAAATTAGTTTAGTTGCTCCAACAGCAAACTATTTAAAAAGTAGAGATATTTGTAATGTGACATACTACCATAGTAATATTACAAGAGGAGAAAGGTTTGATGCATGGAACCAAGTTTTAGACGGTAAGGCAAGTTTAATTGTTGGAACAAGAAGTTCTGTTTTCTTACCGATTGATAATATAGGTTTAATTATTGTAGATGAGGAACATGATTCTTCGTACTTGCAAAAGTCCGATGTTTATTATGATGCAATTGATATCTTAAAAATTAAGGCTAAATATCATAGTATTCCCATATTACTAGCAAGTGCAACACCTAGAGTTAGTTCAATGTATTATGCAAAGAATAACGAATATAAATTACTTGAACTTAAAAATAGAGCAACAAGTCAAAGCTTACCTAAAATAAGTTTTGTTGATATGAAACAAGAATTAAGGGAAGGAAATGTTTCAATTTTCTCTAAAGAACTTAATGAAAAAATTAAAAATAGATTAAACAAAAATGAACAAACAATTCTTTTATATAATAGAAAAGGTTATGCCAATTTTGTTTTATGTAGAAACTGTGGATATACACCTAAGTGTCCTAGTTGTGATGTTGCTTTAACATATTATAAAGATGAAAATCTTCTTAAATGTTCATACTGTGATCATAAACAAGAATTTAAGAAAGTTTGTGATACATGTAAGAGTACAAAGATTGACCAAATTGGTATGGGGATAGATCAAGTATATGATAGAGTGAAAAAAACATATCCTGAAGCAAGAGTTTTAAAGATGGATCAAAACTCAACTAAATATAAGGGAAGTCATGAACAAATATGGTCAGATTTTCTAGAACATAAATATGATATTTTAGTTGGTACTAAAATGATTTCAAAAGGACTAGATTTTCCTAAAGTAACACTAGTTGGTATTTTAATGGCAGACTTAGAACTTAAAAGCCCAACTTATCTGGCGAATGAGGAAACTTATAACCTATTAACCCAAATGGTTGGTAGAAGTGGTAGACATATGAGTGGTGAGGCAGTAATCCAGGGCTATAATCTTGATCATTATGCAATTAGTATGGTTAATAAGTCATATGATGAATTTTATGAAAGAGCAATCAAAGATCGACTAGCTTTAAAATATGAACCTTTCTACAAAGTTGTTCAAATTATTATTGCTAATGAATCTTACTTAAATAGTTATAAAGATGCAATTAGCATAAAAAAAGAATTAAGTGATTCCTTTGAAGTTATTCTTGGTCCAAGTGAACCATATATTAAATATGTAAGAGGGAACTACAGGTTTGTTCTTACAATTAAAGCAAAAAAAATAGATTATGAACTAATTCAAGAGACAATAAAAAAATATAACGAATCAAAAATAACATTTTTAAATGTTGTTGATGCAATATAGGAGGAAAAATGAAAAATATCATATTTATGGGTACACCAGATTTTGCAGCAACAGTTTTAGATAGACTAATTGCTGAAAAATTTAATATAGTAATGGTTGTTACACAGCCAGATAAAATACAAGGTAGAAAAAAAGAAATAGTATTTTCACCGGTTAAAAAGTTAGCATTAAAACATAATTTAAAAGTTTTACAACCAGTAAAAATTAAGGAAGATGTTAATACCTTAATTAACTTAAATGCAGATTTAATTGTAACAGCAGCATACGGTCAAATATTACCAAAAAGTCTACTAGATAATATTAAAGCAATTAATGTTCATGGCTCACTACTACCTAAATATCGTGGTGGTGCACCAATCCAGTATGCCTTATTTGATGGTTTAGATAAAACAGGAATTACTATTATGGATATGGCATTTAAGATGGATGCTGGTGATATTATTTTACAAGGTGAAGAAGTAATAAAAGCGGATGATAATTTTGAAACTCTTGCTGGAAGATTAGCTTTATTAGGTGCCGATTTATTAATTAAAGTATTAAATGGAAACTACCCAAGAGTTAAACAAGATGAAAGTCGAGTTAGCTTTGCCTATACAATTAAAAGAGAAGAAGAATTTCTAAATTTCTATGATGATGGTATTAAAGTTATTAATAAACTAAGAGGACTATTACCAGAACCAGCAGGAAGTATTAATATAAATGGTAATACCTATAAATTATATAAAATTAAAAAAAGTGATATAATTAAAGAGATGAGCCCAGGGGAGATATTCATTGACAAAAACACATTTTTAATTAAGAGCAAAACTGATATTATTGAAGTGTTAGAAATACAAGCTCCAGGTAAGAAAAAAATGAATGTCAAAGATTTCCTAAATGGTCAAAAATTAATTAGTAGTAAAGACTACGTAGAAAGAGGTAATTTATGAAAAAAGGTAGAACATTATTTACTAGAGAAGAAATGCTTCAAATGAATATTAAAGTTTTAGAACAACGTGGTGTAACTGTTAGATCTATTGCTGAGATTACACATAAGCAACAATCGCGTTATACTAAAGATATTTCAATGGATTTGTGTATTAAATCAGTTGAGAAAATATTGTCATTAAGAGACCCATTCCACTTTGTTCAATTAGCAGCAGACCTTGATAGATTAGTAGAAGCTAAGGCCTTTAGTAGCCCAATGCAAGAGATATTACATGATGATTTAGGACTGTTTGGAATTGATGAAACTCTCGGCCTAGATTTATCAGGACTATACGGAACAATCGGTCAAACAAACTTTGGTGATATTGATGTTAACAAAGTTGGTGTTATTAATAAATTAAATGAAGAAGGAAAAAAAGAAGGGGTTTGTCATACATTCTTAGATGATATAGTCGGAGCAATTGCTGCTGCAGCATCAACAAGAGTTGCTCAAGTTATTAATGAAGAATTAGCATTAGTAGATGATAGCTATCAAAAATTAAGTATTTTTGATTTTGAGGATGACATTAAATAAAAGGTGATTTTGTGCAAGAAGATGAGGTAAGAAAAGTAAAGTGGTATCAAAAAATTAGCAGTAGTATTTTTGCTAAGTTTTTTGGTTTTGAACAAGGAATAGATATTACTAATGATACTGAGGTTTTACACCGCAGAAATGTTGTTATAAAAAATATTGTCTTTGTTTCAAATATCTTCTATACAATTTTACTTTTTCTATTATCAGTAACAAGTGGTAAAACTACTGACTGGATTATTACAGTAGTTTCATTTCCAATTACTTTTGGGATAAATAAGCTTCTTAAAATTTTAATTAATCTAGATAAAAACGATGAAACAAAACAGCAAATAGCGATGTATGTAGCATCACTTTATATTTTCTTTTCAGCCGTATTAATTTATGTTAAGTTATACAATTTAAGTAGTTTTGAAACGGTTGCGTATGTACTGATTTATTATGCTATTGTTTTAATTTCACTTTATCAAGATAAAAGATTACTTGCAAATTCATATTTATTTTTGTTAATTATTTTAACATTTATCCACATTGTTTGGACTTATAAAATAGTAGATGTTGCACAAGGCTTTACAATGATGGGGTTTTTTAAATACTTTACAACAACTGATCAGTTTTGGGATTTAATATTAAGAACCGTTGTTTTCTCACTTTTTTTCTTAGTAGTTATTGTTATTGTTTCTATTGGACAATATATGCAAGAAGAAAGAAAAAAAGAATTAATTAAGAGAAGACAAGTTCAAGACGATTTTTCATTAATCGTTGGAAACTTATTTAATGCAGTTTTTAATAACTCATATATTTCTATTAATGTTGAACATTCCTATAACGTTCAAAAAATGGCATCAAAAATAGCGTCATTAGTAAGTATGGATAAAGATGAAATAAAAGAGTTAGGAGAGTTTGCGATAATATCACTAAAAAACGATGATATTAGAGGTTTTGCTTCACTTGCAAAGAGTGCATATGATGATAAAATTTATGATAAATTAAAAGAAAAAACAAAAATGGGTGTTTTAATTGTTGAACGAATCGAACTTGCTCAAGTCAGTGAAAAAATAATTAGAGCTATTACTTTTGGTAGTCTAAATGATAATATGATGAAGTTAATTATTGAAAATCATAAAAGTTTAAGATCACAAATTATACTACTTTCAGACCTTTATCTAATACTTAGAAAACCTGAAGATTATAAGAGGCCATATAACCATAAGATGGCGGTAGACCAACTTGAAGAAAAACTTGGAATGTACTTTAATTATGAACTAATTAATCGTTTTATAAAATTCAATCATGAAATAGAAGAACTTTACAATAGTCTATAATTGACAAGAATAAAAGTTGTGATATAATAATAAAGAAATTAATATTAACTTATTAAGAGCTATGGAGCTTCGTGAGCTTTGAAGTAGCGGCAACCTATTTAATTAGGTGCCTTCACAAGGGGGAAACCCAACAATAAGGAAAAGTAAGACACTATCCTTATGATAGTGTTTTTTTTAAAAAGGAGTATAAAAATGAATTATTTATTTAGTAGTGAATCAGTTACAAAAGGACATCCAGATAAAGTAGCTGATAGAATAAGCGATAGCATCTTAGACAGTGCTTTAGCACAAGATAAAAACTCAAGAGTAGCCTGTGAAACAGCAGTTAAAAATAACTTAGTATTAGTGTTTGGTGAAATAACAACAAATGCTAATCTTGATTATGAAGCAATCGTTAGAGAAACAATAAAAGAGATTGGCTATAATTCTGATGAATTAGGATTTAATGCATCAAACGTTTCAATTCAAGTTGAGTTATCAAAACAATCAAGTGAGATTGCTATGGGTGTTGATAAAGAAGACTTAGATCAAGGGGCTGGTGACCAAGGAATTATGTTTGGTTATGCATCTAATGAAACTGATAGTTTAATGCCACTTGCTATTGATTTAGCACATAAGTTATCACTTAGACTAACAGAAGTTAGAGAAAAAAACATTATAAGCGGTCTTAGACCGGATGGTAAGACTCAAGTTACAATCGAATATGATAGTAACAATAATCCAGTTAGAATTGATACAATAGTTATCTCAACACAGCATGATCCATCACACACCCAAGAAACATTAAGAGAAGCATTAACTAAACATGTAATTAATGAAGTAATAAAAAATGGCTTATTAGATAAAAACACCAAGATTTTAATTAATCCAACAGGAAGCTTTATCTTAGGTGGACCTGCTGCTGATAGTGGTCTTACAGGTAGAAAAATAATTGTTGATTCATATGGTGGATACGCAAGACATGGTGGTGGTGCATTTAGTGGTAAAGATGCAAGTAAAGTTGATAGAAGTGCTGCCTATATGCTTAGATATTTAGCAAAACATATAGTTGCTGCAAATCTTGCAAACAAAGTTGAATTACAAGTTGCATATGCAATTGGTAAGGCTGAACCTGTTAGTTTATTTATTGAAACTTTTAATACTGAAAAAGTAGAAAAAGAATTAATCTACAAAGTAATTAAAGACAATTTTGATTTAAGACCCAAAGCAATCATTAAAAAGTTAGAGTTACAAAAACCAGTATTTAAGAATACATCATCTTATGGTCATTTCGGGGTTAATGCATTAGACCAAAAATGGGAAAAACTTGATGATCTTGAAGTTTTTAAGGAACTTGTTAAATGATTTACTTATATGTTTTAATTGGAATAGTAATCTTTTCACTAATTTTACTATTATGGTCTTTTATTATCTATAAAATTATTAAAGTTAATAAAGAACAAATATTTAATAGTGAAGTTGAATTAGAATCCTTACTTAATCAAACAAATAGATATTTAAATGAAATTAATTTTTTATTAAATGAAGAAGTAGTAAAGACTTCTGTAAGTTTAAAATCTCATCCAAGTATTAATGATATGCGTGAATTCAGTTTAATGTTGAGCAACGATTATAATAATTTTAAATATTTTTTAGAGGAAAATAGCAGTATAAAAATAAGTGACGAAGTTATAAATTACCGAAAAAAAGCTTTGTTTTATTTGGAAAATATTGAAGCAGCAATAAATATTTACAATAATTATGCAGCAAGTTTTAATAGCCATATTAGAAGTTTTCCTTACAATATAATAGCAAAAATTACAAAAGTAGATTTAGTTGAATATTTTTAATTAAATATTTTACTAACTACTTTTTTTATTTTCATGTGTAAAATATGGTAATATTAGTTTTGTCTTGAAAAAATAACTCTATTATAGTATTATTATAGAGATAAAAGGAAGTGATTTCATGTTTAAAAAGTGGTTTGATCCAACGAGAAAAGTATTAAAAGAAGCAAATATAATTGCTAAAAATGTTTTTGCACTAGACGAAGAAATGCAAAAACTAACTGATTTAGAATTAAAAGAAAAAACAAATGAGTTTAAAGAAAGATATCAAAATGGGGAAAGTTTAGATAGTCTACAAGTTGAAGCTTATGCTGTTGTTAGAGAAGCATCAACCAGAGTTACAGGAATGAAACCATATTTTGTACAAATATTAGGGGCTGTTGCAATTCATGGTGGTAATATTGCTGAAATGAAGACTGGTGAAGGTAAAACTTTAACTGCTGTTATGCCAGCATACTTAAATGCTTTAACAAATGAAGGTGTTCATATTGTTACAGTTAACGAATACCTTGCAAGAAGAGAAGTTGAGGGAGAAATTGGTGATTTATTCAGATTTCTTGGGTTAACAGTGGGCTTAAATATTCGTGAGTTAACACAAAAACAAAAACAAGAAGCATATGATTGCGATATTATGTATTCAACTAATAGTGAATTAGGTTTTGACTATTTAAGAGATCATATGGCATTATATGCTAATGATATTGTTGCTAAACGCGGATTAAAGTTTGCAATTATTGACGAAGTTGACTCAATCTTAGTTGATGAGGCGAGAACTCCTCTTATTATTTCTGGTGGAGCAAAGAATAATGGTGGACTATATGAACGTGTTGATAGATATGTAAAAAGTCTTTTAGAAGATGATTATGAAATAGATGTTGAATCACAAACAATTGAGTTAACTCCTAGTGGTATTAATAAAGCGGAGTCTTTTTTCAATGTTGAAAACATTTATGATTTAAATAATGTGTCAATTGTTCATGGTATTAATAATGCCTTAAGAGCTAATTATATTTTACAAAGAGATAAAGAGTATGTAGTTGATAATAACGAAGTATTAATCGTTGACCAATTTACAGGTCGTATTTTACATGGTAGACAGTTTAGTGAAGGATTACACCAAGCAATTGAAGCTAAAGAAGGTGTAGAAATTAAAAAAGAAACTATTACTGTTGCAACTATTACTTACCAAAACTTCTTTAGAATGTACTCAAAACTATCAGGTATGACTGGTACTGCTAAAACTGAAGAAGAAGAGTTTAATGAAATTTATAACATGGACGTTATTGTTATTCCAACAAATGAACCTGTTATTAGAATAGATGCACCAGATTTTATTTATGCTACAGCAGAAGCAAAATATAATGCATTATTAGATGATGTTGAAGCAAGACATAAACTAGGACAACCAGTATTAGTTGGTACTATTGCTGTTGAAACAAGTGAATTCTTATCGGTAGAACTTAGAAAAAGAAGAATTCCACATGAAGTTTTAAATGCTAAGAATCATTTAAGAGAAGCTGAAATTGTTGAAAAAGCTGGTCGTATGGGCTCTGTTACAATCGCAACCAACATGGCTGGTCGTGGGACTGACATTAAGTTAGGTGAAGGTGTAGTCGCACTAGGTGGACTTGCAGTTTTAGGTAGCGAAAGACATGAATCAAGAAGAATTGATAATCAGTTAAGAGGTCGTGCTGGACGTCAAGGTGATCCAGGGTTCTCAAGATTTTATTTATCAGCTGAAGATGAATTAATGGTTAGATTTGGTGGCGAGACTTTTAAGAAGAGAATTCAGTTATTACAAAACTTAAATGAAGATAAGAACTCACCAGTTGAATCAAAAATGTTTTCAAGGTTTGTTGCTGGAGCACAAAAAAGAATTGAAGGAAATAACTTTGAATCACGTAAAAATGTTTTGAAATATGATGATGTGTTAAGAATGCACCGTGAAATTATTTATAAAGAACGTATGGACGTTTTAACAGAATCAAATATTGAAGAACAAGCCTTAAATATGTTATTTAGAAGCATTGAAGATGATGCAAGTATGTATATTGATCAATCAGGCAGAAAAACAGAAATTGACTATGAAGGATTATATAAACATTTTAATGGTCCAATTTATAGAACAAATACAATTGATTTAGAAACATTAAAAGAAAAAGATGAAGAAGGCGTAATTGAATATTTAAAAGAATTAGCTAATTTTGAAATTAATAATAAAAAGACACAAATACCAGAAGAAGTATTTGTTGAGTTTTTAAAAGTTATAATGTTAAGAATTATTGATACATACTGGATGAATCACATTGATACAATGAGCGAATTAAGACAAGGAGTTGTCTTACAAGCATATGGTCAACAAAATCCTTTAGTTATTTATCAAAAAGAAGGATATAGATTATTTGAAGAATTAATTAGTAATATTTCAAGAGATGTCACAAAATATGTTTTAAAAGCAAATATTGAATATAATGTAAAAAGAGAAGCAGTAGTTAAAAATACTGCAACAAATGAAGGCTCAGACAAGCCTAAAAAAGCCAAAAAACAAAAAATAAGGGGTAGAAGAGCTCCTTGGCAATAAGGAGTTTTTTATATGGAAAAATTTGAAGTAAATAGGTTAATTGAAAAATTAACAAAACAAGTTAGTGATTTAAATAATAAAATTGCACCATCTGAATTAAAGGTGAGACTTGATGAATTAAATAATATTATGCAAAGTCCAACTTTTTGGAATGACTCAGATAGTGCAACTAAAGTTACTAAGGAAGCTAATTTACTAAGTGAAAAAATTGAAAAAATTGAAAAGTTAGAAAAAGATTTAGACAGTGTTAAAGACTGGCTAGAGATTAGTGAAGAAAGAACTGAAGAATGGGAAATTTTAGAAGAAGACTTATCAAACTTGGAAAAAGTAATTGATGATTTTTCAATTGAAATTTTATTAAGTGATGAATATGATACTAATAATGCAATTTTAGAAATTCATGCTGGTGCTGGTGGAACTGAAGCTATGGACTGGGCTTTAATGATTTTTAGAATGTATCAAAGATATGCTAACAATATGAAATATAAGATGGAAATCCTTGATTATCAGCAAGGTGAAGAAGCTGGAATTAAGTCTGTTACTATGCTTGTAAAAGGTGATTATGCATATGGTTATTTAAAAGCAGAACGAGGGGTTCATCGCTTAGTAAGAATATCTCCGTTTGATTCTAACGCAAGAAGACATACATCTTTTGCTTCAGTTGAAGTTATGCCAGAAATTGATAATAGTGTCTCAGTAGAAATAAAAGATGAAGATTTAAGAGTTGACGTTTATCGTTCAAGTGGTGCTGGTGGTCAGTCAGTTAATACAACCGATTCAGCCGTTAGAATTACGCATATTCCAACTAATATTATTGTTAGTTGCCAAAATGAACGTAGTCAAATAAAAAATAGAGAAACAGCAATGAATCTTTTAAAAGCTAAATTAATTCAAGAAGAAATTAGAAAAAAAGAAGAAAAATTAGCTAACATTAAAGGTGAGTTAAAAGATATTGCTTGGGGATCACAAATTAGAAGTTATGTGTTCCACCCATATCAAATGGTTAAAGACCATAGAACAAACTATGAAACAAGCCAAATTAATGATGTTATGGATGGAGACTTACAAGACTTTATTAGTGCATATTTAAAAGCGAGGGGTTAAGATGTTTAAAAATGAAAAAGTTATTGAATACTTACAAATAACTCTTGGTGTTTTTTTAGTTGCCGTTGGATTTTATTTTTTCAATCAACCAGCTAATTTAATAACAGGTGGTGTAACAGGACTATCTTTAATTATTAAAAGTATATTTGAACTTGCTCCAATTGGTGTTAGTATTTTTATTTTTGCAGCTAATTTAGTACTATTAGTAATTGGAGGGTTAGTCTTAGGAAAAGAATTGTTCTATAAGACAATTTATGGATCATTAATGTTACCATTTTTCACCTTCTTAATATCTCTTACTAAAGTAAGTCCAGCTATTTTATATGATCAAATTGCTGGTGATAATAAAATTATTATTGTCGCAACCCTTGGTGCAGTATTAACTGGATTAGGCCTTGGATTAGTCTTTAAAAACAATGCAACAACAGGTGGTAGTGATGTCGTAGTTAGAATATTACATCATAAATTAAGATTACCTAATTCAGTCTCAATTTATATTGCTGATGGTTTAATTGTTCTACTTGGCTTAGTATATACTAAAAATATTGAATTAACATTTTTTGCAATACTAGGAATTGTTATTTCTGGTTATATTGTTGATAAGGTTTTATTAACAGGAAGAAGTGGCTATACAGTATTTATTGTGACAAATGACTATCATTTACTAAAAGATTTAATATATAAAAAAATCAACCGTGGTGTAACAAAAGTACATGTTACAGGTGGATTTAGTGAAACTGAAAAAGACATGATAATATGTACAATCTCTAAAAATCAGTTATACCATCTAAAAGCAATCATTCATGAAAATGATCCAAATGCATTTACTTTTATTACAAAGACTAGTGAATCGGTTGGAATTGGTTTTAGCAAATGATTAGGATAATCAAAAAACTAAAGTATTATTATGAAGTTGAATTTAATTATGTTTCATATAATATTGAAAAAGAGATTATTTATAAATATAAAATAACTGACAAATTGGAAATTAGTACTAATAAATGGACTGAAATAATAAAAGAAAATGAGTACTATTATTTTGATAGAATTGCTAAAAATAAATTAAAGAAACAAATAACAACACATGAACTGAAAACCTATTTAAAGGATAATAATGCAAGTGATTTGTTAATTAATGAACTTGTTTTAAAATATACAAAATATAATTTTTTAAATGATAAAATGTATATTAAAAATTATCTAGAATTTAGAACAAAAAACGATGGTAAAAAAGTCGTCTTAAGAAAGTTAATAAATAAGGGATTAGACAAAGATTTAATTAATGAATTTTTAGAAAATATTAAAGAAGATGAGGCAATTGAAAAATTTGTTAAGTCTAATATAATTAAAAATAAAAAACTTAATAAAAAGCAGCTAAAGCAAAAAATAACTACATCATTAATTAATAAAGGATATAGTAATGACCTCATTTTTAGTATTGTCGAAAAAGAGTTTAGAGATGTTATAATTGATGAACGTGATTTATTAATTAAGGAATATGAAAAACTTTTAAAGAAATACCAAAATAAAAAAGAAGGTTATGAGTTAAAGCAGTTTATTAAAAATAAGTTATATCAAAAAGGCTTTAATAATAACATAATTAATGAAATAATCTCTTAATTAGTGTTTTACTTGAATTAACCTATTAATTAATGTTAATATACATGTGATAAAAAAGAAGGAGCGTTATTATGAGAATAGAATTTTGGGTTGACTATTTATGTCCAATAACATATTTGACGCATAAAAATTTAATAGAAGCAATCGATGAATTAAAACTAGAAAAATATGATCTATTATATCGTAGTTATAAACTTGATGAGCCACTATATAATCAATTAAAACAAATACCAGAGTTAATAAAAATTGTTAATGAAAATATACCGACTTATGTAGATCAAGGCTTTTATGATACAGACTATGTTCATCAACTAGCGCATCTTGCAAAATGGAATAATTTAGCTAAAGAATTTAATGTTTTAGTTTTCCATGAGGCATATGTTAATAATAATAAGATTAACGATGTTAAGTTTTTAGAAGAAGTAGCTAAAAAAATCAATTTAGATTTAACAGAGACAAGAAAGGTTCTTGATTCATGTTGCTACAACAAGCAAATTAGTTCAAATAAAGAAAATGCTAAATATAAAGGTATTATTCAAGTTCCTCATTTAAGAATTAATATCAAACATAATTATAATGGATATTATAGCAAACAAGAACTTAAAAATATAATTAGTCATATCTTAGAAGAAAGTAAGAATCCAAAAACTGAATGTAGTGGAGAATTTTGTAACTATTAAAAAAATTAAACCAGACAATTAATTTTGTCTGGTTTATTTATTTTATACGCCTAATTGTTTCATTGCACTGTATAATCTTTTAAAAGATGCAATATTTGCAGCCTTTGTTAAATTATAAATATTATTATTTTTAAGTGCAGTATTATAAATGTTATTAAAGATATTTTCCATGATGCCTTTTAATTTTTGATCAACTAAATTTTTGTCCCACTGAAGATGACTAGCATTTTGATTCATTTCAAGAAGTGAAACACTAACACCACCTGCATTAGCAGCTTTACTTGGAATAAAAATTAATTTATTTTCTTCAAATAGTTTAGAAACTTCAACTTCAGAAGGTTTATTAGCACCTTCTATTAAAGCAATAACTCCATTTTCAATCATAAATTTAGCATCTGTTAGCGAAACTTCATTTTCTTTAGCACATGGAATTGCAATATTAGCTTTTATTTTCCAAAGGTCTCTAGGATTACTATAGTATTTTGCATCTGGATATGTTTCTAAATGGTGCTTGAAACTTAATTTATTAGTTTGAATTTTACTAATTAATTCAACATCAATTCCTGATTGGTCCTCAATTACTCCAGTAATAGAAGACATTCCAACAATTATAGCTCCTAATTCTTTTGCTTTAAAAGCAGCATGTATTCCAACATTACCACTTCCTGAGATTAGTACTTTTTGTCCATTTAGTGATTTATCTAAATATTTATTTAAAGCAAATTCAGCAATATAACAAACTCCATATCCGGTTGCCTCTGGTCTAATTAAACTACCACCATAATCAAAGCCTTTACCAGTAAATGTTCCATTTGATACATTTGCTAATTTTTTATAATGACCATAGAGATAACCAACTTCTTTTGCTCCAACACCCAAATCACCTGCAGGAACATCAGTGTTTGCTCCAATATGTCTGTATAATTCATTCATAAAACTTTGACAAAATCTCATAATTTCTAGATCTGATTTATTTGCAGGATCAAAATCACTTCCACCCTTAGCACCACCTAAAAGTAGAGTAGTTAGACTATTTTTAAGTGTCTGTTCAAAACCTAAAAACTTTAAGATAGATAAATTTACAGATTTATCAAATCTAATTCCACCTTTATATGGTCCAAGTAAATTACTAAACTGAACTCTGTATCCAGTATTTACTATTACTTTATTTTGATCATTAACCCATGGAACTTTAAAAGTAATAATTCGATCTGGTTCAATTAATCTTTCAATTATTCCTAAATCACCTAAATCAGGAAAGTCATTATAAATCTCACTGATGGAGGTTAAAAATTCATAAACACTTGATAAATATTCTTTTTCGGTTGGATATTTATTGTTTAAATTTTCGTAGATAAGGCTTAATTCATTATTCATATAAATCCCTCTATTTCTATTTCATATTAAACATATATTACCACAATTATAATAAAAACATGTGAATATATGATATAATAAAAAATACGGATGGGAGAAGATTAGATGAAGAAAATAATTTTAAGTATTGCTATATTATTAAGTATTTTAATTTTAGTTTCATGTGACAGCGAAGAAAATAATTTTCCAGAAATAGTTAAACCGGAAATTGTTGAAGTAGTTTTAAATTTAGGTGATGAGTTTTCATTACCAATCCTAGAAGCAATAGACAAGGAAGATGGTAAGTTAGAAGTATTAATTGATGAAAAGACACTTCCTGATTTTAATAAACCCGGAAAATATGAAGTCTTATATTATGTGGTAGATTCCGATAATAATAGAACTGAATTTACTTTTACAATTATTGTTAGTGAAGAGGAACATAATTTACTAGAGTATTATAAAGGTGCTAATGGTTTAAGTGGTGATTCTTTAAAAGTTTTCTTAAAAGATCTATTAAACTTTACAATGAGAGGCGTCAATTACGGTGCTGCTAGATATGATTTAGCAAAAACAGACAAAGATATGTTAAAAGATGGAAATTTAATCTTAATGTATAATAGAGTATCTGTAAAATCAGCATGGGATGGTGGTACTACATGGAATAGAGAACATGTTTGGCCCCAAAGTAAATTAGGATCAAGTGCAAGCAATGGTTCAGTCAATAAAGCAAGTGACTTACATAATTTAAGACCAGCAAACCCAAAAATAAATGAAACCCGCGGTAATAGTAAATTTAATGATCCAAAAACACCAACTGATATCCATGGCGTAGTTGATTCAAACAACTATTATCCAGGAAAAGAAGATTCAGGTGATGTTGCTAGAATTTTATTTTATATGAATACAATGTATGGTCTAAATTTAAATGATGTAGGTTATCTTGATGTTCTATTAAGATGGCATATGGAAGATCCGGTAGATGATTTTGAGCTAAGAAGAAATGAAGAAATATATAAAATTCAAAAAAACCGTAATCCCTATATTGATAATCCTTATATGGCACAATTAGTTTATGCAAATTAAGTTTAGAGTTTAAGTTTTCTTAAACTCTTTTTTTATTGCATAAATTAAGATATTGTAATATACTAATAGTAAGAAAGTAAGAATATACAAAAATAGGAAAGTAGGATGATTGGATGATAATTGAACTTAGAAAAAAGTCACAAATAACCTTACCTAAAGAAATAGTTAAAGAATTAAATCTTTCTGAAGGTGATAAACTTCAAATTAATGTCAATGACGGCAAAATTGTTTTAAAACAAGTTGCTATTTATCCTGTTGAATATATTGAAAAATTAGAAAAAGAATTAAAATTATTGAAAAATAAAAAATGAATAATGTAGTTTTATATGTTAAAATATATAAAAGTTTACTATTAGGGGGAAAACATGGCACATTTATTTGATAAACTAAATCCAAACTTTTTCTCAATTCTATCTTCACCTAATAAAAGGATGTATGTTGACTGTTTATTTATTATTTATAATGCAGTAGATAGTATTGAAGAATCATTTCAAGGTGATAGGGAATATGTAGTTTCAAGATTAGTAGATTATTTTGATGATATTGCACTTGAAGAATTTGTAGATGTAACAGAAAATAATAAACCAAATACATCAAGACAAAAAGCTAATTATGTAATTAATGTTCTTAAAAACAATGGTTGGATTGGTGAAGAAGAACTAGGTGATTATAAAATATCATTGAATCTTTTTGATTATAGTATAAAAACTATTTCACTACTTGATGATATTGTAAATGCAAGACAAGATGAGTATACAGGTGAGATTTTTGCTGTATATTCACTACTTAACTCCTTTACAATTGAAGAAGGTATTGGTGTAATCGAACAATCTTATAAGAAGACTTTAGAAATTATTAAAAAATTAAAAGCACTAAAAGCTAATATATATAGATATTATTATGACATAACAAAAAAACGTTCAAAAGAAAACTTGCAAAATATCTTAGAAAAACTCTTAATTGAATACAAACAAAACTTCTTTGATACTTCATATTATAACTTAAAGACCAAAGATAGTCTTCCAAGATATAAAAGAGCAATCTTAAAAAGAGTAAGTGTTATTTATGATAATGTTGAAACTATGGATATTTTAGCCTCAAAGGTTATTCAAGATAAAAGAATAGATGATTACAATGAAGCATTTAGTTATATTGAAAATAAACTAAGATTTATTCAAGATTCATTTAACGTTTTAGATAATCTAATCATCGATATTGACCGTAAAAACGAACAATATATCTCAGCAACAGCTTCTAAGATCCTTTATTTAACAAATCACTCAGATGATATTGAAGGTATCTTTAACAGATTATTCAAAGTAGTATTAAGTGACGATGATTTTGATTTTAATAGTATCTTAAATGTTGCTCAAATTAAAAACCTTGATACAGCATCACTTTATAATCAAAGAAGATATCGAATGGATAGTATTCCAGAAGAACTATTTGACACCGAGGATTTCTTTACAGAAGAAGATAAAGAAAGAAGAATTCAAAAAATCTTAGAAAACAGTATTTATAGTAAGCGTGAAATTAATAAATATGTTCTTGAATTGTTAAGGGATAGAAGAAGTCTTAAAGCAAGTGAAATTATCGTAAATAGTAAAGAGGAATATATAAAATTAGTATTAATCTTCCTATATTCTAAATCGGTTGGGATGGAATATGATATTGAATTACTCAATAATGAAGTAGTAAGTAATTTTGTAAGTTTCAATGATTTTAAAATTTTTCACAAAGGAGTAAGTTATGAATAAAACAAGCGCACTAAAAGCATTTTCTCAAAATTATGGTGATTTTAAAGAAACGGAAAAAACAAATTTTTCACGTATTACTAATAAATTACTACAAGTAAATTATTTAACAAAAAGAAAACCTGGAGATAGTAATGACTATAGATTTATTCTGGCTTACGAAGAACTATTTAAAGCATTTTTTGCCTTAATAGATTTCTCACTTACAATTAAGCGTGAAGATGATGTAGTTTATATTGTAAATGAAGAAAGATATAATCATATTACTTTAAGAAAAACAGAGAGTATTTTAATATTAGTTCTAAGAATTATATACCAAAGAAAACAAGATGTAGTAACACTAGATGATGACTTAGAAGTTTATTTATATGAAATTCATGATGAACTAGCAAGAATTGGTTATTTAGATAATAAGAGAATTACTAAAAATGAATTAAAACCAGCTCTAACATTTTTAAGAGGATATAATATTATCGATTATATCGACAGAAGTTTATCAGATGACGCAAGAATTAAAATCTATCCAACTATTCTTTATATAACAAATCTAGATGGAATTAAAGAAGTAGTTGAAAGACTAGATGGTTATTTAGAGGGGAGCAATCTAAATGAAGAAATTAACGAAAATTAAACTTGTAAACTGGCATTTATTTTCAAACCAAACAATTGAAATAAATGATAATACCCTAATCAGTGGTGAAAATGGTAGTGGTAAATCAACCTTACTTGACGCCATTCAGTATTTACTAGTTGGTGGTAGAAGTGGAGCTAAATTTAATATTGCTGCTAACGAAGATGCTAAAAGAACGCTAGAAGGATATGTTAGAGGTCGTATTGGATCGGAAACTAAAGAATACTTGCGTGAACACGATGTTATCAGTCATGTTGCTTTAGAGTTTTATGATGAAGAGGAAGATTTATATAGTATTATTGGAGTTATTTTAGATTTACCAAAATCAAGTAACATCAAAGAAAGATTTTATGTAGCAAATGATCTTTCAATTCATGATTCACTATTTTTAAATGGTAAATATCCCAAAGACTATAAAGAAATGCGCGATTTTATCACGAAAGATCTAGAAAAAGAGTTTAAAACTTTTGATACCCAAAAAGCATATCGTGATGAACTTGCTGGATTTTTTGGAATGGATGCTAGAAAATATGCAAAAATTTTACCAAAAGCATTAGCATTTAAGCCAATTGATTTACAAGCTTTTATTTATGAGTTTTTATTAGATGATGATCCAGTAGATATTAGAGCACTGAAAAATAACGTTGAACAACTTAAAAAAGTTGAATTACAAATATTAAAAGACAAAGAAAAACTAGGCAAGCTTGATGCAATAAGTATGGTTGGTGAAGAAATTGAAAGTAATAGAAATCAGTTAATCATCAATGAAATTGTTGAAGGACTAAACTATACTGAGCAAAGAGAAAACTATATTAAACAAAATGAAGATAAAACTAGAAGTCTAGATCAAACACTTGTTAAATACCGCGAAGAGCGAGTTAGAATTGATTTGGAACTTGAGAGCATTGAAGCTCAAATTAGTAACTTAGAATCACTAAAAAGTAATGATGACTTAGAACGAACCATTAATCAATACCGTGAAAACTTTAATAAAAAACAAATTGAATATGAAAATATTAAAGAAACTGTTGTTAAATTAAACGGGAAGTTAATTGATGAATTTAATCTCTTAAAAGAAGTATCTAATCATATAAACGTTAGATCATTTAAAGATTTTGTGACATATTTCCAAAAAAATGAATCTAATTTAAATGTTTTAGAGTTAGAAAGTTTATTAGTAGATGTAGCAAACGATAAAGATGCAAATATTCAAGCTTATAATATCGAAAAAGAAAGACAAGAAAGTGAAAAACAACGCCTTTCTAATGAAATATATTATATTAAAGAAAGAATTAATAGCCTAAAACGTAATGTTAAAACTTATCCATATGCAGTTCAGCTTTTAATCAAAGAATTAAATGAACGTTTAAGTGATAACTATAATACAGAAATTAAAGTTTATCCGCTTGCTGAATTAATTGAAGTTAATGATGAAAAATGGCGTGATGCCCTTGAAGGTCAACTTGGAAACCAAAAGTTTAACATTATTGTTGAACCTGAGTACTTTGATTTAGCACTTGCAATTTATGATGAAATTAAGACTGAAAAACAAATTTATAATGTTGGGTTAGTAAATACTTCAAAACTAAGTGAATTCCATGAAACTAATCCTAAGAGTTTAGCTAGCAAGGTAGATACAAGTATTTCTCATGCTAGAAACTATGTAAATATGCTTCTAAATAATGTTATAACTGTTTTAGATGCTAAAGATTTAAAACTTCATATGCGTTCAATTACACCTAGTTGTATGACCTATTCTAACTATACTGCTAGACAGTTAAACCCAAAAACATATCAAATTCCATTTATTGGAAATAGTTCAATTGAAACACAGCTTGCAATTGAACTAGATGAGTTAAAAGCTTTAGAGAAAAAGTTAGAACAACTACACGGTATAACAACTAACTATAATACAATTTTAAGATTATTATCTAATTTAAAATCAAATCAAATAATTCATCAAAATGAACTTAAATATTTTGATGTTATTAAAGATTTAAGAAGAGAAGTAATTAAAGTTGAAGAAGAATTATTAGAATTATCTAAAACACCAAGCATTGCTAAGTTAGAAAGTCAACTTGAAGTTGAAAGAAATAGAAGAAGACAAGCAAAATTAGACCAAGAACGTATTATTGGTGATATTAGATCAGTTAGAGACGAAATTGAAAAAGTTCATGAAGCATTAGAAAGTGCAAAACAAAAACTATTTGAATATAGTGTAAAACAAGACGATTTTTCAAAAAATTATCCAGAAAAAATTAGTCATGCTAATACTCAGTTTTATGCGCTCAAACAAAAGTTTAAAAACCATGCAACTATTAGCGAAGAATTAACTAAAGAAAAAGTTAGTTTAACTAATGCCAATTTACGAAAAGAAACAGAACTTCAAAATCAAATGCGTATGTATAATAGAGAATATTTCTTTAATAGTGAACCTAACTTTGAACACTTAGATAATTATTTACGTGAAGCAAATATTATTAGAAACAATAACTTAGTGAAGTTTGAACATGAAGCAACTGAACTTAGAAGAAACTCAGAAATTGGATTTAAAGAAGAGTTTGTTAATAAACTTAGAAGTTCAATTGATGCTGCAAAACAACAAATTGAGGATTTAAATATTGCCCTAGAAGGTAAACAGTTTGGTAAAGACTCTTACAAATTAATTTATAAAGCAAGTGAAGATCCAGAATATAGACAATATTATAATATGTTTATGGATTCAAGTTCACTTGAAGATCATAAATTATTTACAGAAGGTTTATCAAAACGTAATGAACAATTATTAATGGAATTATTTAATAAAATAGCATCAAGTAATCCGGAATATGATAAATTAACATTTGAGTTCTTAGATTACAGAAAATATATGAGCTATGACATTGAAGTAAGTCACTCAAATGGTACTAAGTCTCTATTTAGTAAAGTAAGTAAGGAAAAGAGTGG
Organism: Haploplasma modicum ATCC 29102; assembly: GCF_000687835.1. Lineage (GTDB taxonomy): Bacteria > Bacillota_I > Bacilli_A > Acholeplasmatales > Acholeplasmataceae > Haploplasma > Haploplasma modicum. The sequence goes on along the minus strand of NZ_JHYB01000004.1, from coordinate 89,727 downwards.
GGGAGAAACCCAAGTTCCATTCTATATTGTTATTGCTGCTTCATTCCAACAATTACTATCTAGAAATAAACGTATTAATTCAGGATGTATTGTGCTATTTGACGAAGCGTTCAATAACATGGATGATACAAGAATTGATGCAATGATGAAATACTATAGTAGTTTATCAATTCAATTATTAATTGCTATTCCACCACAAAGAGTAGTAAATATTATTGATTATGTAAATACAAGTTTAGTAATCGTTAAAGAAGATGATTATGCAATCATTGAATCATTTAAAGATAGCCGACTAGTATTAAATAAATAAACTATCAAAGGATAAGAATTTTCTTATCCTTTATTTTTATTAAATGATATAATTAAACAGTAGGTGATGTTTATGAAAAAAGTATTTAGTTTAATAATTTCATTAGTTTTTTTATTTATTTTAAGTTCATGTAAATTAGATACAGAATCATGGCCGGTTTACACGCTTCCATTTAAAAGTGAAGATTTAGTTAATGTTCATGTATCATTTCGTGAGAATAAAAAATATATTAAAGAGTTTACTAATTATAGTTTTGATGATTCTGATATAGTAAATTCATTTTATAATTTATTTAATGAAATTAAGTATCAACCTAAAGAGAAAAAAGTTGATGAAAAAAATTATTGGTATAAGATAATTCTAAAATTTAATTATTTAGAAGCAGAAACTATAAAGACCCATGAAGTTATATATTACGGATTTGGACTTAGAAATGGTAAGTTAGTATATCTTGATAAACTTTATTTTACTAATCATGAAGTAATTAAAGAACTAGAAGAATTATTAGACATTAAATTATAAAAAAGTTATAAGTATTTTTAAAACAACATTTTTATATTAATTGAATATTTGATATCAAAAATAATAAGATTTCATTTTGAAGTCTTTTTATTTGCTTAGATAAAACTATTATTAATAATATCTTTTTTAGTTAAAAAATGTTAGAAAATATTTCTTTCTCTTTATACTATCTTTATATACTCACTTATGGTATAGTTATAAAGGCTATTAGAAATGAGGATATATTTTGAATACAAAATTTGAAGAATTAGAAATAAAATTAGAAACAAAACAAGCAATTAGTGATTTAGGGTTAATAGATTTAACTCCAATTCAAGCTCTAGCAATCCCAAAAATGATTGATGGACTTGATTTTATTGCTGAAGCACAAACAGGGACTGGTAAAACATTTGCTTTTGCTATTCCAATTATCGAAAAAATTAAGTTAGTTAAAGAAACACAAAGTTTAGTACTTTGTCCAACAAGAGAACTTGCAATCCAAGTATATAATGAGTTTTTAAAACTTGTTAAATACCAAAAGGATATATTAGTTGCACCAATTGTTGGTGGTGAATCATATGAGAGACAATTTACCGCATTAAAAAAGAAACCACATATTATTATCGGAACTCCAGGGAGAATTATTGATCATTTAAATAGGGGTACAATAGATTTTTCTAAGTTAACACAACTTACATTTGATGAAGCAGATGAAATGCTTAAAATGGGTTTTAAAGAAGATTTAGAAGCTATTTTACAAAATGCTCCTAAAGAGCGACAAACAACATTGTTTTCCGCAACAATTCCACAAGAAATTAAGAGAATTGCTAAAGAATATCAAAACAATAGTTCAATTATTAAAGCTGAGAGTGAAACATTAACAGCAACTAAGATTATTCAAAACTATTATGTTGTTAAAAAAGAAGATAAGATGAAGTTGTTAGAACGTCTCTTAGATATTAGTAATATGGATTCAAATATTATTTTTGCTAATACAAAAAGAGAAGTAGATGAAATTACAGAGTTCTTAAGAGAAAAGAAATTTAACGCAAATAGCCTACACGGTGACATGAAACAAAAAGAAAGAAGTTATGTCACAAGTAATTTTAGAAACAAACAACTAAATATCTTAGTAGCAACAGACGTTGCAGCTAGAGGATTAGATATTAAGAATGTAGGATTAGTTATTAACTATGATTACCCACAAGAAGATGAAATCTATGTTCATAGAATTGGTAGAACAGGTAGAGCCGGTAGTGAAGGTTTAGCTTATACACTACTTACACCAAGAACAGAACATAAAATTAAACAACTAGAAAAATTTACTAAAACTACAATTAATAAACTAGAAATTCCTTCAGAGAAAATAATTGCTAAGGCACTTGAAAATAAATTAATTATTAGTCTTAAAAAAGAAGTAGTAGCTAATACTAATACATACGATAAGATCATTAATGAATTTGAACAAGAAGGAATTAGTAAAGATGCATTACTTAATGCATTACTAGATAAACTTGTACCAAGCAAAAAAGTTTATGAAGTTATTGAAGAACCTAAACAAAAGAAATCAAATTTATCTGATTCTGATAACAAGAAAAAAGATAGAAAAGATTCAAATAGAAAACCAAGTAAGTTAAAAGATAATGCAGTCTTAGTAAAAGTTAATTTAGGTAGAAAAGATAAAATAACTCCACTTATTATATTAGATATGTTTGGATCAATCTATAACATCAGAAATAATAATATTGGTGATATTAAACATTATCAAACTTATACTGTAGTTGAATTAAGTAGTAAAGGTCATTCATTTATTAACAATAAAACATTTAAATATAAAGGAAAAAATATTAAAATAGAAGAAGTTTAATATTTAATAAAATATGCTATAATTTATAAGAGCACTAAATAATAGTGCTTATGGAGGAATACCCAAGTGGCTGAAGGGGCTGGCTTGGAAAGCTAGTAGGCTGTAATAGGTGCGGGGGTTCGAATCCCCCTTCCTCCGCCATTAGTAAAGCATTAGTCTGATACTTCATCAAGTATTGGACTTTTTTTATCGTTTTTAGTCAAAAACAGTTAAAAAACAACGGAAAATCAATGAAAAAGCAAATTTTTAATCTATTTTTACTAATTTAAAAATAATACTATTAAAATAGCTATTACAATTTAACGATTATATGTTAAGTGCAACTGGTTGCAATCATAAAGTTCATAGAATCATGTTTGAAAAATAATTTAGTAAGGTATAATATCAACGAAGGAAGTGATTTAACGATGTTTAAAAATAAAATTAAAGACTTGCGAATAGAAAATAATTATACTCAAGAAGAAATAGCAAATAAAATTCACATTTCAAGACAATCAATTTCTAAATGGGAAAACGGTTTGTCATATCCAACAAAGCAAAGCATAGAATTAATATGCGAAATTTTTAATGTTAAAATTAGCGATTTATTAGATGAAGAAGAATTAGCATTAATGTCAATTGATAACTACTCTAATATTAAAACAAAAAATAGAAGCCTTTTCTTATATGTTAGTATAGGACTAGCTTCTTTAATTATTGTTATAATATCTTCAATAATAATATTTAACAATCGTTTGAATAATTTATCTGGGGTTCCGACTCTTCCAAAAGTACCGTTAACAGAAACTGTTGTTGGCTATGCAATACTTGATGCTGACGGTTTAGAACATTATCGTAATTATGATGATAAATATGTTGCCTTTGATAATTTTTTAGAGTCAAAAGACTATCCTTTTCAATACATTAAGCTTTACAATAACATTAAAACTTTACATGATAATAAAATTTATTATAGCACTACTGATTACTCAGAAAATAAAGAAACCATATTTTCTAAAATATTTATAAAAGATACGAATAATTATAATTATTTAAATATCACTTACATTATTTACAATATAGAGAGTAATAATTATTATTTAGAGTTTGATACTAACAATATTTATTTAGGAAACTTATCTAAATATTCAAAGAACTTTTCTATCTATTATAATGAAATATTAAAATTTGAGTATAACTTTAATATTGAAGTAGAGAAGGTTAATGAGGTAATTTTCTCAAAATTATATGAGTATAACTTAGATAATGTATTGATTAAAGAAACGGTGTTAACAAATATTGATGAACTAACATTAGATCTGGACACAATATATTTTATTATTATCGAAACTAAGAAAGACAAAAATAATAATGGATACTTAAATAAAATAACAGTGCAACATGATGATTTTGATAACATTTATAATTATATGATTCAAAAGTTTGACAATAATATATTTGCAGGGTATCAAGTAATATCAATAAATTCATATATATAATTTTCAACAATTTCATCTTATATGATGTAAGTGAAAAAACCGTTTAACAAAGTTATTTATTTTTAAATAAAACAATTGACATTATTCCGATAACGGTATATTATATAAGTATAAGAGGTGGTTAATATGAAATATATGACAACTAGTGAGGCAAGTATTAAATGGGGTATTAGCGATAGAAGAATTAGAGTCTTGCTAAACGAAGGCAGAATTGAAGGCGCAATTAAAACTGGAAGAAATTGGATGATACCAATAGATGCTAATAAACCGGTTGATCTAAGAGAAAAAACAATATTTGATTTTAGAGGATTAGATTTTAATTTTAGTGTTGTTGATTCACTTAAAACCAAAATAGACTCTAAAAGGCCCTTAGATATAAACACCAGCAAATCACTTAGAGAGAGTCTTATTGTTGATTGGACATATAACTCTAATGCTATTGAGGGAAGTACTTTGACCCTTTATGAAACCAAAGTAGTTTTAGAAGGTATTACTATTGGTGGTAAAAGTGTTGTTGAACATTTGGAAGCTATTAATCACAAAGAAGCGATTATATTTTTAGAAGAACTTGTTAGAGCAGATTCTATATTGACGGAATGGGATATTAAAAGTATACACGCGATTATATTAAAACAGATTAATGATGAATATGCTGGAAAGTATCGTAATTCAAACGTAATTATTAGCGGGGCAAGCCATGTGCCACCAAAACATGAACAATTATATACACTAATGGAAAAATTAATTTATGATTTTAACCATTCTTGGAATAAATATCATCCTGTAGTTCAAGCAGCATTACTTCATGGTGAATTTGTAAAGATTCACCCTTTTATTGATGGAAATGGAAGAACAGCAAGACTACTACTCAATTTTGTTTTGATGAAAAACGGATTTACACCAGTCATTATAAAAAATGAAAACAGATTAACATATTATGATTCACTTGATTATGCACATACTACAAAAGACTATACCAACTTTATTAAATTGATAAATGATTTAGTAATTGAGTCATCTAACTTATGGTTATCGTTGTTTTGATATGTAAAGATATCGTTAACAAAATAAATTTGATAACAAAGCCATCAATTTAGGGGTGTAGTAAAAAACGTTAGGGGTGTAGTAAATTTTGGTGGGGGTGTTGTAATGTATCAAAATAGGTCTACAGGCACATATTGAATGAATAGGTTTGATACAATTAGTGTCAAGCCTTTTTTTGTTGGCAGAAAGTGATAAAACTCCTATCCACCAGTTTTTAGGAGATCAGTAGTAGTCAGATTTAAGGCTATTTTCTGGTCTCTTTTTTATTTTATATATAACTTTTGAACGTTTAGGGCTAGTTTTGAACGATTACTCAACTTTTGAACGATTTGAGAAAAATATGATTTAAATCGACAGTTTATTTAATAAATTATGGACGATTTGATAAAAAAGTGCTATACTAATTACAAGACGGTTACAAGCAAAAAGGTGAATATTATGAACTATAAGAAATTAGTAAAAGAGATAAGAGAAAAGCTGATTATCACTCAAGAAGAGTTAGCAGCTCTTTTAGGCGTTTCCTTTGCATCAATTAATAGATGGGAAACAGGAAAACATGAACCCACAACTAAGATCAAAAGAAAAATTGTTGAATTATGTAAAGCAAATAATATTGATTTGGAGGATAAGGAATAATGTTACATTTTAATGAAGATACAAGAGTGAAATTTCCAGCAACCATTCAATTTTTAAAATTAGGATATGAATATCAAACATTAAAAGGTGCTAGGGTTGACTTTGAAACTAAAATTTTTATAGATAGATTTAAAATCGCAATAGAAAGAATAAATAAAAGAGCAATATCAAATGACGAATTGTTCTCGCTTTTAGCTGAAATTAACACATTAATCAAAAATAACGATTTAGGTAAAGAGTTCTATAAGAGACTACTTTCATCTGAATATTCAATTCGACTATTAGACTTGGATGACTTTAATAACAATGATTTTGCTGTTGTTAATGAATTACCTTTTAGTATTAAAGAAGGAACAGAAGAAGGTTCATTTAGACCTGACATTAGTATTCTAATCAACGGTATGCCTTTAGCATTCTTGGAAGTTAAGCACCCTGATAACAGTGGTGGAATTCAAGTTGAGTTTGAACGAATGATCAATAAGAGATTAAAGAATGATGACTATAAAAAGTACTTTAATTTAATTCAACTTATCTCTTTCTCAAATAACATGGAATATGAAGATGCTGATGATGACATTGCTGATGAAGTTAAAGCAGGTTCATTCTATACAACTCCTAATGGACAAAGCACAACATTCTCATTCTTTAGAGAAGATATCAAAGAGTACCATTCCAAATACAAACTAAAAGAAATCGATGAAACAACAATTAAATATGTCGTTAGAGATGGTGGATATAATCCAGATGAAACTGATACACCAGAATTTAATACCAATCTATCTGATTTAACACCTTGTAATAGATTTATAACTTCTTTATTTGATAAAGAGAGAGTTTTATACATGCTTCGTTATGGCATCATGTTCCTAACTGAAATTAAGAAAGTACGTAATGCTACTACGAACGTACAAGAGGAAATTCCAATTAAACAAAAGCACATCATGAGATATCCTCAGTTCTTTGCTACTAGAGCTATTATCAAAAGATTTAGCGGAGAAGATAAGAATGGTATTATCTGGCACACTCAAGGTTCTGGTAAGACTGCTCTTTCAGCATACTCACTAAAAGTTATCACTGATTTCTTTGCCAAAAAGAATGTGAATACTAGATTTTTCTTTATCGTTGATAGACTTGATTTGATGACACAGGCAACTACAGAATTTACAAATAGAGGTTTTACAGTAACTAACGTTTCAAGTAGGAATGAATTTGCCAAAGAACTTAAGAAACCACTTGATGAAGATAATGATGGCATTGGTACTATATGTATTGTTAACATCCATAAGCTAATGGAAGAATCAAAGATGCCAGTCATCGAAAATGTATACAATGTAAAAGTTCAAAGAATATTTTTTGTTGATGAAGCTCATAGATCTTATAACGTTCATGGTGAGTTTTTTAAAAACCTAATGACCTGTGATTCAAATGGTATTTATATTGCCATGACCGGGACACCTTTATTAACGAAGAAAGAACGTTCTAACCTTAAGTTTGGTGATTACATTCATAAATATTTCTATGACAAATCAATTGCTGATGGTTATACATTAAGAATTAAAAAAGAGCAAATAGACACAGCTGCCAAAGCTGAAATTAAAGAAAATTTAGATATCGAAAACCAAAACCTAGAAAGTAAAGATGTGTATGAATCAGACGACTATATTGAAGGTGTTTCAAAATATATTGAAAAAGACTTCAGACAATTCAGACTAGTAAACACTGATAACACAATTGGTGTAATGATTGTATGTCGTTCAAATGAGCAAGCAAGAAAAATCAATGAATGGTTTAAGAATAACAGTAAATTAACTAGTGGATTAGTAATGTCTGATAGCGAAAATAATGCCATTCAGAGTGTATTGAATAAACAACATCAAATAAACTTTAGAGAAAGTGGTTTCCCTGATATTTTAGTTGTTCATTACATGCTTACTACGGGATATGATGTTAAGAGACTAAAAAAGATGTATCTTCTAAGAGGACCAAAAGCACAAAGCTTACTTCAAACGATCTCACGTGTTAATAGACCATATAAGAGTCCTACAGGTAAGGTTTACCAATATGGTTATATCGTAGACTTTGTAGACATTGAGAAAGAATATAACAATACCCTTGATGCTTACATTAAAGAACTGGAAGCTGATATGAATGAAGATGGCGATGATGAAGTTTCATTATCTGGTCTTGTTGTTGACAAAGAAGATATCAAGAGAAAATTAGATAAGATTACAGCCGAACTTAAACAGTTTATTCCTACTGATAATATTGAAACGTTTGTTAATATGATGCAATACTTTAATAAGGATGCACTATTAAAGATTAGAAAGTTATTAACAGGTGTTAAAGATTGCTCTGTCGAATTCAAACTTTCAAGAGCAGAAGAATATTCAAAACTAATTGATGATGACAAAGTTAACAAATACTTAAAAGCTGTTAATAACAGAATTTCATTTATTAATTTATCAAGCAAGGTTATTGATACTCTTGATATTATGAATAACGAAGAAGTTATTAAAGTTGTTTATGAGTTTATCAAAACCAAAATCACGATTCTTGATTTAGGCAAGTTTATGCTTAAAGATGAGGATTTTAGTAAAGTTAAGGATGTTTTAACTGATCTTCAAAGAGAAGTTCAAAAGAACAAGAACAAGAAAGATATTAAGATTCAAAAATTAGAAGATTTACTCAAAAAGATATTTGAAAAACTTCAAGTATTTGACTATGCAACGATTGATGAATTATCTGAAGAATTAAGAGCTGCATTAGAAGAAGCAAAAAGAATAAATGAAGAAAATGATCGTTTATCTCAAGCTTATGGGGGAAGTTTTGCATTCGTCAAGACTTTAAGTGATGCTGTTTTAGAAACAAACATAGATAGATCAGATATTGAAAGTCTCTTAAAAGCGATTTACGATAATATTAAGGATACTATTTACGATGATGCATTAGTTATTCAAGGTAAAAAAGGATTCGTTGATGCCACAAAAGCAAAGATAACTGTTCTCTTAATCAAAGAAAAACTATTCAAGAAAGTAAAAGACTCATATGACGATATACTTGAAATGTTATATGTGAACTTATTACTTTATAAAGAGAGCATTTAGGAGGAATATAATATGCAAAATTATGTAGAATTAGAGAAAAATATAAAATCCATTATTGATGACCTTCAAGGTTTATGTTCTACCAATGGATTATCCAACACTGCTTATGAAGAAGTTGTTGTTACTTCTGTATTCCTTTATAAGTTCTTAAATGACAAGTTCATGGCTAATCTTCGCAAGTTCTGTAAGGATACTGGCTTAGACTATCAATCAGTTATTAAGAATGAAGATGATATGCTTGATGCTTTCTATGCGGCATATCCACAAGATGTAGCATTCCATTATGAAGATACAATTGACTATCTAGTACAACACATTAAGGATGATAATTTTTACGACCAATTTGATAAAACATTAGTTAGAATATCAAACTACAAAGAAAACCAGTCATTTAGTGTAGAAACTGCTGGTGGTGAAAAGAAACCTTTATTCACAGAGATTTGTGATAAGGTTGAAGCTTCAAAAAGAAATGCTTTCGCACGAAACATATTCTCATATATCACTAGAGACAGATTTGACTTTGGTGAAACAATCGAAGGAAATTATGACTTCTTTAGTACCATTTTTGAATACCTCATCCAAAACTACAATGTTGCAAGCGGAAAGTATGCTGAATATTTCACACCTCAAGCTTTATCAAGTGCTATTGCTAAAATATTGGTACATATGTCACCAGTAGAAGATAAAATTTATGAAATATACGATCCATCTGCTGGATCTGGTTCTTTAGTTCTTCACTTAGCAAATGAGTTGGGTGATGGAAAATTTGGAAACAAAGCCAGAGTATATACACAAGATATTTCTCAAAAATCATCAAGATTCTTAAGAATCAATATGCTTTTAAATAGCCTGAAAGAATCGCTAGAAAACATTATTGAAGGTGATACACTAGAGACTCCAGCTCATTATAGAATAAAAGGTGATGACACATCAGGATTAAAGAAGTTTGATTATATCACTTCAAATCCTCCTTTCAAAACAGACTTCTCATCTACAAGAGACAAAATTGAAACTAAGTGGGAAAAAACTACAAGATTCTTTGCAGGAGTACCTAAAATACCAAATGCTAAAAAAGACTCAATGGCAATTTATCTTTGCTTTATTCAACATATCTTATATTCACTAAAAGATGGCGGAAAAGCTGCGATTGTTGTTCCTACTGGCTTTATCACTGCTCAAGCAGGTATTGAAAAAGCAATTAGACAACAAATTATTGATAATAAATGGCTTCGTGGTGTAATTTCTATGCCATCAAACATCTTTGCTAATACAGGAACGAATGTATCTGTTCTATTTATCGATAAATCAAACACAAATGGTGAAGTATTATTAATGGATGCATCAAAACTTGGTGAAAAAGTTAAAGTTGGTAAAAACCAAAAAACAGTTCTTTCAAAAGGTGAATTAGATAGAATTGTTAATGTATTTATTAATCATAAAGTTGAGGACGATTTTGCTGTTTCAGTGACTTATAACCAAATTAAAGAAAAGAACTATTCTTTTAGTGCTGGTCAATATTTTGTCGTAAAAATAGAATATGTAGAACTGACTCCAGAAGAATTCGAAGCAAAGATGAATACATATAAAGCAAACCTTTTTTCATTATTTGAAGAAGGAAAATCTCTAGAAGATGAAATTATGAATCAACTGGAGGCAATAAAGTATGAGTAAAATAAATCACATTGCTATTCAAATCAGTAGTGGGTTAACTCCTTTAAGGTCAAATAATGAGTTTTGGAATAAAAGAGAAATACCTTGGCTAAAAACAGAACAATTAGGCGATTTTATAATAACTGACACTAATGAATATATTTCAAAACAAGCTCTAGATGCTACATCTATCAAACTTTTTCCAAAAAATACTGTATCTGTTGCAATGTATGGAGAAGGAAAAACAAGAGGTAATGTTTCTATTTTAGGAAGAGAGATGTGTACAAATCAGGCTTGTTGTAACATAGTTGTTGATGATAAGAAAGCTAATTATAAATACGTTTATTATTGGCTAAAAAATAGTTATATAGCTTTAAGAAAACTAGCAGCAGGTGTTAGAAAAAACCTCAATAGTGACGATATAAAAAATTTTGATATTGACTTAAAAACAAGAGAAGAACAGGATAAAATTTCAAACTTGTTATATAGTTTAGATATAAAAATTAGAAACAACAATAGGATTAATGCTGAATTAGAAACAATGGCAAAAACTTTATACGACTATTGGTTCTTGCAATTTGAATTCCCAAATGAAGAGGGTAAACCTTATAAATCATCGGGCGGCAAGATGATTTGGAATGAAGAACTAAAACGAGAAATACCAGAAGGGTGGAAAACTATTAAACTAAAAAATATTGTAAAGAAAACAAATAGAGTGTACGATTACAATAAAGAGTCCAAAACATATGATTTAAGTATTATGCCATCAAATTCAATTTCAATCAATGATACAAGTTCGAGTAAAGATTTTGAAACAAATCTTTTTGCAGTAAAAGAGGGAGATATATTATTTGGTTCAATTCGTCCATATTTAAGAAAAGCAGGGATTGCTTCTTATGATGGTGCAGTTGCTGGAACAATACACTGCTATGAGGTAATAAAAGAATCAGACTACAACTTAGCATTATTCACACTTACTTCAGAAAACATGTTCAAATACGCAATAAATAATTCTAAGGGAACAAAAATGCCAGTTATAACATCTGATGATTTATTGGAATTTATGTTGCCATATAATGAAGAAATAGCAAAAAAATTTAATAAAATAAAAATAAGAGAAATAATTATTGCAAATATAAAACAATCAAACGAATTGACATCATTACGAGACTTCTTGTTGCCATTATTAATGAATGGTCAAGTAAAATTTAAAGATAATTAGATCAAGCATTATTGAGCTTGATATTGTGAATTAATATAAATGATATAGGTAGGATGATTAAATGGCATCAAACATGAAAATTGATAAGATATTAGATTTAAAAGGATCAAATGATAAAAAGAAACAAATACTTGCTAAGCTAAAGGATTCTGATTTCAAGCTTTACAGGTATTGTTCTTTTGATGATGAACATAATCCATACAATAATGATGGATTTAACTATGATTTTAAGAATCTTATCAATCATGTAATATATTCCTCTAAACCTAGCCAATTTAATGATCCATTTGATTGCACAATTGGATATTCAACTGAAACCTTGCTAAACGACATAATCAAATCCTTTTTTAACCTAGATTATTTCACAAATTTAAATAGAAAAAATGATATTAAAAGAATATTTAAAGATACAAGCAATAGAGATAAGAAACTTGTAGAAGCAAGTTTATGGGAACCATCATTGATAAGAGATATAGTAATACAAATGATTAAGATTGATGATATATATTATGGTTTACATCAGAAAGATAAATTTTTCCCGAAAAACAATGGATATTGGAATAAGGAAATATCTAAACTGATCTTTTCACATGAAGATTTTCGAGAATCATTCTTGGATAATTTTCTAGATCAAAAATATCGAAATGAAAATACCAGAAAACAATTATTAGATGTATTCACAAATCCTGATTTTCCACTTGATAAGCTATTAGCACAACCTAATTTAGTTGTTAAAGATTCTAAATATGCATTGTCAAGTGTTAATTTTTCATTCGATAATATTGATTTAATCAAATCTATCGATTCAAAAGAAAAAGAAGAGATAATGACAACTATCGAGCAACTTAATGAAATTGCTAATAGGGAATTGAAAAAGTTATCAAATTTAATTGATAAACATATTGGAATAACTTGTTTTAGTAAAAGAGATAATATTCCTTTAATGTGGTCTCATTACTCTAATAAACATAGGGGTTTTGTTGTTGAATACGACTTTATAAATATATCTGACGAAGACATTGATATTATGTCTGGACTATTTGTAGTTAAATATTCTAAAGATAGGGTTAGATTGCTTCCTTCAGACATTCAAAAATTTAAAGATGATATTGAAAGTAGAACAAAAGTATTAATAAATAACATTATTGAGGCGTTATATACAAAATCAAAAGAATGGGGTTATGAAAGCGAAGTTCGAAACATTGTATACATACAAGATGATAATAGAATCATCTCATTTAAATATGTTAAATCTATCATTTTAGGAGTTAATGCAAGCGAGAACTTACAAAGTTTAATGCTGAATTTATGTAGAAAAGAAAACTGGAGTTTGTATAGATATAAATTGCATAAAGACGAATATAAATTAGAAAAATATCAAATGTTGTAGGATACCATTTAATATCAATAAGTAAAATTACTAAGGTTTTAGTATTAATGGAAAAGAGATTTTTTACAAGTTTATATTTTCTCAAACCATAATATTGTATATTTAGAATAAATATCAATTAAGGAGGATTAATTATGGGACTATTTTCAGGAAAAAAGAACAACGAGGAACTCAAAAAAATATCTGATGAATGTTTACAAACGATAAGCAAATACATTGATTCATCAACCGATGAAAATCGATTAAACATGATGTTTACTAAAATAACTATTTTTAGAATGAAATACGACAAAAAAGATTCACTCTTTCAAAATTTTGTCGATAGAAAAAAACGAGAACAAAACTTAGAAAGAAATAGATTAATCATTTTGCAAATGGATGATTTATTAGCAAATATTTTAAGTTTTAATGATTCAGAGTATGAAGAATTAAATATACTCATGAATGCTATACTACCTCCACAAGTTGCTAATGAGAAAAATGGATGGAATAGTTTTTGGAGAAAATTCTTCGAATTATTTGATAAAGGATCAGGTAAAAAATGATAATGAAAAAAATAATTAAACAATTATTACTATATCTACTAGTAGGTATAACATCAATTCTTTCTATTGTGTTATTAGGAATTGTTGGTCTTCCTAATAGTATCGGCGGTAAGATTGTAGTGTGGTTATTTGCAGGTTTATTTTCATATTCTATTTATATATTTATACCTTTATTTAATAAGAAAAGTGTAAAATATTACGATGGTTTCCTATTAGCTTGTGCTTATTTTGCAATAATAGTAGTGATTGCTTTTAGGACCTCTAATTTGGAAGAATATGATTATTTTGTGGCGTTTTCATTCATAGTTAGTTTACCTTTTATATCAGAATTGATTTTAAAGTCTAAAAGAAATATCAATAAAGAGAAAAATTTTAACATAAAAAAAGAGATTTCAAAGTTGTTTGATATAAATACTTGGTTCACAATCTTGGATGTTTCATCAAATATAAAAGTTAGTGAATATATAATTCGAAAAGATTTAAATGAAATGGTTAAGGAAGGATTTGTAGAGTTGAAAAAAGTTGGAACCAAAAACTACTACAAAATAATTGATAAAAAAGTAGAAGATTCAAAGTGATGATAATTAAGACGTTTTTTGTTTTATCATCAAACGTATGTATGTTATTAATTTGGTAGCTATAGTTGCTACCTTTTCTCTTTATAGTTTGATAAGTTATATAGAAATAATGATTTTGGTGGAAAAGACTTATTTTTATATATTGCTGTCGCCAACAGTGTCAGCCTTGTAGAATAGGGATCTAGAGCCCGCCTATTCCAAGACTCCCATTATTTTGATGACTTAAAAAAACGACTTAAAGGAGGTGGTGTAGATGTGAGAGTAAATGATTTTGATGTGTACTAACAAAACTATAGGAGGTGAGACAAATGTTAAGTATACAACAATACAAGAAGCTTCAAGAATATAAAGAACTAGGTATAAATGTTCAAATAAGAGTACACAATAGGAGGTGCGGACAAAAAGTTGGACTTAATAAAGGAGCTTTTAAGTTGTTATTAGATATTGCTAATATTTAAAGAGGTCCATTTGAAGAGGTTGAATACAAAAAGGTTATTATTTCGATGAGTATTTGTCGTCTTTTTGAGTGCATACTTGAAGCGTAAAGAGAAGTTGTTTGTGCTGATGTTGCTACTCACAGAGATAATGAAACTAGATTGAAAAAGAAAATTAGATATCCTATTTATAATAAAAGTAGCCTAACGATTGAAAAAAAATCATTGGAGACCCTAGAAATGCACATAAAATTTACTAAAAAGTGCACTACTTATCCTCGAAGTCGGTTATTTATTGTATAAATTGATAAAAACTGATCGCTAGTTAAAAAAGAAATATAGTAGAACTAAGATTATAAAGTTATATACTTTGAAGGGAATCAATAATTATGATGACAAATAAAAAAATAAATGTATTAAAGAGAATTGCCATTGAATTGAATAAAAAGAATATAACCTGGGCTTTAGGTGCTTCAATGCTCTTGTATTTTAAAGGTATAATATCAGAGTTTAAGGATATTGACATTATGGTAATCGATGATGATATAGATCAAGTTAAAAAAATTTTATTAGAATTAGGGGAACTCCAATCACCTAATCTAAGTTCTAAAAATAAAACAAGAGTATTTTTAGAGTTTATAATTGATAATGTTGATGTCGATGTAATGGCAGGTTTTTCAATTGTAAATGGTGATAACCTCATTGATTGCTCTTTAAAGCCAGAAGAGATTATTGAGTATTATGATTTAGATGGTGTCAAGATACCTCTTCAATCGATTGAAATTTGGTGTAGATATTACGAGTTAATGGGGAGAGAATCTAGAGTTGAAGCAATAAAGAAGGTTTTAAGCAAGTAATTATTATAATTTTAAAAGAAGTGAGCTTGTTAGTGGTGAAATTCCCTTGATTTTTTTTATAAGATTTTTTTATTTTTAAATCAAAAATTTGCTATATCATTAGTTGGTGGTATAATAGGCGTATAAAGGAAGTGATAGAGTGAAAGATACAGTAAAAAAAGCAATTGTATGCTTGGAAAAAATCAAAGAAGAACGTCAAATGGAACAAGGGGCTTTATCTGAGTTGATGGAAGATCCTATTATAGTTACAATAAATAATATGATTGATGTTTTAAAATTTGAATATTTAAATAAAAAATAAAAACAGTTATAATTAACCGAAAAGTGATTATTTATAACTGTTTTTTTTATAGATTATTTTTTAATATTAATGATTGAGGTGATTATCTCATTATTTTTTAAATTTTGCGGATATACTAAGTATATACCTCGTTCTAGTTTAAAATCATTAATTTTTATTTCTTTAATAGCTCCTTGTTTAATATTTTGTTCGCAGAGAGCTTTTGACATAATACTAATGCCATAACCTTTAATGATTAATTCTTTTATTAAAGCGGTATTATCAATTTCTAGTATGATATTAAAATCATCAATAGTTTCTAAGTGATTTTTTAAATATGCATCAAAGGCTTTTCTTGTATCAGCAGTATCGTGTCTTAAAATGAAGTCTTCTTTTTTTAACATGTCAAATGACACATTTTTCTCATTTAATAAAGGATGTGAATTGTTAGCTATAACAATTAATTGATCCATTGAAAGAAGTGTTTTATTCAAATTATTTTTAGGTGGAATTCCATCAATTATAGCAAAATCTAATTCAAAATTATTGATTCTGTTGATTAAATTTTCAGCTAAATCAGTATGAAAATTAAATTTTATTAAAGGGTAGTTTTCTTTAAAAACTTTCAATATTTCAGGAATAAAATATCCGCCAGCAGTTAAAGTTATACCTATATTTAACTGTTTTAGTTTTTTTAAACTTAATTCGATTTCACTTTTAATTTTATTATTTAATGCATATAGTCTTCTTGCATTTTTGACTAATAGTTCCCCCTCAATAGTTAAGAGAAGTTCACGTCCATTTCTTTTAAAGATCTTAATACCATAAAAATCTTCTAAAGACTTAATATGTTGGGTTACCGCTGGTTGTGAAATATGGCAAATTGCAGCAGTTTTTGTATAATTTCTTTCTCTTTCTAGAACAATTAAAGTATATAATTTATCATCAATCATTTTATCACCAGTTTTATTTTAACACAAATAGATACTATAAGCAAAACTTATATAACTATAAGAAAATATAAGTTGAACTAATGATAAAATGAGGCTATAATTGAGGGTGAAGCGAGGAGATATTATGTTTTTTAAAATATATAGTGTTTCACTACTTGAAAAAATAGTAGGAGAAAATATAATTCCAATGATATTAATAGGAGTTTCTATTATGTTATTAATGGGATTCTTATTAACCAGATTAACTAAACCTTTAAAACTACCTAATGTAACTGCCTATATTTTTGCGGGTATAATATTAGGTCCAGTTCTTAAAATATTTTATAAACCAGGATTCATCAGCAAAGAGATGATTAACTCAATGGGCTTTTTAACGGATTTATCACTGGCTTTTATTGCTTTTGGGGTTGGTAGATTTTTGAAACTTGATGTATTAAAAAAAAGTGGTAATAAAATTATTATAATTACCTTATTTGAATCGTTAATTGCTGCACTTGTTGTTTTTTTAACAATGTTTTTAATTGGTAAAGCTACAGGATTAATAGAGTGGAAATTTGCATTGTTACTGGCTGCAATTGCATCTGCTACTGCACCAGCATCAACTATGATGACAATAAGACAGACAAAATCTAAAGGTGATTTTGTTAATACTATTTTACAAGTAGTTACCTTAGATGATGCAGTATCGTTAATTTTATTTAGCGTAAGTATGGCAGTTATTACAGCGGATGGTAGTAATAAAAGTGGTTTTATGGTTATTCTTTTACCAATACTTATGACTATTTTATCGGTTGTTATTGGTTTAATATTAGGGGTTTTATTACATCTAATAGTAAATAGACCTAATAGGTCAGTAGACAACCGCTTAATATTAACTGTTGCTTTTCTGATGATTTTTAGTGGTGTTGCATTTTTAATTGAAGTATCCCCACTCCTTGGAGTTATGGCTATGGGAATGGCTTATATAAATGTAAGTAAAGATGAATCTTTATTTAGACAGATAGAATATTTTTCCCCAATATTTTTGACTATTTTCTTTGTTATGAGTGGAATGCGTTTGGAATTAGAAAGTTTAGCAACCATTGGTTGGATAGGGATAGTTTATTTTGTTGTAAGAATTATTGGCAAGTATGGTGGAGCAACTTTAGGAAGTGTAGCTGCTAAATCAACAGAAAACAATAAAAAATATTTAGGGCTTGCATTAATTCCTCAAGCAGGCGTATCATTGGGATTAGCAGCAAGCGGTTCAGCGGCCTTATTAGCTGCTGGATTACCGAATGAGGCAATCATGTTATCTACAATAATTATTTCATCTGGCGTTTTATATGAAATATTTGGACCACCAAGTGCTAAACTATCATTATATTTATCTAAATCATATGAGATTTCAGATGACAGTATTCCTAAATAATTATTATAAAGTTTGATTTATTTTAATATTAACCATATATGTTTTAGTAATTAAAATTTAATATTCTAGTTAAAGGGTTGATTTCTAAATTAATTAAGAGTCAATCCTTTTTTGTCCGCACTTCCTTTTGTCCATTCTTAACTTGACATTTATACTTGATAAGTACCATTAACCGTAATGAATTGTAAAAAAGACGAAAAAGTAGTAAAATAAACTTAATGGAAAGAGGTTTGCTAGATGAAATTTTTAAAGTGTCCATTTTATTATAAGATTATAATGAGAGAAAATAAGTTAAGATTTAAAAATCTTGATAGAAAAGCGCAAATGAATGTCAGAAAAAATAATGTAATTGCTTATACTATGTTTTCTATTTATCTCATATTCATTTTTTCTTTTATTATCCTCATCAAATATTTAGTCAAGATTATAGATAATTTATTGTTAGAATCTTTGATGATGATTGGAATGATCTTAATTACAGTAGTAGTTCCTTTGGCCATTATTGTTATTATATATAATCTAATAAGTAAATATATAACTCCTTCAGCTACTGGTGAATTAACACTAAAAAATATCCAAGATATTACTGTACCTTTAAAAAAATATTATAAAGTATCTGAACATTCAATAGTAACTAAATGCTATAAAAGTTCAAATTTATTATTTACTAATAAGGATGTGCTAATTTTTCTTTATAATGGAAAAATACGAATTGTTTTAGATTTTAATAATACGATTAAAGACTTTGGTTGCTATGAGTTTAAACAAAATGATTTTAATGTATCATATATCGAAGATGATGGCTTAAAAAAGACATTACTAAAATCAGGTGATATTGAATTTATCCTAGGTAAAAGAGCTAATCCATTCATTAGAAAGTGTTTTATTTCAACTAAATTGGCATGTTTGAGTAATAAATAGATTAAGGAAGTGTTTAATAATGAACAATAAAAGTATATTAGTAGTTTTTTTAAGTTTAATTATTTTATTTTTGTATAGAGTATTTAATAATAATATAATGTCCTATACTTCAATTGTATTAATTAGCATTTTCACATTAGTATTAAATTTGATTTACTTTATTAGAAACCCTAAACATAGTAAAATTTTGATTATTATGACTTTGATTTCTACAATTATATTTAATGTGTATATTGTAATAGGTTTAAATACTAATCCTCCTCAAAATATAGGAGATTTCTCTCTTATACCAATATTATTATTTATTATTTCAGTTCCACTAATCGTTACGATGCATCTAATATTAATAATAAAAATATTTTCAAACTGATTAACTCTAAATTTATTAGAATATGACAAAATAGGATTTTAGTTAGTTTAAGTCATAGTTTCTATAGCAAATATATTGTAACCAATTATAAAAAATTGGTAAGGATTTAAATCTGTTAATATACTAAATAAAAAAATATTGTAATATTTTTAGTGAGATCATTAAGAAGTTATATTATTAGATTAGAGTCATGAAAATGACTCTTTTTTGTTAAGGTTAGGTCTATTCTTTAAATTTTATTTACATGAGTACTTTTTAATGTTAGAATTAATCTAATAAACACTATAGGGGTGAGGGATAATATGGAAATGATAGTCTTTGTTTTATCAATATTTTTAACCTTACAATTTTTTTATAAGTGGTATTACCGAGTATATAAAATTTGGGATATTGGTAATCATCGTTTTGTAAAAAGATTCTTTTATTTAACACCAGTAATATTATTTGTTATTTACTTTTATACGACTACATCATTTGCAGCAAGTGATGTAGTAACTTCACAATTTTATATATTTTATTATATTGTTTTAGGGTTTGCTTTTACAAATCTAACTAATCATTTGATCTTTATGTTTTTAAATATCTCATGGATTGATGATGCTCTTAACAGTAACAATAAAGCAACAGCTCTAACAGTATCAGGAGTGATGATAGGTCTTGGATTAATATACTCCTTTGCAAATGTTGGAGAAGGACCAGGATTTTGGACAGTAATAGTAGCATCTTCGCTTGGTTTAATTGCCTTTATATTGTTAATTATGATTTTAAATAAAACAACAAAAATTCTCGATAAAATCATATCAGATCACAACTTAAGTTTAGCTATTAGATTTTCCATGTTAGTTCTTGGCCTATCTTTAATTCTTGGTAAAGCAGCAAGTGGCAATTGGACTTCCCTTGAACATACATTTGTAGAATTCTTAATTTTTTGGCCAGCCATTATTCTAATAATTATTTCAATAGTTATAGAACTTATTTTCAAAAATAGCACAAGTAAAACATTATCATTTACGATTGGACTAGTATATTTAGGTTTTTCAGTTATCTCCTTATTATATCTATCTGATCTCTTTGATTTTGTTAAACTTTTAATGTAGGTGAATATGAAACTAATAAAAATTGATGAAAAATTATATAATGATTATAAAACTGATGTAATATTTAATGCATATAAGTGGGATCCTCAGGTTGAAGATAGTAATACAGTATCTGAGTATGTTTTACTCATTGATGAGAAAACATATGATGAAATCAATAATTTAGTCAAAGCTTTAAGTCTAGAGACTAGAGAAATTGAAAAAGCTTTTTTAGATAATAAAAAGTTAATTAACAAACTTAATTTACCAAGAAAAATTACTAAATATTTAAAAAAAATTGATGATTATAATTTTGGTGATAATGTTAATTTAAATAGATATGACTTTCATCCAACTACAAAAGGTTGGATGATCTCTGAAGTAAATAGTGATGTACCAGGAGGTCTGGCTGAGAGTTCACTGTTTCCTTTGATTGCTAAAAAATATGTAAAAATTGGTGATGTTCCTTATAATTTAGGAAAAAGTCTTTATGAATCATTTATGGCTGTTAACAAAAATATTAAAAATATTTCATTTGTTCATGCAACATCTTACTCTGATGATAGACAAGTGATGCAGTTTTTAGGTGATTATTTTGAAAGTATGGGACTTAAATCATTTTATAATGCCCCAGAGCATTTAGTATTTAATGAGAACAAGATAGTTTTTAATGTTTTAGAAGAAGAAAATATGGATGCAATTTTTAGATTCTTTCCACTTGAATGGCTTGATAATTTAAGTAAGAAGTACAATTATAGTGGATATTTTTCAAATAGTATTACTTCATGTAACCATCCTGTAAATATTTTATCGCAAAGTAAGAATGTACCACTTTATTTTGATAAACTAAATTTAGAATTAAAGACATGGAAAAAAATGCTGCCAAATACTATCAGTATTAAAGAGTTTAATAATAATAAAGACAAATACTCAAATTATATATTTAAACCGGTTTTAGGCCGTGTTGGTGAGGGAATAAGCATTAAGGAAGCAATTACCGATAAAGAATATAAAACAATTAAAAAAGCTGTTAAGAAATATCCTAAAGATTGGATTGCTCAAGAGAGATTTGAAAGTGTTCCACTAAAAACCACAGATAATGAAATTTTCCATTTATGTCTTGGTGTATTTAGTATAAATGATAATTCATCTGGATTATATGCAAGAATTAGTAAAAGTCCTAGAATCGATAATAAAGCAATCGATATTCCAGTACTTATTTATAAGGAGGATTCAAATGGATAAATTAGAAGTTTATAAAGTTTGGGCTAATGATGAATCAGAATGGACTAAATGGGTAAAACCAGTTATGTTTGCAAATATGAATGAATTTAGTAGTATGCAATTAAATTATAATCTAGGAAGTGATTTAAACAGTGATTTAATATATAGTAAAGATGCAATATGTATTGTTGATCTAGATGGCGTTAAATCACTAAAACAAGGACTAGTGTTAAGTGATATTGGGTTTAGACCTATCCCACTTTATAACTCAGTAAGTAGCAAGAGTAATAAAAATGCAATATCACTAAGTGAATTAGAAGAAGCGCTATATCATGGTTCATATATTTTAAAAAATAAAATTATTAGAAAAGATGCAAATCCCGCTTTTTTACTTGATGCAAATCGCATGAGCTTTAAGGATAAAAAAGAAGGTAATATTTTTGATAATAGATGGAGTATATTTAAACAAGATATGCCATCTTTAATGTATCTAAAAGAAAAAGGAATAACAAAGATCTTTCTTTTTACTAATTTTGATAAAAAAAATATTCTAGAAGACCTATCCCATATTTTATACAATTACCAATCAGGTGGGATTAAGATTATAAATGCACTTAGTCTAAAAGAAATAAAGGTGAAAAAACCAATGAAATATAAAAGCAATCTTTATCGATTTTTAGTACTATTAGGGCTTAGAAGAAACTCGGCTGGTGGATTTGGTGGCGTTATACCTGATGCATATAGTGGTGGTAGAACTTTCTACGGAGGTGGATAGAATGAAAATATATATGAAACAAAAAGTTTTCTCACTTGTTGATAAATATAAGTTATACGATGAAAATCAAAATCTACTTTTTTATACAGAAGGAACACTATTTTCCTTAAGTGGTATGATGAAAATGTATGATAAAAACAAAAAACTAATTTTTACTTTTAAACATAAGATTGTAACTATTCTACCTAGAGTATATGTAATAGATCATAGAACAAATGAAGAAGTTATTATTAAGAAAAATTTCACTTTCTTTTATCCAAGACTTCAGATAAAAACAAGAAGTAATTCATATGTGATAGATGGAAGTTTATTACAATATAAATTTAACGTTTTAAAAGATAATGTTAAGGTTGCAAGTGTTAAAAAACAAATACTATCATGGGGAGATACTTATGAATTAGATATTAAGGGGGAATATTCAGACTTAATACTAGCAATATTAATAGGTATAGATACAATAATACATAATGACAGATACAAATAAATAAAGGGTTTCCTTTATTTTTTTTAAATAAAAGTAAACTAATAACTCCTTTTAACATACGTTTATTTTATAGTTTTAAAGGTGTTTTTTAAGCCTTTTTCACTTGAAATAAAAGCGCTATCATGGTATAATATAATTAGAAAATAGGAAGGAGAAAAAGAGAAAAATTCATATGTATTTAAACTTTTTTTTGTTTTAAAAATATAAATAAAAGGGGATAATATGACAGATATTAATAAAAAAATTAAGTATCATATACTTGAATTAATTAAGGAGTTTGAGGTAAATGGGGATCTACCTTACCCAGTTTCAATGAGATCTGTTTTAAAAGGTATTACCAATGGTGCAGTATCAGGAAAATACATTGATTCTAAATCATTTGGAGTTTTTCCTAACTTATCACATGAAAATTTAAGAGAAGTAACAAGTGAAATGCTAGAGGAAACAAGCATTATTGCTGTTGAAAATGTAAGGAAAAGAAAAAGCTATTTTAAAATTGCTGATGTAGACTATGCAGATTTAAGAAATAACTTTGATAAGATATTTGGTCTTGAACCAGGTGTTTATAAATCTTACAGCGATATCATTAATAATTTTGCTCCAGTACGTGATTTGGATGAATCAGAAGCGTCTTCAAAAAGTGGATTTACTGATTTAGAACTCTTGTATGGTAATAAGAAAGTGGGATATGAGTCGGGGCTTGAATTAGATTTTATTAATGATCTTGCAAACTCAGGATACATAAAGGATATCATTGAACAACCCTATAAGCTAAATTATGGAAAAAATAATAAAAAAAAATATACAATTGATTATTTAATTCAAACTTACCATAATCATTTAATTCTTGTTGAAGTAAAAGATTTAAAAGACTTATCAATAAAAAATGTTTTATATAAATATTTTAAACTTAAAGAAATAATGGAAAAACATGATATAAAAACTCATTTACTGACAAGGTTTGAAGATGAGTGGATAACCTATGAAGACCTACTAAAAACAGATGTAAATGAGAAATTAGAAGACTTTATGTTAAATAGATTAATAGAAAAAAGATCTTTTGATATTAGTGATAAAAAGGAAGCAAGACTTCATATTGATTTTAATGAACTTGATTTTCAACAAACAATAATTAAGAACAATTTAAAACGTACAGGAAAGTTTGATAATTTTGTTATTCACTTTAATGGAATTCTTGATAATCATGAATAATAATCAAAATGTTACGGTACCTAGAGAAGTAACTCATTTATCTGATGAATTTATCAAAAAACATAAACAAATTAAAAAAATAAGTATTCATAAAAATATAACAAAAATTAGTCATGGATTATTCTATAATAATAACAAATTAAAAAAAGTTTACTTTGAAAAAGATAGTAAATTATCTGTGATTACTGAAGCTTGTTTTGAAAATTGTACCTCACTTGAAAATATAACTTTACCCGATAATGTTGTTACAATTAAAGCAAGAGCTTTTAAAAATTGCAGTTCAATCAAAGAGTTAACTTTACCAGAAAGTGTACTAGAAGTGCATCCTGATGCTTTTTATGGTTGGACAAAAGAACAAATTATAAAATCACCTATATCCTTAAAGCGACCAACTACTTGCAGTGCTCAAATTGTCTATTATAATCAAGAAGACATAGAAAATGATAAACTTATTAGAAATAAAAATGGTAATAATCATTTTTTAGTAACTGTTAAATGTGGTCATGTCGGAAGAAATATGTATATGCCAATTACTTATGCAGTTATGGCTGAAAATGCAAAGGAAGCAGTTGAGAAGGTAAGAAGTTTTCCTAGGGTTAAAAGAGACCATAAAGATTTCGTTTTAAAAGTTGAAATGGTAAATGTTGATAAGTACCAACAGCAAATTGAAACTAATAATAATGATCCATACTTAAAAATTAAGAGAAAAGCAGATCAAAATAAAATTTTACATTTGATTAAGGATAGACTAGTAGCTGAACCTAATTACGTTAAACATAAAAAATAAGGAGACTGATCTCCTTTTTTTTACGCATATAAATACTTTGAACTAAAAAGCTATTTAATTAAATAAAAGACGTGATATAATCAAGTTAATAATACATAAAAGGGGAAAAGTAATGATTACAAATAGACCATATTGGAAAGATGCAGTTGTTTATCAAATATATCCAAGAAGTTTTAAAGATAGTAATGGTGATGGAATTGGCGATATCTTAGGAATAATCTCGAAACTAGACTATTTAAAAGACTTAGGTGTTGATGTTATTTGGTTATCACCAGTTTATGATTCACCTAATGATGATAACGGTTATGATATTAGAGATTATAAAGAAATTCATAAAGATTTTGGTACGATGGAAGATATGGATTTGTTAATTAAAGAAGCAAATGACAGAGGAATTAAAATCATCATGGATTTAGTTATCAATCATACATCAGATGAACATCCTTGGTTTATAGCCTCAAAGGATAAAAATAGTAAGTATCACGATTACTATTATTGGCGTGATAAACCAAACAATTGGACTAGTTTTTTTAGTGGTAAAGCCTGGACTAAAGTAGATGATATGTATTATCTACACTTATTTAGTAAAAAACAACCAGATCTAAACTTTCACAATAAAGATGTTATAGAAGAAATAAAAGATATCATGCATTTTTGGCTTAAAAAAGGGATAAGTGGCTTTAGGTGTGATGTCATTAATATAATTTATAAAGATAGTTTAGCTAATGGCAAAAAAAGACTTGTTTTAACAGGTCTTGAACATTATCATTCGACTAAAGGTTTACATAAAATATTAAAAGAACTACGCACTGATGTCTTAGATAAATATGATGCTTTTACTGTTGGTGAGACGGTATTGGTAAATACTAAAGAAGCTAATGATTTAATTTTACCTGAAAATAAAGAACTTGATATGGTTTTCGGCTTTGAACATATGGAAACAGATCAAATAAACAATAAGTGGTTTAAGACTAAATTTAAACCGAAAAAGTTTTTTAAAACGATTGCTAAATGGCAAGAAGAAGTTTACTGGAATGCTAATTATTTAGAAAACCATGATCAACCAAGAAGTGTTTCAAGGTTTGGTAATGATACAAAGTATCATTTAGAATCTGCAAAAATGCTTTGTTTATTTAATTTATCATTAAGAGGGACACCTTATATATATGAAGGTCAAGAAATTGGGATGACAAATGCCTATTTAAATAAGATTGAAGATTATCAAGATTTAGAATCAATTAGAATATATGGTCTTGCCAAAAAACTTTTATTTCCTAAAAAACTTCGTCTTAAACTATTAAGAAATGCATCAAGAGATAATGCAAGACAACCGGTACAATGGGATAGCAAGGAAGGATTTACAAACGGAAAACCTTGGATTAAGGAAAACCCTAATAAAGATAAAATTAATGTTTTAGCTAATATGGAAGATCCAAATTCAATTTTAAATTTTTACAAGAAATTAATAGCTTTTAGAAAAAATAGTATTGTCTTAAAAGAGGGAAGCTTTGAAAAAGTATATATATCAAAAAAAATATTTATTTTCAAACGTAAAACAAAAGATAAAACTTATCTTGTTATATCAAATTTTACTTCTAAAAATGTATCATATCCTTTTAAAATAAAGGGTAGTGTAGTATTTTCAAATTATGATAAACAAATAGATTATATAAGACCATATGAAGCAATGATTATTGATTTAACTTATTAAATAAAATAGGGGGTATTTTATGATAAGAGTCGAAGATTCATTTATTATCTTAGAAACAAAAGATTTATCTTACATTATTGATATTCTACCTAGTGGCAAGCTAGAACATGTCTACCTTGGACCTAAAACAAAAAGTAAGTTATCTGATTTAAAGATAAAACTTGATACGATGGTAGGAAGTCAAGTTTTATATAGTGATTTAGAGCCTATAAGTCTAGACTTATTACCGCTAGAGTATTCTTCTATAGGAAAAGGCGATTATAGAAGTATGCCACTTGAGGTTAAAATGCCAAATGGATCTTTTGTTGCTGATTTTTGTTATTTAAAGCATGAAATAAAAGATGGCTCATTAGATTACAAACTGCCTCATGCTAAAAATGCAACAAATACAATTATTGTTACTTTAGTTGATAAAGTTAATAATGTTTATCTTGATTTAATTTATTCTAGTTTCTATGAAACAAATGTTTTTACAAGAAAAGTAGTTTTAACAAATAAAAATGAAAATAGTCTATCAATTAGAAAAATCATGTCAATGATGTTAGATATTTATGATAAAGATTATGACATAATTACTTTTGATGGCGGATGGATTAAAGAAACAAACAAACATAAAAGACCAGTTAGTTATGGTTTATTTAGTATTAGCTCCCAAACCGGAGCAAGTAGTAATAGACATAACGCTGGTTTTATTTTAAGTAAGAAAAATACTACTGAAGATTATGGCACAGCAATAGGATTTAACTTAGTTTATAGTGGCAATCATTATAGTTCAATAGAACTTGCTAATCACGGTTCAATTAGAGTAATGAGTGGAATTAATCCCCATTGTTTTGAATGGGACTTAGCAGAAAATGAAAATTTTATGACACCAGAAGTTGTAATTAGTTATTCTAACCAAGGGTTAAATAAACTTAGTCATAATATGCATAATTTTATTAATAATCATATCATACCTGAAAATTTCAAAGAAAGTCTAAGACCGATTGTTATAAATAACTGGGAATCACATATGTTTGATTATAATATGCGAAAGTTACTAAAACTTGCTAAGAGATCAGCAAAACTTGGAATTGAAATGTTTGTTTTAGATGATGGCTGGTTTGGGAATAGAGATAACGATGATAGGGGACTAGGAGATTATTTTGTCAATAAAAAAAAGCTGCCAAAAGGTCTTTCAAAACTTAGTAAAAGAATTAATAAATACAATATGGACTTTGGACTTTGGTTTGAACCAGAAATGATAAATGTTGATTCTAATCTCTACCGTAGTAATTCTAACTATGTAGTCCAAGTTCCAGGGTTAGAACCATCAAAAGGAAGAAATCAGTTAGTTCTTGATCTTTGTAATAAAGAAGTCGTTAGTTATATTAAAAATGAACTTTTTAAAGTAATAGATAGTGCAAATATCAAATATATCAAATGGGATATGAATCGCAGTATTTCTGATATGTATTCAGAAAGTATATCTAATCAAGGAATGTTTTTTCATAAATATATATTAGGGCTTTATGATATTTTAGAAAGCATAACTAAAAAATATCCAAATATTTTGTTGGAGACTTGTTCTAGTGGTGGTAATAGATTTGATCTTGGGATGTTAACATTTGGTCCACAAATATGGGCAAGCGATAATACAGATCCAATCTCAAGATTAAAAATTCAAAGGGGATTATCTTATCTTTATCCACTATCTACAATAAGTGCTCATGTTAGTCAATCACCACACAGTCAAACTTTAAGACATACACCACTTGAGACAAGATTCAATGTAGCAAGTTTTGGCGTCCTTGGTTATGAGTTAGATTTTAAGGAATTAAAACCCTATGAGTTAAAAATGATTAAAGAACAAATAAGGTTTTATAAAGAACACCGTAGATTATTCCAATTTGGGACCTTTTATCGTTTTGATTTAGATGATATAGAGACTTATCAAGTATCTAACTCTAACACTCATATATTAGGAAGGTTTCAAGTTTTAAGTAGTCCTAGTCCTAATATTGAAAAAGTTTCTTTTAAAGGTATTAAGGAAGATAAAATGTATGATGTGCTAAGTAGAAGGTCTAAACTAAATATAGACAGATTTGGTCATTTAATAAAACATGCAATAAAAATCCCATTCAAACATGATGGCTTTGTTATGAGAAATGTTGCTAGATACTATGTGTTAGAAAATGCTAAAGAAAAATACACGCTAGATAGTAATGCACTATTAAATGGCTTTTATATTAATCAACAATTTATGGGTACATACTATAATGAAAAAACTAGATTATTGGGAGATTATGGTTCAGAGTTATATATTGCAAAGGAGATAAGAAATGGAAAAAATTAGTTTAAATTTTAATTGGGAATTTACTAGTAGCAAAACTAACAAAAAAAGTATTGTAAACCTTCCTCACTCGGGACTTGATATACCAGTTACACATTTTAACTTGCATGATTTAGAATTTATTCAAACCTATGTTAAGGAATTAGATTTTAATGCAGAAGATTTAGAAAAGCATTTAGAAGTTTTATTTGAAGGGGCTGCTCATAATACTGATGTTTATTTAAATGATGAACTTATTTTTAATAACCTGGGTGGTTATAATAGGTTTGTTGTTTTGATTAAACCAAAACTAGGGAAAAACATCTTAAAAGTAGTGGTTGATAGTCATGAGAATAAAAATATTCCCCCCTTTGGTGGTGTAGTTGATTATGTTGGTTATGCTGGATTATATAGAGAAGTATATTTAATAAAAAAACCAATTAATAATATTAACAATATTAAAGTTTCTTATGATAATATTTTAGCTAATAATTTAATAAATGTAGAGTTTATGGCTAATGTTACTAATAAAGACTTTGAATTAATAATTCTTGATAAAAATCAGGAAGTAGTTTACAAAACAAATTCTAAAGTAATAACTAACCTTACAAAGATTGAAGTTGAACTACCAAGTAAAAATCTTTGGAGTATTGATAACCCATATCTATATGATTTAAATATTAAGTTTGAAGGAGCAACATACAAGACTTATTTTGGACTTAGAGATATTAAGTTTAAAAGCGATGGCTTTTATTTAAATGGCAAACTTATAAAATTAATTGGTCTTAATCGTCATCAAAGTTATCCTTATGTTGGTTATGCAATGCCAAAGGGGGCACAAATAGAAGATGCGAACTTACTAAAGGAATTAGGAGTAAATATTGTAAGAACAGCCCATTATCCCCAAAGTAAAAACTTTATTGAACACTGTGACAAAATTGGTCTTTTAGTATTTACAGAAATTCCTGGCTGGCAACATATTGGTGATACTTCATGGCAAGATATGAGTGTATTAAATGTAGAACGTATGATTGAGAGAGACTATAATAATCCATCAGTTATTATTTGGGGTGTTAGAATTAATGAATCTAATGATAATCATGACTTTTATTTAAAAACAAACAAAAAAGCTAAATCATTAGATCCAAACCGACCAACTGGTGGTGTTAGAAATATGGTTAACTCAGAACTCTTAGAAGATGTTTATACTTTCAATGATTTTATACATGAAGGAAATAACATAGGACTTCAAAAAAAGAGCACGGTAACTAAGAAGAAAAATCCTTATTTAGTAACAGAACATAATGGTCATATGTTTCCAACTAAAGCATATGATAATGAAATTAAAAGGCTAAGTCATGCCCTTAGACATCTAAGAGTAATTGATGCTGCTAAGATGCCAAATAACAAAATTAGTGGAGCAATCGGCTGGGTTTTCGCTGATTATCAAACTCATGCTGAATTTGGAAGTGGTGATATGATTTGTCATCACGGGGTATTAGATATTTATAGAAATAAGAAGCTTGCTAGTTACAGTTATATGGCTGAAGGTAGCAAGGATGATATTTTATATGTGGGAAGCAATATGCACATTGGTGAATATCCAAGAAGTGATTTAGAAAAAGTTTATGTTTTTACTAATCTTGATTATATTAAACTTTATAAAAACAATGAATATATTAAGACCTTCTATCCTAATAAAGATGAATTTAAAAACTTAAATCACCCACCAATTGTAATAGATGATTTTATTGGTGATCTAATTCATAAAAATGAGGGATTGACAATTAAGGATGCTAATAGAGCTAAAAAGATTTTAAGAGCAGTACAAAAATATGGAACTAGATTACCACTTAGATATAATTTAATGATTCTTTATTTATTTAAAAAGTATAAAATGACGATGGATGAAGGTGTATCACTATTTTATAAGTACTTAAGTAACTGGGGAACAAAACAATCAGATTATAAAATTGAAGGATACAAAGATACAAAATTAGTAAAAACAGTAGTTAAGAGCATTTATAAAAAATATGACTACATGCTAGAAGCAACAAATAATAATTTAGTAATTGCTGATACTTATGATGTAACAAGAGTTGTTTTTAAAAAGGTTGATCAAAATGGTGAGATTGCCACATATTCATTTGATCCAATTGCAATTGAAGTAGAAAACTTAGAATTAATTGGTCCCAAACTCCAAACATTAAATAGTGGAATTATTGCTTTTTGGGTTAAAACAACTAAAAAAGGTTTAGGCACTATTAGAGTTAAAGTAGCTAATAAAGAATATGAAACAAAGGTCTATGTAGATGAAGTTAACAATTGATGAGCGAATTAAACTACTAGATGGTAGTGATGTTTGGCGTACAAAGAACTTAGATAAACTAAAGCCTTTTATGATGGCTGATGGTCCACATGGCTTAAGAAAACAAAATAGTCTTGGCGATAATCTAGGTATAAATGGTAGCGTCATATCTGTTTGTTATCCAACAGCCTCACTCCTAGCAGCAACCTTTGATAGAAGAGCAGTAGAAATAGTTGCTGAGAGTTTAGCAATCGATGCTAAAAGCAATGATGTTAATATGATTTTAGGTCCGGGTATTAATATAAAAAGAAATCCCCTTTGTGGTAGAAACTTTGAATACTTTAGTGAAGATCCATATTTGACTGGAATGCTTGCAAGAAGTTATATAAGAAAGATTGAAGAAAATAATGTTGGAACATCAGTTAAACATTTCTTTGCCAATAACCAAGAAAAGTACCGTTTCTTGATAGATAGCATTGTTGATGAAAGAACGCTCAATGATATCTATATAAGAGCATTTAAAATGGCTTTAAAGGAAAATCCAGCAAGTATTATGGCAAGCTATAATAAGATTAATGGTATTTATGCAACAGAGCATCCAACAATTGAAAAACTTCTTAGAAAAGAGCTTAGATATGAAGGTGTATTAGTAAGTGACTGGGGAGCAATAAACAACCGCGTTAGTGCACTAAAAGCAGGACTTGATTTAGAAATGCCATCATCTTTGGGTTATAACAGTAAAAAAATCGAAGCAGCACTAGAAAAAGATCCTAGTTTGGAAAAACAAATTCATAAATCAAGTAACAGAATTATTGAAATGATTAATAAATATCAAAATCTAGAAAATACAAAAAACGATCTAGCAAAACATCATGAAAATGCAATAAAGGTTGCTGAAGAAGGATTAGTCTTATTAAAAAATGAAGAAGATATTTTACCACTTAATAAATCTAGTGATGTAGTACTTATTGGTGGATTTATTGATAAAATTAGATTTCAAGGTGGCGGTAGTTCTAATATTAATCCTTATCTTGTTGAAGAGATAAAAGATTATGCGCAAAAATATTTTAATAATTTAAAACTAGCAAAAGGATATTTACTTGAAACTGATAAAAATGATAATGAATTAATGATAGAGGCAATAGATCTTGCATCAAATAGTAAAAATGTCGTCTACTTCATGGGTTTACCAGACAGATTAGAAACAGAAGGACTAGATAGAAAAAATATAGATCTCCCTAAAAATCAATTAGATTTATTAGAATCCTTAATTAAAGTAAATAGTAATATAATAGTCGTTTTGTTAACAGGTTCAGTTTTAAAACTTGATTTTAAAGATAATGTAAAAGCAATTTTACTTAGTTATTTAGCAGGTGAAGGTGCCGCAATAGCAATATTAAATACACTAATTGGAACAAACAATCCATCAGGAAGATTACCAGAAACTTGGATTAAAGATTTAAGTGATGTACCTTTTAAAATAGGAAGTAACAATAACGCATTATATTACGATGATTTAATATTTGTAGGTTATAGGTATTATAATAGTTTTGATGCTAAAGTTAATTATCCTTTTGGCTATGGTCTTAGTTATTCGAAACTAAAATACAGTAATTATAGCTTTAAAGAAAGTGATAAATTAATTACGATTACTTTTAATTTAGAAAATTTAAGTAATTATAAAACAAAAGAAGTAATTCAAATTTACCGTGAAATAGATGAGTCCAAAACATATCAAGCAAAAAGAGAATTGGTTGCTTTTGATAAGGTTTTACTAATGCCATTTGAAAAGATAGATGTATCTATCGAGGTTAAAAAAAGAGACTTAATGTTTTATGATATAAGTACTAAAAAAGAAATACTTGAGTCAAACAACTATAAATTTATCATTGCAAAAAATGTTAATGAAGATATATATTCATTTGATTTGAAAATAAATAACGAAGATAGCGGGCCAAAATTTAAAAATCCGTGGTTACTTTATAAGGATATAAAATTTGATAGTTTATTTGATTATAAACTACCAGATGAAAACATCACATATGAAAAACCATTTACACTTAATAGTCCACTTTTAGCTTTAAGGAAAAGCTTTATGGGAAGAATTATTGTTAAGTTTATAATAAAAGAAGCCACTAATGAATTAAAAGATGCTGATGATTTTATAAGTGATAATATAAGAGAAACATTGCTTGAAACACCAATGAGATGTATAGCATCATTTGGTAGTGGTGTAATCAACTTTAAAATGGCAGAAGGTTTAATAGATATTAGCAATAATAAAATATTTAAAGGAATAAAAAAATTCAAAAAAGGACAAAAGGAACTTAAAAATGAATGATAAAGTAAGCAATAAGACCAAATACACTTATACAATTAGTTGTATGGGTCGTGATATGGCATATACGCTTTTTAGTAGTTATTTACTTGTTTTTTTCACTAGTGCAATTGGGCTAAGCAATTTTGAACTTGCAGCAGTTACACTAATTATTTCCCTTACAAGAATTTGGGATGCAGTAAATGATCCAATGATGGGAATAATGATTGATAATACCAAATCAAAGTATGGTAAGTTTAGACCTTGGATTGCTATTGGGGCCCTTCTGAGTTCAATATTTATCTTCTTATTATTCCAAGATTTTGGATTAAGAGGAGTACCATTTTTAATTGTCTTTGCTGTTTTATATCTTTTAATTGAAATAACATTTACAATGAACGATATTGCATACTGGTCAATGTACCCATCATTTACTACAGACCCTAAGGAAAGAGAAAGTATTGGTTCACTTGCTAGAATATTTGCAAGTGTAGGGATGTTTATAGTTATTGCGTTAGTACCATTAATTTATCCTAATTTTAAAGGTGGACCAAAACGAGGATTTTTCTATATTGCATTAGTAGTTTCATTATTATTTGTAATATCTCAAATTATTTTATTTTTCTTTGTTAAAGAGAAAAAGTTAGATATTGTAAAAGAAGATACAGAAAAAACTAAATTCAAAGATATAATAAAAATTATTTTCAAAAATGATCAGTTAATTGTTATTATTGTTTCAATTTTATTATTAAATACAGGTTACTTTATTACAACATCACTCGGTATATATTTCTTTGAATATGATTTTAATAAATATGGTGGAGTTGAGTTTACATTATTTTCCGTAGTTCTTGCAGTAAGTCAGCTTTTAGCTCTTATCATATTTCCATCACTTGTTAAAAAGTTTAATAGGAAAAAACTATTTACATTAGCAATCCTATTAATGATTGTTGGTTATCTCTTTTTAATGAGCACAAGATATATTCTTCCTCAAAATATGATTGTCTTAAGTATTGGTGGGTTTTTCTTATTTTTTGGTCAAGGATTTACTCAAGTTTTAGTTTTAGTAATGCTTGCAGATACGATTGAATATGGACAATGGAAGCTTGGGACAAGAAATGAGAGTGTAATTTTCTCAATTAATCCATTTGTGGTTAAACTTGCAACATCAATTCAAACCCTAATTGTTGGGGGAACCTTAATTATCTCGGGAATGAATGAAAAAGTAATAAAACCACTATCAGATAAAATGAATGGTGAATTTAAAGATTTACCAAATGATGAGAAAAATTTACTAGCAAGAGCATTCATTGATCAAAATATGACTGATTATATGCGTTTGTTTTTAAGGCTTTCAATGATTGTAATTCCAATTATTTGTATCATAGTAGGTTATTTAGTCTACGTTAAATACTATAAAATTGATAATGAAATGTATCAAACAATTATTACAGATTTAAAAGAAAGAAACAAAGAAGAGTTAGCATAATAGCTAATTCTTTTTTATTTGAATATCAAATTAAAAATATGGTAAAATAAAACAAATATATTTTTAGAAGGGAATAGAAAGATGAAGAAACTTATCATATTTTTAAAAGTATTTATTTCATTAATTTTATTTTTAACACTTAGTATTACAATTTTAAATATTGTGCCTTTTTCTTTAGGAAAAATAAAAAAAGAAAATAGTTTTAGAGTAAAGAAGGATTATCCTTTAATAATTCCACACGGTGGAGCAAAAATGCTTGTCCCAGAAAACACTATCTATGCATATGACATGTTAGTTAATGAGTATAGTGTTGATGTCTTAGAAATTGATTTAGTACTTACAAAAGATAATATTTTAATTAGCCATCATGATCTAGATTTAGGATTAAGTAGCGAAGTATTAAATGATAATAAATATATAAGAGATTATACTTATAGTGAAATATTAGACTTATATAAATTAGATGATTACTCAGTTGCTAGAAACTTCATTGATATAAATGGCATTAAACCATTTTTAAATGAAACTAAAGAAGAAGTGTTAAGTAAGATGGTTCCTGAGAGTTTAGAGAATATTTTTACTAAAAATCAAGGAAATATCTTATACATGTTAGAAATTAAAGATTCACCAACTTCAATTGGATATATTGAAGGTTCTGATAGATTTTTGTTAGCTGCTAAAAATTTAATAGATTTAGTTAAAAAGTTTGATTTAGAAAGTAAAGTAGTATTAGCATCATTTTCAGATGATGTAACAAAATACTTTAAGGAAAAAGCTCCAAATATTTTAGTTGGTGCTGCAATTGATGAAGTAACTAACTTTGCAATTCTTAGTGCATTTAATTTAGACTTTTTCTTTAAGCCTAAATCAGAAGTGTTAATTTTGCCAGTACCATCTAGTATGAAACTACCAAGTAATATGAATAAAATATTAAATAATATTCCTAAGATATTTAGAAAAAATATTGCAGTTAAAGTGGAAGATGATTATTTAATATATCTAACTCATAAACAAGTAGTAAAAGATGCCCATAGAAAAAATCTATCTGTAGTTTATTGGACAGTAAATGACAAAGATCAGATGCGTATGTTAATTAAACTAGGAGTTGACGGGATTATTACAGATAGACCAGACTTATTAATTGAAACTATAAACGAATTAAAAAATAAGTAATAAACTATGTTATAATCTTACATATTAGACTAAATAAGGGGAATTTTTATGTTCAACGATAAATATAGTATTGGCCTTGAGATGTTTAAATCAAAACATCTAATAACACTTTTAGTGCTTACACTTGTAACAGTAATAACAGTTTTTATAGCAAGAAAAATTGATAAAGATTCAAAACAAGATAAAATAATTAGATACATACTTGCAAGTTCACTTTTAATTTTAGAAGTAACATATCATGTTTGGGTAATAAGTAGAGGTGAGTATAATCTTGGTATGATTCCTTTTACTGGATTCTGTGCTCTTACTAATTTGCTAACTATTTATTATTTATATACAAATAATGAAAAAATAGCAAATATGGTATTCTTTTATGCCTTAACAGGAGCGTTTTTCTCACTTATATTTATTGATACAACTTATGTATTTCCTCATTTTAGAAATGTCCATTATTTTTATAATCATTTTGTATTCTTACTATCAGCAATATATTCATTTGTTGTGGGAAGAGTAAATATGGAAAGAAAAATCTTTAATAAATCAACACTTTATTTAATTACATATACATTAATCATTTTAATATTTGATCTAATCTTAAAGGAAAACTGGTTTTATTTGTTTGAATCACCAGTTAAAGAAATATCAGATTTCTTCGGTAAAGTTTTATACACACCACTGTGGCTTCTAGCAATCTATTTATTAATGAATATTTGGTATTTTTTATTTAAGTTTTTAACAAAATTTCGTGATAAAAAATAAAATATAGTTTATAATAAAATAGGCACGGAGAAATACCCAAGCCTGGCTGAAGGGACTAGTCTCGAAAACTAGCAGAGTGTAAAAGCTGCGAGGGTTCAAATCCCTCTTTCTCCGCCATAATAATCTTACAACGAGGGATTTCAATTTGAAATCCTTTTTTATTTATGAATTTTTAAAACACAATCAAGCAATATTTCTTGACACAATAATTATAAGAATGTATAATGAACTTAGGAAAACACTTCGTAAGTGAAGTTTTTATCCAATAGGGAATCCAGTGGATTCCCTATTGGAGATTCATATTATAATTAACGTAAGTCGTAAAAAAAATATAGGATAATAATGTTTTTTAAAGAAATCAAATACTATATTTGACATTTCATTATTAATATAGTAATATGAAGGTGTATTTCTTCGTTAAAAGATGACGTATGACAGCTCTGATACGTCGGTAAAATAAAAATTGGCTGAGTGAAGAAGATGTGTGATGGTTCTGACACATCGGTAAAATAAAAAGTGACCAAACGAAGATAGATCACTAAAGAGGAACAATAGTTCCTCTTTATTTTTTTGAAAGAAGGAAAAATTATTTATGAAAATTAAAATGTTAAGTGATAAATTTTTTGATGATTATCCACAAAATGATTATCCAGAGATAGAAATTGATAATATGAGACCATATATAATTATTGTTTTTAAAATTAGTACTGATCTATATCTTTGTACACCATTTCGATCAAATATAAACCATAAGAATGGATATTTATTTAAAAATAGTATACGAAGCCAAAATAATAATTCAGGTATTGATTTTAGTAAATCCTTAATAATAAAAAATGAAGAGTATATTGGTGATGAAACAGTTGTTGATAAAGACGAACACTCAGAAATGATATTAAACATATCTATGATTAAAGAAAACTTAATGGAATATTTAAGTGTTTATATTAATCATCATAAAGGAATAAAAAAAATTCATGATAGAGAATACATGAGAAAATACAAATACACAACATTGCAATACTTTCATAATTTATTAGATATATAAATAATAAATATTTAAATATATATAATTGAAAAACTTAAGTTTATTTAATAAAAATTATGAATGATTAGCTAGATGTTAAAAACTATCAACTCTGTACGACGAATACTATCAACTCGGTGCAACCAAGCAAAATAGTGCTATAAACTCGGTGCGGACAACACATATACAAACAACAGGATTTCAATTTGAATTCCTTTTTTATTTTTATAAAAGTAAAATTGTTCAGTTCTAACTATTATAGGTTAGAAAGGAATGATACTAATGGAAAAAGAACAAGATATTATTGTATTCAAAGATAATGATTTTAGCATTGAAGTCAATATAGATATTGAGGAAGAAACAGTTTGGCTATCTCAAAATCAATTAACAAATTTATTTGGCACTTCAAGAACCAATTTAACAGATCATATTAGAAATATTTATGAAGAAAACGAACTTGATGAAAAGTCAACTAGTCGGTTATTCCGACAAGTTCAAACGGAAGGGAATCGTAAAGTAGTAAGAAATATTTTACATTATAATTTAGATTTAATTATTTCTGTTGGTTATAGAATAAAATCAGAAGTGGCAACTAAATTTAGAATTTGGTCTTTAGGAGTTATTAAAGATTATATGTTGAGAGGTTATGCAATAAATCAAAATAAATTGATTCAAAGTAAAGAACAATACACTGATTTTACAAAATCAGTAAAGTTTATAAGCGAATTATATAAAAGAAAAAATTTGGATAAAATAGAGTCGAACAGTCTATTTAGTGTAATAAATAAATATAGTTTAGCATTAGATACACTTGACAAATATGATCATAGACTATTAACTATAAATAATACCACTGAAGATTTTGGGAAAAACAAGTTATTATATAGCCAAATTATGAATGAGATTAGGAGTTTAAAAGAATATAAAGAAGGTTCATTATTTGGAAGAGAGAAAGATAAGTCATTTGAAAGTTCACTTTCTACAATTTATCAAACAGCTTTTGGTGAAGAGTTATATCCATCTGTAGAAGAGAAAGCTGCTAATCTTTTATATTTTATTGTTAAAAATCATTCATTTTATGATGGTAATAAAAGAATAGCAGCAAGTATTTTCGTATATTTTTTGGATATGAATAATATTTTATATAAAGAAGATGGAACTAAATTAGTTGAAGATAATACATTAGTTGCACTAGTATTAATGATCGCTCTAAGTGATCCAACTGAAAGGGATGTTGTTATTAAGATTATTATTAATTTGATTAATAGGAATAATTAAATTAATTTAATAAATAAAAATTGTAAAAACTATCAACTCTGTACGACGAATACTACAAAATCGGTGCAACTAAGCAAAATAGTGCTACAAACTCGGTGCGGACAACACATATTTAATCAACATGATTTCATTTTGAAATCCTTTTTTATTTTTATAAAAGTAAAATCATTGTTTCTTACCTAGTAAAGGAAAAGAAGTAAGGATATTATGAGTGAAGTTTAGTTGTTAAAAGGAAGATATAGTAGTTTTTTAATATTAAATTGGCTTAGAAATAGAAATACTCTAGAGTATATTGGTATTTGGGAGTCATTATATAATCCTAATTTTAATTATGGTGAAATCGACTCAATTAAAAAAATGTCGGGATTAAATAGTTTCAAGATAAGTGTGAAAGAAAGGATTTAAAAATGCCAACAATAGAATAATTAATCAATTATTAATTATTGCTAACTTAGAAAGTTACAATTATCAATTTGTTTAATAAAAATAATTGAAGGTAATTTAACAGTTAGACTTTATGATAAACTATAAATTATGTCCAAACAAAACATAAGCATGAAAGATGATTTCTATGTATGTCACTTATTAAAAAGATGAAAAAATATTGTTTTAATAGATATTTTGAAACTCTGATGCAAGAAATATTGATTAAAAAAGAAAAAAACATACTTTAAAATTGCTCAATAGAGATGTTTATGAGTTTTATACTGTTTTAAATATAAAATTTAATTTAATAGTAATAAAAACGTTGATAAAAAAATCTAACATTTTTAAAGTTGTTTTTAAACATAATGATGATATACTAAATTCAACTTGTGACAATAAAACATATGAATTGGGGAATAAATGTGAAAAGAAAAAATATATTATATGTAATTATTTCAATATTATTTTTAATAGCAATATACTTTATAACAGTAGCTCAAGTATTGATAGAAAAACAGGATGAATTTAACGAGTCTGTTTATAAAGAAGCAAGAGAAACAAAAAACTTTGATAAATTTATTGCAGTTCAGGTTAATAAATATTTACTCATTGATGAAGTGGTAGTTGAAAAATATAAAATGAGTTTATATCAAATTACAGAAAATTCTAACGAGCAAAAAATTGTTATTATAATTGTTCCATTAATGGAAGTAAAACATGCTAGAGATGCAAAAGATTTAAATGATAAAAGTAGATTAACGACCTATAGTATCGACAATGATAAATGGTTATTAAATACAGCTGATTTTGATGCTGCAATAAGCTATGGCTATGATAAAGATAAAATAGGATTCATGTTTTTTTCTTTTGAAATCAAACAAAATGATCTTTTGAGTATAAAGTATTATGACTATGAAAACCAATTAATGATTGATTATGAGAGGAACTTTAAATATAAAAACTCTGAAGAGATAAATGATGAGTTTAAGAATGGATATAGAATCGAAGAAATAAAAAATGAAATGAATTATAATAAATTTTTAAAAAATAAGTTAATTATAAGAATCACAGTGTATTTAGCTTTAATTATTTTAATTCCTTATATCTATAAATTAATTAAATATTTAATAATAAAGCCTAACAACAAAAGGGGGAAAATATGAAAAGGTATATATTTTTTATAATGTTTTTTTTAAGTATTTTTACAATTACTGGTTGTGGAGTAAAAAAGTCAGAGTTTCAAAAATTCATAGATAGAATTCCCGATATAATTTCAAAGGATTATGTTCTTCCGGAAACTTTTAAACATGAAAAAATAATCTGGAAATTAGATAATCAGGAGTTGGAAGATAATAGATTAGAATTTATTTATTCTGATGAAGTTCTAGAATTATCATTAGTTGCAATTGTTAAAAATGACGTTGCAATGAAGACTGTAAAGATTAAAAAAACAAATTTTGTAACTGAATTAAACATCAATACTACTAATAATCTGGAAATTACATCAAAAGAGGACTACCTTAGAGCAAGTTTAAAGGTTAGTGATGCTGGATTTTTTAACACGGAAATTGAGTCGGCGAGAATTAGGGGAAGAGGAAACTCTACTTGGGGATATGAGAAAAAACCATATAGAATAAAGTTTGACACGGATACAAGTATTTTGGGGATGAAGCATGCCACAGATTATGTATTGCTTGCAGAGCATAATGATAAGTCATTGATGAGAAACTATATAGCCCACTATTTTTCAAGATTCCTAAATTTACCACACCAATTGGAAACAAGATATGTAAGATTAGTTTTGAATGGTGACTATAAAGGATTATATTTACTTACTGAACAAGTTGCAGTCTCAGAAAATAGATTAAATATTGATAGATCAGATGATATTGATGGAGGATTTTTACTTGAATTTGAACGTGAGTTTGATAGAGCAAATGCTGAGGGCAAAGAAAATGTTGATTGGTTCAGAATGAAAAATCCAAATCCAAATGATAGAAATAACAATGGAAATACAGAATTATATCAAGAAGTATATTATGTTGTTAAATCTCCTAAAATAAAAAGCTTTGATAAAAATATTCAAGAAAGCAAAATAAATTATTACAAGGAATATATTAATAAATTTGAGCAATCTGTATCTAGTGATGAGTATGATAAGTATATTAATGTAGATAGTTTCATCGACTATTTTGTATTAACAGAACTAATGAAGCAAGTAGATATAGGATATTCATCAGTATATATTGTTAAAGATAAAAATGAAAAAATGCAAATGGGTCCAATTTGGGATTTTGACATTTCAAGTGGAAATGGTAATTATTATGCATACGGACCAAAAGGTTTTTGGAGTGATTATAATCCATGGTTTGGGATTTTAATAAAAAATAATAGTTTTAAGGAAAAGTATATAAGTCGTTTTAATGAGATTATTGATTTATATTTTTCTAAAGTATTATCAGAGATAGATAGAGTTTTAGATTATATAACTATTGATGCTAAGCGTAATTTTAAAAGATGGGACATGTTTATGAATGATGGGTTTAATCCTAATCCAATTGAAATGCTTGAATTAAAGACACACGATAAGCAAGTAGAGTATTTAAAAAGTTATCTGACAGAAAGAAAAAACTGGATTTTGAAAACGTTAAACAATGAAGGATATATTGGATACTTAGGAGAAGAGGATGAAGGATGGAGATAATTCCATCTTTTTTTATTTATGACTGAAAATAGAATGACGATATAACAAAGGTGTTTTTGTAATAAAACATGTAAAAAAATACAGTTTTTCGTATTTTAAAAAATAATTTTTCAATGAAACCCTTTACATTTCAAAAGAAAATGTATATAATGGATGTGAAAGATTAGGAAATCGGTTTCCTTAATAGGAGGATTTATGGGGGAAAAAATAAAGAAAACTATTAATTATAATCAGGGATATTACTTACCACTTGTAAATCTAAAAGGTTTAGTAGGTTCTGTCACACCTTATTTGTCGGGGGATTTAAAAAAAGGATATTATAATTATGCTCTTGAGCCAATTAGTGAATTGGGTTTGTTTAACTTGTCGAACAAAAGAAATATTATTTTCTATGTAGATGGTGAAAGACTCGATCTTAACGGACAAACAGAAAAACAATTAAATGAAAGTTTCGAATATGAAGTAGATAAATTATCTCAAGTAATTACTAGAAATAATGAGAAAATAAAGATGGAAACAACCTCGTTTATTTCAATAAATGAAAATGTGGAAATTCATTTGGTAAGAATAGTTAATACTTCAAAAAAAATCATTAGTTTAGAAGCTGTTACATCGGTTCCGATGTATTCTAGAAGTCCTGAAAATATACATGATCACAGACATGTTACTTCATTGCTAAATATTGTTGAAGTCGTAGAAAATGGAATTATTAATAAACCGACATTGACATTTGATGAAAGAGGACATAAATTAAACGATGTTATTTATAGTGTTCATAGTTTTTGTGATAAGGCAAAGGTATCAAATTATATTCCAATTATTGATGAATATATCTCCGGTGGTACAATGATGTATCCTAAAGGATTGAAATCTAGTAAATATAATGTAGGCTCAATAATTAAGGGATATGAATGTATGGGTGCTATGAGATTTGAAAATGTTAATTTAAATCCAGGCGAAGAGGTTAATTATTCAATTATTATTGGTGTTGAAGATGAAATAGAAAAAATAAATAATAATATAAATAAATATAGTAATTTTGAAAACATTAAAAAAGAACTAAAAAACGTTAAAAATTTTTATAAAGAATTAAATAATTATATTAATTTTAATGTTGAGAGTGAAAAAAGAATTGATCAATTAAAATGGGTTACATTACAGCCAATTCTAAGAAGATATTTAGGGAACTCATATCTCCCTCATCATGATTATGGACATGGTGGAAGAGGATGGAGAGACTTATGGCAAGATCTATTGTCTTTAATATATTCTGCAGATAAATCTGTATCCGAATCAATTTATGAAAATTTTGCTGGTGTTCGTATCGATGGATCAAATGCAACAATAA
Source organism: Haploplasma modicum ATCC 29102 (assembly GCF_000687835.1). Lineage (GTDB taxonomy): Bacteria > Bacillota_I > Bacilli_A > Acholeplasmatales > Acholeplasmataceae > Haploplasma > Haploplasma modicum. Next base: position 45,767 of record NZ_JHYB01000004.1, on the reverse strand, counting down.
TTGGGGAAAAAGTTGGTGAATTCAAGTCTGATAGAAATCAAATAGTTAGAGTTTGGTCTGATCATGGTGCTTGGCCCTTGTTAACCACAAAACTATATATTGATGAAACTGGTGACTTAGATATTTTATTCAAAAAACAAAAATATTTTGAAGATGGTTTCACACATTATTCAAAGATGAAAAAACCTACATCAAGTGATAATAATATTTTAATGTTAAATGGCAAGGTATATGAAGGAACAATACTAGAACATTTGTTATTACAAAACTTAATTGGATACTTTAATATTGGTGAACATGGTTTCACGAGATTAGAAGATGCAGACTGGAATGATGGATTGGACATGGCAAACAAAAAAGGTGAGACAATACCTTTTACAATGTTTTATTTGGAAAACTTGAGAGTTCTTGCTGATATATTAAGTAAAATTGATCAAAGTAATATTGAGATATTTGAATCACTTTCCAAGTTGGTTAATGAAGAGTTTAATATTTTTGACTACTTTAACGAAGTATCAAGCAACAAGGGATTGAATAAAGTAAATATTGATAAAAATATTCTTTCTAATAAATTAAAATCTCTTGCTTCAAAAAGAGAAGAGACTATTTTACAAAAGGCAATTATTAATAATCAATATTATCAAAGTTATGTAGACAATGATGGGAATTTTTTAGATTCAGAAAAAACAATGTCATTAACAGCTCAAACAATGGCTTTAATGAATAATATACCTAGTAAAGATTTCGCTATTAAGGTGGCAGAAGCAACAAGAGATAAATTGTTTGATAATAAAATTGGTGGATATCGCTTAAATAGTGATTACAAAAAAATATTAACTAATATGGGTAGAGCTTATGGTTTTGCTTATGGTCATAAAGAAAATGGTGCAGTATTTTGCCATATGGCTACAATGTATACATACGGATTATATAACTACGATTTAGTAAATTATGGGAATGAAGCTGTTATGACCCTATTAAATCAGGCATTAAAAGAAGAAAGCCAAGTCCTAGCAGGTGTACCAGAATATTATAATAATCAAGGAAAAGGAAAGTATATGTTCTTGACAGGTACAGCTAGTTGGTTAATTAAGTTATATCGTGAGCAGATTTTTGGAATAAATATGAATTATGGAGAACTATTATTTAATCCTAAACTTGTGAAAAACGATTTTATTAATGGTGTTGCAGAAATTGAAACATATATTAAAAACAAAAAAATAAAAATTAAATATATTAATCAAAAGGAATTGGATTTTGGTAAATATCAGATAAGTAAAATAGTTATTGGCAATAAGGAAACTAATGATAGAGTGTTCAAAGAAATAGGAGAAAATGTAGAGGTGTATCTGGATGAGTTTAATTGAAATTTATGAGTATAACAACAGTGGATATGCAAAGTTAATGAGTTATAAAGAATGGCGGGTTGCCATGCTGAATTTTGCAAATGAACTCAAAATTGAAAATATTGATTATGTAGAGGCACATAATATGACAGATGAAGTTTTTGTACTATTATCTGGAAGTTGTCAAATGATACTTATGGACTTTCAAGATGAGCAATTAAAAAAAATAGAAATAGTTAATCTTGAACCAAATAAAATTTACAATATACCTAAAAATATTTATCATAGTCATGTTCTTTCTCCGAATACAAAATTATTAATAATAGAACAAGAAGATACAAGTGATCATAATTCAAATCGAATATATTTAACTTCTGAAATAAAATATGAAATGCAGAAAAAATGGAGGGAAATGATTGTATAAATTAGTTTGGAAAGATGAATTTAAAGTTGATGGAAAACCTGATGAAAATACTTGGAACCTAGAAACAGGAGGTTGGGGATTTGGTAATCAAGAGAGTCAATATTATACAAATGATTTAAAAAATGCGTATATTAAAGATGGAGTTTTACATATCGTAGCCTTAAGAGAAGATTACGAAAATAAAAACTATACTTCAGCTAAATTAACAACATACGGTAAAAAATCAATTCAATATGGAAAAATAGTTGTTAAGGCTAAACTACCAAAAGGTAGAGGAACATGGCCAGCAATTTGGCTATTACCTGATTCGATTCAAAAAGAAAAAGAGCCATGGCCACTTTGCGGTGAAATTGATATTATGGAACATGTTGGCAAAGACCCTTTTATTATTCATTACTCTTTGCATAGTGAAAAGTATAATCATAAAATAAATACACAAAAAACACATTTTGAAAGAATTGAAAATATTTATGACAAATTTGTCAATTATGAAATAAGATGGGATGAACAGAGCATTGAATATTATGTAGATGGGATTAAAAGAGTGGAATTTAAGAAAGAAACAAATGATTCTAATAAAGAGTGGCCCTACAATAAACCATATTATTTAATTCTTAATTTAGCAATTGGTGGGACATGGGGAGGAAAAATAGATGATAGTATTTTTCCAGCAATATTAAAAATTTCCTCGGTTGAGGTATATGAAAAGAGTTGATTTAATGAGTAAACGGGTTACAATTTATGAAATAGCAAATGATCTAAATTTATCTCCTGGAACAATTTCTAAAGTAATTAATAATACAGGAAGCGTAAGTGAAAAAACTAGAAAGCAAGTTTTAGAATATATTGATGAGGTTGGATATGTTCCATCAGCAAGTGCAAGAATACTAAAGTCAAAGCGAACATATATCATTGGTGTTATTTTTAGTGAAGATTTAAATATTGGGCTTGAACATCCATTTTTCTCAAGTATTTTACAGCACTTTAAAAATTATGCTGAAGACCGAGGGTATGAGTTGAACTTTATAGTTAGAAAGTTAGGAAAAAATAAAATGTCATACTATGAATGGTGTTTAAATAAACGCGTTGATGGTGTGTATATAGTAGTAGGTAATTATCAAGATAATGAGATATTAGAAGTAGTAAATAGTAATATACCATGTGTATCAAATGACTTTATAATAAAGAATTTGCATACAGTCATTAGTGATAATAGATCCGGTGTTGAACTTGTCTTAGATTATATCGAGAAAAAACTGAAACTAAAAAAAATTGCAATGATTTCTGGTCCTAAAACATCAAAAGCGTTTAAAGAAAGAACAGAGGTTTTTGAAGAAAATTATAAAAAATATAATCTTGAAAAAACATCTGCAATATACGCTGACGGATTTGGATTTACATCAGGTTACAATGCGACATTAAAAGTCTTGGAAAATAAAGTAAAACCAGAAATAATTTTTTGCTGTAGTGATGACTTGGCACTTGGAGTTTTAAAAGCACTCAATGATAAAAATATAAATGTGCCAAATGATATACAAGTAATAGGCTATGATGATATTTCGATGGCAAAGCATTTTACCCCACCTTTAACTACAATTAGACAAGATAGAAAAAGGCTAGGAGAAAAGGCAGCACATGATTTAATCGAAAATATTGAAAATAGGGAAAGCAATAAAGAAGAGATTATTAGAATTCCAGTAGAACTAGTTGTACGGGAAACAACACTTGAAAAATAATCTCTTAAGTTAATTTAAAAAAATAACTGCATATTGAAAAGAAGAAATCGATTTCTTAATAGGAGGAAAAAGTGTTTAGTAATGGTTATGAAATAAAAGATTATCAAAGTAAGAAAACATTCTCAAGCTTTTTGAGCGGTATTGCCGGAACAATGGGGGTTCCAATTTGGTCTTTTTATGTAAATCGTGGACAAGCAATTTCATCATTTGGTAGTAAAGATAAAAATGGTGCAATTATGGAATTTTTTCCAGCAAACTCTTCATATTTACATACCCAAAGATTGGGATTTAGAACTTTTATAAAAGTTGAAGGAATTTTTTATGAATTCTTTAGTAAAGCAAATAAAAATCAAACGATGCAAATATATCGTGATAAATTAGTTATTGAAGAAATTAATAATGATCTAAGTATAAAAATAAAAATTACCTATTTTACGTTATCAAATGAAAAAAATGGTGGTTTAATAAGAAAGGTTCAATTAGAAAATTTTGGAAAAAAAAGAAAAATTGAGCTTATTGATGGACTCGCCCAAATATTATCAGCAGGTATAGACTATGGTGGATTTAAGGCAATTTCCAATTTACTTCAAAGTTGGATGCAAGTTGATATGATTAACAATTCGCTTTTCTATAAACTAAGAGGAACGACAAATGATACCAGTCAAATGGGAACGATCGTGGATGGTAATTTTTATCAAACATTTAGTAAAAATAACGAACATTTTAAATATATTTATGATAACAAACTAATATTTTCATACGATACTGGATTAGAGACACCATATAGTTTTATAGAAAAAGACCTAGATGTTTTATTAAAAGATACTCAGTCATCTGTAAACCAAATACCAGCAGCATATAGTGCATTTTCTATAGATTTAGAAAAAAAACTTGAGTTTATAACTTTAATAGGTTATGCAAGTGATACATTATTCTTAAAACATTTAAATCAGAAATATAATTTTGAATATTTGAATGGTAAAGAAACAGAAAATGAAAGAATACATGATGAATTAGTGAATGTAATTAAAACTGAGACGTCATCTTCATTATTCGATGAGTATATGAAACAAAATTATTTAGACAATATTCTAAGAGGTGGGATGCCCTTAATATTTGAAACAAAAGAAGGAATAGTTGGTTATCATATTTACTCGAGAAAACACGGTGACCTGGAGCGAGACTACAACTTCTTTTCAATCGAACCTAAATATTATTCACAAGGAAATGGTAATTTCAGAGATGTTTTACAAAACAGAAGAAACGATTTATATTTTCATCCAGAATTAAAGGATTCAAACTTATTCCAATTTGCTTCACTCATACAAGCAGACGGTTATAATCCATTATCTATTGAAGGATTAAAGTTTAATTACTTAGGTAACGAAAAATACTCTGAAAGAATAATGAATGTCTTAAGTAATGAATTTACTCCTGGTGATCTTGCAATGATACTTGAGTTAGATGGGATAAATGTTGAAGATACTTTAACAGAAATTATCAAAAACTCAAAAGCAATTGTTAAGGCAAATTTTGGAGAAGGATATTGGGGTGATCATTTTACATATTTAGATGATGTAATAGATTCTGTTGAAAATATATATCCAGATGAAATTGATAATATTGTATTTGGCGAAATTAAATATGCTATATATAATTCAGGAATATATGTAAAACCTAGGGATTTAAAATATGTTTTAACAAATGATGGAAAAATTAGACAATACAATGCATTAGAGCACGTAGAAAAAAGAAGTGATTGGTTGCTAGATGCCAATGGAGAAATAATTAAAGTAAATTTAATTGGTAAATTGATCACATTAATATTAAATAAATATGCTCACCTTGATCCATTTAATATAGGAATATCTTATGAAGCTGATAAACCAGGATGGAATGATGCGATGAATGGATTGCCAGGTATTTTCTCATCTGGAATCTCTGAGACTATTGAACTTTTAAAAATTGTAAAAAGAGTTGAACGATATTTAGAAAATAATAATGACAAGAATGTATATATTCTTAACGATACTCTTAAATTATTTGAAGATTTAAGCAATATAAAATATTCAGAAAGTCTGGATTTCTGGAATAATAGAATGAATGCTTTAGAAAAGTATCGAAAAAACTTATTAGATAACAAATTGGAAGTTGAAAATATTAAAGCGAAAAATTTAATAGATTTAATTAAAATAATTAGAAATGTTTTAGAAATTGGAATTAGTAAAGCAAAAAAAATTGAAGAGATTATTCCAACATATTTGAGTTATGAAGTAATAGATTATGAATTAATTGATAAAAATAGTAGTTTTATTAGAGCACTTAGTTTTAGACAAAAACCAATTCCAACATTTTTAGAAGCACCAGCAAGACTACTAAAGACTATCGATAATATAGAGACATCAAAAAATATCTATAAAAATATAAAAAATAGTGAACTTTATGATCAAAAATTTAAATTTTATAAAACAAGTATTGATCTTACAAATGAAAGTCCAGAAATTGGAAGAATTGAAGCATTTACCAAAGGGTGGTTAGAACGGGAATCAAATTTCTTACATATGACATATAAGTATTTGTATTCAATATTAAAATCAGGACTATACGAAGAATATTATGATGAGATTAAAACAAACTATACATGTTTTATGGATCCAGAAATCTACGGTCGCTCACCTATTGAAAATAGTTCATTTATTGCTCCATCAAATAATCCAGATAAAAGAAAGCATGGACAAGGATTTGTATCTAGACTTTCAGGATCAACTGCAGAAATGTTATCAATGTGGAGTTATATGTTTTTTGGACCTAAATTATTTAGTATAGATAATAATGAACTAGTCTTCACGATTAATCCTAAACTTTCAAAAGAATTTTTTAAAGATAAAAGAGTAAGTACAATGTTGTTTAGTACAATAAATGTAGAAATAATCAATGAGGATCTAATTGATACATTTAGTGAAAATGCTAGAATAACTAAGGTTATTTTAACAGATATTAATAATGTTACTAAAGAGTTTTACGGGAATAGAGTAACTAATGAATGGGCTTTAAAGATTAGACAAAAGTCAATCTATAAAATAAAAGTGATAATTTCAAAGGAGGAAAATAAATGAAATTACAAAAAAGATTTTTAGTTATCTTAAGTACTTTAGTTTTAACACTTGTATTATTTGCTTGTGGAAAAAAACTTACAAGTATTGAAATTACTGGGATTGAAGATATTAAAGTTGAACCAGGGACAACATTTAATGCTTTAACTGGTGTAAAGGCTATGGGTGATGATGGTACTGATTATACTGATCGTATTACAATTACATCAACTTCAAATCAACTAAATAAGGAAAATGGTGATGTTAATACAGATATACCAGGGGAAATAAAAGTTAGATATGAAGTAAGAGTAGATCTTGGGGGGAAAGTAGTTTTAGCTCAACCATGGAGAACAATTACAGTATTGAAACCAGAACGTGGTGATGGTTTACTACAAGATGGCATTGCATATTGGGAAAAATATGAAAATGCCGGTGGAACAGTAAATGTTTCTGAAGATCAAGGTGGCTTGAAACTAGAAATTACAGCAGGTAATGAAACACATGAACCTCGAATTTCACAAATGTTAGTTCCTTTTGAAAAAGGTAAAACATATAAAATTAGTTTCGAAGCAAAAGCATTAGAAGAAAAAACAATTAATTTACAATCAGGTGAGTTGTTATCACAAGCACCTTGGTTCGTACATTTCCATCCAAGTCAAGATGAAAAACGTACAATTACAACAGAATGGAACAAATTTGAATATTCATTTAAGCATACAATAGACAATCAAAATGGGGGCTTAATTTTTGAATTTGGACCAGTTGCTGGAAAGAAAGTTGATACAACAGTTTGGTTAAAGAATATTAGTATTGTTGAAACCGAAGAACAAGAAGACACTATACCTCCAATGTTTACATCAGGTGTTAATGATGTTGAAATTCAATTAGGATCGGAATTTAATCCACTTACAGGCGTGGTAGCAACAGACAACAATGATGGTGATATAAGCAATTTAATTGATATTATAAGTATTAAATTGAATGATGAAGTAGTTGAGAGCGTTGATACAAATATTGCTGATGCAGTTTATACAATTACTTATATGGTAACTGATCAAGCAGGGAATGAGACAACAGCTACAAGAACAGTTACAATTAAAGATTTTTCAGCTGAATTTGGTAATGTTATTCAAAATGGTGATTTTAAAGAAGGTTTAACAGGTTGGGAAAAATGGGAAGAAGGAAACCATTTAGAAATGAAAGTTGAAAATGAAGAATTAGTTCTTGATATAACAGGATTAGGTGCAAACCCATGGGATTTACAAGTATTCCAAGAAGGTTTTAGACTAGAATACAATGTTACATATCAATTAACATTTAATGCTAGATCTACAGTAGCAAGAGATATAAATGTTGCATTAGGTGTACCTTTAACACAAGATCCATGGTTCTTAAATTATTTAGAAAAACAAGAAGGATTAGGATTAACAACAACTAATAAGAGTTTTACATTCACATTTAAAGTAAATGAAGAAACAACAACTTCTGGAAAACTTGTTTTCGAGGTTGGTAATACACAAAATGCCGCATTAGGAAAAGTAATAATTTCTAATGTAGTTTTAGAAAAAGTAATGTTTGTTACTGATTTTAGAGAACAAGGATATCAGTTAAATGGTGAAACAGTTCATGGACACATTATTGAAAATGCTGGAGAAACAGTATTTGCAACAGCAGAAAGAGAACAAAATAAATTGACAATAAATGTTGATAGTGTAGGTGATGCCTCATATATGCCACATTATTACTATATGATTCCAAAATTACTATCTGGAACATATACATTCAAAGTCTCTATTACAGCAAATGTAGCTAGAACCCTTAGATTTAATGCATTATTACCAAAAGACAATTATGCTTCTTTATTAGAAAATTATTTTAAAGATATCGAAGTATTAAAAGATGAAACCGTAAACTTTGAAATTGATTTTACAATTACTGATCCAAAGGATTTTGTTAAGTTTGAAATTGCATTTGGAAAAATTGAAGACAAATTGAGTTTACCAGGTGTGTTTGTATTTGAAAATATTAGTATAGTAAGAAAGTAGGAATCAAATGAAGAAAAATATATTATTGATAATGACATTTATATTCACTCTATTACTAGTTGCATGTAATGGCGGTGGAAATAAAAATAAAAACAAGATTTCTTTATCATATGCTGATTGGAACGCTGATATTGATACTACAAGAGAAATGATTGAAGAATTTGAAAAAGAATATCCACATATAACAGTAGAACTAAGAACAGATATTGCAGGTCATGGTGAAACATTTACAAATAATTTAGTTGATGCTGCAGGTGCTGGTATACTTCCAGACGTTTTTGCTACAGATAATGTACCAGTAATTGCTGAAAAAGGATTAACTCTTGATGTTGCAAAATACTGGGATAATGATGATGACGCAAAATTAGTATATGAGTTTATGCAAAACACAGCTATTTACGGCCAAAGAAGATATGCTATTCCTTCATTCCAATTTTTAAAGGGTATAATGATTAATTTAGATATTTTTGAAAATTCCGGATTAAAAACAAATGATAAATATAGAATTGATAGTTCAACAGGTTACCCTGTTAAAGATTGGACTTTTTCAGAATTCATTGAAATAGCAAAAGCAATTAAAAATTTCCCAGGAAATGATGAAAATACTGTTATCGGTTTAGATACATGGTATGGAGCTCCTGATTTTAATCAAGTATGGCCTATGATGACAAATCCGGACTTTATGTATGATACATGGGACGGTGAAAAGTTTAATTATACACATAAATCATGGATTGACGCTACAAAAATGAAAATGGAACTACATAAGTTAACAGATGGAACAACAAACAGATATGAAGAAGGTATACTTGAAGAATTTCCATTTTTAGACGCTTATATTATTGAAACAGGATATGGGGCTATGGATATTGAAGGATCATGGCAATTTAATATTATTCAAACAGCAAAAGAAAGAGATATTAACATTGGTTTTTGGCCATATCCAAGACCAGCAGAAGGACAAGGAACATTCTTCCCACCGGTAATACTTGATTATTTAGCAATCTCATCTGCAACTGAACATCCAGAAGAAGCATATTTACTAGGAAAATGGATGTCATATGGGAGAAAAGGATGGGAAGCAAGAATTGAAATTTTTGAAAATAAACGTGCAGAAGAATTTGAAGAAGGAAAACCAATGAGTTTACTAGACCGTTATCCAGTAGCAAATTATCCAGAAATTTGGGATAAAATTGACCCACTTGTAGAAGGGATTGAAGGAATTCAAGAAACTTTTGCACATATTCACAATGGTAAGCCAGATATCGATAAGTGGATGCCAGGATATCGTGATTTTATTAGATGGATGCAAGATCCAGATAACCCAAATAACTTTGATTTAATGACAGAACAAGGACCACAAACCGCAGAAGTAATTGCACCAATATATAATAAGAAGATTAATGAATTATTTAAGGAATCACTAGACAAATTAATAAAATAAAAAAGTGTGAAAGGGGAACACAGATTCCCCTTCACCATTCATGTTAGGAGTAAGTATGAAAAAGATAAAGAAAATATTAAGTGAAAGTAAAAAAAGAATTAAACAATTTATGACAATAAAAGTTTTGCTTTATAGTATTAGTTTTTTCTTATTTATTTTTTTAGTCCTCTCATTTTTCCCAAAAACATCAAATGTTGATTATGTTTCATCACTTGAATATAATAGTGATTATCAAAAAACTACAAATTTAATAAGCGGGAATACTACTTATTCAAATATGCTCTTAGATTATAAAGAAAAAAAAATACCATTTATTAATGAAAATTCAAATATAAGAACTAGTGAATTTAATGGACATGTAGTTACGAATATAGATGATGAGTATGGGGAAATTGTAAGTTCTTATAGCAATAAAGATTCAAAAGTTTATTTATTAGACGAAAAAAATAATTTAAAAATTAAATTTAAAGATATAAAGTCAGGAGTTTATTACATTAGTATTGACTATTATGAATTAAATAAAAATATTGATAATAATCAAATTAGTTTAATGGTTAAAAGAAATGGTGATTCGGAGTTTAGAGTGCCATTTCATGAAAGTAATACAATGGTACTAAAATCAGACTGGTCGTATTTAACAAAAGATTTTACAGAAGATCGATATGGTAATGAGATACAATCAGGAGCAGAGAAAAATTTCAAATGGAGAAATCAAGCTTTATTTGATTATAATGGGCTTCATGTTGGTTACTATGGTTTTCATTTAAGCGAAGATGATGAAATACTAATTAGTTCAAGAAATAATTCTCTTTTAATAGGAGAAGTATCTTTTGTTAAATATAATGAACTAGAAAGCTATGAAAATTATTTAAAAAAACATAATAATAAAAAACTCTCACAAGAACAAATCCAAGTATCTGCTAGAGACATGGAAGGCAGAAGCGAAGCATCAATTAGACTAAGAAATGAACAAAATCCTACTAACCTTTATTATGATACTCAATTCTTAAAGTTAAATACAGTTTTTGCAGATTCCTGGCAAAATGGTGGTCAAACAATATCTTATAAGATCAATGTCAATGAGACTGCAATGTATAAATTAGCATTTAAATATCGCCAATATTCATTAGGTGAAATGCCAACATTTAGAAGAATAAGTATTGATAATGAAGTTCCATTTGACTTATTTGAGGGTTATGCATTCCCACATACAACAAGCTTTGTTAATAGAAAAATTGTAGATGAAAATGGTGATGATGTTTTAATTTTCTTAGAAGAAGGTGAGCATATCATATCATTAGAAGCTGTAAGTTATCCTTACAGAACAGCTATTGAGAAAATTAGAGAAATTATGTCTGAAATTCAAAATCTTTCATTAAGAGTTAAAAGATATACATCGGGTGGTAATGATCCACTTAGAGACTGGGATATTGAGAAGCATTTTCCAGAAGCAAAAGATAAAATGTATCAATGGGCTGATGATTTAGATATGTTACATGAAAGTTTAAAAAAACTATCGGGTGTTAAAAAACCAGCAGAAATATCAAATTTAACACAATCTTCAAAAAGACTTAGAAGTATTGCTAAAAAAATAAATAAGTTACCAAGTAAAATGGCCTTATTCTCAGATGGTGACTCTTCAGTTAATCAATTACTTGGAGCAACAATGCAACGATTAATGATTAGTGGAATGGAACTTGAACGTGTAATATTTTATGGAAACAATAAACTTAAAAATCCTGCAGCTAATATTTTTGTAAAATCATTTGAAGAAGTAAAGAGATTGATATTATCATATACAAACAATCCATATTCAGTAAGTAAGAAAAATAAAAATGATTTAACTGTTTGGGTTAATCATCCTAGACAATATATAGAGATAATGCAAGCTCTTATTGATGAGAAATTTGATGGAGAACGAAGAGTTACTTTATCACAAATGCCAGATCAAAACAAATTGATTTTGGCAAATGCTAGTGGAGATGCACCAGATATTGCAATAGGTGTAGATCACTGGATTCCATATGAATTTGCAATTAGAAAAGCTTCGTTAGATCTAAGACAATTTAAGGGGTACGCAGATTTAGTTTCCAATTTTATGCCTGGATCTTTAATGCCATATATTTTTGAAGATGGTGTATTTGGACTGCCAGAAACACAAAACTTCTGGGTAACTTATTATAGAAAAGATATTTTGGAAAGTGTAGGTGTAGACCATATACCACAAACATGGGATGAAATAAAAGCCTTATTACCAATCTTGCAAAGTTATGATTTAAATTATTTTATTCCATTATCACAATTTGTTGGATTAAAACCATTCGTTGCAACTTTACCATTTATATATCAATTTGGTGGTAATTTGTATACCGAAGATGGTATGCAAACAGATCTAAATAGTAGTGAGAGTATTGAAGGTGTGCGTACCATGACAGAACTATTTACTTTGTATAATATGCAAAAATATGTGGCTAGTTTTTATAATAATTTTAGATATGGAACAATGCCAATTGGAATTAGTGATCTATCAACATATATATTACTAGATACAGTAGCACTTGAACTAGATGGATTATGGGAGATTGATTTACATCCAGGTCAATATAGTTATGATAAAGATGAAATATTAAGATATGCACCAGCCGGTGGACAATCATCAATGATTATGAGTACTACTAAATATAAAAATGAATCTTGGGATTTTTTATCATGGTGGATGAGTACTGAAATTCAGTCAGAATTTGCATTTAGATTACAAAACACATATGGTAAAGCTTATTTTTGGAGTTCTGCAAACGTGAATGCTTTTAAAGAAATATCAATGGATAAAAAGCATAAAGATGTTATTTTAAAACAATGGGAATATGCTGCAGAAGCTCCTAGAATACCTGGATTATATATGATAGAAAGAGAACTAAGTAATGCATGGACAAAGATTGTATTTGATGATGCAAATCCAAGACAAGCATTAGATAATGCTGTTAGAGTTTCAAATCGTGAAATTCTATATAAAATGGCTGAATTTGGTTATGTAGAAAATGGTATACCAGTAAAGGATTTCTTAGTTCCAACAATTGATAATATTGAATATTGGTTAAGGGAGGCAGAAAGATGATTAAAAAAATAAATCGACCAGTATGGTTTTTAATTCCTTATTGGACTTTATTCTTTATATTTATCGTCCTTCCAGTAATTGCCGCAATAGCACTATCTTTTACATATTATAATGCAATTGAAGCACCAAAAGTAACAGGATTAAGTAATTATATTGAGTTAATAACTATGGATACGGTATTTATGAAGTATGTTTTATCTAACACTATAAAATTTGCACTTATTGTTGGACCGATAGGATATATATTATCGTTTTTACTTGCATGGATGCTATCACAGATTAGCTCAATACCTCGAACAATTTTAGCAATTATATTATACTCACCATCGCTTACAATGGGGGTAGCAATGTCATCAATGTGGCGAATAATATTTTCCGGTGATTCAAAAGGATATTTAAATGCTTTGTTATTAAATTATGGAGTAATCGTTGAACCAATTCAATTTTTAGTTTCACCTCAATATTTAATGACAATTATGATTATAGTATCACTTTGGAGTAGTATGGGAGTTGGTTTTTTAGCTATGCTTGCAGGATTATTAAATGTCGATAAAACATTATATGAAGCAGCATATATTGATGGAATTAAGAATAGAACACAGGAAGTTTTCTATATAACCATCCCATCTATGAAGCCCCAGTTGTTATTTGGAGCAGTAATGGCAACAGTAACAACATTTCAAGCGGGAGCAATAGGTGTTCAATTATCAGGATCAAATCCAACTCCTGAATATGCTGGGCAATTAATTGTAAATCATATTGAAGACTATGGCTTTATTAGATATATGATGGGATATGCCGCAGCAGTGAGCGTTGTATTACTTCTAATGGTTTATTTTTTATCAAAAATAACTTTTAAATTACTAGGTGAAAAGGAGTAGATAATATGTCATTTCAAAATATGCAAGTGAATCCACCAAGATTTCACAAAAGTCAAACAAAATTTTATGCAGTATTAATTCCTTTTTCACTTTTAATGTTATTACCTATTTTATTTATTATTAATCAAGCTTTTAAACCACAATCTGAATTATTTGAGTATCCGCCTAAATTTTTTGTTAGAAAACCAACAATGAATAATTTTAGAGAATTTTTTAGAATTATGAATTCAACAAGTATTCCTTTTAGTAGATATTTAGTAAATACAATTATTGTTACAGTTTTAGGCGTATTATTATCAATACTATTTGCATCTTTTTCAGCTTATGCATTATCCAAATTGAAGTTTAGTGGAAAGAAGTTCCTTTTTGAAGTTAATACAGTAGCACTAATGTTTGTACCAATAGCAGTACAAATTCCTAGATATTTAATTATTGCTAAGATGGGATTATTAGATACTTTTTCAGTTCATATTTTACCAATGATTGTACTTCCAGTTGCAATGTTTCTACTAAAACAATTTATTGACCAGGTACCAGAAGATTTAATTGAATCTGCAAAGATTGATGGCGCATCGGAAATGGAAGTATTCTTTAAAATAATTGTTCCCATCATAATTCCTGCAATAGCAACTGTCGGGATATTAACATTCCAAAATATTTGGAATGATATTGGAACTTCATCACTTTATATTACAGATGAAAGTAAAAGAACTTTAGCCTTTTTCATTCAAAGTCTAACATCAGCACAAGGAAATACTGTTGCAGGACAAGGTTTATCAGCAGCAGCAGGATTAATGATGTTTCTACCTAACTTTATTTTGTTCATTATTTTGCAAAGTAAGGTCATGAATACAATGGCACATTCGGGGATTAAATAATATGAAGAAAAAAATAATTATTATACTAATGATGATATTAAGTTTTTCATTCTTTTCTGCGATTAATAAGCAGGAAATAAAAGCAAACGGTGTCCCATATAACACATATACATACAGTAATTCAAGTAAAAGATTTGTTTGGACGCAAGATGCCTATATACCTTTATCAATTCAATATGACCTTGGAGGTATTGAATTGAAGGACCCTCAAGATATTACTATTGACAGTGAAAATAATATTTTCATTGCTGATGCCCAACAAAAGATGATTATTAGATATAATCTAGAAACCGATGAGACAATATCAATTGGTGAGGGTATACTATCAAAACCATCTGGAGTTCATGTTGGTGATGACAATAAATTATATGTAGCTGATTCTGGAAATAAAGCAGCTTATCAGTTTACCTTTAATCCAGCAAAAAACAATTATGAAATTACAAATAAATATGTTAAGCCTATTGGTACACCATATTTTGATGATGATGATTCGTTCGAACCAATAAAAGTTGTAACTGATCATGCCAATATTGTTTATATCGTACTAGCAGGAAACCATAATGGAATGGCAAAGTTTAACAAAAATGCTGAATTTACAGGGTACTTTGGTGGTAATCAACTTCCAGCAACATTTTCAAACTTAATAAGACAATTTTTATTTGACGAAGAACAAAGACGTAAATGGTTTAGTATGATACCAGCACCAGTATATAATGCCGCTGTTGATGAAAAAGGATTAATACTAACAACATCAAAAAAAATAGAAGGATATAAAAAATTAAATATAGCAAATCAAGTATTCAATGAGTCAATTTGGGGATTTGAGGATAATGAGGATTTGTTTGTAGGACCAAATAATACTATTTTTACAATTTCTGGTGGAGATGGATCAATTGTTGAATATTCACCAGAAGGTGACATTTTATTCGTCTTTAGTGGTAAAGATAATTATAATCAAAAAGGATTATTTAAATCACCAAAAGGGATTGCTGTTGATAGTAGAAATAATATTTATGTAGTAGATAATCATAATAATGCTAAATCATTGCAAATATTTATTCCGACAGAATTTGCAAACACAATTCACGAGGCAATAAGTTTATATTATGATGGAAGATATACTGATTCATTAGAGCCGTGGAAAAAAGTTCTAAAGATGAACTCGCTATTTGACTTGGCTAACAAGGGAATTGGTGATGCTCATTTTGCAAATTTAGATTACAAAGATGCAATGAACTCATATATTTACGCCAGAGATCAAGAGGGATATTCAGAGGCTTATTGGGAAGTTAGAAATCAACAATTACTAAAAAGTGGTACAGCAATAGTAGTTATAACAGTATCGCTAATACTACTTGTAATATTAAACCAATTTTTAGGATTTAGTAAATATATATTTTTACCAATAAGAAAAATACATAAATATTTAAAAAAATTTAAAATATATGAAGAATTGATATTTGGTTTTTATATTTAAAAAAAACCTTCAGATGGTTTTTATGGAATAAAACGTGAAAATAAGAGTTCAAATATTACAGCATTAATATATATACTACTATTTTTTATTGCATATATGTTCTGGCAGTTTAACACAAGCTTTTTATTTAATGATGTGATAACTTCAGAAATAAATGTGATGAATGAAGGTCTAATTATTTTTGGGGTAATAGCATTTTGGGTTTTAAGTAACTATTTAATTGGAAGTATAAGAGATGGTGAAGGTAAAATGTCGAATATTTTACAGGGAACAGCTTATATTTTATTACCATTAATAATCATGCTTCCAATAGCATCAATTATTTCAAATTTCTTAACTTATAATGAAAAATTTATTTATACAGTAATTTTTATCATTGGAATCATGTTATCAGTAGTTTATCTAATAATAATGGTTAAAGAAATACATTTTTACGATATGAAACCTACAATTGCAAATATACTAATTTCTATTTTTACAGCAGTAATGATTGTAGTATTTATAATAATAATTTATATGTTATTTAGTGAAGTTATTGGTTTATTCCAAGATATTATAAGAGAGGTGTCAGGACGTGTTTAAAAAAATTAAAATCTTAATTACTATTGTAATTTTAATCGGAATGACAAGTATCGTTTTAGTGGCAATGGAAACTAATTATACGGGTACTAATAATAGTGACAATTCAGTAAATGGGAATTTTCCATTTGTAGAAAATAAGTTTTTAGAAAGTTCTAGGTTTACTCAAAAACAAGAAGTTTCTGCAGAAAAAATAAATGAATATAAAAATAACTTTCAAATTGAATATACAGAAGATGAACTTGATTTTTTAGGATATCAAAAAGTACTAGAAAATAGTTCGTATATTTTATATTTTGACAATGATTCTTATTCAATTATTTTAATAGACAGAGATACAGGATTTACATGGTCATCAAGAGCAGAGTTCCAAGATGATGATGAAAGTAATGATTTAATTCGAAATCAAATGAATTCGGGTATTTGGATTGACTATGTAAATACTAAGAACCAACAGTTTCAACCAACGAGGTCTTCAGTATATCAGTCAGCATCTGTGAAATATTATCTAGATAGAGATGCTGAAGCGCTTGAAGGTTTTGAACACTTATATCGTTATAAAATTAATAATACTACTTATAATAAAACATTAATGGAAATAAAAAGCACAGTTGATAATCAAAAAAATGAAATTACTTCGTCTGTTAACTATAAAGCATTAAATATATCTTTTGAAATAAAATTAACTTTAGGTGAAGATGGTATTAATGTATTTATAGATAAAGATAAAATACAAGATGATAATCCAACATTTCAATTAACAAATATTTATGTTTTTCCTTATCTAGCATCTGCAAGACAAGATAAAGTTCCAGGATATTTTATGATACCTGATGGTGTTGGTACATTAGTTAGATTTGGTAAAGTTACAGCACGTGATTTTCTAGCTAAATTTTATGGTAATGACTTAGGATATAATGACAACTATTTACCACAACTTTCCCTTCCAATTTACGGAGTAGTTCACATGGAAAATGAGAATGCAATGTATGCTGTAATTAATGAAGGAGCAGAAGTATCACTATTAGAAGGAATTTTCTATGGTCAATCGAGCAGTTATTTTAGAATGAATACGAGATATGCGGTAAGACAAGTATATTTTAATGTAATTGATCGAGCAGGAAATGGCTATAGACAGTTATTAAAACAAAAAGCAAGTAGTAACTTTGATATTAGTTTTAACTTTTTAAAGGATGATAAAGCAAACTATGTTGGTATCGCAAAAGAATACCAAAAGACTTTAATTGAAAATGAAATTTTAACAAAAAGGGAAGTAGCAAATGAAAATATACCGCTTAATGTTGAGTATTTAATGAGCGAAAGAGAAAAGTCATTCTTTGGTACTAAAAAAATTACTATGTCAACTACAAGCGAAGTTTCAAAAATGTATAATTTCTTTAAAGATAGTGGAATAAATAATCAAATTGTTAACTTAAAAGGGTATTCAAAAAGTGGTAATATGAATACCACACCATATAAGTTAAATTTAATTGAAAGTAAAAGTAATTTTAAGTCTTTAGTAAATGAAGTACAAGGTGATGATAATAGTATTTTTCTAACAAATGATTATACGAGAGCAACCAGTGAAAGTAAAAGAATCTCGTATGGAAAAGATGTTGCAAGGAATACATCAAAACTTAGATATAATTTTGAAACAAAAGACATAAATAACAACATTTATGATAGATATATACTATATCCACAAAGTTCATTAAAATATATTAATCAAGATAATAAAAAATTAAGTAACATAGGTTTTGATGGATGGTCTTTAGATAGTGAGACAAATAGATCACAAACTGTTTATCAAAGTGGAAAATATTATGATAGAAATCACAGTATAAATATATATCAAGAAATGTTTGATACGGTAGATAAAATACAAATGTATCAACCTAATTTATACGCATTGAAACATGCTTATACATATCTAGATTTACCAATTACAAACAGTCAGTATGATTACTATTCAGACTTAATACCTTTAATACCTCTAATCTTAAAAGGATATATTTCATACTTTACTCCTGTTTTAAACTATAATGCATTAGGACGTGAACGCCTGCTAACGATGGTTGACTTTGGAACAAACCCTAGTTATATATTAACTTATAGTCCAACTTATAAAATGCGTCATACAATGAGCTTTATTGAATACTCAACAACTTTTAGTGATTATCAGTATGATATTGTTAATGAATATAATTATGTAAATAACGCCTTAAAACATGTCATTAATACCGATTTTATTAATCGTGAAGTAATAGAAACGGGAGTCGTTTTAAATACATATAGTAATGGAGTTAAAATATATATTAATTATACTTCAAGTAATTTTAATCTTGGAAACATCACTGTAAATGCAAATGATTATAAGGTGGTGTTAAAATGAAAAAAATTAAAGGTTTTTTAAGAAAGATAAAAAAAGCATTTTTTAATTTAATTGGCAAAATAGGTGATTTTTATAATGTTAAAATTTCACCTATTATAAGTAAAGTTGGTCATTTATTAACAAATAATTTTATTATAAGAATAAAACATACCGAGATAATATTTTTTAATAAATTTAAAACTAAAAACACAAGAAAAAAGCGCCAAACATTTTATGGTTTTATGTTTATAAGTATATGGTTAATTGGCTTTTTAGTTTTTACATTATATCCAATGATTCATTCATTTTATCTAAGCTTTACAAATTCATATTTTAATATGAATACAGGAATTTCTTCAACTCCTGCAGGTTTTCAAAACTATTTAAATATCTTTAGAAATCAGGTATTATTACCAAAATATACACAATACTTTATTAAGACATTTACTACAGTACCAATAATAATAATTTTTGCAATTATTATTTCAATATTGATAAATCAACCTGTAAAAGGTAAAGGAATTTGGAGAACAATATTTTTCCTTCCGGTAATTATTATTTCGGGTCCCGTAATTAATGAATTAGTTGCACAAGGTGCAACTACATTACCCTCATTTAAAAATAATTCAGTAATAAACTTTTTACTCATAAATTCAGGCGAGTGGATTGCAAATCCAATTCAGTCAATACTTGAGACATTATTACTTGTATTATGGTATGCAGGTGTTCCTGTTTTGGTATTTTTGGCAGGATTACAAAAGATTGATAAGAGTATCTATGAAGCAAGTGCCATTGATGGAGCTTCTCCATGGGATAACTTTTGGAAAATCACATTACCATCTATAAAACCATTTATAGTTGTAAATATCATCTATATCGTAGTTACAATGTCACTATTTAATGAGCCAGATGGAATATTGTTTTATGCAAGAGAACATATGATTAAAGGATCACAAGAATCAACATTTTACTATGGACATGGTTTTTCAGCCGCAATGAGCTGGCTATACTTCTTTTTAATGGTAATAATTATTGGTATATATGTTGGTCTTTTAACAATAAGAAGAAGGGATGATAAGTAACATGAGCCAAGGAAGAAAACAAAAAATTCATAGAATTTTATTTGGAATGAACTTTGTTGATGGGTTATTTTATAAACTAATTATTTATATACTACTTATAAGTTTCAGTTATATATACTTATATCCGCTTTTATATATGTTAACAAATTCTTTGATGGGTAGTAGTGATATTATTAATGATGGTGTTAAATGGATACCAACAAAACTATATTTAACTAATTACAAACAAGCATGGAAAGTATTAGATATAAAGAAAAGTTTCATGTCTACAACTTTTTATGTTTTAAAAGTAAGTGTATTAATAACATTTACTAGTGCAATAACAGGATATGGTTTTGCGAGATTTAATTTTCCATTTAAGAAAACATTGTTTATTTTAATGCTTGCAACATTCATACTACCTTCTCAAATTACCATGACTTCTACAATGGTAATCATGAGGAAATTAGGAATTATAAGTACACAAAAAGCTATGATCTATCCAGCGTTTTTAGGACAAGGAATTAGTTCTGCAATATATATATTAATATTTTATCAATTTTTTAAAACAATACCTCAAGTATTAGGGGAATCAGCAGAGATTGATGGTGCAAGCGAATTTAGAATATTTAGAACAATTGCTTTACCACTTGCCATTCCATCAATTGTTGTAGTATTTTTATTCTCATTTGTGTGGTATTGGAATGAGACATATCTAACCGGTTTAATGGCAGGATCAAACTTAACTCTACCATTAAAAATATTAACGTTTAAATCCTCTTATGAAGCATTATTTCCACCAGGAACACCTGGTGCAGCTTTAAACGAAGCAGTAGTATTAGCTGCTAATATGTTGGTAATATTACCATTGTTAATAATCTACTTTGTAGGTCAAAAGCAATTTACAGAAAGTATTGATAGAACAGGAATAACAGGAGAGTAATATGAAAAAAATAATTGGACTAGTAATAGCAGTAATTACTACATTCTTTATAGTAGGATGTGGTGCTAAAAAAATGAAACCATATGAAGATACAGAAGTTAAGTATTTAGATGGTGGTTGGGTATCAGTTTGGGCTGACGAATTTAATGGAGATAAATTAGATCAGACTAAATGGAGTTATGAAACAGGTGGAGATGGCTGGGGAAATAACGAACTTCAATATTATACATATGATAATACTGAGGTAAGTGATGGCACATTAAAAATATTTGGACGTAAAGAACAAAAGAATAATAATCAATATACATCTTCAAGAATAGTCACAAGTAATAAATTTAACTTTAAATATGGAAGAGTAGTTGCAAGTGCAAAGCTTCCAGTAGGAAAAGGAACTTGGCCAGCAATTTGGATGATGCCACAAGAAAGCACATACGGTCATTGGCCAAAAAGTGGTGAGATAGATATTATGGAATATGTAGGATATGAAGGAAATAAAGTACATGCAAGTATCCATACTGAAGTTTATAATCATAAAAATAATACACATCAAACAGGGAGCTTAAAAATTGATAATTTAACAGATGATTTTCATAAATATGAATTAATTTGGGAACCAGGATTTATTAGTATTAGTGTCGATGATACAAATATTAAAACTTTTAGATACAATCCAATACTCGATCAAGCATATGATTCGAATCAAGCTTTTCCATTTGATCAAGATTTCTTCCTAATCTTAAATCTAGCTATTGGTGGTGATTGGGGAGGGTTGCAAGGTGTTGATGATAAAATCTTTCCAGCAATTTTTGAGGTTGATTATATTAGAGTGTATCAAAAAGATTATAATTACTTAGATAAATCAAAGCCTGAAACTCCGTATAATGTACAAGAGTCAAGACTAAAAAAGAATTCGATAATTTGGGTTGCACCATATGATGATATCGGTGTTGAATATTATAATGTTTATGTTGATGGAGAATTTTATAAAAAAGCAAATTTACCACAAATTACATTAAAAAAATTAGATAAAGGAAAAAAATATAATATTAAAATAGAGGCAGTAGATTTTACAGGTAAAGTATCAAGAATGAGTGAAGGTTTTGAACATACTTTTAAATAACTAATATATGAAGAAAATAGGTGATAAAATGTTAAAAAATCAACCTCTAGAAGGGCTTAGAGATTTTGCAAAAAGAGTATCGCATGAAGGCATTATACTGCTTGAAAACAAAGACAATTTACTGCCAATAATAAATAAAAAAGTAGCAATATATGGTAGAATTCAAACTAATTATTATAAGAGTGGTACTGGATCTGGTGGATTAGTTAACGTTACTGATGTTCCCAATTTTATTGATTCAGCAAAAGAAAACCCAAGGCTTGATGTAAATAAGGATGTTGAAAGATTATACAAAGATTGGGTAAATGAAAATCCATTTAATGCAGGCAATGGAATGTGGGCAAGCGAGCCTTGGTCACAGGAAGAAATGATGATTACGACAAAAGAGATAACTAGTTTAAAACGAGATGATGAAATAGCCATTATGATAATAGGAAGAACAGCTGGCGAAGATCGTGATAATTTTAACGGGGAAGGTAGCTATTTATTAACTAAAACTGAATATAGTGTAATTAAAAATCTAAAAGAAGTTTATGGTAGAGTTATAGTAGTTTTAAATGTTGGTAATGTCATTGATTTAAATTTTATTAAAGAACTTGAAGTTGATTCATTACTAGTTGCTTGGCATGGTGGACAAGATGGTGCAAGAGCAACTATTGAGGTTTTAACTGGATATATTAATCCAAGTGGTAAATTACCAACAACAATTGTTAAAAAAATAGAGGACTATCCTGCAAGTATGACGTTTGGTAATGAAACGCGTGTTGAGTATATTGAAGATATTTATGTAGGTTATAGATATCACGAAACATTTAATAAAAATAACGTGTTATATCCATTTGGATATGGATTATCATATACAAAATTCAATCTAGAATTAAAAGAAATCAATAAAGTTGAAAATGAAATATTCATTGAAATAGTTGTTAAAAATATTGGGAATATTTCCGGTAAAGAAGTTATTCAAATATACTATGAAGCACCGCAAGGTCTGTTAGGTAAGCCCAAAAGACAACTTGTTGCCTTTGCAAAAACCAAGATGTTAAGTGCTGGTGAAACAGATAAAATTATATTTAAAATTGAAATAGATAAAATGTCAAGTTATGATGATAAAGGCTTGATTAAAAAATTTAGCTATGTTCTTGAAAAGGGAGAATATAAGATATTATATGGAACGTCTGTGAGAGATTTAGAAACGGGATTCTCATTTGAATTATTAGAAAATAAAGTTGTAAGTGAATTAACAGAAGCACTTGCCCCATATAAGAAATTCAAAAGAATTGTACCAATAAATACTAATGGTAAAATTGAAGTTTCATATGAAGATACTCCAGAAAGAACAATTGATTTAGAATCAAGAATTAAAAATAATTTACCTAATGAAATAAAGTTTTCAAACAATAAATATAGTTTATTAGATGTATTTAATAAAAAGATATCTATTGATGAATTTATTTCAACACTATCTTTAGAAGATTTAATGACAATTATAATAGGAGAGGGAATGAGTAGTCCAAAAGTTACATCTGGGACTGCAAGTGCATTTGCAGGTGTAACAGATTCTTTGGTCAATAAAGGTATTCCTACACTTTGTACAGCAGATGGTCCGTCAGGAATTAGAATGGATAGTGGTATGACTGCAACAAGTTTACCAAATGGTGCTTTAATAGCATCTACATTTAATCCAGAATTAGTAACAAAACTTTACGAGTTTGAAGGACTAGAAATGAAAAATTATAATATTGATATATTGCTTGGTCCAGGAATTAATATTTTAAGACATCCCTTAAACGGAAGGAATTTTGAGTATTTCAGTGAGGATCCTCTTTTAACAGGTATCATGGCAAGTGCTGTGATAGAAGGGCTTCATAATGTTGGAGTTTTTGGAGCAATGAAACACTATGCAGCTAATAATCAAGAAACATCTAGAACAAAAGCTGATAGTGTTGTTTCAGAAAGAGCACTTAGAGAAATATATTTAAAGCCTTTTGAAATTGCAGTTAAAACAGTAGATGCATGTGTTATTATGACAGCATATAATCCTATAAATGGAATTTGGGCTGCAGGAAACTATGATCTTAATACAAAAATATTAAGAGATGAATGGGGTTATAATGGCATTGTTATGACTGATTGGTGGGCATCTATGAATACCGACAATGACTTAGAATCAAAGGAAAACTTAAGTTCAATGATTGAATCACAAAATGATTTATATATGGTAGCACCAAATGCGCTTGAAAATAAAAACAATTTAAAGCAAAAATTAGATGAGGGATATTTAACAATTTCCGAACTGCAAAGAAGTGCAAGAAACATTTTAAACTTTGTCTTAAAGTCAGAAACATTTAAAAAAGAAAATAACATAGAACAAAAAAACACGTTTGATGTTAAGCACTGGTTTAAAACAAATAGAAATAAATTAGACATAAATCATAAAGATATTAAAACAACTTTTAAAACAATGCTTGATAAAAATGATTTTAAAAACTTTGATTATATAGAAGAAAAAGACGAAATCATTTATGCAATTAAAAATGAAGTTATTGAAATTTATGGAATCAAGTCACAAAATATAAAAAATGAATTTGATGATCTTTTCGATGAAATTCCGAATAATCTACAAGAGTATCATTTTCCAGTTAAGAATTGGGATAAGATTAGCCTAAATTTAGATGATGCAATAATTTATGGCGATGATAACTGGAACCTAATATCAAAAGAATCTATATTTACGTATCCAATTAAAGTAAGTAGTTTTGGTAAATATATAGTTGAAGTTGAATTGAGTAGTAGCTTACCAGCTATCAATCAAATGCCATTTTCTGTTTATGTAGATAACATTAATAAACAAACCATTACAACAAACGGTACTGGTGGTAGTAAAATAAAAACAAGTGCCCATATTGTTTTTGATCAAAATAATAAGTATTTATCATTTAAATTTCATAAAACAGGAATTACTGTTTATAACATAACGGTAATTAAACACGGTTAAGATTATAATGTAGTTTGTCAGGTGTCTTTTATCATTTTGATAAGTGACACTTTTTTTTACTCAATTTAAATATTAAAGCCAATTTTATATTAACTTATAATTAAATTACAATATATATATATTCATGATATAATTAAGAAAAGATTATTCATTTAATAGGGGGACTTATATGATTTTAAGAAGGGTATTAAAGATTGGATCAATTATTTTACTAAGTATTGTTTCATTGCTTGTTGTTATATCGCTCTACTTTTATCTAAGTGTAAAACCAACTGTCTGGCTTGTTAGATGGGCCTTTAATCAATCTAGTTATACATCACATGAATCAATAAGTAATATTAAGGAAGAAGTTTTAATTTATGAAGATTTAGTCTATCCTTCTAAATATAAAAAGAATAAGTTTGATATTTTTGTTGCTGAAGAAAACAAAGATAAAACAAATTTAAAAACTATTTTATGGATTCATGGTGGTGCTTTTGTTGCTGGAGATAAAAAAGATGTAAAGGATCATATGTATGTCCTAGCAAGTAAGGGTTATGTTGTTATAAGTATGAATTATGGTCTTGGCTTTGAGAATAAATACCCAACACCACTACTCCAAATTACTGAGCTTTACAACCATTTATTAAATAGCAGTGAGACATATAAATTTATTGATTTATCTAATCCTATTCTTGGTGGTGACTCGGCTGGAGCTTTTATTGCTGCTCAGTTTGCAATTATTCAAACTAATCAACTATATAGTGATTTGGTAGGAATTAAAGCATCAATTAATCATAATGACATAAAAGGTATGATACTTTTTTGTGGACCTTATGATTTTAATATGTTGAAAAATTTATTAAGTAATACATCAATTACCAATTCTTCTAATATCATAATTAGAAAAGGAGTACCACTTATAATTAATAAAATTGGTGAAGCATTTTTAAATGATAAAAATTGGAGCACTAGCGATAAGTGGCAAGAGTTATCTTTGATTAATTACATAAACGAAGATTTTCCTAAAACTTTTCTTACTGATGGCAATACATTATCATTCGAAGATCATGCTAGAGAACTAGAAGCAAAGTTAATTGAAAAAGAAGTTTTAGTGAAAAGTGTTTATTATGATGCAAAATTAACACATGAGTATCAGTTCAATTTATCTACAATAAATAATGATGGTAGAAACTATGGGATGGAGACACATAACGAACTATTATTATATCTTCAATCTTTATAGTATTAATTAATTAATAAATAAAAAGGGGGTTTAGTATGTCATTAATAAGATTAGAAACAGGAAGTAGTAGTTTAGAATTTAGTACTACAATAAATATTGTTCTTCCAAGTGATTTAAATAAAAGAGATAAGATGAAGTTTTTGTTACTCTTACATGGATATTATGGAGGGAGTAATGACTGGTTAACTTCTGGTAATATATCATCTTATGCCGATAAATATAATTTGATGATTATTATGCCAGAAGCAAACAACAGCTATTACACTAATATGGCTTATGGACCAAATTATTATGATTATGTATCAACTGAGATATTTGAAATTATTACTAAAACTTTCAATGTTGTTTTAAGTAAAGATAATACTTATGTTGCAGGGCTTTCGATGGGAGGCTATGGTGCATTAAAGATAGCTATTAATAATCCAGATAAATTTAAGGGAGTTGCTTCACTATCAGGTGTTTGTGATATTAAGAGAATGTATCAATCAAGAATTGATAGTCCAAGAGATAAAATGTTAAAAGGCACATTTGGTGACTTTAAAGATATCAAAGTTCCTGATGATCTATATTTATCAGTCCAAGAAAATAATTTGGATAACTTAGACATTTTTCTAATTTGTGGTAAGAGTGACTTTTTATATGAAGACAATAAAGCATTTAATAAATATCTAAGTGACTTAAAAATCAAGCATACTTTTATCATTAATGAAGGAGATCACAACTGGGATTACTGGCGTGAAAATATAAAGATTGTTTTAAAACATTTTTTTGAATAAAAAAATATCACTTAAGATTTATTCTTAGGTGATATTTTTGCTTAATTAAAGCTGTCTTTCCATTGTAACTACCATTCTAGGTAAGGAGATAGTATATGGAATAATTGAAATTACTCGCCATCCCTGCTTGCCCCATTTTGATAGTTCAACATCCATTTCGGTTGTTTTCTTAAATTCAATTACTTTATATTCAAACATAATAACCTCCGCTTTTTATTTAATTATATCACACTCTATTTTATAATTAATACATTTACATATACTAGTTATCTTGTTATAATAGTGTTTTATTTTTTACTAAAAATAAAAAAATAATATCTTTTAGCATCTTAACTGATAAAATATTAATATTTTTGCATGAAAAATTTAAAAAAAGTTTTGATAAATTTAATATAACAAAAAGTAAAAAGTGTCACATGACGCTTTTTATTATATAATAAGATAACTAAAAATAATTTGGATTTAGTAAGGTTAAACCTAAAGTAGCATTTATTTGTGTTCATAATTCATGTAGAAGTCAAATGGCTGAAGCATTATCTAAAATCTATGCGAATGATTATTTCTATGCATATTCTGCCGGTACTGAAACAAAAAGTAGTATAAATAGTGATCAGTAGAGACAATTAAAAAATTATATAATTACGATATGAGTCTAGATCAAAGCTCAAAATTAATTGATGTATTACCGAACATAGATATAGTTATAACGATGGGATGTAATGTTAATTGCCCAAATATATTATCTAAGCACCGCGAGGACTGGGGATTAGATGATCCAACTGGTTTATGTGAAGAAGAGTTTATTAAAACTGCAAAAAAAATTGAAGAAAAGGTTAAAGAATTAAGTTATAGAATTTTAGAAAAAAAGATTAATTTATGACTAAATTTGATAGGTAAGCCACTTAGTTATATGTTACATTTTTTAATAAAAAATGTAACATATTTTCATATTGATTTACCCCGTTATCTCTTATATAATGAATACTACTAAGGAGGCGTAACGATGGAAGATTTAAGTAAATATCAAATTAAAAGAAATATTTTATGTATTGATTTAAAATCATTTTATGCATCCGTTGAATGTGTTTTAAGAGGACTGGACCCATTTAAAACACCATTAGTTGTAGCAGATAAGAGTAGAGGTGATTCAACGATTATTCTTGCTGTTACTCCTTATTTAAAAGAGTTAAATATTCCTTCTAGATGCAGAATATTTGAATTACCAAAAAAACTTGATGTAATCTATGCAAAACCAAGAATGAAAAAATACTTAGAATATTCAAGTCTAGTTATTGAAACTTATTTGGAATTTGTTAGTAATGATGATATTTATGTCTATTCAGTTGATGAGGCATTTTTAGATGTTACTAACTATTTAAATTATTATAAAATTAGTGATTATGAACTAGCTTTAAAGATTTTAAAAAGAATAGAAGAAAAGTTAGGTCTAACTGCAACATGTGGGATTGGTCCTAATATGTTAGTTGCTAAGCTTGCGATGGATATTGAGGCTAAAAAAATAAAAAATAATATTGCAAAATGGGATTACAAAGATATTCCGTATAAACTTTGGGATGTTACTCCACTATCTAAGATGTGGAGTATAGGTCATAGAATGGAACGTAATTTAAACTTAATGGGTTTTGAAAAAATTGGAGATATAGCAAGAACAGATAAAGAAAAATTAAAAAAAAGATTTGGTATTCTTGGCCTTGAACTTTGGTATCACACAAACGGTATTGATATGAGTTTGATTAAAGATAAGGATTTACTTAGAAAAAAACCTAAATCTTTTGGTGTAAGTCAAGTATTACCAAGAGACTATGATGCAACTGAGATTTTATCAATTATGATAGAAATGATTGATGATGTAACTAGAAGATTAAGAGTGTCTAAAAAAAGAGCAAAAACAATTAGTTTTTCTATTGGATATTCAAGATATCAAGGTGGTGGTTTTTCAAGACAAGTATCACTAGATCAAGCAACAGCAAATGAATCAGTGATTTATCAAGCATGTCTAGATCTATTTGATTCATTTTATGAAGGTTATCCAATAAAAACTATTGGTGTTAGCTTATCTAACTTTGATGAATCTAACATTTATCATTATTCAATTTTTGAAGATATTGAAGTTTTAGATAAGGAAATTATTGTAAGTAGCACGGTTGATAAAATTAAAAATAAATATGGTAAAAATTCAATTATTAGAGGAACATCTTTAGAAAAACATGCAACAGCCAGAGAAAGAAATAAACAAATTGGAGGTCATCATGTATAAAGATAGAGGAATTATAAAATGGGCACCTTTTGATGCTCTTGCTGGATTTGACGCAGTTATTAGTAAAATGATTTATGATAAAAATAAGATTAAAAAACCAGAACTAACAGAAGATAGACTTTATCAAATGGATATTTTAATTAAAGATGCAATTAGAAAGGATATGGAATTAGAGATATCTTATTTTACTGATGGATATATAAAAACTATATACGATAAAATACTAAAAATTGATATATATAGTAAAACTATTATTTTAGTTTCAAACATCAAACTAAACATAAGTGATATAATGAACTTAGAAATCTAGAAAAGAAGGTATCAGTATGAGAAAAATTGTATCTTTAGGGGAATTTTTAATAGACTTTATTCCTGATGAAAAAGATGTTTCGTTAAGTGCGGTTAAAAAGTTTACTAAACATGCTGGTGGTGCACCAGCAAATGTTAGTGTTGCAGCACTAAAAAATGGTAGTGATTCATATTTTATCGGGCAAGTTGGAGCTGATAGCTTTGGCGATTTTTTAGTAGATAAATTAAAAAATATTGGTCTTAATACAAAATATATTCTAAGAAGTAGTAAAGCAAATACAACACTTGCTTTTGTCTTGCTTACTAAAGATGGGGAGAGAGATTTTATCTTTTATAGAAACCCTGGTGCTGATCAACTATACGATAAGAAAGATTTACCCAAAGAACTTTTAAAAAATTCTATTTTTCATTATTGTTCAGTCTCACTAGATGATTATCCAATTAAAAAAGCTCATCTAGCTGCAATTAAATATGTAAGAGAATCAAACGGATTCATAAGTTTTGATCCTAATTTAAGATTTTCTTTATGGAATGATTTAGATAAGTATAAAAAAACTATAAATGAATTTATTTTGTTATCTGACTTGATTAAAGTATCAGTAGATGAGTTAGAGTTTATTACAGGATTTAGCAAGATAGATAAAGGAATTGCTAGTCTTTTTAAAGGAAATGTTAAATATGTTATTTTAACACTTGGTAGTAAGGGATCTAGAGTCTATATTAGGGGTGTTAAAGAATTTGTAGAACATAATGGTTTTAAGGTAAATGCTATAGATACAACAGGAGCAGGAGATGCATTTATCGGAACCTTTTTATCAGAGTTAAATAAAAGAAGTTTAGTGTTAGATAATAATACTGCTAAAGAGATACTAGAAATAAGCAATGCAACTGCTGCAATTGTTACTACGAGATATGGATCAATCGATTCAATTCCAAGTTATGATGAAGTAATAAGTTTTATTCAAAACAATCATAAAAATATTTAGTTTTATTTGATAATTTACTCTTTAAAATCAAAAATATCACAAATAATAATTTTTAATAATTTAATTGACAAAAATAATAACGGTGGTATAATAAAGGTAAGAGAGGTGATCTTATGAGTTTGACATGGTTTAATGATGAATTAAAAGAAATAATAGTTACTGTTACAACAACACAACTAACTATTAATAAATTTGGTGCAACGTTTTTTGAAAAAGCTAATCAAGTAATGTTGGGTTATGATCCGGTTAAAAAAATAATTGCAATTAAGCCTTTAAGTAAGGATGATGTTATGAGAGGAGATATACCGGAACATACTAGATATAATGTTAGTTTATCTAGCTCATATGCACGTATAACTAATAAATCATTTATAAAAAAGGTAAGTGATATTTTCAATTTAAATCCTGATAAAGAAGGGATTAAATTTAAGGCGATTTGGAAAGATAATACGGAGTTATTAGAAGTATTAATCAATAAGGAGGAATAAAGATGGGCGAATACATGATTTGGGTTTGGTTGATTGTTTTTATTTTTATGTTAGTATTAGAATTTATTACTACTGATTTTGTCTCGGTCTGGTTTGCCATCTCAGCAATTCCTACAATTATTATTACATTAATTTTCAAAGAATTAATTTGGTTACAAATTACAATATTCTTTGTTGTAGGTTTCCTATTAATGCTATTAATAAGAAAGTATGTTGTAAGGTATACTAAAAAAAATATTGTGAGTACTAATGTCGATTCTTATATCGGGAAAAACGCAATAGTAACTGAGACAATAAGACCAGATTTAAAAGGGTTAGTATCGTTTGAAAATGATACTTGGACAGCTATTTCAAATGAGGAAATAGATAAGGGTGATATGGTTAAAATTATAGCGATAGAAGGAAATAAATTTATCGTTACAAAAATATAATAGGAGGGAAGAAAAATGGATTTATTTATTATTATTTTAGTTTTAATATTTCTTGTTATAACAATTATTTTAGTATCAGGGATTAGAGTTGTTAATCAAACTAAAAAATATATTGTTGAAAGAATGGGGGCTTACCATAAAACATGGGGGGTTGGAATTCATTGGTTAATTCCATTTATTGATCGTGTAGTTGGTCAAGTATCATTAAAAGAACAAATTAAAGACTTTGAACCACAAGCAGTTATTACAAAAGATAACGTTACAATGCAAATTGATACAATTGTTTTTTATCAAGTAACTGATCCTAAACTTTATGTTTATGGTGTTGAAAATCCAATTCTTGCAATTGAATCACTAAGTGCAACAACACTTAGAAATATTATTGGGGACTTAGATTTAGATGCTACTTTAACATCTAGAGATATCATTAATGAGAAAATGCGTTTTATCTTAGATGATGCAACAGATAAATGGGGTATTAAAGTAAATAGAGTCGAAGTTAAAAACATTATGCCACCAAAAGATATTAGAGAATCAATGGAAAAACAAATGCGTGCTGAACGTGAAAGAAGACAAACTATTTTAATTGCTGAAGGTGAAAAGACTGCAAAGATTTTAGAAGCAGAAGGATCAAGCCAATCAATTATCTTAAAAGCAGAAGCTGATATGAAAGCTAAAGTCTTACAAGCTGAAGGTGAAGCAGAATCAATTAGACTACTAAAGATTGCAGAAGCAGAATCAATTAGAATAATTAGAGAAGCTAAGGCAGATGAGGCAGTTTTAAAAATTAAAGCTTATGAGGCATTAGCAAAACTTGCTGATGGACAAGCAACAAAAATTATTGTGCCATCAAACTTAGCAGAACTTGCAGGAACAGTAACTGGCTTAGTTGAAACAACGAAAGAATTAAAGACAAAATAATTAAGTAGCACTACTTCGGTAGTGCTATTTTGCACTTTATTTTACAATTAATTAAAGCTTATATATAATTGATTTAAGGTTGGTGATAAAAATGGAAAAATATAATGAATTGTTAAATTTGTTAGAAAAAAGGTTTAAAGAAAATGCAAATAGACACAAAAATGTTAAATGGGAAACCATTTACAATAAAATAAATAATGATAATACACTAAAAATTTTAGATAACATGGAAAAAACCGGTGGCGAACCTGATTTAGTTATTATCAATGAAAAATTCGCATATGTTGATTTAGTTAAGGAGTCACCAAGTCATAGAAGAAGTTTATGTTATGATGATTTAGCCTTAGAAAAAAGAAAGCTAAATAAACCAAATGGAAGTGCTCTAGCTCTTAGTCTTAAACTAGGACTAACATTACTTAATGAAGAAGAATATAAATTAGTTCAAAACATTGAAAAAATTGATGAAAAAACATCTAGTTGGTTAAATACACCTAAAGATATTAGAACCCTTAATGGAGCAATCTTTGGGGAGAGAAGATTTAATCATGTTTTTATTTCTGCTAATGGTGCAGAATCATATTATGCAAGTCGTGGTTTTAGAACTATTTATTATTTATAATTAAACACCTCTTGGTGTTTTTTTATTATAATAAGGGTTATTTTAATATGATATAATAAGTAAAAGTAGGTGAGTAAGTGATTCATAGAATGAATTTAGATAGTAATCCATTTGAAATGATAAAAAATGGAACAAAAACAATTGAACTAAGACTTAATGATGATAAAAGAAGAAAAATAAAAGTTGGAGACTACATCATTTTTAGAAATAGTAGTATATCTGAAATATTTGTAGAAGTAGTAAGACTACATCATTTTAAAACATTTAAAGAATTATATGAAAACTTACCACTTGATAAATGTGGTTATGACTCAACTAACATTGATACTGCAAATTATACTGATATGGATAGTTATTATACAAATTTAATGCAAAAAAAATATGGTGTATTAGGCATAGAAGTTAAAACTTATAACTATGATCAAAAAATGTTTACTTTTAAAGAGTTTGTAGATTTAAGAGGTAGTGAAATAAATTTAAGACTAAATGAATTAGTTAAAGAAAATTTAACAAAAGGTTATGTACCTTCTTATAGATATAATATTGTTTTAAATGATAGTGATGTTACAGTTGGACTTATCGATATTAGAATTGGCTATATGACAAATCTTTTTTATGGAGGACATATTGGTTACCGAATTGAAAAAGAATATAGGGGAAATAAGTATGCTAAAAAAGCATGTGAGTTAATTTTTAAAGTAGCAACGTCTTATAGTTTAGAAAAGATTTATATAACATGTGATCCAAATAATATCGCATCAAGAAAAACATGCGAAGCACTAGATTTAAATTATATTGGGCTCGTTGATTTACCGGTAAATAACGAAATGTATTTAGAAGGAAAAAGAGAAGTTTTAGTTTTTGAAAAAGTGTTAATAAAAAAAGATTAACTAAAAATAGTTAATCTCTAATTATAAAATGATTATCCGAGATATATTAATATATATTTTGGATTTTTTTTATAAATTGTTTTCTAAAATATTATTTATTTTAGCAACAATAATATCAACAGCAACATCATGTTTAATATCATTAGGAATAATAACATCCGCATATCTTTTTGTTGGTTGAACAAATTGATGATACATCGGTTTAACGGTTGTTAAGTATTGGTTGATTACTGAGTCTACAGAACGGCCACGACTGTTTATATCGCGTTCTAGACGTCTTATTAGCCTTAAATCATCATCTAGTTGAACAAATAATTTAATATCAGCTAAATT
Source organism: Haploplasma modicum ATCC 29102 (assembly GCF_000687835.1). GTDB lineage: Bacteria > Bacillota_I > Bacilli_A > Acholeplasmatales > Acholeplasmataceae > Haploplasma > Haploplasma modicum. The sequence goes on along the minus strand of NZ_JHYB01000004.1, from coordinate 10,998 downwards.
TCTAATTCTCTCGTCAGTTAAAACTAAGATTCCTTCTAAAATAATTACTTTCTTAGGTTTTAAAATCTCTGTTTTATCGCTTCTTGTATGATTAACAAAATCATAAATTGGTTTAGATACTTGTTTTTTATCTATTAACATATTTAAATGTTTGATTAATAAATCATTATCTAATGAATCGGGATGGTCATAGTTAGTCTTTAATCTGTCTTCTAATTTTAAATGTGACTGATCCATATAATAGTCATCATGTTTAATAATTAATACATCGTCTGGATTTAATTTTTCAAGTATTTCTAAAACAACTGTAGTCTTTCCACTAGCAGAACCACCACTAACTGCAATTATAACTGGTTTCATATAATCCTCCTAATACTTTATTCTTATTAAGTATACATAGAATTTTATTTATAGTCAATAAAAAAAAGATGATTTTACTCATCTTTTAAATAATAGATTATACTGAATACTTATGGGCGATTGAACTTGCAGCTGCAGCAGCGATTGCTCCAACTATATCATCTAAAAATGTATTGCAACGTCCCTCAGCTTTACCTTCCTCGTCTAGTCTTCCAATAATACCTGGTTTTAGTTTATCAACATAACCAAAATTTGTAAAACCGATTGAGCCATAAACGTTAACGATTGATAGTGCTAAAACTTCATCAATTCCGTATAGACCATAATCATTATTTAACATACTTAAAAGTGGTTCAGTTAATTTTCCTTGCTCTGCTAAAATATCTAATTCTAAACCTGTTAAAATAGCATGTTGTACTTCACGTTTTAAAACAACTCTTTCAACATGTTGTAGACATATCTCAACTGTAATGTTTGGAACATATTGTTTTTGAAGCTCACAAGTAAGTTCCGCGATATCAATTAACTCAACACCTCTTTCACTTAATCTTTTTTTAACGACATCAAACTTTGTTGCGTCATTAAATCTGTTTTCTGTATCCTTATCAATTTTTTTAACCTCCATAATATTCCTCCTTGTTTATGTATAGTTTATATAGTTAATTCGGTTATATAATTATATACTAAAACGCTATCATTGTCAAAAAGAAAATTTGACAATGTAAATATTTCATGTATTATAACTATGGAAGGTGATAAATATGAACTGTCCTAGTTGTAATTTTGAGTACACATATATGGAAGATGATTTCTATGTTTGCTCAGCATGTGGATTTAAGTTTAAAGAAGAAGAAAATTTTATTCTAGATGCTAACGGTAACAAATTAGTTGATGGTGATGATGTCATTACAATCAAAGACTTAAAAGTTAAAGGATCTAGTCAGCCTCTTAAACAAGGAACTAAGGTTACAAATATTAAAATTGTATCAGGTGATCATAATATTGATTGTAGAATACAAGGTTTTGGTAACATGAGTTTAAAGAGTGAATTTGTTAAAAAGGCCTGAGTTAAGAAAGTACCAATTATGGTATTTTTTTATTTTTAGCACATAAGTGTTGACAGTGCCAATTAATTATTGTACAATACTAATAGCACAAGATACTAACGAGTGCCAGTGAGGTGATTTGATGTTAACTAGTCGTCAAAAGTTAATCTTAAAAGCAATAGTCGAGTATTATGTTGACCATGCTGTACCAGTTGGTTCTAAAATATTAACTGAGATGCCATATCTTAATTACTCAAGTGCAACAATCAGATATGATATGGCAAGACTTGAGGAATTAGATTTTTTAGAAAAAACTCATACATCTAGTGGAAGAATTCCATCAGAAAAAGGATATCGTTATTATGTGAATAATTTAGTAACAAGAGATTCCTTAGTTTTAGATGATTTTCCTTTAGTAGATGAAATCTTAAATAAACATACATTTTCTAGAAGTCTAGCGGTTGAGGAAGCAATTAATCTTTTAAGTAACCTAACTAATTATGCTGCGGTTGCTGTTGGACCTTCATTATCAGAAATTAAGATTAATAAGATTGATTTTATTCCAACCGGTGATAGAGAAGCAGTAGTTTTAATTGTTACTAATAAAGGACATGTGAACCATCAAAATATTATTGTGCCAAAAAATGTAGATATTACAGAAGTAAAAGAGATTATTCAAACTCTAGATGACCTACTTAAAAATAGACGTTTAGATGAAGCAATTAGTATTCTTAAAAATGAAATGGCAAAAACTGAATTAGGCATGTTTGTTGATTATCAAAAACAAATTATTGATTCCTTTGTTCATGCATTTGCTAAGTTTACTGAAGACAACTTTTACTTATCTGGTATGACTAAAGCATTTAATCAACCAGAATTTTCAGATGTTGTAAATGTTAAGAATTTTATTAACATGTTAAATAAAAAAGACATCTTAAAATTAATAGGAAACAACGATAGCTTAACAATAACCTTCGGTAGCGATATTGAATTAAATTTAAAAGATAATTTTAGTGTAATTAGTATTCCTTACCGGGTAAGTGAAGATGAAAAAGGAACAATTGCTGTATTTGGACCAACTAGAATGGAATATTCAAAAGTTATTCCACTACTTGAATATATAGCATCAAACCTTGGCAAATTATACAGAAAGTAGGTAAGATTGTGGAAGATAAAGACATAAAAGAAGAAGAATTAACAATAAATGAGAATGAACAAGAAGTAGTTAAAGAAGAAAAAAAGAAAAATAAAAAAGATAAAAAAGCTGATGAAATTGAATTACTTAAAGAACAAGTTAAGCTTGAAAAAGAAAATTATTTAAAAAGTAGAGCAGAATTAGAAAACTTTAAAAAAAGAACTAATGAAGAGCGTATTAAGGATAGAAAATATGCAGCAAGTAATTTAATTCATGATTTGTTATTACCACTTGATCAATTAAAAAAAGTAGTTAATTTTGAGGTGGAAGATCCAGCCCTTAAAAATTACTTAATAGGTTTTAAAATGATCAATGATCAAATTTACCAAGTGCTCGAAGAAGATGGATTAAAAGAAATAAAAGCTTTAGGTGAAAAGTTTGACCCTAATTTCCATCATGCAGTAGAAAAAGAAAATGATTTAGAAAAAGAAAATGGTATTGTTACTAGTGTAATTAGTACCGGATATATGTATAAAGATAGAATATTAAGACCATCAATGGTGAAAGTAAACGAATGGAGTGAAGAAAATAATGAAAACAACAAATAAAATTATAGGTATTGACTTAGGAACTACAAACTCAGTAGTTGCAGTTATGGATGGTGGCGAAGCAAAGGTTATTGCTAATGCTGAAGGTGGAAGAACAACACCATCAGTTATCGCATTTAAGAATGGTGAAGTATCAGTTGGTGAAGTTGCAAAACGTCAACAAATTACAAACCCAAATACAGTTTCATCAATTAAAAGACATATGGGTGAAGGAAATTATTCAGTAAAAATTGAAGGTAAAGAATACTCACCACAACAATTATCAGCAATGATTCTACAAAACTTAAAGAAAACAGCTGAAGATTATTTAGGAGCAAAAGTAACAGAAGCAGTTATTACTGTACCTGCATACTTTAATGACGCACAACGTCAAGCAACAGCAGATGCTGGTAAAATTGCTGGACTAAATGTAAGAAGAATTATTAACGAACCAACAGCAGCAGCACTTGCTTATGGTATTGATAAAACAGATGTTGAACAAAACATTTTAGTATTTGACTTAGGTGGTGGTACATTTGACGTATCTATCTTAAATCTAGCAGATGGTACATTTGATGTATTATCAACATCAGGTGATAATAAATTAGGTGGGGATGACTTTGATAACAAAGTTGTAGACTACTTAGTATCAGAATTTAAAAAAGAACAATCAATTGACTTATCAAAAGATAAGATGGCAATGCAAAGATTAAGAGATGCAGCTGAAAAAGCTAAAAAAGAATTATCAGGGGTATCACAAACATCAATCTCATTACCATTTATTAGCGTTGGTGCAGCAGGTCCAGTTCACTTAGAAATGAACTTAACAAAAGCTAAATTTGATGAATTAACATATGACTTAGTTCAAAGAGTTGTAGGTCCAATGAGACAAGCAATTAAAGATTCAAAATTATCTAAAGACCAAATTCACCAAGTAATTTTAGTTGGTGGATCAACAAGAATTCCAGCAGTTCAAGAAATGGTTAAAAAAGAATTAGGTAAAGAGCCTAATAGAAGTGTTAACCCAGATGAAGTTGTTGCAATGGGTGCTGCAATTCAAGGTGGTGTTTTAGCAGGTGATGTTAAAGACGTATTATTATTAGACGTTACACCATTATCATTAGGTATTGAAACATTGGGTGGAGTATTTACAAAATTAATTGAAAGAAATACTACAATTCCTACATCAAAATCACAAGTATTCTCAACAGCAGCAGATAACCAACCAGCTGTAGATATTCACGTCTTACAAGGTGAAAGATCAATGGCTCAAGATAATAAGACACTAGGTCGTTTCCAATTAACAGATATTCCAGCAGCTCCAAGAGGGGTACCTCAAATTGAAGTTACATTCGATATTGACTCAAATGGTATTGTTTCAGTTAAGGCAAAAGACTTAGGAACAAATAAAGAACAAAAAATTACAATCCAAAGTAGTGGAGCATTATCTGAAGAAGAAATTGAAAAAATGGTTAAAGAAGCAGAAGAAATGGCTGAAGCAGATAAAGCAAAACGTGAAGAAGCTGATTTACGTAATGAATCAAATAACTTAATTTTCCAAACAAACAAAGCAGTTGTTGATTTAGGAGAAGAAGTAACTGAAGAAGAAAAATCAAACATCGAAAAATTAACTAAAGAATTAGAAGAAGCTTTAGGAAATGATGATCTAGATGCAATTAAAAAAGCAAAAGAAGCATTAGAAAAAGATGCACAATCAATTGCAATTAAAGCATACGAAAAAGCACAAAAAGAACATGAACATACTGAAGGTGCAAATGGTAATACCGACTCAAACAACAACGATGACAATACTGTAGATGCAGAATTCGAAGAAAAATAAAATAAGTATAGGGGCAATCGCCCCTAACTTTGTTATATAGGTGATTAAATGGCAAAAAGAGATTATTATGAGGTACTTGGTGTAAGTAAAGATGCATCAAAAGATGAAATAGTAAAAGCGTACCGCAAAAAAGCAAAAGAATTTCATCCTGACGTTTCTAAACATGATGATGCCGAAGAAAAATTTAAAGAAGTTCAAGAAGCATATGAAATTTTAAATGATGATGCTAAAAGAGCAACTTATGATAAATATGGACATGAGGGAAATAATTTTTCTGGTAGCGGTTTTGAAGGCTTTGGTGGCTTTGAAGGCTTCGGTGGTTTTGGTGACATATTTAGTGATTTCTTTGGTGGTGGCAGAAGTCAACAAAGAAGAAATTATGATGGACCAATGCGTGGCTCAGATATTGAAAAATATATGACAATTGACTTCTTAGAAGCAGTTTTAGGAACTAAGAAAACAATTAAAATTGAGATTGACGAAGACTGTAAAGTATGTCATGGTACAGGCGCAAAAAATCCTAAAGACATTAAAACATGTCATACCTGTGGTGGTAAGGGCTATGTTGATGTCGATCAAAGAACAATACTTGGAACTATTAGAAGTCAACAAACATGTAGTACTTGTGGTGGGTCTGGTAAAGAAATTAAAGAAAAATGTGAAACATGTAATGGTAAGAAACGTGTTAAAACAACTAAGACTGTAGATGTTAATATCCCGGCAGGTGTCAATGATAATATGACATTAAGAGTTGCAGGTTATGGTAATGGTGGCGTTAAGGGTGGTGAACCTGGTGATTTACTAATTACATTTAGAGTGAAGAAACATCAATTGTTTGAAAGAAACAATGATGATATATACTTAAAAATACCAATCAGCATTGCAGAAGCAACACTTGGAACAACTAAAGATGTTCCAACAATCTATGGTGAGGTAAGTTTAAAAATACCAGCCGGAACACAACCTAACACACAACTTAGAATGCGTGAAAAAGGTGTAGCTTCAGTTAGAAGTAAACGTAAGGGAGATCAAATTGTTATTGTTGAAGTTAAGATCCCTAAGAAGATTTCTAAAGAGGAAGAAAAACTATACCAAAAACTTGGTGATTTTGAAGATAAGGAAACTAAATCATCATGGCAAAAATTTAAAGATATATTTAAAAATTAATGGAGGAAACTCCATTTTTTTTATAAAAAAAACTATATTAATCTAGTTAAATTTAAATACTTTATTTAAGATGTTAGTAAAGATGCCAATTAATGGTCCTATTGTAAAAACAACAATTAGTGTTCCTATTCCTATTTGACCTAATCCTTCTATTTTAGCGAAGTATCCGATTAGTAAGCCAAGAAGTACTGCAAATATTTCAATGCAAATTCTAACTAGCGGAAAACTTTTTGATTTAAAAATATCCATCCAAGCAAAGGTGAGCTCATCAAAAATCATTTTAGGTAGGGTACTTATTATAATAAAGGATAATCCAACTGGAAGGATTAAGGCTCCAAGAATAAGGTAGAGATATGTAAGAAATGTAGTGCTTATTGTAAAGTTTACAAAAACATAATCAATCCAAAGATTAACCAAGAAACCACTTAAAATAATTGGGATAAAGCTTTGGATAAATTTAAGATTTTTTCTATATATTACAACGAACAAAACAATTAAAATATTAACAATCATACTAGCATAGCCAAGTTTTGTATTAATCAAAACAGATAAACTATAATTAACACTATCCCAGCTTCCCACTCCTTTATTTGTTTGGATCATTAAAACTACCCCAAACGAAGTAAGTAATAAACCAATAAAATAAAGTAATATTTTTATAAACAAATTTTCTTTAAGCACATAAATATCCCCCTTTTTAAATATTATATCATTTATTTAGATTTAAATATTTGATAATTATAGCTATTACATTTATAATAGTTACAAAGATTGGAGCTGTTAATATGAACAAGATGATATTAGTTAAACATAACAATGAAGGTAATTTAAAAGCATATTTTTATTTTGCATTAGAAGAATATATTTTAGAGCATGTTTTAAAAGATGATGAAGCATATTTTTTCACATGGAAAATCAAAGGTGTAGTTATAGGTAAAAACCAAGTATTAGAAAATGAAGTTAATATGGAATATTTGAAAGCTAATGATATAACATTATTTAGAAGACCAACTGGTGGGGGAACTATTTATGCTGATGAGTCTAATACGATGTATACAATGATTACTAAAAAAACCACAAACTTTTCCTTTAAACCATATTTAGAATTAGTAATTAAAGCAATGGAAAAACTTGGGTTAAAAATTGAATTTAGTGGAAGAAATGATCTTTTATTTGACGGTAAAAAGATAAGTGGTGTTGCTTTTTTACAAAACAAATATGGTGTATTAATTCATGGTACATATATGTATGATGTTGATATTGAGACAATGATTAGATCAATTACACCTAACAACGAAAAGTTAATATCAAAAGGAATAGACAGTGTTAGAAGCCGAGTAGTTAATTTAAAACCACATTTAAATGGACTATCACTAGATGACTTAGTTAAACATTTAGAAAATGAGATTACGTTTAAGGAATATATCTTAAGTGATGAAGAAATTAAAATTGTGAAAAAAATGGCAGAAAAATATGAATCTGATGAATGGAGATTTTTAAAACAACCATCATACACAAAAAATATTAGCAAACGAATCTCAGGTGGTTTGTTTAATGCAACCCTTGAACTAAATCACGGTGTAATTCAAGATATTAAAATAACTGGTGACTTTTTTGACCTTTATCCAATAGAAATAATTGAAGATAAATTAAAAAATATTAACTATACAAAAGATGAAATCACTAGAGTGTTAGAGGGAATTAATATTGAAGATATGATTTTAGACATTAAAAAACAAGAATTTTTAGATTTTTTAGTAAGTGGGATAGTAAATTAAAGTTAAATAATGCATAATTGTTTGACTATTTACTATGTAATTTGATATTATATAAATAAGCGAAGGGTGGTAAGTTTAATGAATAATAGAATTAAAGTAATGAAGAAGCATTTTGGCAAAATAAGTGGGGAAGTAGACGAAGCTGCTACAAAAATTATCGAGGAAGATTTATTAATAGCAGGAAATCGTGCAAAGCAATTGTTAGACTTGGAAAATTTGGAAGTTTCAAAACCATTTGTAGTAAGAACTGCAAGTAACTTTAATCATAAAACAAAGTATCGTATCAATCTTTTAAATGATGCTCAACACTTGGACTATGATCAATCATTAGTTACAACAATTTTCCTTGGCACAAAAGCACTTTATTATCATGGTGTAATAGTAAATCACCAAGATGGTAAAATTTATAATGATGTTGCTGGTGAAGTAAGATATAACGATGTAACACACGTAGAAGTAGTTATTGACTCCAGTGAATCAAGAAGTAAGGTTAATGTAATAACTGTTGAGTTAATATTAAACTTAATAAACGGAACTTCACTTGTCTTTAATTTAAGAACTCACTATTTATACCATGAAAGTGAATATCCAGAATTACTTCTAGAAAAAGAAAGATATATTATTAATACAATTAAAGAAGCAATTAGAAGTGCAAGATAACCCAATTTACTGGGTTTCTTCTTTTTATAGATATGGAGTTTTGATATTTATTTTAAAATAATTGACTTTTATCTAATAAATATGTATAATATCTTAGGTGAATAAAATATGAAAATAAACTCATCGTTAATCGAATCAATCTACAATATTAATACAGAAATTGATTACTCAGAAATGATTAAAGATAGCAATGATATTATAGAAATTAAGCCATGTTATGTAAAAGGTAGTTTTGAAAGAGTAAATGATTTATTAGTTACTAATCTAGATATTGATGTTAAGCTAGTCTTAGCAAGCACAAGAACATTAAAACCAGTTGATTATCACTTAATATTTAATTTAGATTTAATATTTGGTGAATCTGAAGATAGTGATTTTGCTTTAACACCAATAATTGATTTAGATGAAATAATCTTTGGTCATATTATTTTGGAAAAACCCCAAGTTATTTATAACGAAGGTGAAAAAGAATTCGAAAAAGAGAAAGAAACAAATCATGTATTTGATGCCTTGAAAGACTTTAAATTTTAGGAGGTGACATCATGGCAGTACCATTTAGAAGAACTGGTAAAACAGCGACAAGAAAACGTCGTACACACCAAAAGTTAACAGCACCAACATTAGTTGTATGTCCAAACACAGGTGAATTTACATTACCACACCGTGTAACACCAAACAGTGGTTATTACAAGGGACAACTTATTTTAGAAAAAAAAGAATCTAAATAATAAGTTAAAGAAAGAGCACACTAGTGCTTTTTTCTTTAATTAAAGATATAATATTAAAAGAGGTGTTAAGATGAAACATGTTACAGTATTATTAAATGAGACAATCGATTATTTAAATATAAAAGATGATGGAATATATGTTGATTTAACTTTAGGTGGTGCAGGCCATACTAAACTTTTATTAAGTAAATTAAAAACAGGTCATCTTTATGCCTTTGATCAAGATATGTATGCAATTAATCTTGCTAAAGAAACTTTTAAAGATAATGAAAATATCACAGTAATTCATGATAATTTTGCAAACATAAGAAAAAGATTAAATGAACTGGGAGTCTTTAAAGTAGATGGTATTATTGCGGATTTAGGAATGTCTTCATTTCAGATTGATGATATTAGCCGAGGGTTTACCTATTTAAAAGATACAAGTCTTGATATGAGAATGAATCAAAATAGTATGCTAACAGCCAAAGATATTGTCAACACTTACGAAAAAGATGATCTTGCTCAAATATTTTTCAAATATGGTGATGAAGAAAATGGCTTTAAAATAGCTAATGAAATAATTAGAAGAAGACCATTAGAGACAACTTTTGACTTGGTAAATATTTGTGATAAAATAAATTATAAAAGAAAAGGTCATTCTGCTAAGAAGGTTTTTCAAGCCTTAAGGATTGCTGTAAATGATGAAATTAAAACACTAGAAGACATGTTAGAACAAACAGTTGACCTATTAAATGAAGAAGGAAGATTATGTATTATAACCTTTCATTCACTAGAAGATCGAATTGTTAAACATTTTATGAAAAAATATAGTGAGTTAAATATTCCTAAAAACTTACCAATTATTGGTGAACTTAAAACAAAATTTGATTTAGTAACAAGAAAACCAGTTTATCCAAGTGAAGAAGAAATGTTGGAAAATTCAAGAAGTAAATCTGCAAAATTAAGAGTAGCTAAAAAAAATAGGATCTAGTCCTATTTTTTATTAGTTACTGATAAGATGATTTTGATTGACTCAATGTTATAGTCTTGTAAACTCTTATTTTTACTGATGTAATTAAAGATATCATTATTATTGATTTCAAAAATCTTTCCAGTATCTCGATTTACAATATGGATATGGTCTTCTTTGTTATGACCTGGATTATCCATAGCAAGATCATAATATTTCTTGTTATCAACATATAATTCAATAACAATTTTCTCTTGAACTAAAAATTCAAGATTATTATAAATTGATGCTATATTTTTAAAACCACGTTTAGCTAATCGTTGTTCTATTTCTTTGAATGTTAAGTGTTCGTTTTCTAGAATTTCGATAATAGCGATACGGTGTTTGGTTAGTCTATGTCCTTCATCTCTAATTTTTTTGAAATAATTTTCTAATACACTCATATTTTAAACCTTCTTTACTATTAATTAGTTAAATTATAACAAAAAATAAAAAAAAATATAGTAAATTACTCATTTGTAACATATTATTTAGTAAGATAAGCATTAAATGTTATAATAATATCTAGGGTGGTATTATGACAATATTTTATGGTGGTGCCTTTAATCCACCAACAAAAGCTCATATTGAAATTGTAAATTTAATACTTAAAACATATAAAAATTCAAAGGTGGTTATTGTGCCAGTTGGAAATTCTTATGGAAAAAATGAGTTAATTGATTTTAAATTTCGCTATGAGATGTTA
>NZ_JHYB01000003.1 GCF_000687835.1 Haploplasma modicum ATCC 29102 | reverse complement strand
GGATATATCTATGATGTAGAGAATAAGCTTTATTACTGTGAATCAAGATATTATGATCCAGAGTTAGGTAGATGGCTATCTATTGATAGTTATAATTATCTTGATCCAAGTAGCGCTAATGGAAGTAATCTATATGCATATTGTGTGAATAATCCTGTTATGTACTCCGACCCCAGCGGTAATATGCCTGAATGGTTAAAATGGACAATAGGCATAGGAATAATTGTTGGTTTGGGGGTAGCAACGGTTTTAACAGGAGGTGCCGCAGCTGCTATATTGGGAAGTGCATTCTTGGGTGCATCTGTCGGTGGAGCCGTTGGAATTATTAGTGGTGTTTCACTCGATGAAGATGGTTTTCATTTCGATTCAAATAAGGCCTCTACAGGATTCATGCTAGGTTCGATAACTGGAGCTATATCTGGTGCCATTGGAGCAAAAGTTGGAGCAATTGCTAAACTTGGGACTTATGGACAACGAGCAATTATGGCAGGTATTGATGGAACTCTATCCTTAGGGGCATATTTAGGACAAGCTGGCATTCATGGAGATAAAATTTCTTTAGGTGGTGCTTTAATATCATTTGGATCAGGATTATTTAGTTTTGCAGATCCTACAGGTTACAAAGTGTTCGATGCTATTTGGGGACCAATGATGGGAGCTGAAATTGCCTGGGCATATGATTTAATTTCTGGTATGGGTAGAAAATCAAATATAGCAACAATAAGATTAATACCATACTTCTAGGAGGATTAGTTTAAATGAAAAAGTATAATAATATAGCTAACCATATGGGGTTTATTACAGTATTAATGAATGTAATATCGTCAATAATGATTATTTTCTTTGCTACAAGAGAGCAGTCTATAGATACCATTGTTCCAATAATTGGATTTTCATGCATAATAGTGACCGTTAATTTTGTATATTTTTATCTACTGGATCACTGGTATTTAACTTATTATGATGAACAGCAAATTGTACAAAAATGGTTTAAAAAAAGAAAAAAAATAAATTTTGAAGAAGTTAATTATTTATACTTTATTGGAGCAATGGTTATTGCTTCTACACATGATTTTAATATAAGCGTTAAAGACACCACCATGAAAGAAAGAAGAAGAATATTAAAGATGCTTAAAAATGAAGTGTGTATATCAATTAATATTTATGATAAATTGTTCCCAAAAATACTTCTTGAAAAATGTATTAATGCAGTGAAAATTGATTTAGGTGTAAAAGAAAAAGTTTATAGAGAAATGTTTGAGTTAGACTCAAAAGATGACCCGGAACAAACATAACAAAGTTTAGTTTTACTGTTACGCGGAACGTGGCTATACTAATAGCCACGTTATCGCGTACTAAACTGTGTTGGTTTTAAGTGCTACTAAACCACAATTCATATAATATTCAAGATAAGAGTGTGAAAATGCACTCTTTTTTCTATTTAAATTCATAGAATGCCACTTTATGTCGTTAGTCATTCATATACTTAAGACATAAGAGGTATAAAAAGCATATGAAAAAAGAAAATTCAGACAAAATAAAAGTAAAACAGACCTTAACTGTCTATTATAAAGATGAAGAGTATAAAACTATTGAGCAAATAGTTTTAAAACTAATTGAAAAAGAAATAGGTGGAAGAAAGTAGGTTTTACAATTGACAACTGGTAAACATAGAATAACAGCACTTTATTGTAGACTATCTAGAGATGATGATTATAATGGTGATAGTGCAAGTATTCAAACCCAAAAACAAATGCTAGAACAATATGCTAAACAAAACTCATTTTCTCATACCAAGTTCTACATTGATGATGGCTATTCAGGTACTTCATTTGAAAGACCAGGGTTTCAAGAACTTATTAATGATATTGAAAAAGGTAAAGTAAGTACTATCATCACTAAAGACTTATCAAGACTGGGTCGTGATTATCTAAAGACAGGATATTATCTTGAGAACTACTTCCCAGAACAAAGGGTACGTTTTATCGCAGTTAATGATAGTGTTGACAGCAGTAAAGAACATCAGGAGTTTACACCGTTTAGAAATATTATGAATGAATGGTATGCTAAAGATATTAGTAAAAAGATAAGGTCAGCTTATCACACTAAGGCACTTGAAGGTAAATTTACAGGACCTTTCGCACCCTATGGTTATATGAAAAATCCAAATAATAAACATCAACTCATCATTCATCCAGAAACAGGACCGGTCGTTCAAAGAATCTTTGAACTGGCAAGAAGTGGACTAACTACTTTTAAGATATCCATGGTACTTAGCAAAGATAAAATCTTAAAACCTAGAGCACAAATCATTAAAGACCATGGAAAGTATGTCATGGATAAGTTTGTTAAACACCCCTTTGATTGGAGTTCAAGATCCATTCATGCCATATTGGGAAACATGGAATATTTAGGTCACTTAGTCTGTAATAGAAATAAATCTAAATCATTTAAGGATAGAACATTAATCAATGTACCGAAAGCAGATTGGATCATAGTTAAAAATACCCATGAAGCACTTATAGATGAAGAAATATTTAATATCATTCAGCCAATGATTACAGCCAAAAGAACAAACATCAAAGAAACAACAACCTATCAAATGTTTGTAGGACTTCTTAGATGTCCTGATTGTGGTAAAACCTTATCCTTTTCAAGATATAACAACAGAAAGAGTTTTGGTGCTTATGCATGTTCCACCTATAGAAGATTTGGTAAAGGTTATTGTACAACCCACTATATCAGTTATGAAAAGCTTTATCATATGATCTTGGACGATATCAACAAACATTTAAAACACGCTAAAATCAACGAAGAAACAGTTTTAAAACATATGTTAGCATCCAATCAGGTCAAACATGAAAAGGATTTAAATAGGTATCAAAAAGAAATACTTAAGTTTGAGAAAAGAGTTGAAGACATCAATACACTGATTAAAAAGATATATGAAGATCGAATGCATGAAAAGATTAGTGAAGAGCGTTTCATAATTTTCTTAAAAGATTATGAAACCGAACAAACAAATATCAAAGAAAACATTGAAGCATTAAGATTACAGTTAAGTGATTATAAAGATAAAAAAGATGATACTGAGAAGTTTTTAAGTATCATTAGAAAATACAAGCATTTAAAAGAACTAGACGCAAGCATCTTAAATGAAATGATTGAAAAGATACTCATTTATGATACAAAAGAAGAAAATGGAGTAAAACAACAAAGAATTGATATCTATTATAAGTTTGTAGGTATACTCTAAAGAAAACGACAAAACACTAAATTTTGTCGTTTTTACTATAAAAATAGGGTTTTAATTGGTATAATGAGAGTATAAAAGTACTTGAATATGACTATGCTGGGTTAGAGGCACATGACTCCAGTGATGTACTCAGATAGCACCGGAAATAGTCCGGAATGGTGGCATTGGGTAGCAAGTGGTGCTATGGTAGTGGGTGGCGTAGCATTAATGTTTACCCCACTGGGAATTCTTGGTGGAGCACTTGTAACAGCGGGTGTTAGTTCTATGGTAGGAGGTTATTTAAGTGAACAGTCAGGAGGTTCATTTACTGCTGGTTGGGTTGGAGGAGCGGTTGCAGGATTTGTATCTGGTTTAGGAGCTGGTATGGCATCGTCTCTATACTATGCTGCAACTATTTCTGCAGGTGGTGGAACATTTTATGCTATGGGGAGTTTTGCAGTTGCTGGAACACTTGGATTTTTAGGAAACTTTGGCGGTAGTATTATTACTCAATCTTGGGATAATAAGCAAATAGATTTCACGCAGGCATTTGTTAGTGGAACTATTGGTGGTATACTGAATGTGGCATTTGTTCCTTTCTCGGCTGGGGCAAACGTACTTAGCAAATTCGGATATCAAACACTATCTGTTGGATATTCAATCTTAGTGGAAACTATATCTCAGGTAGCCTCATACGGTATAGATCAAGTTATAAATGGAAGTCACAACTATCGTTTTAATAGATTAACTAGGAGATTTGGCTAATGAAAAAAGAATATTTTGTTCATAAATATTTGTTGTTGCAATTGATTATAAGTATGTTAATAATCAGTATTGCACTTTGCTTAATAATGATTCATTTTTACTCATCAAACAATTTTGAGGGTGCTTTATATATGCTTGCGTTTTTAATACTTACGATAAGCATATTTACGTGTATTATATTTGTCCCAATTACTAGACTTATATCTAGGGTAGAAATAGATAGTGACAAGATAAGAATAAAAAACTATAGTAAGAGTATTGCTGAATTGTTTTGGAATGAAAAACTAACGATGACTGAAAAATTGATTGGTGGGGCTAAGTATTTAGTTATTACAGGGCAGAATAACAAGACAATCTTGTTTTGTTACAGTAAAAGTGTGATTAAGCATATTATGATGGTCTGTTCAAATAAACATATTTTAGATCAGATAAATAAAAAATACAAGATACTAAATCAATAATAGAACAAACAAAGAAATAGTAGTAACGATTCATTTTATAAGAAATGTGCTCTATATTTTAAATTCGAAAATTAACTTGAGATGTCGTATTTTTGTAAAAATAATAATTACATGAAATAAAATTAAAGACTTAAAGTAAGAGATTTTGAGAGTCATAAAGAGTTTAGTTTTTCAGTGTGCGGAACGTGGCTATACTAATAGCCACGTTATCGCGTACTAAACTGTGTTGGTGTTAAGTGCTACTAAACCGTATCTCATCAAATATGTAGTCTAAGAGTGTATAAATGCACTCTTTTTCCTATTTAAAATCATCAAATGCCATTTTATGTCGTTAGTCATTCATATACTTAAGGCATAAGAGGTGTTTAAAGACATGAAAAAAGAAAAATCAAAGAAAATAAAAGTCAAAACTTCAACTTCTGCCTATTATAAAGTAGAAAGCAATCATACTATTCAAAAAATAGTTATAAGTATGATTCAAAACGAAATTGAAAGTAGGCTAAGAGGTCATGAAGGGTATAAATCATAAAATCACAGCACTGTATTGTAGGCTCTCAAGAGATGATGATTACAATGGAGATAGTTCAAGCATTCAAACGCAAAAACAAATGTTAGAATTATTCGCCAGTCAAAATCATTTTCAAAACACAAAACTCTACATTGATGATGGCTATTCAGGTACAACATTTGAAAGACCAGGCTTTCAAGAATTAATTTCTGATATTGAAAAAGGGTTAATACATTTAATTGTCACTAAAGATTTATCTAGACTAGGCAGAGATTACTTAAAGACGGGGTATTATTTAGAAAATTACTTTCCAAATCATAAGGTAAGGTTTATAGCAATTAACGATAGTGTAGATAGTAGTAAAGAACATCAAGAGTTCACACCATTTAGAAATATAATGAATGAGTGGTATGCTAAAGATATTAGTAAGAAAATAAAGTCTGCATATCGAATCAAGGCACTTGAAGGAAAGTTTACGGGTGCATATGCGCCATATGGCTATATGAAAGATCCTAACAATAAACATAAATTAATAGTTAATCCTGAAACCGGACCTATTGTTAAGAAAATCTTTGAACTGGCAAAATCAGGTCTTACAACATTTAAAATAGCTATGGTTTTAAAAGGTGAAAACATATTAAAACCAAGAGCTCAAATCATCAAAGATCATGGTAAGTATGTTACCGATAACTTTGTAAAATATCCTTATGATTGGAGTAATCGAACGATATATTCCATACTTACTAATATGGAGTACTTAGGTCATCTTGTAAGTAATAAAAACAGATCTAAATCATTTAAAGATAGAACTTTGACCAATGTAGATAAGGCAGACTGGATCATTGTTAAAAATACACATGAAGCATTAATTGATGAAGAAACCTTTAATATCATTCAACCGATGATTGCAGTAAAAAGAAAAGCAGTTAAGGAAACTAAAGTAAATCAAATATTTATTGGTTTACTAAGGTGTCCTAAATGTCAAAAAACTTTATCTTTTTCTAGGACCCAATCAAGAAACAGTTTTGGCACATTTGCATGTTCTACATATAGAAAGTTTGGTAAAAAGTATTGTACGATGCATTACATAACTTATGAAAATTTATATCAAGCTGTATTAAGTGATATAAACAAACATTTATTACAAGCAAATCTAAATGAACAAGAACTTTTAAATATCATCATGAAACAATATTCAAAGAAACAACGAAATGACCTTGAAGTGTATAAGAAAGACCTTAAAAAACATAAAGAGAGATTTAATGAAATAGATATCATTGTACAAAATTTATATGAAGATAAAATTAAAGGTAGTTTAGATGAAAGAAGATTTATTGTCATGATGAAGTCTTATGAAGAGCAACAAAAAGAACTTAAATTAAAAATTGATCATCATGAAGGTGAAATAGAAACATTTAATGAAAAGAAAGATGATACAAATAGATTCATGAGCATTATAAGAAAATATAAAAAAATAGAAGTATTAGATGCAGGTATATTAAATGAGTTTATTGAAAAAATATATGTTCATGAAGTAACACACGATGAAGATAACCGAAATCAAAAAATAGATATACATTATAAATTTATAGGTTTAATATCAAAATGACAGAATCTTTTAATGATTTTGTCGTTTTTGGTCTAAAAGAAGGGTAAATTAGGTATAATTATTGTATAAGCACGTAATAATATGGTTTGGTGCTCTATAGGAACATTACTCCAATAATGTACTTCGATGGCAATGGAACATTTGGTAAAAAAATCATATCAAAATCAATAAAATTATTTAAGAAAATTGGAAAATTTATTGGTGAAACAGTAGAATCTAGTGTACAATATACTAAAACAGTTATAAAAGATTTTAAATATTATATATTCGCAACAACTGAAACAGGTGTTCAAATTGACTTGGATACATCAACAGGTAAGGTATTTAATTTTAGCATAAACACACCATCTAATCCTTGGAATTTTTGGGAATATTCTTTTGGACTAGATGTCAAAGTTAAAGGGGTTGGTTTCGGGGTCGGTATTGGAGGAGAAAATTCTTTAAGTCTACATTGGAAAAAAAGCACATTTAGTGTGTTCGGAAACGCACTTGGAAGAATAGGTTTTGAGACTAAAACAGATATAAATGATTATAGTTCTAACTATTCAAGACTATCATTTAATGCTCCAGAAATCTTGGCTATAGGTGCTTTAATGTATTTTGCTGCTCCTGTTTTAATACCCTTGAGTTTTGCTGCCTTTATAATTACAACAAATTGATATAATAAATAGAAAGAGAGGAAAATAAAATACAATTTCAAGTATTTTATTAACAAATATGAAAGTTTTAACAAATGTCGTTATTCATTGGGATTATTTAGTATATACTTTTTTCGTAGCAAGTATCTTAGCAATTTTGTTATCAATAGTTGAATTCACTATCGCTAAAAAAAATGTGGAATTATTTAAAGAAGGAAAATATGATGAAGTCTTAAAAAGATCAAAATTAATAATGTATAGACCTAAATACTATAGTCTTAGAAATCATGTGGTACTGTATAGAGCGTACTCATATTTACACAAAGAAGAATATAATAATTTTTTTACTGAATTAAAGGGAGTCACTAATAAAAATTTACAATACAGAAAATATTATTGGTTAACTTTCACATATTTTTATTTAGACAACCAAGAAAAAGCAAAAGAGAATTACAATAAATTTATAAAAAGCAAGGATAAAGTTAAGAAGAAAAACTTAGATGAGTACGGTCATTTAAATAAATATTTATCATCAATAATTTTGTATCATAATCAAAATATTAGAGAAGCAATAGAAGGAATAAAAGAAGCTGAACTTAATAGACAGTTTCCAATTGAAAAAGAATACTATGGTAATCTGTTAAAAATAATTACAAATATATTAACAACTAATCATGACAAATATGATTAATAGAGTTAAAATGTTAAAATAATATTTAACTAATTCATTTCTTTAGGCAGATGATTTATTATCCTGCCTTTTTATTTTTATAAAGAAAAAAGACTTAACTCAATAAACTTGAATTAAGTCTTAAATTTAATTATTCATCAAACTGACTATTATATAGTTGTTCATAGAAACCATGATTGTTCATTAATGTTTCATGATTTCCGATTTCAATAATTTCTCCATCTTTTAAAACAATAATCTTATCAGCATTTTTAATTGTTGATAATCTATGAGCAATAACAAAACTTGTTCTATTTTTCATAATATTTCTCATTGCTTCTTGAAGCATTAACTCAAGTCTAGTATCAACGGTAGAAGTAGCCTCATCTAAAATTAAGATAGCAGGATCAGCAAGGAAAGCACGAGCAATTGTCATTAATTGTTTCTCACCTTGACTAATATTATTAGCTTCTTCATTAATTTCCATATCATAACCAAGCGGTAATGTATGAACGTAGTGATTGATGTTTGCAAGTGTTGCTGCATCAATAATTTCTTCCATTGCTGCATCATCTTTACCGTATTTAATATTATTAGCAATAGTACCATTAAATAACCATGTATCTTGTAAAACCATTCCAAAATATGTTCTTAAATCATTACGTTTTAAATCTTTAATGTTTATGCCATCTAATAATATTTCACCTTCATTTATTTCATAAAATCTCATTAAAAGATTAATGATTGTAGTTTTACCACTTCCGGTTGGACCAACGATTGCGATCATTTCACCAGGTTTTGCTTCAAATGAAATATTTTTTAAAATTGGTTTATCAGCTACATATGAAAAACTTACGTTCTTAAGTTCAATATGACCTTTAACTTCATCTAGGCTAAATGTTTCTACAGGATCAGCAGATTCTTCTTTTTCATCTAGAAAGTTAAATACTCTCTTACCCGCAGCAATTGATGATTGAACAATAACACTCATTTGTGTAATTGAGGTAATTGGGTTTGCTAAGCGCCAAATATATCTAATTCCTGCGTGAAGTAATGCAAGAGGAATTGCTCCAGCAAATGCCATCTTACCACCCACTAATACTAAAATAGCAATTGTAAAATAAGTAACAGTACTTACTAAAGGGTTTAATAAACCTGAGACAAAATCTGATTTAAAGATTGCATCTGATAAATCTTCCATAATATCATCAAACATTAAAGCAGAATCTTCTTGTTTATTGTAAAGTGATATTTCTTTAAAGCCATTATATTGTTCTTGAAGGTGTCCGGATAATGTTCCAAACACTCTAAATCTTTTACTATATAGTGGGCCTGAGAATTTAAGGATTACACGTGAGATTGAAAATATAATAACAAACATTATAAGTGCAAGAAGTGAAAATTGCCAGGTTAACTTAGTAAGCATAAAGAATAATACAAAGATAATTGATAAAACAGAGTTTATAATTGAAGCAAATGCTTGTTGGAGTCCATTACCAAGTGACTCAACATCATTTGACATAATACTCATAATATTACCAATTGGTTTAGTATCAAAATAACTAACTGGCATTTTATGAAGTTTTTGTTGAACGTCATTTCTAATTTTCTTCATTGTTTTTTGAATTGCTGTAGTAAGTGAAAAGTTAATAATTAATCTAAGCGTTGCTACAGTAATATAGACAATAACAAGAGTTAAAACAATTCTTAATAAAACAATTCTAAAGTCATCAATAGCAATTGGATTTTCTAATTGTTTTTGAATTGCTGCAATAATTTCACTTTCTAAAATTGGTGAATAAGAAACAAGTAATGCAACAATTGTAATTAAAATAACAGAGGTAATAATAACAAAGTAGTAGTTTTTAAAATAACTTAATAATTTTTTCATTGTAACTCCTCCTCTGATAATTGTGACTTAGCAATTTCTTGGTAGATTTGGCAATCTTTCATTAATTCCTTATGTTTACCAATTCCAACGATCTTACCTTTGTTTAAGACAATAATCTTATCTGAGTTCATAATCTGTGAAATTCTTTGAGCAACAATCAATGTAATAGCGTTCTTAGATACTTCCTTTAGTGCCTGGTTGAGGTTTGAAGCAGTTTTATAGTCTAAGGCAGAGAATGAGTCATCAAAGATATAAATGTCTGGATTTTTAACAATAGCACGTGCTATTGAGACCCTTTGTCTTTGTCCTCCAGATAGGTTTGCTCCCATCTCGCTAATTGGATCGTTATAACCTAACTCCTTGTTTACAATAAACTCGTGAGCTTGTGCAACTTTAGCAGCATTTATAATTTCTTCCTTAGTTGCATCTTTCTTTCCGTATCTAATATTAGACTCAATAGTTCCGTTAAATAGAATTGCTTTTTGTGGGATAAAGCCAATTTTTGATCTTAAATAATTTAAATCAAAGTCTTTTATATTTACACCGTCAAGTAAAATTTCTCCACTAGTAACATCAGTTAATCTAGGGACTAAATTAATGAGAGTCGATTTACCACTTCCGGTTGAACCGATAAAGGAGACGGTCTCACCTGCTTTAGCTGTAAAATTAATATTATCTAAAACAGGTAGGTCACTATCAACAAACTTAAATGAAACATTCTTAAATTCTAGTGTACCTTTCTTTTCTACATATGTTAAAGCATTTTCTTTATTTTTAATCGAAATATCAGTATTTAAAACTGCACTAATTCTTCTTGCTGAAACCATTGTTCTAGGATATAAAACAAATAACATTGAAAATGATAAAATAGAAAACATTATTAAAAACTGATAATCAAAAAACTCAGTAATCCTACCAATCGTTAAACTAGTTCCTGGTCTATTTGCTTCAAAACCAGCGAAGTATAAAGTAATAACTACAATTAAGTTTAAGATGAAGAAGAAGATTGGTTCGGTTGAAGTCATAATTTTAAAAAGTTTTAAACTAGTTGAAGTATATCTTTCACTAACTTCATCAAATCTTTCTGCTTCATATTTGTTTTTTCTAAATGCTCTAACTACTCTAACCCCAGTTAAGTTTTCTCTCGTAACTTTATTTAATTTATCTAAGTTTACTTGTTGTCTTTCTGATAAAGGTTTTGATAGTTTAATAACAATGAAGATACCAAATATTACAATTGGGATGGAAATTAATGTTGCAGGAAGTAGACTAGGAATATTTTTAGCAACTAAAAATAAAGCTACAATAATAATTGCCGGTGACATAAATGCAACACGATAAAAAGTACTAACAAAGTTTAATATTTGAAAAACATCACTTGTTGTTCTTGTAATAAGTGAGGATATTCCAAACTGGCTAATTTCTTCACTTGAAAATGTTTGAACCTTTTTGAAAACATCATTTCTAATATCAACTAAGATTAGAGTTGAAGTTCTAACGGATGCAAAGTTTGTAATAACATTACCGATTGCCCCAATTAAAGCAACAACGATTAAAAGTGATCCAAGCTTTATCATCAAATCATAATCTCCAGCAAAACCATTATTATTTGGTAAAGCTTTATCAATAATATTAGAAATAACAAGTGTTATTCCAAGTTCAGCAATCGCAACACCGAAGATTGCTATTAAGTTTAATATAAAGTATTTTTTGTGTTTCATTAAGTAAGAAAATATTAATTTCATGATACACCCTCCTAATTCACTAATATAATAAGATATATATAATATTCTACCTTATAGTATTTTATACTTCAAAAACTTTAATGTCAAATAAAACCGTGATAAAAAAAACATGATAAAATATCTTATAAGTTTAAGCTGTTTTTATGGAAAAAAACTTAGCAAAAATTAATTAAAAATTATAAGTTGACAAATCATATATAAGGTGTTAAAATATTAACGCGTGTAAAAACACACCAAAGTGGGAGAATTAATTCATAAACCACATACTTATATAAAAAGAAGGAGGATGTGTATCATGGCAAAAAAATTAAAAGTTGTAAGAGAAGTTAAATTGCAAATTGCAGCAGGTAAAGCTACACCAGCACCACCAGTTGGACCAGCATTAGGTCAAGCGCAAGTTAACATTCCACAATTTTGTCAACAATTTAATGACCGTACAAAAGAACAAATGGCTCTTGGTGTTAAAATTCCAGTAGTTATCTCAGTTTACGATGACCGTTCATTTACATTTGTGACAAAAACACCACCAGCAAGTGACTTACTTAAAAAAGCAGCTAATATCCAAAGAGGATCAGCTAAGCCAAACAAAGAAAAAGTGGCTACAATTAAAAGAGATAAAGTAAGAGAAATTGCAGAATTGAAGATGCCTGACTTAAATGCTTTTGATGTTGAAGCAGCAATGAAAATTGTTGAAGGAACAGCAAAAAACATGGGGATCATTATTGAAGACTAATTTAACGGTCTAAACTGTGGGAGGAAATCCCGCTATACCACATTTTGGAGGAGTATATTTATGAAAAGAGGAAAAAGATACCTCGAAGCAGCTAAACAAGTTGACAGATTAAAAGAATATAAACTTTTAGAAGCAACTGAATTAGTTAAAAAAACTTCTACCGTAAAATTCGATGCTTCAGTTGAAGTAGCATTCAGATTAAACTTAGATCCACGTAAAGCGGAACAAAATTTAAGAGGTGCAATCGTATTACCACACGGTACAGGTAAAGTTTCAAAGGTAGTAGTAATCGCTCAAGGCGAAAAAGCAAAAGAAGCAAAAGATGCAGGAGCAGATTTTGTGGGAGATAAAGATTTAATTGATCAAATCTCAAAAGGTTGGTTTGACTTCGATGTTATCGTTGCAACACCAGACATGATGGCACAATTAGGTAAACTAGGACGTGTTTTAGGACCTAAAGGATTAATGCCAAATCCAAAAACTGGAACAGTAACATTAGATGTTGCTAATGCAGTTAAAGAAATCAAAGCAGGTAAGATTGAATACCGTGTTGATAAAGTAGGAAACATTCATGCTTCTGTAGGTAAAGTATCATTTACTAAAGAACAATTAGCAGAAAATATTCATACTTTATTCGAAAGAATTGTTCAAATCAAACCAAGCACAGTAAAAGGAACATACCTAAAGAACTTAACAGTTACTTCAAGTATGGGACCTGGTATTAAAATTGATCGCGATGATATGCGCGAATTTAAAAAATAATAAAAATTTAACCTAACCAAAGACAGTAGATGCGATATGCTTAATATTCTACCGAGGTACTAATTTAGTCTCTCTTTTTGTCTTTGGAATAAGAGAGATTTTTATTTGAAGAAGGAGGACTTTCATGGAAAGAGCAAGTGTAGTAAAAAAAGTTGCAGCGGTTGAAGTTTTACAAGAAAAAATTAAACTAGCAAAAACTGCCATTCTTTTCGATTACAAAGGATTAACTGTTGATCAATTTACAAAATTAAGACGTAATCTACGTAACGAAGGTTGTGATGTTACAGTTCATAAAAACAACATCGCAAGAAGAGCAGCTATTGCAGCAGGTTATGAAGGTTTAGCAGAAGCATTTGTAGGACCAAAAGCATTAATCTTAGGATTTGATGACGTTGTAGCTCCTGCAAAAATTATTGCAGACTTTGCAAAAGACAATAAAGTTGTTGTTATTGACGGTGGTATCATCGAAGGTAAAGTTGTTACAAATAAAGAAGTTATGGATTTAGCAAACTTACCATCAAGAGAAACATTATTAACACAATTAGCAGCTGGATTATTAATGCCAGTAAGAGAAATCGCAATCGGATTAAATATGATTAGCGAACAAAAAGACAATTAAGAAAAAATTAGGAGGAATTAAAAATGGCAAAATTAACTAAAGAAGCATTCGTAGAAGCTTTAAAAGAAATGACATTATTAGAAATTAAAGAATTAGTAGATGGATTAAAAGAAGAATTTGGTATTGACCCAACAGCAGTAGCAGCAGCAGGTCCTGCAGCAGCAGTTGAAGCTGAAGAACAAACAGAATTCAACGTAATATTAAAATCATTCGGTGGAAACAAAATCGCTGTTATTAAAGCTGTTAGAGAATTAACAGGTTTAGGTTTAGCAGATGCTAAAACATTAACAGAAACAGCAGATGCAGTTGTTAAAGAAGCAGTTGCAGCAGACGTTGCTGAAGAAGCAAAAGCAAAATTAGTGGAAGCTGGAGCAACAGTTGAAATTAAATAATTTCAATTATTAAAATAAGAAATTTAACCTGAGAAAATAACTCAGGTTTTTTTCACTTATTAAAAGAGGTGTAAAATGAGTCATTATTACAAAAATGATGAGTCTTTAGAAGATAAAATAAAAACCATCAAAGTAAATGTAAGAGATCTAGATTTAACTTTTAAAACAAACTCTGGAGTTTTTAGTAAAGATGGATTAGATTATGGAAGTAGAGTATTAATAAATAATGTCTTATTAAAGGATAGTAAGATTAAAATTGCTGATGTTGGTTCTGGTTATGGTCCAATTGGGATAAGTCTTGCTAAACTTTATCCAAATAGTAATGTCTTTATGTTTGATGTTAATGAAAGAGCAGTAAACTTATCAATAGAAAATGCTAAAATTAACAATGTATCAAACATAGAAGCAAATATCAGTGACATTTTAAGTAAGGCTAATAATTATTTTGATGTTGTAGTAACAAATCCACCAATTAGAGCAGGTAAAGATATTGTTTTTAAAATATATGAAGAGTCTTATGAAAAATTAGTTTCGGGTGGAGTTATTTATTCGGTTATCCAAAGGAAACAAGGAGCTCCTTCTTCCTTTAACAAATTACTGGAAGTTTTCGGTAATTGTGAGGTAATTGACAAAAATAAAGGATATTGGATTTTATATAGTAGAAAGTTATAAAAATAATTGACATATTGATTTAATTGTGGTAATATTATAAATTGCATAATAGTGGTTAAGTCCATGATTTTTTGTGTTTTATAATAAAAAAAATTGAAAATGATGGGAGTAGAAAAAATGGGAAACAATCCAAGTTTTAGAGATGTTAAATATGGTAAACATGCTGTTAGAAGAAACTATTCTAAGATGCGTTATGATATTGAATTACCAGATTTAATTGAAATACAGACAAATTCTTTTGCGGATTTCTTAGAAAATGACATTGCAGAATTATTGCGTGATATTTCACCAATAGTGGGGCATAACGGGGAACTTAAATTATATTTTGAGGACCACTTTTTAGAGAATCCAAAGTTTGGTATTCAAGAATCAAAAGACCGTGACCAAACATATTCTAGAACATTAAAAGCTCGCGTTAGACTTGAAAGTGTTAAAGAAGGGCAAGTTAGGGAAGATGTTACATTAATGACAGATATTCCTATGATGACTCCCAATGGTACTTTTATAATTAATGGTGCTGAACGTGTTGTTGTTTCACAGATTATTAGATCATCAGGCGCATATTATAGCGAGGATTATGATAAAAAAACAAATGAGATTAAGTATACTGCTCAAATAATCCCAACTCGTGGTGCTTGGATCGAATATGAAATGGATAGTAGAAATAAAATGTTTGTTAAGGTTGATAGATCAAGAAAATTACCTTTAACAACATTTATGCGTTCAATTGGTTTATCAAAAAATAAAGATATTTTAAATCTTTTTGGTAACTCAAAATATTTAAAAGAAACATTAGAAATTGATGAAACAAAAAATTCTGATGATGTTATTATTGAATTATATTCAAAATTAAGACAAGATGACAAGGTTCCTGCAAATGCTGCTAGGGAATTTTTACGTGTTCGTCTTTTCGATCAAAAAAGATATGATTTAATGCCAGTTGGTCGCTATAAATTAAACAAGAAATTAGACTTATTAAAACGTGTAAAAAATTATTATCTAGCTGAAGATATTTTCAATGCTGAAACTGGTGAAGTTTTAGTTGAAGAAAAGACTCTTTTAACAGATGATGTTTTAAAATTAATTAATGAAAATCGTGATTCAATTAGAGAAGAAGTAATTTCAATTGAAGATTCATTAGAAAATGAGGCACCAAGTGAAATTTTTGGTGTGTATAACCAAGAAGAAGATAGATTATTTGCTAAGGAAAATATTTCAAATATTAGAACTGGTGAAGTAATTATCTTTAAAGATGAAGAAATTACAGAAGAAAAAATTATTGAATTACAAAAAAATCGTTTAAGCTTAGACGAAAGAGTAATTAAGTACTTCTTAGAAGGTAAATCAGTCTTTGATAAAGAACGTGAACGCCGTGGTGTTATCGTTGAAAAAATCAAGATTTATTTAACAGAAGAAGATGAAGAAATTACTGAAAAAACAAAGAAAATTGATGTTGTAGGTAACTATCAATTAGAAGATAGAATTCATATTACTCTATCAGATATTATTGCTTCAATGAGTTATTATATTAATCTTTATGATGGCTTAGGTGAAACAGATGATATTGACCATTTAGGTAATAGAAGACTTAGATTAATTGGTGAATTATTAAAGAATCAATTTAGAATTGGTTTAGCAAGAACAGAGAAAAATATTAAAGATAAAATGTCAACAGTAAGTTTTTCTGATGCAACACCAAATAGTATTATTAATATGTCACCACTATCAGGTGTTATTAAAACATTCTTTGGTAGTAGCCAATTATCACAGTTCATGGATCAAGTAAACCCACTGAGTGAATTAACACAAAAAAGAAGAGTATCTGCCTTAGGTACTGGTGGTATTGCTAGAGATAGAGCTGGGGTTGAAGTACGTGACGTGCATAATACTCACTATGGTAGAATTTGTCCAATTGAAACACCTGAAGGTCCATCAATTGGGTTAATTTCATCACTTTCAACATATAGTAAAGCTGATAAATACGGCTTTATTCAAACACCATATTTTAAATTAGACTTATCAAGACTTGATGAAAATGGTAGACCAATTCCACGAGTAATTAATGAAATTGAATATTTAACAGCAGATGAAGAAAAAGATAAAGTTATTGCTTCAGCAGCAACTCCATTAGATGAAAATGGCGATTTTGTTGAAAAAAGAATTATTGGACGTCATGCTGGTGAAACTAATATTTACTACCGTGATGAGTTTACTCACATGGACGTTTCACCTAAACAAATTGTTTCTGTTTCAACAGCAACAATTCCATTCCTTGAACACGATGATGCTACTCGTGCGTTAATGGGTGCAAACATGCAACGTCAAGCAGTACCTTTAATTGCTCCTGAATCACCAATTGTTGGGACAGGTGTTGAATACCGTGCCGCTAAAGACTCTGGTGCAGTTTTAGTTTCAAATCACGAAGGTTATGTAACTTATGTTGATGCAGCTAAAATAGTTATTACAAAAGAACCAACTGAAAAGGTAAAATTTGCAGGTAATGTTTTATATGATCCAGAAATTGGATTTAATAGTGAAGTTGCTCGTAAATTACGTGAATATGGTCAAGATGATAGTGAAGTTTATTGGTTACAAAAATTCAACCGATCAAACCAAGATACTTTTATCTTACAAAAACCTTTAGTTGAATTAGGTGAAAAAATTAATGTTGGTGATTTAATCTCTGATGGAGCATCAACTGAAAATGGTGAATTAGCACTTGGTAGAAACGTAACTGTGGCATTTATGACATGGGACGGATATAACTATGAAGATGCTATTATCATGTCAGAAGATTTAGTTAAAAATGACGTTTATACATCAATCCATATTGATGAATATGAAATTGAAACAAGAGATATTAAAACAACAAGCTCAAGCTACCAAGAAGAAATTACAAGAGAAGTACCACAAGCATCAACAGACGCGTTAAAGAAATTAGACTCAGAAGGTATTATCATTGTAGGTAGTGAAGTTAAAGAAGGAGATATTTTAGTTGGTAAGATTACACCTAAGGGAGTAAATGATCCAACACCTTCAGAACGATTAATCCAAAGTATTTTAGGTGATAAGTCAAGAGATTACCGTGATACTTCATTAAGAGTGCCACATGGTGGTGGAGGAATTGTTCAAAAAATTCAAGTTTATTCAAAAGCAAACGGTGATATCTTACCTCCAGGTGTAAACAAATCAATTAAAGTGTTTGTTGCTCAAAAACGTAAGATTACAGAAGGCGATAAGATGGCTGGTCGTCATGGTAATAAAGGGGTTATCTCTAAGATTTTACCAAGAGAAGATATGCCACATATGGCTGATGGTACACCAGTAGACATCATGTTAAACCCACTAGGGGTTCCATCAAGAATGAACATTGGACAAGTTTTAGAAATCCACTTAGGAATGGCTGCTAAAAAATTAGGCATTAAAGTTGCAACACCAGTATTTGATGGTGTAACAGATAGTGAATTAAGAGCAGTTATGAAAGAAGCAGGATTAGATGATGATGGTAAAACTGTTTTATATGATGGTAGAACCGGTGAAGCATTTGATAATAGAATCTCCGTTGGTGTGATGTATATGATTAAACTATCACACATGGTTGATGATAAATTACATGCTAGATCAGTTGGACCATACACACTTGTTACTCAACAACCAATGGGTGGTAAGGCACAAAACGGTGGACAAAGATTTGGGGAAATGGAAGTTTGGACTCTATATGCTTATGGTGCCGCACATACATTACAAGAAATATTAACTGTTAAATCAGATGATATGATTGGTAGAAATAATGTTTATAGCGCGATTACTACAGGTAAAGAGATTCCAAAACCAAGCATTCCAGAATCATTTAGAGTTTTCACTAGAGAATTACAATCACTTGGTTTATATGTTGAGTTGATTGATAATCAAACAGGTGTTAACGAAGCAAATAGACCATTATTTAATGGTAAAAAAGGAGGAAATTATTAATGAATAATGATATATTAAAAACTCCAGTTGAAAGTTTAAAATTATCTGATACAGTATTAGAAAAATTAAAATTATCAGCGATTGATACATTAGAAGATTTTAATACTTTTACTCTTAAAGAAATTAATTTAATTTTAGACGATGTTTTTGGAGAAATATTACCAGTACTTAAAAAATATTTCCTACCAAATAAATTAGAAAATTTAAACTTAAATGATGAAATAATTGATAAATTAAAAGCAGCAAGAATTAATACATTTGAAGAATTAGTTAAATATGATAAAAGAACACTTTATTCATTATTTGAAGATGATGAGATTTTATTAAGTGAATTAAACGAATTATTTACTTTATTTGAAATTCCAGCATTAGTTCCTTTTGTTGAAGGAGAAGCTTCATACTATGAAGAAGATAATGAAGAAGCAGCAAAAGACATTGACTTATCAAAACGTATTAAAAAAGAAGTTGAACCATTACGTAAAGGTTATGGTTCAAGAAGCTTTACCCACTTTAAGATTAGACTTGCTTCACCAAATGAAATTAGACAATGGTCATATGGTGAAGTTAAGACTCATGAAACAATTAACTATAGAACTGCAAAACCTGAAACAGGTGGACTTTTCTGTGAAAGAATTTTCGGACCAACTAAAGACTATCAATGTGCTTGTGGTAAAAAACAAAATATTAACAAAGGACAAATTTGTCCAAAATGTGGTATTGAAATTACTCAATCAAAAGTTAGACGTGAAAGAATGGGTCATATCGAATTAGAAGCACCAGTAGTACATACATGGTATATCAAGAGTACACCATCAAAACTTGCTATTTTATTAGGTATTAAATCTAAACAATTAGAAAGTGTTATCTACCTTGCTTCATATATCGTAACTGATCCAGGAAGTACACCTTTAGCAAAGAAAACAATTTTATCAGAACAAGAATATACACAGTTACTAGAAAGATATCCATTACAATTTACAGCTGAAACTGGTGCTCAAGCAATTAAGACATTATTAATGGAATTAGATTTAGATAAGGAAGTTCAAATCTTAAGACGTAAAGCTAAATCAAAATCTGCACAAAAACGTGAAAAAGCAATTAAACGTTTAGAAGTAGTAGAATCATTTAATAATTCAGATAATAAACCAGAGTGGATGGTATTAGATGTTATTCCAGTTATACCACCTGATTTAAGACCAATGGTTGCTTTAGACGGTGATAGATTTGCTACAACTGACTTAAACGACTTATACAGAAGAATTTTAAATAGAAATAATAGACTTAAAAAACAAAAACAAGAAAGAGCACCTCGCTTAATCTTACAAAACGAAAAACGTATGTTACAAGATGCAGTAGATGCATTAATTGATAACTCAAAACGTGGTAAAAAACAAACAGTAGAACGTGGTAGAAGTCTAAAATCATTATCAGATATGTTAAGAGGTAAACAAGGTAGATTACGTCAAAACTTACTTGGTAAACGTGTTGACTATTCTGGCCGTTCAGTAATTATTGTTGGTCCAGACTTAGAAATGTATCAATGTGGTATTCCACGTCAAATGGCGATTATTCTATTTAAACCATTCGTTTTAAGAGAATTACAATTATCACAAAAATTAGATAAGAAAAACGTTAATAATAAATATGATTCAATGGATGATGATGTATGGCAAGCATTAGAAAAAGTTGTTAAGGAACATCCAGTACTACTTAACCGTGCTCCTACATTACACAGACTTGGTATTCAAGCATTTGAACCAAAATTAATCGATGGTAAAGCAATTAGATTACATCCACTTGTAACTCCAGCGTTTAACGCGGACTTTGACGGGGACCAAATGCCTGTTCACGTTCCACTTTCAAATGAAGCTCAAGCCGAAGCAAGATTATTAATGTTAGCAAGTAACAATATTTTAAACCCTAAAGATGGTAAACCAGTTGTTACACCATCACAGGATATGGTTTTAGGTAATTATTACTTAACAATGGAAGCAGAATTAGCTAAAGCTCCTAATATGGAAAATAGTGAAAAATATGCTTTTGTTAACCGTAATGAAGGTAAATTCTTCTATGATTTAAAAGAATTAGAACTTGCATATGATAAAAAAGAAATTGGTCTACATACAAGAATTATTGTTAAGCCAACAATTCTAAAACACCAATTTACTGATAAACAAAAAGAAATGTATTTAGTAACTACATATGGTAAATTAATCTTTAACCAAGTATTACCAGATAGTTTCTATTATTTAAATGAACCAACAGAATTAAACCTTGAAAACGGTGTTCCAGATAAATACTTCATACCAAAAGGAACAAATCCTCATGATGTATTACCAAATCTAGAAATACCAAAACCATTTAACAAGAGTTTCTTAGGTAAAATCATTTCAAGAGTATTTAAACTATTAAATATTAGTGAAACATCAAAAATATTAGACAAAATTAAAGACTTAGGATTTAAATATTCAACAGTTGCTGGATTTACAATCTCATTTGCAGATATTAACGTATATTCTAAAAAAGAAGAATTGATTAAAGAAGTAACTGGAAAAGTTCATGATGTTGAAGATGCTTATGAAGAAGGTCTAGCAACAAAAGAAGAAAGAAGAAAACTGATTATTGAATTATGGGAAGAAGCTAATAACAAGATTAAAGAAGAACTTAAAAAAGAGTTAGATGAAGAAAATCATATCTACATGATGATTGATTCAGGAGCTCGTGGTTCAATCAACTCATTTGTTCAGTTATCAGGGATGCGTGGTCTGATGGTTAACCCTAAAGGGGAAAAAATCGAAGTTCCAGTTCAAGCATCATTTAGGGAAGGTTTAACCGTTTCTGAATTCTTTATTTCAACTCACGGTGCGAGAAAAGGATCAACCGATACAGCGTTAAAAACAGCTGAATCAGGATATTTAACAAGAAGATTAGTTGACGTATCACAAGAAGTTATCGTTGTTGAAGAAGATTGTTTCTCAGACAAAGGATTACTAATTAAAGATATTGTTGAAGGAAACAAAGTTATTGTTCCAATGAAAAACCGTATCTTAGGTAGATATGCTAACTCTCCTGTCTTAAATCCAAAAACTAAGAAACAAATTATTGGTAGAAATGAATTAATTACTGAAGAAGTTGTTGCAGAAATTGTAAAAGCCGGTGTAACTGAAGTTGATATTAGAAGTGTTCTAACATGTAACTCAGACAATGGTGTTTCAGCAAAAGCTTATGGTAGAAACCTAGCAACTAACACAAATGTGGAAGTTGGGGATGCTGTAGGTGTTGTTGCTGCTCAATCAATTGGGGAACCAGGAACACAGCTTACAATGCGTACTTTCCATACCGGAGGGGTTGCTTCAGCGAGCGATATTACTCAAGGGTTACCACGTATTCAAGAATTATTTGAAGCTAGAACTCCAAAAGGGGAAGCTAAGATCAGTGAAGTAAATGGTAAAGTAAAAGAAGTAACTCGTCAAAAGAATGGTTCATACGAAATTGTTATTACTGAAAATGTAAGAGAACAAGCATTATATACATACTATGTAGATAAAGAAGATCACTTACTAGTAAAAATAAATGAAAAAGTTATTGATGGCTTAGATTTAACATCATCAGGAATTCAAAGTGAAGTAAATGGTGTTGTTAAAGACATTAAAGAAACCGAATCAGGATATCAATTAGATATCTTAAGTAATCAAAAAGAACAATCAGACTTTAAATATATGATTGATCCAAACGTTGAAATATTAGTTAAAAAAGGACAAAATGTTACTCCAGGTCAAAAACTATCACAAGGTAACATTAATCCAAAACAATTACTTAGAGTATTATCAGCTGATGCTACACAACAATATATTTTAGAAGAAGTTCAAAAAGTATATTCAGCTCAAGAAGTAGAAATTAGTGATAAACACATTGAAATTATTGTAAGACAAATGTTTAGACGTATATTAGTTATTTCTGAAGGTGATTCTAATTTATTACCAGGTTCTGAAGTATCCGTACCAGTATTTAAAAATGCTGTAAGAGAAGCTTTAAGAAATGGAACAAGATTACCAGTTGGTAAACCAATCTTACTTGGTATTACAAGAGCATCACTAAGAAGTGATTCATTCTTATCAGCTGCATCATTCCAAGAAACAACTAAGATCTTAACTGAAGCAGCAATTAAAGGTTCAGTTGACGAACTACACGGCTTAAAAGAAAATGTTATTATCGGGGGATTAATTCCAGCTGGTACAGGTATTTTAAATGATAAATACTTTAACTATGAACCAGAAGATAAAAAACAATACTTAGAAGACGAAGATTTTGATTATTAATATTTTAATTAAACACTCAAATTAATTTTTGGGTGTTTTTTTATTAAAAATAATTATAAAATTTATTCTTACAATAGCTTTACTATTTAAACCATTTTTGAATGGTTTTTTTTATGATATCAAAATAAATAGTAATATGGTAAAATTGAGTCTAAGAGAGAAAAAAATAAAGAGAGGTATAACATGGATATATTTAAAAAAGCATTTACTTATGAAACAGCAAAGATTGCTAAGGCTGGAGGATATTATCCTTATTTTCATGAGTTAACAACTAAACAAGATGTTTTAGTAAATATGGAAGGACAAGAACTAATCATGATTGGTTCAAATAACTATTTAGGATTAACATCACATGAAGAAGTAATTAAAGCATCAGTTGATGCTACATTAAAATATGGAACAGGTGTTTCAGGATCTAGATTCTTAAATGGAACATTAGATATTCATAAAAAGTTAGAGAAAGATTTAGCAGAGTTTGTTGGTAAAGAAGATGCTACAATCTTTTCAACGGGGTATCAGTCTAATTTAGGGTTTATTTCAGCGATTGCTGGGAGAAATGATATTATCTTTAGTGATAAAGAAAATCATGCGAGCATTTATGATGGAATAAAGCTAAGTTATGCAGAGGTTGTTAGATACAATCATAATGATATGGAAGACTTAGAGAAAAAGTTAATGGAAGCAAGCCCTAATAAGGGTAAATTAATCGTTACAGACGGTGTTTTCAGTATGGGTGGAGATTTATGTAACTTACCTAAACTAGTTGAATTAAAGAAGAAATACAATGCTAGATTGATGGT
Organism: Haploplasma modicum ATCC 29102; assembly: GCF_000687835.1. Taxonomy (GTDB): domain Bacteria; phylum Bacillota_I; class Bacilli_A; order Acholeplasmatales; family Acholeplasmataceae; genus Haploplasma; species Haploplasma modicum. Next base: position 215,021 of record NZ_JHYB01000003.1, on the reverse strand, counting down.
TGATGATGCTCATGGGTTAGGTGTTATGGGTAAAACAGGTCGTGGGACAGGTGAACACTTTGACTTAAATGATGAGATAGATATTATTATGGGAACATTTTCTAAGTCACTTGCAAGTAGTGGTGGTTTTATTGCAGGACTTCATGATGTTATTGAGTATGTAAGACATCACTCAAGACCATATATTTTTAATGCTGCAATACCACCAGCAAATACAATGGCAGCAAGTAAGTCACTTGAGATTTTAAAAAGAGAACCAGAAAGAGTTAAAGCATTACAAGATGTTGGTAATTATGTAAGAAGTGGTTTAGTCAAACGTGGGTTAAAGATTAAAGAATCTGTGACACCAATTATTCCTATTTATACATATACGCCAGTTAGAACAATGGTTGCTTGCAACTTATTATTTAAGATGGGGGTTTATGTAAATCCAGTATTACCACCAGCAACTGTACCGGGAGAGTGTTTAATTAGAACTAGTTTTATGTCAACACACCCGAAAGAATTACTAGATAAAGCAATGGATACAATTGTTAGTGTTTTAAATAATCTACCAAGTGAAGAAGAGTTATTAAAATGAAAGTAGCAATCATTACTGGTGCATCACAAGGTATTGGTTGTGAACTTTCAGGATTTCTAGCAAATAAAGGAATGAAAGTATACGGTATTGCTAGAAGTGATTTTAGTATTTCAAATGTTGTAAGTCTAAAAGGTGATGTTACTAATGAAGAAGAAATTAGTAGCCTAATTAACCATGTCTATGAAATAGAAGGTAAAATTGACTATTTAATTAATAATGCTGGGATGGGAATTTCTGGTAGTGTTGAAGCAAGTAGTACTTTTGATGTTAGAAGAATCTTTGAAGTTAATTTTATTGGGACATTTTTAACCACAAAATACACTTTGCCTTTGATGAGAGCAAACGGATGTGGTAAAATATTAAATGTAGGTAGCGTTGCAAGTGAGTTTTCAATCCCATTTCAAACCTTTTATAGTAGCTCAAAGGCTGCGGTAAAAACTTTTAGTGAGGGTTTAGCTAATGAAGTTAGTCCTTACGGTATTGGAGTATCTGTGATCTTACCAGGTGATATTAAAACTAATTTTACAAAAAACAGAAGAAAAAATGAAAATGAAATTGATGTTTATGAAAAAAGAGTTGAAAAATCAATTGGTGTGATGGAAAAAGATGAACAAAATGGTATGAGTACACTTTATGCTAGCAAAGTTATTTATAAAACAATGTTAAGAAAAAAGATGCCACTAGTAAAAGTAATTGGTAATAAGTATAAAGTAATGATTTTTTTAAAAAGATTGTTACCAGTTAAGTTAGTTAATAAAATAGTAGGTATTCTTTACGCATTTAAAAAAGAATAGGAAGAAGAAAATTGAAACACAGTAATGTAATTTTAAAAGGTATTTTATCAGGGGTATATATTGCCCTAGCAGCAATCGTTTATATTTATGTTTTAAGTACGACAGGAAATAAGTTAGTAGCAAGTATTTTATTTAGTATTGCTTTATTAGTTATTGTAAATAGAGGATATTATTTATATACTGGTAAGGTTGGTTATTTATTACCTTATGAAAAAGGTAATGTAAAAATGATCTTAGAAACTATTTTAGGTAATACTATTGGTATTTTAGCAATTGGCTTATTAATGAACTTAGTAGGTGTAAATGAAATTAATGAATATGCAAGTTCGCTAGTTTCAATTAAGTTTAATAACCAGTGGTATAAAGTACTAGCTCTTTCAATATTATGTGGTATTTTAATGTATACTGCCGTTGATGGGTTTAATAATATAAATAATGATTTTGGTAAAAACATAATAGTTATATTAAGTGTGGTAGTTTTCTTAGTTAGTTGTTTTGAACATAGCATTGCAAATATTGCTTATTTAGTATTAGCAAAGACATTCTCATTTAAAATGTTTTTATATTTAATAATAATGCTTATCGGTAATGGAATTGGTGCAATAGCAATTAATTTAATTCATAGTTACATTAAAAAGTCTTCGGTCTGAAGACTTTTATTTATTATATAATTATGATAAAATAAAATCATGTGCGAGGGGTGGATATTTTGAGGTATTTATTGTTATATAATCCAGTAAGTGGTAAAGGAAAGTTTCATAAAAAAATTGATTTTATTAAAAAACAATTTGAAAATAGAAACTTACATTTAGATGTATATCCTTCTAAAAAGGCTAATGATTTAAATGAAAAAGCTTATTTAGAAGCAGGTAATTATGACTATTTAATTGTATCTGGTGGGGACGGATCAATTAATGAAGTAATTAATGGTATTATGAGAAGTGAATATAGACCGAAATTTGCAATTATGCCAAGTGGTACTGCAAATGATTCGGCAGCTATTTTAGGAATAAATAAAAATGTTAGAAGAACTCTTAAATTAATTTTCCAAGATAATCCGGTAAAGATAGATATTAATAAAATTAATGATAAATACTTTTTCTATACAACTGCAGCTGGTGTTTTAACTAAAATCAGTTATGATATATCAAGAAGAAAATTAAAAAAATATGGTTATATTGCCTATCTTACTGAAGGTGCTAAAGATTTAATTAATAAATATAATATGAAGATGACTATTAAACATGATGGTGGAACATTAGTTAATGAATATATTTTAGTATTAGGTCTTAGTGCAAAAAGAGTTGGTGGAATGTATTTAACAGGTTTTACTAATGCAAAAATGAATGATGGATTATTAGAGCTTAGATTAATACCTTATAATAAGAAGTTTAGGACTGCTAGAGTTTTAGGTTTCTTCATTAATAGAGGAAGAAAGAACAAAAATCATGATGCACTAGTTTCTAGTCGCTTTGAAATATCAACAACAAACAATGTAGTTTGGAATGTTGATGGTGAAAGAGGAGCTAAGGGTAGTGTAGTTATTACAGTTTTAAAAGAAGAATTAGATGTTATTGCAAGTAAAAGAGCAATTAAGCAATATTTTTAGTAAAGAAAAATAAAATACTTGCAATATTGAACTAGATAGTTTATAATAATAACGTTGAAATGAAACAACTAAAATGACTTGGTTTTCGGACCAATTTATTTTTGAAAAGAATAATGGTACGCCCCGGTGTGTGTCAGAAAGGAGCTAGAAATGCCAACAATACAACAATTAATCAAAAATGGTCGTGTTCAAAAAGAAGATAAAACAAAATCTCCTGCACTTAGTTATGGATTTAACACATTACAAAAGAAAAGAAGTCTATATGACTCACCACAAAAACGTGGAGTTTGTACACGTGTTACAACAATGACACCAAGGAAACCTAACTCAGCCCTACGTAAGTATGCACGTGTTAGATTATCAAATGGTACAGAAGTAACAGCTTATATCCCTGGAATTGGACACTCACTACAAGAACACATTGTGGTATTAATTCGTGGTGGTAGAGTTAAAGACTTACCTGGAGTTAGATATCATATCGTTCGTGGTACATTAGATGCATCAGGTGTTGCAAATCGTAAACAAGCACGTTCAAAATATGGTGCAAAAAGAGCAAAGAAAAAATAAAAATTAATTAAAATATAAAAATCTATGAAAGAAGGTGAATCTAATGCCACGTAAAGGTTACATAGCAAAACGCGATGTTTTGCCTGATCCAATTTATGATTCAAAATTAGTAACAAAAGCAATCAACCAAATTATGGTTGATGGTAAAAAAGGTACTGCACAATCTATTTTATATGGTGCATTCAAACGTATCGAAGACCAAACAGGAAGAAATCCAATTGAAGTATTTAATGAAGCAATTAATAATATTATGCCAGTAGTTGAAACTAGAGCTCGTCGTATCGGTGGACAAAACTACCAAGTACCAGTTGAAGTTAGACCAGAACGTCGTCAAGCTTTAGGGTTAAGATGGTTAATTAAATATTCAAGACTACGTCATGAAAAAACAATGGAAGAAAAATTAGCAAAAGAAATAGTTGATGCATCACAAGGAACTGGAGCATCAGTTAAAAAACGTGAAGATACCCACAGAATGGCCGAAGCTAATAAAGCATTCGCTCATTACCGTTGGTAAGATTTTAGAAGGAGAAATGTATTATGCCACGTAATATATCATTAGATAAAGTTCGTAATATCGGAATCATGGCTCACATTGATGCCGGTAAAACAACTACAACAGAAAGAATTCTTTTCCATACAGGTAAAATCCATAGAGTAGGGGAAACACATGATGGTGCCGCTCAAATGGACTGGATGGAACAAGAACAAGAACGAGGCATTACCATTACATCAGCTGCTACAACTGCACACTGGAGAGACTATCGTTTTAACGTTATTGATACTCCAGGGCACGTCGACTTCACAGTTGAAGTTTCAAGATCACTTCGTGTATTAGATGGTGCTGTTACAGTACTTGATGCACAAGCAGGTGTTGAGCCACAAACAGAAACAGTATGGCGTCAAGCTACAGAATATAAAGTACCAAGAATTGTATTCGTTAATAAAATGGATAAAATTGGTGCTGACTTCGAATACGCAATTAGTACAATTACAAATCGTTTAGGAGCTAAAGCTGCTCCAATTCAATTACCAATTGGTGCTGAAGCAGACTTTGATGGAATTATTGATTTAATTGAAATGAAAGCATATCATTTTGATGGTAATCCAGAAGAAAATTATAAAGAAATTGCAATTCCAGCACATATGATGGATCATGCAGTTGAAAAAAGAAATGAATTAATTGAAACTTTAGCAGACTTTGATGAAGATTTAATGATGTCATTCTTAGAAGGTGAAGAAGTAGCACCTGCTAAGTTAAAAGAAGTAATTAGAAAAGCTACTTTAACAGTAGAGTTTTTCCCAGTATTATGTGGAACAGCTTTCAAAAACAAAGGTGTTAAATTAGTATTAGATGCTGCAATTGACTACTTACCTTCACCACTTGACATTCCACCAGTTATTGGTATTAATGATAAAGATAAAGAAGTTGTTAGACTAGCATCAGATGATGAAAAATTTACAGCTTTAGCATTTAAAGTTATGACAGATCCATTCGTTGGACGCTTAACATTCTTCCGTGTATATTCAGGAAGTATTAAAGCAGGTTCATACGTAACAAACTCTTCAAAAGATAAGAGAGAAAGATTTGGACGTATCTTATTAATGCATGCTAACCACCGTGAAGAAATTGATGAAGTATTCGCAGGTGATATTGCAGCAGTAGTTGGGTTAAAAGATACAGGTACAGGTGATTCATTAGTTGAAGAAAAAGATACTTTAATCTTAGAATCAATGAACTTCCCAGAACCAGTTATTAACGTAGCTATTGAACCAAAAACAAAACAAGATCAAGATAAGATGAGTGTTGCTTTAGGAAAACTTGCAGAAGAAGATCCAACATTTAAAGCATTTACAGACCGTGAAACAGGTCAAACAATTATTGCTGGTATGGGTGAGTTACACTTAGATATTATCGTTGATAGATTAAGAAGAGAATTTAAAGTAGAAGCAAACGTAAATGAACCACAAGTTTCATACCGTGAAACAATTTCTAAAACAGCTGAAATCGAAGGAAAATTCGTTCGTCAGTCAGGTGGACGTGGACAATACGGACATGTTTGGGTTAAATTTGAACCAAATCCAGGTAAAGGATTTGAATTTGTTGACAAAATTGTTGGTGGGGTTGTTCCTAGAGAATATATTCCAGCAGTAGGTAAAGGTATTGAAGAAGCATTAAGCACAGGTATTGTTGCTGGTTATCCAGTTATTGATATTAAAGCAACACTATTTGATGGATCATATCATGATGTTGACTCATCTGAAATGGCATTTAAGATCGCTGCATCAATGGCTTTAAAAGAAACAAAAAACGTTGCTGGTCCTACAATTTTAGAACCAATTATGAATGTTGAAGTAGTTACACCAAACGATTACGTAGGTAACGTTATTGGTGACTTAACATCAAGACGTGGTAGATTAAAAGATCAAGAAGGTCGTGGTAATGCTGTTGCTATTACTGCAGATGTTCCTTTATCAGAAATGTTCGGATATGCAACTGCACTTCGTTCAAATACACAAGGTAGAGCTACATCAATAATGCAATTTTCACATTATGAACCAACTCCAAAATCAATCACTGAAGAAATTATTAAGAAACGTACAGGAAACAAATAATAGTTGCAAAAAAAGTCAATCTATTATAAAATAATAATGATAGATAAAAATATTAAAAAAATAACCTAATTAGGAGGAAAATAAAATGGCAAAACAAAAATTCGAAAGAACAAAACCACATGTTAACGTTGGAACAATTGGACACGTTGACCATGGTAAAACAACTTTAACAGCTGCAATTACAAACGTATTAGCAACTAAAGGATTTGCACAAAAACAAGATTATGCTGCAATCGATAAAGCACCAGAAGAAAGAGAAAGAGGTATTACAATTAATACTTCACACGTTGAATACGAAACAGAAAACCGTCACTACGCACACGTAGACTGTCCAGGTCACGCTGACTATGTTAAAAACATGATTACAGGTGCAGCACAAATGGATGGTGGTATCTTAGTAGTATCAGCAGCAGACGGCCCAATGCCACAAACAAGAGAACACATCTTACTTGCACGCCAAGTTGGGGTACCTAAGTTAGTTGTATTCTTAAACAAAGCAGACATGGTTGATGATGAAGAATTATTAGACTTAGTAGAAATGGAAGTAAGAGAATTACTTTCAGAATACGATTTCCCAGGTGATGACATTCCAGTTATCCGTGGATCAGCACTTAAAGCATTAGAAGGTGACGCAGCATATTCAGAAAAAATCTTTGAATTAATGGCAGCAGTTGATTCATACATCGACACACCAGCAAGACCAGTTGACAAACCATTCTTAATGCCAGTTGAAGACGTATTTACAATTACAGGACGTGGAACTGTAGCAACAGGACGTGTTGAAAGAGGACAAGTTAAAGTTGGAGACGCAGTTGAAATCGTTGGTATTAAAGATACAAAAACAACAACAGTTACAGGTGTTGAAATGTTTAGAAAATTATTAGACTATGCAGAAGCTGGAGACAACATCGGTGCATTATTACGTGGTGTATCACGTGATGATATCGAACGTGGACAAGTTTTAGCAAAACCTAAATCAGTAAACCCACACTCAGAATTTGAAGCACAAGTTTACGTATTATCAAAAGAAGAAGGTGGACGTCATACAGCATTCTTCTCAAACTATAGACCACAATTCTACTTCAGAACAACAGACGTAACAGGAATCGTTACATTACCTGAAGGAACAGAAATGGTTATGCCAGGAGATAATACAAACTTACACATCGACTTAATTCACCCAATCGCTATCGAAGAAGGAACAAAGTTCTCAATTCGTGAAGGTGGACGTACAGTTGGTGCTGGTACAGTTGTTAAAATTATTAAATAATTAATATTTTTAAAAGATTCAAATATTTTACATATTTGAGTCTTTTTTTATTTATCTTCTCCATTTAATAGTAAATACTTTCATTTAGTGATACAATTTAAGTAGCAAGGGAGTTGGTATGATGATAGATACACATGCGCATATTAATTTTGAAGAATTGTCTTCAAATATCGAAACTATATTACATAATGCTCAAAAAAAAGGTGTAGAAAAAATTATCGCAATCGGTGTAGATTTAGAGTCAAGTATCAAGGCAATTGAGCTTGCAAAAACTTATTCTAACATTTACGCAACAGTAGGAATTCATCCAGGTTATGTTGATGATTCCAACCACCTAGACTTAGATAGTATATATAATAATGAAAAAGTAATTGCAGTTGGCGAAATTGGTCTTGATTTTTACTGGCGTAGTGATAATAAAGAAATACAAATAAAGATTTTTGAAGAACAAATAAAAAAAGCAATTAAACTTAATCTTCCAATTATTATTCATACTAGAAATTCATTTTCTGAATCATATGAAATTGTTAAGAAGTATAAAGGAAAAGTATATGGTGTTTTCCACTGTTTTTCTGGTGACTATGAAGATGCATTAAAAGCAATTGACTTAGGTTTTTATATTGGAATTGACGGCCCTATTACCTTTAAAAATAAGAATGAGGAATTAATTAAGATTGTAAAAAATATTGATTTAAAACATATCTTAATTGAAACAGATTCGCCTTATATGTCTCCAGAACCATTTAGAGGAAGAAGAAACGAACCATCAAATCTTTATTACATAGCAAGTAAAATTGCGCAAATAAAGAAAGTACCACTTGATGAAGTTACAAAAACAACGACAAATAATGCAAAAATGTTGTTTGGAATTGAGGTATAAAATGATAAAAAAAATCTTTAGCTTTATAGCATTATTTTTACTATCACTAATTTTAGTATCATGTATTGTTGATACAAGTGATAGAGAAAATAAAAAATATGTTTCAAATAATGCTTTTGAGACAAAAATAATAGAAACATCAAAGACAATTAGATCAAGTAATGTTTCGCTAGTAGACGAAAATGTTACAAACTCTAGATCAATTGGTGGTGCAGTAGTAGTTTATAGTGAAAATGGTCTTGTTAATAAAAAATATTATGCATTAACAACAGCTAGTAATTTAACTGATGTATCAAACCTCTCGGTTTTCATTAACCACAGTAGTGTTAGAGCATCAATTATTGATTATTCAATAAATGATATATATGATATTGGGATTTTTAGTTTTGAAACAAGATTAAACATACCAAGTGCAAAGTTATTTACTGATGATAAAATATATGATTTTAATGTTGGTGATGCAGTTTTAGCGGTTGGTTCAAATAATAACTTAGATGTAATTAATTCAGTAAAAGATGGTTTTATTACAAACGTATTAAACAATGACATTTTTACTCATGATGCTGATATTAATATGGGTGAAATAGGATCTGGAGTTTACAATTTATCAGGATTTTTAGTAGGTATTAACTCAGATAAAATTTATAAAGATGAAAATATTAGTTCTGAGTATAACGTTCTCGGTCTTAATTATGGGTATAAAGCTTCAAGATTTGCTAATGTTATTAAAAATATAAGTCAAATAGACTTTAAAAATAATCTAATTAGTAATACATTATTTAATCAAAATTTACCAAAAATTAGCGACAATAAGGATCAATTAGAAACATTACAAAACAGTGTTTATGAAAGTGCCCTAGATTCAGTCGTTACAATTAAAGATGGGTCTGGAAATATTTACAGTGGTATTATCGTTAATAAAATAGATAATAAATATCAAATTGCAACAATTTTCTTTTTAAATCATTTTGGTTTAAAAGTAAATGATAAATATAATGTAGTAAGAGTTAGTAGTTCATTTTTAAATATTGCATCAATTCTTGAAATTGAAACTACTGATACCTTAACGCCATATAGATCTGATAAAAACCCATTTATTTCACTAGAAATGAACAAACTTGTTAAGGGACAAAGAATTTTGGCAATTGGTAGTGTTAATAGTGATTTAAAAAATCAATTAAATATAGGTAATTTATCTAAAGATGAATACCAAGAATCATATATTTTTATGCATGATGCAAAAACAAATCTAGGACAATTAGGAGCACCAATCTTTAACTTAAATGGTAATTTAATAGGTATTAATATTAATAAAGTAAATAGTATTGAAACCCAAACTGGTGTTATTGCTGCTGAAGGATTAACAAGTGCTTTAAATATTAGTTATCTCATAGAAAAAGATGTTACGCTTAATAGTTATGAGAGTATTAACGAGTATGAAACAAGTCTTATAAATGTCGTAAAAACTGTAGATGATGCAGTTGTTACAGTGAAAACTAATACAGGACATGGTTCAGGAGTTATTTACCGTAAAGAAATAGGTAAAAACAATATATATACTTATTATGTGATGACCAATAGTCATGTTGTTGAAGATTCATCAGAAATATCAATTTCATTTAGTGACGCTAGAAAATCAATTAGAGCTAAAGATTATTATAATAATAGGTTATATGACTTAGGAATTGTAAGATTTGAAAGTAGTGATAATTATAATATTGTAACGTCAACCACATTAGATGGAGAAACTAATGAGGCATTTGTTGTTGGACAAACAACAATTGCAATTGGTACTCCTGAAAGTAGTGATAGAACTGGTTATGTTACTAAGGGTATAGTTGGTAACTATGAACAAATCTATGGAGCTATATCAAAATTAGCAATCAGACATAACTCAACTCTAAATCCAGGAAATAGTGGTGGTCCATTATTTAATCTAAAAGGTGAACTAATTGCGATCAATGTTGCCAAAGAAACAAATTATATGTCAAAATTTGGTGTTGTAATTGCTGAACGTGTAAGCATTAGTCTAAATATTAATATCTTATCAAGCATAATTAATAGTAAAACAAATATAATTAAATATAAAAAACTAGATGAACATACACCAAGATTAGGTATTACTGTAGTAAAATTAAGTGATTTCTTAGACTCTGGTTTTAACAATTCATTAATTGGTGATGCAACATATGGAATTGTAGTAATCTATGTTGATGATCTATATGATGCATATGGAAAATTGGAAATGTATGATGTTATTATAAGTATAAATGGTAGTAAAATTACCTCAAATGATGATGTTGTTCCTTTCGTAAGTAATAAGCCAGCCGGAACTAAATTAATGATTGAAATCATTAGAAAAGGCGAGATAAATCCTATTACTATTGAGGTATTAGTAAGTTAATGAAAAAGGTTTATAATGTTTTATTAAATAAAAACTTAACAATTAGTTTTGCTGAGAGTATTACGGGTGGTTATTTAAGTTATTCACTAGTCAAAAATAGTGGCAGTTCAAAAGTTTTTATGGGAAGTATAATCTCTTATAATGTTTTCTTAAAAGTTAGTCTTTTAGATGTTAAATTAGATTTAATTAATAAATATGGCGTTGTAAGCGAAGAAGTAGCAATTAGCATGGCAAGGGGATTAAAGGCAAAAATAAATTCAGATATTCAAGTAGCAGTAACAGGTAATGCTGGTCCTACTTATGAGGATAATAGTGATGAATTAGTAAGTTATATTGCAGTTCTATGTAAAAATCAATTATATAGTTATAAACATACATATAATAGTGATAGAATTAGTAATATAAAGAGTATAGAAAAATTTATTGAAAGTAAGATAGTAAATATATTAAATGACAAGTGATGACATAAAGTGGTGATGAAATGAAAAACATAGTAAAAAAATTAAGTTGGTTTATTAAAAAAGAATGGAAAACCTATATTAGGCTTTTCTTTCTTTTATTGTTAATAATCATTCTTTCGCTAATTCCAGCTTATTTTCTGGGGCTAGCAATTGATACAATTGTATCAGGAGATTTAACAAAAAAGAGTTTGATATTTTTAGTTGGGGGATTAGCATTAATTCCTATAAGTAGATATTTCAGTAGTTTTATTTATAATTATCGTGTTAGCAAATTAGCACAAAAACTTTCTTTTGAATTAAGAGAACAATATCTAAGAAAACTCTTTTCAATGGATTTAAGCTTTTATGCTAAATATGATAAGGGAGATTTAATTAATAGAGTTACAGAAGACTTAGATGCTATTACGGTTGCTGCAACAAGCTTGTTTGAAGGCATTGTCTTTAACTTTGGACTTATTACGTTTGCACTTGCTTTAATGATTGCAACAATTAGTTTTAAATTAACTATAATTTCTGTAACAATCATGCCAATTGGACTAACTATTTTAAATATTATTAGACATAAAAAACGTAAATATATTGCAAAACACCGAATAATTTATGCTAAAATGACTGATACTATTTTAGAATCAGTTGAAGGTCAAAAAACAATTAGAGCATATGGGCAAGAAGATGAATATTTAGATATTCAAAAAAAATCTATCATTGATGATATTAACTCATGGTTTTATATTGTAAAATATGAAAACTGGTTTGTTCCACTTTTTGAAGTAATTTATGGTGTCGCTTATGTATTAGCATTTGTGTTTGGGGTAATATTTATTATTAATAGTCAGTTAACACTAGGATCACTGATTACCTTTTTATCATACCTTGGAATGCTGTACGGGCCTATTATTGGGATGAGTACCATGTTTACTCAAATCAATAATGCAACAATATCACTAGATAGATTTGATGAAATTATGAAAGAAGTACCAATTGTAAGTGACACAAATGTCTCACTACCTATTTTAAGTTTCAATGAAATTGAGTTTAAGAATGTTACTTTTAAATATCCATTTGATGAAAAAGCAGTTATTAGAGGAATTAACTTTAAAATAACTAAAGGACAAACAATCGGAATAGTAGGACCAACAGGGGCTGGTAAATCAACATTAATTAGACAGTTATTAAGAGAATTTAATGTAAGTGATGGTAATATTTTAGTTGACGGAAAAGATATTTCAACCTACAAGATTGATGATATTAGAAATTTAGTAGGTTATGTTCCACAGGCTCATACGATATTTAAAAAAGATGTTACAGCAAACATTAAAATGGGTAAACCAAAGGCATCACAAGATCAATTAGATAAAGCAGTAAGGATTGCTGACTTTGAAAAAGACTTACCATTCTTAGACCAGGGATTAGAGACTATGGTTGGGGAATCTGGTTCAACCTTGTCTGGTGGTCAAAAACAAAGATTATCGATTGCTAGAGCTTTAATTAAAGATCCAGAAATTTTGATTTTAGATGACTCTTTATCAGCGGTTGATGCTAAGACAGAAGATAATATCATTAATGAGTTAAAAAGATTTAGAGGCGATAAAACTAATATTATTGTTGCACACCGATTTAGTGCGGTTAGAGACGCAAATATTATTTTAGTATTGGAAAATGGAGTAATTACTCAAAGAGGAACTCATGATGAGTTACTTAAAGAGGAAGGTTGGTATAAAGAACAATATATTAACCAAATTACAATGGTGTAGGTGAGAGTATGTTTAAAACAATTAAAAAAGTATGGCGTTATATAAGCAAATATAAAAAATTATTAGTAATTAGTATATCAACAATGTTAATTGTACAGTTGTTAAACTTAGCATCGCCTTTAATCGTTAAGGCAATTATGGATGACTATTTAGTTGCTATTGAGAAGCCTTGGTATGAAACAGAAGTTACGGTAGATTCAAAAGATGCAGTTAGTTTTAATGGAAAGTATTATATTCAAAACACTGTAAGTGATAGTGGTGCAACAATCGTTATTTATAAAGCATCTTATTATTTTATTGAAGATTTAGTTCCTAGTGATTTTGTTAAAGGAAATAAAACCATTAATGATGGTAAAATAACTTTTACAAATCAAGAAGGAAGTGTTTTAGTATTTGATGCAGTTAAGCTAACTAGTAAAGAAACTAGAAACTTTTATGAACCATTTATTAATCCGTTAACGGTGCTACTTATCCTATTAGCGCTTAGATTATTTTTACAAATTATCTTTACATATATTCAAAGAATAACTACAGCATCAATTAACGTAAATATCGTTAGAGATGCAAGAGTTGATGCTGTGACAAGTCTTCAACAACTTCCAATGAGTTATTTTGAAGAAGAACCAGCAGGTAAAATAGCGAATAGAATTATTCATGACGTTGGTGGGATGATGGGATTATTTTCAACCATTATGAACCTAATGTTAAATGCATCGCTTTCAATTATCTTTGCATATGTTGGAATGTTTTATTTAGATCCTAAGCTTGCAATCTGGACATTTATAATTTTTCCATTAGTATATTTCTGGTTAAAGTTATTTGTTAGAAATCTAAACTTAATTGCTGTTAAAGTTAATGAACAAAGAAGTTTAATTACGGCAAACTTAAATGAGATAATAAACGGAATTGGTATTTTACAAGTATTTAATTATGAAGAAGAAACAACTTCAAACTTTAATGCGTTATCAAAAAGTTATATGAATGAACAATTAAAGGAAAATAAATTACATCTTGGACTAGGTTGGAACATGATTAGATTAATTGGGTCATTAGTAACATCGTTTGTTGTTTTATATTTTGGTAATGGTTATTTAACAATTGTAGGATTTACTGTAACAGCAGGAACTATCTATGCTTATAATACATATCTATCAGCAATTTTTGAACCTGTTGGTATTTTATTTAGAGAAATAGGTAACCTCCAACACTCATTAGTTAGAACAGAACGTATCTTTAAATTAATAGACGGTGATAAGGAATCATCAGAGAAATATGATATAGCACCTTATCAAGGAAATATCAAATTTGATGATGTTTGGTTCTCATATGTTAAGGGGCATCCTGTATTAAAAGGCGTTAGTTTTGAAATTAAAGCAAATAGTATGGTAGGTATTGTAGGACATACTGGTAGTGGTAAAAGTACATTAATGAATTTACTACTTAGATTTTATGATTTAAAAGATATTGATAGAGGTAATATTTTTATTGATGATAAAGATATTACTACTGAGAGTATTAGAAGTTATAGAAAACATATTGGAATAATTCTACAAGATCCTGTAATGTTTAGTGGTACACTTTATGATAACGTGAAATTTGGTTCCAATATAACTAAAGAAGAAGCAATAAAGATTGTTAAATCAGTTGGTGGGGCAAATCTATTAGATAAATTAGAACATGGTATTGATGAACCTATTAATAGAAAAGGTTCAAACCTAAGTATTGGTGAGCGTCAAATTATCTCTTTTGCAAGAGTTATTGCTCATGACCCAAGAATATTAATTATGGATGAAGCAACTGCAAACATCGATACCGAAACTGAAACTATAATTCAAAATGCATTAGATAAAGTAAAGAAAAATAGAACAGTTATTATTATTGCTCATAGACTATCAACAATTAAAAATGCTAATAAGATTATTGTCTTAGAAAAAGGCTTAAAAGTTGAAGAAGGAAACCATGAGGAATTAGTTGCAAGAGATGGAGTATATGCCAATATATACCGTTCGCAAGTAAAGAAATAATTATAAAAGGCTTAACTAAGATGTATAGTGATAGTTAAGCTTTTTTTGTTTTATTTTTTATTTATAAATTTAGCATTTTAATAGATAAATTTTAATAAACAGTAGTTAATACTTTACTTAAAGGAAAGATAAATATATACTTAATTTTAAAATAAAATATTTTTTAAATTTATGTTGTAAAACTACAAATATTTACTATAATAGAAATATGAGATTTATTCTAAGGGGGAAAAAGTTATGATAATGTTCATTAAAAAAAGAGACGGAAGAGAAGTTGATTTTGATGCGCTTAAAATAAAAAGAGCAATTGAGAAAGCAATTATTTCAGTAAATGGTGATAAAAGCCAAGTAAATGCTGTTTCTAAAGAGGTAATTAAAATTACTAATGAAAGATTTAAAAAAGATGTTCCTTCTGTTGAAGATATCCAAGATATTGTTGAAGAAGTATTAATTAAAAATAATCAGGCTGAAGTAGCTAAAGCTTATATTTTATATCGAACAGAAAGAAGTAGAATTAGAGACCAAAAGTCTAGAATTATGAAAACATTCCATGATATTACTTTTACAAAAAGTGATGAATCTGACTTAAAGCGTGAAAATGCTAATATTAATAGTGATACCCCAATGGGCGCTATGCTTAAGTATGGTAGTGAGGGAGCAAAAGAATTTAATAAGACTTTTGTTTTAGATCCTAAATTTACTAAAGCTCATGAAGAAGGAGATATCCACATTCATGACTTAGACTTTTTAACAATGACTATGACATGTTGTCAAATTGATTTAGATAAATTATTTACTGGGGGTTTTCAAACAGGCCACGGTTCTGTTCGTGAACCTAATGATATTAGAACATATGCAGCACTCGCATGTATTGCAATTCAGTCAAATCAAAATGATCAACATGGAGGACAAAGTATTCCTAAATTTGATTATGATTTAGCAAAAGGTGTTATTAAAACATACAAAAAAAGATATTATAATAACTTAAGAGATATCTTAGCATATGAGGGAATTGAATTAGACATTGATTTAATAAAAGATAATGCAGAAGAATTAGGAATCATTCCTAGATTATATAATGATGATATTGAAAAAGTTGTAAAAAAATATGTTGATAACGATAAAATTTTAGCATTTGTAAAGGATAAAACAACTAAAGAGACAATTAAAGATACAAACCAAGCAATGGAATCACTTATCCACAATTTAAATACAATGCATTCTAGAGCAGGAGCACAAGTTCCATTTAGTTCAATTAATTATGGAACTGATACATCTGCTGAAGGTAGATTAATTACTGAACAAGTTTTACTAGCAACACTTAGAGGGATGGGAGAAAATGAAACACCAATTTTCCCAATTCAAATTTTTAAAGTTAAAAAAGGTGTTAACTTAGATGAAACAGATCCAAACTATGATTTATTTAAACTAGCACTTAAAGTATCAGCCAAAAGACTTTTTCCCAATTTTTCATTTATTGACGCCACATTTAATAAAGTATATTATAAAGAAAATGATCCAAAAACTGAAATTGCTTATATGGGATGTAGAACTCGTGTAATGGCTAATGTTCATGATCCTGAAAATGAAGTTGTAACAGGTCGTGGTAACTTAAGCTTTACAAGTATTAACTTACCAAGAATAGCTCTAAATAATAAAGATATTAATGATTTTTATGCTGAACTAGATAAAAAAATGGATTTAGTTAAAGAACAACTTTTAGAAAGATTAGAAATTCAAAAAAACTTCCATGTGTATAACTTTCCATTTTTAATGGGACAAGGAGTTTGGATTGATAGTGATAAGTTAACTATAAATGATAAAGTAAGTGAAGTAATAAAACATGGTACATTAACAATTGGTTTTATTGGACTTGCTGAAACTTTAAAAGTTTTACTAGGATATCACCATGGCGAATCAGAGATTGCACAAAAACTTGGTCTTGAGATAATTAGTTTTATGAGAAATAAAACTGATCAAATGGCAGAAGAATATAAATTAAACTTTAGCTTAATAGCAACCCCAGCTGAAGGCTTATCTGGTAGATTTGTAAAAATGGATAGAACTAGATACGGAAGTATTGAAGGAGTTACAAATCATGAGTTTTATACAAACTCATTCCATGTTCCTGTTTATTATCCAATTAGTGCATTTAAAAAAATTGACATTGAAGCACCATATCATGAATTAACTAATGGTGGACATATTAGTTATATTGAACTAGATGGTGATGCTAGCAAAAATGTTACAGCGCTTGAATCTGTTGTTAAATATATGGCAAGCAAAAATGTCGGATATGGTTCAATTAATCATGCGGTTGATCATGATCCAGTTTGTGGGTTTGTGGGAATCATTAACGAAGAGTGCCCTAAATGTGGTAGAGTTGAAAATGATATCAAGTTTAATAGAATTAGAAGAATAACAGGCTACCTTGTAGGTACATTAGATAGATTTAATAACGCAAAACGAAAAGAAGTTGAAGAACGTGTTAAACATATCAAGTGATGAAATTAGGTTATCAGGAATAATTGAAGAATCAATAGTTGATGGACCTGGATTTAGATTTGTTATATTTACGCAAGGATGTCCAAAGCGATGTTTTCTTTGTCATAATGAAGAAACTCAAAGTTTAACTGGTGGATATATTGAAAAACTTGATAAAATAGTTTTAATGTTTAGTAATAACCCATTAATCAAAGGTATAACAATAAGTGGTGGTGAACCATTTATTCAACCAGATAAAGTTTTATATTTAGTAAGAAAAGCAAAAGAACTAAATTTAAATGTTTTATTATATAGTGGATTTTACTACAATGAACTACAAAGAATGAATGATAGTGTAAAAACAATCTTAAAAGAAGCTGATTATTTAATTGATGGACCATTTGTTCATACAGAAAAAAATTTAAATTTGTTATTTAGAGGAAGTAATAATCAAAGAATAATTGATTTAAAAGAAACAAATAAAATAAATGATTTAGTTTTTATAGATAGTTTTGAATAATTAAGATAAATAGGACATTGCTCCTATTTATTTTTATATTGAATATATAATATGCTACAATAAGATAAGGAGATGATTTTATGAGTTTATCGGATAACTTAAGAGGAATAATTAAAGAAATAATAATAAAGATTATACCTAATGAATCTATTACAGAGTTACTTGTCGCGATTGCGATGATTATTTTTTGGGTTATAATTGCATATTTGGTTACCAAACTTAGCAAATTATTAATTTTTAAAACTAAAGGATTTAAAAATAAGTTTCATGAAAGTGAAACAAATGAACAACTAACAGTAAGAAAATTAATTAATAATTTAATAAGAGCAGTATTTATATTTTGGATAGCAATAATGATCTTAAAAGAATTAGGTGTTGATATTGTTCCACTTATTGCAGGGGCTGGAGTTATGGCTTTTGCGATTGGTTTTGGAGCACAAGAATTAATTAAGGACTTAATTAGCGGGTTATTTTTAATTGGTGATAAAACTATTAAAATTGGTGATTATGTGGAGATTAATAACTACAAAGGAACAATTACAAATATTGGACTTAGAAGAGTAAAACTTGAAAACTGGAAAGGTGAAGTTATTACTATTAATAATGGTGATATTAAAATAGTATTAAATGAAAGCCTTAAAAATAGTTTTGCAGTTATTGAGTTTACGGTAGAACCAAACTTTGATATTAATTTACTATATAATAAAGAGTTTAGTGAGTTTTTATATAATTATGGATTAAGTAATCCTAATGTAATTAAAATGCCTGAAACAGCTCTTTTAACTTCAATAAATGAAGGTCTTAAATTTACAATCAACATTGAAACAGCAATTAGAAAACATGTTGGTGTAGAGCGTGACTTTAGAGTGCATTTAGTTAATTATTTTAACAAGATGGATTATAAATTTAAGATGACAAGTTTAATTAAAACAATAGATGGAAAACAAGGTGAATAAATTTGTATACTTCAAAGCTAACAATGAAACAAACCCAAAAAGCAATTAAAATAGTTAAAGATTATTTTGAAAATAAACTAGCAAAAACTTTTAATCTAGACCGTGTTTCAGCACCAATTATGGTTTTAAGTGATAAAGGAATTAATGATGATTTAGGAATTAAAGGTAGCGCGTTAAATTTCATGATTGATAGTTTAGGTTATAAGGTTGAGATAGTTCAATCACTTGCTAAATGGAAAAGAATGGCTCTATCAAGATATGGTTATAATCTTTATGAAGGATTATATACGGATATGAATGCAATTAGACCGCTTGATGTAACAGATCAAACACATTCACTTTATGTTGATCAATGGGACTGGGAATTAATAATAAAAAAAGAAGATAGAAATATTAATTTTTTAAAGGAAGTAGTTTTGAAAATAGTTAGTGGACTTAGTGAAACAAAAACACTAATTAATACTGTATATAGTAATTTACAAGATGAAATAACAAAAGAGGTATTCTTCATTGATAGTGAGGAACTTTATAATATGTATCCTAATAAATCAATGAGAGAAAGAGAATATGAGATAACTAAAATTCATAAAACTGTTTTTATTACAAGAATTGGTAAAGTCTTTAAAGATGGAACAAGACATGATGCAAGAGCGGCTGATTATGATGATTGGCAGTTAAATGGCGACCTATTAATTTGGAGTAATGTAATTGGTGATGCTATTGAGCTTTCATCAATGGGAATTAGAGTAGATAATAAGTCACTTCTTAGTCAGATGGAATATTTAGGAAGAGAAGATGAACTTTTTAATGAATATTATCAAGATGTTTTAAATGGTAAACTACCACTGACGATTGGTGGTGGGATTGGACAGTCAAGAATGTGTATGATCTTACTTGAAAAATATCATATTGCTGAAGTTCAGGCATCAATTTGGAATGATAAAGATGAAATATTTTTTAAGGAAAATAAAATAAATAAACTATGATAAGAGAACTCAGGTTCTCTTATTTATTTTTAATATAAATATATGGAAACGCTTTACATACTATCTTGAATATCAAGGTTTATAAGTGTATAATGATTATGTATGAAATAAAAAAGGAGAGAAGAAAAGATGAAGATTCAAGAGAACGATAAGAAACTATTAATATATCTAGTTTCATTATTCATATTAAGCATTTTCTCAATTGCAATTTACGGCATGTATGTTTTTTATATGATGCTTACAGCAATTGGTGTAGCTTTCGTTATTGAGTTTGCATTTGCTAAAATTAGAAAAAAGAAAATGAATATTGCTAATTGGTTTGTAACACCATTACTATTCGTTTTATTTTTACCAGCTAAAGCACCAATTTGGCTTGTAATATATGGAACAGCATTTGCAGTTTTATTCGGGAAAGCAGTATTTGGAGGAGACGACAACTATGTATTTAATCCAGCAATGGTTGGGTTATTATTTGTTACAGTTTCATTCCCACAACAAATGACTAACCAATGGTATCACACAGTTAATGGATTAGTTGGTGCAGATAACTCTGCAAACATCTTATATAACGGTGGTACTGTTAATATAATTCAACAATTAATGGGTGAATCAGCAGGTACAATTGGTGAAGTATTTAGATTGTTAATTATTTTACTAGGCCTATTTATGATTGCATTTAAAGCAATCGATTGGAAAGTTCCAACATTCTTTATAGGTTCATATTTCTTATTTAGTATGTTTGGAAAATTTGCAGGATTAAATGTTTTAGATCCTGTTCAATCAATTTTTGTTGGGACAGTTTTACTTGCAGCATTCTTTGTTGCACCAGATGAACCAACAATTGCTAAGTACCCACTAGGAAGAGTTTTATATGGAGTTGGTTTAGGATTCTTTACTTTTATAATTAGAAATTTCTCATCATTCTCAGATGGAATAATTTTCGTAATTGTAATTATGAATGCAATTGCACCATTAATCGATAAGATTGAAGAACCTAAAGTTTCCTTGGAAGAAGGAGAGTTAGCATGAAAAACTATATAAAAATGGTTGTTTTTGTTTTGCTAATGGGAGCTTTTTCAGCACTACTTTTAATAGGGGTTGATGTTTTAACTAAGGACCGTATTAGTCAAAATAAATTAATTGAATTACAGTCAACAATTTTAGAACATAATGGAGTTTTATATACTTTAGATAATGTTTTTGAATTATTTGAATCCCAAGTGACACCTGAAGAAAAAGAAGGATTAGTTTTATACCGTCATAATGAAACGAACAATGTTAGTTTTAATATTGGTGGTAGTGGACTATGGGGACCAATCAAAGGTATACTAACTTTACAAGAAGATTTTAAAACTATCGTTAACGTCTCAATTCTAGAACAAGAAGAAACACCAGGTCTTGGTGCTTTTGTTGGTGAACGTGTCTTCTTAGATCGATTAGTTGGAAAAGTATTTGATCCAACAATTAACATTGTTAAGGGTTCAGATGGAACACTTCCAAATGAAATAGATTCAATTACTGGAGCAACAGGTACATCAAGTGCTTTCCAAATCATTTTAAACAATGCATATAAAGCATATTATACAGCATTTGTTGGTGATGATTTATTTGATTCAAATGTTAAAGTTCTAAAACATTTATTAGAATTAAATAACATTGAATTTACAGAAGAAAATTACAAAGAAGTATTTAATCAAAACTTCCAAACAGATAAGTTAAATGATTTAACACTTTATTCAAACTTAAATAATGGTTATGTAACTATCTTTGGTGAAAAACCAATGAAATTTGGTCAAAATGGTGACCAAACAGAAGATGTAGTTTTAACAGTTACATTAAAGAGGGACTTTGAAACAATCGTTAGAATTTCAGCTATATTTGATGAAAATGCTGGTCAATGGGGTAAAACAATATTACTTGATCAAGAAAACTTGGATAAAGCAATTGGTAAAAAATTCCCAATAACATTTACAAAAGAAGAATCAAATGAAGATAATGTATTAGGTGATCAAACTGGAGCAACAACTCATACATTACCAACATTTAATAAAGCATTAGCAGAAATTGCACAAGCTTATGAGGGATTCAAAGGGAATTTACCAGCAATTGAAGTACCACTTGATTTAGATTTAGTTAAAGAAAATATTTTAAAACTATCAAATATTACTTATGAACCAGCAAACTTAGATATAACATTTAATAATAATTTTAAAACATTTGAAAAATTCTACATGAATAATGAAACTCAAGATGTTGTATATTTTAATGAGTTTGACTTCCATTTCTCACCAGGTGGTGCTGTAACAGAAAAAGTAGCAGTTATCTTAATCTTACAAAAAGATTTAGAAACAGTAAGAGGTCTAACAGTATTACACGATGGTAACAAAGATCATTGGGGTAAGAAAAACTTATTAATTGATGAAGTATTAAATAAAGCAGCAGGTAAAAAGTTTAATGACCTATTTACTTTAATTGATGAAAAATATCAGTTTGGTGATGTAACAGGTGTTACCCATACAACAAATAGTTTAAGAAATGCTCTAAATGATATTAATTTACTTATTCAAGAAGCAAAAGATAGACTTCCAATTTTTGAATTAACTAAAGAACAAAAAATGATGTTACATTTACTTGAAGTATCTGGCTTTTCAGTAAAAATTGAAGCAGAAGCAGATATCCCAAATATTGAAACAGAATTTAATAAGCGATTTGATAAGATTATATCAAGTGATAAAGTTCTATATAAAGACTTAAATAGTGGTAATGTTGTAATTATAGGTAATAAAGATCTTAAATTTGGTAGAAATGGTGCTGTTACAGAAAGTACATTAATTACCTTAACACTTAAGTCTGATTTTGACACAGTAGTTGATTTTATGGTTTTTTCAGATGGTAATACAGCTCATTGGGGTAAGAGAGACTTACTTAAAAAAGATGTATTAAAAGATGCAATAGGTAAAAGCGTTGGCATTATCTTTGACCGTATTGATGGTAAAAATGTTTTCAATGATGTTGCACGTGTTACTTATACAACAGATACATTATTAGAAGCAGTAACTGCTTTAATGAACGAATACATTGAATTTAAAGATTTAAATATATTATCAGAAAAAGAAATAGCAGCAGTTAATAGTAATAATAACTTAGAATCAGGTACGATTGAAGATAACTTTACTCTTGAAGTTTTAGAAGGTAAAACTCTCTATACTGAAAAAGAAAGTGGCAATTATACTTTTGTATTTACAGAATTAATGACTGTAGGTAATAAAGGTGCTGATAAATCATTAATTACATTTATTGTTACTCTAGGTTCTGATTTTAAAACAGTTGTTAATATTAGTACAGTTCATGATGGTTATACTAGACACTGGGCAAAAACAAGATTATTAATAGATGCAAAATTGGGTAAAGCTAGAGGTAAAGATATCACTAATTTATTTGTAGAATTAGATGGTAAGGATCAGTTTGAAGATGTAACTGGTGTAACTATTACAACTAGTGAGTTTAAAGCTAAGTTACAGACAAATTATGAAGCATTTAAGACTTTATTTAATAAGGGAGGTATTTGAAGATGAAAAAGTGGATAAGAGTTAAGTATACAAAGTGGTATAACATCTTAAAACAAGGTATTTCAACTACTAACCCAATTGTAATATCAGTACTTGGTATTTGTTCAGCATTAGCTGTTACAAATAAAGTTGAAAATGCAATAGCAATGGGTGTAGGTGTTACATTTGTTATTATGGCTTCAAGTGCAGTAGTATCACTTCTAAGAAACGTTATTCCATCAAAACTTAGAATGGTTGCATATATGGTTATTATTTCAGTCTTTGTTATTGTTGTAGATATGTTCTTACAAGCATATTTCCCAGTAATCGCTAAGTCACTTGGTGCATATGTTGGATTAATTATTACAAACTGTATTGTTATGGGTCGTGCTGAAGCTTATGCTGTTAAAAACCCAGTTAAATATACATTAGTTGATGGATTAGCTAATGGTTTAGGATATACATTTGTTTTAATTTTAGTAGCATCAGTTAGAGAAATATTAGCATTTGGTACATTCTTAAATATGCCAATTATGAATGCAAACTTTACGCCATGGACAGTAATGGCAATGGCACCTGGTGGATTTTTCATATTAAGTTTATTTGTTTGGTTAATTAGAGAATTAACTAAATATTATGAAACAGAATAGGAGGGGATATTATGTTATTTTTAGCAGGAGATAAAAATTTAATTGAAATTATTATTGCGTCATTATTAAACCATAATATCGCTTTAGTTTATATTTTAGGAATGTGTTCATTAATCGCTATTTCAAATAACGTTAAAAACGCATTTTGGATGGGGGTTGCAGTAGTCTTTGTTGTTACATTAACAGGGATAATTAACTACCCAATATATCAGTTATTAGTAAAAACTGGAACAACAAACTTAGCACTTTTAGTATTTATTATTACAATTGCAGCAACAGTTCAGTTTTTAGAAATGTTCTTACAAAAGTTCATGCCGGCACTTTATAATGCATTTGGTATTTTCCTACCACTTATCACTGTAAACTGTGTTGTTTTAGCAGTATCATTATTCTTCGTAACAAAAGATTATGACTTTAAAGAAACTGCAGCATTTTCATTTGGTTCAGGTTTAGGTTGGATGCTAGCAATTGTATTACTTGCTGGTATTAGAGAAAAACTTGCTAAGAAAAGTGATATTCCAAGAGGTTTAGCAGGTAAAGGTATTGCTTTTGTGATCTTAGGAATTCTAGCACTAGCATTTATTGGTTTTACCGGAATTGCTAGTTTATAAGGAGGATATGAGATTATGATGCAATATTTATATATGTTTTTAATTTTAGTAGGAGTTTTATTAGTAATTACTCTATTCCTTATTCTTGTTGAAAAATTACTTGGTAGTGGTGGTGGAGAACGCACTATTACTATTAATGATGAAACACAAGTTGTAGTGATGGGTGGAGATACTGTTTTAAACTCATTATCAGATAAAAAGATTTTCTTACCATCATCATGTGGTGGCAAAGGGACATGTGGGACATGTAAATTTCAATTAATTGAAGGTGGAACACCAATTAAACCAATTGAAAAATCTTTTATTAATAAAAAAGAGGAAGAAGAAGGAGTTAGATTATCTTGTCAAGTTAAAGTTGAAAGTGATCTAAGAATTACTCTACCTCCAGGATTATTAGATGCTCAAATTTATAAATCAAAAGTTGTTGGTTTAGAAGATTTAACATATGATATTAAAAGAGTTAGATTTGAATTAATTGAACCAAACCACATTGACTTTAAACCTGGACAATTTGTGCAAATTAAAGTTCCGGGAATTGAAGTAGTTAGAGCTTATTCAATTGCTTCAGATTCAGAAGATAAAAATCATTTAGAATTAATGATTAGACAAGTTACTAAGGGTGCAGCAACAACATTTGTTCATAAAGCCTTAATGATTGGTGATAAAATTGATATTGACGGACCATTCGGGGACTTCTATT
Organism: Haploplasma modicum ATCC 29102; assembly: GCF_000687835.1. Lineage (GTDB taxonomy): Bacteria > Bacillota_I > Bacilli_A > Acholeplasmatales > Acholeplasmataceae > Haploplasma > Haploplasma modicum. The sequence goes on along the minus strand of NZ_JHYB01000003.1, from coordinate 189,610 downwards.
TAAGAGAAGATTCTAAAAAAGATATTATTTGTATCGCAGGTGGGTCAGGTATGGCACCAATTAAATCAATTTTATACAAATTAAAACAACAAGGTATGCCAAGAAAAGTAAAATATTTCTTTGGAGCAAGAACACAAAATGATTTATTCTTAACAGAAGAATTAATGCAGTTATCAAAAGATTATCCAAACTTCGAATATATCCCAGCATTATCACATGCAGATGATGATAAAGACTGGAAAGGTGAAAAAGGTTGGATTACTGATATAGTAAGAAAAATCGCTGGCGACTTATCTAATTCAGAAGCTTACTTATGTGGATCACCAGGAATGATTGATGCATGTATTAAAGTATTAAAAGAATTAAATATGAATGAAGACGATATCTTATTCGATAAATTCTAATATTTATGGGGACTATTAAGTTCCCATTTTTATTTTAAAATAAAAAAGCTCATACTTTTTCAAGTATAAGCTTTAGTAATTATAAGAAAATATTTTTAAAATTAATAAATGCTCCAATCATTCCAGCATCATTTTTATTTTTAGCAAGTGATAACTCTAATGAATCATATAGATAATCCCAAAGTAGTGGCTTAAGTTCAGCTCTTAATTCTTCAATAAATCTAGGACCACGATTAGTTACCCCACCACCGATTACGATATGTTCAGGGTTTAAGATATATACTAAATTTGCAATCCCTTTAGCAAGACCTTGATAAAACTTTTTAACAACGGCAGCTATTTCAATATCACCATTATCATAGAGATTAAATACATCAATTCCAGTATTAACTTCTGGTCTAACTTTTTTAGCTTCTCTAATAAGGGCATTAGTAGAAGATAGTTTCTCATATGAATCATTTTTACAATTCATAAAGATTTTTCCCCATTCGCCTGCAGTGTATTTAAATCCTTTATGCATCTTGTTATCAATGAAAATAGCACCGCCAATTCCAGTACCTACTGTCATTGCTAAAACACATTTCATTTTATCAGAATTAGGAACTAAGTCTTTTTCACATAGACCCATACTGTTAACATCATTTTCAACAGCAATATTAACACCTAACTCTTTTAATTCTTCTCTAAAATTAATTGTATGATAATCAGTAATTGATAAGTTTGGTATTAAGACATTTGTATCATCATCAATTCCACCAGTAGTAGAAATAGCAATACCTTCTAATTTATAGTTTTTACTTTGTTCATTGAATAATCTTTTAATCGTATTCATAAGTTCTTTTGCGCCTAAATGGCCATTAGTTTTTGTTATTGATTTAAAAAGTAAATCATTATCTTTATTTATAACGCCATATTTTAAATCAGTTCCCCCAATATCTAGGGTTAAATAATAATTCATATTCCCACATCCATTCTTACTTATTATAATCAATTTATAATTGTTAATCAACATATTATGTAAAAATATATTCAGTCATTGAAAAAATCAATGAAATAGTATAAAATTAAGTAAATATAAGGAGAGTTGAAGATGAAAGTAAATATAAAACACGTAAAAGATTTCGTAAATCTAAAAGAACATGGACTCCAAGACAAAATAACTAAAATACATAACATGTTACATAGCGATATTAAACCATCAGATTTTTTAGGATGGTTTGATTTGCCAAATCAAACAAATATGGAAGAAATTAATGCTATCATGAAAGTTGCTGATAGAATAAAAAATAACAGCCAAGTATTAGTTGTAATTGGAATTGGTGGTTCATATGCAGGAAGTAAAGCGGGGATAGAATTTTTAGATAAACCATTTGAAAAAAATGGTGTTGAAATTTTATATGCAGGGCATAATATTTCAGGAAGATACTTAAAATATTTAATAGATTATTTAAGTGATAAGGATTTTTCAGTAAATGTAATTTCTAAATCAGGAACAACAACAGAACCGGCGATTGCTTTTAGAATCTTAAAAAAAATCTTAGTTGAAAAATATGGTAAAAACCACAAAGAACGTATTATAGCAACAACCGATGCTAAAAGAGGTTCACTATATACACTTGCTAAAAATGAAGGATATGATATGTTTGTTATTCCTGATGATGTGGGTGGAAGATTTAGTGTACTTACACCAGTTGGATTACTTCCATTTGCAGTTAAAGGTTATAATATATTAGATATGATTGAAGGGGCAAGAGAAATTTACAATAATTCCTTAAATCCAGATATCACAAAAAACGATGTATATTTATATGCAGCAATTAGATATTTATTATATAAATCAGGCAAAAAAATTGAAATGTTAGTTAACTATGATCCTAACTTAATTTTTATTGCTGAATGGTGGAAACAATTATTTGGTGAATCAGAAGGTAAAGACTTAAAAGGATTATTTGTAGCAAGTGCAAACTTTACAACAGATCTACACTCACTAGGACAATATATTCAAGACGGTGAAAGACATCTATTTGAAACAGTTTTAAAGATAAATAAGATTGATGAAGATGTTATAATCGAAAAAGAAGAAAATGACTTAGATGATTTAAATTATTTAGCAGGAAAATCATTAAAATATGTAAATGATAAAGCACTAGAAGGAACAATGCTTGCTCACGTGTCTGGAAATGTACCGAATATTTTAATTGAACTTGAAGATATTTCAGAAAAAACATTTGGTAAGATGATATACTTCTTTGAACTTGCATGTGCAATGAGTGCGTATTTAATTGATGTAGATCCATTCAATCAACCAGGAGTTGAAACATATAAGAAAAATATGTTTGCGCTACTTGGCAAAAAAGGATATGAAAATATTTTATAATTAAAGGATTAATTTCCTTTTTTTATAATAAGAAATGAGGAGTATTATGTTTGATGAATATTCATGTGGAGCATTAGTGTATCACTATATTAATGATGAAATCCATTATTTAATAATAAAACAAAAGAACGGCAACTATGGTTTTCCTAAAGGACATATGGAAGAAAATGAGACGAAAGTTGAAACAGCAAAAAGAGAAGTCTTAGAAGAAACAGGTGTTGAAATTGATATATTTGATAATCATTTTTCAGTAATAGCATATGAGCCGGTTTTGGGTGTTTTAAAAGAAGTAACAATTTTTCTAGCGAAAGCATTAACAAATGAAATAAAAATTCAAGAAGAAGAATTATTTGAAGCATCATGGTTACCATTTGATGATGCAAGAAAAATTATTACGTATCAAAAAGATAAAAATATATTAGAAATTTTAAGTAATAAAATATTAAGGGTGAAATAGATGGTTAAGCTTGGTTTAGTTTTAGGTGGTGGCGGAGCAAAAGGTAGTTATCAATTGGGTGTTTTAAAAGCTTTAAAAGAGTATAACTTACTTGATGAGTTAAAAGTTGTATCAGGAACCTCGATTGGAGCATTTAATGCCTGCCTTATAATGGAAAAAATGCCTTATGATATGATGTATGATGTTTGGAGATCAATTGATAACAATATATTATATAAGGAATCATTTGATTGATTTAAAACGGATAGACTAGGGATGTTTGATCAAACAAAAATGTATGATATCTTAATTCAAAAATCAGATAAAGAAAAAGTAATTAATAGTGATATAAAAGGTTATGTTGCAACATCATTAATTAAAGATAATAGTCTTAAAAGCCAAATGAATAAAAAAGAGATGGAATCAGTTTTGTTTTGTCTAAATGAGGAAACTGATCCTCATAAGGTAGTACTTGCAAGTTCTTCAGTTCCTGTTATCTTTGGAGCAACAGAAATTAATGGTAATTTCTATGTTGATGGTGGCATGTTAAACAATGTGCCAATTAATGCGTTAGAAGATGAAGAGTGTAATGTTATTTTATCTATTGCACTTAACAATCACACCAAAATAGAAGTAAAAAATAAAGAGACTTTATTAATTGACTTTTCTCCAAAAGTTTCAATTGCTCATACTCCATTTGGTATGTTAGATTTTAGTTTAGAAAATTTAGAATCAAGAATTGAATTAGGATATAATACTGCACTAGAAATAATAAAAAAATTAGAAGATGAAAAAATTATTGATAATGGCAAATGGAAAATCTAAATATAAGTTTAAAAATAATGAAACAAAAAAGCCACTTTAATGTGGCTTTCTTTAATATATTTGCATAATTAAAAGTGAAGATTTAAATGTCTCTAAGTATATATAAAATAAAAACTGCTCAATAGAGCAGTTAAAGTTCTGTATGGCAGGCCCAGCTGGATTTGAACCAACGAGTGACGGAGTCAAAGTCCGTTGCCTTACCGCTTGGCTATGGGCCTAGATTATTTCCTATAATATTATAACATATATTAGGAAAAATGCAAACATAATTTATGGGGCGGCTGAGGGGGATCGAACCCCCGAATGTCGGCGCCACAAGCCGATGCGTTAACCACTTCGCCACAACCGCCATATATATTGCGCACTTATAATTATACTATAAATATCTTAATTGTAAAGTGAAATTATGTTTTTATTTAATTTTGTTGTTTAAGTATAAAAATTATAGTATGATGTATAAGTAAAGGAGTGTGTTATAAATGAAATGGATAGGAAGAGGACTTTATGTTTTTGTTGTATTTCTTATAGCATCATACGTAATGAGTTATGCAAGCTTTAGTAGACAGTTAAAATATTATGAAAAATATAGTCAAGAATTTGTAGAAGATTATGACTATGAAAAATATATGGAAGTATTTATGACTGCAAACTTAGTTGATAAGTATTTAAAAGATCCAATATATTTAGCAACAAGTAATGATGAAAAATTCCCATTTGAATTTTCAATCACACAAGCAAAAGCATCTCAAAAAAATACAGAACATACATTATTGTTATTTTATTTTAGAGATTTAGGAATTGATTACAAATCAATATTAAATGATTATGAGGCTTTTCAAGCAAATAATATGACTGCAGTTGTTAAAATTGATATTTATATTGATGACATTGAAACACCAGCAAGTTCATATTTCAATATTGATTTGACAAAACAAATGCCAATTACAATAGTTGAACAAACTATTGAAGAAGGAAAAACAGTTTTCAACTTTGTCATAAAAGATGAAAAAGGGAAGCAAGAAGTAAAAAGTGGCAATAAGATTAATGAAATTAAACTTACTTTAGTTGATGGAACAAAGAAAATATCTGACGAAGAAACTTTCCAAGAAACATTAATTGCCAAAATTAAAAATGATGATGCAAATGATATGATAGGTAATGATACATTTAAAAAAGTTGATAATGTTTTATCGTCAAACAATTTTAGTGGAGTAAAAACTAAGTATGAGTTAGAAGATAATTATAAAAATTTAGATCTTTTAGGTAAAATGTATCCTGAAAAACTTTCTGAATTTAATAAATATCGTAATAAAACAAATACAATATTATTTGTAGTTATTATTGTTGTTACATATTTACTATATTTCTTAAAACCTACAATCAATTTTGTTAAAGACAAAAATTTAGAAAAAATGCGTCAAAATAGATCTGAAGATGTTGAAGTAGTACAAACTAACGCTGAAGAGTTTAAAGGCTTTAAAACAAGCAAAAATGATGATATCATGACACTTGAAGAACCGGTTATTGAAGATGAATTAGAAGAAGTAGTAATCGAAGAAAAAGTTATTGAAAATATTGATTATTCAACAAAAACTGTTACAGAGTTAAAAGAGATTGCTAAAGAAATGAATCTTACAGGATACTCAACACTTAGAAAACAAGAACTAATCGATTTAATAAAAAATAATTTATAAAAAGTAATTAAAATATAAACTTGCACGACAATAGGTATTATGTTATAATCTTATTGTCGCAATTTAGAGGCATGGTGTCAACGGTAGCACAACGGTCTCCAAAACCGTTGGTCAGGGTTCGAATCCTTGTGTCTCTGCCAGTTAAAATTTATAGGCTCATTAGAGCCTTTTTTTATTTTTATTCATAATTTATAATCAAAGTATCGTATACTATAGTTATTGATGAGTTATAACTGGTTGTTCATAGAAAAGGTGAAAGAAATGATACTAAGTTTTATTATAATTTTAATAATAGGTTTTGTCTTTGGCTATATATCAAATAAAATCAAACTTCCTAGTTTAATTGGAATGATAATAGCTGGTATATTAATAGGACCATCAATTTTAAACTTAATCGATGAAAGTATGTTTAAAATAGCCCCTTACTTAAGACAAATAGCTCTTATCATAATACTTACTAGAAGTGGGTTATCACTTAGATATAAAGAGATTTATAAATTAGGTATTAGTGCTATCTTAATTTGCTTTATTCCGGCTTTTTTTGAGATTATAGGTATATTAATCTTTGGACCTATACTACTTAAAATAACGCATTTAGAAGCACTTCTATTAGGTTCTGTACTAGCCGCAGTATCTCCGGCAATTATAGTCCCAAGAATGATTGATTTAAAAGAAAAAGGATATGGTAATAATAAAAATATACCAGAACTTGTTATGGCAGGAGCATCAGTTGATGATATTATTGTTATTGTTATATTTTATACAGTTTTGGGGATTATTAAAAATAATAAAATAGACTTTATAGGTATAATAAATATTCCAGTATCAATAATACTTGGAGTAGTTATTGGAATTATTATTGGTCTAGTACTTATTTTGATATTTAAAAAAATTAAAAATAATATCATAAATGTAATTATCTTGCTTATAGTATCATTACTTATGGTTTTTCTAGAAAATAAAATTAATGCACCAATTAATTTCTCAAGTCTAATAAGTATTGTAACAATTGGGATATTTATTCTTGCGAGAGATCAGAACCTAGCAGATAATTTAGAAAAAAATTATAAGAGAATGTGGAGAGTATTTGAGATCATTTTATTTGTTTTAGTTGGTCTTGAACTAAAACTAAGTTATGTTAAAACACTTAACCTTATGCCCGTTTTATTACTTTTTATCGGTTTATCTTTTAGAACTATTGGAGTATTTATTAGTCTTTTACTAAGTAAATTAAATGTAAGAGAAAAACTTTTTGTGTGTTTTGCATATCTTCCAAAAGCGACAGTCCAAGCATCAATTGGGGCAGTTGCTTTAAGTGAGAACTTAAATGTCGGATCACTAGTCTTAAGTATTGCCATATTATCAATACTTTTAACAGCGCCTCTTGGAGCGATTTTAATAGATAAGACACATGATAAATTACTAGTAGTAGAGTAAAGGGAATCCAAATGGATTCCCTTTTAGTTATTATTGATTAAATTATTTATAACTTCCTTAATTGCTTGATGCTTATTTTTAGCATCAGAAATATTTTTATCATTTACTGAAATATATATCTTAAGTTTAGGCTCGGTACCACTTGGTCTTGCCATGATCCAGCTTTTATCACTATAAACAAATTTTATAATATTAGATTTAGCTAGACTACTAGTTTTAACTTCATTAGTTTTTAAATTAGTTATTTTCATAGTCTTATTATCTTCTATTGATTCTAATTCAAAACCATTTATTTCTAAATGATTAGTTCTTAAATACTCCATTAAGTCATTCATTTTATCAGGTCCATCGATCCCTTTAAAATTAAAGCTTAAAGTATCTTCAATAAAATATCCATATTTTTGATAAATATTATCTAAATAATCAATCATTGACATGTTATTTGCTTTTACATAACTTGAAATTTCAGACAACATTAAAGTTGCTTGTACGGCATCTTTATCACGTACAAATGGACTAATAATATTACCGTTTGACTCTTCACAACCAAATACATAAGTGCTTTCTTTATCTAGTTTATCCATTTGTTCGGCAATAAATTTAAAGCCAGGTAATGTTTTAACTACATTGATATTATAGCTTTCACCTATTACTTTAATTAAATCAGTTGTTACATTTGACATGAAAATATAACCATTTTTGATATCTTTTTTATTTTCTAGTAAATAATTTAGTGTTATTACAGCAATTTGATTACCATTTAATATTATATATTCACCATTATGATAAACTGCAGCACCGATTCTGTCTGCATCTGGATCGGTTAAAATGATTGAATCTGCTTTAATTTCTTTAGCGTATTCGATTGGATCAATGTATGCAATTTTTTCTTCTGGGTTTGAAGATCTAGTATTAGGGAAATTACCATCATTTATCATGTGTGGTAAAAATGAATAGTAATTATAAGAAAATTCTTCTAATAGTCTAGGAATCAATGTACTTCCTGTACCGTGAAGTGGTGAGTAAAGTATTGTTGCAGGATTACTAAATTTATTTAATTCGATGCCTTTTACTAAATCTAGATAGATAGTATCTAAGGAATTTAAATCTAGAACATTTATAAGATTATTATCTAGTTCTTTAATATCAAAAATATTTGTAACTTCACTTATTTTCTTAATTACTTTTTCTGAGTTTTCTAAGTTTAACTGTCCACCATGTGGTTCATATACCTTATAACCATTATATTCTTTTGGGTTATGGCTTGCTGTTATCATTATTCCACCTGAAGTTTTAAAGTGTCTAATTAAAAAAGATAGATAAGGTGTAGGTCTAAGCTCGCTAACTAAATATGTTTTAATATTATTTGCTGCAAGAACTCTTGCTGCAATGTTTGCATATTTTTTTGAGTTTATACGGTTATCATATGAAATTGCAACACTTGGATTAGTGAAGTTTTCATTTAAATAGTCGGCATATCCTTGTGTACTTTTTTTAATGGTAATTGAATTAATACGATTTGTACCAACTCCCATAATTCCTCTAAGTCCACCTGTTCCAAAATCTAAATCTTTATAAAAAGCTTCGTTTATCTTTTCTTCAGTTAAGTTATTTAATTCATCTTTTAACTCTTGTTCTAAATTGGCATTTTTCCATAATTCATAATTTTTATTATACATAACAATCATCCCGTCTTTAAAAGTTTTATTTCATTTATTATTATATCGTAAAAAGCATTTTATTACAATTTTAGAAGTTGGAATCTTAATAAATGGTAAGGGTTTTATTTTTAAAAACTAAATATAATTAAATAGAATAATATTTTTTAATCAATAATGTTATAATAAAATAGAAGTTGGTGATAATTATGAAGTATTTGTATATAAAAAGCTTAGAAAACATTGAAGATCAAATTCCGGTTTTTATTGAAGTTTTTAGCACATCATTAAATATTATTAAATATACAGAAAGTAGTAATGTGCTTATAATTTATTATGAATCTAGTTTTAATGAGATTAGTGATATCGTAAATATATTAATTGCTGATTTATCGCAAAACTTACTTGTTTATGAATCCATTGAATATAAAAATATTGAAGAAGTTGATAAATCGATTAAACTTTTTAGTAAAATAGTTGAAACAAAGTATATTCCTAAAAAATATATTAATAATCATGACTTACTTAAATTAAGTGATGGTAATATCGATGAGAACATTAAAAAGTTAATTTTAAATAAATATTATAAAAATCAAGAAATTTATTATACAATTAAAATGTTTTTAGAATGTAATCAAAATAGTAGTATTGCAGCCAAAGAATTATTTTTGCACAGAAATACACTAAATCAAAGACTTGATAAATTTTACCTAGAAACAGGATTTAATATGAAACATTTTAGCGATGCATTTTTGATTTATCCAATTATTAAATAAGTGTGCAAATTGCACATTTTTTTTATTTTTAAAAATTGTTATAATTAAAGTAATAAAAATGGGAGGGCTTACAAATGGCTAATTTATTACTTAGAAATATTAACAAAGTATATCCAAATGGAGTACAAGCTGTTTTTGATTTTAACTTAGAAATTAAAGACAAAGAATTTATCGTTTTAGTTGGACCATCAGGTTGTGGTAAATCAACAACACTTAGAATGGTTGCTGGACTAGAAGAAATTACATCAGGTGAATTATACATTGATGAAGATTTAGTAAACGATCAAGCACCAAAAGATAGAAATATTGCGATGGTTTTCCAAAGTTATGCGTTATATCCACACATGACTGTTTATGATAACATGGCTTTCGGTTTAAAACTTAGAAAAATGCCAAAAAATGAAATCGATGATAAAGTTCAAAATGCTGCAGAAATTTTAGGTTTAAAAGAATACTTAAAACGTAAACCAGCTGCTTTATCAGGGGGACAAAGACAAAGAGTTGCTTTAGGTAGAGCTATCGTTAGAAATGCTAAAGTATTCTTAATGGACGAACCTTTATCAAACTTAGATGCTAAGTTAAGAGTTCAAATGCGTGGTGAATTAATTAAATTACACCGTCAAATTGAAACAACAACAATTTACGTAACTCACGATCAAATTGAAGCTATGACAATGGCTGATAGAATCGTTGTTATGCATGATGGATTTATTCAACAAGTTGCATCACCAAAAGAGATTTATGATTCACCAATTAACAAATTCGTTGCAGGATTCATGGGAACTCCACCAATGAACTTTATTGATGTTAAAGTAAACAAAAAAGGTGAATTATATATTAATAACCAAATGATTACTTTACCAAAAGAACAAGTAAAAATCTTAGAAGACTTCCACTTAATTGACGAAGAAGTAACATTAGGATTTAGACCAGAAGATATTCACGATTCAGAATTAGAAAAATTCCCAAATACTACATTAAATATTGAAGTAGACGTAGCTGAATTATTAGGTTCAGAAACAAACGTTTATATGAACTTAAACAATTCAAATGTGTGTGCTGTAATTGACGGTAAAGCAGGTATTAGAATTGGTGATAAGATGAAGATGGCAATTAATCCAGCTAAAATTCATTTCTTTGATCCAGAAACACACCTAAGATTAAGATACGAAAAAGGACAACCAATTAATCTTGAAACACAACCATATGGTATTAAGAGATTAAAATTTGCTCCAGTTGCAGAAGTAACAACAGCTGAATAATTCAAATAAACAATGCTTATAAACAGGCATTGTTTTTTTCATGCCAATAAATAAAAACGTTATCATAGTTTTGTTTATGTTATAATTGCTTTAAAGAGGTGTTTTCATGGTTCCAAGATTTGAGAGAAGAGTTATTGCTTTTTCAATTGATATTTCAGCACTTGCAATAACAATGTTGCTAGTAGGGCTAGGGATTCAAGGTAAATTAGGTTTAAAATACTTACTTGTTTTACTTGTATTTGTTTTAACTAGTATTGTTCCATTGATTTTATCAAAAGGACAAACATTTGGAAAGAGAATTCAAGGAATTAAAGTAGTTAATCTAGATGATAGTAACACAAATACCTATGTATTAATTTTAAGAGAACTTTTTAAAATGATTCTAAGTATATCAACTTTTGGTATATATAGTCTTGTTTGTTATTTTGCTTTAACTGAAAAAGGAACAAGCAGAACTATTCATGATTATATATTTAAGACAAAAGTAATTAGTACATTAAAAAGAGACGTAAAAAAAAGAGAAGAACATTTTTTAGGGACTTCAGAATCACTAAAAAAGAAGGGGTTATAAATGAAAAAAATATTTATAAGTGTTTTTATTTTGTTAATGTCATTGTACTTAGTTTCTTGTAAAAAAGAAGTTAACTATAGTGAAATTTATCAAAATGATATTTATTATAGTTTATTTGTAAGAAGTTTTGCTGATAGTGATCAAGATGGGATTGGGGATTTAAAAGGGGTTACCAATAATCTTGATTATCTAGAAGACTTAGGTGTTACAGGAATTTGGTTATTGCCAATATTTAAATCACCATCATATCACGGTTATGATACAACTGATTATTATCAAATAAATGAAGAGTATGGAACAATGGATGATTTAAAAGAACTTTTAGCAGAGTCTAAAAAGCGAAATATAAAGGTAATTCTAGATTTAGTAATAAATCATACTTCAGACACCCATCCTTGGTATTTAGATGCTATAAACAATAAAGATAGTGAATATAGAGATTATTATGTTTGGCAAAATGGTCAAGCTTATCAATCATTTCCAGGGGGAATGGTTGATCTAAACTTAAATAGCCCTAAAGTATTAAATGAAATATATAAAATAATTGATACATATGTAGATCTTGGGGTTGATGGATTTAGATTAGATGCGGTTGGTCATTTCTTTGAAGAATCTGGTCTTTCATTTGCTCCAGCATACAATAAAATATTTATGAGTAAATTAAATGATTATATCGAAGCTAAAAATAAAAATTTATTTTTAGTAGGTGAAGTTTTCATTAATGACTATAATATTGTCAAAGATTATGCGATAAGTGGAAACTCATATTTTAATTTTTATTTACAAAATGAGTTAAAAAATAAAGTAGGTTCAGGAAGTAGCCAGTATTTATTGAGTAAAAACTTAGAAAGAATGTATTCTGAGTATTATAAGGTGAATAATCAGTATGTAGATTCACCTTTCCTAGGAAATCATGATATGGACCGAGTAGCATCAATGTATAATGATTTTAATAGGTTAAAATCAGCAGTAGGTATCTTGATGACACTACCTGGATCGCCTTTTATTTATTATGGTGATGAAATCGGGTTAAAAGGTGTTAGATATGAAGGTGCGGAAATAAATGGTAAGGTTGTCTATGATGAATATAGAAGACAACCACTACTATGGGGCGATGATAGAACAACAAAATGGTTATCAAATGATGGTTCAAATAAAAATACTAAAAATATAGTAGAACAACAAAAAGATGAAACCTCAATGTTTAATCACTATAAAAAATTAATTAGTTTAAGAAAAAGCCTTCCAAGTTTAATGTATGGAAACGAGTTTGCATCATATGAAAATAATACTAGTCAGATACAAGGATATTATAGAAGTATTAATGATTCAAATTTTAAAGAAACAGTTTTAGTAATTAACAACTTATCTGATAAAACAATTAATCTTGATTTAGACTTTGAAGTAGTTTATGGAAGTAAAGAATTAGAAGCTTTCGGAATGGTTGTTTTTAAACTAAAAGAATATAAAAACATGGGGGGATTTTGATGTTTGTAATTGAATACTTCTTTGATTCGTTAAAACTGAAAAGTATACTTAAATCAGAAGAGAAAAGTTTATTCAAATTATCAATATTTTTCATTATTTTAATTCTTATATCTAATTTTCCTGCCTCATATGAAGTAGTAAAAAATGAGGGTTCAAGACTAGATTTTATTGTGGAGAGTTTTGATAAAGGAGTTCCTCTTGACTGGGAATTACCAACTGATTTAGTTATTAAAGGAGGAAAATTAGTATCTAACTCAGAGGATGTATATTTATTTATTCATGATGGAATTAATTATATCTTTAATAATAAAGAAAAGGTTGATCCTAAAACTAACCATAACTCTTTAATATTTAGTGAAAATACAATTATTTATGTCGATAATGAAGGAAATGTTTTAGAAGGAATAGGTTATGAAGGATTTAGTAAAGATGAGTTTAGATTAAACGATATAAATCTTGCAACTGGAGAAGAGAAAATTAGTCTTTATAAAGAGTTTGCAAGTAGTACAGAGAAATCTTTTAAAAAAGATATTATTCTATATACTTTAGTAAGAAACAATATTATCCAAATTAGTGTAAATATTATCTATGCATTAATTCTTGCTCTTTTAGTTCAGTTGTTTAGATTTGGATATCAAAACTTCCTTAATTTTAAAGATGGTTTAAAATTTGTAATGATGTGTTTTGGTGTTCCAGCAATTTTAACCTTTATTGTAGGTTTAATGTCAACACCATTTGCTCCAGTTGTGTTTCAACTATCAAGTGGGATGATTGTAATGTTAGTGCTATTAACACAAGGAAAGAAAATATTAGCATAAGTAAAAGACTTAAGAAATTCTTAAGTCTTTTTAATATAAGAAAATCTCCTTATAAAAGGAGATTTTACTTTAATTATGCCAAGTTTTATTTAGTAATTTAAGTCCTAGATTAAATTCATTTTGATTGATAATATATTTTACAGTTAATATATCTTTATTTTGATTAACAAAAGTAATATTTAAGTATCTAGTTTTTGTTCCTATTTTTTCATCTAATTTATCGTAGATATTAACTGCTGAACTTTGTGCAATAACTTCTATTTTGTCTCTATCTTTTTCATAGATTTCAAGTTTAAAAGTATATGTATTACCATTTAATTCTTGTTCTAGAATCTTTGCATCATATTTTTTATCCTTACATGATACAAGACTTAGACTAATAAATAAGATGGAGAGGATTAGTAATATTTTTTTCATACTGTAATTTCTCCTTTTATTTTAACATCGCTATAATCTTTTCCAACTTTTAAATAATACTCAAGCTTTAATAAATTACCTTCTTTATCTCTAACAAGGATATTAATTAAATATTTTCCTTGTTTAGATGAGTCAAATGTTGATTTATAAATAACATCATATTTATCTAAGTCAATTTTAATATTATCTAAAACATCATAGTTATAATTTTCCTTTATTGTAACATTTTGTTTTTTTACTTTAACCTCAGAAATATCTTTATTTTCAATATATATTTGTGAAGTATTCATTAAAACAGTTGATTTATTATCTACAATATTTAAACCAAAGACAGAAGCATCAGTATAAGTAGTAAGTACCTTATATTTATTAGAATCATTAAATTTAAAGGTATAAGGTATAGCAACATTGCCTACATGGACAACAATTACTTTTGGCATATTTGGTAAGGTAATTTCAAAATGAATGATATTTGGATTTTTTGTATCAACAAAACGTAAGTGATTAATAATATCATTAGCATTATTAATTCTAAATTGTTGATAATTTTTTCTAATACTAATTAATGCTTTATAATATTCAAATACCATAACGTTGCTTGCTTTTTTGTCCCATCTAAGCTGATTTACAGAGTCTGGTGATTCATATGAGTTATCGTCATAACCACCAGATTCTAACGGCTTAGAACGCATAAAATCAACGCCTGCATGAAGGAATGGAATTCCTTGAGAAGTTAAGATCATTGCATTGGCCTGTATTTGCATTTTTGCTACTTTTTCATCATTTTTAATTCCAGTTAATCTAAGTTTATCATGTAAGGTATTATTGTCATGAGCACTAACATAATTAATTGTTCGGTTTGGACTTAAATGCCATTTGTCGACATTTACTTGTGGGTGATTAACTCCACCAGTAATACCATATTTTATATTTTCAACATGATTTTCTGGTTTTGCTGATTGTAACCATGCACCATCTTTTTCATCAAAAACAGAACCTTTTATTGCGTCTCTAGTATTATCATTAAATGCACCAACATTATTAAATTCTTTTATGTTATTTTTACCTGCAGCATTACTACTATCAATTGCTGCACCACCTGCATCCCAAGGCTCACCATAAATAACAATTGTTGGATCAATTTCATATAACATTTCTTCAATTTGTTTCATAGTCTCAACATCATGTAGAGCCATTAAATCAAATCTAAAACCGGATAAGTTATATTCTGTTGCTAAAAACTTAATTGAATCTAACATAAAGTTTCTAACCATTGATCTCTCACTTGCTGTTTCATTTCCAGTTCCACTACCATTTGAAAATGAACCAGAACTATTTAGTCGGTGATAATACCCAGGAATTATTTTATGGAAATTTGAGTTTTCAGATTCGCCAGTATGATTATATACAACGTCCATAATTACTCTTATATCATTATTGTGGAGAGTTTGTACTAATTGCTTAAATTCATTAATTCGTTTATTACCATCAAAAGGATTAGAAGAAAATGAACCTTCTAAAGTATTGAAGTGATAAGGCATATAACCCCAGTTAAAGGTATTTGTATATAGGGGATTTGTTGCCATTTCAGCTTCATCAACATAACCAAAATCAAAGATTGGTAGTAATTGAACTGCATTAATTCCAAGTTCTTTTAAATGTGCAAGTCCTGTTGTAACTGTAGTTCCTTCTTTATTTGTATAAGTAGTGTTATCTTCGGTGAATCCTAAAAATTTCCCTCTATTTTCCTCACTACCATTCCATGAACTGTGAGTAGTTAAATCTCTTACTTGTAATTCATATACAATATAGTCTGTTAAATTAACTACATTGTTTGGTCTATCATTGTAATTCCAACCGATAGGGTTTTGATTATTAAAATCAACAACCATTGATCTAAGCCCATTTGCTCCTGTTGAGTAGGAATAAGGATCAGTAACTTCATTTGTTATTCCTTGGTTTGTAACGCTAAATGTATAGTATTTATTAGCAAGATTACCATCTAAAATAATTTCCCAAGCACCTTTTTCAATTTTGTTTAACGGATATGTTGCATATGGGGTTATTTCTTCACTCTTTTCACCTTTATTATTATATTTAGGATGGCCCTGGTTATAAAGATTTAAAACAACATTACTTGAAAGTGGAGCCCAAAGTCTAAAAATTGTTTTATTTTCTTGATATGTAATACCAAGTTTTCCATCATAAGTATAATTGTCTTCAAAAATAGTTGTATCATATAAGTTATGAATTGAAATATCTTTTACTGAGATAACATTATCATCAAAGTAAGCTTTAACTTTATAGCTTTTAACTAAATCAATTTCTTTATTTATTTTTAAAGTTAAATTTTTATTTTCTTCAATTAAGGTTGAAATTAAAATATCATCTTCTAAAACTTCCACTTTATTTGCAATAGAAGTTAAATTAATTTTAACATCTAAATTTTTCTCAAAGTAAGTTGTTAATATTTTTGGTCGTTTATCTGGAATGTTATTTAAAATATCATCATCAGATAAACCAATATTTAAGTCCTGTTCAACAAAGTAAGCATGAATTTTATTGTCTTTCACTTGCATTTTACTAACCTCAAAGAACCTATCTCCCCCTGGTTCACGGTATCCTTCCCAACCGCCTTTTTTAATAATTATTCCGAATTTGGTTGTCTTAGTTAAATTTTCTTCAGATAAATTGACTTCCCTGAATGCTCCAAATTCATCAATATCATTTTCATAAAATTCAAAATCTTTTCCAGGCATATCTTTTGGTTCCTTTTCCCATAAATGGAAATTGAATCCTTCATAGTTATTATCATATCTATAATAATGAACTACTAATTTCATATTATTCGTGTTTGCTTGAACTAAAACTAAAAAATTAAGAAAAACAATCATAGTAGTAATTAAAGCAATAAATATTTTTTTCATTTTTTCCCCTCCCGAAGTTTTGATATGCTTATTATAGTTTATAAAAATATATGGTTCAATGTGGTAACGGTTGCAAAAAGGAAAACCTCCTAAAGCGTTTACACTATCTAGGTTATGTGATATTATAAAAATGTAATATTCAAAAAAAATAAAATAGTTTAGGGAGGAAAGAAATGAAAAAACTATTATTATCTTTATCGATAATATTTTCAGGAATTTTAATGTCTTCATTTTTATTTGCTGCAGAAGAAGCAGATAAAGCGACATTTATAGTTCATTATCAAAATTGGGAGAGTGACTATACTAATATAGGAGCTCATGCATGGGGTGGAACAGCAGGTCCAATGGCAAAACCAACAGGAACCGATGATTTTGGGATATTCTTCAAATATGAAAATATGCCAGTTCAAGGGGAATTAGGTTTTATAGCTGTTAAGTTTACAGATACCGAAAATAACAGTAGTCAAGACTGGAATGGAAAACAAACAGATGATGTTAAAATAAAATTAGATGACTTTGCAAAAGATCAAACACATCATATTTATGTATTCCAAGGTGCAGCAACATCAGCAACTAATCCAGCATACTATGCAGCTAAAAATGATAAATATAATTTATTATTAGTTTATGCAGACCCTGCAAATAAATATGAGGAAAACTTAGGCGTTCACATGTGGAATTCAGATGCTGATCCAGGATGGGGAGAACCAGCAAAAGTGTTTACTAAAGGTGGGTCACATACAGCAATTTCAGAAATTAAGGTTGCAATGATTTCATCATCAAACGCTGATTTAGGAATGTTAATTTATGCTGGTGGAGATGAAAACAAAAAAACAGGTGACGTTACATTTAAAAATGCAATTGGCGAAGAAACAACAGCTGCTTTAGGTCAAGTTGGCGTTGCTTATGTATATAGTAAGGGTGATGCATATACAAAGAATGATAACGTTGTATATAGTGTTGAAGAATTTGCACGTGAAGCATTTTCATTTAGATTACTTCCTATGGGAAGAGATAACCAAGGTTTATTAACTGGTACATATGCACCAAGACCAAATCAAGTTTTTGTTGAAACATCTTCAAACGTTGCAAATCCAGTTAAAGATGCTGTAGATAAAGAAGCAGCAACAAAAGAAGTTGCTTCATGGTTTACAGTTAAAGATAGTGCAGGAGCAGTAGTTAAGATTAAAGAAGTTCAGTTCAATGCTGCTGCTGAAACATTAAATAAATTTGTTATTATCTTGGATGCAAACTTAGATAACACTAAAGAATATGTAGTAACATTTGATTTAAAATTAACAACAGAGGATAACAAAAAAGCATCATTAGCAATAGATTTAGATAAAGAAGCTCCAGTTATTTCTTTTGTTTCACCAAGTGAAATCGTAGGGGAAGAAGAAGGAGACCGTATTATTATTGTAGAATGGAATAAAAAATTTGACCAAAATAAATTCCCAGGATTCATCTCTACAGATGATAGAGATGGCGATTTAACAAAATTAGTTTTCGTTCCAAAAGGGGAATTCTCAAAAATTAATACAAATGTTTTAGGCGACTATAAAATTGTATTAAGAGTTGAAGACACATGGGGTAATGTAACAGAAGAAACATTCATTTTCCGTGTTCAGAAAGTCAAATAAGGGGGGAAGAACTATGAAAAAACTATTAGGAATATTAATTATTTTAACATCTGTAGTTCTACTTGTATCATGTAATAAAAATGTTGGTAAGAACGGTGAAATTATTGACTTTTCAGAACAATATGGACAAAAGAGCAAAATTAGAGTTTGGATTGATGATGAAAATGGCGATTACATGAAAGAAGTAATTAAAGAATTCAATAAATTATATCCAAACATTCAAGTTGAACATCAACATAAAGGTTCTGTTGATGGTAGAGAACACTTAAAGACATTTGGTCCTTCAGGAAATGGTGCTGACGTATTCCAATTCCCACATGACCACTTATCACAAGCTGTTTTAGAAGATTTAGTACTACCATTACCAACAGCAACACAAGAAAAAATTGAAGAACGTACACACGAATTAGGAACAAGTATTGCAACACTATACTATGACGAATCAACTGGATCATTTGATCCAAGTAATCCTAATGCACAACCTAAGTTATATGCAGTACCAATGTCAATTGAGTCAGTAGGTTTATTCTACAATAAAAAGTTTGTTGAAACACCAGCTGCAACATATGAAGAATTAATTGCTGCTGCAAAAATTTGGAATGATAAGAAAGATGCTTCAGGAATAACTAATGCAGTAAACGGTAACTATTATTTAGGTATCTCAAGTCACTGGGCAGATAGTTACTTTATTCAACACATCTATTCAGCATTTGGTTTCTTACCATTCGGTGAAAATTTAAATGATCCAAGTGCTGTTG
Source organism: Haploplasma modicum ATCC 29102 (assembly GCF_000687835.1). Taxonomy (GTDB): domain Bacteria; phylum Bacillota_I; class Bacilli_A; order Acholeplasmatales; family Acholeplasmataceae; genus Haploplasma; species Haploplasma modicum. The sequence goes on along the minus strand of NZ_JHYB01000003.1, from coordinate 170,122 downwards.
GATTTGAAAATGCAAAAGATGCTTTAACATGGATGAAAACTGAATTACAACCAATTACAACAGGTACTGGTGATCATAATTCAATTGAAGGTGGGAAATTATTTGAAGAAGGTAAAATTCCTTACGTTATTGGAGGACCATGGAATCACGAAGCATACCTTAAAGCAGGAATTGACTATGAAGTGGCAAGTCTTCCAACAATTAATGGAAAAGAAGCAAAACCATTTGCAGGTGCTATGATGGCTGCAGTATATAAATATTCAAAAAATCAAGCAGATGCAATTAAGTTCGTTGAATTCTTAAACTCAGACATCGCAATGGAATTACAATACAAAATGAAATCTAAATTGCCAGCTTTAAAAACTGAATTATTAGATAACATTGAAGGCATTAAAGCAGATAAAAACTTAATGGCTATGTCAAAACAGTTAGAAAGTGCTATCCCAATGCCAACAATACCTCAAGTAACATACTACTGGGGACCAGGTGAAACAATGATTAAAGAAGTTTGGAATGTTGGAAAAGATATTTTAACTGCAACTAAAGAAGCAGAAGCATCATACCGAACACTATCCGGATTAACATCTTAAAATTATTAGACAAAGATAAATCAGGGTGTCAGTAAATACTGCACCCTAATTTATTTTTATAGAAAAGAGGAGAGTATGAAAAAAAAGAGCTATTTAAAAGGGACAGCATCAGCGATAATACCAGGTTTAGGACAACTTTTAAATAAACAAGTGCTAAAAGCAATTTTCTTTTTTCTAATATTTGCTTTATTTATTAGTTTAGAATTGCAAACAGGTAATTATTTTGTTAAAGAAGAGTATGAAAATCAAGTTGCATATAATAAAATACCAGGTAAGGATTTTGGTGATTCTTGGTATAATTCAATGCTTGAGAACTATTATGGAGTCAAAATCAATTCATCTGTTTCTTCTAGTGATAAAGCAAGATATTTAGATTTAGAGTTTGAAGAATACTTGGATGAAATAGGTGTAGATGTTGTTTTTAATGAATCAAAAGGAAAATACGATATTAAAGGAATGGAGAACTTAACGGAAGATAAAGCATTAAAATATTTTGCAATGCAACTATCCAAGTCAAGTCCTAGAACCTATACTAACTTAAAAAATGGTGATGTTATTTCTTATGAGGATTTTGATTCAACAAATTACAAAAATATTAAAACAAAAGAAGTTTTATTCTATAACGAAGAAAGTGAAATATTTTTCTATGAACTAAGAACAGAACTTCCAGACAAGTCAGTCAAAAAAGAGTATGTTCAAACAAATTTGTTTACAAATAATATGATTGAAAATCCAATTGTTTTAGACAAAAATGATGGATTAATAGAAGTAAATAAATTAAATAGTTTTTTTACTGATGAAAATAATAATATCTATTTATCAGTAGAAATTAAAGAAGGAGAAACAAAAGAAGTTAAGTTTATCAAAATAAATTTTGATAATAAACTTGAATATTCGTTAGAAAACATAACTTTAACTAAAAAAGTGATCCAGGGACCAATTTATATATCTGAAACAGATTTCTTTGAGTACTATGAGCCATCATTATTACATAATGGGGTTAGATTACAGTATAAAGAACCAAAAATTATGAATATCTTTAGATTTACAATGGGTCAAACATTTAGAACACCAGGTAACAACTATAATGCAACTGATTTTGAAAAGTTAATGTTGAAGGTTTATTTTGAAATAAATCCTGATATTAGGGACAATTTTGTCTTACAGTATGATAATTTCTTTCATGATAAGGCAGGAATGTTTATTAAAGGTTATTGGTCAGTTGTAACACTAGGTAATGCAAAAAAACAAAACTTTACTAGTTATAATGCACTTAGAGAAGCAATGATCGGTAAAGCAACAAGTAAAGATAACATAAGTCAATATATAAGTTTAGTGGAAAGTGTTCCAATCCAGGGACATATCTCAACTATGATGTTAATTGAAGGACTTATTGCAGTAATTCTTTCTTTATTCTTCTTTATTTTTAATGTATGGTCAGCAATGGACGCATACAAAGTTCAAGAACAAAGAAGAAAAGAAGAAAAAGTTTTTAAGACAAAAGAATATTTTAAATCTGTATGGGATAATGGTTTTGAATATATAGTATTATCTCCAGCATTATTTGTTTTAGCGTTTATTTCAATTATGCCGATATTGTTTGGATTTATTATTGCATTTACATCAATCAGTGGTAACCAATCAATGGTTGAGAACTTTAATTATGTAGGGCTTAAAAACTTTATTGCTTTATTTGATTTTAATAGTAGTCTAGGTTCGTCATTTGGTAAAGCATTTTGGGGTGTTCTAGGCTGGACTATTATATGGGCAGTTTTATCAACAGTTACCGTATTTTTCGGTGGATTTATTCAAGCTTTAATTTTAAACAGTGATAAAGTTGTTTTAAGAAAATTATGGAGAACTATTCTAATTCTTCCATGGGCAATTCCAGCACTACTATCACAAATGGTGTTTTCAGTTATGTTTAAAGAAGTTGGTTTTATTAACCAAATATTAAGAGATATTGGCGTATATAATATCTTACAAAACATTGGAATATTAGGTAAACCGTTTAGTGAAATGACGGGATTCTTAAAATATTTCTGGCTAGGAAATGAAAACATTCAGTGGTTTACTAATGCATTTAACACCAACTTTGTTAAAACAACTTTAGTTGTTGTAAATATTTGGTTAGGTTTCCCATATTTTATGGCTTTAATGACTGGAATTATGACAGCAATTGATAAGACACTTTATGAAGCATCAGATATTGATGGTGCAACCGGATTCCAAAAAATAACTAAAATAACGATTCCACTTGTATTATATTCAACCGCTCCAATTTTAATTATGACATTTTCAGGGAACTTTAATAACTTTGGGGTAATCTATTTTATAACGGGTGGGGGACCGAATACAGGACTTGCATCTAGGGGTTATGCGGGATCTACCGATATTTTAATTTCTTGGATGTATAGTTTAACGGTAGATTACAGTATTTATAATATGGCTTCGGCATTTAGCGTTTTAGTCTTCTTGTTTGTAGGATCCATTACAGCATGGAACTTATCTAAGACAAGAGCATTCCAGGGGGACTGATTATGATAGGATTAATTATAATATTATTTTTAATTGTTTGGGCGTTATTATTTCAATATTTCTTAAATAATGATATTTTAAAAATGAAAAATATTGATGATAAAAGAACAAAATTACTATCATATATTCCAGTATATGGATATATCTATGTTAAGAAGCTTGAAATTAGAAGTAGAGAATATAAGAAAGAAAATATAAAATATTTATTTACTAGAGAACAAGTATTAAAAAGAATTGGTATAACATTTGTAATTTCACTATTAATAGTTATAGTTTTAGTACCAGTTATTTTAATATTATATTTACAAACCAAAAATAATTTAATTAGAAAAGCAGTACTTTATTATTTGATTTTATTATTAATATTATTAAATCAAGGATTAACTGTTGATTTCGGAAAAAAGAGAGATACAGAAAATTTAAAGATTGCATTAATTGGTTTAATTCCAATTGCAAGTTTCTTTATAGTTAATAAAATGTGTCCAAGCAAACGAACCTTTGTTAAAGGAAGAAGATTAATTGATTGCTTTACGCCTAAAAACATTATTAGTAGAATATTAATTCAGGGCCAAGTAGCATTAATGGCAATTATCGTTATAATACCAGTTATTTATATCTTTGGTATGGCATTTAGTGATTTAAAATCGGGTGTTCCAAACTCAATCTGGCCAGACAAACCAACATTTAATGCATTTGTAAGACTATTTAGTGAAACTAAATTTACAATGTGGTATAAAAATACAATTATTATTGCTTTAATTAACATGGTTGCTGGTACTGTAATTATTAGTGGTGCTGCATACGTTTTTGCTAGATATAATTTTAAAGGAAAGAAAGCAGGATTACTATCTATTTTAGTACTTCAAGCATTCCCTTCATTTATGGGATTACTTGCAATGTATGTATTGTTTTGGAAGTTTGGCCTATTAGGTAAACCAACGGCATTAACCATTCTTTATATTGGTGGCAGTATTCCTGGTAACCTTTGGTTAATTAAAGGTTTCCTAGATCAAATTCCAAGAGATTTAGACGAATCGGCAGAGATAGATGGTGCAAGTAAATTAAAAATATTTACATCAATTATCTTGCCACTTTCTATTCCAATTTTAACCTTTGTTGCTGTATCAATGTTTATGGGTCCTTGGATGGATTATATGCTACCAGGTTATTTATTAAACCATCCACCAAAAGGTGCCCCAGTTGATTATGATATTCAGCAGCAATGGACTTTAGCTGTTGGTATATTTAACTTTATTAATGATATTAACAATATTGATTATTCTGCCTTTGCAGCTGCATCATTAATTGTTGGTATGCCAATTGCGATACTTTACATGGTTTTCCAAAAATATTTAATTGAAGGAATCATGGCTGGAGCAACAAAAGGATAATTATAGAGGTGATATAATGGCATTAAATACAAATATTAATTTAAGAAATAAATCAATTTATCAAGTTTTTGTTAGGCAACATAGTAAAACTGGAGACTTTAAAGGTCTTCTAACTGATTTAGATCGTATTAAAAATATGGGTTTTGATATTGTATATTTACTTCCATTTCATCCAATCGGTAAAATTTCTAGAAAGGGTTCCATCGGGAGCCCTTATTCTATTATTGATTACTATGAAATAGATGAAAATATTGGTAACTTGGAAGATCTAATCTTACTTAAAAAAGAAGTAAATAAACGTGGTATGGATTTAATGATGGACATTGTTTTTAATCATACATCAAGAGATTCTTATTTAGTAAAGCATAAGCCAGAGTGGTTTTATAAAAATGAAAATGGTTTATTTGCAAATAGAGTCGGTGACTGGAGTGATATCACAGATCTAGATTTAAACAATTTAGAGGTTAGAGAATATTTAATTGACGTCTTAAAATATTGGGCTAAATATGTTGATGGTTTTAGATGTGATGTTGCACCACTATTACCAATTGATTTTTGGAGTGATGCAAGAGTTCAAGTAAATAAGGTTAATGAAAATATTTTATGGTTAACAGAATCAGTTGAATTAAGTTTCATTAAGTATATAAGAGACTTAGGTTTTGATGCATCAAGTGATTCACAAATGTATGACGTCTTTGATGTTTGTTATGACTATGATATTTTTAAATATATGGATAATTATTTAGATGGAAGTATGCCATTAAATAGATGGCTTACAAAAATAATTGAACAAGAAAGTATTTATCCCAAAAATTATGTAAAACTTAGATCATTTGAAAACCATGATCAAGCTAGAATTGCAAGCAAAGCCAAAAACAAAAATCAATTAATTAACTTAACTGCAATGCAATTTTTCATTAAAGGAATGCCGATGATTTATGCCGGTCAAGAACATCAAATTAAGCACCGACCAGACTTATTTGAGACGGATTTAATTATGTGGGATGAAAAGAATTCAATTGAAGACTATATTAAGACATTAAATGAAATTAAGAAAGATTTAGTATTTAAAGATGGAATTTTTAATCTAGAACATGAAAATGAAGCTGTCTTTTCATATCTTAAAGATCATACATTTATGTTAGGTATTTTTAATCTTGAAAATAGTAAAAGTATTAAAGTACCATTAAAAGATGGTCTATATTTAAATCTAATCAATAATGATATGATTAATATTAAAAATAATCTAATAAGTGATTATCTTGAACCAATTATTATAAAGACTGAGGTTATTAATAAAATATGAAAGCATATGTTGATAATTTAAATTTAATTAGAGTTGAAACTAACGAACCAATTAATAAAATTTTGTTACCAAAATATAAGTTAAAAAAAATATCAGATAATTTATATGAAACTGATAAAGAAATAGAACTACATTTAAGAGATGAAATAGTAATTAATGAAGTAGCGATTCCACTACTTTTAGGAAATGTTACTATAACTAATGAGTTTGACCAAAAATATCGTTATGATGGGACTCTTGGCTATAAATATAGTAAAGAAGAAACTAGTTTTAAGATTTTTAGTCCAGTTGCTAAAGATATAATTATTGTAATCGATGAATTAGAATATCAAATGAAATATCAACAACCAATCTGGCACTTAACAATTAATGAAGATTTACTTGATAAAAAGTATTACTATAAAATTAAGATTGAAGATACTTATGAAGCTGTTTTAGATCCTTACTGTTTTTCAATTGCAGAAGGTGAATGTTATATTATTGACTTTAGTAAAACAATCAAACTAGATAAAACACCTATTAAGATTAAAGAATATGCTGATGCTGTAATTTATGAAGGTCATGTTAGGGATTTAACCTTAAACCTAGATGTTAAAAATAAGGGACTGTTTAAAGGTTTAACTGAAAAAAGCAAAATATTAAATTCTACAATTCTTGATTACATAAAAAACTTAGGAATTACAAATCTTCAACTCTTACCTGTCTTTGACTTTGAAGATGTCGATGACTTAGATAAAGAAAAGTACTATAACTGGGGATATAATCCAAGTAATTATTTTAGTGTTGAAGGTTGGTACAGCAAAAATCCTAAATATCCCTATGCAAGAATTAATGAATTTAAGTCAGTAATTTCTTATGCTCATAGTATTAAGTTAGGAATTAACATGGACGTTGTTTATAATCATGTTTTTAATCATGAAACTTATCCTTATAATAAAATAGTACCTAACTATTTTTATAGACATGACAAAGACCATAAAATGACTAATAGTTCATATTGTGGCAATGATATTGAAACAACTAGATTTATGGTTAGAAAATTAATTGTTGATTCGTTAATTCATTTTACTAAGAATTACAAAATAGACGGATATAGATTTGATTTAATGGGACTTATGGATTTAGAAACAATGAGAGAAATTGAGTTGAAACTAAGAAAAATCAATCCATATATTATGTTGTATGGTGAAGGTTGGAATATGGATACAACCATTAAGGAAGTTGCTGCTAATATGAGTAATCAACATATGTTAGATGGATATGCTCATTTTAATGACTTTTTTAGAGATACACTAAAAGGTGATCTTCATGGAAATAATAAAGGTTATCTAAATGGCAACAACAAAAATATTGATAAAGTATTTAAATTATTAGTAGGTAGTCCTAATTTATTTGATAGTATTAACAAAAGTGTTAATTATATTGAATGTCATGATAACTTAACAGCATTTGATAGAATGCTTCTAACTAAAACTAAAGTAGATAAAATTAAAGATTATCTTGATTTTGGGAATAGTATTATTGCTATAAGCATGGGAATTCCTTTTTATCATGCTGGGCAAGAAAGTTACAGATCAAAAGAAGGAGATGAAAACTCCTATAAAAGTAGTGAAAAATTAAATGCTATTAAATGGAACTTTAAAGGACAAAACATTACTAACTTTAAAGAAATATTAAAGATAAGAAAGAAATATTTAGATCATTATAAAAATCCAAGTGATGCATCAATTACATATAATAAAAAAGTATTAAGATATGTTGTTGAGCATAATGGAATTATTTTAGAACATATCTTAATAAATGACTACAAACGAAGAAAGATTAAATTTGATGGCAAACTAATATTTAAAAATAAAGAAGTAAATATTAAAAAAGATTCATTCATAATAAATAAACCAGGTGTTTATATCTTATTGAAAAGTAGATAAAAACAATACTAAAATTAAAACTAAGGACTATTATTAATAGACTTTAGTTTTTTTTACATAAAAAAATCCCTAGAATACTAGGGATAAATATTAAATTGAATCTCTTTCAATTAAATCAACATCAATGACATCATGAAGTGTTTCTAATTCATAGTTTCTAATTAGTCTAGCAAGCTTTATAAATGTTTGTTGCCCCATTAGTCTTACAGGTTGATTAATAGTTGATAGCCTTGGTGATGACCAACTAGCAAAAGCAGTATTGTCATAGCCAACAATAGAAATATCTTCAGGAACTTTTTTTCCAATCTTTTTAATGATATTCATTGTTGCTAGGGCTATTGTATCAGAAAATGCAAATATTGCATCAGTTTTTGGATTGTTAATAAGAATTTGTTCAATTAATTTTGTATCAGGCTTTACTAAGTCAAAATCAAAAATATCAACATATAAATTATTATCTTTAAACACATTTAAGGCACCAATAGTACGTTCAACAGTTGTTAGTAAGAAAGATGGACCGCGAAAGACCATAATATTTTTTCTGCCACGTTTTACTAAGGCACTTGCTCCAAGTTCACCACCTCTAATGTTGTTAGAAGTAATTGAGGGAATATTTTCATCTAAAATATGATCGATTGTAATAATTGGGATATTTAGAGTTTCTAATTTATCTTTATTAGTAAAGTTAGAAGCTATAATTAAACCATCAACACTATATTCTTCAAAGAATCTTAAATATTCTAATTCACGTTCAGGATCATCACCAGTATGACAAAACATTGTTTTATAACCACTTGATGCTGCTTGTAGTTCAATACCTTCCAGCAATTCCCCGTAAAAAGTCGGTCCAATATGTGGAACAATAACACCAATGATTTTTGATGATCTACTTGATAAGCTTCTAGCTAACTGATTTGGAACAAAACCTAACTCATCAATAATCTTTAAAATAATATCTTTTGTATCTTTATGAACATAACCTTTTTGATTAATAACTCTAGATACAGTAGACACACTAACATTTGCCTTTTTAGCAACATCTCTAATTGTTGGTTTCAAAAAATCACTCCTTATATAGTAAAATAAATTTGTATTTATCTAAACTTATTTTATCATAAAACATCGTTTTATTTGTAAAGAGATTTAGATATGTATCACTAAGATTTTCATTCAAGTTAAAATTAATACTATCAGTAGAATTATTAATAACTACTAATAATGTTTTTCCATCTATTTCCTTAGTAAATGCTAATACGTCCCCATCAATAAAATTATAATCAGATAATTTAAATACCTCATAATTATTTCTTAAAGTTATAAGCTTCTTTATAAAATCAAAGAGTTCTAAATCTTGTTTGTCTTTATCCCAAATCATTGGTCTTCTATTATCAGGATCATGATTTCCTGTTAAACCAATTTCCCCACCATAATAAATATTTGGTGCACCTGCCGATAAGAACATAAATAAATAAGCTAATTTCACACGGTCTTTATTGTCTTTTAATCTTCTTAGTATTCTAACTGTATCATGACTATCAATTAAGTTGAACATATTATTAATCACATTTTTAGGTGTTAATGCTAAGTAAGTATTAATGATATCTTTAAATGTTTGTAGATCTATTTTATGTTCAAAATATTCCCAAATTGGATAAGCTAAATCATAATTCATTACAGAATCCATTTGGTCACCTAATAGCCATGGAAGTGATTGATCCCAGTTTTCTCCAAGAATAAAACTATCTGGGTTAGCTTTTCTTGCTGTTTTCTTAATCTCTCTTAAAAAGTCATGACTAATTTCGTTTGAAACGTCTAAGCGCCATCCATCGATGTTATATTCTTCTAGCCAGTATCTAATTACTTCATTTAAGTGAATTTTAGTATAAATATCATCAGTATTCCACTTAGGCATAAAAGGAGTATAAGCAAACGTTCTATAATTTAATTTATTATCTTCATTTAAGTAGTGATTTCCAAGTTCATCTTTAAGTTTAGGTTCACCATTTTCATCTAGAGGAAAATTAAGGACTGGATAATCTAAAATATGAAAACTATTTTTATAAACACTATTTTCATTGTTTTTAATGACATCTAAAAAATATGGATGTAAAAAACCACAATGATTAAAAACACCATCTAACATTATCCTAATGTTATTTTTATGACATTCTTCGACTAACATTTTAAAGTCTTCATTAGTTCCAAATGAAGGATCAATTTTAAAGTAATCAATTGTATCGTATTTATGAGCTGTTCTTGCTTCAAAGATTGGAGTAAAATAAATCCCTGTAATACCTAATTCCTTTAAATAAGGAATTTTTTCCATAATTCCTTTTAGATTACCACCAAATATTTGGTTATTTCTAACTGGATATGTATCAAAGCTTAATTTTGGATCACTAGTATAAAATCTATCTGGGAAAATTTGATACCAAGTAGTATCTTTAATCCACTTAGGTGAGTGGTGTAAATCTTCATAATTGATATATGGGTAATTAAAGTAGTTTGATAGATTAAATGTATCTTCAATAGTTGGATTAGTAACTAACCTTTTAGCCCCATAAAGACTAAAATTCCCATTATTATCTTTAAGACTAAAAATATATTTTACTCTTAAATCTACTAATGAAACCTCAGCAAAATAATAATCAAAGTCACTTGTTTGATATCTTTTTACCATTTTTTCTTTCTTATAAACCCAACCATTTTTGTTCCATTCAAAAGGATCCCCGTAAATAAGTTTAACTTCTTTTAAATCATTTCTTGCAGTTCTTAGAGTTAAATGAACTCTGGATTCATCATAAGCATAGGCATATTCAGATTTTGACCTATGTAATAAAGCATGTATATTCATATTATCACCAACCATATTATAACATTTTTAAAAGGGCTTTCATTGTGAGACCGATAACACAATTTACTAGTTAAAAACTTATGATAAAATATACATAGTAAAGGCGGGCGATTTGATTGAGAAAGTGGTGGATGACTAGAAACGGTTATCAAATTTATCCAAGAAGTTTCTTTGACTCTAACAATGATGGAATTGGTGATATTAAAGGTATTACTTTAAAGTTAGATTATTTGAAAGAACTTGGTATTGATTTAATTTGGATTTGTCCTTTTTATGATTCGCCGATGGATGATAATGGATATGATGTAAGAAATTTTTTTGATGTAGCAAAAGAGTTTGGTACCTTAGATGATTTTAAAGAATTATTGAAGAAAGCTAAAACTTTAGATATTAAAATAATTTTAGATTTTGTCTTAAATCATACATCAGATGAACATCCTTGGTTCATTGAATCAAGAAGTAGTATAAATAATGATAAAAGGGATTATTATATTTGGGAAGAGGGTAAGTTAGTTAATGATAAATTAATGCCACCAACAAACTGGGGTTCTTTTTTCTCGGGAAGTGCTTGGAATTATGATCAACAAACAAATATGTTTTATATGAAAATTTTTTCAAATAAAATGCCTGATTTAAACTGGAAAAACAAAGAAGTAAGAAATGAAATGATTAATGTTGGTAAATGGTGGTTAGATTTAGGTGTTGATGGTTTTAGAATTGATGCTGTAAGTCATTTAGATAGAGCACCTTTTATTGATTCAACTAAAAGTAATGAAATAGTTCTAGATTGGAATAAGTTTTCTAATCTTCCTAAAGTACATACATATTTAAAAGAATTAAATGAAAAACTATTTAGTAAATATGATGCTTTAACAATAGGTGAAGTTGGAGGTGCAGCCTCAATTAAGTCAGGATTAAAATATAGTGCATTTGATAGATTTGAATTATCAATGGTATTTAATTTTGATCATAATTGGTGCAATAATCTTAATGATATTACTGACTATAAGGATTTAAAGACTGATGTTTTATCACTTAAGAGAGTATTTAATAATTGGCAAACGGCCTTTACGGATAAAGGGTGGTTACCACTAAACTGGTTAAACCATGATCAACCAAGACTAATGAGCCATTATGGTGACTTAGCATTTTTTAAGGAGTCTGCGAAAATGCTTGCAACCGCACTTTATTTAATGCGAGGAACACCGTTTATTTATCAAGGTGAAGAAATCGGTATGACAAATTATCATTTTACAAAATTTAGTGAGTTTAATGATGTTTCAAGTATTAATCATTATCATTCGTTAGATAAAGATTTAAGTGAAAAAGAAAAGTTGAGAATTGTTGCTAAGAGTTCTAGAGATCACGCTAGAACGGGAATCCAGTGGGAAAATAGTGAGTTTGCTGGATTTAGTAAGGTTAAACCTAAAGTATTAATAAATAGTAACTATAAAGATATTAATGTATTAGATAACATTAGTGATGAATCATCTATTTGGCACCATTATAAAAAAATTCTAGAACTTAGAAAAAATAGTGAATATCAAGAAGTTTTAGTTTTCGGTAAATATAAACAATTAAAATTAAAAGATCCTAATTTATATATTTATGAAAGAGAAAGTAATGATAAAAAGATATTAGTAATTAACTCTTTTTCTAAAGATGTATATGAGTATAAAGTTACTTATAAAGTAAAAAACATTTTATTAAAAAATTATGAAGATATCTTAATAAAAAATAATATAATTAAATTAAGACCGTATGAGTCGGTTGTCTTGGAGGTATTCAAATGAAAAGGGAAACAGGAATATTATTACACGTAACAAGTCTACCTAGTGAGCATGGAATTGGTACATTTGGAAGAGAAGCTTATAAGTTTGTTGATTTTTTAGAAAAAACAAATCAAACTTATTGGCAAATTTTACCACTCGGACCAACATCTTATGGTGATTCACCATATCAAAGTTTTTCATCAAATGCATTAAACCCATATTTTATTGATCTAGACTTTTTAGTAATTGATCATTTATTGAAAATAGAAGATATTAAAATATCTGAGTTTGAAGATAAAATAGATTACGGAAGACTATATCAAGAAAGATATCTTATTCTTAGAAAAGCATTTAAAAACTTTGACTTAAATAAACATGAATTTAAAGAGTTTGTAAGAAATAATGACTGGTTATATGACTATGCACTTTTTATGGCTATTAAGAAGGGATATGACGATATCTCGCTTCTTTATTGGCCAAATGAAGTAAGACTAAGAGATCCATTAACTATTAAAGAGTTAGAGGAAAAATATCACGATGAAATTAACTTCCAAATGTTTATGCAATATATTGCTTATTTCCAGTATTTTAATCTAAAAGAGTATGCAAATAGAAGAGGCATTAAAATAATCGGTGATATTCCAATATATGTATCATATGACAGTAGTGATTGTTTTACAAATCCTAAATTATTCCAATTAGATAAAGATAATAAACCAACCCATGTTGCAGGAGTACCACCAGATAACTTCTCAAAAGATGGACAGTTATGGGGGAATCCATTATACAACTGGGAAAAACATAGGGAAGAAAACTTTAAATGGTGGATTGAAAGAATTAAACATCAAACTAATCTTTTTGATATGATTAGAGTAGATCACTTCATTGGATTTGTTAACTATTTTAGCATTCCAGCAAATGAAGAAACAGCAAAAAACGGTAAATGGGAAAAAGCATTAGGAAGGGAACTATTATTAAAAGTTAGTGAAGAGTTAGGTAACCTTAATATTATAGCTGAAGATCTAGGAGTTATTACTGATGAGGTTAGAGCACTGCTTAAGGAAACAAACTATCCAGGAATGAAGCTATTGCAGTTTGCTTTTGATTCAAGAGAAGAAAGTGATTATATTCCTCATTTATACTCAGAAAATTCAATTGCTTATACAGGAACTCATGATAATGAAACAACAAAAGAATGGTTTACAAAGCTAAATGAAAATGATTTAACTTATTGCCTTGATTATATTAATTGTGATAACCTAGACTTAGCAACCGATTCTTTAATTAAAGAAACGTTAAAATCAAAAGCACGAATAAGTATCATTCCAATGCAAGATTACTTAAACTTAGGAAGTGAAGCAAGAATGAATACACCTTCAACACTTGGTGGTAATTGGCAATGGCGCTTAAATAAAGATTATCAAACAGAAAAACTAATAAATAAGGTAAGACACTTCACAAATCTTTATGGAAGAAACAGATAAAATAATATGGTCAACTGAATTTATAATTCAATTGACCATTTTTTAAATACTTATTTATTCAATTATTTTTTGATTATCTTGTAAAAAGAGTAATTAAAAGGTATTATATATAAAGATAGAAAGAAGTGATTAGATGAGAAGCACAGCATTTAAAATAATATATGGAATAATGGTTTTATTAATAGGATTTATGTTTATCTCAAATGCCTTAATGGATAGAACAAGAAATTTCTTTGAACAAGAAGCACTAGTAAATTTAAACGAAGGAAAAATAACAGACTTTGTTGATAATACAATGTTAATTGTTGGTTCAAACAAATACTTAGAAGAACCGATTTATAGATTTGTTTATAATAGTGAAGATATTAACTTTAAAGTTTATATTTATCATTTCACAAAAGAAAGCAAAAAATCAGTAACAGAAGGAATAATGTTATATCTTCATGATTTTAGCTCAAAAGAAAATTTTGATGGAATAAGATTAGAAATAAAAGAAAACAGTAGTACATTTATTTCAAACAATTATAACCTAAAATTCAAAGAGGGAATATTAAAAGGATTTGTAGCCGAACCTATTTATTTTAGTGAAGTCAAATTTTATAACGATACACAAAATAATTCAACAAGTTTAAGTAAAATCAATCAAATTAACTTCAAAGGAATTAAAGAAGATAAAGTCTTAGACGATAGTTTCCTAGAAATAAACAACGATGATTTATATGACCTAAACTCAGCAAGTGAACCTGAATACAAAATAGAAGGAAAAACAATCATTTCAAATAGTTTCAATGGTAATACTGATGCCTATAAATCCATCATTGAAAAATATGAATTAGAAGAGAGAACAAAAACACCAGATTTTACAACTCTTTCAAAATATAATAACGTATTAACTAGAACACTTATTCTTTATGCGGTTGTATCAACACTAACAACAGCCTTAGTATTTTTCGGTAGACCACTGTTAAATAAAATAAAATCACGTAAAGTTTCAAAAGATATTGACAAAGACAACTAAATAGATGTATAATAGTTGTTGCGCGGGTGTGGCGGAACTGGCAGACGCACTAGACTTAGGATCTAGCGCCATTGGCGTGCAGGTTCGATTCCTGTCACCCGCACCATACAAAACTGAACTGACTCCCAAAAGTTGGAGATAAGGTATAATAACCATACCTAATCTTAAACAAAGGAGTCTTTTTTTATGAGATTAACATTAGAAGAAAAACTAAAGATGTGTGAGGAACATGTTTTAAACAAAAAATCTCTATCACATATTTCAGAAGATAACGGAAATTATAATATAGGAAATTTAAAGTATTTAATAAATTTTTATAAGAAATTTGGGAAAGATGTTTTTTAAATCGGGAAGATAAAATATATTATAGAGATACAAAACTATTAGCGATTTCAAGAGTATTAAAAAATGGAGAATCAATAAGAAGTGTTTCTTTAGATTTAGGTTTATTAGATCCAACTATACTAGGTGGATGGTTAAAGATTTATAGAGCTAAAGGAGAAGCAGGAATAGAAGATACTTACCCTGAAAGAATTATGTTTTAAAAGATGAAAGAGCAAAAGTAATAGTTGATAAAAAACTTATTGAAGAAAACCAAAGATTAAGAGCGGAGATAGAGTATTTAAAAAAATCTCAATCCTTAACCAAAAAACTAGAAGGTGTAACAAATAAAGAAAAAGCTTTAATTGTTATGGAGTTAAGGAAAGAGTTTAAATTAGAAATCCTTCTAGAAATAACAGGAATGGCAAGTTCAGTATATTAATATCATTTATCAGAGTTTAAATAAGAGAAACCAGATAAATATGAAGAGATTAAAAAAGTGATAGATTATCTTTATAAAGACAAACATAAGAAAATAATGGGCTATCAAAGAATTCATATAGAACTTATAAAGTTAGGCTATCATATTGGCAAAAACAAAGTAAACGATATAATGAGGGAAAAGGAATATCTTAAGATTAAAAAAAGAAACTGGCGCAAATATAATTCATATGAAGGTGATATGGGAGGAGTAAAAGTTAATGAAATGAGTCAAAATTTCAAAAATCTTTTCCATATGAAAAAGCAGGTACAGATATAAGTGTGTTTCCTTTGGATGAAGAGTCAGTTTATCTATCGCCAATTATTGATTTTGATTCACGTGAGGTACTAGCTTATAAGGCAGGAAAAGACGTGAAAATGGATAAAAAAATGTTAATGTTAGATGACCTTGAAAAGATACATGGAAATAAAATAAAAGGGATGATGATCCAATCTGATCAAGGAGTGCAATATCAAAACTCTAGGTATAGAGAACGTTTATAAAAGTTAGGGATTATTCAATCAATGAGTAGAAAAGGGAACTGTTTGACAATAGTCCAACTGAAACTTTTTTTGGAAGAATGAAAGAAGAAATGTGGTATGGCCATGAACACAAATATAAAAATGCTGATGATTTACTAGCAGCAATTGATGAGTATATAAATTACTATAATACAACAAGAATAGTGTCTAAATTAAAAATGAGTCCTGTTGATTATAGACATAAAATAATAAATGAATTATAATAGGTGTGGATTAATTGATTTTATCTCCAACTTAATAGAGTCGATTCAATAGTATAGGTTTGATACATATGTATCAGACCTTTTTTTTATGCAAAAAATGACGCTTTTGACTGTTTTTAGCATAAAAACCACTTATTTTTTTAGAAAATAGAAATTTCAATAGTAAAAACTATGAAAACGATATAAAACCAACAAGTTTTTATAAAAAATAATGATAAATATTATTACAAAGATAAGGAGTAACTATGAACAAAGGCCAAATTAATCCAACAAGAATGGAATTAATGAAACTAGGGAATTAAGTGAAGAAGTTGATTTACTTTTTTCTGATGTTTTAGGTGTGTTTGTTAAAATGAAACAAAAAAAGGCCTTAGTAGACATTTATGAAATGTTAATGATTCTTAGTAGTAAAATTGAAATTGATTATAAACATAAATCAATTATGACTGTTGAAATACCTAAAATTGATTTAAAAGAAATTGATACAAAAGGTAATCAAATATATAGTGAAATAAGTGCACCAATGGAAATTAATGAAGTAGAAAATAAAATGAATGATCTATTTCCTAAACTAATTAAACTATCCGAAATGGAACAAAGTATTCACTTAATGACGGAAGAAATAGCAAAAAATAGAAGAAGAGTTAACGTTATTGAAAATGTAATGATTCCAGACTTAAGAGATAATATTAAAAGAATAACAATGAAACTTGAAGATACTGAACGTAGTAATACAGTTAGAATTATGAAGAGTAAGGATATTGTTATGGAAAAGGTATTAGCTGAAAGAGCTAAGAGAAATAAATAGAAAAAATGCCACTTTTTAAGCTGCAAGCTTAGAGGTGGTTTTTTATTCAATATAAAATAAATATAATTATAAGGTATATATTTTTTCAATTAATTGGCGAAATTGTGTTGATACTTTCTTTATGATATAATTATAATAGTTAATAAACAATTGATAGGAGAGAATGATGAAATGATGAAACCATTTGTTAAATGGGCAGGCGGTAAAAGACAGATTTCCGATATAATTATTGAAAAAATTCATATGTTTACTAAGTTCAATAGTGGTGATTATACTTTTCATGAACCGTTTGTTGGTGGCGGCTCAATATTTATTAAGTTAAAGCACGATAAAACTATAATTAATGACTTAAACAACGAACTAATTAATGCATATAAAATTGTAAAAGATAATCCTAAAAAATTAATTGAAAAACTTTCTGAACACAAAAAAAAATATAATGAAATAGAAAATTATTATTATGATATTCGTAAAATAGACAGAGATAAAGAAGAATATAACAATATGGAAGATTATGAAAAGGCTGCAAGAACTATTTTTCTCAATAAAACATGCTATAACGGTTTGTATAGAGTAAATTTAAGAGGTGAATTCAACACTCCAGAAGGCAAGTATAAAAATCCTAGCATTTATGAAGAAGAAAACATTTATAAATTATCAAGTTATTTTTCCAAAAGTGTAGAAATACTAAGCGGAAATTACAAAGATGCACTTATGAAAGTAAAAAAAGGAGACATAATTTATGTTGATCCACCTTATGATTATGGTGGAGAAAATGGCTTTACGGGATATCAAAAAGAGGGATTTACATTTGATGATTTCAAAGAACTTAAAAAAATGTTGGATAAACAAATTTCTAAAGGAGCTTATGTGATAATATCAAATAATGCAACAGACAGAGTAATTGAACTATTTGAAAATGATATAAATTATGAAATATTTTTCAACATTGAACATATAAATACACTTAGAACAATAAATAGTAATGGTTCTTCAAGAAAATCCGGGAAAGAAATTATTATACTAGGATATGGCACAAATTTTCCTGAAGATATTTCCTTCGATGAGCTGATGAAAATTATTTCTACAAATAACATTAAAATATACGAAGATGATTCATTACAAAAATATCTAAACACTTTAAGATACCTTGGCCTAATTACTAATAAAAAAAATTTCACTAAAAAAGGAAAAAAACTAAAGAAAAGTTCTAATAACGCAATTAAAAAATATATATATAATGAACTAATGAATAAAGAAGTCTTTAAGGAAGTTTTTAATATGGATACAACCGAAAAAGATTTTTCTAAAAGGGTAAAGGATGTTATTAGTAATAAGTTTGAAAATTATTCAAAGGAGTTATTAGAAGAAAAAGTGAAAATTACCAAAAAATGGGTATCTTATTTTGAAATTAACTAAATCTATAATAATTGTATAATAATTTTTAATAGTTTTTTATTGTATAAAATTTACTTAAAATATAATAGATGCATAAAAGAAATAGTTTAAATGTATAAAATTAAAATAGGAAGTGATAAAATGTCATTTAAAGATTTAGAAATAACAATAAAATATAGTTCTATAAATAATGACATTATTAATGATTTTTATGTACCAACTTTAAATAAATCAAAGAAGTATGATCGGGCAGTAGGATACTTTTCGTCTGCTGCTCTTTTAGGTTACATACAAGGTTTAAGAAAGTTTGTATTAAATGATGGAGTTATGAGACTTATTATTTCACCTGTTTTAACAATTGAAGATTTAAATGCTGTTATTGAATCAAGAGAAAACTTAACTAAAATAACCGAGAATATGTTTGAGAATTTTTTAATAGATGAGGGAAGTATAAAATCATCACAAATACTATTTTATCTTTTGAAAAAAGGTGTTTTAGAAATTAAAATTGCTGAACCAGTTAATGAAAAAGGAATATTTCACGATAAAATAGGAATTTTCTATGACAATAATGGTAATAAAATATCAATGATAGGTTCAAACAACGAGACTT
The DNA here is from genome assembly GCF_000687835.1 of Haploplasma modicum ATCC 29102. Taxonomy (GTDB): domain Bacteria; phylum Bacillota_I; class Bacilli_A; order Acholeplasmatales; family Acholeplasmataceae; genus Haploplasma; species Haploplasma modicum. The sequence continues at coordinate 150,875 of NZ_JHYB01000003.1, read as the reverse complement.
TGTCTGCATTAAAGTTGAATACAGAATCATTTATGATATTCAAAAGCTGGGATAAATTGGGGAATATGTATGTTGAGGAAAACATTAAAGATTTTGAGAATTATTGGGAAAACAAAATGAATAATGTTAAATTCACAAATATAAATGAAATACTACCTGCTGATTTTTTAAATAAATTTAAAACAAATGACAGTATTGACGAGTTGTTTGATAGTATACTTGATGAAGATAAAATTCCTAATAGATTTAAGCCGAGAGATTATCAGATAGAAGCTGCAGAAAGATGGCTTATTGATAAAAGAGGTATATTGGAAATGGCAACAGGAACAGGAAAAACTAAAACAGCAATATACATAAATAATATTTTAAGAACTTCCTGTAACAAATTATTTACTATAGTTGTTTTACCTGATATTACATTGTTAAATCAATGGGGAAACGAAATGAAGGATGAGTATTCAAAAATACTAAAATGTTATTCAAAAAATCCTGGATGGGAAATTCAACTTAAAGATGAAATTGGTTTATATAAATATAGTGAAAAGCAACAATCTCTTGTATTAGTAACAATACAAAGTTTCTATTCTGACAAATTTAGACGACAATTGGATAAACTTAAAGGTGATTATTTTTTGATTGCTGATGAAATGCATCGATTTGGAACATATAACAAAGTAAGAAGCTTACCAAATCCAAATATGATTCTTGGCTTGAGTGCTACACCAGAAGTTTATGGAAATAAAGAGCTTACAAGAGTACTTTATGATTTTTTTGGTGGAGTAATATTTAAATATGACTTAGAGAAAGCTATAAAAAATAGATACTTAGTAAATTATAGTTATCATCCGATAATCGTAGATTTAACAGATTCAGAAGTGGAAAGTTATAAGGAAATCACGCACAAAATTGTTAAAATGATAGGTTCAGATGAGGATGTTGAATTTTCAAACGACCCTATTATTAGTTCTTTATTGTTTAAAAGAGCCCGAGTAATTTATGGTGCTATGAATAAACTAGTTATCTTGGACAATATTATTGATGAAATAGAAAAAAAAGGGAATCTTGTAATATATAGTGGGATTACGTCAGAAAAAGAAGTCGAAATAAATCAAACACTTAAAAATGATGATTTAAGATACCAAGACAAACAAGAAGATGAAATTTTTATGAAACAAATAGACAGTGTAGGTAAAATATTATCCAAAAGGAATATTAGGTTTTCCAGATATACAAGTAAAGAATCTGAAGAGGAAAGAATTTCATCAATTAAAGCATTTAAGGACAAGACTTACTCTACCCTTTTAGCAATAAGGTGTCTAGATGAAGGTGTAGATATACCATCAATTGAAAGAGCGATAATAATGGCTAGTTCTACAAATCCAAGAGAATTTATACAAAGAAGGGGTAGAATTCTAAGAAAGCATTATGATGAAAACGGGAAAGCAAAAGAAAAGGCGGAAATATATGATTTTATCGTTCTTCAAGAAAACGATAATAACACAGATTTTACTAGCCTTAACAGGAAAGAATTACAAAGATTTTATGAATTTTCCCAGCTGGCGGAAAATAAAGATGAGTTAAATTACAAGTTAGAAAGATTTGAAAAATTATACTTAAGAGAAGGGGTAAAAGTATATGACTGATAAAAATATAGAAAAATTAATGGATGAACTTTTAAATGAGGTAGAAGAGATTCTTTATGCAACAGACAAAATAAGTAAATCAACTAAAACAGAAAAGATTATTAAGATTTTGGAGGATAAGTATGATTTTTAGAAAAATTAAGCTAAAAAATTTTAGACAATATAAAAATGAAGTAACCATAGATTTTGCAGTACCAGATAATAATAATTCTCAAAACATAACATTAGTAATGGCAGACAATGGTGTTGGGAAAACCACATTATTGCAATCTATTAGATACTGTTTTTTTGGTTCTTCAGCAAATTATTTAAATCTTCCAGAGCCAGACAATCTTTTAAACAACTCGTTACAAAAAGATTTAAAAGAGGTTGAGGAAGCACAAATGTTTGTAGAAGTAGAGTTTTATCACGAAGGAAACACCTTTATAGCAAGAAGAGAAGAAGTTTTTCAGAAACTTAATGGTAAAATAAATAGTTTTAAAGAAGAAAGATTTATTTTGAGAATTTCGGATGAAATTGCTGGATATAGAGATATTGACACTTCTAAGGCATTAGATAAGATGCATAGTATTCTTCCCCCAGGTTTATCCTATATATTTATGTTTGATGGTGAGAGAATGGAGAGAAACATTACAGATAGGGCTTTTAAGTCGGATTTAAAAGAGTCAATACTTGGAATTCTAGATATAAAAAAATATGATGAATTAATTGATTTGTTAGGTACAAAAGGGAAGTCATCTACAGTAATCGGAAAACTATATGGACGGAGACAGGGGGCTACTGATCAAGATAATAAAATTATTAACGAAAATAAACAGCTTGAAATAGCAAAACAAAATTTAATAAGTAAAATTTCTGAGATTGACGATCAAATATCTGTACAAAAGAAAATTATAGATAGCAGCCGTGTCATGCAATCAAAAATTGAGGAAATAAAAAAATTGAATGATCGATTAAAAAACCTTGAAAAAGATTATGATGAAAAAAAAGAACGAATAGATGAATTGTCTGAGGATTATATTTCGAAAAGTTTATCAGTTTATATTAATAAAATACTTAATTCAGTATATACATCATATAATGATTTTGCAAACAAAGATTTTGAAAGCAAGGTTAGGTATAGAAACCTTCATATAGATACAATTGAAGATATATTGTCTAGTGGGATTTGTCTTTGTGGAGAAGAAATTTCGGTTAATCATTTGAAACGTCATAAAATCGAGTCTTTGAAAAGTAGTGCACTTCCATTTGAAACAGCTCATAATTTAAGTGAAATACAACAAATGTTTAATAGAGCTAAAGAATTTAATGATATGTTTGTTAAACAAAGTGATATGCACAATAAAATAAGTGGAGAAAAATATGAGCTTGAACAAATAAATGGTGAGATTAAAAATCTTGAAATTAATATTAAAAGACTTGAAACAGAACATAACATAAATTACTCAAGTGAAATTGATAAAGCTAGCGATAAAATGATGGATCTTAGAGAATCTAGAGGAGAACAAAAAAGGGTTTTAGACTCGGTTGAAGACAAACTTAGAAAGCAAGATAGGAAACTTTTGGAAATTAATCAAAATAACATTCAAAATAAAAAAATTATGAGGGTAATTGAGGTTCTAGAAAAGGTGATTGAAATCACAGAAAAAACTAGAGATGAAAAAAACAAACAGGCGTGTGAAACTTTAGGTAAACATTTTCAAGAAACACTTTCAAAGGTAATGCAAGGTAAATATCGAACCGAAATAGATGAGTTCTATAACATTAAAATATTTGATATTAATGAAAATGATGTAACTAGTGTTTTATCAACTGGTCAAAATGTGGTTGTATCAATATCTTTAATATCAGCATTGATTGAAACCGCAAAAGAATTATCAAATGATATTGATAAGGATTCGAAATATGGAATAATAATGGACGCCGCATTATCAAACTTAGACTCAACTCATATAAATAGACTATCAAAACATAGCTTAAACAATATGGAGCAATTAATATTCTTGTCTTTTAAAAAGCAATTAAAGAATGAGTTGATTGCATCAATAGGTGACAATGTTGGGAAAGCGTATGAATTATATTTAAATGAGGAAGGATCGGTTGATTATAACGAAATTGAATTAGTAAATTTATCAACATATATAAACGAAAGTGGTGAATTATAGAATGTCAAGAATTAATAATGTACAAGATTTTAGATTGAAATACAACTCTAAAAAATATAAAGAAATTGAGAAACGATTTGAACAAGATAATAAATTTCACTCTTTACATTTTCTTTTATCTCTTTTAGGAGTGATTAATAAAAAGAGAGTCACATTGGAAGTCAATAAAGCTGCAGATGACACAGAGTATTCAAGAGAATTCTCGCTAAGAACTACTTATGATAAGTATCGAACAGAGATGGATTCTTACTATGCTTTAATTACTATACTAGATAATTTAGATAAGCAATATGATGAGGTTATTCCTGAGATGGCGTTTGAAGTTACGTCCACTAATGATAAAAAGTTTTATGAACTAACAAATATAATCACTTTCTATGAATATATGCTCGGAGGAATTGATATTTTATATGATATTATGTTCGTTTATGACGATAAGAATGTTAATGTTGCCGATGCAATTCAGGAGGTTTTGGAAAGTTCTTTAAGTCCGAATGAGAAGATGAATGATATATTAATTGAGGAGATTTTAGATTGAAGATGGCCAAAATATCAGTAATTTTGAACATTAAGAAACCGCAAGAATATAAGTTCCCACAAGCGAATAATATATATTATATTATTAAAAAACTTGATGAAATGACATATAAAAGATTCCAAAGTGCATTATTTAAGGTCGAAACTGAACTATCAAAAAGGCAACAAGATTATTATAAAGATGCCATGATTTTTCTTGGATTAATTGAAGATGGCAAAACAACTGAATTAGCAAAGTTTGTTATGAGTTTCCCTTTGAAAAATATTTTTATTATTTTTGTTAAATTGATTTTAGAAAACCACATATTCTACATGTATTATAAAAATAGAAATTTAGAATTTGTTGAAACAGAAATTCAAAACATATATAAACTTTCAAAAGTTACTGCTAAAAGGAGAGGCAGTACAGTTAAAAGTTGGATTAAGTGGTGTGACAATATAATAAAAGAGCAAGGAATAAGTTTTGAGGTGAATTGAAATTATGCATGAAAATAAAAGCCCCATATTTGAAAACGAATTAATGATTGTTAAAAAAATTTATGTTGACATAGGTACCGGCAATATAATCAAAAGAGTATCAAAAGTGATTTGGAAATCTGTAGGTGATACCCCGTACTTTGATATTAGAACGTATAATAAAAAGAAAAATGAATATTACAAAGGAATTAGTTTTAAAATAGACGAAATAGATGATGTTAAAAATGCAATAAAAATGATTTTAGAGGAGAAAGATTAATGAACATAGATGATGTGATTTTAGAGTCTATAATAAAACCATTAGAAGAAAATGATTATTACATAATAACAAAAGAATATTGTAGAATTGGGAATAAAAACATTGTTAAAAGAATTAGTAAGCTTATTTGGAAAAATTCACCAATCAAAGAAGAGGTTATTGATTTTAGAAAGTATAATATTAAAAGAAATAGGATGATGAATGGAATTTCAGTTGAAAAAAATGAAGTATATAAAATACTTGAAGCTATATTTCAATTTCAAGAAGAGACCACATGATAAATATTCATGTTTTTAATAATTTAGACATCTAAACTTAGTAAATATATAAAGTCTTATTTAACATAAAAGTTAAGTGAGATTTTTTTATTATGTAGAACAGATATTATTAATATTATTCTATAATTAATTTACTATTACCGATAATAGGTGTTAACGGACATGCAAGTAGTATAACTATATATCAGTAGAGTATTTTAATAATAAAACACACTATTATAAATGTTTAAATAAGAGTACACAATAGGAGGTGCGGACTATTTATTGGACTTTCTATTTGTAATATAAACTCCTATATTCATTTGGAGTAAGTCCGTTTAAACTTCTTTTTCCTCTAGAATTATTATACCAAGTTAAATATTTATTAAGAAGTATAATAAAATTATTAATACTTACGTTAGTCCAATCTCTTCCATAGAAAAATTCATTTTTTATTCTACCAAAAAAACCTTCACATGCAGAATTATCAGGTGAACAACCTTTCTTTGACATTGATCTTATAAGTCCGTTGTTCTTGGTAATATTAATCCACTCGGGCCATCTATAATGACAACCCCTGTCATTATGGATTATTGGTTTTTCATTTTTATTTAGTTTTTTAATTCCATTTAATAACATTTTATTTGCTAGATTAGCATTTGGTGTGGTACCAGTAGTCCAACTTACAACATAGCCTTCATAACAATCAATAATTGGTGATAAATAGACTTTACCAGCTGGTATATGAAATTCAGTTATATCTGTTAACCATTTTTTATTAGGTCTATCAGATTTAAAATCTCGTTTGAGTAGATTATCAACTGCAGGAGATATCTCTCCAAGATAGGACATATATTTTTTCTTTTTATGATTAACAACTATTATATTTTCTTCTTTCATCAAACGTCTTATAATTTTTTCAGAAACTTTTAAACTTGTTTTTTTAAAATAATCATACAATCTTCTATATCCAAAAGCTTGATAGTTTGAGTTGAAAACATTATGAAGCTCTTTTCTTAGTTGTTCATAGGGATCTTTCTTATCCCTATTGTTATAATGATAGAAGTATGTGCTTTTTGCACAATGGAGTACTTTTAATAACACATTAAGCTGATAATTATCTTTTAGGGCATAAGCAATATCAGCTTTTTCTTTATTAGTTAAATTACTAATGCTTACGCCCTTTTCTTTTTTTAATATTTCTTGTGCTTTGATTAAAATATCATATTCTAACTGCAAATCATTATATTTCTTCTGTAAAGTATTTATTTTATCCTCTAAAATATTTTCAGTAGTATTACTTTCACCTTTTATTTTATTCATAATTGCACCTGCATTTGTTAGTAGTTTGTTTCTCCAATTATATAAAGTAGTAGCAGAAATATTCAAATAACTACTTGCTCTATGTAAAGGTACATCATTTAAAATGATATCTTTTGTTATCTCTTTTACTAAAGTATTGTTATATTTTACTACAGGTTTATTAGCTAAACAATGACTAGGTTTATTTTTATCATATTCTGAAATCCATTTTGATAATGTTGCTCTAGATGGAAAACCAAAATATCTAACTGTTTTAGAAATGTTTTCACCGATTTCATAGTAATATTCTAATACTTTTGATTTTGTTTCTTTGGAAAATCGTACTCTAGTTGTTTTCTTGTTTACAAAATAACCCTTCTCTAAATAATACAAATACCACTTTTTCAATGTTTTTGTTGAAGGATACCCTAACATTATTATTGTTTTTGTATATTGAAAGTCAAGTTTTACCAATAAATTGATTGCTATATTTTTCTGCTCAGAGTTAAATATCATCTTAAAAGCTCCTTTATTAAGTCCAACTTTTTGTCCTCACCTCCATTTGTCCATTCTTAACTTGACATTTATAGAAGCAATAGATTGAAAATAAAATTATCAAATGTAATTATTGATTTATAGATATACTTAATGTAAAAATGTTATAATTAAATTATAAATTACAACATTTTTAAAATTTAGGGGGATAATATAATGAAAAGAAAATATTTGGATTATGTTTTGACAATAAAAACACCAGAAAATTTAATAAAAAAGATTAAAAATATTACTACTAATAATATTTTATTTTGGTTATAAATATGAACTATTATGATTTTTTAAACAAAGAAATGTTTAATTTTAATGATAGGATAGTAATGAGTCCAGCAAATAATGCAAACTTATTATTTAACTTATTATTTTATTCAATAAATTTAAGATACTCGTATAATTATTTTTATGATTTTGAGCATCAAATCATATTTGATGAATGTGATCAAGATTTAAATAAATTTGTAAAAATTTTTAAAATTATGAAATTAAGAAAAATCACATATTTAGAGTATGTTAAATTACTAATTTTTGAAGTTTTTGAAATTGAAATTAATGTTATTGATTTTAAAAAATTTAACGAACAAATTAAAAATATATTTAATGAGTTCAGGGAAAAAGGATATCTTACTTATACAACAGGTTTTTTTGAACCTTACGGTAAAGAAAATATTTTTATATTTTCTCTTATTAATGGGTTAATGGACTTAATAAGAACAGAAAATAGAAACAAAAAAGAAAAAAGAAAAATTCAAACAAAATTATTAGAATTATACTATTTAAAATTTGATTTTAATTTAATTCATTTTCCTAGTGAAGAAGAACTAGGATATTATAAGAAAAACATTATATATCATTTTAAAATAATTTCACGATTTCTACTAAATGAAAATAATTATAATAACGAACAAGTAAAAAAACTTATTGAGTTTTTAGACAGTTTCTTTTCAAATAATAGTTATTTTTTATATGATTTAAATGTATCCTATTATGATTTTTATAAAATATATTTTCAGGCAGTTTTATTACTATCATTTGATTTTGATAAAGTCGATAATTTCTATCTAACATCAAAAATTTATGCTATTACGCCTAAATTTATTAATATCTTTGATAGTATATTTCCAAAGAATAAACTTAATAAATTTAGACTATCTAATCTTAAATATCTTGAAAATATTAAATTAGCTGATTTAAAGGAAACAATAGATATTGATCAAGAAGAATCAAACTATATTATAAAAAACCCATATGAATATTACTATAAAAATATTACTATATCAGAAATTGATGAACTAAATACACTAGAAAAAGATCAAATGAACATAAAAAAAAATATAAATGAGTATTTTAAACATGAAGATTTCGATTTATTTAATAGTAATAATAATGAGCTAATATCTACAGCTATTAGGGATCAAAATTTAATTAATGATAAAAAAATTAAAATTTATGAGAAACTTTATAATAAAATTGAATCATTAGAAAAAAATATTGATCTGAAAAAGGAAGAACAGCAAAAATTATTTGATCTTTACAACTTTATTAGTAGGATCAAGAGAGATTTAAAATACGATGTGGAAGAAACATTTAATTTACAACTTACGGAAACAATTGAAAAAGTTATCGGTGAAGCAAATCCTGATGTTCTAGACCTCATTCTTTTTGGAGATTTGAAATTAAAATTAAGAAATTATCCTAATGAATTTTCAAAATTAAGTAAAATAATAGATTTAGGTAATAAGTCAGAAAAAAAATTAGATTTATATAGAAAAGATTTTGATAATACATCTTTTGAAACCGAAGAAATATGTGATGAGTGCGGTAAACCTCTTGCTATAAGAAAAGGAATATCTAGTTTTTTTTATGGATGTACTGATTTTCCTAAATGCAGATTTACTAGGGAGGTAGAAAAAATTGAATTTTTAGAAAAGAGAATTTATGAAAAAAACAAAGCTTTACGAGCCTTGGATAAATTAAAAATATTAGTTGGTGAGAAGTATGGTGATAAAAAAACAAATGAAGAAACATTAAATGAAGAAAAAATAAATGCTATATCATCGTTCGATTTTTCTAATACTAAAATAGATATTATTAATTATTTATATTTTGAGATTTCATCAAGTACTTTTTATTCAAATTTTAAAAAACTATCAAGAGTAGAAATAGAAGATAGAATGGAAAAATTAAAAACTAATAAATTATATGATTGGACTTATACATTAGGTCTTTCAAAATATTTATTAGATTATTATGAAATTAATCAAGAAAATCTTTTTAAAGATAAAACCTCGATTGATTGGACATTTATTTATGTATTGCTAACTAAATCATTAGAAAACCTAATTGCAAACCTAATTGAATATAAGACTAGTTTGAATAATGATAGCAATACATTGATGATAAAAAAAAATAATCAGTTTAAATCGATAAATCTTAAAGTTGATAGATGGAGAGAAGGTTTAACTATTAATGATTTTAGATATATACTTGAAAGAAATTTTAATACTAATAATGTACACTATAATGATTTATCAAATAGAATAAAGGTATTATTACAGGATGATAGAAATAAATATCTTCATCACAATAGTTTGATAGGATTTAACAACTTAAAGAATATTTATTTTGTTAAGATTTTTGAACTTATTTATTATGTTTTAACAGAAGTATAATGTTTAAGTATAAATCTTATCTACAAATAATTAAATTGAGTATCAAATATATTGTCATAAATTTTCTGGCTCAAACATTTTTTGGTTTATTATTGAGACGAAAGATTCACATAAAAACCAATTTGCTTTTACTACATCAAATTTTTTACATAAACTTTACATTACCTTTACTTTTAATGGTTATTGTAGAGTTTTTTATTTCCTATAATATAAGTGAATTAAAAAAATGGAGGAAATAAAATGAAGAAGATATTATTTGTAATATTTAGTATATCAGTATTAACTTTAGCAGGATGTAAACAAAAAGAAGTTGATTATACTAAGGCAGAAAAGGAAGAATTAATAGTAAAGGCATTTGTTAGTTTTATGGAAACAAGTGAAGGAAAGGCTACTATTCAAGGAAAAGGTGGAATTGTTTTAGTTACTGCAACTGATAAGTCATGGGATGAAGTTAAAGAAAATCATCCAGTTACTAAATTAGATAATAGTGATATCACAATTAAGTTTGGGGGATCAACATCTGTTGAATCAGTAGCAAAAGCTCTATCTGTTCAATTTTCACCACTTGCAGGTAACTTTATTGCAAGTCATGAACATACAGGAAGTGGTGATGCAGTAAAAAGAACTGTTGGTACTGAAAGTGAAAGTGCTAATAAAATTCATATTGGGTTTGCATCAAGAGATTTTTCAGATGATGAAAACAAACTTATCGGAAACAAAATAAGTGGTAGATTAGCATATGATGCAGTTGTTGCGATTGCAAATTTAAACAACTTAATAAATGATGTATCGAAAGAGACTCTAACAAACATTTATAATGGAACAATTACAAACTTTAATCAAATTAGTGGTGATAACTTAGATATTAAAGTATATACAAGAGATACAACATCAGGAACTAGAGAAGCATTCTTTAGTGGAATTGGTTTTAAAAAAGCAGAAAAAGATAATGCAGTATTAGTAGATGGTTTTATGGAAGTAGAATCTAATGGGGCAATGTTAACTAATGTTAAAAATGATTTAAATGGATTAGGCTATGCTTCACTTTCATCAATTGAAAATAGTGGAGTAAAGGGATTGAGTTTTGAAGGAGTTATTGCTTCAACAGAAAACGTATTAAACAATACATATCAGTTAAAAAGACCATTTATGTTTGTTACAAGATATTAAATAGAGGTTTATAATGAAAGATAAAAAAATTGATGCCAAAAAAATAAATCATAAAATAATTTATGCTTTACTACTAATAGCAACCATTACTTCAGCATCGGTAATTATCCTAATTATTTTCCAAATTGCGGAACGAGGAATTCGTCCGCTTTTTAGCACTTATTTAGTAGATGGTATTAGCGTTAAAATAAATGTTTTTGAGTTTTTATTTGGACTTAAATATGGGGGAAGGTTTTTTTACGGGATTGGTTATTTAATTATTAATACAATTTTTAACGTATTTTTAAGTATCATAATAGCAACGCCAATTGGAATTTTAACAGCTATATTTATTGTTAAGTTATCACCTAAAGGATTATCTCATGTTTTTCAAATAATTGTAGAAATGCTAGCAGCTGTTCCAAGTATTGTAATAGGGATGTTTGGCCAAGGCTTTATTGCAAGCATTCTTAGGAAAATTACCCCGATTACTGGTAACTTATCGCTACTTAATACAATATTAGTACTAAGTATTATGATTCTTCCGACTATTACAATGATGAGTGTAACAGCCCTAAAAGGAGTTCCTAAAAATATAGAAGAGGGCTCTTTAGCACTAGGAGCAACCGAGATTCAAACAACCTTCAACGTTACGTTAAAAGCTGCTAAAAGTGGAATATTTGCAGGAATTATTCTAGCAGTTGGTAGAGCACTTGGTGAGGCTACTGCAGTTAGTTTAGTATCTGGTGCTTCTGGAAGTGGTCCTAACTTTGATTTTTTCAAAACTACTAACATGCTAGCTTCTAGAATCTTAATTGGCTTTAAGGAAGTCTCTGAAGGTTCACTTGATTTTGAAATTAGATTTACAATGGGGCTTGTTCTTATTATTGTTATATTATTTTTTAATATCGTACTAAATAAAATAAAAAATAAGGTGGCAAACTATGAAATCTAATCAAAGAAAAAAAGACTTAGTAATTAAAATAATTACCTATTTGTCATCATTAGTTTCAGTATTAATACTTGGTTCAATCTTAGTGTTTGTTTTGGTAAAAGGACTACCATTACTAAGTATAGATATCATACTAGGTGATAATAGTAATACAGCAAGTGTTTCTATGAGAATTGATCCAGTTGATAGAACTAATAACTTTACGTATGAGACAAAAGAAAATGAGTATTTTTCTAAAAGGTACGGAGTCTCTTTCATTGATACATATAGCTTAGAGGGAAATAAAACTATTACCATAAACTATGTTGATGAAAACTCACCCTTTACAAAAGCAATCGGTAAGGGAAATAATAGTGGTGAAATATTTAGACTAAAAAGTGGTGATGTATTATCTGATGTAGGACTACTCTTATTCGGTGATGATTTAATTGATAATCCAAATGCTACAAACATTATTTTTGATATAAGAGAAGGCGCAAGCGTACTTGTTGAGAGACTAGAAGAGACTTATTATATTGCTAATATTACACCGATGATTTTAGGTGGAGGAATAAGAGGTTCAATTATAACAACTCTATACCTAATTGTATTAACACTTTTAATCGGTCTTCCAATTGGAATAGGAAGTGCCTTATACTTACATGAACTTGCTCCTAAAAATAAGATTACCAATCTTCTTAGAAGTTTTATTGATATGTTAACAGGAGTTCCAAGTATAATTTTTGGTCTAATGGGAGCAGCATTTTTTATTCCCCTAACGGTTAAATTATCTGGGGGAAGAATAAGTGGTGGTAATTTAATATCAGGAGCCTTAACTCTCTCAGTCATTATTTTACCGGTAATTATAAGAGCAACAGAAGCAGCCCTAGATTTAGTTCCTAAGGATTATAAGCTTGCATCACTTGCTCTTGGAGCAAACGAGACGCAAACAACGTTTAAGGTAATGTTACCTAATGCAATTCCAGGAATTCTATCAGCAGCCCTTCTTGGAATAGGACGAATCATGGGAGAGTCAGCTGCATTAATATATGCAATTGGGTCAGTAGTAAAAGATGATATTAGTATCTTTGGTAATGGGACATCACTTTCTGTTCATATTTGGTCAGCAATGAGTGGTGAGAGACCAAACTTTGCCCTTGCTAGCACAATATCAATTATTTTATTAGTAATAGTTTTAACCCTTAACTTAATAGTTAAATATATTACTTACAGTCTAAAGAAAAAATATAAGTGAGGAAATACATGAATACATTTGAAATTGATAATCTAGATTTATATTATGGCGATAAAAAAGCCTTAAAAAATATAAAAATAGCGATTAAAGAAAAAGAAATAACAGCATTTATTGGACCATCTGGTTGTGGTAAATCAACCCTTCTTAGAACATTAAACCGAATGAATGATTTAATAACTGGCACTAAGATTGATGGATTAGTTACGTATTACGGAGATAATATTTATAAAAACAAATACGATATTATAGAACTTAGATCAAAGGTTGGAATGGTATTTCAAAAACCTAATCCATTTCCAATGAGCATTTATGATAATATCGCTTATGGACCAAGAGCACATGGGATTAAAGATAAAAACATTTTAGATGAAATTGTATCATCATCGCTAAAACAAGCAGCACTTTATGATGAAGTTAAAGATGATTTAAAAAAATCAGCATTATCATTATCGGGTGGCCAACAACAAAGACTTTGTATCGCAAGAACGCTAGCATTAAAGCCTGAAGTTATTTTAATGGATGAACCAACAAGTGCACTAGATCCAATTGCGACATTAAAAATCGAGGAGTTAATTTTAGAACTAAAAAAAGACTATACAATAATTATTGTAACGCATAGTATGCAACAAGCAGCAAGAGTATCAGATAAGACAGCTTTTTTTTACATGGGTGAGTTAATTGAGTTTGGCGAAACAGAAAAAATGTTTACAAATCCAACTAATAAACAAACCTTAGATTATATAACGGGTAAATTTGGATAGGAGGAATTTATGAAAATACTTAGACCATCAATGGTAAAAGCCATTGAAGAATTAAAAAATGAAGTAGTAAAAATGGCGGATTTAGTTTTAAATAATATTAGTGAGTCCTTTAAAGCTTTTAAGACTAATAATCTACCTCTAGCATATGAATTAGTAAATCTTGATATTGAAGTAGATCGATTAGAAGAAGATATTTCTAAAAAAGCTTTAAGATTTATTTGGAAGGAACAACCATATGCAAGTGATCTTAGAATGGTAACAGGAATCTTAAAACTAATTACTGATTTAGAGCGAATCGGCGATCACGCAAGAGATATTGCAGAACAAACCTTACATATTGGTAATATTAAAAATGAGAGAATATTAACAAATACAACCTTAATGAGTGAATCAGCCTATCAAATGGTTCTAAATGCTATTAATGCTTTTGTCAAACAAGATTTAGCTATGGCAAAACAAGTAATAACTGATGATGATATTGTTGATAATCAGTTTAATCAAATAATGAAAAGTATTACAGAACAAATAAAAAATGATACAATAGAACCAGAGTATGCAGTATCGGTAATTATGGTTGCAAAGTATATGGAACGTATTGCTGATCATGCTGTAAACTTGGCAGAGTGGACTAAGTTCATAATTACAGGTGAACATAAAACAACACCACTTTTTTAGGAGGGTTTATGTTAATATATTTTTTAGAAGATGATGAGCAAATTGCATATATCATCGAAAAAACAATTACTCATGCAGGATACCTACAAAAAGGATTTGATCTTGCTAAAGACTTTTTAAAAGCACTAGAAAAACAAACCCCTGATTTAGTAATATTAGATATAATGCTACCGGATATGTCAGGATTTGAAGTAATAAAAAAAATTAGAGAGTTTTATAAAGATTTACCAATCATTATGCTATCAGCCTTAAACAGTGAAATGGATAAAGTTAAAGCTCTTGATATGGGTGCAGATGATTATATTACTAAACCATTTGGTATTTTAGAATTAACTTCAAGAATTAATGCAAAACTTAGAAGTGTTGGTTCAAAAGAAATATATGTTAAAGGAAACTTAGAACTAAATAGGGAAATCTATAAATGTTATATTAATAAATTAGAAATTAATCTAACAACTAAAGAATTTGAAATTCTTGCTTTATTACTTAAAAATGAAGGTAAGGTTGTTACTAAAGAAACCTTGTTTAACGAAATTTGGCAGATGGATAATTCCGTTGAAACAAGAACCTTAGATGTCCATATGAAGTCTTTAAGAGCTAAAATTAAAGATGCTAATTTCGAAATTGAAACAATTAGAGGCGTTGGATTTAGTTTATGAAAAAGTTATTATTAATTATTAATTTTTTAGTATTAATTTTATCTTTAATTATATACGCCTTCACTGATTTAGTTGATCTTACTATGTTATTAGTTTTATTTATTTTGGGCTTAGAGTTAATCTTTTTTCTTATATATAAATACTATGGTAATATTTTTAATGAAAAAAATGAGTTAGAAAAAAATGAGTTTGAAAAACAAATAAGGCTAATAAAAAATGAACTAGATAAGAAGAATAATCAGTTAAATCTAATTAGTAACTTTACCGGTCAAGGTTTAATACTAATCTATAAAAATGGTAATCTAGGATATTTAAATGAGCTTGCTATTACTTTTTTAGATTTAGTAATAAATGAAGACTTAACTTATTACTCAAAGATTAGAGATATTAAAATTAAAGAACAAATTGAAAAAACTTTTAAAGAACAAAAAATGATTAAAAATGAATACATGATTAATCATAAACACTTAGAAGTAAAAACATTTCCTTATGTTTTAGATGAAGATGAACATGTTTTAATTTTAATCGATAATTTAACAGAAAAAATTCAACTCCAACATATGAAAAGAGATTTCTTTAGTTTTGCTGGCCATGAACTTAAAACTCCAATTACCGTTTTAAAAGGGTATGCAGAATTAATTAATTCAGAAATCGTCAACGAAGATGAAGCGAAAAAACTAAGTGGTAAAATGATTGAACTAACAGATTATATGACACTCTTCGTTGATGATATGTTAATGTTAAGTAGACTTGAAGTTTTCTTTGATGAACCCCTTGAAGATGTTTATGTCAAAACTATTATTTTAGATGTAATTGATAATCTTTATGACTTATTAACAAGCAAAAATATTAAAATTAATTTAACTGGTGATGATTATTTAATTAAAGCTGATAAAAGAGATATATATAAACTATTTAGAAATTTAATTGAAAATGCCATTAAATATAATAAGGAAAATGGCTTAATTTCAATAAACATTAGTAAACATATTAATAAAACAAAGATTGAAATAAAGGATACAGGAAAAGGAATTCCTTATACAGAAATTGATAGAATCTTTGAAAGGTTTTACCGTATTAATGAAACTAGAAAAACGCCTGGAACCGGACTTGGTTTAGCAATCGTTAAACATATTGTAAATAAATATTCAGGAACGATTCAAGTCGAATCAAAGGAAGATTTATATAGTATTTTCACCGTAATTATCTAATAATAAAGGAATAATAGTTCCTTTATTTTTTTATTAAAGCCTTAATATGATAAAATAAACTAAAGGAGAAATAGATCATGTTAACTTTATTAGACAATCAAAAAAAATTCTTTAATGAGCATAATACAAAAAGTTATGAATTTAGAATTAAAAATTTAGTTATTTTAAGAGAAATAATTAAAAATAATGAAACTTTGATTAAAGAAGCCTTATATGAAGATTTAGGTAAGTCATATGGTGAGAGTTATATGACAGAAATCTCTATGGTTTATAGTGAAATAAACTATTTAATTAAAAACCTAAAAAGACTTATGAAACCTAAAAAGGTTAAAACACCAATTAGTCTTTTTAAAGGTAAAAGTTATAAAGTTTATGAACCACTTGGCAATGTTTTAATTATTAGTCCTTGGAACTATCCTTTTTTACTTGCAATTAATCCTCTTGCAGGAGCAATCGCTTCTGGAAATACGGCTATCTTAAAATTAAGTGAATATTCAAAATCTACAAGTAGCTTAATTTTAGAGTTAATAAATACTAATTTTGATGAATCATTTATTAAGGTCATAAATGGTGATAAATCAGTTAGCGAATCATTATTAAATCTAAGATTTGATCATATCTTTTTTACTGGTAGTACAACTGTTGGTAAGATTGTGATGGAAAAAGCAAGTAAACACTTAACCTCTCTAACCCTCGAATTAGGTGGTAAGAGTCCACTTTTAATTTTAGATGACGCTAATATCAAGTTAGCAGCTAAAAGAGCTGTATTCGGCAAATTAATCAATGCTGGACAAACATGCATTGCTCCTGATTACTTAATTATTAATACCTTAAGATTAGAAGAATTTAAGAAATGGTTTATATATTATGTAGATAAGTTTTATAAAGATCCACTTAACAATGATACTTATCCTAAAATTATAAGTGAGAAACATTTTGAAAGATTAATTAATTTATTAGAAGGAGAGAATATAATTTTAGGTGGGAAACATAAAAAACAAAAACTAGAACCAACCTTAGTTAAGGCTAAAAAAGATTCTAGTTTAATGAGTGAAGAGATATTTGGGCCGATTTTACCGGTTATAACTTATAAAGAAGAAAATGATTTTTTAAAATCATTTAAACTTGCAGAAAAACCTCTTACTATGTATGTTTTTACAAATGATAAAAATAAACAAAAAGAAATACTTACTAACTATAGTTCAGGAAGTATAGTTTTCAATGATACATTAATGCAGTTTGCGAATAAGAACCTTCCATTTGGTGGGGTTGGTTTAAGTGGACAAGGTAAATATCATGGTAGTGAAACTTTTAAAACTTTTAGCCACTTAAAAAGTGTCTTAAAAAGAAGTGATAAAGTAGATATTAATGTTAGATATATGCCATTTACAGATGAGAAAATAAAAATAATTAAAAGGTTGAATAAATGAAAGCAATTAAACAAGATAAAAAAATACACAAAGATGATTTAATCAAACATGAAATAAAAGATGAAATAAGACTTAATAAATATATAAGTGATAGTGGTTATTGTTCAAGAAGAGAAGCTGATAAAATTATTGAGCTTGGAAAGGTTAAAATAAATAATGAAGTTGCTGTAGTTGGCTCTAAAGTTAAAGTGGGTGATTTAGTAACGGTTAGTGGTAAAAAAGTAACTAACAATCAAACAAGAATTTACTTAATGCTAAATAAACCTGTTGGTATAACTTGTACTAATGATTTAAATGTAAAAGGAAACATTCGTGACTTTGTAAATTATAAGGAATTAGTATTTCCAATTGGTAGACTTGATAAAGATTCAAGTGGATTAATCTTACTTACTAATGATGGTGATATTGTTAATAAAATTTTAAGGGCTGAGTATGGTCATGAAAAAGAGTATGTAGTAACAGTAGATAAAGATATTGATGATGATTTTATTACAAAAATGGCGAGTGGTGTAACAATCTATAATCAAGCAGCCCATAAGAAACAAAAAACTCTAGAAACAACGTTAGAGAAATTAGATAATAGAACGTTTAAAATAATTTTAAGACAAGGATTAAATAGACAAATTAGAAGAATGACTAAAGAATTAGGTTTTAATGTTGTATCGCTTAGAAGAATTAGAATTATGGATTTAAGATTAGGTGATCTTAAGGTTGGCGAATATCGCTATTTAACAGATAGTGAATTAATCAATTTAAACAAGAAAATAAATGCGAGGTAATTATGTTAGAAGTTGGAACAAAAGTAAAAGATTTTATGTTAAAAGATAGTCTAGGGAATGAAACTAGATTATCAGATTATTTAGGTAAAAAGATAGTATTATATTTCTATCCTAAAAATAATACGCCAGGTTGTAATAGTCAAGCATGTGGCTTTAGAGATAATTTTAATGAATATGAAAATGAAGATGTTGTAGTTTTAGGAATTAGTAAAGACGACTTAGAAAGTCATGTAAACTTTAATAATAAGTTTGATCTACCATTTAAAACATTATCAGATGAAAGTCTTGAAGTAATTAAATACTTTGAGGCGTATGGTGAAAAATCAATGTTTGGCAAAAAATATATGGGCGTATTAAGAATTACTTACATTATTGATGAAAATGGAATTATAATTCACACAATGCCAAAAGTAAGTGCTAAAGATAATGCTAAAGATGTTTTAAGAGTGCTTAAAAAACTAAAGTAAAATATGAATAAAATATTTAATGTAATACTTTTAATCTTATCAATCTTTCTTCTTGCATCATGCAATAAAAAAGTTGATGAAAGATTAAAAGACGAGATTGTAAAAACAAACTTTATAAACAATTCACAAGAGTATGAAATTAGTGATAATGTAATTGACTTATATTATTTCAAGGATGATGCACTTTCTTATGTAGAAGTTAGGGATTATTTAAATTTACTAGATGGCATTTATTATAGTGATAACTTTGAGTATATTATAAGTATGGAAGAAGAAAATATCTTAATTAACTTTGAAGTGACATCTAATTTAGAATCAGATAACTATCAAATGATAATTGATGCTAAAACAGATGAGATAAAGGTTAATAGTGAAGACTTCTTTTATGCATATTTAAAGGAAACAGAAACTAACTTTTCTGAAGGTTTAATTAATCTTGGTCCGGTATATACAAAAGGTAGTGGAATTACTTATAATTTATCAGAATATGATTTTGATATAAAACTCATTGAAGATAATTTCATAATGCCTCTTCCAATAATAAATCTTATTTTTAATCAAGGTAGCTATTTTGATACCTTCTTTAATGGTGATGTGATATACGGAATAGATACTGCTTATACGGATGATTTATCTTATAAAAAAATCTTAAAGTCTAGTTATAATAATAAAAAAGAAACGGATCAGATGAAGCTAGATAACTATAATTTCTATTTATTTGTTATTGATTACTTTTATGGGTTGAAGGAAGAAAGAAATATTATTAAGGCAAAAGACTATATAAATAAAGAAGAGTTTTTAAAAGAAGACTCAAACAAAAGTATTTTTAATGTAACAATGAAACTAGATGATCTACATAGTTCACACAGAACAAAAGGTTATATTAATAATAATTTATGGAGTCTTAGCTTTAATAGTAAAAATTTGAGCCCAAATACTAAAAACTTTTATGATGGAATGGATTTGGTAGTTGATAGTGCATTTAAACATTTTGGTGTTAAAAATGGTTATATAAATTTAAATGATATGGATTTTGAATATATTGATAATAACGAAACGCTTATTATATATATATTAGAATTTGATGTTGATACACCCGTTAAATTAGAAGAAGTAATTAAAAATGCAAAAATAGGAACAAAAAACATTGTTATTGATTTAAGTCTAAATACTGGTGGCAATCTAGGTGCTGTTTTACGCATGTTTACTTTATTTACAAATGATGAAATATGGTACCATGCTAAAAACCCGTTAACAAATGAGAAAGTATCTTATGGAGTTAAGGGAGAAAAAAGTGCATACGATAATTACAAATATTATTTTAAACAATCTAGCGTAACATTTAGTGCAGCTAATTTAGCTATAAGTATTGCTAAAGAATTAAATATTAAGACACTTGGACAAAAATCTAGTGGCGGTGCATCTTCAATTGGATTTTTTATATTCCCTAATGGATCTGTAATTAACTTAAGCAGTAATATGGTTTTAACTAATAAAAGATATGAATCTATTGAAACTGGAATTAGCCCCGATTATTATTTGGATAATATTTATGATGCAAACGAACTAAAGATATCAATAAATTAGTGTTTTAAATGAATTAAGTATAATTTTTATCATAAATAATTATATAATTAAGGCAAATATTTAATATTTAATGATAAGAAAACGCTTTCATTCTTGGAAATGCGTTTTTTTTGTTGAAAATCTTGACTATTGAAAAAAAATGATATAGAATAACTCAAACCATATTTTGGAAGGAGAGAAAAAATGAAAAGAATATTATCAGGATTATTAGTTGTGATATTAGCAGTTACTTTAGTAGCATGTTCAAAAAAAGAACTAAAAGTAACATTTGATACACAAGGTGGATCTAAAGTTGAAACACAAATAGTGGCTAAAAATAAATTTGCGATTGAACCAAATGTTCCAACACACGCAACACTAAATTTCTTTGGTTGGTTTACAAACAAAGAAGGTAAAGGTGAAGAATTTAATTTCGAACATAATGTAATTAAAAAAGATACAAAACTTTATGCTGTTTGGACAGACGAAGTTGTTGTAAGATTCAGATCAAGAGTAGCTGAACAAGTAAATACTTTAAAATTAGGACATACAGGTGGAGAAGTTACTGCTCCAACACAACCAAATAGAGAAGGTTTTAGATTTGGTGGTTGGTTTACAGGTAAACCAGGATTAACATGGTTAGAAACAGAAGCAGTTAAATTCCCATTAAATACTAAAAAAGCTCTTACTCTATATGCATATTGGGAACCAATTAATTCAAAAACTGCATCATATACAGACGGTGAAACATACTTCTCAAGTATTACATCTGATGCATCATTAATTTTAAACCCTCTAACAACAGAGTATAGTCATGAATCAGATTATATGGACTTAATGTCAACACCTCTTTACTCGACAGAAGTTGACTGGGATTTAGCAATCAAACAAGGTGTTGCTGATTATCCAGCGGATTTTTCAAAGATTGAAAGAAAAGAATTCTCTGTTGAAGCGTTAGACTATAAATATATATTAGTTGGTGCTACAAAATACCCAACTGACGCTGAAGGAAATGAATACTTAGATGAAAATGGGAATTACGACCGTGATCAAGCTACGAAAATTAAAAAATCAGAATGGGTATTCCACTTAAATAGAGATGTTAAATTTGAAGACGGGACTCCTGTTACTGCAAAAACATGGGAATTTACATTAAAACAATTCTTATCAAAAGAACAAAATAACTTCCGTGCAAACTTATACTATAAGACAGAAGAAAATAAAAATGGTTTCCCTATCTTAAATGCTTACGAATACTATAAAGGTGATGTAACTTGGGATGAAGTTGGTTTTGAAGTAATTGATGATTATACATTTGCGTTAAAAACAAATGAAGCAATTAGTCAATCACAAGCAGTTGGATTTGGTGATATGAATTTAGTTCACCCTGACAAATTTACAAAATCATTAACAGCAGACAAAACAAAATCAACTTATGGTACACCAGAGTCACCATTCGTATCATATGGTGCTTACATTATTAAAACATGGGATGAAAATCAAAAGTTAGTTTTAAACAAAAATTATGATTATGTATTAAAAGGAACGATTAACTATAAGAGTCAAGTTATCCAAGTTGTTGATGATATTCACCAAAGAATGCAATTGTTCGATCAAGGTAAATTATCAGTTGCTGGATTAAACAAAGATTACTATGCAAAATACAATGAAAGACCAAACGTATTTAGTTCATGGAATGGTTTTCCATCAAATATTTTAATTAACTTAGCAGAAAGAACAGATAAAAAAGAACAATCAACAATCATGTTTGATGCAAGATTTAGACAAGCATTGTTATATGGATTTAACAGAAACTATTATGCAACAAACGTATTTGCACCAAACACACCATCATTAACGGTTACACCACTTGATATAAAAGCATATGTACAAGATCCATTGTTCTATTCACAATCACCTGATCACTTGGCAGTTTTAGAAGAATTAGGTATTAATTCTGAAACAAACGGATTTATGCAGGACCGTGCAAAATCATTATTTAATGATGCACATGCAGCATGGTTAGCAGCAGGAAACACTGGCGCAGCACAAATTGAACTGTTGAGTGAAGATGATGATTTCTCAAAATCACTAGCAAATTATATTAAAACATCATACGAAGAATTATTTGGGAAAGATAAACTAACAATCAATATTACATACAATACAGGTCAAGCATTTAGAAAAGAAATTAGAGAATGGAACTTTGATATCACAATGAATGCTGTTGGATTTGGCTCAAGTGCTGGTGTTCAATGGCAATTCCCAGCTATCGCATTCTTAGGCGATATGATTGGTGGTGGATCATTAGGATTATCACAACCATATGATAAATCAAAAGTTTCAGAAGCAAATCCAAAAGGATATGCTGACTACTACTTTGAAGAAGTAACAATCGATTTAACACCAACATATGAATTCTTAATGGAAAATCCTCGTCAATACTATGTTGATAAAGAATTAGATGGAACATTAAGATTATATGACGCATTACAAGAAAAAGATGGAAAAGCTGCAGGTATTTATGTAGGGGAATTAAATGATATTGCTGATATCATGATTAACTACGATAATCCATATGATGGAACTGCATCAGAACCATTTGGTGGAGCAACACAAGAAGTTTGGAAAGTAGTTGCTGCAATGGAAAAAGTATTCTTTAAGCATGTTCCAGTTATTCCAACAGTTACAAGATCATCAGCAACAATATATGCACCAAACGTTGTAGTAACATGGCCAGAATACCATTCAGGATTTGGATGGGGAGCTGCAAGATACCGTTACTTAAACACAGACAAAGATTTCTTTGGTTAAACATTAGAATAACTAATTTTTAATAAGAAGGCCTGGAGGGTAATAAAACCTTCCAGGATTCTTTTTATGAACATTAAAAAGAGGTTTTAGAATTTTTATGTTGATTAAAAGGATTATTTTTGTTAAA
Source organism: Haploplasma modicum ATCC 29102 (assembly GCF_000687835.1). Taxonomy (GTDB): domain Bacteria; phylum Bacillota_I; class Bacilli_A; order Acholeplasmatales; family Acholeplasmataceae; genus Haploplasma; species Haploplasma modicum. The sequence goes on along the minus strand of NZ_JHYB01000003.1, from coordinate 127,187 downwards.
ATATAAAATAACATAATTATTATTTAATAATAAAATTAAGAGGAGATGACAAAATGTTAAGATATTTACTAAAGAGAATAGGATTAATGTTAATCACGTTTGTAATTACAGTATTTCTTGTTTTCTACTTTATAAAATTATTACCTGACAATTTCGTTCAGCCACCAATGACAGGTGATGACTGGTATGAAACCTACAAAAAAATGGAAGGATGGGACAAGCCTATTGTCGTTCAATTTTTCTATTGGATTAGAAATATTTTTGTAAATCATACTTTTGGATTCTCAACAATTTTAAAAAGAGATGTTTCAAGTGTTTATTTTAGTAAAATTCCAGCAACAATTAAAATTAACTTAATCCCATATATTTTATCTATTCCACTTGCTATTGGTTTAGGTGTTTTATCAGCCTTAAAGAAAAACAAATTACCAGATACAATTATATCAATTGGAATAATGGTTTTTATATCAGTACCTTATTTCGTAACTGCTATTCTATCACAGTATGTTTTTTACTTTAAATTAGGATGGGCTCCAAGTTTATTTATTGCTACTAGTTCGGAATTTGCTGAAAAAGGATTCCTATATGGTATAAGTACCTATATCTTACCTGTTGCGGTATTAACTATTACAAGTATTCCAGGCTTTGCAAGAAGCGTTAGAGCTGAATTAACAGAACAATTAACACAAGATTATATGTTGCTAGCAAGATCAAAAGGATTAACTAAACGTCAAGCAACATTTAGACACGCCTTAAAGAATGCTATGGTTCCATTTTTACCAGGAATTTTTATTGGTATTATTGGTGTTATAAGTGGGGGCATGATTACTGAAAAGATTTTTAGAGTTGATGGAACAGGACGACTTTATTTACAAGCATTTAATGGACGTGACTATGCGTTGTTAATGTTAATTACAGTATTTAGTCAATTTATTGGACTATTATCAAGTATCGTTGGTGATATTTCGTATTCTCTTGTTGACCCAAGAGTAAGAGTAGGGAGTGGAAAATTATCATGAGTAAAAAAATAGATAAATCAAAATTAGTTTTTAGTCATGATGATGACTTCATTATTAAAGATCAACCATTAGAAACAATCGAAATTGGTTATTATAAAGATTCATGGAATAGATTTAAGAAAAATAAAGCATCTTTAGTAGCATTCATTATTATATGTTTCATTTTCTTTTTAGTAATTTTTGGCCCTTCTTTAAAGAAATACACTCTGCCACAGGATAACAAAACTGATGCACAAAGATTTCAGTTTTTAACACCGAAAATCCCAGGTTTAGAAAAACTTGGTATTTTTGATGGGACAAAAAAACTAACAGTAGGGAAAGAATTCTTATTACATATGGCACAAAACGAGTATGGAGAAGGAATTATCTTATCAGGTCTTCCACAAGAACTAATGGATAATCCAAATCATCCGGACTATGCAAATGTAAGTGATTTTGTAGTAAAAGTTGATTATTATAAATTTGTTAACTACACTATTTCATATATGCCAATTGATTATTTTGGAATAATAAAAGAAAATGAAAAAAGTGGTACAAATAAAGATCCGAATGAATCGGTTAAAATTATTTTAACAAAAGAACAATTTGAAGAATATTTAGAAAAAAATTATATTATTGAATTATTAGATATTATTGAATCAAAGGATATTAATGATCCTTCAATCACTAATTATCAATATATCGTAAAAGTTGATAGATTTAAACAAGCACTTAACCAATTACCAGAAGATACATATTTTTGGTTTGGAACAAATGAAAGAGGAGAAGATTTATTCCTTGAAATTTGGAAGGGTGCAAGAATATCACTAATTATGGCTCTTTTAGTTTTAATTGTTAATACATCAATCGGTCTAATATTAGGATCTATTGTTGGTTATTATGGTGGTGTTTTAGATTTACTATTTGATCGATTTGTAGAAATAGTTTCATCCATTCCATTCATGACGGTTATTACCTTATTAACCTTGAGATTTGGTACTGAACTATGGGTTGTTGTTATAGCCTTTACTGCAACCGGATGGATAGGTTCGTATGGAACCGGTAGAATGCAGTTTTATCGTTTCAAAAATAGAGAATATGTTCTTGCAGCAAGAACTCTTGGTGCATCAGATGCACGTATTATGGTTAAACATATTTTCCCTAATACATTAGGTTTAATTGTTACAGGATATGCTCTAGCAATTCCTGCCTTTGTATTTACTGAGGCATCATATTCTTTCTTAGGAATTATTAATTATAAAGATGCAACTAGTGTTGGTATGCTAATTGATCAAGGACAAAAAGTTATGCAATTACATCCACATGTATTATTATTCCCATCACTTTATATTGCTATATTAATGATAGCATTTAACTTGTTTGGTAATGGTTTAAGAGATGCATTTAATCCATCTTTGAGAGGAGTTGAGTAAGATGAATAAAGATACAATTTTATCAGTCGAAGACTTAACAATTTCTTTTAAAACTCAATACGGTATTTTACACGCATTAAGAGGTGTTTCTTTTGATTTAAAAAGAGGAGAAACACTTGCAATTGTAGGTGAATCAGGTTCAGGTAAAAGTGTTACATCAAGAGCAATCTTAGGATTACTTGCCGGGAACTCAATTTATGAAAAAGGTTCTATTATGTATGAAGATAGAAACTTAATGCATTTACCAGAAGATCAGTTCCATGAAGTACGTGGTTCAAAAATCTCAATGATTTTCCAAGACCCAATGAGTTCATTAAACCCTATTGTTTCAGTAGGTAAACAAATTGCGGAAGCATTGATTTTTAAACTTAACATGCCAAAAGATTTGGCAAAAAAACAAGCTATTGAATTGATGGAAGCAGTTGGAATAAATAATGCTGAGAAAAGATATAGCCAATATCCATTCCAGTTTTCTGGTGGGATGAGACAAAGAATAGTTATTTCTATTGCTCTTGCAAATGATGCTGAATTATTAATATGCGATGAACCAACAACAGCTCTTGACGTTACAATTCAAGGACAAATCTTAGAATTAATTAATGATCTTAAAGTAAAGAAAAACTTATCAGTGATTTTTATTACTCACGATTTAGGTGTTGTGGCTAACGTTGCCGATAGAATTGCTGTTATGTATGCAGGTAAAATTGTTGAAATTGGAACTGCAGAAGACATATTCTATAATCCAAAGCACCCTTATACATGGGCATTATTATCTTCAATGCCAAACCTTGCTAGTTCAAAAAAATTAGATGCAATTCCTGGTACACCACCAAACTTAATTTATGAAGTTAAGGGAGATGCATTTGCTCCAAGAAATAAATATGCAATGAAAATAGATTTTGAAGAAGAACCACCTTTATTTAAGGTAAGTGATACTCATTATGCAGCAACCTGGTTATTACATCCAGATGCTCCAGAAGTTGATTTACCTGAGGCTGTTAAAATCTTAAAAGCTAATAGAGGGAGGATTTTGAAAGATGTCCAACAAAAATAATAAAATTGATTATAATGAAACAGTATTAGAAGTTAGAAATTTAGAAAAACATTTCAATGTTGGGCGTGGTAAAGATAAATTAATTGTTCCAGCAGTAGACAATATCAGTTTTGATGTTTATAAAAGAGAAGTTTTTGGTATTGTTGGTGAATCTGGTAGTGGTAAAACAACTGCTGGAAGAACAATAATGAAGCTTTATGAACCTACTAATGGATATACAATTTTGAATGGTGAATTAATTGGTGCAGGTTACAGAGGAAACACAGTACAAATTCGCAAAATTAAACGTGAAACTAAAAAAGAAATTAGATTTTTAGATAAGTATAAAACAGAAGTCTATAATATTAAATCTGCAACAAGAAAAGAAATAGCTCTTTTAACTAATAAAAAAGATATCTTAAAAGAAAATGCAAATAATGAAATTAATAAAATAAATTCTAAAAAGGTTCATTATAAGAAATCATTATATGAATTAAAAAATCAATTAAACGTAGATATTAATAAAATTATTTTTGACTTTAATCAAAAAGAAGAAAATATTTTAAACAAGTCAAAAAATCAAGCGGAAATTGAATATAAAAAAGAAGTATCAATTCAAAATGTTGTTTTTAGCCAAAAGAAAGATGCAATAAAAGATTCTGCTGCATTAACTAAGGCACAAAGAGAAGAAGAGTTAAGAAAAGTAAATGAAGAAAATAATTCAGCATTAGAATTACTTATTAATAAGTTTACGCCATTGATCGAAGAAGCAAAAAAAGATATTATTGAACTTTCAGTTGCAAAAGAAGAACTTAAAAAACTTAATATTGAAAAAGAAAATGATATTAATGTTTTAAAACAAAAATATGAAGAAGATAAGATTAAAATTATTAATAATAAACCCAACTTTGAACAAATTAAACGTGATATTACTAATGTTAAAACTAAATTAAAAGAAGATCTTGCAGAACTTAATATTAAAATTAAAGAGTTGAATGATCAGGCTAAAGAAAATATAGGTAAACTTGAAAAGAACAAGAAAACTATTCAAGAATTAAAAACTTATTTGGATGATAAAAAATCACTATTAAATAAATCACGTGAATTAATCAATATTGAAAAAGAAAAAATTGCTAAAGCTATTAAAATTAATAAATCAAAAGAATCTTTAGTTCATTCTAGACAAATGCAAATGATCTTCCAAGATCCAATTTCGTCACTTAATCCAAGAATGACAGTTAAGGAAATTATTTCTGAAGGTTTAATTATACAAAAAAGACATACTGATGCAGAAATTGATGCTAAGGTTAAAGAAGTATTAGAATTAGTTGGTTTAGCACCTGAATATGTGTCAAGATATCCACATGAGTTTAGTGGTGGACAACGTCAAAGAATTGGTATAGCAAGAGCACTTGTTATGAATCCTGATTTTATTATTGCTGATGAACCAATCTCTGCTTTAGATGTATCAATTAGAGCACAAGTAATTAACTTGTTAACTGAACTAAAAAATGAATTAGGATTAACAATTTTATTTATTGCTCATGATCTATCATTAGTAAGATTTTTCTGTGATAGAATTGCCGTAATGAATAATGGAAAGATTGTTGAACTTGCAACATCAGAAGAGTTATTTAAACACCCTATGCATAAATATACAAAATCACTATTATCTGCTATTCCCCAACCTGATCCAGACTATGAAAAAGGTAGAAAAAGAATTAACTATAATCCAGCTTTAGAGCACGATTATAGTGTTGATAAACCACAAATGCGTGAAATAGCACCAAACCATATGGTTTATGCAAATGATAAAGAATTTAAGGAAATGTTAATTGAATATCAAAAACAAAATGATTTAGCTAAAAAGAAAGGAAAAGGTGAGTCAAAATGAAAAAAATAATACTTTTAGTTTTTATGACTTTTCTAAGTGTAACACTTGTTGCATGTAGAGATAAAAAAGTATATGACGATAGTTTAAATGTCATTTTCTTCACTTATAAAAATGATCAGGCTCCACCACTTTCTTATTTCAATTTAGAAAAAGGTTCACTTATAGAAAAACCTGAAGAAGATCCAATTAGAGTTGGTTTTACATTTAAAGGTTGGTTCGAAGATGTATCTGGAACTATTCCGTTTGTTTTTGAAACATTTGAATTACAGACATCAATAATTATTTATGCAAAATGGGAAGCTGCTATTTATAATATTGAATATGAAGTTTATGGTGGAGTGCTTCCTGACAATGCTCCAACTAAATTTACTGTAGGCGAATCAAAAACATTACCACGTCCTACAGGAAAAAGAGGTTATACATTTGTATCTTGGTATTTATATGAATGGCTAGATTCAAATGGTAATATTGCAACAAAACCAGGTGATTTTGGTTATCAATCAATCCCTTCAAAAGAACCTAAAGACATTAAACTTTTTGCACACTGGAAACCTTTAACAAGTAATGTTACTTTTAATGTAAACTTCCCAGTTGAAAATGAAGGACCTGAAAAACCAAGTTCAAGATCAGTTCAATTTGATTCTATAATTTCATTTGAAACATTTAGTAGTTTTACACATGAAAAATATTCATTCAAAGGTTGGAATACATCTGCAGATGGAACTGGTGTATGGTTTAATAATGGTGAAACATTTGATCATATTGGTGCTCTTAGCATATATGCAATTTGGGAACTAAAATAAAATGGATAAATTATCAATGTATAAAAGAAAGAGAAATTTAATTCTCTTTCTTATAATTTTTTTGCTAATATTGAGTGTCTGGTTGTTTTTTATGCTAAGACGTTACTCTCGTATAGAGGATAATTTATTTTATTCTTTATACTTAATCTATGGACTTTCTATATTATTTTTACTTAATTATTTAAGAAATAAGTTAAATTTTTACTCGATGAATTACTCATATCTACGTATGGTTAAAGAAGATTTAGGCGTAATCCAGTTGGAGAGAAAAATTTATACTGAAAGTTGGCTTAATAATTTTAGAAATTTAGGATTTGAGAGAGGCTATCAAGATACAACTTTTGTTTTATTTTATAAATTTGACAAAAAACTTAAGGACTTAATTGGTAATGGTGAAACACTAACAATAGTAATTGTTGCTAAAACCTATGACTTTAATTTCTATAGTGATACAGTTGATGGTGCAATTAATAAATTATACATGGATTATAAAAATGCAAAAAAAGTGAGAAGACAAATAGTTCTCCAATTTAAAAAATATAATGATTTTAATAAAGATAATAAAAAAGAATTAGAATCAGTTATTATGTTTAAAGAAAGAGCAAATTATTTAATTAATTTAAATGTAGGATATTTTGTTAAAAACAATTCAGTCTATTTTTTAAGGGCTAAGAAAAGATATCCTAATAAGGCTTATTATTATGCTGTAAAGCAAATATGTAAATATTGTTTTTTAGATGGGGCTGAATAAATGAGTAACAAAGATAAATTTAAGTTTATAAATGAAGAATCTTCAAATGATGATTTTCTTATAAAGGAAGAAGTAGTAGAAGCTAAAGAAAAAGATGCCTTAGTTAAAAAAGTACCTAATAAGAAAAAAAGTATAATAAAAAAAATAATTATACTAAATATTTTTCTTACTTTGTTTGCTGCATTTTTAGTTTGGTTTTCTTTAAAGTGGCAATATAGATCCGACTCGATGGCTATAACTAATGCATTATGGTTTGCTTTTGTTGTGGAATTTACTGTTGCTTGGGCAATGTTTGTGTATAACCACAATGTATTTTCACCACTAGTTCATGGAACTAAAACATTTTTAGGAATGCTTATAGGGAAAAAACCCAATGTTAGTTACTATGATTATATGAAAAACATTCAAGATAATCCGCTTCCGCCATTTTATTATAGAGTAATATTCACTCACTCATTATTATTATTATTAATACCATCCGTAATTTTGTTAATAAAACATTTATAAGCACTTTAAATTTTTTTGTTGAATGTCAAAATAGGGGTTAACAAAATAAATCTAAATTAAGACTTGGTTCTCACAATGTGATAATCAAGTTTTTTTATGCTTTTATCATGAACTCTTGATTGAATGATGATATTATTCTAGTTTTAAACCTATTTAAATCTCTAATGTTATAAGACATTCTTCTAAATGTCTTTATAAAATTATTAACACCTTCAATAAATCCATTAGTATATCTTTTATTGTTACTGTGATTGTTTTCTAAACATAAAGAAAAAGCTATTTCCTTCTTCCAATTAATAAATAACTTTGCTAGAGAATAGAACACTGGTATTTTTGAATTAAACATTTTATTGACATAGTCATTAATAAATATAATTGCTTTATCATAACTTTCAAATACGTGATTAGTACTAGTTTGAAAATAATCATATAGTTTGTATACTTCATTTAATTCTTCACTTACACTTAAACACTTTTTAATTATTGTAGATTCACTCATGAGTTTTTTACTACTTTTATATAAGCTTTATCTTTTAAATGGAATAAATTACATATTTATTATATAATAATAAAGAACTTAAATTAAGGAGATGAAGTATGTCGAAATTAGTAATTAATGATCTTCAAGTTAAAATTGAAGACAATCAAATATTAAAAGGAGTTAATCTAGTAGTTAACTCAGGAGAAGTACACGCAATTATGGGACCAAACGGTACAGGTAAGAGTACTCTTGCTAGTGCATTAATGGGACACCCAAAATATGAAGTGACTAGTGGTGAAGCATTTCTAGATGATGAAGATCTATTAGAAATGGAAGTAGATGAACGTGCAAGAGCAGGTTTATTTTTAGCAATGCAATATCCATCAGAAGTTCCAGGTGTTACAAATAGTGACTTTATGCGTCAAGCTGTAAGAGCAACAACTGGTGCTGAAATGGGATTAATTGATTTCATTATGATGTATGAAGATAATGCAGCCGATTTAAAAATGCGTAAAGATTTACCACATAGATACTTAAATGAAGGATTTAGTGGTGGAGAACGTAAGAGAAATGAAATCTTACAACTTAAAACATTAAAACCAAAAATTGCTATCTTAGATGAAATAGACTCAGGTCTAGATATTGATGCATTAAAGATTGTTGGTGAAAATGTTAATAATATGGTTGGTCCAGATTTTGGTTGTGTTTTAATTACTCACTACCAAAGAATTTTAGACTATATTAAACCAACTCACGTTCATATTATGATTGACGGAAAAATTGTATTAACAGGTGGAGCTGAATTAATCGCTAAGATTGATGCTAATGGATATGAATGGGTTAGGGAAGAATTAGGTATTGATTTTAAGGAAGGTAATTAATAATGGCGGTTATTGTTATTAAGAACCATGAAATTGTTGAAAATACATTAAGTACTTTTATAAAACTTGAAAATGGAAGACTGCTTGTACCAGATAATACAGTACTTGATGAACCACTTAAAATTACTTTATTAAATGACTCAAATGAAACATTAGAATTTGTAGTTGGTAAAAATAGTGATTTAAAAGTTATTTTAGAAGTACTAGGTAATGATAAATCTGATGATAATTACAGTATTAAATTTAATGTGCTAGATAATTCTAATGTTAAATATTTACTAATTTCTGCACTTGAAAGTAATAAGGCAGTAATTAATCATGAGTTTAACATTAATAAAGATTCGAACGTCTTAATACTTGCAGGTTTAGTAAGCAATGTCTTAACTGCTAAACTTGATGTTAATGTCTTAGGTCGTGGTGCAACCGTTAAAATTAAGGCTGTTGCGGTATCAAGTGATTCTCATGATCAAAAGATTGATGTTTATATGAATCACAAAGCACCTTACACAAATGGTGAAATGACTTGTGTTGGGATTGCAAATAAAAAAGGTAGAGTTATTTTAAATGGGATTGAAAAAATTGATAACGGCATGAAACATTCAAACGTCTATCAAACATTAAGAGGTATTATTACATCAGATGATGCAATAGTTGAAGTAAACCCAATTTTAATAATTGATGAATATGATTTAGAAGGTGCTGGACATGCAGCAACCGTTGGTAAGTTAGATGAAGATGCAATGTATTATCTTCAAAGTCGCGGACTTAGAAAAGAAGATGCAGAGCGTTTAATTATTAATGGATTTTTACGTCCATTAATTGATGAAATTGATGATGAAGTATTAAAAGATAAATTTGTTGAATTAGTAAACGTAAGGATCTGATTATTTTGAATTTAAAAATTAAAGAAAAATTTCCATTTTTTAAAGAAAACAAAGATGTAAGCTACTTAGATAGTGCTGCATCTAGTTTGAAATTACAAACAGTTATTGATAGTCTAAATGACTATTATGTAAATAATGGAACAAATGTTCATAGGGGTGCCTATAAACTCTCATATTTAGCCACAGAAGCATTTGAAGAGACTAGAGAGTTAGTTTCAAAGTACATCAATTCAAGTCTTTCTGAAGTCATTTTTACGAAAGGTACGACTGATGGCTTGAATAAACTTGCTAATAGTTTAGCAAACATGATTAATGAGGGCGATGAGATTATAACATCAGAACTTGAGCATCACTCAAGTATTCTTCCTTGGATGAATATTTGTGAGATTAAAAAAGCTAAGTTAGTTTATATTCCACTAGATGAAGAAGGAAGAATTACCATAGATAATTTTAATAAAGTTTTAAGTGATAAAACTAAGGTAGTAGCAATCAATCAAATGTCTAATGTACTTGGACATTTAGTAGATGTTAAAAGCATTGCGAAACTAGCACACGAAAAAGGTGCAATAGTGATAGTAGATGCTGCACAATCGGTTGCTCATACAAAAATAGATGTTAAAGATTTAGATGTTGATTTTTTAGCATTTAGTGCGCATAAAATATTTGGACCAAATGGTGTTGGTGTTTTATATGGTAAGAAAAAGTTATTAGAGGAAATTAGACCATTTGAATTTGGTGGTGAAATGGCCAATAGCGTTAATATCGACTATATGGATTTCAAAGATATTCCCTATAAATTTGAGGCTGGAACTCCAGTTATTGCTGAAGTAATTGCTTTTAAGGAAGTTTTTAAATTTTTAAATGAAATTGATACAGATAAAATGTTTAAACATGAAATAAAACTTAAAGATTATGCGTTAGAACAAATGAAAAATATTAAAGGAATTAAAATATACAATTTAAATAGTGATAGTCCTTTAATTACATTTAACATTGCAAATATTCATCCCCATGATATAGTAAGTATCTTAGATAGTAAAAATGTCTATGTAAGGGCAGGTAAACACTGTAATGATTTAACACATCGTTTTTTAAAGGTAAATGCAACACTTAGAGCTTCTTTTAGTGTATATAACACAAAAGAAGATGTTGATAAATTTATTAGTGCATTAAATGAAGCAAGTAATTTTTTTGAAGGGTTTGGCGATTAATATGGATTTTAGTAATTTATACCGTGATATTATAATGGATCATTATAAATATCCACATAATAAAGGCTTAGTAGATGATAGTACTTATTTAACAATACATGTTAATAATCCCTCTTGTGGTGATGATGTTGTTATTCAGTTAAAGGTAGAAGATAATGTCATTAAAGATATTAGACAACTTGGAACTGGTTGTTCAATTTGTTGTTCATCAGCAAGTATTATGACCAACACTTTAAAAAATTTAAATAAAGATGATTCATTAAATATTATTAATGAATTTTATAATCTTGTAATGGGTAAAGAATACAATAAAGATATTTTAAAGGGTGATGCCCTAGCATATAGTACAGTTTCTAAGTTTCCAGCGAGAGTAAAATGTGCAAGTCTTGCTTGGAAAGCAATTGAAAAAGGGTTATTAAACGAGGAGGTTTAATATTATGGAAGACAATTTAAAAAAAGTAGATAATATTGTCGGTGAGTATCAATTTGGTTTTAAAACTGATGCTAAACCTACAATTGATATAGGTAAAGGTTTAAATGAAGAGATCGTTAGAACGATCAGTAAAATAAAAAATGAACCAAAATGGATGACAGATTTTAGAGTTGAAAGTTTTAAGAACTTCTTAGAAATCAAAAATCCAACATGGGGACCAAATTTAAATGATATTGATTTTCAAGAAATTACATATTATAAAACTTATGTTGATGGCGTAAAAAACACTTGGGAAGAAGTACCTGAAAAGATTAAAGAAACATTTGAAAGACTTGGTATTCCCCAAGCAGAAAGAAACTATTTGGGTGGTGTTGTTGGTCAGTTTGATAGTGAAGCTGCATATAGCGCAACCGAAGAAGAATTAACAGAGCTTGGTGTTGTTTTTCTAGACATGGATTCAGGTCTTAGAGAATATCCTGAATTAGTTAAAGAATATTTTGGAACAGTAATTAAAAATAATGATAACAAATATGCAGCATTAAATAGTGCTGTTTGGAGTGGTGGAACTTTTATCTATGTACCTAAGGGTGTTAAAGTATCAAAACCATTACAGTCATATTTTAGAATTAATGCCGAACAACAAGGACAATTTGAAAGAACACTGATTATTGTTGATGAAGGTGCTCACCTACATTACATTGAAGGATGTACAGCACCAACATATAGTAGTGAAAGCTTACATAACGCTAATGTTGAAATTATTGTTAAAAAAGGTGGGTATTGTCGTTATACAACAATCCAAAACTGGAGCGATAATGTTTTAAACTTAGTGACAAAAAGAGCTCATGTTTTAAAAGATGCTCATATGGAATGGATTGATGGAAACTTAGGATCTAAAATTACTATGAAATATCCATCATGTGTCTTACTTGAAGAAGGTGCTAAGGGTTCAACAATTAGTATTGCTTTTGCCGGTAAAGGACAATGGCAAGATGCAGGAGCAAAGATGATCCATCTTGCACCAAACACAACAAGTAACATTATTTCTAAGTCAATAAGCCGTGGTGGTGGAGCAGTAAATTACCGTGGGAAAGTACATTTTGGGAAATTAGCGAAAGGTGCTAGAAGTAATATAGAGTGTGATACAATTATATTAGACGGTATTTCAACAAGTGATACAGTACCAATTAACGTTGTTAAAAATAGTGATGTATTTTTACAACATGAAGCAACTGTCTCTAAGATAAGTGAAGACCAATTATTTTATTTAATGAGTAGAGGTTTAACTGAAGCTGAAGCGACAGAGATGATTGTCATGGGCTTTATTGAACCATTTGCTAAAGAACTACCAATGGAGTATGCAATTGAGCTAAATCAATTAATTAAACTTGAAATGGAAGGTTCTTTAGGATAATTTCAAGGAGTGATTTGATGTTAAAAAAGTTTAGTTTGACAATAAGGATAATATGTTTAACTTTAATTGGAATTGCAATGATGCAAATTATGGTTAATCTAGGGTAAACAGGATCTCTAGAATTAGATATATTTATTCCTTCAATGGCTGTTGTATTACTTACAACATTTTTACCAGAAATCTTAAAAAGATTTAATATAGAAATTAGTAATGCATTATATATAATGTTACTTACTTCAATGATTTTATCAGTAGGCAGTGGGTTTGGTTTTAAGTTATATCAAGTTCTAAGTCACTATGATACAGTTATTCATTTCTTAAACGGGGGAATAATTTTAGTTATTTCATTTTCTATTATTAAATGTTTCTTTAAAGACTATGATAAACATATGATAAAAATAATTGTCATTGCATTTTTGGCATCAGTAACAATCGGAACTTTATGGGAGATATATGAATTTGGTGTTGACTTTATATTTGGAAATAACATGCAACGTTACCAAGATATTAATTCAGGAATAGATTTTGTCGGCCAAAAAGCCCTACTATATACAATGGTTGATTTAGTAGTAGATACACTTGGGGCAATGCTAGCTGGTTTTATTTTAGTTAGAAGTCATTTTAGAAATAAAGTAATTATAAATGCATTTAATATTGAAATTATAAATGAACAATCAATTGAGTTAATTTAAAGGTGTGAAAACACCTTTTTATTTTTTTTATAATTATGGTATACTAAAAATATAAAGAAGGGGGAGACTCAATTATGTTTAAAAAACTTTTCTTAGTACCATTAATTTTTCTAACACTGTTACTCTTAGTTGGATGTAACTCAAGTAATGGGCCAAGAGATAATGGAGGTAGCGAAGAACAAGGAGGAAGTAGTTCAGTTATTGCTGATAATTCAAACAGAAAGATAATCTATACTGCTCACTTATCAATTAAAACTAATAATTTAGGTGAAACTACTACTAAAATTAAGGCACTACTAGATAGTAGTGAGTGGGTTCAAGAAGAAAATTTAACAGAAAATAATAACTATTTAACAATTAGAATTAAAACAAGTAGATTAAATGCATTTTTAAACGGATTAAAAAATGATTATGAAACAACAAATTATAAACTAGAAAGTAAGGATGTCTCACTTGATTATATAAATATTGCATCTAAGAAAGATGCTTTAACTAAAGAGCGAGAAAGATTAATGGAATTATATGAAAATGCTTCTATTAACGATATGATTATGATTAATAGAAGAATAGGCGAAGTTGATCAAGAATTAATTAGAATTGAAAGACAACTCTTAGAATATGATTCATTAGTAGATTATAGTACTGTTAATCTTTGGATTCATGGACCTAAATCAAGTCCTAAACCACCTACTTTAAGTAATAAGGTTAGTAGATCATTTAATGCAGGGTGGGATAGTACGGTTATTTTATTCCATTCATTTGTTCAAGTAATTGTCTTTATAATTCCACTTTTAATAATTATTGTTCCAGTTTCTGTAATTGTAATATTTTTCGTTATTAGAAATAAAAAGAAGAATAAAAAATAATTAACATAACTATATTCCAAGGAGTATAGTTTTTTTTAAGATTAATTAATTTATATCAAGTTATCTACTTAAATTACATTTTTTAAGTAATTTAAGTAATAAATCTCTAATATGGTATAATAATAGAGGTGATTTAGTTGGAAGAGCGTTGTTATATTAGTAATATTAATCAACCAAAAACAATTAAATCAACTTATGATTTAGAGATTTATCAAAATCTAAACTATATGATTAATAGTAGCCTTGGATCAACACTATTTTTAGAAAATGAAGTTATTAGTTACCGAGAAAGAATATTATACGTTGTTGATTATATGTTGAAACTTAATTTAAGTAATCTTGATGCATACTTAAATTCAGTTAAAATAATTTTTAATTACAAATATAATATCCCAGTCTACATTAATGATAAAATCATTTTAATATCTATCAGAAACATTAAAGATTATAATAATATATGGATTAACTACATAAATATAGAAAAGTCAGTTTCTATTAATAATAAAACAAATATTATTTTTAAAAATGGTGAAAAATTAGAGATTAATAGAAGTATTAGTTATCTAAAAGGGCAAGAAGATAAGATAATAAATATTAAAAATTACTTGAATAAACTTAACTATTGGTAAAAATGAAAACGTATTTACTAATAGAAAATGATATATAAAAGTGTTATAATATAGTTAAAATACAAACAACAAAAAAAGGAGAATATAAATGGCAAAATTAACAGTACGTGACATAAACGTAAAAGACAAAAAAGTTTTAATTAGAGTAGATTTTAACGTTCCAATTCATGGAGGAGTCATTACAGATGACAATAGAATTCAAGCAGCACTACCAACAATTAAGTATGTAATTGAAAATGGTGGTAAAGCAATTTTATTCTCACACCTTGGAAGAATTAAAGAAGAAAGTGACAAAAAGAAAAATAGTTTAGACATTGTTGCTAAAAGATTAGAAGAATTACTAGGAAAAGAAGTTACTTTTGTTCCTGAAACAAGAGGTACTCTTTTAGAAAATGCAATCAATAACTTAAAATCAGGTGAAGTTTTAATGTTTGAAAACACAAGATTTGAAGATTTAGATGGCAAAAAAGAAAGTAAAAATGATCCAGAATTAGGTAAATACTGGGCAAGCTTAGGTGATGTATTTGTTAATGATGCATTTGGTACAGCACATAGAGCACACGCATCAAACGTAGGTATTTCAGATAATATTGATGTTGCAGTTGCAGGATTTTTACTAGAAAAAGAAATTAAATTTATTGGTGGTACATTAGAAAACCCAGAAAGACCATTTGTGGCTATTTTAGGTGGGGCTAAAGTATCTGATAAAATTGAAGTAATTAATAACTTATTAAAAGTTGCTGATACAGTATTAATTGGTGGTGGAATGGCATTTACATTCTACAAAGCAATGGGATATGAAATTGGTAAGAGTTTATTAGAAGAAGATAAAGTAGAATTAGCTAAAGAATTATTAGAAAAAGCTAATGGAAAAATTGTTTTAGGATCAGACGTTACAACAGGTAAAGCATTTAGTAATGATACAGAAGTAAACGTTAGAGAAGTAGATAGCATCTTAAAAGACGAAATGGGATTAGATATTGGACCTAAATCAATTAAAGAATTTAGTGAAATTATTAAAAATGCAAAAACAGTTGTTTGGAATGGACCAATGGGTGTATTTGAAATGAGCAACTTTGCAAAAGGAACAATAGGCGTTGCTAAAGCAATCGCTGATAATAAAGATCACTTAACATCAATCGTTGGTGGTGGTGATAGTGCAGCTGCTGTTATTGAATTTGGACTAGAAGATGGTTTCAGCCATATTTCAACAGGTGGTGGAGCATCATTAGAATACTTAGAAGGAAAAGAATTACCAGGTATTGTTGCTGTAAAGGATAAATAATAATGGTTGATATTGGTAAAAAAATAAGGGCTTTAAGATTAGGTAATGGATTAACACAGGATGAGTTGGCATCAAGACTTGAGCTTACAAAAGGCTATATTTCACAGTTAGAAAATAACTTAACTTCTCCTTCAATTCAAACATTATTTGCTCTTTTAGAAGTACTAGGAACAAATATTCATGAGTTTTTTGCTAATGAGCAAGAAATAAATGTTGTTTTTAAAAAAGAAGATTTTTTTGAAAAAGAAAATGATGATTTAAAACACCGAATTAGTTGGATTGTTCCAAATGCCCTTAAATACCAAATGGAGCCAATTATCATTAATTTAGAAGCGGGTGGCCAATCAACAATTGATGATCCACACAATGGTGAAGAGTTCGGTTATGTTTTAGAAGGACAAGTAACACTTGTATTAAATAAAAAAAGATATATAATTAAGAAGGGAGAAACCTTTTACTATATGGCAAACAAAGAACATTATATTGTTAATAATGGGAATACTAATGCTAAAGTATTATGGATTTCTACACCTCCAATGTTTTAGAAAAGGATGAATATAAAATGAAAAGAATACCAATTATTGCAGGAAACTGGAAAATGTACAAAAATCGTGATGAAGCGTTAGAATTTATCTATCAAGTAAACGATAAATTACCTGAATCATCAAATGTTGAAACTGTTATTTGCGCATCAGCAATTTATTTAAGAGACCTCGTAAAAAGACAAGGTGATAATTTAAGAATAGGTGCACAAAATATGCATTATTTAGATGAAGGAGCATATACAGGTGAAGTATCAGCTGAAATGCTTAAAAACATCGGTGTAAGCTATGTAGTATTAGGACATAGTGAAAGAAGAGCATATTATAATGAAACAGATGAAACAGTTAACTTAAAAACTAAAAAAGCTATTGCTGAAGGTTTAGTTCCAATCGTTTGTGTTGGTGAAGAACTAGAAGTAAGAGAAAAAGGAACAACAAATAAAGTTGTTGGTAAACAAGTTGAGTTAGCATATAAAGACATTAGTAAAGAAGATGCTTTAAATACAGTTGTTGCTTATGAACCAGTTTGGGCTATTGGAACAGGTAAAACTGCAACTAAAGAGCAAGCAAATGAAACAATCATTGCAGTTCGTAAAGTATTAGAAAAATTATATGATTTAGAAACAGCAGATAAAATTAGAATTTTATATGGTGGATCAGTAAAACCAGATAATATTAAAGATCTATTAAGCATGTCAGATATTGATGGTGCATTAGTAGGTGGTGCTTCATTAGTAGCTGATTCATTCTTAAAATTAGCAGAAGCTGCAGATAAATAACAAACATAGTAAAAGTGGATTTTATTCCACTTTTATTTTTTTAATTAAAGGTATTGCAATTATTAATATCTTATTATATACTATGGGTAGAAGGCATAGCTTAGATTTAAGTTTTAGTTTTAAGATTTAAAGATTTAATGCTTTAGTTCTCATAGTTTTAGGATTTAGGTTTTAATGCTTTTAGTTCTCATAGTTTTACATTGTTAGATTTTATGTATAATATTTAAAGATTTTTGGCTATGCCTTCAATCATTATAAACTAGATTAAGTTCTAGTTTTTTTTTATTTTATTAATAAAAAAAGAAGAACCGAAGTTCTTCTTAATTCATATTATTTAATATCTAACTTGAATGATTCAAACCATGTTGCATATAACTCGTCATAGTTACTATCATTTCCTAATAAGTAGTTATGGAATTCTGTTTGATTAATTTCTTGTAGTGATTTAAATCTTGCTTCTTTACCGTGTAAGTTTAGACCTTGATTGCTAATATAGTTATACATAATAGCTTGATTCATACTATTTCCTTGATATAGTTTGTAAATTGGATCAAAGTATTTTGTAAATGCTTGTAATACTTTTGAAGGTAATGTTGCTGGATCATCTAGTTTTTTACCTTTTAAGTAGTAATCAACTTGTGATTTAGTAATTGTTTCACTATCTTCATTGTATGGATTATATTTTGTTCCATCAATTTCAAATGTGTAGTCTTCGTTATAGTCATCTGATTCTTTGTAAACAGCTGATAATTTTTCTGATACAGAAGTAACCATAATGAAATGGAAACCAAATGATGACATAATTCCGTCTTCATTTAAATAATCTGCAACATTTTGATCATCTTGGTGAATGATATTTAAACTTCCACCGAAGTCTAAGAATGGTAGACCACCATCAACTAAATCTTCATCATCTGAATCTTTATCTGCTTTAATTATATTGAATAATTCAATAGCACGGTTGTAGAATACTTTATCTAAAGTTGATGAGTTTGTTGGTAAGTTTGAAGTATTTGTAAGTTCACTACCTAAGTCTTCAAATTTCAAGTTTAATCCGTATTTACGGAATGTTTGCCATGTTGTTTTAGCATTATTTCCTAAATCAATACGTGCTGATTCTTGGAATTCTTGAGCAATAGCTTTTAACTTGCTTGTTGTTAAACCAGGATTTCCTAATTCATCAATAACTAATGCATACATATCAACGATTGCTTGTTTGATTTCATCAATTTCAACTTGTTCTAAATCTTCGAAATATTCTTTTGGATCAACTGGACTACCTGTTCCACTTGGATCAAAGTAAACTAATAAGTGACTTACTTGGAATCCAATGAATTTTTCATGTTGTAGTGCAGCAAATTTTGCTAATTGTGAATTTACATCTACACCAGGTAGAGTAACTTCAGTTTTTTCACTGAATAATTCTCTTAATTTTGGTAATAAGTAACCTTGTTCAATTGCTTCATCAACGTTTTTTGTACCAAATAATAGTAATAAGAATGTTTCTCTACCAATTGAAGCAGGATATCCAGCTTGTGCAAATTGGTCATTTGAGAAGTTGTTGATTAATTCTTTATATTCTTTTTTGAAATCTTTTAAACTAATTTCATCATCTTTAAATAAACCATTTTTCTTATTATATTCATCTAATAAAATTTCATTTAAAGCTAAGTCAATTGCAACTTCTAAACCATCATTTTGTTCTAGTTTTTTGTATAAATCATTAACTGTAATTTCAACTGTTACATTTTCATCATTTAATTTAACAGTTAATTTTAGTAAATCATTACCATTTTTTGCTTTACCTTTTGCTTTATTGTCTGTTGATTGATTATAGAATGATCTAATAACATTATCATAGATTTCAACTTTAGCATCTTTTAATAAGTTTGAAACTTTTGTAGAAGCATAAGAAGTAGTAAGTTTTTTAGAAATAACTTCCTCTGTCCATGATTTGATATTTTCTTTCATCTTTGTATCTAATACATCCCAGTTAACTTCACCAGCTGAATTTACAACACCTTCGATTGTTCTTAAGTCATTTAATAACTTAGGTTCTTTTGTATTATCTTCCAAATCTTCTTTTTGTTTTTCTAGAAGTTCTTTTAATTCATCAATTGTTACCCATTTTTCATTATCATCTTCATCTTTTTCTTCACTTACATAGTTAAGTTCATAATAGTTTTTATCTAATTTGAAAGCTAAGTAACGGTGTTCACCAACAGTTCTTAATGTTGAATATGGTTTTTCTTCTGTTAATGTATCATAGATATAGTTTCTAAATGTTGTATTTAATTTTGTTAAATCATCATATGATTTTTCTGTTTCGTAAACAACACCATTTGTATATTTTAATTCTAAATTAATTAAATCAACATCATCAGCAACTTGAACTAGTTTTTTTGTATTTACAATATTATGTAATTCAATGAATTTTTGTAATACACTAACAACTGGTAACTTTTGTGAGTTTGTTTCTGATGGACCATATGCATCATAGAATTTCTTGTAATCTTCTTCATTAATTTTTGTTTTTGTTGCATCTAAGTCTGAAGTTTGTTCAAATTTAGTAGTTAGTTTTGTTTTTTCTAAAACTTCCCAAATTTGATGTTCTTCGTTATCCTTAAATTCATCATATATTGCAACAAGTCTAATATCTGGAATTTCAAACCAGTGTCCACGACTATTATTTTTTAAGTTTAATAATGTAAATGCAGCGTTTGCTTCATTTGTTGAGATGAAGTGGAAGTAGAAAACATTTGTATCAAATTGTTTTTTAACATTATTTTTAAAATGTGAAATAACACTTGTATCTTTTACAAAGTCGTCTGATTCTTCGTCAATAACATTTTTATCTAATTGTTCTTTTGCATAAATTAACTTTTGAATTTCAATTACATATAATTTAAGTAATGTATCATTTGTATAGAAACCTTTAGCGTAATCTTCATCTGCTAAAGTATCTGCAACAAATGCTTGAATTTCTTGAACTAAAGTTGTTCTGTCTATATTAAAGTCAGTTTTATATAATGAATCAACATACTTATTGATTAATGTCTTACGATTTAATTCTGGCATTTTTTCAATGCTTTCAACATCATCTGTTTGGAATATTGCTTTTTTAACAATATTATCAAATTCCTTTTGAGCCCATTCTTCCTTTGAACCCTCTACTACGTTAGTTGCTTTTAATAATTCTTTGGCGTTATTTAAATAACCTTCGAATAATTTTTCTTCAACCATTTTTGGTAATACGGATGCCCCTTGTCTACGTAATGTATCATATACATCCCTATCTGTGATTTTCACATCTCCTACAGTTAAATAATCGTCACCTTTTATATCACCGTAAGGCACATTTTCTTTTTTAGAACAAGCTACTAACAAAAATGCAGTAACTAAAATTAAAAGAAAACTAGTAACTTTTTTAATATGCTTTACTTGGATCATAGTTAAATTTCACTCCTTTATAAATTTCTACAAGCATATATAAATATAACATAAAAAAAGCGTTTTTACAACTAATTTTGGTAATATTGGTTTAAAATTGAATATTTTTTAAATAGTTGATTTTTAATAATATTCTATTAGCCTAATTATTGTTAATATCATATCTTTTAATTACAAATACTTTAATTGTTATCAAATAAATGTTAAAATAAAAAAGGTGGTATAAATGGAAATAATAATATTAGCAAGTGGCTCAAAAGGCAATGCTATGAATATAAAGAGTAATAATTCAAACATACTAATAGATATTGGTATTAGTTATCAAGTATTAAAAAGTAAACTAAAAGAAAATATGGTTGATATTAAAAGTATAAAACACTTGTTTATTACACATGAACATAGTGATCACATTAAAGGATTACAAGTGTTTTTAAAATATCATGTTGATGTAACGGTATACTTGTCTCTTGGAACATATGAGAGTCTAGATGCAAAAACAAAGGAATTATTAATTAATTATGTAATACTTAAAAGTGATAATACATATGAAATTTTAAATTTTAAATTTGAAACATACGGATTATCGCATGATGCGAAAGAACCACTTGGTTTTGTTATTTCAAGTAATAACAAAAAAGTTGTTATCGCGACCGATACTGGATATATCGATGAATCATATTTTGATTTATTAAGTAATGCAGACTTTTATTTGTTAGAAGCAAATCATGAGCCATCTTTATTGATGGATTCAAGTAGACCTTATTACTTAAAACAAAGAATAATTAGTGAAAAAGGACATTTATCTAATCATGAGGCTTCATATTTAATTGATAAATTTATACCTAATGATAAAAAAGCAGTATGGGCAGTTGCTCATATTTCAGAAGATTGTAATAATCTTCACTTAATAGAAAAGTCTATAGTAAGAATCATAAAAGATCCAACAAAGGTTGATGTTTTATTTACTTCACAAACAACAAGTAAGGTAGTAAAAATATGATTAAGATTATAACAGTTGGTAAAGTTAGAAAAAAAGAGTTATCAAGTTTAATAGATTTTTATCTGAAACAAATACCAAGAAAAACCGAAATTATTGTTTTAAAAGACGAGCCAACAATCCAAGGGATGGAAAAAGAAGGTGAAAATATTCTAAGGAATATTAAACCTACTGATTTTGTTATCACGCTAGAAATTAAAGGGAAAAAAATATCCAGTGAAGACCTAGCAAAATTAATCTCTAAAACGGAAGATGACTTAAAAGGGGACTTAGTATTTGTCATTGGTGGATCGTTTGGACTAAGTAGTAGTGTAAGTGAGAGATCAAACTATAAACTATCGTTTTCTGATTTCACCTTTCCACACCAGTTGATGCAACTTCTTCTAGCTGAACAAGTTTATAGGGCTTATCAAATATTAAATAATCATCCTTATCATAAATAAAAGACAAAAGTCAAAAAAAATGTTAAAATATAAGTAATTAATATACGGAGGGATATAATGAAGAAAAATAAAAGTATTAAAAAGGTAGAAGTAGCACGTAAAAAGTTTTTTTCAGGCTTCAAAGACTTCATTTCAAAAGGGAATGTAGTAGATTTAGCAGTTGGGGTTATCATTGGTGGTGCATTTGGTAAAATTGTTACATCGTTAGTTAATGATATTATTATGCCACCTATTGGGCTATTAATCGGTGGAGTAGATTTTAAAGATTTAAAAGTAGTATTAAAAGATGCAGATATTATTACAGGAACTGCCGAAGTTGCAATTAGATATGGTAACTTTATAATGTTTATGCTTGAATTTTTAATTATAGCATTTTCAATTTATTTTATTCTTACATTAGTTATTAGAAGAAAAGATTTTGCTAAAAAAGTTGAAGCTGAACTTGCTCCAGTAGAGGAAGTTGAAGAAGTAAAAGAAGAAGTAATAGTTGAACCAAGTGAAGAAATATTACTATTAAGAGAAATTAGAGATTCACTTAAAAACAAATAAAAGGAAGATGAGAAAATGAAGAAAAAAACAGCTGTATTAGTATGTAGTAATGCCGGACTAGACTATCTTGATTATCCAAAAGATATTACTATACTAAGATCAGTAATTCATTTTGGTACAGATGAAACTTATGACGATTTTGTAGAAATGGATGCTAAAACATTTTATGAAAGAATCGATAAAGATGCTAACGATGTTCCAAAGACAAGTTATGTATCAATCGGTAAAATGAATGAAGTGTTTGAAGAATTAGAAAAAAAAGGATATGAAGAAGCATTAATTGTAACGATTGCTAAGCCACTTAGTGGTCTATATGAAGCACTTAGACTACAAGCAAAAAACTTTGAAAAATTAAAGATTACAGTTTATGATTCGAAGACAATCGCATATGCAGAAGCATTTATGGCGCTTGAAGCATATAGATTATTTGATCTTGGACACAACATGGATGAGGTTGTTACACAACTAGATTTAATTAGAGATAATAACAAATGGTATTTTGCAGTTGATACATTAAAATATCTTGTTAAAAATGGTAGATTAACAAAGCTACAAGGAACTTTAGGTACTCTATTAAAGATTAAACCAGTTTTATCATTTGATAAAAATGGTGCAGTTGAGACTGTTGAGAAAATCAAGACAACACCTAAAGCATTAAAAAGAATTATTGATTTATACTTGGAAGAAACAAAAGATAAAAATGTATTAACATTTATTTCTCATGCTCATAATGATGAGGCAGTCATGTTCATAACTGAAGAAATAAATAAACATTATCCAGATAGAAAAGTAATTTCATCATACCTAACTCCAGTTGTTGGCGCACATACGGGGCCAAAAGCAATCGGTGTTGGTTATATTAATTTAGATAAACTTAAATATTAAACTTAATTAAAGGAGCTTTTGCTCCTTTTAAAAATTATGGAGGTGACATAATTGATTCATAGTATAGATAAAGTAAGTGGAATTGGGCCTAAAAATTTAAAAGTTCTTAGAGATAATAAAATTTTTAACACTTATTCAATGGTATTAAATTTTCCTAAAACTTATAGCATCTTTGATGAAGTTGAAGAACTAAATTTTAGCAATAACAATACAAGTATAACTATACTTGGAGAAATATGCTCACCACTTAATGAGTTTAAGACAAATAAAATATCATATATCAATTTTGAAGTTTTATTTAAAAATAAAATATTAAAAGCAATAGCATTTAATCAGTCATATTTACTTAAAGAGTATAAAGAAAATGACAAAGTATACTTAACAGGAAAATATACATCTAAAAATAATACGATTATTATTTCTAAAATAGTTAGAGATAATAACTTTAATAATATATTACCAATTTACAAAATAGAAGGGATATATGATAAAACTATTACTAAAATAGTTGATAATATTTTTTCAAATAATCTTGTTGAAATCTATGAAAATATGCCAGTATTTATTTTAAATAAATACAACCTACTTAGTAGAATTGAAGCAATTAAAAAACTTCATAAGCCAAGTAATAAAAAGGAATTATCTAGTGCAATAAATCGTATGAAATATGAAGAAGCATATTATTTTCAAAAAGAATTTACAAGTAAAATTAACGTTGTTGAAAAAAGAAATATTATAAAATATGACTTAACTTTAGTCAAATCATTAATTGATGAAATAGACTTTGAATTAACAGTTGATCAAAAAAATGCAGTAAACGAAATATTTCAAGACTTTAAAAAAGAGGAAATATCTTATAGATTAATCCAAGGTGATGTTGGATCGGGTAAAACGATTGTTGCAATACTTGGAGCATATGGAATGATTACTGCAAAAAAACAAGTTGCTCTAATGGCACCTACCGAATTACTAGCAAAACAGCATTATAATAGCATTATAAAGTTGCTTAAAGGTAGGGCTAGAGTTGAATTACTAACTAGTGATACTAAAAACAAAGATAAAATAAAAAGTGATTTAAGTGAAGGATTAATTGATTTTATTGTGGGAACACATGCACTAATTGTTGATAATGTTAGATTTATGGATTTAGGTCTTGCGATAATTGATGAACAACATAAATTTGGTGTTGAAATTAGGAAAAATTTATTAGATAAAGGCTTAACTGACGTCTTATATTTAACTGCAACACCGATACCTCGAACTCTTGCCATTTCACTTTTTGGTGAATCTAAAATTTCTTTAATTAAAGAAAAGCCTGGTGGAAGAAAAGAGATTATTACTAAAAATATTAAAGATGATAATTTAGAATATGTTTTTGAAAAATTAAGGGATAGAATAGTTAAAAAAGAAAAAACAATTGTTGTGGTCCCAGCAATCTCATCAACCCATGCTAAGTATAATGTAGAAAATGTGTATGAATTAATTAACGATAAAATTAAAAACACAAACATCTATAAATTAAGTAGCAAGGTTGCTAAGAAAGATCAAAATACTATTATTAATGACTTTATTAATAAGGATGCAGGAATACTAATCTCAACAACAATGATTGAAGTAGGAATTGATATTGAACTTGCTACCTTAATTGTGATATTTTCAGCAGACTTTTTTGGGCTAAGCCAAATTCATCAATTAAGAGGAAGAGTTGGAAGAAACAATTTAGATAACTTATGTCTTTTAGTTAGTACTAATGATGATGTAGAAAGACTATCTATTATTGAAAAAGTATCTGATGGTTTTATCCTTAGTGAACACGACTTAAAATTAAGAGGTCCAGGAATGTTTTTAGGAACTGAGCAGTCAGGTAATATCTCCTTTAAATACTTAGATTTCTTTAAAGATTTCGAAATAATTAATAACATGAAAAAAGAGTTTACCAAATAATGTGATATAATAAAAATGATAAAAATGTAAGGAGATATGTAGAAATGATAAAAATAGCTGTTGATGGAATGGGTGGAGATTTCGCTCCAGAACCAATTGTAAAAGCAACAATTGAAGCACTTAAAAAATTTAGTGACGTTGAAATTACTTTATTTGGTGATGAAAACAAAATGAAGCCATTTTTGATTAATCATGATAGATTAAAAATAGTACATACAGAACATTTTTTACCTATGGGAGTAAAAGATCCAGTTTTTGAATACCGTAATAATAAAGAACATTCAATGTTTAAAGCAATGCAATATGTAGCAGATGGTAATGCATCTGCAATTGTAACGGCAGGACCAACACAAGCTGTTGTTGTTGGTGGCCAATTAATTTTAAAAAAAATGAATAAAATGCGAAGAGCAGCAATTGCACCAATCATCCCTTCGTTTGATGGAAAAGGTAGAATACTACTTGATTCAGGAGCGAATGTTGACTTAAAAGCCGAACATTTAGTAGATCTAGCAATCTATGCACAAATTGTTGCCAAGGAAGTTTTAAATCGACCAAATCCTACAGTTGCTTTAATAAATATTGGTGATGAAGAAGGAAAAGGTAGAGAACTTGATCGTGAAGCATATAATTTATTAAAGGCTAATGATAATATTAATTTCTTTGGTAACTTAGAGACAAAAGAAGTTTTTGTTACACCAGCTGATGTTTTAATTACTGATGGATTTACAGGAAACATTGTTATGAAAACAATGGAAGGAACTGCAAAAGGATTAGGAATGGTTTTAGAGCGTGAAATTAAATCATCATTAAGAAGTAAAATTGGTTATTTATTTATGAAAAAAGCCCTTAAGAATTTCAAAAAATCGCTTGATGCATCAGAAATTGGTGGTGCATTAGTAATCGGCTTAAATCATACATTAATCAAGGCACATGGTTCATCAAACAGCTATGCATTCTTTAATGCAATCAGACAAGCGAAAGATATGGTTGAAAAAGACGTAATTAAAATAGTTGATCAAATATTAAACAAGGAAGCGTGATTTTTTGGAAGAATTATTAGAAAATCTTGGCATTAAACCAAGAGATATTAATTTATATTTAAAAGCATTAACGCATTCATCATATGCTAATGAAAATGGTGTAGAAAGTAATGAGAGACTTGAATTTCTAGGCGATGCAGTATTAGAACTTTTAATGAGTAAGTACTTATTTGAAAAGACAGATTTATCCGAAGGTAAAATGACTGTAAAAAGAGCTCAAGCAGTTCGTGAAGAAGCACTACTTATTTATAGTAATAAAATTAATTTAAAAGACTACATAAGACTTGGTCATGGTGAACAACTAAAAGGTGCTAGTAATGCTTTAATAGCTGATGCTTTTGAGGCATTATTTGCTGCTGTTTACTTAGATTTAGGCTTAAATCAAAGTCAAAGATTATTTAACAAAATAATAATTCCTAATCTTGAAGAATCTTTTACAATTAAAGATTATAAATCAACACTACAAGAACTAGCACATAGCGATGTCAGAAACATCTCTTATCAAATAATTAAGGAATCAGGGCCTTCACACAATAAAAACTTTGAAGCAATAGTTTTACTTGATAGAGAAATTGTTCTTGGAACAGGTTATGGAAAAACAAAAAAAGAAGCCGAACAAGAGGCAGCTAAAGACGCACTTAAGAGGGGGAATTATGATATTACAAAAACTTTATGAAAATTATGGTTTTAATATTGAAAAAATATTAATTAAAGAGGCTAAAAAATTAAAACTTTCAAGTTCTGAATTGAATATTCTCCTAACAATATTTTCTTATAATAGTAAAAAAGTTACTTTTTCAATAGGAAGTATTAGTAGAAAAACAGATTATAACCAAGATGAAGTTGCACAAACAATTAATTCATTAATTGAAAAAGATTTTATAGAAATTGTACTTGAAACAAATAATAAAGTCTCAAGAGAGATCATTTTAGTAGATAAAACTTTTGCTAAAATTACATCTTTACTAAGAGATGAAATAGAATTAGAAAATAGCGAAAAAAATTCAAACAATATTAGTAAAACAATTGAGTTAATTGAATCTAGACTTGAAAGACTACTAAGAAGTCAGGAATTAGATAGAATAAGATTATGGTATGATACATATAATTATAGCCATGATAAAATTATTAAGACAATTAACTCTATAAATGGCAAAACAACAATAAACTATATTGAAAAGTTATTAAATATTGACTATGAAGAACGAGAAATAGATCAAAGTACAAATGATTTATTAGATAGAGTATTTAAAAAGTTATAAAGATGAATAAAAAAGAAAAATTTATCTTAGAACAATTAAACATCATGTTTCCTGATGCCAAAGGAGAATTAGATCATGAAAATGATTTTGAATTATTAGTTGCTGTTGTTTTAAGTGCACAGACCACGGATGTTCAAGTAAACATTGTAACAAAAGAATTATTCAAAAAGTATCCAACACCTGAAAAACTTGCAGAGGCAAGTATATCTGATGTTGAAAATTTAATTAATAGTATTGGTCTATACCGAAACAAGGCCAAAAATATTATTGGGTTATCAAAAATGCTAGTTAATAATTTTAACGGTATAGTTCCGGGTAATAGAGAATCTTTAGAAAGCTTACCGGGAGTTGGAAGAAAAACAGCAAACGTAGTATTAAGCATTGCCTTTGATATCCCGCAAATTGCTGTTGATACACATGTTAACCGTGTATCTAAAAGATTAGGTCTTGCAGAAGAATCAGATAGTTTAATCGAAGTTGAAAACAAACTAATGAAGAAGTTTGATAAAAGCACTTGGACTAAACTACATCATCAATTAATATTTTTTGGAAGATACCATTGTAAGGCAGCAAAACCTAATTGTAAAGAATGTCCACTCGTTGATATTTGTACTTACGATAAAAAAAATATTTGATAATTCAAATAAAAATAGACTTTTACTCCTTATATGAAGATAATATTTCAAAAAGGAGTTTTTTTTATGCTAAATAAAATAAAATTATGTATTAAAGATTATCACACAATAATTAATCCAGCTAATAAGACGGTTGGATCAATTATTAAACATAGACGTAAAGAAATGGGGCTTACTCTTGAGGAAGTTTCTAAAGATGTTTGTAGTCTATCATATTTATGTAAGGTTGAAAGAAATCAATTAATTCCTAATGATTCAATTCTAAACACACTAAAAAATCGATTAAAAATAGATAATAGGTTATTTGTTGAAGAAGAGAATGATTATCTTTGGATCGAAGATATTTTGTCAAAGAAATATGTAGAATCAAATATTCTCAATAATCATATTGATAAAGTAGATTATCGGTCAAAACTTATTATGCTTGCATACAATGTATTTAACGAAAAAAATTATGAAAAATCAAGTTTAATAGCAAATGAGTTAATTGGTTATTATAATTTTTTCCTTCAAGATGAACTAATTTTTTTCGTTGTTTTAGTAATTCAAATTTACTATGGATTAGAAAAATATAATCATATTATTGAATTATCTAGGGAACTTGTATTGTTCAATGTTAAAAATAATATCGAACATTACACAAACATATTGGTCATTAAATCTTATTATAAAATTGGTTTATACAATAATGCTAGATCTCTCTTAGAAAAAACTAAATCGATTAGCTACAAATATGCTAACCTCGATGAGATTACCAACTTAATAAACTATGAATTAGCCCATTTAGCAAGTATTTCTTGTTCTGATCAGATTAAAAATGAGTTAAATATTTTAAATAATCTAGATAACATCAATGAAGACTATATTTGGTTTTCTCACTATTTTTTTAATAAGCATGATTATGAAAAGTCTTTAGTATATATCAGCAAATTAAAAAACAAGAATGAATTTTTCTATATTAAATATTTAGTAACATTATTTAAGTTATCAATGCATAATGAACTAAAAAAAGAGATAATTAAAAATAGCGAATTACTATACAAAAAGTCCAGTAAAATAATTATTTTGTTCTTTAATTATTATTTCAATAACAGTAGTAATACTGACCTTGATTCATCTTTTAGAGAGTTATCTAATGTTGATGTTTTTGTCGATGACTATTTTATTCAACTTTTTGTTTTAGAAGAACTTGTTAAATTATCAAATAAGAAATCACTTTATAAACAATCAGTTAGTTTAATGACTAAAATTATTAAATTATTAAAAAGAAAAGCATCAATTATTTGTGAATAATCGATGCCCCACCGTCTAAATTATATTTACTGTCTTTTAAATATAGTTTGCCATTTACTATTTTAAATAATGAAAGATCATTACTATGCATATTAGCAACCACTAAGTATTTATCACAATCAATTAGATTAAAATCTCTTGGATGATCTCCTTCTGTACTAATTTTTTGAGTTAAAGAAATTAAACCATTTTCATCTACATTAAAAGAAAATAAGTAATTTGATTTTCTTACAGCACCATACAAGAATTTGTTGTCTTTTGTTAGTCTAATTGCTGAACCGTATCCGTCAGTTAAGAAATGTTCTTCAAGTAAAATTAATGAACCATTTTCATACTTAAATACAAATATTTTTGGTATTAATTCACTTATCAAATAAATGATTGGTAAAGTTTTGTGGAATGTAAAATGTCTAGGTCCAACGTTTTCTTGGAAAATGTAATTTGTTTTAAGAGTTAATTTACCGTCAATTACTTCATAAAGCATTAAATTATTTTCACCTAAATCAACTACACCAACCAAATTTATTGTATCAATATACTCGGCATAGTGTATCTTAGATTTACTAGTATACTTAAATGTTTCTGATACTTGCCATTTATCTTTTTTTGCTAAAACCTTTAATAATCCAGCACCATAAAAAGATGTATAAGCTAAGTTATTAACTTTATCATAAGAAATATGACACGCTCCCTCATTCAATAACACATCGTTATTTTCAATATGAGCATATTGAATTTTATCAATAGAATAAATATAACTTAAATTTAAGTCATTAATTAAGTAACTAGGTTTTTCAATATTTTTAAAAATTTTTGTTTCTTTAAATTTTTCATTTTCAATTGAAACTTCATATATATTTTTATTATATGATCCAACTAATATTTTCATGTCATCACCTAATTTATTATAACATAATAAAAGTAAAAATAGATTTAATGAACTAGTATCTAATGAGGTGAAAAAATGAAAATATTTTTTTTGATGTTTAACATCCTTTCAAGTTACCGAGTTGTTTGGAATAATATAAAAATAGATATACCTTTAAATAGTAGCCCTGGCGAGTACTTTAATTTACCAGAAGCAAAACTAATTGATGATAAGGGAAACATTGTATCTAAAAATTGTTTTTATGAGGAAGTAAATCATACAACTACTAAAGTGATTAACACAAAACATGTAAAAACTTTTAGAGTGGACTATAAGGCAACATTTCCTGACTATTTTATTAGCAACACAGAGTCAATTTATTTTAATATTGTAGATACTATTGCTCCAGAGTTTATATATGTTGAAGATATTATAGAACCTGTTGGGAAAAAACTTCTAGATAAAAATGAAATAATTAGTAATATAATTTATAAAGATAATTACTATAGCAATGATGATATAACAATAAATATTTATGGGTTATCTTTAGTCAATGTAAATATCCCAGGTAAGTATAAAATAACTATTGAAATATTTGATCCATCATATAATATAAATAAAGTAGAGCGGTATTATATTATTGAGAGTAACAAAAAACCAATAATTGAATCAAAAGATATTATATATCATGAGTATGGATTAAAATTTGATCCAATAAAACATTTTAAAATTACAGATCCTTATGACAATAACTTAGAAATAAAATATGATTATAATTTCGATTTTAATCATCTAGGAAGTTTTTATATTACTGTAAAAGCAACTAATAAATTTGGACTTTTTGAAACTTCAACACGGCTTGTTGAAGTAATAGATAGTGAAAAACCTCAACTAATCATCAAGGAAAATAATGTTTTTAATGTTTATGACTATGATAAAAAAGTACTAGAATCATTAATCATTGAAGTAAGTGATAATTACTCAAAGCTTAATATTAATAGTGTCATTATAGAAGGATATATTGACTTTAATAGTATTGGTAAATATGAATGTATATATAAGGTAAGTGATTCAAGCCTAAATATGACATCAAAAAAAGTAATTATTGAAATAAAGGACTTAGAAAAACCTTCAATTAACATTTTAACGGATATTATAATTGAGGTTAATAAAAAATATATCGACTATCATAATTATTTCTTAATAGAAGATAATTATGATGATTATAGTGACTTAATAATTAAGTTTATCGATATAAATATCAAATATGATATTATTGGAACTTATAATCTTGATGTTAGTGTTACAGATAAAAGTAAAAATACAAAAATAATTAAGGTTAAAGTTTTAGTTAAAGACTTAGAAGCACCAGAAGTTTTTAAGATAAATGATGAACTGAATATCATTTTTACTGATTTTAATAAGGTAGATAATAATTATTACAAAAAGTTTTTTGAAATTAATGATAACTATGATAAAGGTGCAAATATTAATTTAGAATTAATTGGAGAGATCAACTATAAAAAACCAGGAATTTACAATGTTATATTTAGATTTACTGATAGTAGTCTTAATTATATAGAACTTTCTGATACTATTTATGTTATAGATGAAAACCCACCAGAATTAATTTTAAGTAAAAATAATATAACTCTAAAACTAAATAGTAGTGAACCAGACTACCTAACTTTTATTGAAAAATATAGTGATAATTTAAGTTTACCTGAAAATATTTTAATAAAAATAAAAAGTAAGGTTAATATAAATGAGATAGGAGTCTATGAAGTAATATATGAATTAACAGATGAATATGAAAATATAAGTCAATATATTTTATTAGTTTATGTTGATTTAAAATATGAGAAACTAATTAGCGGAAAAGATTTAAGTTTAAATAAAAATGATATATTTTATAAGGGAATGAATTTAGAGTTAGGGGAAAATGTAGTTTCTCTCTTAAGTTTTCCCAAAAACATTGATACAAGTATAAGTGGCACTTATCATATTTTATATGTCGCTTATGACTGTAGGGGAAATTATGAAGAATATATTCAAAAAGTAGAGATTGCTGATAATTCAATAAATTATAAGAAATATTATTTAGTAGCACTCTTTAACATAATAGCAATTACCGGCTTTATAATTTATTACTACAAGAAAAAATAGTTTGGCAAAAATAGCAATTAGTGTTATAATACTAAATGATAAAAGAGGTGATAGCATGCAAAAAGCAGTTATTGTTTATTGGAGTGGCACTGGAAATACTGAAATAATGGCAAAAAAGATTAAAGAAGGTATGGAAAGTGAAAAATATGAAGTTGAATTATTAGAAGTATATGATGCTACTATTGAACATGTATTAACATATGATAAAATTGCATTCGGATGCCCTTCAATGGGAATTGAAGAATTAGAAGAAGAAGAGTTTGAACCATTCTTCGCTGATATAGAACATAGCCTAAAAGGCAAGAAAATAGCTTTATTCGGGTCTTATGGCTGGAGTGAAGGAGAATGGATGGATTATTGGGAAGAGCGACTTGAAGCGATAAATATTAAACCATTTGCTAAGGGTTTAATTATTGAATCAACACCATCTTCAGAAGAAGAAGAAAAATGCTTTGAATATGGAGCAAGCTTTGCAAGGTTTGAGTAGACTAATATTGTAATATTAGTCTTTTTTTATTATAATAGGTATATTATTATTATTTATTATAATATTGGGAGGAAAAATGAAAAGCGATTTAATCATTATTTTATATGGTTCAACAGGAGATTTAACTTTTAGAAAAATCTTACCTGCAATTGAAGAACTAAAAATTAAAAATAAATTACCCGAAAATACTAAGGTTGTGGCACTAGGTAGAAGAGACTTTACAACTTTAGAATATATAGACTTTATTAAAAATAAAAACGATAAATTAAGTTTGGAAAATATAAAATCTGATCTAGATTATTTAAAAATGGAAATAAGTAAAGAAGAGGATTATGATATTTTAAGTAAATATCTAGAAGACAATAAATCAGAAGAGACAAATATTATTCACTATCTTGCTTTAGCTGCAAACTTAGTTAATGAGGTTATTGATAATTTATCAAACAATAAAATTGTTGTTAAAAAAGACTTAAAACACCTATTAGTTTTTGAAAAACCATTTGGCGATAATTATTTAGATGCATTTAAAATAAATACAAAGTTAGAAAATCATTTTTTAGAAAATCAAATTTATCGTGTTGATCATTATTTAGTTAAAAATATAATTGATCAAATATTTAATTTTAAGTTTTATCCAAATATATTAAATAATTTTTTAAATACCAACAACATTAAGAAAATTGATTTAGAAGTAATAGAAGATGTGGGAGTCTTAGACCGTGGACCTTTTTATGATAAGGTAGGAGCTCTTAAAGATATGTTTCAAGGACATATCTTACAATTACTTACAATTATTTTAAGTGATATTCCAAAGAAGAACTTATCTAACTTAATTATTGATAATAAAGTAAAAGTTCTTAAAAAACTAAGAGTTGATTATGAATCATTAATCTTTGGTCAGTATGATGGATATTTAGATGAAAAGAATATTTCAAAGGACTCAACAACAGAAACGTTATTTAAAGGAACTTTGAAATACAAGAATATTGACATTAATATTATTACTGGTAAAAAATTAGATAGTAAAAAAACAAATATAAAATTAACACTAAAAGATGGAAGTGAAGTATTAATTGATATTTTCCCAAATAATTCAATTACTCTTTGTTCAAAAATTTTAGGTGAATCAATTAATATCAAACATAATTTTAATAAAGAATTAGAAGACTATAGTAAATTAATTCTTGCAATAATTGAAAAGAGAAAAGAGTTTTTTGTAAGAAGAGATGAAATAGAACTAGCATGGAAGATAACCGAAGATATTTTAGACAATAAGAAAGAGTTAATCTTCTATCAAAGTGATTATAATTTATAAGTAAAACTTAATCCAAATAATTAAAAAGTAATTAAGTTATTTTATACCTACTATATTGTAAAGGAGGGGAAATAATTGAAGTTACTTTTTTTGTTGTTAACACTATTTACATCATTTAATTTTAGTAATCATAAGGAAGCAGAATCTAGCAATGTTTTGATTAATGACATAAATAAGCCGTTATCTCAAAAAGAAATATTAAGAATTGTTGATTTTAAAATTGTAGTTGGAGAAAACATAGTGGATTTAGAGCTAAAACTAGTTTTAGATGAATACAAAGATAACATGACTAATTTAGGGATTTATAATCAAAAATATGAAGTAACATACGAAGGAGGAAAATATGTTTGTAACTTAACAATTTATAACGTCGATTTAAAACAAAAAAGTACTACTAAAAGATTTGAAGTATATACCAAAAAAAATTACTTTTTAAGTGAGGCATTAATTTTAGAAATGATAAGTGTACACTTTGATTTTGAGATTTTTAGTTATGTTATAAAAAACAATAATTATTTTAATAATAGTGATGTTGGTGTTTATAATCAAAATATTATTATAACAACAAAAAATAATCAGGTAATTGAAATAGAGTTAACAATAAATGTTGAAAAAACGATCAATTATTTTTTGATAATAGGTATTACAATAATAGTTTTAACAAGTTTAATAATAGTATTAATAAATAGAAAGAGGTATAAAAATGATAAGAAAGGTTAATGCTTTTATAATTGTTTTATTAAGTATATTAATTGTTAGTTCGAGTAGTATTTTTGCTAGTGAAAATAGTTTCAAAGTTAACTACAACTTAAATGGAACGTTGGTTTATGATTGTGAGTTTGGCGACCAAGATATACTATTTAATTATGTTGTAGGATATAACGATTTAATATTGAATGTTAAAGGAACAGATAAAAAATTCTCAGAAAACGTTTGGGGATTGGGCGAGGCGTTAGTAACATTTGAAGGAAGTGGATCATTTGATTTAGTAATTTCAAGCCCTGATGAGATTACTGAAAAAAATGTTTCATTATCAAGTATAAGATTTGTAATTGTGGAAAATAAAATTACACTATATATAAATAACAAAGAGATAATAAGTACCGATGCTGAATTGGATGTTATTATAAAAAACAACCAGAAACTTGCAATTAGTGGTAAGGATACTTTAGTTGTTGATTTTGAAAAGCCTATGACTATTGATGAAATTAAACAAGCAATCAATCTAAGGGCACTTGATGGTTATGATGGTGACATTACAAGTTTAATTAAAGTGTCAAAAGATAGTTACTCAGAAAATAAAAATAAGGTTGGTAATTATGAGATTTTATTTACTGTTAAAAATAGTTCGGGAAAAACTAAAGAATATTTACTTTTAGTTGTAGTTATGGATTTTAAAAAACCAATTATCGAAGGACCAAGTAATATAACAATTAGTTATAAAGATGTTTTAACTGATAGTGATATAAAAACATTATTTACAGTAAAAGATAATTATGATTTAAATTTAGAGGTAAATATTATAGATAACAAATTGATAAATGGAGAAATAGGTAAATATCAAGTGACTTTAGAGACACAAGATAGTTCGAAAAACAAAGCAACCCATTTACTTGAAATAAGTGTTATCGATGATGTTATGCCATTATTTGTTGACAATGCTAGTGGTATTATTAAAATTAATTACAAGGATAAAATAACTGATCAATTATTGAGACTTGAATTAGAAGCTAATGATGAAATAGATGGTATTCTAACAGATAATATAAAGGTTGTAAAAAATAATATCAAGAGTGTTATTGGAATTTACGATGTCATTTATGAAGTAAGTGATTCTGCTGGAAATAAAACGACATATACGAGAAAATATGAGGTAGTCTCACTAGATGTTCCAGTTTTTTGGGTTTCAAAAAATATTATTACAATTGAAGAAGTAAATAAGATGACTATTGACCAAATTGCAGATTTAATCTCTAAATATAATAATATAGAAATTTTAAATTATGAAGTAGTTATGGATGAATATACCGGATATGAAAATATAAGTGGCCTATATCAAGTAAAGTTAAATATTACAGATAAGTTTGGTGTAGTTCATAGTGTCGAACAACAAATAAATGTCTATAACTCAAGCCTTAATTATGAAGATAGTAATATGAATTATCTATTAATGCTATTAATTGGACTTGTTGTAGTAACAGGAACTACTTTGGGGATTGTTATTATAAAAAAAAGAAAAGTAAATAAATAGTTTTTAACCTAGTAATAAATTGTTACTAGGTTTTTTAATGTGAAAAATAAGATATTAAGCTATATATTTTTTATCATACTAATTATTATGTTATAATAATAAAAAGAGGTAGAATTATGAAGAAAAACGACTTAATCGAGTGCAAAATTACAGGTTTTCAAGAGTATGGGATGTTTGTTAATTGTGGTGAGTATAATGGCTTAGTTCACATTTCAGAAATATCCGAACTTTTTGTTGCTGATATAGAAAATATTTTTAATACTAATGACATAGTTAGACTTCAAGTGATTGAAGTTGACGAAGAAACTAAAAGATACAAACTTAGTTATAAAAGTTGTCATGAAATCAATAAAAAAATAAGTAAGAGCATTCCAATAATTATAGGTTTTCATTCATTGAGAAATAGATTACCTGAATGGGTAGCAAAGAAGAAGGTAGAAAAAGATGAAAGTAGTAACAACGAATAGTGAATTAGAAACAATAGAATTAGGAAAGAAAATAGGTAATATCTTTAAAGGCAGACATGTTGTTTTTTTGTTAGATGGAGATTTAGCTGCAGGTAAGACGACCCTAACTAAAGGTATTGCAAAGGGACTTGGAATAACGGATGTTATTAAGAGCCCGACATTCACTATTATGAAAGAATATGAAAATGATGAAGCAAAATTATATCACTTAGACTTATATAGACTTATAGATATCGGTCTAGATTTTGATTTAGAAGAATATGTTTTTGACAAAGATAGTTTTGTTGTTATCGAGTGGCCATATCAAGTAGTTGACTTACTTCCGGATAACTATATTTTAGTTAAAATTGAAGGTAACTTAAATAATCGAACATTTAAATTCTCATCACCAAATGAGATGTATGAAAAGGAAATAAATGAGATATGAAAGTTTTAGTAATTGATACCGCAACTAATCTCTTAGTTGTTGGTTTAAAAAATGATGATAAAAATATAATTAGAACTAGATTAGGTAAAAACGATAATGCCGCTTACTTAGTCAATGAAATTGAAGTTTTACTTAATGAAGAAAATATAAAGTTAGAAAATCTAGATAAAATTATCGTTGGTATTGGACCAGGTTCATATACAGGTAATAGAGTAGCAGTTGTAGTTGCTAAGACATTAGCATACAGTAAGAATATTAAACTAGAACAGATTAGTAGCCTAATTTTTCTATCAAGCGGATACGAAAATATAACTGCTGCAATTGATGCTAGAAGAGGTTTTTATTTTGCAAATAATCACACTTTTGGTAAATCTATTAGCGGTGATAAATATATTAGTTTAGATAACTTAAAAGAAAACAAAGACTATATTATTTTAAATGAAGATACAATTAAAGTAGATTTAGATATTATAATTAATAATAGTGAAGAAGTAAAAGACGTATTTTTACTTGAACCCAATTATTTAAGAAAGACTGAAGCAGAAAACGAATATGATCAGAAAAATGGAATTAAATGACATTGTAAGTGTTGTTAATTTGGAAAAAAAGATACTTAAAGATACTTTAGGTGAAAAATTCCTATACTCGGAAATTATGTATAATCCTTTTGCTAGATTTTTTGTTTATGAACAAAATAAACAAATAATTGGTTATATTGGTTGTAGATATTATGATGACACAGGAGAGTTATTAAATTTTGTTGTTGATGATTTTTATCAACAAAGAGGATTTGGAACTTTATTATTTAATGAAGTTATTAATCTTTTTAAAAATGAAGATGTAAAAACAATTACTTTAGAAGTAAGAAGGAGTAATATTAAAGCACAAAAGTTTTATGCTAAAAATGATTTTTATTTAATAAATGTTAGAAAAAATTATTATGAAACCGAAGATGCCTTAGTATTAATGAAGGAGTTATAAAATGATAGTATTAGCAATTGAAAGTAGCTGTGATGAAACAAGTGTCGCTATACTTAAAGACCAAAAAGAAGTTTTATCACATATCGTATTTTCTCAAATAGATATACACACAATATATGGTGGAGTTGTTCCAGAAATAGCAAGTAGAAACCATGTTAAACATGTAACAAGATTAATTGAAGAAGCTATTAGCAAAGCGAATATCAATGTTAGTGAAATTGATTTAGTAGCAGTGACACAAGGACCTGGTTTAATTGGATCTTTATTAGTTGGAATTAATGCAGCAACAGCATTTGCCTATGCAAATAATATAAAAATAATCGGTGTAAACCATTTAATTGGACATATTTATGCGGCAGGAATTGAAAATGAAATGAAGTTTCCACTAATGGCTTTATTAGTAAGTGGCGGCCATACAGAGTTAATTTATATGAATAAAGATTTTGATTTTGAAATTATTGGAACAACACTAGATGATGCAGTTGGTGAGGCATATGATAAGGTTGCAAGAACTCTAGGCTTATCATATCCAGGAGGGCCAGTAATTGATAAACTGGCTAAACTTGGGAAAGATACTTACGATCTACCACGTGTTTTATTAGATAAAGATGAGTTTAATTTTAGTTTTTCAGGCCTAAAAAGTGCAGTAATTAATAAGGTTCATAACTTAAATCAAAAAGGTTTAGAAGTTAATGTAAATGATATGGCAACATCATTTCAAAATAGTGTAATGGATGTTTTATTAGAAAAATCACTTAATGCAATTAAAAAATATGATGTTAAACAATTTATTTTAGCAGGCGGTGTTGCTGCCAATAGTGAACTTAGAAGAAGAGTTAATGAAGAGATAAAGGGTTTAGAAGTTTTAATTCCAAGTTTTAAGTACTGTACTGATAATGCAGCAATGATTGCAAGTGCAGCATTCGTTCAAGAATCAGTTAGTGGTGTTAATGAAAACTACATCATTAAAGGATTTTCTACAAAACAAAATATATAGTTTTAAATTCAAAACAATTGCTTTTTTTGTCTAAATAGATTATTATAAATTTAGATAAAGGAGGTAATTTTTTTATGCTAAAACTAATTTTAAAACCAATTAAGTGGTTATTAAGTATTATATTATTTTTTGTTGTTTTAATTGGCTTACCACTTGCCTTGATGTATAAGTCAGTAAAAGTGCCAGAAACTTCAAATCAAGCAATTAATTTAGAAGAATTAATTGAAGAAGAACTTGAAAAATTAATTACTGGTACAAATATAATTTCACTTGGGCTTGGAGAAGATGCTTTAAATAATGAAATTATCAAGGCTTTAACCGGTATGTCAAATACTAGTGATCCAAATTATGTTTATGTAAATGAAAATATTATGTTTCAAGGTGTATGGTTAGAGTTAAATGAAAAAACATTGAATGTTATTGTTGGGGTTCATTTAAATGCTAGAATAATGACATACAAAACAAGAGCACTTATTAGTTTTGAGGTAATCGATTCAACCGACGGGGTAATGGTTTTTAAGTTAAAGAAAGTCAATATGGGAAATATTCCATTCAAATGGGCTCTAAATCTTGCTTCCAAAGTAGTTGATTTTGATAAGATTATCAATGATGCTTTAAATAATTTAGGTACATTTGATAAATCAAAATTAGAATTAACAATTGACCTAACTACAATTCTTGAGACAGAGAACAATGAATTAATTAATGCTTTATTAAATATTGCTAAAGAAAATAGTTTAGTAAGCCTTGGCATTGTTGAAGAAGGAGAAGATTATATTTTAGGTGGTGAAATTGATTTTACTAAACTTAGAACCTCTAAGCTTGAAAAAACTTTATTAGAATCAGATAAAATTAAAACAGAATCTGAATTTGAAACATTCCTAAAAGATAAAGCAATCTCTTCATTAATTTTAAATGGAAATCATATGAATTTTAACGATTTTGAACTATACCGAGTAATTAACTATTTAATTACTGGAGGAGAAAATGCAGCAAACTCATACATTTCAAAAGAGACAGTTTATAAAGATTTTGAACTTGTTGTAGGACTACCTTATTTTGATGTAACAGAAAGCTTAGTTTTAAATGTTCCAGTCAAACTTGGTAAAAAT
This sequence comes from Haploplasma modicum ATCC 29102, assembly GCF_000687835.1. Lineage (GTDB taxonomy): Bacteria > Bacillota_I > Bacilli_A > Acholeplasmatales > Acholeplasmataceae > Haploplasma > Haploplasma modicum. The sequence goes on along the minus strand of NZ_JHYB01000003.1, from coordinate 86,102 downwards.
GGTAATTATTTTAAAACTAATGTAGAATTTAATTTAAATCCATTAAAAGAAAATAATGATTTAGTTTTAGAACTTACAAAAGTAAAATTTGGTGATTTAGAAATCGAAACAGATTTGATTACAACAATCATTGGACAAATTAGTAGTGAGGGACTAAATTTTGAAAACAACAAGTTTAGAGTTACAGGATTCTTTGCAAACTTTAATGAATCAGGAATAAAAGTAACTAATGTTAAAGTGGCATCAAATAATTTAGTCTTTGAATTTGAAGGTATTAATGCATCAGACATGTTAAATGAAATTCTTTCAAACTCGATAACACCTGAAATAGACTTAATTGTAGCAGATATTATTACAGGTATTACAAATGGTGATGACATTAGTCAAGATGTTTCAAATTTAATAACTGAATATGAATCATTAGATCCACTAAAACAACAAGAATTATTAGATATTATTAATTCTTATACAAACTTAAATCCATAATACATAAAGACCTCTTTTAGAGGTTTTTATATTATATGATTAAATTTATTAAAATAAGGTATAATATATAAGTATTTATTATGATATGTAATAAAAGAAGGAGTTTTTATGTTAGAAGTAAAAAAAGAAATAGAAGTAACAATAATAGATTTAGATTATAAAGGTGATGGGATTGCAATTGTTGATGATATATATGTTTATATCAAAGGAGCATTAAAAGACGAGTTAGTTCGTGCTTTAGTGCTTAAAGTAAAAGAGAAGTTTGCTATAGCCAAACTTATAAAAGTAATTAAACCATCAAAAGATCGACTAAAAGATAGTGTCTTATTAGGAAGTCTTAATATGAGCCATTTATCATTTGACATGCAACTAAAATGGCAAAGTGATATTACATTAAAATCATTTAACAAAGCATTTAACAAGGATTTTGAAATAGCTCCGATTATTACAGATAATAATAATTCATCATATAGAAATAAAGTAACATTCCATATAATGAATAATAAAATATTAACACTTGGACTATATGATTATAATGAAACTAGATTAGTAAAAACTGATAGGCTAGATATTGCTAATGATAATGCTAATATTTTAGTTAAAAAATTAAATGATGCAAAAATTACTGTTGATTTTAATATATTAAAACATTTAATGATAAAAAATAATTCAGAAAATAAATTACTAGTAACATTAGTTTCTACTAGAAGAAGTTTTATTGGTCTACATGAAATATTAGAGCTTCTTGATTTAGATAAAAATGTTTTAGGAGTTACCCTAAATATTAAAGATGATGTTAATAAAATCCTAGGTAACAAAACATACACACTAAGAGGTCAAGATTTCTTAAATGAAAATAATTTAATTATGACAACAAAGAGTTTTATGCAAGTTAACTTTAAAGTTCAAGATTTAGTATTTGAAGAAATAAGAAAACATATTTTAGGTAAAAGTATTATTGATGCATATAGTGGAATAGGTAGTATTTCATATAATGTTTTAGATAATAATAAAAAATTAACATTGATTGATAATAATCCTGAAAATATTAAACTTGCTAAAGAAATATTTAAAGACAAAGAAGTAAACTTATTACTTGGTAATGCTGAAGATTTAATCGATGAGCTAACATGTGATACTTTACTTGTAGATCCACCAAGACAAGGTTTAGATAAGAAATTTGTTAATAGTTTATTAAACAAAAAAATTAAAAGAATCATTTATATGTCATGTAACCTTCAATCATTAATTAGAGATACAAAATTGCTTGCAAACAAATATGAAATTAAAGAAATTACTCCAATTAAAATGTTCCCTGAAACAAACTCATTTGAGACATTAGTAATATTAGATTTAATAAATTAAATAAATATTGATAACTGACTTTAAGTATTTAAAAATTACTTAAAGTTTCTTATTTAAAATGTTGATAAAAGTTGTTAATTTTAGGGTTTTATCATATAATAAAGAATAGTAGCGAGGTGCTTAAAAATGGAAAATCAATCAAACTTTATTAAAACAATTATGGAAAATGATTTAGAGAATAAAAAACATACTAAAATCATTACTAGATTTCCACCTGAACCAAATGGATTTTTACATATTGGTCATGCCAGAGCAATAATTCAAAACTTTGAACTTGCAAAACACTTTGGTGGAACAACGAACTTAAGATATGATGATACAAATCCAGAAAAAGAAGAAGAAAAATATGTTAAGGCAATTAAAGAAGATATTAAATGGTTAGGTTATGATCCAAATCATGTCTTTTTTGCTTCTGATTATTTTGGAGAGATGTATAAAAGAGCAGTTATTTTAATTAAGAAGGGATTAGCTTATGTTGATTTCTCAACACCTGAAGAAATTAATAAGCAAAGAGGTTCTTTTGAAGTTAAAGGAACAAACTCACCATACAGAGATACAGAAGTTTCAAAAAACTTAGAATTATTTGAAGATATGAAAAATGGTAAGTTTAAAGAAGGCGAATGTGTCTTGAGAGCAAAAATAGATATGGAAAGTCCTAATATGAATATGAGAGATCCAATTTTATATCGTATTTTATTTGCATATCACCACAACACTAAAGATGAATGGGTAATTTATCCAATGTATGATTTTGCTCATCCGATTGAAGATGCTATTGAAGGAATAACTCATTCACTATGTAGTTTAGAGTTTGAGGATCACCGTCCACTTTATGATTGGGTGGTTAGAGAAACAGAAATGGAAAATGTACCAAGACAAATTGAATTTGGTCGTCTTGGAATAGAAGATACTGTAATGAGTAAAAGATATTTACTTCGTCTTGTTGAATCTAAGTTAGTTAGAGGCTGGGATGATCCTAGAATGCCAACACTTTCAGGTCTTAGAAGAAGGGGATATACTCCAGCTGCCATAAAGAACTTTATTTTATCAACAGGACTATCAAAAGTTAACTCAACAGTAAGTGCAGACATGCTTGAATCAAGCTTAAGAGATGACTTAAATGATAAAGCAAGAAGAGTAATGGCAGTAATTGATCCAATTAAAGTAACTATTACTAACTATCCTGAAGGAAAATATGAAATGATCGATGTACCATTTCATCCAAACAATGAAGATTTAGGATCAAGATCAATTGTTTTTTCTAAAGAATTGTATATTGATAGAGAAGATTTTGTCTTAGAAAAACCAAATAAACATTATAAGAGACTTGCACTTGGAATTGAAGTTAGATTATTTAATGCTTACTTCATTAAAGCAAATGAAGTAATCTATGATAAGGATGGTAATATTGTTGAAATCTTAGCAACTTACGATGAAGAAACAAAGAGTGGTTCAGGTTTTGATGCAAGAAAGCCAAACGGAACAATCCAATTTGTTTCAAGCCTAAATGCCCATCCTGTAACATACAACTTCTTTGAACCACTGATTATGGATGAAGATAAGTCTAAAGATTTACTAGATAGATTTAATCATAATTCATGGCAAACCAAAGAAGGATTTATTGAAAAAACTGTAGCATATTTAAAAGTTAATGAAAAACTACAATTAATTAGACATGGATTTTTTAATATTGATGAAGATAGTGATAAAGATCATTTAGTTTTAAATGAGATTGTGCCACTTAAAAAATCTTATTAAGGGAAAATATTGTGAAAAGTGAAGAAATTGATTTACAATTAAATAGCTTAAACGAAAACCAATTAAAGGCGGTACGTCATCAAGGCACTCCGCTTTTTGTTGTTGCAGGGGCAGGAACTGGTAAAACTAAAACACTAACAACAAGAATTGCCTATTTAATTGAAAAAAATAATGTTAATCCTAATAAAATATTAGGGGTGACATTTACTAATAAAGCAGCAAAAGAATTAAGAGATAGAGTAGATAGCATAATTTATCCTAATAAAATGGGAACATGGTTATACACATTCCACGCATTTTGCCTAAAGGTTTTAAGAGAACATGCTAAAGACTTAAAATTAGGCTATAACAATGATTTTATTGTTATAGACCAGGATGATTCACTTACTATAACAAGAGAGGTTATTAGACTACTTGATTTAGACATTAAGGAATATCCAGTTAGACTTTGTAGAAGTGTAATATCAGGACATAAAACAGAGTTAGAATTTACGTATGATGAGAAAATGTTAGATATTTTTGATTTATATCAAGAAAAATTAATTGCTGATAATTTAATGGATTTTGATGATTTAATTGTATATGTGTATAAGTTATTTAAAAATAATGAAGATATTAGACTCAAATACCAAAATATGTTTGAACATATATTGGTTGATGAATTTCAAGATACAGATAAATTACAATATCAAATTTTAAAGCAATTAAATAATAAAAATATGTTTGTGGTAGGGGATCCTGATCAAAGTATTTATTCATTTAGAGGAGCAAAATACGAACATAATGAAATGTATGTTAAAGATTTTGGTGCCAAGACAATTGTTTTAGATGAAAATTATCGTTCAACTAATAATATTTTAGAACTTGCAAACAAAGTTATTAAACATAATTTAAGTAGAACAGGCAATAAAAACTTAAGTAGTAATTTAGGAAGTGGCAAAAATGTTAAGACATATACATTTGATAATGAAAAGGAAGAAGCATTTTTTGTCGCAAACCAAATTAAAGATTTAACATATGAAGGAATTTCTTATAATGAAATTGCAGTGTTATATCGTAATAATGTTTTATCTAGAAACTTTGAACATAATTTTAATTATGAAAATATTCCATATATTATTTACGGGGGACAGTCTTTCTATGACCGAAAAGAAGTAAAAGATATGCTTGCTTATTTGAAGGTTGTAGTTGAAGAAAGTAATTTTTATTTAAAAAGAATTATTAATGTGCCAAAACGAAAAATTGGTGATACAACTAAAAACAAGTTAGAAAATTTTGCTTTCGAGAATAATTTAACAATGTTAAATGCAATCAGTAGTATTAATACTATATCAGCGCAAACTAAAAAAATATTAACTGAATTTAAAAATATAATTATTAATATTAGAAGAGAGCTAAACGACTTAGAAAATATTGAAGAAATTGTCGATGTAATATATCGTTATAGTAATTATCAAGAAGAATTGGATCAAGAAATAGAAGATAAACAAAAAGAACGTAAAGACAATATAAATGAACTTAAATCAGTGTTTTTTATGGGTAAAACAAAGTATGAAGGAACAAATCTAGAAAAAATTAGAGCAATCCTTGATGAACTTAGTTTGTTTACCGACCAAGAAGTATTAAAAAATGATGATAACTCAGTCAGATTATCAACAATTCATCAAGTTAAAGGATTAGAGTTTAAAGTTGTTTTCATTGTTGGATTAGAAGAAACAATTTTTCCTAATCACCGAAGTTTTGATGATTTAAGTAAACTTGAAGAAGAAAGAAGATTATTTTATGTTGCTGTGACTAGAGCGAAAATTGATTTATACTTAACAAACACTAAAATGCGTGTTATGTATGGGACATATAACTATAATAGACCTTCTAGATTTTTAAAAGAAGCATTCTTGGAAAAAGAAACAAGAAAAGTTTTAGAAAAACCAAATGAAGTTAAGAAAATATATAAAGAGAAAAATGAGATTGAAGATTTTAATACCGGCGATATTATTACTCATGATTTATATGGTAAAGGTATTGTAGTTGCAATAAGTGGTGATATTTTAACAATTGCTTTTAGTGTTGAACATGGTATTAAAAAAATACTTAAAACTCATATTAGTATAAAAAAAGGATGACATGATGAAGAATTTTAGTGATGAACAATTAAAGACAATATACACGACTAGCAAACATACTGCAGTTATTGCAGGTGCAGGAAGTGGTAAAACAACAGTTTTAACCGAAAGAATTAAAACTATTTTAGAAGATGAAAATGAGACTGATATTTTAGCTATTACTTTTACTAAAAAAGCAGCAACTGAAATGAGTGAAAGAATAAATAGAAGTGATTTAACAGTTAAAACATTTGATGCTTTTTGTTATGAGATAGTAACAAATTACTTGAAAAAAGATATTCAAATTATTGGAAAAAGTCCATTTACAGAAAGTGAATTAAATAAGTTCAATAACTATGATGTAGGGTTGAAAATAGATGAAAAACCAAAAAAATATGATGATTATATTTTGTTTAAACAAACTGAAAATAAAATGGATTTTATTGATGTTGAATATTTAGCACTTAATGCAATTAAAGAGTTTAATATCACATACAAACATATTTTAATTGATGAATTTCAAGATACTAATGAACTACAGTATTTAATCTTTAAATCTTTAATAACAGATAATACAAAAACATTTATTGTTGGGGATCCAGATCAAAGTATTTACGGTTTTAGAGGTGCAAACTTTAAGTTATTTACTAAATATATTGAAGATTTTAGTGCTGATGTTAAAATTTTATCAAACAACTATCGTTCGGATAAAGGAATAATTAGTATCGCTAATAATTTAATTAGTTATAATCAAAATAGAATTGAAAAAGAGTTAAAATCTTTTAGTGCTGATGAAGGGTTTATTTATTACAATAAGTTTTTAGATGATAATTTAGAGTTTGAGTTTGTACAAAAAAAATATGAAGAACTGAAAGACAAATATGAAAGTTTTGCAGTTTTATATAGAAATAATTTTCAAGGATATTCATATAGATATTATTTTAAAGAAGAAGAGTTTAAAAATGTAACAGTTTCAACGATTCATCAATCAAAGGGATTAGAATTTGATGTTGTATTTATTGTTGGAGTTAATGAAGGAATTATTCCTGATAATAAAATGAATAAAAATGAGGATGAAGAAGAAGAAAGAAGATTATTCTTTGTTGCAATAACAAGAGCAAAAAAACATCTCTACATTACAAGTTCAAGAAGAACACAATTAGGTGGGATTCCACAAATTCAAAATGAATCCAAATTTATTAATGAAACAAAACAAAGAAGCAAGCATTCAGTAGTTCATGTTAAAACAGAAAGAAAACCAGTTATTGCATATTTAAAAGGTGATACTGTTATTCATGATAAGTTTGGTGAAGGTAAGGTAACTGCCGTAACAAATGCGGCATTAACAATAGATTTTAATGGAGAAGTAAAAAAGATTTCGGTAAAATATCCGGGAATAAGTAAAAAAAATTAATTCATGTAAAGGAGTGGTTTAATTGGGATTAATGAAGTTTGTTAAGTATCGTTTAACATTTATATCAGGTTTTGTATTTAAAACTTTTGAAGTTATTACTGAATTATTTCTACCAGTATTAATGGCAAAAATAATGGAACAAGGATTAAAAAACAGTGACTATAATTTTGGTATAAAGATGGTTATATTAATAGTTTGTTTTGCATTTTTCGGTTATTTAACGACACTTTATTCTCAGTACGCTGCTGCTAAAGTGGGACAAGAATTTGCAAAGGAATTAAGAGAGGCATTATTTAATAAAGTAATTGATCTACCAGTAGAAGATAGTAATACTTTTTCTTCAAGTAGTTTAATTAATAGATTAAATATGGATGTTAATAACTTACAAAATAGTTTAAGTATGACTATAAGAATTGCAAGTAGAGCACCGGTACTAATGATCGGTAGTATTATTGCATTATTTTTAGTAAGTCCAAAACTAGCAATTATACTAATTATTGGTCTACCCATCTTAATATCAATTCTTGTTGTTATTATGTTTTTATCAATTAAAATTTTTAGAAAATTTCAAATCAATAATGACCGCCTAGTTGATGTTGTTAAAGACAATGTTGAAGGGTCTAGAATGATTAGAGCTTTTGCTCAAGAAGAACATGAAGAGTCTAGATTTAAAAATAGAAATGATGTTATGAGTGAAGTTATGATTAAACTAGGTAGAATTACTTCGCTTTCAAGTCCAATTACTGTAGTAATCTTAAATATTTTACTAGTATTTATGATCTATTTTGCATCATTTGAAATTAATGTTGGTAATATGACAGATGGACAGTTACTACAAGCAATTAACTATACGACTCAACTTTCTTTCTCGATTGTCGGGGTTATGAATTTAATTTTAATGTATACAAAAGCAGCAACATCTAAAACTAGAATTAATGAGGTATTAGATAAAGACTTTAGCATTATTGATAGTGGCAATGATTTAGTACTTGATAAACCGATGAAAATTGAATTTAAGAATGTTTCTTTTGGTTACGGTGATAATAAAAACTATGTTTTAAATAACTTAGATTTCATCATAAATGAAGGTGAGACTGTTGGAATTGTTGGTCTAACTGGTAGTGGAAAATCAACATTAGTTGATTTATTAATGAGATTTTATGACACTAAAGAAGGAACTATTTTAATTAATGATAAAGATATTAAAGAATATAAAATTGAAAGTTTACGTGAAAAGATTGCCTATGCACAGCAAAAAGCTGCAATGTTACAAGGTAATATAATTGATAATATTACAATGGGCAATGAAATGGATAAGGGTTTAGTAGAAAAATCTATTGATATTGCAAATGCCAATTTTGTTTATCAAAAAGAAAATGGCATACACTCTCTAGTTTCAAGAGGTGGCAGTAATTTTTCTGGAGGACAAAGACAAAGAGTTCAACTTGCAAGAGCACTTGCTAAAAATGGTAGTCTCTTAATTTTAGATGATGTATTTAGTGCATTAGATTATGTAACTGATTTAAATATTAGAACTAAATTAAATAAGGAAAAAAATAATCAGACAAGAATATTTATTAGTCAAAGATTAAGTAGTATTTATAATGCAGATAAGATAATTGTAATTGATTCAGGAAAAGTAATTGGGATAGGAACTCATCATGAGTTACTAAAAAACAACCAGTTATATCATAGATTATACCTTTCACAAGTTGGAGGTGATAATTAATGTTAGAAGTTGTAATGCAATTATTACCTTATTCAAAAGGTGCAAAAAAATGGTTAGTTTTAAACTTGATAACTTCAATTATTGGTAATATTATGATTTTAATTAATCCGTTATTAATTGGTAGATTAATTGGAACCTTAATTAAAGGAAGTGTTGATTTTAACAATGTTATTTCTAAATTAATAGTAATAGCTATATTTTATGTCTTAGGTTCAGCAACTTTATATCTAAGTCAGGCATGTAGCCATAACTATGCAACACTCGTTACTAAAAACCTTAGAACTAAAGCTTTTAATGTTGTTACTCACTCTAAGATTAAATACTTAGACGGTGTACAAACCGGTGATATAATGAATAGATTTTCACAAGATATTGATTTAATCTTTGATTCATTATCACAGTTTTTCATGAATATCTTCCAAGGTGGGACAACTGTTATTTTATCGTTAATTTTAATGATTTATTTAAATATTTACCTAACTTTAGTTGTATTAGCGGTAGTACCAATAATTTTTATTTATTCAAAATTAACAAGAAATAAAAGTGGTAAAAGATTTTTTAAATTACAAAGTTTAACTGGTAATTTAACAGCATCAGCAAAAGAGTATTTTGATGAAAAAAAATTAATTGAAGCATATAGTTATCAAGATAAGGCAAAAGCTAATTTTAAAGAAATTAATGATGAATTATCGAGTGTTTCTACCAAAGCATATTTTGTAGCATCGATTAATAATCCAACATACCGCTTATTTAATAACATTGCTTTTGCGATGTTAGGACTTGTTTCAATCATCTTAACAAAAGGTGGAAATATAATTGAAGTATCGGTTCTAACTAGCATGATTATGTATGCTCAAATGTTCCAAAGACCTTTTAATGACTATAGCTCACTTACAGCTAATTTTATGGCGGGAAAGGCTGGAATGAAACGTATTTTTGAAGTTATTGATAATCACGTTGAAGAAGAAGTTACTCCTTTTAATATTAAAGACCGAGCAAGTAGAGGTAAAGTGGTATTTGAAAACGTCTTTTTTAGTTATAATAAAAAAGTTAGTTTAATTGAGAATTTTAGTTTAACGGTTAATCCAGGACAAAAGGTTGCTATTGTCGGACCAACTGGTGCTGGTAAATCAACAATGATTAACTTATTAATGCGTTTTTATGATGTTAGAGAAGGTAGTATCAAGTTAGATGATAAAGATATCAAAGATTATAATAGAAAGGCTTTAAGACTAAGTTTTGGCCTTGTATTACAAGAACCATGGTTATTTAGTGGTTCAATATTAGATAACTTAAAATATGGTAAGAAAGAAGCAACTGATGAAGAAGTAATTATTGCTGCAAAGAAGGCAAACTGCCATGATTTTATTATGAACTTAAAAGATGGTTATTTGACTAAACTTGATGAAAATAGTAATTTATCAACGGGTCAAAAACAATTATTAACTATAGCAAGAGCATTAGTAATTGATCCGCCTATGTTAATCTTAGATGAGGCAACATCGAGTATAGATAGTTTGATGGAACAAGATATTCAAAAAACATTCGATTTAGTGATGAAAGATAGAACAAGTTTTATTATTGCTCACCGTTTAAAAACGATTGTCGATTCCGATATTATTATCGTTATGGATAAAGGCAATATAGTAGAATATGGAAAGCATGATGAGTTACTAAATAATAATGGTTTATATTCAAAATTATTTTTAAGTCAATATCAATCTGAGGAGTAGTTATGTTATTAAAGATAATTTCTTTTCACTTAAACATTCAAATCTAGACTTTACAACAAAACCTTTCTTCTAAATAAGATAAAATAAAGAATTTCTTTTAATAAGAGATTCTTTTTTGTTTAAATAATCATATTTTTATTATGATATAATAAATAAAAGGAGATTGATAATATGAAATATGAATATATTGGGAAATCAAATATTAAAGCAAGTAGATTGTCACTGGGATTAATGAGACTTGCTACTAAGACAATAGATGAAGCAAAGGAAATTTTAAAGACAGCTTTTAGTGTTGGAATAAATTTTTTTGATCATGCAGATATTTATGGGAAAGGTGAAAGTGAAATAATTTTTGCAAAAGCAATGAAGGAACTAAATGTTGACAGAAGTACATATTATCTTCAATCTAAAGTTGGTATTATGCCAGGAATTCAATATAATTTTAGTAAAGAACATATTTTAAAAACAGTCGATGAAATATTAGAAAGACTTAATACAACATACCTAGATAGTCTATTACTTCACAGACCAGATATGTTGTGGGAACCTGAAGAAATTAATGAGGCATTTAAAATATTACATAAAAATGGTAAGGTTAGAAATTTTGGTGTTTCAAATATGCATCAAAACCAAGTCTCATATTTAAAATCAAGACTAGACTTTGATTTAATAGCAAACCAGCTTCAATTTTCAATAATGCATGCAGATATGGCAACAACAGGTGTTTTTGTTAATACAAACTTATATGATAGTGGATATCATTCGATTGGTATTTTAGATTATATGCGAGAACATAATATTACTATTCAAGCATGGAGTCCATTCCAATTTGGTAGATATGAAGGAGTCTTTGTTGATAATCCTAAGTTTCCATTACTAAACGAAAAGTTAGAAGAAATTGCTAAAAAATATAATACAACTAAGACTGCAATTAGTGTAGCTTGGATTAATAGACATCCTGCAAAAATGCAAACAATTATTGGCACAATGACACCAAGTAGAATTGTTGAATGCGCCAAAGGAATTGAAATTAATCTAACAAGAGAAGAATGGTATGAAATCTATTTTGCAAGTGGTAATAAAATATTATAAAGGATAAATTAACATGAAAAAAATACTAAAAAGAAATGAACTAAATATAAATGATACATGGGATCTAACAAGACTGTTTAAAACAGAGCAAGATTATTTAGAAGCTTTAAATCTTTTAAATAGGCTAGTTGATTCATTTAAAGAAAATTATGAAAATAAAATAAATGATAGTAAAACTTTGATTAAGTCAATTAAAGACTATGAAGAAATATTAAAACTAATGACTTATACTGGAACTTATCAAAGTCTTCATTCAAGTGTTGATATAAGTAGTGAAGAAAACTTAAAAAGACAAGGTGAATATAGTATATTAGCAAGCGATTTAGATATTAAACTAACATTTTATAATTCAAACCTTTTAATGCTTGATGAGTTATTAATTAATGAAGCGATAAAACTAGATATTACCTATGAATCTTTTTTAAATGATTTAATAATAGAGAAAAAACATATGATTGATCCAAAAGTGAGTCAAGCACTCTCTGAGTTTTCTGATGTCTTTAGTGCACCATATGCAAACTATCAAATGTTTAAGTTTGCTGATATGAAGTTTGAGGAGTTTAAAGTATTAGATAAATCATTTAAACAATCATTTACACTCTTTGAAAATGAATGGCAATATGAATTAAACCATGATGTTAGAAGAGCGGCATTTGAGAGTTTTTATAAAGAACTATCAAATTATGAAAATGGACTTGCAAATAACTACCGAACAAAAGTATTAACTGAAAAAGCCTATAGTAATTTAAAAGGCTACGATTCAGTGATTGATTATTTATTAGTTAATCAAAAAGTATCTAAAGATATGTATGACCGTCAAATTGATTTAATTATGGAACATTTAAGTGGACCAATGCGTAAATTTGCAAGGCTCTTAAAAGATATTTATAGCCTTGATAAAATGACTTATGCGGATCTTCACTTACCAGTAGATTATGAGTTTGAACCAGAAATATCAATTGAGAAATCTAAGGAATATGCAAAAGAAGCACTTAGTGTATATGGCAGTGAATATAGTAACTTAGTAAATGATGCACTAAATAATAGATGGATTGATTTTCCACAAAATGTTGGTAAATCAACCGGTGGATTTTGTTCTAGCCCTTATAATAAGGGATCATATATTTTATTAAACTGGAATAACAAAATGGATGAAGTGTTTGTTTTAGCGCATGAATTAGGACATGCTGGCCATTTTTATTTTGCAGGTAAAAATCAAACAATCTTAAATACAAGATCAAGCTTATATATGATTGAAGCGCCATCAACAATAAATGAACTTATTATGGCTGACTATTTAAGTAAAGAAAGAAATGATTTAAGATTTAGAAGATGGGTTTTATCAAATCTTATTTCAAGAACTTATTATCATAACTTTGTAACTCACCTCTTAGAAGCCGCTTATCAAAGAGAAGTTTATCGTTATGTAGATGCTAAAAAGCCACTTAACGCCAAAGTTTTAAAAACCTTAAAACTAAATGTCTTAAAAGATTTCTGGAAAGATGATGTTGAAATAAATGACTATGCAGGATTAACCTGGATGAGACAACCCCATTATTTTATGGGATTATATCCATATACATATAGTGCAGGATTAACTATTTCAACACTTGCATTTAATAAAATTAAAAATAATGAGATTAGCTTTAACGATTGGATTAACATGTTAAGTGCTGGTGGTAGTAAAAAGCCATTAGAACTTGCTAAAATGGTTGATATTGACTTAGAAACGGATAAACCACTCTTAGATACAATTAAAATAATAAGCGATATTATTGATGAAATCGAAGATATAACAAAAAAATTAAAATCTTAAGTAAAAAAAAGAAAACTTTTTAGTTTTCTTTTTCTATATCTTCAATTGATCTTTTATCATCATGAACAATTCTAGTCCATTTAACATTAGGTTTAATGATAACTCCTAAGGCTAAAAACATTGTTATCATATTAAACCAAGGGTAAGTAAATACTGCAATTATTTTTTTGTATGTCTTAACTGGAATATTTTTAGATTCTCTAATTACAACAAGTAACCCATGCAAGAAATTTACTAAATAAAGACTAGCAAATGTTGATAGTAAGACTTTTAAGAAATCTAGCCAAAATACACCTGTTGTTATTTCTTTTGCGATTATGCCAATAATGATTGGATAAAAGATAAACTTTATCAAGGTATAGAAGGGCCATGGAAATCCATAAAAGAATAAATCATATGTGGTAAAACTTAGTCTTTTAAAAGTACTTACAATAAGTCTTGGAAATGTTTTAATAAAAGCATCGAGTCTTCCTCTTGTCCATCTTAATCTTTGTCTAAAAGCAACAAAGAAATTAGTTGGTTGCTCATCATAAAATATAGCATCTTCACAAAATGATATTTTTTCACCCTTTGACGAATAATAAAGTGTAAGTTCAGTATCTTCAGTTAATCCATGAAAGTTCCAACCATCTAATAAAAGCTTAGAATCAATCACATAGCCGGTACCAGCAATATGAGTACCAAGATTTAGTCTTTGTCTAGGACGATGATAGTTAACTACACTGCGGTAGAAGTGAATGCCGTAGGCACTAGAGATCAAGTTTGTATCAAAATTTTTAATATTACGGTAGCCTGTTACAATTCCACCTTTTTCAACAAATGCTTTATTAATTTCATGAACAAAGTTTTTATGAACTAAATTATCAGCATCAAAGAAAATATAACCATCAAAACTGCTTATTCCGTAATCCCTTTTTATTTGTTCAAATAAAAATTCTAAAGCCCAGCCTTTTCTTTTTTTTGTCTCATCAAATCGCTCATAAACGATTGCCCCATGTTCTCTTGCAATTTTTGCAGTATTATCGCTACAGTTATCAGCAACAACAAAAATATCAATTTTATCTTTATCATAGTTTTGTTGTTTTATACTGTCAATTAACTTACCAATAACCATTTCTTCATTTCTTGCAGCAATTACAATTGCATACTTTTTATAAATCTCAGTTTCATTAAATTTTCGTTTTTTACTAAAAAATCCAATTACAATATACACAGATTGGTAAAAAGTAAGAATTCCTAAGACGACAAGGAATAAATTGTTTGATAAGTAGTCTTTAATATAGTTAATAAATTCATTCATTTTTAAACCTCTTCTTAATATAATACTATATGTATTATACCTTAAAAATTGATACATTTAGATAATTATTAATTTTATGTTATAATAGCAAAGAGTTAAAAGAGGTGATTATCATTTTTTTAATAGAAAAAATTAAAGAAAATAAAAATATGTTATTAATTATTTCAATGGCTTGTTTTTCATTTGCCACATGGTTTTTTAATATTAATGAAATAATTAATATAATAATATATGTCTCATTATTAATTTTAATGGCAATATTTAAATTTGATTCCGTAATATTAGTAATGTTTTCACTATTTAGTATTGCAGGTCAGAGAGATCCAGCAATGCTTGATTTTATTAAAAAAATCTATTTGGAATTGTTTGGTAAGGAATTTAATGCAGTTTTAGGTAAAAATTATGTATTCCTTTATATTTCAACATTTACAGTCTTGATATTAATATTATTTATTCGCTCGATAAAAAATAAAGATAGACGTAAGGGAACTCTTTTATTTCCAATGATTTATCTAATTTTGTATAGTCTAATTACTTTGATATGGTCTCCAGACTTTTCGGTTGGGTTGTCAGAAATCGGATTTTTTACAGGGGGATATATAATATATTACTTTATTAGAAATAGCAGTAAATCAAAAGTGGATTTCACACAAGTATCATGGTTTTTATCACTACTTTTGTTAGTAATAAGTTTTCAAATCTCAATTGTCTATCAGTGGTTTCCAGGCTCAAATAAGTTTCCAGTATCCCATTTATGGGCAAATCCTAATATTGTTGCAACTGTTTTTAGTATTGCTTTTATCCCATCACTTTATAAATACGCAACTGTCAAAAAAAATAAATGGGCATTATTATATTTACCGCTTGATTTTTTAATAGTTTATGGAATTGTTAAAATTAAATCAACAGGATTACATTTTGCAATTATAGCTGGTTTTTTATTTATTCCATTACTATTTATAAAAAATAGAAAATTATTGTATGGGATAATAATATTTTTAATATTTGCATTTTTAATTTTTATTGGATCTATTGTTAGCATCGAGCATGTTTTACCTGATCTTTATAATAAAATTAATGATTTTACTACAGGAAGATTTACAATATATAAAATTGCTTTAAAAGAAATGGAAAACCCTATAACCTTTATTTTTGGTAAGGGAGTGGGATATGACCGAGCAGTTTTAGATGGTCTTTCAACATTCCATTCATTTGTATTTCAGATAATTATAAATAGAGGGATTTTTAGTTTATTATTTGTTGCAGTTATTTTATATAAGATTGTTGATCTATTATTTGACAATAGAAATAAAATGCGTTACTTTATAGCGATTGGTATTATTATTTATTTAGTTCATGCAGCTACTGATAGTGGCTTTGAATATCGATATATTGGTGTAATTTTTTATCTGTTAATCGCATTAGTAGAAAAAGATAATGATAAATATTTAAAAGAAGATTAATTCTTCTTTTTTTAATTTAAGAAAAAAACAATATTTTCTAGTATAATTAGGTAAAGAGGTGATTTAATGCAAGGTGTATTATATTTACAAAGCTCATATAGTATGTTAAAAAGTTTAATCCCATTAAAAGATTTAGTAGACTATTCATTAACAAATAATTATAAATTTATTGCTTTAACGGATGAATCACTTCATGGATTTAAAGAATTATTTGATTTAACTAAAGACCTTCCCATTAAACCAATTGTTGGATTACCGATTGAAGTTTTAGAACCAAATCAAACAAAATTTTTAGTTTATTTGAAAAATAAGGAAGGATATGAAAATTTTTTTAAATTATCCAGCATGAAGGAATTAGGCCATAAATTTAGTTTGTATGATTTAGTTACTTATCAAAAAGGTCTAATCTTTGTAAGCTCAGGTTTTGATTCATTAATTAATAAAACAATTATTTATGGTAATGAATTAGAGGCTGTTAATTACCTTGATCAATACAGTACATTGTTTGATGATTTTTATGTAGGTGTATCTAGTAATCATCAAATCGATTTAAACATTACACTTCCCTTTTTAAGTATTAATTTAAAAAATAAATTTAAAATACTTCCAGTTCATCAAACTAATTATTTACTAGAAGAAGATAAAAAGGTTTATGAAGCATTTATTAAGATTGATAATAGTAAAAATGAACTTTTAACTAATGAGAAAAGATCATTTATTAAAATAGATGAATTAAATGATATCTACAATAATTATCCTAAAGTAAAAGAAAGTTTGGATAATTTCTTAAATAGTATTACTTTTATATATCCTAAAATAAACTTTAGAATGCCAAAGTTTGATACACCAAACAACTTAAGCGAAAAAGAATATTTGTCAAACTTATCATTAGCAGGATTAAAAAGAAGATTACAAATAAATGATATAACTAATAAAGAGTTAGTTAATAAATATATAAAAAGACTAGAAGAAGAATTAAAAGTAATTGACCAAGTAGGGTTTAATGATTATTTTTTAATAGTTTATGACTTTATTTTATATGCTAAGAAAAATGGAGTTTTAGTTGGACCGGGTCGTGGTAGTGCGGCCGGATCATTAGTCTCATATTCACTTGGTATAACTGATGTTGACCCTATAAAATACAACTTAATGTTTGAAAGATTTTTAAATCCTAATCGTGTAACAATGCCTGATATTGACATTGATTTCCCTGACAATAAAAGAGACTTTGTCATAGATTATGTAAGAAATAAATATGGTAATAATCATATTTGCTCAATCTCAACATTTAGTACTCTTGCTGTTAGAAGTTCGGTTAGAGATATTGCGAGAGTTTTAAATGTAAAACAAGATAGATTAGTTGGAATAATCAATGCTGTTTTAAATGGTAAAGTTGAAGAATCTGACTTGGAAACTAAGGAAGTTGCTCTAATTGCAAGTAAAATTGAAGGTTTATACAGACAGACCGGAACTCATGCTGCAGGGATAATATTAAGTGATAATGATTTAACTAAATCAATTCCTCTGCAAAAAGGACCATTTTCATTTATGCAAAGTCAGTATGATGCACAAACTCTTGAGGAACTAGGATTAATCAAGATTGACTTTTTAGGAATTAAAAACCTTGCAATCATTAAAGAAATATTAGAAAACTTATTAAAGAGAAATATTAAAATTGATTTAGATAGATTAAACTTAGAAGATGAAAAAACCTTCAAACTTTTATCAAGTGGTGATACAACGGGTATTTTCCAACTTGAAAGTTATGGGATGAGAAATGTACTACAAAAATTAAAACCTTCAAATTTCGAAGATATAGTAGCAACACTTGCACTATTTAGACCAGGACCTATGGCAAATATTGATGTTTATATTAAAAGAAAAGAAGGAGCTAAATTTAACTATCTTCATGATGATTTAAAAGATATTTTAAAAAGTACTTATGGTATTATTATTTACCAAGAACAAATTATGGAAATAGCAAAAGTTTTTGCTGGATATAGCCTATTTGATGCTGATAGTTTAAGAGCAGGAATTAGTAAGAAGAATTTAGGAATCTTAGAAAATGAACGTATTAAATTTATAAATGGAAGCATCAAAAAAGGCTATGATAAGAAACTAGCAAACGATATTTTTGAATATATTTTAAAATTTGCTGACTATGGATTTAATAGAAGTCATAGCGTTTCATATAGTCTTGTTGCTTATCAAATGGCTTATTTAAAGGCTAATCATTATCTTGAGTTTATGAGAGTACTACTTAACTCAGTAATTGGTAATGAAAACCAAACAACTATTTATTTAGATGAATTAAAACAAATGGGATTTAAGATTTATGCACCAGATTTAAATCTTAGTACAAATAAGTACCTAATATATAAAGGTGGTGTTATAATGCCACTTACGCAAGTAAAAGGTATTGGTTTAAAAACATATGAATCATTAGTAAGTAGACGTGGTAATCAAAAATTTACCTCTTATAATGATATTAAAGAAAGATTAAAATATGATATAAACCAAAGCCAACTCTCAAACTTAATTTATAGTGGAGCACTTGATTTTTTAAATTTAAATAGAAAGACTTTAATCGAAAATATTTCATATGAAACAGTTCTTGCAGAAAAAATCATTAAGGATTATATTTTTAATATAGTTAGTGATTATAGTTTTGTTGATAACCAAAAATATGAAAAAGAGAGTCTGGGCTATAATGTTAAGTTTGATATTTTACATGTAATAAAAAGGCTAGAAAAAAACAATAAAAAAATCTTACTAATAGATAAGATAAATCTCAAAAATCCTGGGATATATCAAACTTGCGGCATAATAATCAATAAAAAATTACACACAACTAAAAAAGGCAGTAAAATGATGTTTATAGAACTAAGTGACTCTAAAAATCAACTAGATATATTAGTTTTTGATAGACTAATTGAAAGTGTAACTGAAATAGATAAAAATAAGATTATTGTAATAACGATTAAAAAAGATATCTATCAAGGAAGAGATAGTTATATTTTAGAATCAATTAATGAAATCTTATAATATTATTTTGAGTAATATTATAGGATTTTTTTTTATTAAAATATATAATTATACATATTAAAGAGAGGTTTGGTATATGAGAACTATTACAGATGAAATTGATATATTAGATAATCTGCCAATTGGATTATTGAAAATAAGAAATAATCAAAAAGAAACCATCAAATTAAATAAATATATAATTAATTTGCTTGGTTATAACGAAGATGAAATTAAACAAATAGATCTAAATCAAATTTATAGTAATAATGATTTAATTAAGATTAAATCAAAGATGAATGATCTTTATAATAAAAAAATAAATAATTATCATATGACTTTAGAAGCAAAAAGTAAGAATGATTTAAATATGTTTTTAGATGTTTATATAATCTATAATGAAAAAGAAGATCTCTTCTATTTTTTTATTAGTAACATAACAGACCTTAGAAAAAAAGAAGTTGAAGTAATTGAAATAATTAGAAATAAAAACTTAATTTTTAATAATTTTCCAGGTTTAATATATAGATCAAAAGACGATAAAGACTATACAATGACTTATTTATCGAAAGGATGTTTTAATTTAACAGGGTATAAGGAAAATGAATTATTAAATAATAAACAAAAAAGCTTTGCAGATATTATTTATGAAGAAGACTTAGAAAAAACAAGAATTATAATGAAAAACAAGTTAAGAGAAAAAGAAGTTTTTCAATTAGAATATAGAATCATAACTAAGGAAAATAAGATTAAGTGGGTATTAGAATATGCTGAAGCTGTTTTTGATGAAAATGATAACATAAAGTATATTGAAGGGATGATCTTTGATATAACAAGACTAAAAGAATTAAATAACAAGATAGAATATAATATAAAATATGATAGTTTAACAAACTTACTTAACAGAAACTCTCTTTTAAATGAAATTGAGGAACATAATAACGGCACCTTATTTTTAGTAAATATGAAAAACCTCTATATTAAGTATGGGGATTATGGTTTTACGAACGTCCAAAAAATAAAAAAAGAAATCAGAGATTTCTTGATTATGTTTGAAAATGAAAAATTTAGACTTTTTTATATTCAAGAAAATGGTTTTGCCTTTTACTATAAAGCATTATTAAGCAAGGAAGAAGTTGATAAAATTAATGACAAAATTATTGATAAACTAACAAACTATTTTTCACTAAATATAAGTGTTGGTGTAGGTATTGTTGCTAATTATCAAAAACTTAATTCACTAGAGCTTCTTAATAAAGCAATTAAAATTTCAGAATTAGCGCTTGAACTAGATGGGTTGTATAATACAATATATTTTACAGAAGAAATAGAATATAAAATTAGAAGAACTCAAACGATAAAAGATGAATTACTTTTAGAAATAGAAAGTAAGGAAAATAACTTATATATGGAATACCAACCGATTATATATTTAAGAGATAATAGTATTTTTGCAGTAGAGGCTTTAGCAAGATTTAACAGCAAATCATATGGAAGTATTGCTCCAGCAGAATTTATAAGTATTGCTGAATCAAACCGATTTATATATGAACTGGGATTAAAAATAATTGATATATCTCTTAATTTTATTAGTAGATATAGGCTTAATTTTAAAAGTGAACTCAAATTATCTATAAATATATCGGTTAATCAGTTTTACAATATTAATTTTATTAATGATATTAAAGGACTTGTTAAAAAAAATAACTTACTTTTTAATAATATAATTTTAGAGGTGACGGAATCAATTTTTGCTAGTAATTTAGGAGAATTAGAAATTATATTAAATGATTTAAGAAATATCGGATTTTTAATTGCATTAGATGATTTTGGAAAAAGATACTCAAATTTAATTTACTTACAAGAATTAAAATTTGACATAATCAAAATTGATAAATCATTTACAAGTAGAATAACTAATGGTAATAAAGTATCTTTAATAGGCGATATTATTAATATTAGTAGAAAACTTGATTCTTTAGTTGTAACTGAAGGGGTGGAAACCTTATTACAAGATAGTTTTTTAAAAGAGTTAAAATGTGATATGGTACAAGGATATTATTATAGTAAACCAATAAATGAGAAAAGATTAGAAGAATTTATTGAAAATTATAAATAAAAAAACATCCAAAATGTTTTTAAATTAATGTATTATAAAATTCTTCAAAGTCTCTTTCATTTTTTAAAACTAAACTAATTAAGGAAGGATCAAAATGCTTTCCTTTTTCTTTTTCTAGTATTTATATTGCTTCTTCATGAGTAAATGGACTTTTATATTTTCTTTTACTTCTAAGTGCATCATAAACATCAACTATTGCAATAATTCTAGCTTCTAATGTAATGTCTTCACCTTTTATATTGTTTGGATAGCCAGTTCCATCATATTTTTCATGATGATATAAAATCATATTAGCTGCAACATCAGATTTAAATCCTTTAAAGACGGAAGATATAACGCTATATAACTCAAAACCTAGTTTAGAATGTTCTTTCATTCTGTTACGTTCTTTATCTGTATAAGAACTAGTAGAATTAACTATGTTATCTTCAATGCAAAGTTTTCCTAAATCATGAAAAATTGAGTAGTCTATTATTTCTGAAAAATATTCATTTGAATATTGTAATTCATCATAATGGCCCTTTACTAAATCAACTAAAAATTTAGTTAGATAAGGAATTCTATATATTTGTGTATTAACATCAGAATCTTTCTCTGCTAGTATTTTTTTTAAGTAATATGAGATAGAAGCTTCTGTTTGAATTGCGTTATTTCCGTAAACAATATCTAAAATACTATTAAAGATATCTTCATTTAAGGTATCTTTTACAAAATAATCACTAACAAGAGAGAAGTTATCATTTTTTTGTACTGTTACAATAAATGAGTTAATAAACTTTTTTTCTTTTCTTATTTTAAATAAGTCATTAACAAAACAATCACTTAAAATAAAGGCGTCATAAGTGTTGTTTTTTATTATATTTTCAAATTCACTATTTGTTACAAAATCATATTCAAATCGATTATTAATTAAATGTTTGTAGGGTAAAAATTCACTTGCTATTAATAATTTTTTCATATGTTCTCCTAGTTTTTTCACATCAATCTAAGCATCATTATACATAATAAAAGTATAAATATCAATTTTAAATCTTACTTTTAAAATAAAAAAGTGGATTTTAAAAATCCACTTAATTTATTAAAAGTTATTAATTAAAGTTTTGGAGCTCTTACTTTTTTTAATTTAGCAAATCTTGGTAAACCATTTTCATAAGTAACACCTGCATCCCCTTGAATAAGTGGTAATGCATAGTCAACGAATTCTTGTGATAAACCTTCAGCATTTGGTAAGATCCATTCTAATGGTACAGTTTGTTCTGTATTTGCTGCAAGACTTAATGGAAGTAATACATATTCCATTTCGTATGGAGCTGATGATAAACGTTTGAAACCAACCATTTTACCTGATTCACCTTTTAGTGCTGATTCAACAGCGATTCTACCTGCATTATAAGCTTCATTTACGTCTGTTCCACTTGCTAAGTGTGCTGCTGATCTTTGCATTAAACTAAATTCAATTGGACGTACTTTTACGTTATATAATTGTTTAATTTCGTCTGCTAATACAGCTGCTGCACCACCAAGTTGTGCATGTCCAAATGAGTCTGTTGATAATGATTTAAATAGTTCAGGAATATATTTTCCTTCTTTTGTTTTTAAACCTTCACTAATTGCAACAATAACTTTTCCTTTTTCATCTAAAACTTCTTTAACGCGTTTGTTAAAGAAATCTAAGTCAAAGTCAACTTCTGGTAAGAATATTAAGTCTGGTCCTTGTCCTAATGATTTAGCTAATTGACTTGCTGCTGTTAACCAACCAGCATTTCTACCCATAACTTCAACGATTGTTACTTGTTTTGTATCATATACAGTTGCGTCGTGGTATAGTTCCATAAATGTTGTTGCTACATATTTTGCAGCACTTGCAAATCCTGGTGAGTGGTCTGTTCCAAATAAATCGTTATCGATTGTTTTAGGAACTCCCATAACTCTCATATCCCAACCTGATTCTCTCATAAAATCATTGATTTTACTTGCTGTATCCATTGAGTCATTACCACCGTTATAGAAGAAGAAACGAATGTTGTACTTTTTGAAAACTTCTAATAATCTCTTATAGTCTGTATCGTCTTTTTTTGGATCAGCTAATTTATAACGAACACTACCAATTGATGAACTTGGTGTATTTTTTAACAATTCTAATTCCCTGCGATCTTCTTGTCTCATATCGTAGAATTCTTCGTTTAAAACACCTCTAATCCCGTGTACTGCACCATATACTTCAGTTACAAGAGGACTATCTAAAGCAGCTAAGAAAACACCGGCAGCACTAGCATTAATAACGCTTGTTGGACCACCTGATTGGCCTAATAATACGGCACCTTTTAATTCTTTCATTTAATCACCATTTCCTTTTTTATTATTCATTCTTTATTCTATCATATAACTATTTTTTTTACCACTTTTTTTAATATTGCACACAATGTAAGTGTTTTCTTTTTAATCTTATTTATTAGATTTTTTGAATATGATATAATAAAGAAAACGAAAAAGAAATCAGGTGATTAACAATATGAAAATAGCAATATTAACTTCAGGTGGCGATGCACCAGGGATGAACGTAGCAATTAGAGCAGCAGTTAGATATGGAATTAATAAAGGACATGAATTTTATGGAGTATTAAATGGTTATTATGGATTAGTTAATGATGATTTAATTAAACTAGAACATAAAAGTATGTCAGGGATTATTTCTTTTGGGGGAACATTTTTAAAGACAGCAAGATTTCCTGAATTTAGAGAAGAAGCTAATAGACAAAAGGCGATTGATAATCTAAAGGCAAGAGGGATTGAAGGTTTAATAGTTATTGGTGGAGATGGCTCATATCGTGGGGCTTTAGATTTGTCAAAAATGGGATTAAAAGTTGTAACAATACCTGGGACAATTGATAATGATATTTACGGAACAGACTATACAATAGGCTTTCATACAGCATTAAATACAATTGTTGAAGCAATGGATAAGTTAAGAGATACATCAGTTTCTCATCAAAGATGTTCAATTATTGAAGTAATGGGTCGTGAATGTGGAGATTTAGCGCTTCATGCAGCATTATCAGGTGGTGCTGAGTTTTTAGTAACGCCAGAAAATCCATTATCAAAAGAATATATTATTGATAAGTTAAAAGAGTATAAAAAAGAAGATAGAACCCATGCAATTGTTGTTGTTACAGAAAATATTTTTAATGTTCATGAACTTGCAAAAGAAATTACTGAAAAATCTAAGTTCACTTCAAATGCGACAGTCCTAGGATATATTCAAAGAGGTGGGTCACCAGTTCCATCGGATAGAATTATCGCAACTAGAATGGGTTCATATGCAATTGACTTATTTGAACAAAATATTCATTCTGTTGCTATTGGTATTGAAAATGATAAATTAATTTATCTACCAATACACATCGTTTTAAATAACAAAAGAAGAGTTAATCCGTTATATAAATTGGTAAAAGAAGTATCGTAGAAAAACGTTTTCAATTTACCATAAAATAAAATATGATATAATAAAAATAAATAAAAATGATAAGGAGAATATCAATGGAAAGAACAAAATTAGTTGGTACAATGGGACCAGCTTCAGAAAATAAAGATGTATTAAGAGAATTATTTAAAGCAGGGTTAAATGTTGCTAGAATGAACTTTTCACATGGTGATCATGCAGAACATTTAAGAAGACTAACAACAGTTAGAGAATTAAACAAAGAACTTGGTACAAATGTAGCTTTAATGTTAGATACAAAAGGACCAGAAATGCGTACAAATGAATTTGAAAATGGAGCTGTTACAATTGAAAAAGATAGTTTAGTAACATTACATTTCGAAGAAATTTTAGGTACAGAAAAAGCATTCTCAATTAACTACCCAGGTTTATATGATGACGTTCAAGTTGGAACAGTTATTCTTGTTGATGATGGTTATTTACAAACAGAAGTTATTAGCAAAGATGATAAAACAAGAACATTAGTTGTTAAAGCAAAAAACACACACAGAATTAAAAATAGACGTGGTGTTAACGTACCAAATACACTTGTAAATATGCCATTCTTATCACAAAAAGATATTAACGATATTATTTTCGGTGCAGAACAAAAAGTTGATTTTATTGCAGCATCATTTGTCCAACATGGTGATAACATCAATCAAATTAGAGAATTATTAAAAGAAAATAATTCAGAAGATACATTAATTATTGCAAAAATTGAAAACCAAGCAGGTATTGATAACTTAGATTCAATCTTAGAAGCATCAGATGGTATCATGGTTGCTCGTGGAGACTTAGGGGTAGAAATCTTACCAGAAGACTTACCACACTACCAAAAAGAAATGGTTGAACGTGCAAGACAAATGGGTAAATTAGTAATTGTTGCAACACAAATGGTTGAATCAATGCAAAATAACCCAGTTCCAACAAGAGCAGAAGTTTCAGACGTTGCTAATGCTGTTTATGATAGTGCAGATTCAGTAATGTTAAGTGGCGAAATGGCAGCTGGTAAATATCCATTAGAATCAGTTCAAATGATGAAGAGAATTGTTACAAAAACACAAGACTATGTAGAATATGATCAATTCTTATTCCCACTTGAAGGTGATAACGAAGATTTAGAAAACTTAAGTTTTATGGCAGCTGTATCAGCAGCAAATTATCATGTTGCAGCAGTTGTTGTTGATAGCTATAAATTAGCAAGAGTTATATCAAAATATCGTGTCAGTGCACCTGTTGTTGCTGTAGTTAATAATATTGAAGCTCCAAAAGCAAACCTATTCTTTGGTGTATACCCAGTATTAAGCCAAAAAGAAGTTGACAATAAACTTGTTAAATTAGGCGTTGAAAAAGAAGATACAGTATTATATATTACAAACAACAAGATTGAAATTAAAAAATTTTAATAGAGGTGTCGAAAGACACCTTTTTTATAGGAGAGTAAAATGACGACGAGCATCTTAATGTTTATTGGTGGTATTGCCTTATTTATATATGGTATTACAACCCTTAGTGATTATTTGAAAAAATTATCTGGAAATAGATTTAAAAGTTCAATTG
This sequence comes from Haploplasma modicum ATCC 29102, assembly GCF_000687835.1. Classification (GTDB taxonomy): domain Bacteria; phylum Bacillota_I; class Bacilli_A; order Acholeplasmatales; family Acholeplasmataceae; genus Haploplasma; species Haploplasma modicum. Next base: position 59,660 of record NZ_JHYB01000003.1, on the reverse strand, counting down.
AAAAAGTTATTAATAAACCAATTTTAGCAATTTTGATTGGTCCAACAATTACCGCACTTACTAGTTCATCATCGGCAATTATTATTATAGTTATTGGCTTAGTAAGGGCAGGATTAATTAATTCAAAACAAAGTGTTGGATTAATTATGGGAGCTAATATTGGAACAACCATTTCCGCATTTATTATTAGTTTACCAATTAGTAAGTATGCATATCCAATTATTGCAGTAGGATTAATCCTTTATTTCCTAAAGAATAAAAAGATTAAAAATGTTGGTGGAATTATTCTAAGTATGGGTCTTTTATTCCTTGGATTAAATACAATGGGAGACGGACTAAATCCTTTAATTAATACACCTGAAACACATAATCTATTTATGTTATTGTCAAAAGATTCATTCTTGGGAACAATAACTGGATTCTTATTTGGAACCGGATTTACATCAGTTATTCAGTCATCGAGTGCTACAACAGCAATTGTTCAAAAATTATATTCAATGAATGATCCATTAAATGGTATTGCGACATTATCTCTAAGAGGAGCATTACCAATTGTTATTGGTGCAAACCTCGGAACAACAATTACAGGACTTCTTGCATCATTTGGTGGAAATGAGGAAAGTAAGAGAGCTGCTTTAATTCACGTAATCTTTAATATGATTGGTGCACTTATTTTCTTACCACTTATTAATCCATACACTAATCTTATATCATTAATTGAGACTCTAATATTGCCATCATACTCAATGGTTACAATTGCAATTGCTCACTTAATTCAAAACTTAGTTACAACACTAGTATTATTCTTCTTTATGAGTCAAATTGTTAAACTAACAGAATTACTCATTCCATATAAAAATGGTAAAAAAGAAGAAATTACATTTGATGAAAAACTAATTGCTCAGTCACCTACCATCGCACTAGAATCAGTGAAAAAAGCAATCAACCATCTTAGTTCAATCGTATTAGATTATTTTTACTTAACTAAGAATTTCTCATTTACTTTTAATCCAAAGGTTGAAGAAGAAGCAAACCATTATGAAATGGTAATTGATGAATTAAATGGTAAGATTCATAATTATTTATTAAAGATAATTAGAAAAGGTTTAAGAAGTAATGATACGGAAGACTTTTCAATTTACTTAGATATAATTAAAGACTTAGAACGTATTGGTGATCACTTATCAAATATTATTGAATTCTTTACAATTAGATATGCTGAAAATCATAGTTTAAGTGAAGCAGGTAGGGAAGATATTAGTACTATTTATGAAACATTAGAAGAAATGATTAAAAATATTACATCAAGTATTTATTCAGACTTTAAGGATTTACCAATTATTGTTACAAGTCTTGAAGAAAAAGTGGATAAACTTGAAGAAAGTGCAAGAATTGGCTATATGAATAGATTAAAAAGTGGTGAATTTGATTTTTATCAAACATCAAATTTTGTTGATATCTTATCTGATTTAGAACGTATTGGTGATCATTTGAATAATATTGCAGAAATTATCATTGATCCATTTGGAAAAAATGTTGAAATTACTGGACTTAAAAAGAAAAGAGGGTAAAATATGTTAGAAAATTTAATAAAAAAATATGCAGAACTATCTGTAAAAATTGGCGTTAATGTACAAAAAGATCAAATTGTTGTAATTAGAGCAACAACAGAGACTAAAGAATTTGTTAGAGCACTTACAAAAGAAGCATATGAAGTAGGAGCTAAAAAAGTTTATGTTCAATGGTCAGATGACTATGTAAATAGAGAAACAAACTTACATGCAAGTTTAGAAACCTTGACAAATGTTGATGAATGGTTTATTTCACAACAAAAATATTTCATTGATAACAATGCTTGCTTTATTTCAGTAACATCACCAATTCCTGGATTAAATGCTGGTTTAGATGGTGCAAAAATGCAAAAAGCAATGGTTGCTACACAAAAAGCAATTCCATTTTTCCAAAAACATTTAATGGCAAACAAAACACAATGGTTAGTTGTTGGTGCACCAAATAAAGTTTGGGCAAAGAAAGTTTTCCCAGAACTATCAGAAGAAGAAGCATACTTAAAATTATGGGAAGCAATCTTAAACACAGCAAGAGTATATGAAACAAATGATGTGATTAAAAAATGGGATAATCATAATAAATATTTAAGTAAACACAATGATGTTTTAAACAAATATAACTTTAAACACCTACACTTTACTAATAGTCTTGGAACTGATTTAATTGTTGAATTAGTTAAAGATCATGTTTGGGCAGGTGGAGCTGAAATATCAGGTAATGGTGTAACATTTAATCCTAATATTCCAACTGAAGAATCATTTACAATGCCATATAAATTTGGAACAAGAGGTAAAGTATTTGCAACTAAACCACTTAACTATCAAGGAAAATTAATTGAAGATTTCTATCTTGAGTTTAAAGATGGAAAAGTTGTAGCTTTTGATGCTAAGAAAGAAAAAGATGCGTTAGAACAATTAATTAATGCAGATAGTGGTAGTTCATATATTGGAGAAATTGCTTTAATAAGCCATGATTCTCCAATCTCAAATACAAATATTTTATTTTATAATACACTTTACGATGAAAATGCTTCATGTCATATGGCATTAGGTAAGGCTTATGCAATGAATGTTAAGGGTGGCACTTTAATGACTGATGAAGAATTAGAAAACGTTGGAGCAAACAATTCAGTTGTTCACAGTGATTTCATGTTTGGATCAAGTGATATGAAAATTGTTGGTTTAACAAATGACAATAAAGAAGTGGTCGTTTTTGAAAATGGAAACTTCGTAATCTAATTTTAAATATAATAAAATGGTTCTAAAAATAGAACCATTTTTTTAATATATATTGATATTTCCAGAAACTGAATTTATTTTATATTTTATATTGTATAAATCTAAGTTATCGGTTTTCTCCAAATATTTTTTTCCAAATATTTTAAGGCTTCCTGACTTAATACTAATGTTAAAACCAATTTGATCAGGTGTTCTTTTATCAGTAATACTAATATTACCTGATCTTGATTCAATTAAATTATCAAGACTTAAATTATTTTTTATTCTTAAATTTCCACTTACAATTTTAATACTTGATTTATTTGCTTCTAAGGAATCGATTGTTACATTACCAGACTTTGTGTTTGTTTTAAATATGTTAGATTTAATTGTACCAGTTCCTTTTAAGTTACCACTTGTTAAATTAACATTTAATTCATCTGAATTAATATTATTAAGTAATAAGTTTCCAGAATTTATTTTAATATTGGTTGATGAGTTAACATTTAAGTTATGAAGACTAATATTACCACTAACTGATTCTAAAGTTAATGCATTTATGTTCATACTGTGATCAATCTTAATATTTCCTGATTTATTATAGATATTTATTACATCAACACTTTCTTTATTTAAGTAAATATAAACTGTACTTACATTTCTAGATGTATAACCCATATTTATACTATTTAATAAGTTAAATGTATAATCTATTTTAAAATTTAAGGTGTCACCAATTACACTATTTTCAGCAGTCTCATCTTTTTGATTCAAGTAATATTCAATATAACTAGAAGTAGTTGATTCAATAATTTCAATATAACGGTTATCAGCATTAATATCTAGGGATTTAATATTATCATCAATTAAAATATTATCCATTTTAGTATATTTATAATCGTTATTAAAGATATTTTTAACATCATTAAAAGTTCCACCTTTTGCAAAGCCTAAGGCTAGTATGAATGATCCAATTAATGTAAAAATTATTAGGATTATATTAATTTTTTTCATTTTTCTTCACTCCTTTTAGAGTTATATTTGAGAATAATTTAATTAAATAATTATTTAAATTTTTACATAGTTTAATTAAATTAATTAAAATTATTAATGTAAGTGCACTTAATAGAATACTAGCACCAATTGAGACAAGTAGACTTCCAGTATTTGTAATAAAGACAATTCGGTTAATTAGTTCTAAAATAACAGCGAAAGGTATGGAGATAGTTGCAACAAACAGACTAAATATTACAATATATAAACCAAATATTATTACTAAATAAGTAATACCTAAAGGGATCCATATTGGACTTGTAAGTAAAAAGATTAATAATCTGTTGCTTGATCCAATTGATTCTTTTATTTTTATATTTTCTCGCTTATTAAGACTCTTAGGTAAAAACTCACTTCTAATTTCTTTATAGTTTAGAGATTCTTCGATTTCTTTTAATGATTCACCACTATCTAGTCGGTCATTTATTAACTCTTCATAATATGCAAGGATATCATCAAGTTCATCTTTATTTAAACCTTTTAGATTTTTTTTGATTTCTTTTAATATTTTCTCCATTTTAAATATCCTTTCTAATATTTTGTAATTTTTCGTAAATGTCTAACCATTCTTTGACAAATGATTCAATATGCATAATTCCCTTTTTAGTAATTTTATAGTATTTTCTATTTCTACCATTAAAAAGAAGATTATAAGTCTCAAGTTCATTTGCCTTTTCCAGTCGTCTAAGAATAGGATAAAGTGTTGATTCAGACATTTCAATATGTTTACTTAAGTTTTGAACAAGTTCATAACCATAGGAATCGTGTTTTCTGAGCTCTTCTAAAACATAGATTTCTAAAACACCTTTTTTTAACTGAGTTTCCATAATATCCCTCCACACACAGTATTATACATTGCATAGTATAGATTGTCAATAAAAAGTCTAAAAAATATTAGACTTAAATTGATAAAGCACGAGGATTATCATTTAATCCTGGCATTGTATTAATTCCTTTAGTTAGTGCTACAAAAAATTTAGCACCCATTTGAGGTCTTATTTCATTGATTTCTAAGATGAAATTAGTAGGTCTTCCTCTAAGACTACTATTACTTGATAGAGAACTATGGGTCTTAGCAATAATAACAGGTATGTTTTTAATTAAATCGTGGTAAAGATTTAACTGGAGTGTTGCCTTCTTACTAAAGATAACATCACTTGCACCATAGATTTTTTTTGCAAGTTTTTTTATTTTTAAGGTTGGACTATCTTCTAAAGTATAAGGTCTTGTTATTTTGCTTGCTTCTTTATTAGCTATTTCATTAATAATTAGTTTTGCTAGATTAACTGAACCCTTCGCTCCATCATCAAAACAAGATGATAATTCAACTTTATAGCCATTATTTTTACAATAGTTAATTAAAAAGTTAATTTCTTGCTCTTTATTATAATTATGTTTATTGATTGCAACTATAAAATCTAGATTAAATGATTTAATATTTTCAATATGTTTTTCTAGATTTTTAATACCCTCTTTTAAGGCCTCTAGGTTATCACTGTGATAATCATCCAACCCACCATGATATTTTAAAGAGTGAATAGTAGTAACTAATACTACTAAATCAATATTCTTTTTAGCTTCTAGCATTTTAACATCAATAAATTTTTCCATGCCTAAATCAGAACCAAAACCAGCTTCTGTTATTACATAGTCAGCTAACTTTAAACTAAGGTTTGTTGCAATGATTGAATTAGAACCATGAGCAATATTACCAAATGGACCAGTATGAACTAATGCAAGATTACCTTCTTTTGATAAAACAACATTAGGATTAATTGCTTCTTTAAGGAGAAGAACTAAAGCATTGATGCCACCGATATCTTTAGCATAAATAAAGTTTTTATTATTATCAAAACCAATTAAAATATTTTCAAGTCTTTGTTTTAAATCATCTATATCACGGCTAAGAGCAAGAATCGCCATGATTTCACTTGCTGCAGTTATTACAAACTTATCTTCTCTTAAAGTTGTTTTGATTTTTCTAAGAGAACGATCATTAATATCCATTGTTCTTGGCCAAATGACCTCTTCAATATTTAGTTTGTTACCATGATAGATATGGTTATCAATTAATGATGATAAAAGATTGTGGGCACTAGTAATTGCATGAAAGTCACCATTAAAATGGAGGTTAATGTTTTCCTCAGGTTCTAATGTTGCCATCCCCCCACCAGTTGCACCACCTTTTAAGCCAAACACAGGACCCATACTTGGTTCTCTAAGTGTAACAATTGATTTTTTATTCAAGAGATTAAAAGCATCATTTAAACCGATTGATAAAGTAGTTTTACCTTCACCTGCTGGTGTTGGTGTAACTGAAGTTAGTAAAATTAGTTTACCATCTTTCTTGTTTAGGGTATTTAAAATGGATAAGTCAATTTTTCCTTTATTATTGCCATAAGGAATATAGTATTTCATATCTATGTCATATTTTTTTAGTGTATCTAATAAATTATTCATCTTTAGTCCTCCTTGCTTCCCATATAATAACATATTTTTTAAATTAAGCATATAACTTTTATTAAAATGTAATAAGGGGTATAATAAATAATGAGAATCAAAAAGGAGATTAGAAGATGAAAATAGGTATATTAACAACAACAGTTAGAGAAGGAAGAAATAATCTTAAAGTTGCAAAGTGGGTTTTAGAAAATGGTTTAAAAAGAAATGATGGGACAACATACGAGATAGTTGACTTAAAAGATTTTGATTTACCAATAATGGGTCTAGGAACTAGTGAACAATTTTTAGAAGTTTCAAGATGGCAAGAAAAAATTGCTGAATTTGATGGGTACATTATTATTACAGCTGAATATAATCACGCACCAAGTGGCGTTTTCAAAAATGCACTTGATTTCTTAAAACCACAATTTGCAGATAAAGTAGCATCATTTGTTGGATATGGTGGTGTTGGTGGAGCACGTGCAATTGAACAATTAAAATTAGTATTTTCTGAATACCAAGTAGCAACAACACAAAGACAAGTAAACTTAATGTTAATGGTTGATTTCATAAACATGAGTGAATTTGCACCCAAAGATTATCAATTAGACTCACTTGAAGAATTATTTGTTCAAACAAATAAATGGGCAAAAGCACTAAAAACAATTAGATAAATAAATCAAAGAGCAAAAATGCTCTTTTTTTTATCTAATTGCCTAATATTAGAGGTTTAAATTTAATATGATATTCAAATTAACTACTATAAATGTTATAATTGTTATAGTTTAATAAAAATACATGAGGTGGCTAAATGAAGGATTTAAAATTCGATTATAAAAAAACAATTTATGTTGGTCTAGCATTTTTCTTAATTCAAATGTTTTGGCAAACATATGATAACATTATTGCAAAAATTCTAATAGATAAATTTGGTTTATCACAAGGAATGTCAGGTATTTTAATGGCATTAGATAATGTTTTAGCGATAGTACTATTACCATTGTTTGGACTTTTATCAGATAAGACAAGAAGTAGATTTGGTAGAAGAACGCCATATATAGTAATTGGTACACTTGTTGCAGCATTTGCATTTGTCTCATTATCATTTGTTGATAATAAACAAACAGTTTTAGTTGAACAAGCAGGAATTGTTAGTGAATATGATTTGATGTATGAAAAAATAAGTAGTCCTGATGGTATGACAAGAGAACAGTGGGACCAAATTATTTTAAATGATATTAATATTGAATCTTTAAGTGAAAAATATTTATCAATTGTTACTTATGTGGAAAATGGTGAAGTTAAAGATAAATATAAGGAAACTGATATAATAGGTGTTTTTGATCACCGTGATATAAGTGACATTTATTATAACTACTTAAGTATGAAAGCATGGGATCTTACTAAAAATAATGTTAAGAATTTAGTTTGGTTTATTGGTTTATTATTCATTGTTTTACTTGCAATGTCAACTTTTAGATCACCATCAGTTGCCTTAATGCCTGACGTTACTCCTAAGATGTTTAGAAGTAGAGCAAATGCTATTATTAATTTAATGGGTTCTGCTGGAGCAATTATCTCAATTGGATTAATGACTATTTTTGGATTAAGCAGCAAAAGTTATGTATCATATACACCGGCCTTTGTAGCAACAGGGGTCTTGATGTTAGTATCACTTGCAATATTCTTATTTAAAGTTAATGAAGTAAAAATGGTTAAAGAGTTAGAGTTAGATGTTGAAAAATATCACTTAGATGAACACATAGATGAAAAAACTCATGAAGCAATCCCACTTACAAAATCAGAAAAGATATCATTGCTATTTATTTTATTATCGGTATTTTTCTGGTATATTGGATATAATGCTATAACTTCTAAGTTATCAGATTATGCACCTAAAATGCTTAATATGGGCTTTACTACACCACTTTTAGTGGCTCAAGCTGCAGCGATAGTTTCATTTATTCCAATTGGTATCTTATCTTCTAAATTTGGAAGAAAGAAAATGATTTTATTCGGTGTAGCCTTACTTGCAGTATGTTTTGGTAGTGCATTCTTCTTAACAAAAGATACAAAAATGTTACTATATCCTGTCTTAGCATTTACAGGTGTTGCTTGGGCAACAATTAATGTTAACTCCTTCCCAATGGCAGTAGAATTAGCTACTGGTAAAGATGTAGGTAAGTTTACAGGATTATATTATGCCTTCTCAATGGCGGCACAAATTATTACTCCTATTTTATCCGGTTTCTTAATGGATGAGTTTGGAAGAGGAATATTATTCCCATATGCAACAGTCTTTGTTGTAATATCATTTATCACAATGCTATTTGTAAAACATGGTGATGTTAAAATTGAGAAAAAAGGATTGCTAGAAAGTTTTGATGTTGAAGACTAAATAAAAGAAAAATAAGAAGGATTATCTCCTTCTTATTTTTCTTTTAAAATGAAATTATTATTATAGTCTAGTAAATATTCTGTATTAGGAACTAGTTCATTATTTAGGATTGCTTTTGCTAAGAATGTTTCAATTTCTTTTTGAATAAATCGTTTTAAAGGTCTAGCACCATAATTTGGATCATAGCCTTCTTCTAAAACTAAGTCTCGTACATTCTTACTAAACTCAATTAATATATTATTTCTAACTAATCTTTCATTTAGATTTGCTAATAATTTATCAACAATCTTTCTTTGAACTTCTTTATTCAAGTTATTAAAGATAATGATATCATCAATTCGGTTTAAAAATTCAGGCTTAAAGCTCATTCTTACTAAATCCATTACTTTATCATTTGCATTAATATCATTTTCTAGTAAGTAAGAACTACCAATGTTTGATGTCATAATTATTACGGTATTTTTAAAATTGATAACTCTACCCTGACTATCAGTAAGTCTACCATCATCTAAAACTTGAAGAAGTAGATTGAAAATTTCTGGATGAGCTTTTTCAATCTCATCAAATAAAACAATTGAATATGGTTTTCTTCTAACTGCCTCAGTTAATTGACCGCCCTCATTATAACCGATATATCCAGGAGGAGAACCAATTAGTTTTGAGACACTATGGGCTTCCATAAATTCACTCATATCAAATCTTATAATCTTGTTTTCATCATCAAACAATACTTCGGCTAGAGCTTTAGCAGTTTCTGTTTTACCAACCCCGGTTGGTCCTAAAAATAGAAATGATCCGATTGCTGAATTTAAATTTTTAATCCCAGATCTTTGACGAAGAATTGCCTCACTTACAAGCTTGATTGCATGATCTTGGCCAATGACTCGATGTTTCAAGTTTTCTTCTAAATTAATTAATTTTTCTTTTTCTCCTTCAATTAATTTATTAACTGGAATATTAGTCCAGCGATAAACAACTTCAGCAATTGCCTCCTCAGTTACAGTTTCACTAATAAGTTCATGATTTTTTTGTAATAGTGTAAGTTCTTCAATTTCTTTTTCAAGTTTTGGAATTATACTATACTGTAATTCAGCAGCACGAGAGTAATCATTATTGTTAAATGTATTTTGTAGGTCGTTTCTTGCACGGTCTAATTGCACCTTTTTGTTTTTAATTACTTCTAGATTATTTTTTTCTTTTTCCCATTTTTCAGTTAACACACTATCTTTTTCTTTTAACTCTTTAATGTGTTCTAAAACTTCTTGTAGTTTTTCTTTAGAATATAAGTCTTTTTCCTTTTCAAGAGCACTACGTTCAATTTCCAAGCTTATTATTTTTCTTTTTAAATCATCCAATTCACTTGGCATTGAATCGATCTCAATTCTAATGGTTGCACAAGCCTCATCAACAAGATCGATTGCCTTATCTGGTAAGAAACGTTCGGTAATATATCTATCAGATAAAGTTGCAGCACTTACTAAAGCTTTATCGCTAATATTAACCCCGTGATGAGCCTCAAAACGGTCTTTTAGTCCTCTAAGGATACTTATTGTATCAGAAACTGTTGGCTCATTAACTAATACTTGTTGGAATCTTCTTTCTAATGCTTTATCTTTTTCAATATATTCACGGTACTCATTAAGTGTGGTTGCTCCAACACAGTTTAATTCACCTCGTGCTAACATCGGTTTTAACATGTTAGAAGCATCCATTGAACCTTCAGCACGACCAGCACCAACAATGTTGTGAATCTCATCAATAAATAAGATGATTTTACCATCTGACTCTTTTATTTTCTTTAAAACAGCTTGAAGTCTTTCTTCAAATTCACCACGGTATTTAGCACCGGCAATTAGAAGTGCCATATCTAGTTCATATACAACTTTATCCTTTAGTCCTAGTGGGACATCATTTTTATTTATTCGCTCAGCAAGACCTTCAACGATAGCTGTTTTACCAACACCAGGTTCACCAATTAAAACGGGATTGTTTTTAGTTTTACGTGATAAGATCTTTATCACTCTTCTAATTTCATCATCTCTACCAATAACTGGATCAACCTTACCTGATTTAACAAGCTCATTTAAGTTTCTACCAAATTTTTCCAAGATATTTGGATCATTATTATAATCATCCATTTGATTCATTTTCATATTATCATCCCTTTCATTGTTATTATACAACTAACAATTGGCACTGTCAAGTAATGAGTGCTAGTTTATTTAATCTTCTTTAACATTGACTTTTTACCAGATAAAAGTTATAATAATTAAGCGTATATTAATAGGGCTCCGTAGCCAAGCGGTAAGGCAGAGGTCTGCAAAACCTTTACGCGTCGGTTCAAATCCGATCGGAGCCTCCAATAAAATATTTGATTAGTAGCTTAAAAATAGCAAAAAAGTAGCAAAATCACCCTAAAACGGGTGATTTTTTGCATTTTTAGGGCTTTTTATTATTAAATTTAACATGTTTTTAAAATTAAAAATAATGAAATAATAAAATATAAAAGTCCGGGGTATGTGGTTGAACCTAATTAAATATATTCTGGGATATGCGATTGAACTCTATGAGAACAAGGGTTTGAACTGAAAACGATGGCTTTATAATGCTAATAAAAGATAATGAAGTTATTAATTATTTTAATAATATTTTTTAATTTATTTTTGAGTTCGAATCCGTTTAGTAGTCTCAATGTTTTTCTTCATTGGTTTTATATTTTATAAAATAACTATTTTTAGCATAAGTAATACGATTAAACTTTTAAATTTTTATTAAAAATGTTAAAATTATTATAAGGTAAACAAGAATAAAGGTGGGATATAATGGCAAGAAAAATGGTCATAGTTAGAAATAAAGAATACATATATGATATTTTATCTGATAAGTCTATATATTTATCTAAACACTTAAATGAGAGTGATTCTAAATTTATACTATATTATAAGTATTTAACACATTCTGATCTTCCAACTTTTGGTAAGGCTACAAGACCCAATATGATACATAAAAATTTATTGTACTATTTAACGGTTGATGAAATGAAAGAAATTGAAAAAAATACTAACAGACCCTTTGAGACTGCTCACCAATCCAATATAGGATTACCGAGAAGTTTTTGGATTGACTTAGGAATGAATGATCCAAGAATAAATGTAAAAAATAATGATGAATATGAAAAGTGTATTAATAATTTTGCAGACGTATATCTTGTTAACGATTCATTGAAATATTTTAATCATAAATATACCAATAAAGTTTTTGGAAAATTAAATAAAGGTATAGAACGACCTAACGAATGGAAAAAGGAAAATTGTGATATTTATTTAGATTATTCAAGTGATCTAACACCATTAAACTTATCACAAGCAGTACATGGAATTGGAACAAGTAACGATATTGAATTTCATAAACTTAGACACAACATGTTCAAAAATGATATTCTCTTTTTATTGATAGAAAAAATTAAAGATGGAAAAAACAAGCTTTATATTGCTCCAAGTAAAAATCCTACATTCTATACAATCATAGGTGAATCTAATTATGTTTGGGAACAATATTTAATTGAAGAAAATAAGAAAATTGAAAGTTTAATATTAAGGGAAGAGAATCTTTTTGAAACCATTGAATCGCAAACAAGAATACATCAAGATAAATGGCGTAGAATGCTAGCAGAAGAGATGATGAATTATACAACAAATGATGACGAAGTATTTTGTCCTTTTACATGGGTATCAGCTGATTTTAACAAAGTTGGGACTGTTTTTAGAGCGTCACATATAATTCCGTATTCAGAATCTAATGAAGATGAAAAATATGATATAAATAACGGATTATTACTATTAGCTAATGCTGATGCATTATTTGACAAATATCTGATATCTGTAGATGAAAACAAAGAACTAATTTATTCCTTTTTATTAGTAAACGATAGGAAGTTAATTAATCAATTATTATTACATCAACCTATTTTTAAGGATGTTCTTAATGAAAAAAGAATGAAATATTTAGAAAATCATAGAAAAACATTTTTCGAGAGAGAAATTAAAAGAAAAACTGAATAAAATCAAATACGCAGGTCTAAAAGTGTTGCTACGCAGGGTAAAGTATGATACAATTCTAGTGGTGATGAAATGATTAGATTAGGAACGGCTTTTAGCGGAATCGGAGCTATTGAACAAGCTTTAGAAAGAATGAATCTCGAACACGAGATTCTTTTTGCAATTGACAATGGTAATATTGTGATTGACATAAATGAAGATGAGGAATTGTCTAAAATTAAGTCAATGAATACAATTAAAGAAAAATTAGACTATGCAAATGGTTTATATAAAAAAAAGACTAGGAGAACTAACTTTGTTGAAATAACTTATTTAGAAAATTACAAAGTGAAGGATAATAACTTTTTCTACGATATAAAATTATTTGATGGTGAAGACTTTCATAAAAGTCTTGATCTATTTGTAGGTGGAAGCCCTTGTCAAAGTTTTTCAATGGTAGGATCTAGAGGTGGATTCGAAGATACTAGAGGAACATTGTTTTATGATTATGTTAGATTAGTGAAAGAAATTCAACCAAAAGTATTTATTTATGAAAATGTATTTGGACTTTTAAACCACGATAAAGGACGAACATGGGCAACTGTTCAAAATGTCTTTGAAGAACTAGGTTATCATTATAAGTGGCAAGTTTTAGATTCTAGAGATTATGGTATTCCACAAGGAAGAAGAAGAATATTTGTTGTTGGATTTAAAAATGAAAAATATTTAGAAAAATTTGATTTTCCTGCAACAAAAGAACTTGAATTTACGATGCAAGATTTTTTAATTGATAATTGTTCTATAGGGAACTTTAAAAGTGTAAATGGAAATATTAAAATTAAAAGAACAAAAGGAATACCAGATGATAAGTTATTTTTATCTGAGAAATTATTAGCTTACGTACTTTCTCCGGGAACAAAGAACTTTTACCATCCTAATGGAACTAAAACTGATTTACCTATAGCTAGAGCAATATTGTCTACACAAGGCAATAGCCATAGGGCTAGTGTTAACAATTATGTTACAACAGATGGTCGATTAAGAGCTTTGGATCCTAGAGAGTCTTTAAGACTAATGGGTTTTCCAGACACATTTAAAGTACCGGTGTCAAAAGCACAGTCTTATAAACAAAGTGGTAATTCAATTGTTGTTGATGTTTTAATAAATATAATGGAAAGTATTATGAAAACTGGAGTGTTTGAAAATGGAAAGAATTGAACCTAAAAAATTTAAATATAATGTAGTAAGTTTGTTTGCTGGAGTAGGTGGATTTGATTTAGGTTTTCATTACGCTGGTTTCAATATTATTTGGGCAAATGACTTCGACAAGTATGCTGTACAAACTTACAAGGAAAATGTTGGCAAGAATATAGTTCTAGGAGATATTAGGGATGAAAAAGATAATATACCTAGTCACGATGTATTAATTGCAGGATTCCCATGTCAGCCTTTTAGCACTTTAGGAAATCTTCAAGGATTCCAAGATGAAGAAAGAGGAACTCTGTTTTTTGAGATTGAGGAAATAATTAAAAAACATAAAACTAAAGTTGTTGTTTTAGAAAATGTTAAGAATATTATTAATCATGATAAGGGTAAAACTTTTGCAAAGATGATTCATAAGTTAGAATCATTAGGATACAGTGTTTATCATCATGTTTTTAACTCAGCAGATTATGGTGTACCGCAAAGAAGAAACAGAGCATTTATTATTGGATTTTTAGGCGAAAGTTTTAATATTGTAGACCCAGTTTTTCCTCCAAAACAAAAGTTGAAAGTAACAACACAAGATTTATTGGATAAAGAAGTAGATATTAAATACTTTTTAACAAAGAAAATTACACCAACAATTATGGGAACGGGAACAAAAAATTATGTTGTTAAACCAACAATTGATCAACCTATTTCTAAAACTTTAACAGCTACTATGGCAAAAATGCACAGAGCAAGTCAAGATAACTATATTACGGATGAAAAAAACTTTAATCGATTTAAAGATCCAAATAAAAATCCAATAAGAAGATTAACTCCAAACGAATGTAGAAAGCTACAGGGATTTCCATCTAATTGGAATCAAGTAGTTTCTGACAGTCAAGCTTATAAACAGTTTGGTAACGCAGTTACAGTTAACGTTAGTTATGCTGTAGCAAAAATGCTTTTTGATTATATGGAAAAAAACTTAAAAACTATAGATTGATTTGTTCATATCATGATACAATTAACATAAGTACATATCGGCAACAGTATAATTTTAAAATACAATCTTTTGAATATTAAACGAGGGGATATATATGCACGAAAAGAATACGAATAAAAGATCTGCAAATAGTCTTGCAAATGGTATTTCATTTCAATATGCTGCAGCAATTTTAATATTTATAACAGAGATGAAGAATATAAAATTTGTTGGAATTGAAGATACTGATGACATAAGAATTGTATTAAAAGATAATACAAACGTTTTCGCACAAGCAAAATCATCTTTAGAACCGGATAGACTTTATAATGAAAGTCACTTATCAACAGACATAAAAGATAGCTTAAACACACTGTATGATAACAAAGATAATGCTACTAAGCTTATATCTATTTTTAATTTTCACAATCCATTTGGTCAGCAGCCAAAATTTAATGAGACAAGAAGTAGTATAAAAAAATTTGAGGGGCTAACAACTGAATTAAAGAGAAAGATTGGAAAATACTGCCATAACGATGAAAAAATGCTTAAAATGCTTGAGTTTTGGTTTCTAAGATTTGAGGATGACTATAATCCTTTTAAAGATGTTGAAGAAATTGTTAATGAATATATAAAAAGAATAGACGCTAGTTATATTTATGCGAACGAATTAGTTACAGAATGGCATATGATTTTGGCTAATAATGCAAGAGATAAGAAAAAATTAATTGATTTCAAATATATTATTGGGTCTATTTTTAGTCATATCTTAAAAAACTCTATAAGATTCGATGATGTTATAAGTATTATTGACCCTATGGACATTGACATTTCTTATATTAGCAAAATGTCGCAATTTTTCAATGAAAAAATAAGGAACTTGGTTACTTTTGATGAATATGCAAAAGTGTTAAGTTCTTATACTGTGTTTCGTAGAGAAAACCCAATTCTATCAAGAGATGCCAATCTTTTATACAATGAATTTGCAAATTACTATTGCAAAACAATTGATAGTAATGTTGTGAAAATGTTTAGTGATGAAATTGATGCTACTTTATTAGCGACTACTTATCAAAAAGCATTAGTTATATCATATGCAATGAAAAGTGATGTTATTCACAGGATAAAAGAGGTGTTTAATTATGAAGATTAAAAAACTTATCATTCATAGGGGTATTTTAGAACCGATACAAATTTCATTTGATAAATATACAATCATAACTAGTGATGAAAATGCTAAAGGGAAAACTACTTTGATAAGATTCTTATTACATTCATTTGGTTATAAAATACCCTCTACTAAGAAAGTCGATATGACAGAACATATAACTATTTTGGAAATTGAAAATTCACAAGGATTGTTAAGACTTGAAAGAGATGGTGAAAATTTAACAATTACTTTTGGTGATGGAACTTTAAAACATTTTAATCTGAATAGCGACGACAATAGACTTCTCGTGCAGTCAATCGTTTTTGAGTCTAATAATTTCGATTTTTTGAATAATTTATTAATGGTCATGTACATAGATCAAGATAGAGGGTGGACATTACTTAATAGGGGAAAAGCGATTGGTAACAATAGATTTGATATAAATGATTTTGTGGCTGCAATATCTGGGATAAATGTTGGAGAAATAAATAATAAACTTAAAAATGTTGATAATGAAATAAAAAAATATCGCGCATTAAGAAATATGGTTTCGATAAAAGATAGTTTTGAATATGAAAAAAGCCATGATGAACAACAAGGTGTCGAAGAAAGAAATAGACTTTTAACAATAAAAACAGAATTGAAAATCAAAATTGACAAAATATCTAACCAGATTAAAACATTAGAAAACATATATAAAGGTAATGCAAATATGGTCGAGTATATAGCATCTTATAATTTACTTATTAGGCACAGAAGTGGTGAGAGGTTTGTGTTAATGCCAGATGACATAGTTGATTTTGATATTAATCAAAATATATTAGACTACCAAATCAAAAATGAATATCTAAATATAGAAAGATTAAATCAAGAATTAATTGAAATAAATTCAAAATTAAGAGAATATGATCAATTATTTAATGTTCAAGAAAGTACTAGTGAAATAATTAATAGTGTAATAACTTCAAATATTGATGTTATTAGCATTGATAGAATAATAACTAGTTTAGGCAAGGAAAAAAAATATTTGAATAAACAAAAAAATGAAACTATAGTCCATAGAAGTGATGTAATAAATAAAATAACCAATAATATTATTAATTTTTCTAAAGAGGTTGGTGTATATGAAAATTTAATTGCCAAAGAAAAAAACTTGCTTTTTACTAGTAATCTAAAACAATACTCTGGATCAATTTTACATAAAATAGTTTTTGTATTTAGGTTAGCATTAAATATTGCCGCTTCAGAAAAAATTGGTATAGACTTACCATTTATTTTTGATTCTCCGGGCGCAGCAGAATTGACAATAAATAATATAGAACAACTAATTTTATTAGCAAAAAACAATTTAAATAGTAACCAGATAATAATATCTACTATACATAAAGATATTCTTAAATTATTTAAAAAAAACACAAACAATGTTCATTTAGGTAAATTATTATTAGATATTTAACAGATTATAAAGGTTAAAATTACCACTTTTATAATTGGACGCCCCAATCGGATTTGAACCTGAAAACCATTTTGTTCATAAAATTCACTTCTCACGGTTTCCACTATTTACCCACCATTACTCAAACTGGTAAGAAATTAACCAATTACTTACTTACGCAAACTTTCTGTCGTTTTCCCATAGAGATAAATAGATTCCCTTATTTACTCAAAAAGGGTAAAAACTAACCAATAAAGGTAAACGAGAAGAAAAAGTGCTCATCCACCAAAAGAAAACCTTGGCTCCAAAATAATCTTAATTATGAGTAAGGAGATAAAATTATATGAATGTATTTGACTTTTCTTATGAATTTCCATCAACTATTGAAGAATTAGACAAATTTAACGGAAAAGAATTTGAAATATTTTTATTTAAGTTTTTCCAGGAATTAGGATACTCCACAAGAATGACAGATGATACTAATGATAATGGCATTGATTTAATTGTAAAAATGCCAATTGAACAAGGTACTAAAAATGTAGGCATTCAGGCAAAGCGTTGGAAATCAAAAGTTGGTGCTGATGAAGTTAGAAGCATGTTGGACGGTAGAGAACACTATAGTTTAAATGAGATTTGGATAGTCACCACCAGTGACTTGACGTCTGCTGCAAAAACTACTGCAATGAATAATAAAATTGAGATTATAAATCGAGATCGTGTTAAGATTTTTTTAGAAGAACTTAAAAAGAGAGAAAATGTTAAATTTAGGCAAAATAAATCTATTAAAAAGCAAAGTCCAGTTATACCAACTAGTGAAAATTTGGAAAAAGATGACAATGATCCATTTTTCATTGATTTAAAAAAACTGCGTAGTATGATTTCAAAAGAACATAAAATTTATCCAATTTACTTTGTTTATAATAATGCAACAATCAAAGAAATTATATTGAAAAAACCTGAAAACTTGGAAGAACTTAAAAATATTTCTGGATTAGGTGATCAAAAAATAAATTTGTTTGGTACACAAATAATTGAAGTTGTGAAAAAATATTTAGTTAACAAAGATGTAGAAATTAAAAATGAACTAATTTTACTAAGAAAGAAAATTAGTAAATATAATAAACTTAATAATGAATATTCTGCATATAATGATAATGTGTTAGATGAGTTAGTAAAACTATTACCAATAACAATAGAAGATTTAAAAGGTATTAAAGGCTTTAAAGAAGAAAACATTCAATTGTTTGGTCAATATTTGATTAAATCAATTATTGAAATTAAAAGTAAATACTTGAAATGATTATTATCTAAAGTATAGCAAGCTATACATAGAGCTAAATAAAAATTTAAATATATTATTAATTTAAGGGCTAAGTTTTGTGTTGAACGTGAGTTAGCCTTTTTTTATTTCGATGTATTGAAATTAAACTTGGGACACTTTAATAAGTAAGTATTCAATAGTAATGTTTAAATTTTCTTTATAGCCCTAACATTTCTTCCAATTGAAATGATTTGTAGATATAAATTACTATATTGACAGATATCAATATCAACTGTATAATTAATACATCGATATTTATCGATATCATTTTGGGAGGAATAACAATGTCTATTGAATATAGAGAATATGCAAATATTTTTAAAGCTTTAAGTGATCCAACTAGGTTAAAAATAATTGATATGGTCTCATGTAGTCCAATGTGTGCATGTGATATTTTAGAAAAAGTTGAGATTGTGCAATCAACCTTAAGTTATCATATGAAAATTTTAACAGAAAATAATCTAGTTACTTCAAAACAAAACGGTACATGGACTTGGTATTACATAAATCATGAAAAAGTAAATGAAGTCGTTTCATTTCTAAATGTTCTTTCATCTGATAAAAAATATTGTATTTGTAATATTGATATATTTCCTGATGAATATAATCAAACATGTAAATGTAGTAAAGATTAAACTTAAAAGTAGTTTAATGGATTTAAAATAAATGAAGGTGAATAGATGACAAATAGTAATTATAAAAATCAAGAAGGTATAAGTTTATTTCATAAATATTTAACTTTTTGGGTAGTAATTTGTATGGTTGTTGGTGTTTTAATTGGATACTTTATTCCTAGCATACCTAAATTTTTAAGTAAGTTTGAGTATGCACAAGTATCTATTCCAATTGCAATTTTAATTTGGATAATGATTTATCCAATGATGATGAAAGTTGATTTTAAGAGTGTTAAAGATGTAACTAAAAATCCTAAAGGTTTATTTATTACTTGGATTATAAACTGGCTAATTAAACCATTTACGATGTTTGCTATATCGTGGTTTTTCTTTTTTGTAGTATTTAAGGTCTTTATAACACCGGAACTTGCGACTAAATATTTAGCAGGTGCAATATTACTTGGTGCTGCACCATGTACGGCTATGGTTTTTGTATGGAGTCATTTAACTAAAGGAAATCCATCTTACACTGTAGTACAAGTAGCAACCAATAATTTAATTATTTTAGTACTCTTTATTCCTATTGTTAAATTATTACTTGGTGTAAGTAATATTCAAGTCCCATGGAATACCTTAATACTTTCTGTCTTATTATTTGTCTTAATTCCATTGGCATTTGGAATTGTTACTAGACTTTTTATAACAAGAAAGAAGGGAAAAGAATTTTTTGAACAAATATTTGTTAAGAAATTTGATCGAATTACGATTTTTGGTTTACTTGCAATGCTAGTATTATTGTTTATGTTTCAAGGGGAAGTAATTATTAATAATCCACTTCATATAATACTAATTGCAGTGCCACTTTCAATTCAAACATTATTAATTTTCGCAATTTCTTTTTTTGTAAGTAAGAAGGCTAAGTTAAGTTATGATATTGCAGCACCAGCTGCTTTAATTGGTGCATCAAATTTCTTTGAGTTATCTGTAGCAATGGCAATTGCAATATTCGGATTAAACTCACCTGTAGTTTTAGCAACAATTGTAGGTGTATTAACTGAAGTACCATTAATGCTTTTCTTAGTAAAAATAGCAAATAAAAATAAAAATAAGTTTATAGGAGGTAATTTGAATGAATAAACCAAAGGTGGGGTTCATTTGTGTTCATAATAGTTGTAGAAGCCAAATGGCTGAAGCTTTATCAAAACTCTATGCTAGTGACACATTTTTAGCATACTCAGCTGGAACTCACGAGAGAGATATGATTAATCAAGATGCGGCAAGAATAATTAAAAAATTATACGATTATGATATGAATGTTGAACAAAAGCCAAAATTAATTGATAGTCTCCCAGAATTAGATATTGTTATTACAATGGGTTGTAATGTTGATTGTCCGTGGCTACCAAGTAAGCATAGAGAAGATTGGGGACTAGATGATCCAAGTGGTCTTTCTGATAGTGAATTTATTAAAACTGCAAATTTAATCGAAGAAAAAGTTAAAGAGCTAGCAAAGCGAATAAATAATAAAGAAATAAAAATATAGTATAATTATAAATCCCTATTTTATAGGAATTTTCATCTGAATAATAAATGAAAGAGAAAATAGTAGTATGAATAATAGAAATATATACTCTGGTAATTTTGGCATTGAAAAGGAAAATATTAGAGTAGATAATAAAGGAAGAATATCAAAATTACCACACAGTAAAATATTTGGTGAAAATAACCCCTATATCACAAGGGATTTTTCTGAATCCCAAATTGAAATTATAACATCGGCTTTTGATACAATTGAAAAAGCTTTTAATGAATTGCATAACATTACTCATGTTGTTTTAAATACATTAGATAATGAACTATTATGGCCTCAAAGTAATCCACCAATCATAGAAGATGAGAAGGAAATAGAAATTGCAAACTATGAAAAAGAAACTAAGAGAGTATATAGAAATTACTTAAGTAATAAATATGGTAAGAAAAAAACAATAATTTCAGGGATTCATTTTAATATTTCATTTAGTGATGATTATCTTTTAAATTTATTTAATAATCAAACTAGTTTTAATGAAATTAATGATTTTAAAAATAATTTGTATTTAAAAATCACAAAATATTTTTTAAATGAAAAATGGTTATTTACAGAACTTTTTTCTGCAAGCCCAGTTTTTCACGAAAGTTATGTTGATAAATGTATAAAAAAAGCTAGTTTAAGTAAAACAAATGATTATTTGAGTTGTGAGTTAATCTCACTAAGAAATAGTGAGTGTGGATATAGAAATACCGAGTCGTTATATTTAGATTATAGTAATATGGAAGAATATAATAAGAGTTTAAAATATTATATTGATAATAAAATAATTATTAGTGAAAGTGAAATATATTGTCCTGTTAGAATAAAGAAAGATGCTTTAGGGAATATCTCATACATTGAACTTAGATTTATTGATATTAACCCATTATATTTTAATGGGGTTTCCTTAAATGATTTAAAATTGATTCATATATTTTTTATGTATTTTTCGAAGTTGGATGATTTTTATTATTCTATAGACCTACAAAAAGAATCAGATCAAAATAATTTTTTAGTAAACTACTTTGAAAAGAATATGGATATAGTAAACTATGAAAAAGAAAAACTATTATTAAAAGGAATTAAACTTTTAAATAATTTGAAAAACTTCTCTTCAAAGATAAAAGGATTACCATATAACTATGAAGATATTATAGATAGTGCAATTTTAAGACTAAAGGAAAATGATAAATCTTATTATAATATTATAAAAAATGAAATTGATAAAAGTAATTATGTTGACTATCACTTAGAAGTAGCAAACAAACATAAAAATTATGCTATAAATAATCCGCTACTCCAACTAGAATATGAAGGTTTAGAACTATCTACTAAGATATTATTGCAATCGGCAATCAAGTTAGGATACAAATATGAGATATTGGACCGAGAGGAAAATTTCATTTCCCTTACCGATTTAAACGGGAAAACCGAATACATAAAACAAGCAACAAAAACTAGTCTTGATAATTATAGTAGTGTCTTAATTATGGAAAACAAGTCAATCACTAAAAAAATATTAAGACAAAATAACATTAAAGTACCAAACGGATATACTATTACATGTAAAAAAGAAGGAATAGAATTATTTGAAGCAAAACTATTAACTAAAAATCTAGTAATAAAACCCAATAATACAAACTTTGGTTTAGGAATTACGATTTTTAAAGAAAAGTATACAAAAAAGGATTATTTAGATGCATTGGATTTCGCATTTAGTCATGATAAAACAGTTTTAATAGAAGAGTTTATTGAAGGTCTAGAGTACCGCTTTATTGTAATTGATGGTAAAGTAGAAGGTATATTGCATAGAAAACCGGCAAATGTACTAGGAAACGGTAAAAATACAATTAAAGAACTAATAGAAATAAAAAATAATCATCCGTATAGAGGCTTTAATTATACTAGTCCACTTGAGATAATTAAAGTTGACGATATTGTAATAAACTTTTTAAAAGCTCAAAAACTAAATATAGAATCAATCCCGAAAGAAAATGAATTAGTATATCTAAGAGAAAATTCTAACATTTCAACCGGTGGTGATAGCATTTCTGTAACCGAATATGTCGATAAGTCTTATTTTTATAAAGTTATAGATGCAGTTAATGCTCTTAACGTGAAAATTGCAGGCGTTGATGTTTTAATAAAGGACATTAAGGAACAAGCAAGTGACACAAACTATGCAATTATCGAACTTAATTTTAATCCTGCAATACATATTCATTGTTATCCGCTAGAAGGAACAAAAGAAGATATTGGCGATAAACTTATCTTGGCTATTTTTAAATAAAAAATAATAATACATAATATATAATGAATGTAGGAAATAAATTTAGATAAATTGATAAAGATTAATTACTTTATTTAATTTTAATTATACTAATATATTCGCCAAAATAGAGAGTAATTCCTTATATAAGATACATAATTTAAGTAGTATAAGATATATAATGTAAGTAGGGGGGATCTTATGAACAATTTAAAAAATATTATAAGTGATAACAGAAAAAAACTTAATATGACACAAAGGGATTTAGCTAACAAAATAAATGTTAGCGATAAACAAATTAGTAAGTGGGAGACAGGTATTAGTTATCCGGATATAACTATAATAAATAGTTTAGCAAAAGCACTAAATATTAGTGTCTTAGATCTATTAGAAAGTGAAGAACTAATAGGTATAGAAAATGAAGTTAAAATAGACTATAATCTCTTAGCTAAAGTTAGACAATCAACAATAATAGCTATATCATCAATCTTATTTACAGTAGTGTTAGTTTTAGTTTCGAGTTTAATTGGTGCAAGCTATGAGCAAGCGGGTATCATATTATTAGTAATATCTTTAATGTTGTTTTTTATAAGTATTACGTATTTACTATTAACAAACAATAAAGAAAAAAATAAGTTTAGTAATTATATGGATGATCAAATTTATAAAAAACCATATTATTATAAGAATGTTATTGTTATTTTGATATTAGCTATTCCTTTATTAATTTTACTTATAACATTTAAATATCAATATTTAGTCTTTAAAAATATAACTATTAATCAAATTATAATTAATATTATTTTACTAATAATACTTTTAATTATAGAAATACCAGGATATCTAAGAAAGAAATTAAACATAAAGCCGCTATTTAAAATCTTAAATGATGTATTCAAATATAGTGTCTTGTTAGTATTGATGTTACTAGCAATAAATACTTTGTTAATTAATGTATATCAAACTCATATTTTTAATTATGATTATTTATTTAAATACATTAAAGTATTATCTGTACTAACAAAAATCATCGTAATTATTCATTTGTTTTTTAAAATTTCCTTAGTATATTTAATTAAAGTTAAAGACTAAAAACCGAAAATGTGTGATAAAAAAATAAATGGTTAAGGCATTTGATTAACTTTTTATTATCTTTTAATGTTGGCAGGAGATAAAGGCTCATTTAAACCTGGTAGGCATATCATAAATTTCTTTACTAATTACTTTCATATCAAAGATATATCAAGTGAAAACTTAGAATGGTTGCATAAATGGCTATATATGTCTAATAAGAATTATTAACTTCATTTTATATAATAAATTTTAAAATTATCCAATAAGAAACTCTTTATTTTATAAAGTTAGCTTATTTTCTAACAGCCATAAATAAATAGTTTCTTATTTTTTTATTTAGTAGAACTATTTAATAAATATGTTATCATAAATGTAGAAGTGAGTTGATTTGATGAAAAAGATAACAATTAAAGATATTGCTAGAATGGCTGAAGTATCACCGACGACAGTTTCGTTAGTGTTAAATAAGAAACCTTCTAGAATATCAGAAGAAAAAAAAGAATTGATTTACAAATTAGCTAAACAGTACGGTTATACACCAAATTTAAATGCTAGAGGTTTAGTAAGTAATAAAACAAATATGATTGGTTTGATAATACCTGATATTGAAAATCCATTTTTTGCTAGTTTGGCAAAAGTTATTGAAGAAGAAGTTGATAAAAGAGGTCAGTCTTTAATTCTTTTAAATACTAATGATTCATATGAAAAGGATATTAGTGGACTAAGACTTTTAAATATGCGTGGTGTTGATGCTTTTTTAATTGTTTTTTCAAATGAAGCCTATAGTCATGAAAAGGAATTAAAGGAATTATTAGCAGAATTAAATAAGCCATTTGTATTATTGGATAGAACATTTGATACAATAAACTGTAATCAAGTTATATTTGACAACCATAAGGGACAAATGTTAGCAACTGAATTTTTAGTAGATAAAGGATTTAAGAATATCGGCTATATCGCTGCACCTGAACACAGTCTTAATGGAGAAAAAAGATTGATGGGTTATCTAGATGTTATGAAAAGAAATAATTTTCCAACTAATTTGTTTGTATATGGAAATTATCGATTTGATAGTGGTTATGAATTGGTTGAAGAATTAGTTAAGAAGGATATTGATTCTCTAGTTATTGCTAATGATGTTATGGCATATGGAGCATTAAAGAAATTAAATGAATTGGGAATTATGGTTCCTGATGATATTAGTGTTATTGGCTATGATGATTTAATTTATTCAAGCATGAGTTTAACATCGCTATCTACGGTTAGACAAGATCAATCACATCTTGGTCGTATTGGGGTAGAATTGCTATATAAAAATATAAGAGAAAAAACACACATAGAAAAAATTATTCTAGAACCAGAATTAATTATTAGGAAAAGTATAAAAGAAAAATAAAAAAAGTATTGACAACGCTTACAAGTTTATGATATTATATTTCTGTAATTAGGTAAAACGTTTTACCAAGAGGTGATAAAATGTCTTATATAATCAAAAAACAAAAAGAAGTTAACGTTTTAGATTTTATTGAAGTAAGAAATACAACTAACTTTATTAAATATACTAAAGAAGAACATGAAGAGAGCCTAAATAACTCTTTATTTGTTGTTGCACTATATGTAGGTAAAAAGCCTATTGCTGTAGGACGTCTAGTTGGTGATAACATAACAACTTTTTTTATTAAGGATGTAATCGTAATTCCTGAATACAAAAGTAATGGTGCAGGGAAAATAATAATGGAAGAGTTATTAAAATATATTAGCTTAAATGCAGCAAATCATGCATATATTGGTTTAATGGCAAGTTTAAATAGTGAAGGTTTTTATGAAAAGTTTGGTTTTAAGAAAAGACCTAATGATGAAATGGGAAGTGGGATGATTAAGTTTTATGAAAAATAATATATATGTGTTAGGAAGTATTAATATTGATTTAGTCATAAATGCACCAATTTTTCCAAATCAAGGAGAAACTGTTGCTGGTAAAGATTTTTTAATTAATTCTGGTGGAAAGGGAGCTAATCAAGCAGTGGCTGCTAAGAAATTAGGGGCAAATGTTAGTTTAATCGGTGCAGTTGGAAATGATCAATTTGCTCAACTAGCTTTAAAAGAAGCAATAGATAATAAAGTTGATATAAGTAATATTGTAAGAAAAGATTCTTCAACTGGCGTTGCAATGATTATTAAGCATGATGGTGACAATAGAATAATTTTAGATTCTGGAAGTAATGAACTCATAACTAAAAAAGATTTAATTGAAGGATTAAAAAAAGCTAAAGAAAATGATATTTTTATATCTCAATTTGAAGTTAATGAAAGTGCGGTCTATGAAGGTTTAGAAATTGCTAAAAATATTGGCATGATAACAATTTTAAATCCAGCTCCTGCAAAAATTATCAGTGATGATGTTTATAAAAACATAGATTATTTAGTTATTAATCAATCTGAATCACTAGTACTGACTAATATTTACCCAAATGACTATGATGATGTTTTAAAAGTATTTGAATATTTTAAAACAAAGGGACTCAAACATTTAATTGTAACCTTAGGTTCAAAAGGTAGTGTATATTTAGGAAGTGAAATATTTAAAACAAATGCCTATAAAATTAATCCTGTTGATACAACAGGTGCAGGTGATTCATTTATTGGAGCTTTTGCATATGGATTATCAAAAGGCATTAATCAAAAAGATAGTTTAGAACTTGCTAATGCGACCTCAGCACTAGTATGTTTAAAAGAAGGGGCACAGCAATCTATGCCTAATTTTAGTGAGGTAGAAAAATTTATGAGAGAAAGAGGGAAGAAAGATGAAAAAAAGACCAATAATCATTGATACTGATCCAGGAATTGATGATGCAATTGCTATAGCAATAGCACTAAAGGCCAAAGAGTTAGATGTTAGACTTTTTACAACTGTAGTAGGTAATGTTAGTCTAGATAAAGTTACTAATAACTTGTTGAAACTATTGACATTTTGGAATGTCGATATTCCAGTTGCTATGGGTGCAAGTGAACCATTAATTGAAAAATTAGTTGATGCAAGTAACGTTCATGGTGAATCAGGTATGGATGGATATGATTTTCCATCACCAAATAAAAGTAATCTTTTAAAAGAACATGCAGTAGAAGCTATGAGAAAGACAATTATGGAAAGTAAAGAGAAAATAACAATTGTTCCAATTGGCCCATTAACAAATATTGCTTTACTACTTAAGACATATCCTGAAGTTAAAAATAAAATTGAAGAAATTGTTTTAATGGGTGGTTCAGCGGGAAGAGGAAATCGTGGTGTTATGAGCGAATTTAATATTGCAACAGATCCAGAAGCAGCACAAATCGTATTTTCAAGTGGTCTAAAGATCGTAATGGCTGGACTTGATGTTGGTTGGAAGGCGTTAGTTTATCCTCATGACAGTGTCTTAATTAAAGATATGGGTAAAACAGGTGAAATGATTTATTCTTTACTACAAAAATATCGTGGTCGTGGTTTACAAAACGGCTTAAAAATGTATGATAGTACAGCAATAGCTTATCTATTAGAACCAGAAATGTATGAAGTTAAAGAAACGTATGTAGAAGTAGAACTTAATGGTAAATTAACAAGGGGAACAACAGTGGTTGATTTACAAAACTACTTAAAAAAAGAACCTAATGTAAAAGTTCTAACTGATATTAATGAAGAGATGTTTAAAAATTGGTTATTAAACGCACTTAAAAAATGCGACTAAAAAAAAGAGGAAAAAGGAGTTAGAAAATGACAGTATTAATGTACTTACTTGCGGCAATAGGAATTGGCGTAGTTGTTTACATGTTGATTAAAAAGTTAGATATTAAAATAACTTTATTTGTAGTAGGGATGCTTTTAGGTGTTGCAGCACTTATAATGAAGAAAGTCCCATTTGAAGGAGCAAACAGTCTATTTTATCCATTCAAAATGATTGTTGACCAATTTAAACGTCAGTTGCCAGCAGCAGGATTGATTATCTTAATGTTAGGTGGATATACTGCCTACATGAGTCATATTGGTGCAAACGATGTAACGGTTAATACACTTACTAAGCCACTTAAAAATATTAAGTCAGTTTATGTATTAGTACCAATCGTATTCTTAATTGGTAACCTATTATCTTTAGTTATTCCAAGTGCATCAAATTTAGCTGTAATTTTACTTGCAACATTATATCCAGTTTTAAGAAAATCTGGAATGTCCAAATTAACTGCAGCTGCAGTTATTGCTACAACTGCGACAGTTATGCCAACACCTCTTGGTGGGGATAATATTGTTATAGCTGGATTATTACAAGAATGGATGGGTGTAGACTTTACTCCTGGAGATTATGTGTTTAAATATCATGCATTAGTTTCAGTACCTACATTATTTGTAATGGCATTCTCACATTATTTCTGGCAAAAACATTTAGATAAAAAAGCTGAAAGATTAGGAACTGTAGTTGTAGAACAAGAAGAGATAGAATTAGCAGAAGTTAAAATAGAAGGTGGAGCACTTTATAAAACTGTTTATACATTACTACCTTTAATGCCAATTATTTTATTACTTTTAACTTATGGAATTAATTTCTTTGTTAAAAATTCAGCAAGTCAAATTCAGTTATCAGTTGAAATAGCAACAATTATTAGTTTTATAATTGCTATTATTTCAGAATTAATCTCAAAAAGATCAAGGGAAGCAAATTTAAGAACTACTTTATCTGATACAGAGTCGTTCTTTAAAGGAATGGGTGGAGCAATTGGTATCGTAGTATTATTAGTTGCAGCAGGTGTATTTGTTGATGGATTAAAAGCAATAGGTATTATTGATCATCTACAAACAACAATGCAAAATGCTAATTTCCCAGGATTTGTATTACCATTAATCTTAGTAATATTTAGTGCAATCATTGTAATTATTAGTGGTAGTGGTCTAGCGTTATTCTATGCAATGGCTCCACTTATGATTCCACTTGCAGTGGCAGCTAAAATCTCTCCACTTGCAGTAACAATTCCAATGGGACTTGCAGGAAACTTGTTAAGAGCTGTATCACCAGTGAGTGCAGTTGTTATGATTGTTGCAGGTACTACAAAAGAAAGTCCAATGGATATTATTAAGAGAACTTCAATGCCAATGGTCATTGGTACAGTGTTTATGTTTGTATTATCAATGGTATTATTCTTAACAGGTATTGTGGCATTACCAGCATAATATTTCAGAAAACAAATAAAGCAAATGATTTGATATTAAAATCATTTGCTTTATTTAATTTAATAAACCAAGTCTCTTTTATTTTATTTAATCTAAATAATAAGTTAATATCTTATTATATATTTGGTAATATGTTAAAATAGATAAGTATTAAAAGTTGCGAGGTAGTTATGAAGGAAAATTTTTGGAATAAATTAAATAAACCATTTTTCATTTTAGCACCAATGGAAGATGTTACAGATATAGTTTTTAGAAAAGTAGTTGCTAAGGCCGGTACTCCTGAAGTATTCTTTACAGAGTTTACAAATAGTGATAGCTATGCCCATGAAAAAGGAATATATTCACTAAGAGGAAGACTAAAGTTTGATCAAGATGAGAAACCAATTGTTGGTCATATTTGGGGTGATAATCCAGAAAACTTTGAAAAAATGAGTATTGATTTAGCAAAAATGGGCTTTGATGGAATTGATATTAATATGGGTTGCCCTGCCCCTAATGTTTTTAGACATGGAAGAGGTGCTGGTTTAATTTTAAGACCAGATGTTGCTAAAGAATTAATTGCGGCGGCTAAAAAAGGTGGCCTTCCAGTTAGTGTAAAAACAAGACTTGGTCATAGTAAGCTTAGTGAGTGGAAAGAATGGCTAACCCATTTGTTAAAACAAGATATCGCAAACTTATCAATTCATTTAAGAACTAAAACTGAAATGAGTAATTATGATGCTCACTGGGAATTGATGCCAGAAATACTTGCTCTTAGAGATGAAATAGCACCTAATACACTAATTACAATGAACGGTGATATTAAAGATTATAAGATGGGCATTGAAATGTTTAATAAATATAAAGTGGATGGGATAATGATTGGACGTGGGATATTCCATAATCCTTTTGCTTTTGATCCAGAAGAAAGAACAAGAGATACAAAAGAATACTTAGACCTATTTAGATATCACTTAGATTTATATGATAAATATGTCTTAGAAGAACCAACCTTAAAAAAACCACTTCACAGATTTTTTAAGATCTATATTAGAGATATTAAAGGGGCTAATAAACTTAGAACTAAATTAATGGATACTAAAGATACAGATGAGATTAGAGTGTTATTAGATGCATTTGAGAGTGGATTACTTTATGATAATTTAGATGAAAATTAAAAGAACGTAATGTTCTTTTTCTTTTTTTATATAAAAAGGCTTGACAAAAAAAATATTTTTATTATAATCGTAATTGAGATGGCACTCAGATACTAAGAGTGCCAAAGAAAGGGGTGAGATCATGCTGAAACCATTAAATGAATATGTTGTTTTATCGTTTGAAAAAGAAGAGACAAAGACTGAGTCAGGAATTATATTAACTACTGAGTCAAAAGATAAACAAGCCATTGGACGCGTAATTGCTGTTGGTCCTAAAGTACATGAACTTAAACCAAATGATAAAGTTATTTATCAAACATATTCAGGAACAAAAACAAAAATTGATAATGAAGAATACTTAATTATCAAACAAGAGAATATTTTAGCCATATATGAATAATTTAAATTTGTGAAGGAGTGATATTTATGAGTAAAGAAATAAGATATGGCTCAATTGCAAAAGAGAAGATTTTAGATGGTGTTAATAAACTTGCTGACACCGTTAAAGTTACTCTTGGTCCTAAGGGAAGAAATGTAATATTAGAAAAAAGTTATGGTTCACCATTAATTACAAATGACGGTGTGACGATTGCGAAAGAAATCGAATTAAGTGATCCATATGAAAATATGGGAGCAAAATTAGTCTATGAAGTTGCAAATAAGACAAATGATGAGGCCGGTGATGGTACTACAACTGCAACAGTTTTAGCACAGTCAATCATTCAAAAAGGATTTAAGGCAGTATCTTATGGAGCAAATCCAGTTTTAGTTAGAGAAGGAATTTTGAAAGCAGGAAAAAAAGTTAGTGAATTAATTTCACAAAAATCTAGTGAAATTAGTACTAAAGAAGACATTCAAAATGTAGCATCAATTTCTGCGGGTGACAAAGAAGTTGGTTATTTAATTGCTGATGCGATGGAAAAAGTAACTAAAAATGGAATTATAACTGTAGATGAGTCTAAAGGATTTGAAAATGAGTTAGATGTTGTCGAAGGGTTACAATATGATAAAGGATATATTTCTCCATATTTTGTAAATAATAGAGAAAGTATGTCAATTGAATTTGAGGATTCGTACGTTTTAGTTACAGATCATAAAATTCAAACTATTCAAGACATTTTACCAATCTTAGAACAAGTTGTAAAAGTCGGTAAACCTCTTTTAATGATTGCTGATGACATTGAAAATGAAGTTGTTTCAACTTTAATAATTAATAAATTAAGAGGAACATTTAATGTTGTTGCAACAAAAGCTCCAAGTTTTGGTGATAATCAAAAAGAAGTACTACAAGATATTGCAGTTATTACAGGAGCTAACTATTATAAGAAAGAACTTGGAATGAAGTTATCTGATTTAAAACTTGAGGACTTAGGTTTAGTAAATAAAGCTATTATTAAAAAAGATACAACAACACTAATCGGTGGTAAGGGTGATAAATCATTATTAAATTCGAGAATTGAAGAATTAGAAAAACAAATAAAAAATACAACATCTGATTATGAAAAAAAGCAATTACAAGAAAGATTAGCTAAATTATCAGGTGGTGTTGCAGTTATCAAAATTGGAGCTGCAACAGAGAGTGAATTAAAAGAAAAGAAATTACGTATGGAAGATGCTCTTAATGCGACAAAAGCAGCTGTCGCAGAAGGTATAGTAGTTGGTGGTGGAGCAATTTTAGTCGAAATATACAATGAATTAAATAAAAACTTTACCGATGAAAACCAGGATATAAATAAAGGTATAAAGGCGGTTATCGATAGCCTTCTTGTTCCTATGCATCAAATAGCTGAAAATGCTGGTTTTGATGGTGATTCAATTGTTGAAAAACAAAAGAGAATTCCTAAAAATGAAGGATTTGATGCTAAAGAAGGAAAATGGGTTAACCTATTGAAGGAAGGAATTATTGATCCGACAAGAGTTACAAGAAATGCAATTTTAAATGCAAGTTCAATTGCTTCTTTACTAATAACAACAGAGGCTGCTATTGCTGATATTAAGCCTATAAATGAAAAAACGTTATAATAATATTTAAAGGATAAAATGGGGCTGTAACGAAATGAAGACTTAAAACGCTTCAGGACGTTCAGTCCTTTTTTCTTTTGTTCATAATCCTTCAATGTGGATAATTTTCGTTTTTTAAGCGAAACGAAAAGAAGGTGCTCAAAATCTCCTACTTTCAATAGTTATTCAATTAGTTTGATCTGAATTTTTTCTTGTGTAATTTCGATAAATTGTAACCGATTGCGATTAAGATAAACTCGAATTTTACGTTTTCAATGCCACGTCTATTAAATCGCCTGAAGCCAGCGTTGCCTTTGATAACGCCGAATGCACCCTCGACTTGTGCTGACCGCTGCATTCTTAACTCAATGCCTAAGTTTGATTGAAGGTTCTCTCGTGCCTCTTTTTGTAGTGTCCATAGTGCTTCATTGATATCAACACGTCTTTTACTTGAAGGTACCTCATAGACATTATGACCTCTTTTACTGTGCCATAAGAATGTCAACATTTCACCATGCTCATCGTAGTAGTTACCAAGATTATCTTTCTTGAAATTCACGGGTCTTGTTGGATCACTACTATATTTCTTGTCACTCGTATCTTTACTGTTCATGCTGTACTTTTGATAAAGTCCCATATCATTCAACTTTAAGTACCGGTAGTTCTTTAATCCTCCATACCCAGCATCCGCTACCGGGTATTTCGGATAAAAGCCATATGCTTTCTTATAGCCTTCTAAGAATGGGATTAACGTTTGGTAATCACTTCTGTCTTGAAATACATCGACGTGTAATATGTACTCATTCGATACACCGATTTGAATGTTATATCCGGCTTTTAACTGACCGTTTCTCATGTGGTCTTCTTTCATATGCATAAATGTCGCGTCTTCATCTGTTCTTGCACAGTAGTTCCTACTTGGTCCTATCACTTCAATATAGTGATTATATTCAGTCAGTTTACTATGATAGTCACTCATCTTTTCATAATCTCTTTGTAGCGCCGTTTTTCTTTGTCCCTTTCCATATACGAATGATATTGACTTTTGACATATTTCTATTTCTAAATAGCTCACAATCTTCATTAATGTCTCAGGTTCATATGTTTCACCTAAAGGAAAAAAGATACCCATCTCTTGATATCGTTCATTCATCGCTTCTAGTTGTTTCGTTATCTTTCTATATAACTTATCACGGAACTTCTCTATCGAACCTTTCCACACAAATTTATATTTGTTTGCGTTCGCTTCGATTTTTGTGCCGTCTATGTATAGTTTGTCTACTTCGATTTGTTCTTTATTTATGATATATCGATTGATTTCATGAAAGATATCTTCTATGTTACCCTTTAGTCGTTCTTTTATGAACTGATTAATCGTTTGGTGACTTGGCTTTAGCTCATCTGTTAACCACATTAATCTAATGTCGTTCTTCGCCGCCTTCTCCATCTCTCTTAATGTCGTGATGTTCTCCATCATACAAAACAGTATCAATTTGAGCATGTTGACTGGATTATAACCGATTCTGCCTACGGTTCTATCGGTTTCTATGTATTGTCTAAAGTCGATCCTCCTGAATACTTCGTCAAATGTTCGTGCCTCACTATCAAATGGTATTTTTATTTCAAATGATAGTGGTACTTTTAACTGTTTTGGGTTAAAATATCCTTGTATTAAATCGAGGCTTTGCATACTTAAATTATACCAAAAAACCACCCTGGTCTTCCAAAGTGGTTTTCTTGTTTTATAGCCTATAACAATTCTATTTCGTTACAGCCCCATTTTTTCTACGCTTGTAATAATCTTTTGATTTTATTCACCATGTAGATGTTTGGCTCAAAATATTGGATTAAAAAGTTTAACATTATTTCTGCAGATTCTTTATTGAACTCATAGCCTTTTCGCATGTTCGAAATAAAGTTTTTATGTTCCTTGTAGCGTTCCTCAATTCGTCTTTCTGCGACAAAATAATCTGTATTTTGATTCGTTGGTGTAAAGACAACACCGAACAAATCAATAATCAAATTAAATGCATAACTTTGTATAAAGGTTGTAGCTGAAGCAATTTCACCACGCTTTAAGCGATTTAATCCAATGTAAATATTTGCTAAAGCTTCACATACATTGTATTCTATGTTTAGTTTTCGTTCACGTATTTTACGTGGACGAATTTTATCTAAATCAAAACCAGGTCTTGCATAATAAACTTTTCCTAATGTAAATGTTGCTTCAAGTATTTCATCTTCAGTAAAAATAGCAAATTCAGCGAAATTTCCATCTTTAAATAATGCTTTATAGCCATCATTAGAGTTTTGAAAACTGAAGACAATTTCATCAAAAGCCAGCCATTCGAGATTTTTCATAAAGTATGGTTTTGTTCCGTTTTTGACAATTAAGAAAAAGTCCATGTCTGAAAATTCATCCATACGGAAAGTTTCGCTCATACTACCTAAACCAAGTAAGCACAGACAATCATCATAGTTTGCGATACGTTGTGCAAGCTTAATCATACCATTAAGTGCATTTATCATATTTTTAGTCCTTTTTATTTTATTGTACTATTTGCTATGATGTTTGTAAAGGGCGATTGTAAAATGTAGATAAAAGGCGGAATGAAAATGCCTATTTACCAACATTTTTTTGTATACTGAAATAAGTACACTACTGAGTATACAAGGAATTATATGAAAATTATTAATTGTCCCTTTTGTAACGGAATTTTAAAAACGGGAAAATTAGGTTATCGATATATATATATAGAACACCCAATATTATTTTTGATGATGGATCAGAAAAAAAAGTCAATAAATTTAGCCTTTTAAATGGTAACGTGATTGATAAAGTATTTTATTGTGAGTCATGTCAGGTTATGTTAGCTGATCTAAGTTCTCAAACATAAAAACTACTACCTAAATACTGGATGGATTAGTCATAATAAAATTATTCATAATATTTACATTTAGCTGAGTTCATTATTTATTCAACTTGAAGAATTTTTTAATAACAATATAAGAACGAGAGATAAGCACAAACTCAACACAAATATATAAAAGTATGTTGCAAAATGAACACACCAAGTTGAAAGTATGTAGCATTTCATTTACAGCAAGACATTTTGAAATTAATTAGGGGCTGTAACGAAATGAACTTTGTTAAGCTCTAAAAGAAAAAGCCGGGTCTGGTAAAAGACGAGATATAAAGTAACCGAATAGTTATCCAGTGGATAAGTTAATATTTTAACTAATCTTCTTTTAATATGTCTAGAAATAGACTTTTATTATTATTTATCTACAATAAAATAAAAAGAAAAGAGCTGTAAGTTCCTGAAGCATCAAAACTTCATTTCTTTACAGCCCCGTTTTTTAATTATATTTAATGTACTTTCTCTCCTCAGCATTAAATGGTATAATAATTAAGTGTTGAAGGGAGTGATATGATGAAAAAGAATATAAAATCAACCAAACTAACAAACAATAATGTTGAAAAAGATTTAAGAAGGTATGCGGAAATACCCATTGAAGAGTTATACGGAGAACTTCAAACTTCTGTTTCCGGACTAAATCTTATTCAAGTAGATGAACTGAGTGATATTTATGGTAAGAATGTAATTACTATTGGTTCTAAAAATACAAAATTTAAGCGATTACTCAATTCCATCATCAATCCGTTTAATGTAATTTTATTAATAATTGGAATTAT
Source organism: Haploplasma modicum ATCC 29102 (assembly GCF_000687835.1). Taxonomy (GTDB): domain Bacteria; phylum Bacillota_I; class Bacilli_A; order Acholeplasmatales; family Acholeplasmataceae; genus Haploplasma; species Haploplasma modicum. The sequence goes on along the minus strand of NZ_JHYB01000003.1, from coordinate 23,307 downwards.
AACATTTATTTTTGATGTTGTAATTGAATTGTCTAAGGGTGGTAGAGCGGATTATTTAACTTTTATCATTATTATTATCTTAGTTATTGTATCTAGCGTTGTTGCTTTTATCCAAGCGGAAAAATCTAATGATGCTACGGAAAAGCTGACTAAAATGATTTCTAATAGAGCTGATGTTATTAGAAATGGAATCGAATATGAAGTTTTAATCGAAGATATATTACCAGGTGATATCTTAAGACTTACTGCAGGAGATTTAATTCCAGCCGATGTTAGATTTATTACTAACAAAGATACCTTTGTTGCACAATCAGCACTTACAGGTGAATCTAATCCGGTTGAGAAGTTTAATAAAGTAGATGACATTAATAATAAGGCTATTACTGATATTGAAAATATCGGATTTATGGGTTCTAATATTGTCTCTGGTAGTTCTTTAGCTATTGTTTTAAAGACAGGTAATAACACTTATTTTGGCTCAATGGCCGAACAGTTAACAGGAAATAAGAGTCAAAGTAGTTTTGAACAAGGAGTAGAATCTGTTAGTAGTTTATTAATTAGAATGATGTTAGTAATGATTCCTATTGTTTTATTAGTAAATGGGATTATAAAAAAAGATTGGCTTGAAGCTTTAATGTTCTCGGTTAGTATTGCTGTAGGTTTAACACCGGAAATGTTACCAGTTATAATGACATCGACACTTGCTAAAGGTGCTGTAACAATGTCAAAACATAAAGTTATTGTTAAAAATCTTGGATCAATTCAAACATTTGGTCAAATGGATATTTTATGTACTGATAAGACTGGGACACTGACGGAAGACAAAATTATTTTAGAAAAATATATGGATGTTAAAGGACAAGATGATTACCGTGTACTAAGACATGCTTATTTAAATAGTTATTTTCAAACTGGATTAAAAAATATGATTGATGTTGCGATAATTAATCGAGCAATTAATCATGATATCGATCAAATATCTAAAAGATATGAAAGAGAAGATGAAATTCCATTTGATTTTACGAGAAGAAGAATGAGTGTTGTTTTAGTTGATGAAAATAAGAAAAGACAATTAATAACAAAAGGTGCAGTTGAAGAGATTTTATCTATATCTTCTTTTGTTGAAATAGATGGAAAAGTTATACCACTTACAAGTGAGAGTAAAAAAATTGCCTTAGAAACATATGAAAAACATAATAATGATGGTCTTAGAATGATTGCTGTTGCACAAAAAAATGAAGTGCCTGATGAACATAGCTTTGGAGTTAGTGATGAGTCAGACATGGTTTTAATTGGTTTTATTGGATTTTTAGATCCACCAAAAGAAAGTAGTAAAGAAGCAATTTTAGCATTAAGTGCTCATGGAGTTAGAACAGTTGTTTTAACAGGTGACAGTGAAGGTGTTGCAATTAAGGTATGTAAGAAGGTTGGCATTAATGTTGATAATGTTTTACTGGGAATTGATATTGAAAAAATGACTGATGCTGAAATTAAAGAACAAATAAAACACGTAAACTTAATGGCTAAACTCTCACCAAATCAAAAAGAAAGAGTAGTTTCACTCTATCAAGAAATGGGTCATACAGTTGGTTTTATGGGAGATGGGATAAATGATGCCCTAGCTCTTAGACAAGCTGATGTTGGTATCTCTGTTGATAGTGCTGTTGATATTGCTAAAGAAACAGCTGATATTATTTTATTAGAAAAAGATTTAATGGTTTTAGAAGAAGGAGTTATTGAAGGAAGAAAGACCTTTGGTAATGTTAATAAATATATTCAAATGGCGGTAAGTGGTAATTTTGGTAATATGATTTCTGTATTAATAGCAAGTATCTTTTTACCATTTCTCCCAATGCTACCAGTCCAAATCCTTGTTCAAAACTTACTTAGTGATTTTTCACAGTTAGGAATTCCTTTTGATAAAGTTGATGAGTCTTATGTAGAAGAACCAAGAAAATGGAATACTAAATCAATTACTAGATTTATGCTTTGGTTTGGTCCAATAAGTTCAATTTTTGATGTTATTATGTTTGCTGTTATGTGGTACGTAATTCCTTCAATGCTTGGATTAAATCCAATAGAATCTTCTAGAATGTTCCAAGCAGGTTGGTTTATTTTTGGTACCTTATCACAAATTTTAATTGTTCATGTAATAAGAACTAAAAAGATTCCATTTATTCAAAGCAATGCCTCAAAACCACTTATTGCATCTTCATTAGTAATTGGTGCGATATCTCTTGCTATTGCCTTTACAAAAGTTGCGGTATCACTTGATATGGATAAATTACCTTTAATTTATTTACCAATTTTAACAGCTATTTTAGTTGGTTATATGTTATTAACACAGCTAATTAAAGTTATCTATATAAAGATTTATGATGAATGGTTATAACTAATATTTGAGATAAAACCTTTATTGCGCATTATTATAATGTGCTTAAAGGTTTTTTATTTTGAATCAACTTTTAAAATAAATAAATATTTAAATTTGGGAATAAAAATTAGAAACTAATAGTATGGTATAATCATCATATAAAAAATATTAATCATATAAATATGATATTTAAAATATATAAAATTTTAAATATATATTTTCTTAATATTATCTTTTTATAATGATTTGATATTTTAAAAAAAATATGATAGAATTGTTTATATTTTGAATATCAAAGAATTGATATTTGAATAAAAGAATAGGATGGTTATATGACATTAAAAGAGATTCAAAAAATTATTAAAGACTTTGAAGAATCTGAACTTACAGAATTAAGCCTAGAATTCGATGATGTTAAACTTAGACTTTCAAAAAATAAAGTAAGTGAAGTTATTTCAAATAAAACAGAAGAAATTAAAGAAAATATTAAAGAAAATAACGATGTTAAACCGGAAATTAATTTACCACTTGAAGAGATAAAATCTCCACTAGTTGGTACTTTCTATAGTGCAAATAATCCAGAAGGTGAACCTTTTATTAAGGTCGGACAAAAGATTAAAAAAGGTGATTCACTATGCATTATTGAAGCAATGAAAATAATGAATGAGATTACAAGTAGTGTAGACGGAATTGTTGAGAAAATTCATTATGAAAATGGTGAAGTAGTAGGATTTAACGACGTTGTAGTTACGGTAAAAAAAGATGGAATTTAAACAACATAAAATGTTAGTTGCTAATCGTGGTGAGATTGCTGTTAGAATAATTCGTGCAGCAAAAGAACTAGGAATTAGAACTGTTGCAGTCTATTCAGTTGCAGATAAAGATAGTCTACACGTAAAGCTTGCTGATGAGGCGGTATGTATTGGTGGAAGTAAGGCACAAGACAGTTATTTAAATATGAATAGCATTTTAAGTGCAGCTATTGCAACCGGATGTAATGCTATTCATCCCGGTTATGGTTTTTTATCTGAAAATGCTAAATTCATTAAACTTGTTGAAGAAGTTAATATAAATTTTGTTGGACCAAGTTCAGAAGTTGTTGCTAAACTTGGTGATAAAGCAATTGCTAAACAAATTGCTAAAAAAGCTCTTGTTCCAATCATTGAAGGTTCAGATGGATCAGTTAAAGATGCTAATGAAGGACTTAAAATTTCAAATAAAATTGGATATCCAGTTATGATCAAGGCTGTTAGTGGCGGTGGTGGTAAAGGAATTAGTGTAGTCTACTCTGATAAAGAGTTTTTAAGCGTATTTGAAAAAACTTCAATGGAAGCAGAAGCTAATTTTGGAAATGGTGAAGTATATATTGAAAAATTTATTGCTAATCCAAGACACATTGAAGTACAAGTAATTGCTGATAAACACGGAAATTATGTTCATTTATTTGAGCGTGATTGTTCAATGCAAAGAAGAAATCAAAAGATGATTGAAGAAGCACCATCAGGAATGATTAATGATATTTTAAGAAGAAAACTTGGCATGGCAAGTATTAGAATGGCAAGAAGTGTTGGTTATACTAATGCTGGTACGATTGAGTTTTTAATTGATCAGAGTGGGAAATTTTATTTTATTGAAATAAATACAAGAGTACAAGTTGAACATCCAGTTACAGAAATGATTACCGGTGTTGATATTGTACAAGAGCAAATTAAGATTGCTTATGGCAATAAAATGTTATTAAAACAAAGAGATATTAGAATAAATGGCCATTCAATTGAGTGTCGTATTAATGCAGAAAATCCATTTAATAACTTTACACCAAGCCCAGGTTTTATTAAAAGAATTTTAATTCCCGGTGGTAATGGTGTGAGATTTGACTCATTTATTTATCCGGATTATCAAATTCAACCATTTTATGATTCAATGATTGGTAAATTAATTGTTCATGCTCCAACTAGAAAAGAAGCAATTAGAAGAATGAGAGTTGCCTTAGAACAATTAGTGATTGAAGGAGTAGAGACTAATATTGAATATCAATATATGATTGTCCATCATCCAGACTTTATTAAGGGAACTTATGATACAGGATTTATTGCTAAATTCCATGCAGTTGTGATGGAGGAGTATAATGCTAGATCTATTAAATGAGCGAAAATTAAAAATTGAAGAATTTCAAAAAATTGCTAGAAAGAAAGACTATAAATATAAACCAGTAAATATACCTAATCATTTATTTACACAGTGTGAACACTGCCTTAGTGCTCTTTACAGCAAGGATTTAGAACAAACGGGATATGTTTGTCCGTATTGCGGCCATCATTTTAGGATAAGTGCAACTACAAGATTAAATATGATTATTGATAAAGATACATTTAAACCACTTTTTTCAAATATTGTATCGGTCAATATTTTAAACATGCCTGATTATGATGAAAAACTAGAAAAGGGGAAGAAAATGTCTAATTTAAGCGATGCTGTTTTAACAGGATATGGCTTAATTGATGATATTAAAGTAGCAATTGGTATTCTAGATAGTAACTTTATGATGGGAAGTATGGGGAGTGTAGTCGGAGAAAAGATTACGCTTTTAATTGAATATGCAACAACTAATAATCTACCTTTAATTATTTTTACTGCATCTGGTGGTGCTAGAATGCAAGAAGGAATTTATTCTTTAATGCAAATGGCAAAGACAAGTGCAGCACTAAATTACTTTAATAATTTATATATTAGTGTCCTAACTAACCCAACAACTGGTGGTGTTGCTGCAAGTTTTGCAAGTTTAGGTGATATTAATATTGCTGAGAAAACTAGTTTAATTGGTTTTGCAGGAGCAAGAGTAATTAAACAAACAATTAAACAAGATTTACCTGAAGGATTTCAAACTGAAAACTTTCAGCTCCAAAAAGGCCAAGTTGATTTGATTGTCGAACGAAAAAATATGAAAAAGACAATTTCTGATTTATTAAAATTACATAGAGGTATTGCTTATGAATGAGACATGGAAAAAAGTACTTCTTGCAAGAGATCCAAAAAGACCAACTTCAAAGACAATAATAAATGAAATTATTACAAATTTTATTGAACTTCATGGCGATAGATTAATTGGTGATGATAAATCAATTATTGGTGGAATTGGATATTTTAATAATATACCTGTAACAGTTATTGCTCAGGAAAAAGGAGTAACTACAGCTGAGAAAATAACTCATAATTTTGGGATGCCTCATCCAGAGGGTTATCACAAGGCAATTAGGTTAATGAAACAGGCAGAGAAGTTTAATCGTCCAATTATTACAATTATTGATACTCCTGGAGCATATCCAGGTCTTGGTGCTGAAGAGCGCGGTCAAGCTAACGCAATTGCTGTTAGCATCAAAGAAATGATGAATATAAAAGTACCAATAATAAGTATAGTTCTCGGTGAAGGTGGTTCTGGTGGGGCACTTGCAATTGGCGTATGTAATAAATTATACATGTTTGAAAATAGTATTTATTCAATTCTTTCACCAGAAGGCTTTGCAAGTATTTTATTTAAAGATAGTAGTAAAGCAGCTGAAGTATCAGAAATGATGAAACTTACAGCCCAAGATTTAAAATCATTTAAAATTGCTGATGCAATTATAAAAGAAGATGAACCGCTAAGCATTAATAAAACTAGTGGCATCAACAACTTAATAAAACAACTTAAAAAAGATTTTGATATTCTACTTAAGAAAGATAATGATACTTTAGTGAGAGAGCGATATTTAAAATTTAGAAAAATTGGTGTTTTTGCAAGTGAAACAAAGGAGGCACATAAGCATGAGTTACAAGAGTAAGATTGTTTCTACTGGCAAGTATTTACCAGAAGGTGTTATTACGAACTTTGATTTAGAAAAACTGGTTGATACAAATGATGAATGGATCGTATCAAGAACGGGAATTAACACTAGAAGGAAAGCTTTAGAGTCAGTATTAGATATGGCATATAATGCAAGCATGGATGCTATAAAAAAGGCAGAATATGATAAAGATAAAATAGATTTAATTATTGTTGCGACAATTACTAATGAAATTAAAAGTCCAAGTATTGCAAATTTACTTCAAGCAAAATTAGGCTTAAATGATAAGCAAGTTATGGCTTTCGATGTTAATGCAGCTTGTACAGGATTTGTTTATGCGCTTGAAGTAGCAACAAGTCTTCTTCAAAGTTGGAAATTTAAAAGTGCACTAGTTGTAGGTAGTGAAAAAATGACAAATATTGTTGATTTTACAGATAGAAATACATGTATTTTATTTGGTGATGGTGCAGGAAGTATGATTGTTGAACCTGGAGATATTGATTCAGTTTTCTATAATGATTCAAAAGGGGATAACACAAAAATATTAGAAGTAGATAAATATGTAAAAATGAATGGACCTAGAGTTTATCAATTTGCAGTTGATATTATTCCAAAGACTATTAATAAAATATTAAGAGACAATAATTTAACACTTGATGATATTGATGTTATTATTCCTCATCAAGCAAATAAACGTATTGTTGAATCAATTATTAAAGAAATGAATTTAAGTGATGATAAAGTAATTCTTAACATTGATAGATATGGTAATACCTCAGCTGCAAGTATTCCAATTACAATTGCTGAGTATAAGGAAGAAAATAAAGATTTAAAAACAATTTTAATTGTTGGTTTTGGTGGTGGCTTTACATGGGGCGCTGCAATCTTAAAAATTTAGGAGATAAATTATGAAAAACATTTGTGAATTATTAGATATTAAATACCCAATTATTCAAGGAGCTATGGCTAATATTTCTAAGGCTGAATTAGTTGCAGCAGTAAGTAGTGCTGGTGGTTTAGGCGTTATTGGTTCTAGTAATAATAATAAAGAGTGGGTTAGAAATGAAATTAGAAAAGTAAAAGAACTAACTGATAAACCATTTGGAGTAAATATTTTATTACTTAGTCCTCATGCAAATGATATTGCTGAATTAGTAATTGAAGAAAAAGTTAAGTGTGTAACAACCGGTGCTGGTAATCCTGGGCCATATATAGAAAAATGGAAAGAAGCAGGTATTATTGTAATTCCTGTTGTTCCAAGCGTTGCTCTTGCAAAGAGAATGGAAAAGGCTGGTGCTGATGCAGTTATTGCTGAAGGGATGGAAGCGGGTGGTCATATCGGTAGAATGACAACCTTTGCCTTAGTTCCTCAAGTAAGTGATGCGTTAAATATTCCAGTTATTGCAGCAGGTGGGATTGCAGATAGAAAAGGTGCTCTTGCAGCTTTTGCTCTTGGTGCTAAAGGGATTCAAGCAGGAACAGTATTTTTAGCAACCAAAGAATGTCCAATTCATGAAAATTATAAAAATATTGTAGTAAATGCTAAAGATACAGATACAGTAATAACCGGTTCTGATCAAGCGCCAGTTAGAGTTATTAAAAACCAAATGGCTGTTGAATATATTAGACTTAATAAAGAAGGTGCTAGTTTTGAAGAATTAGAAAAACTAACACTTGGTTCTTTATCAAAAGCAATTTATGATGGTAATTTAAATGAGGGATCATTTATGGCAGGACAAATCTCAGGTTTAGTAAGAGAAATTAAAACAGTCAAAGAAGTTATAGATGAATTTGTGATTGGTTTTACAACTTATAAAGAAAGTTTAGAGATTTTATGAAAGTAGGTTTAATGTTTTCAGGCCAAGGTAGTCAACATGCAAATATGGGACTTGATTTTTTCAAATTAGAAAAAAATAAAGAAAAAATTGAACTTGCTAATAAAATCTTTGGTTACGACACAATAGAAGCATTAAAAAATCTTAATGATGAACTTAACAAAACTAGTTATACTCAAGAACTAATGACACTAATGATGGTTTTAATTTACGATTATATAAAAGAAAAAGGGATTAAAGTATCTGGTGCACTTGGGTTTAGCCTGGGAGAATATAGTGCACTTTATGCAAGTGGCATATATAGTTTTAGCGATATCTTACATATCATTAAAGATAGAGCAAACTTTATGGAACAAGCAGTCTTAATAAATAAAGGGAAAATGGTTGCAATCTTAAATACTGATCCTAACTTAATTAAAGAAGTTGTTAGTTTGATTAATAATGATAAAGATATAGTAAGTATTGCTAATTACAATTCAAGGAAACAAATTGTTATTAGTGGTAATGAAAGTGGAATTAATAAAGCTTTAGAAAAGTTTAAAGAATTAGATGTAAAAAGAATGGTTAGTCTAAATGTAAGTGGTGGATTTCATAGTGAGTTAATGGATTTTGCAAGTCAAAAATTATCTTATCGTTTAGATAAGTATCAAATAAATCAACCCTTATTCGATGTATATCTAAATACAACATCTAAAGTTTTAAAAATAAATAGATTAAAAGAAGAGTTAGCATTACAAGTAAAATCTCCTGTTATGTTTTATCAAACAATTGAAAATATGATTGAAGATGGCTTTACTAAATTTATTGAAATAGGACCAGGAGTGGTACTTAAAAATTTAGTAGCAAAAAATTATGATGTAGAAGTTTATAATATAGAAAAACTTGAAGACATCGAAAATATTGGAGGATTATTAAATGAATGATTTAGTTGCAATCGTTACAGGTGGGGCAGTAGGAATTGGTAGAAGTATTAGTCTTGAACTTGCAAAAGCAAAAGTCAAAGTTGTTATTAACTATAGAAGTAGTGCACAAAGTGCAGAAGAACTTGTAAATGAAATAACAAGTTTTGGTGGAGAAGCTATTGCGATTAAGGCTGATATTAGCAATTTTAATGATGCTAAAAACTTAGTAGATAAAACAATAGAACATTTTGGTAAATTAAATATCTTGGTAAATAATGCAGGTATAACTGATGATGCTTTAATCTTACGAATGAAAGAAGAGAGTTTTGACAGTGTTATAACAACAAACTTAAAAGGAGTTTGGAATATGTGTAAACATGCATCAAGAGCACTTCTTAAAGCTGAATATGGAAGAATAATTAATATCTCTAGTGTTTCTGGAATTAAAGGAAATATTGGTCAAAGTAATTATAGTGCAGCAAAGGCTGGAGTAATTGGCTTAACCAAAAGTCTAGCACGTGAGTTTGCTTCAAAAGGGGTAACTGTTAATGCAGTCTCACCAGGATTTATTGACACAAAGATGACAAGTGTTTTAAGTGATGACATTAAAAATCAAGTGTTAAATGAGATTCCATTAAAGAAATTTGGTGACACAACAGATATTGCTAAAGCAGTTTTATTTTTAGCAAGTAATGATGCAAAATATATAACAGGACAAACTTTATCAGTTGATGGGGGACTTTCAATATGAGAAGAGTTGTTGTTACAGGACTTGGAACTATTAATGGTTTAGGTAATAATGTTAATGAAACATTTACTAAAATGATTAATGGGGAAAACGGAATAGATTTTATTACCTACTTTGATACAACAGATTTCAAAGTTAAACTTGCATCAGAAATTAAAAACTTGAATTTAGAAGATTATTTAGATAAAGGTGAAATTAGAAGATTAGACCGAGTTACTCAGTATGGATTAATTGCTGCAGATGAGGCAATAAAAGACAGTAATTTAACTGAGTTTGATCCTTATCGTTATGGGGTTTTCTTTACAAGTGGGATTGGTGGCTTAAATACTTTTTATGAAGAAATTGAAGTTGCTGTTACTAAAGGACCAAATAGAGTATCACCATTTTTTGTACCTAAAACAATTATTAATATGACAGGTGGAGCAATTAGTATTAAATATGGTTTAAAGGGACCAAATATTCCGGTTGTATCTGCTTGTGCAGCATCAACTAATGCGATAGGTGAGGCATTTAGAAATATTAAACATGGTTATATCGACTTTGCAATTACTGGTGGGGCTGAGGCTTCAATTAATCAAATAGGTATTGCAGGATTTAGTGCAATTAAAGCACTAAATACGACAGAGGATAAAAATAGAGCATCAATTCCTTTCGATCTTGAACGTACAGGATTTGTGATGGGTGAAGGTGCAGCCGCACTAGTTTTAGAAGAATATGAACATGCTAAAAAAAGAGGAGCAAAAATTTATGCAGAAATCGTTGGATATGGTTCAACTGGTGATGCACACCATATGACTGCACCAGATCCAGAGGCAGAAGCAATTGCAAGAGCAATCACTCTTGCTGCAGATGAGGCAAAAATTAATTTAGACCAAATCGATTACATTAATGCTCATGGGACATCAACAATCTTAAATGACAGAACTGAAACATTTGGAATTAAGAAAGCATTTAAAGATCATGCTTATAAAGTAAATATAAGTTCAACCAAATCAATGACAGGTCATGCTTTAGGTGCGGCTGGTGCACTGGAATCTATTGCTGTTATTAAAGCATTAGAAAACAATGTTGTGCCACCAACAATTAATTTAAACGTAAGTGATCCTGAATGTGATTTAAACTATACACCAAATGTTGCTGTAAAAAAAGAATTAAATTATGGGCTAAATATGAACTTAGGCTTTGGTGGCCATAATGCTGTTTTAATTTTTAAGAAGGGAGAATTATAATGCTTAATAAAAATGACATTGAAAAAATTCTTCCACATAGAGATCCATTTTTATTAGTAGATGAAATTATTGAAGTAACTGATACTAAAGCAAAAGGCATCAAATATGTTAATGAAAATGAATACTATTTTAAAGGTCATTTCCCAAATGAACCAGTTATGCCAGGAGTTTTAATTATTGAAGCACTGGCACAAGTTGGTGGTATTGTTGCTTTATCAAAAGATGACCTAAGAGGTAAAATTGCATATTTAACAGGAATTAGTGATGCGAAGTTTAGAAAAGTAGTAAAACCCGGCGATAAATTAATTTTAGAATGTGAAATGACTAAATTTAGACGTGGCTTTGGCTTTGGTGAAGGGAAAGCTTATGTAGATGATGAGTTAGTTTGTGAGGCGAAGATAAGCTTTGCAATTAGATAAGAAAATAATTCATTTAGATATAATTGATTCAACCAATGATTATTTAAAAAGAGAGTATTTAAATTTAGAAAATAAAACAATTGTAAAAGCAGGTTATCAAACTTTAGGTCGAGGTCAGTTTGATAGACTATGGCAATCAGAATCTAATCAAAATTTACTATTTTCAATTCTTTACAAAAACTATGAATTAGATAAAATAAGTGATTTAAAAATACTGATTAAGGATTCCTTATTAAAACTACTAAGTAAATATAATATCAAAGGAACATTTAAAGAACCAAATGATATTTTAGTAAATGGCAAAAAGATTCTTGGTATTTTAATTGAAAGTAAGATTAATAGTAATTCTAATTATTATGATTATGTAATTGTTGGAATTGGAATTAATATTAACCAAACATTATTTAATAATTTAGAAGCAACTTCCTTTAAAATATTAAATAATAAAAATTATATAGTAGATGAAATTTTAAATAAGTTGTTAGAGATTATAGACTCTAGCAACTTTTAATCTAATATAATAATGCAATTTAACATTATGTTTTTATTTATAAAAAAACTATGATATGATTAATAATAAAAAAGAGAAAGGGTATATTAAATATACTTAAATTATAGAGGTGTAATTATGTTAAAAATGTTTAAACACCTAGGGATAAAAGAAGTAATATCAATTATTCTAAGTATTGGTTTAATTGTGCTTCAAGTATGGTTAGACTTAAAACTTCCTGAATACATGAAGGAAATTATGACCTTAATTCAAACCCCAGGTAGTGCTACAAAAGATATTTTAGTAGTTGGTGGTAATATGTTATTACTTGCACTTGCTAGTTTATCAGCCGCTGTTGTAACAGGATTCTTCATGGCAAGAGTTGCTGCAGCCTTTTCCAGAAGAGTTAGAGGAAAAATGTTTGATAAAATTACAAGTTTTTCAAATGAAGAAATTAACAATTTTGAAACAGCAAGTTTAATTACAAGAACAACCAATGATGTTAGTCAAATTCAAATGTTTATTACAATGGGAGTTCAGTTACTTATTAAAGCACCAATTATGGCTGTTTGGTCAATTATTAAAATCTATAATGTTGGAGTTGAATGGTCAACAGCAACATTCGTGACATTAATTTTATTAACAATTTTAATTGCAATAATAATGATATTTGTTATTCCTAAGATTAGAAAAGTTCAAAGTCTAACTGATGATGTTACAAAATCAGTTCGTGAAAACTTAAAAGGTGTTAGAGTAATTAGAGCTTATAATGCTGAGGGTTTCCAAGAAGATAAATTTGATGTAAAAAATAAAAATTTAACTAATGTAGTATTATTTACTAATAAAGCAATGTCATTTATGATGCCAATTATGAACTTTTTAATGAGCGTTTTAATGGTTGCGATTTATTATATAGGTGCAATTTTACTTAAAAATCAAATTGGAGATCCTTTATTACAAGTAGATACATTTGCTAATATGTTAATCTTTAGCCAATATGCAATGATGGTAATTATGGCATATATTATGTTAGTAATGATTTTTTTCCTATTACCAAGAAGCTTGGTATCAGCAAAAAGAATTAATGAAGTATTATATACTAAACCAAAAATTGTTGATGGAAATATTGATTTAGAGGATACTAAATTAAAAGGTACTATAGAATTTAAAAATGTAAGTTTTAAATATCCAGAAGCAGAAGAATATGTCTTAAAAGATATTAACTTAGAAATTAATAAAGGAGAGACTGTTGCATTTATCGGTTCAACTGGTAGTGGTAAATCAACTTTAATTAATTTAATTCCAAGATTTTATGATGCATCAAGTGGCGAAGTTTTAATTAATGGAATAGATGTTAGAGATTATAAATTATTTGATTTAAATGAAAAAATTGGTTATGTTGCCCAAAAAGCTGTTTTATTTAAAGGTAAAGTAAGTGATAATATTGCTTTTGGTACAAATAAAGAAAGAATAAACGATGAAACGGATATTTGGGAAGCATTAGAAATTGCCCAAGCTAAAGATTTTGTTAGTGAACTTGAAGATAAACTAGACAGTGATATTGCTCAAAGTGGAACAAACCTATCAGGTGGTCAAAAACAAAGATTATCAATCGCAAGAGCAGTTGCAAAAAAACCTGAAATTTTTATTTTTGATGATTCATTCTCAGCACTTGATTTTAAAACAGACAGAGCACTAAGAACAGCATTAAAAGAAAAAACTAAAGGAACAACAAATCTTGTTGTTGCTTAAAGAATCGGAACTATAATGGAAGCTGATAAGATTGTTGTTTTAGATGAAGGTGTAATAGTTGGTGTTGGTAAACATAAAGATTTATTAAAGAGTTGTAAAGTTTATTTAGAAATTGCTTTATCCCAATTAACAGAGGAGGAATTACAATGAAAAATAATAAAAATGTAATGCCTCAAAAACCTAAAAACTTTAAAAAGGGAATGGGTAAGATTCTTAGATATTTAAATAACTTATATATTCCAATTTTAATTGCTTTAGTATTTGTTATTGCAGGTACTGTAATTGAAGTTATTGGACCAGATAAGATTAAATTATTAACCAATGAAATTGTTAAACTATTAATTCCAGGAACAAATGTAACTGATACAATGGCAAGTGTTTTATCTATTGTTATATTACTTGTTGTTTTATATTTACTATCAATGTTATTTAATATTATTCAAAGCTATATTATGGCAATTGTTACTGAAAAAACATCATTTAGACTTAGACAAGATATAAGTAAAAAAATTAATTTAGTTCCCTTAAAATACTTTGATTCATCAAGTACTGGAGATGTAATTAGTAGAGTTACAAATGATGTTGATACAATTAGTCAAACCTTAAACCAAAGTATAGCAACATTAATTAAATCAGTTGTTATGATTTTAGGATCCATCTTAATGATGTTTATAACTAGTCCACTTCTTGCAGTTACTGCAATTGCAGCAAGCTTAATTGGATTTGTTTTAATTGGTGTAATTATGTCAAACTCACAAAAGTTTTTCATTAGTCAACAAACAGATTTAGGTAAAATGAACGGATTTATTGAAGAGTCATATACTAACCATAACGTAATAAAAGCATATAATGCAAAAGATAGTTTTAAAGAAGGTTTTGAAAAGATAAATACAGATTTACATAGTAGTGCATGGAAATCACAGTTCTTCTCAGGTCTAATGATGCCTTTAATGAGCTTTATTGGTAACTTTGGCTATGTTTGTGTGATTGTTGTAGGTTCTATTCTAGTTAACAAAGGAAAAACTGATATCGGGACAATTATGGCCTTTACAATATATATTAGATTATTTAACCAACCACTAACTCAACTTGCTCAAGTTGCAAACAACTTCCAAAGAACTGCTGCAGCAAGTGAAAGAGTATTTGAATTCTTGGAAGAAGAAGAACTTTCAAATGAAGAAGATAAGACATTAGAAATTACTGAAACTAAAGGATTAGTAGAATTTGAAAATGTAAAATTTGGTTATGTTGAAGATAAAACAATCATTAACGATTTTACAGCATATGCTAAAGCAGGTAGTAAAGTAGCTATTGTCGGACCAACAGGAGCTGGTAAAACAACTATTGTTAACTTATTAATGAGATTTTATGAACTAAATAGTGGTTCAATTAAGATTGATGGAATTAATATTAGTGATGTAAAACGTGAAAATGTTCATAATCAGTTTTGTATGGTACTTCAAGATACTTGGTTATTTGAAGGTACAATCTTTGAAAACATTGCCTATAGTATGGAAAATGTTACAAAAGAAGATGTGAAATTAGCATGTAAGAAGATTGGCTTACACCATTTCATTAAAACACTACCTAATGGTTATGATACAGTTTTAACTGAAAAATCAAGTGTTTCAGAAGGTCAAAAACAATTAATTACAATTGCAAGAGCAATGATTAAAGATGCACCACTCTTAATTTTAGATGAGGCTACTTCATCAGTTGATACAAGAACTGAAAAGATTATCCAAGAAGCAATGGATGAATTAATGAAAGGTAGAACTAGTTTCATTATTGCTCATAGACTATCGACAATTAAAAATGCTGATTTAATACTTGTTATGGATAATGGAGACATTATTGAAAAAGGTAATCATGAATCATTAATTAAAAAAGATGGTTTTTACGCTAAATTATATAATAGTCAGTTTGAGATGTAAGAAAGGCAAGTTTGCCTTTCTTTTTTATAAATATTTGTTTACATTCATTTTCCTTGGTGTTATAATTTATATATTGCCCCGAGTGGTGAAATGGCAGACGCGTCGGACTCAAAATCCGATGGAGAGATCCGTGCCGGTTCGAGTCCGGCCTCGGGGACCAAAATATATTAAATAAGTAATAAAAACACTTAAATTTACAAGATCAAAAAATGGTCTTGTTTTTTATTTGATAAAAGTATAAATCTTTCGTTCTAACTAATATAGTTTAAAGAAAAAGATAGAATATAAAAATAACAAAATATAATTGTATTTAAAGATAATGAATTAAGTTTGTTTTTAATATAGATCTTTAAATATAAAAAAAAGTAATCTTTAAATTAATTATTGATTACTTTTAAGAATATTACATGTAGTTTATAAATAAAGATATTACATTAGCTTGAGATAAATCTCTGTTGATAATAAAAAACATATAACCAAAATATAGAACTAATAAAATTATACCGTGAAGTCTTGTTATTTGTTTTCTTCTTAAAGCAAATAGGTAGACAATAATTGTGGCGATACTTACAAAAATGATATCAAAAATCGCAGTTTGATTAAAACTAATTGGCGTAATAAGGGCACTAAACCCTAAAATAAATAAGACATTAAAAATATTAGATCCGATAATATTACCGATTGCAATATCTGATTCTTTTTTGCTTGCGGCAACTATTGATGTAACAAGTTCTGGCAATGAAGTACCAATTGAGATAATAGTAAGTCCTACTAATAATTCAGACATTCCTAGTAAAAGCGCGATTTCTTTAGCACCATTAGTAACTAAAATTCCACCTAAAGCAATACCAATTGCACCAATTATTGTTATAATAATAGCTTTTTTAATGGGATATGTCATTTCAATTTCTTTTTTTTCATCCAACTTAATTTCGGTATTTGGTTTTTTAATTAACATTACAACAAACGAAATCACTAAAATTGTAAGTAATAATCCTTCAAGTCTTGTAATAACATTTTGTGTTCCAAGTAGATAATACATCGGAATTAAAAGTAAAACTGAAAAAATTGCAACTGGTAAATCTCGCTTTATTAAGTCTTTATGTACAACTTGTGGAATAATAATCGATGATATTCCTAAAATTAATAATAGGTTGAAAATATTTGAACCTATGACATTACCAAATGAAATATCACCAGATCCTTTAATCGCACTTGAAATACTTACTGCTGCCTCAGGTAGTGATGTACCAAATGCAACAACCGTTAACCCAATAACTAAACTTGATACTTTAAAGTGCTTTGCAATTGAAGATGCACCATCAACAAAAAAATCTGCTCCTTTGACTAAAATTAAAAATCCCCCTAAGAGTAATAATGTTGGTAAAATAAAATTCATGTAAATTCCTCCTGTCCATTTAACTATTATACATATTTAATAAAAAAGTTAAAGTGATATAACTTAAAAAATATTTTAATTTAATGTATATTGATCTTAAATGTAATGAGGTAGTAATTTTGAAGTTAAATATGGATTCATATAACAAAGTTGAAAAAAATATGGGATATAAAGAGTTAAACTAGTAACATAAATTCTTATGTTTACAAATTTGCAAATTTAGTAAAGACAAATGGAGAAATTTTAGTTTTAGAATCAGGAACTAGCATTCCTAATGGGTTATTTTTAAGTGATATGCTAGATTTTAAAACAAATACTAAGTTTGATGGAATAATTATTTTTGATAATACTTTTTATTATAGTGTATTAGATCATGTTATGTAAAACTTGTTCATACATTAAATAAAAATAATATTTTTGTCATAGAAAAGATGGAAAAATATCTAGATAAATTTAAAGAAAGAGATCTAATCCTAATTGATTTAAAGAAATAGGATGAGTCTCTTTTTCTAATAAAAAAATTTTTTTTAAGATTTTTATAAAATAAAATAGGAAAATATAAGTTTTATATGTTAAAACATCAGATAAATTGTTCGTTTTTACTCAGTTATTGCTGATATTTGTTTTTTTACCATTTATGATGTGATATAATATATTATATAATTCACAATTTAAAGGGGGATTACATGGGGAGCATGGAAAATATTATCAGAATTGTCCAGTGGACAATTTTTCTACTAGTTTTATTGATAAACTTTTTGGTTGGTTATAAAAGGGGATTTAAAAAATCTTTATTTTATACTTTATCAAGTTTAATTTTATCAATAGTACTTTTATTTGGACTTTCGTTTATATCTATAAGAATTGTTTTTAAGACTCCAGGAGCATTACTGAGTTTTACGGACAAGTTTTTTAGTTTACCCGAAAGTGTTAGAGTTTATTTAGTTAATCCAGAATTAAGTCCATATGTATTTGCAATACTAGACTTAGTGTTAAGGATTGTTTTACTATTGATCTTATATCCATTAGTAAAATTCTTAATAACTTTAATTGTTTCTAGACCGATCTGGAATAAAATTAGAAGAAGCAATGATTCAGGATTAAATATCAGTCGTAAACCTTCATTCGAAAGTAGACTTAGTGGTGGAATGTTTGGAATAATTAGAGGTGTTATAGTCGTATTTATTCTATTCTTACCAATTATCGTTTTCTCTGGAGCAGTAAATAGCTTCCAAGTAGAAGATGGAACTAACGAAAGAAACGTTCTTAGAATGATTTTTAAGACATCAAGTGGAGATGAAGAAGAGAAAAGCGACATAGATGCTATACTAGATGGCTTACAAGCTTTTACTAATGAAGGAATTGGACTTTTTTCAAAACGTGTAAAGTTTGGTGAAAAGAGTGTTGATGAGATTGTTTTTGACTCATTATTCTCAACAACAATCAAAACAAAAGATGGCGAAAAAGTTGATTTAAAGTTCGCTGAGGAATTAAATTTACTTGGTGGAGTTGCACAAATTCTCTATGAAAATGGTTATATTGATAAATCATTTAATTTTGAAGATATTAATCATCAAGATGACTATAAAAATATCGATCAAATTCTAACTAATTTAGGAGATTCGACATTAATCAATTTACTATTACCAATAGGAATTGATGTTCTAGATCAAAATGAATTTTTCGATAAATTATTAAAATTTGACGTATCTGAAAACATTTATACTAAAGAAAGTTTTGAACAATTAAAATTACTTTCCTGGCAAAAGGAAATGTCAACAATTTCAAAATTAATCAATGAACTATTATTAATTGATGACGTTAGAGGTTTAATGGCAATTTCTAATAATCCAAAAGATATATTGAATTATGAATTTGAAACTCAACAAAGAATTTCTAAAGCAATTGATTTAATTTCAAAACTTGATTCAACAGTGGGAATTAATATTGCTGTTGAATACATGTTAAAACAAGAATCAATCCAAAAGAAAATTACTTGGAATGATAATCCATATGAATATTTACATGAAAGATTAGAATTTATTTTCAGTAACCCTAAATATTTTAAAGGTGAAGATGGTGCAATTAAAGATATTGCACAATTGTCAGAGGTAATCTTCTCAGAAGAAAATCAAGATTACGACTTTACTAAATTCTTTGCTGAAGGTAAATTTGATCCAAAAATATTATTAGAAGAAGATACTTCAAAAATAATTAATGATGTTTTAGGTGAATTATCTGGTTTTGAATTAGCGATGAAGAGTATTCCACTTGGTGTTGATTTATTTGTTTACACAAATTCATTTACTGCAGGTGATACGGCTGATCAAATTAGTGGTTCATTAGACGGTGTTGATTTTGGTAATGAAATTACTAATGTAAAAGACATTTACCAAAAACTATTTATGTTGGGATTAGAACCATATTTTGAAGATGAAGCTCAAGTAATTGCAGTTACTGATAGTCTTTTAAGTAATCCAGAAACATTTACTTCACTAAAAGAAATTATTAATTTATTATTTGAAGATAGTAATTTTATTAATGAAGTGTTAGAAATTGTTTCAGTACCTTTAGTTGAAAAACTTGTAAAAGATGAAGAAATTAAAGATATTTCTTTAAAAGTTTTAAGTTCAGAAGACTTTAAAATTGGTAAAGAATTAAGCAATATACTTCAAGTTTTAGAATATGGATATAAAATTACTAATATAGAAGGTGCAGTAGATTTAATCCAAAATAAAGAGTATATTGCCCTACTTACAAAACTAGAACAATTGGATTTAGAAGAGTTTAATACTTTTAAATCAAGAATTCTTTCATTACAAACAATTAAAAGTGCGGGAACAGATATCTTATTATTTGCTAAAGATAAAGCAAAATTAGACGATATATTTATTCCTGAGACAATTACATATGAATCACTAAGTCGTGATTTAAATAAAGTATTCGACTTAACTTATAATTTAGCATTAAGTGCAAAAGAAAAAGGATTTACTGATACTAATTATAAAGATTTCAACTTAGCTAGTCTTTTAGATTATGAAAATTTAAGAACTATCTTAAACTTTGATCCGCTTTTAGATAAAGATTCAATCTTACTTTATACAGCAGCACATAATATTAAAAACCTAGAAATCAACCAAAAAATAATTACCCTTCCAGATAACCTAGAAGAAACTCCAATAAATGAGGAAGCTTGGATCTTAGAATTAAATAATATTATTAGTGGAACATTAAATCTAATTGAACCATTTAAAGGTTCAAACGAAGAATTTATATTATCAATTAATAATTTAACTAACATTAAATCACTAAATGATTTACCTGTAAGTTTAGTTACAAGATTTGAAGATAAACAGTTATTAAACAAAACATTTTCAAACATACTAAGCTCAGAAATTATAAAATCTTTAGGCTTAGAAATTGCTGAAGATGCACTAAATAAATCATCAAAATTATCTAAATTAGATTTATTACAAGATGGTTATGGCTCTGAAACTTTTAGTAAAGAATCACTATTAGAATTAATTGAAATTGCTGTTGATGTGTTTAAGGAATTTAAGACTACAGATACCTCTGTTGGTGCAAACGTTGATGCTTTAACAACAGAAATATTAATTGATAGATTCAACAATATGCCAAATGCATTAATTAGCAAAATATCATATTCAAAATTAATAAATAATATTTTTAGAAATACACTAATAAATGAAGGATTTAAAGAATTAGTAGTTGATATGACTAAAAATATTAAGCTTCCAAGTGAATTAAATGGAATTATTGAAGAATCATTCAAATTTGAGGATTCATTAGATAGTAATTTAAAGATTAAAGAAGAAACTTTAAACCAAATTTTATTCTTAGCAAAAGACTTAAATATTCCTGCAAATATTAAATCACTTGAAAAAGATGCTCTTGAAAAATACATCGATAATACAATTAATGAAAATAACGTAAGAAACATTTTTGAAATCGATGTAGTTAATGAATTGTTAAGAAATGTAACTGTAAGTGATCAAGTCTATAATTTTGGTATGAAGTATTTTGAAAAAGGAATTACTTCATTAAATAATAAAAATTTTAATATTTATCCAAATTATGACGCATATTATATAACAATTATTAATTCATTAGTAAATAGTGAAAGACAATTAAAGAGTATTGAATTTGAAAAATTAGCATCACTTTATCAAACATATGTAAAAGATATCAAAAATGATACAACACTTGATAAAACTAATTTAACATTAATTGCTGAAAAATTATTTGTATCTTCTCATTCAGATAAAAATGCTTATCAACTTCTAAGTGAATTAGATTTAGTAAAAGGATTGTTGGGTAAGGCATTAAATGATGATGAGATATTAGATTTCACAGCAAACTTAATTAATGAAGCAACCGTTATTGGTGGAAGAAAATATTTAAATCTTGAATCATCAGATTTAAGATTTGATTCAGCGTTATTTGATCAAAAAGGGTTGATGGAAAACCATTTATATGATTTATTAATTTTAATTGCAACCCAAGATTTAAATATTATTAAGCGTGGTAGTTTTGATTTGGAAGACTTGGAAAATCTATTAGTTGTTCCAGCTAATACTAACCATACTAGATTAAATCATATCTATAACTCAAAAGTATTTGAATCAGTATTAAAGAATTTAAGTACTAATGATAAAGTAAATAATGCAATGATTGAATTATTAAATGAAAATGCTAATAAAGTATCAGATAAATTAAATATAAGCGGATATAACTTTACTACAAATGATTATAGTCTAAGTTGGAATTTATTAAATTATGAAGCAACACTAAGTTTAGTAAACTTTATTTCTGATTTAAAGATTAGTTCATTTAAGGATTTATCAAATATTAAGACAATCGAAGATGTTAAAAAAATCTTAGAAGTAGAGGATTCAATTACTCAAATTGATAATTTGACAAGTATTCCATTAGTATATTATTTATTTGAATCATCAGCATCAAACGAAACAGTTAAAGAAATGATTACAGAGATTATTAATGTTAACGTAATTAATAAATTTGCTCCAAGTATGGACCCAATTGATTCATCAATCTTCTTTATTGATGATAAGTATATTAATAAAACCGAATTAAATAATCTTATAATCGCAGGATTTGGTGCAAATATTGATTTAGATAGTAATTTTGCTGATCCAAGGCTGTTAAACAAATTAACTGAAGACGTAAAAGTTGCTGGAGTTAATAAAAAAGCTATTGAACAAATATTAGGATCAAAGATTATCTACTATGGTATTGATTCAATTGTTAGAAATGAATCAATTGCAGAATTTGCTGCTTCCAAATTAAATAGTATCTTGAAAAATAATAAAATAGAATTAAGTTTATCAAAAGAAGATTTAAGAATATCAAATAAAGCACTTAACAATGAACAAAAAATCCCTGTTGAAGACTTTATTGGAATCATTGATACATTTAACTCACTAAACTTAGTATCATATGATGAGTTAACAAGTATTAAAGAATTTGGTAATCTAAAAGATGTTATTCATTTAGGATTCTATGACTCATTATTTGATGTAGGAATAATTCATCACTTTATTAGTGATATGTCAAAAAATGATAAAGTACTAACTTATGCAGCTAAAGAAATTAACAAGTTAATTGCGAAAAATAATTTCGAAGGAAAAATTTCAAAGGACTCATTATTATTACCAGAATATATCTTAGATAATAATAAGTTAATTCCAAAACAAGAATTAATGACTATTATTGAAGGAGTATATGGAATAAATATTGACTCAATTAGCAATATAAAACTAGAAAGTACTTTTGATATCCAAAATATTTTACCTTTAGCAACAGCTAATAAATTCTTAGAATCAGAGATTGTTCATTATTCTATTGATAAATTAGCACAAAGTGGTAAATCAAGAAATGAGTTAGCACGTCAAATTAATAAACAATTAGAAAAACTAAATATCAGTGGCAAGTTTGAAGGAAATGACTTTATCCTACCAGTTAATATCTTAGACAGTAAATCAAGAATCAAAAAAGCTGATCTAACAACAATGTTAGAAGCAATCTATATGCTTGAGATAGAAAACTTCAAAGAAATTAAATTAGTAGGAATGGAAGATGTAAGAAGAATGGTTCCAGAACAAGTAGTTCATACTTTACTAGAAGCAGATATCTTCCATTACTCCGTTGATAAATTAGCTCAAAGTGGTAAATCAAGAAATGAGTTAGCACGTCAAATTAATAAACAATTAGAAAAACTAAATATCAGTGGTAAGTTTGAAGGAAATGACTTTATCCTACCAGTTAATATCTTAGATAGTAAAGCAAGAATCACAAAAGCAGATCTAACAACAATGTTAGAAGCGATCTATATGATTGAGATTGAAAACTTCAAAGAAATT
>NZ_JHYB01000002.1 GCF_000687835.1 Haploplasma modicum ATCC 29102 | reverse complement strand
GATCTAACAACAATGTTAGAAGCAATCTATATGATTGAGATTGAAAACTTCAAAGAAATTAAATTAGTAGGAATGGAAGATGTAAGAAGAATGGTTCCAGAACAAGTAGTTCATACATTACTAGAAGCAGAAATCTTCCATTACTCCGTTGATAAATTAGCACAAAGTGGTAAATCAAGAAATGCTGTTGCTAATAAGTTAAATAACATCGGATTAATTAAAAATACTTCCGCTAGATTCAGTGGTCAAGACTTCTTATTAGATAGTTCATCATTAGATGAAAATATGATGATAAGTAAGAGTGATATTTCTAATATGTTTAATATAATTACTAACTTAAATATTACAAACTTTAAATCAATTAAAGTAAATAATCCAAATGATGTAGAAGCAATTATAAATAGAAATGATTTTGAAAGACTATTTGATATAAAATCACTACATGGAATATTAGACAATATTTCGCAGTCTTTAGCGCTTAGAACATTAGTTGCTGATTTAGTAAACAAACAGTTAGCTAAGGCAAAAATCAATGTTAAACTTGACGAAAAAGACTTGGTTTTCCCTGATAATGTCTTAGTTGATAATAAGGTAAGTAAACTAGAATTAAATAAATTAGTAAACATCTTCTTCGAATTAAATGTTGACGATTTTAAAGAGTTATCATCAATTAAAACAATAACAGATGTTAAGAGTATAGTAACTCCTGACTATTTTGATCTCTTAATTGATTCAGAGTTTATCTATTATGTAGTAGGTAAAGTTCCACAATCAGATAAAGTATTAGAAAAAGTAGCAAGTGTTCTTTCAAATCAAGTTAAGTCAAGATTAAATATCGATCATACCTTTAATAAGGAAAGTCTATTATTTGGGGAATATGGTGCTCTTGAATTAGAAGGTAAACATAAGGGTTATATTACTAAGCCAGAATTAACAACAATCTTTAATGCATTTTATTTATTTAATACAGATACATTAGGTGGTAATATATTTACATTAGCAAACAATGTTATCGATGAATTATTAAGCGTGAATAATGGTAATTTAGTTGTAGATTTATTCTTAGAGTCAAAAATTGTAACGGGAATGATTGATCGAGGTATCAATGTTGATAATAAAGATGAAAATCAAAAGTTATACTTAAATATCATTAATAAGTTCTTAAAGACAAATTATCAAAAAGAAGATAACATCTTCAAATATCATAATAATGCTTTTGAAAATGGTAGAATTTCTCGTGATGAAATTGTCAGAGTATTAAATGGATTAGACATTTTAAATATTACAAAAACACCAAACGTTAGAACATTTACTAGCTTAATTGGAAGAAACCTAGAAGCAGGTCTCGATGACTTTGATCGTGCATATGATTCATATGTACTACAAAGTATTATTTCAAATATTGCTTTAAATGATAAGACTCTTGAAAAAGGTGTAAGTTTAATTAATGGAAGACAAGGTAAGTTTAACTTTACAAAAGAACTTCTTGCACTACCAAATAGTGTTGTAAGTGAAAACTTAATTAAAAAAGAGGAAATTAAACACTTGTTAAATACTCTTGTTTTACTTGAACTTGAAGATCTATATATTAAAGGATTGAATGTTGAAACATTTACAAATCTAATTGAAGATAAAGAATATGATAAATTAGATCAATTATTAGAATCAACAATAATTCATACATATATTGACCGAATAATTAAATCAGAAGAATTAGGATTTACAGTAAGAGATATTGTAGCAGATATGTTTGACAAAGATATTAGTGGAGTTAATACAAAACCTGAAGCAAATCAATTTGATGAAAATGGTATGTTTAGTAAAGATGAAATAAGAAGTATGCTTGTATCAATTAAATTATTAGGAATTAAAGAATTTAGTGATGCATCAACCATTAAATTTGAAACTATTATAAGTTTAGTTGATAAGGGAGAAATGAATGACTTCTTAGATTCAAATTATATTAGAGTATTAGTATCAAGATTATTAATGTCAAATACAGTTAAAAATCAAATCGCTTCTAGTGGTAAATTCAATGATTCAGACTTAGATTTAAGATTAACAGAAAAAGATCCATATGGTAATATGACACAAGAGGAAGTAGTTAAATTATTTAACGCATTAAATATTTTAGGTGTAAAAGACTTAAATGATGTGAAGATTGATAATGAAGTATTAAAATCATTAACTGATGAACAACTAGATTTAGTTCTTGAATCAAATTATTTCTATCAAGTAATTAGCTTAACATTAATTGCACAAATTAATGAAATTCCAGAAGAATCATTTGTAGATGAAACTAATGAATCAAAACTAATCAAAAAGTCAGAAGTTAAAGGTTTAATTAAAGCACTTGATATTTTAGATATTAATGATCCAAATGATGTTAATGCTGATACAATAACTGTTGATAAATTAGAAGAATTAGTTAACTTAAATTCAAGTATTTTAAATAGAATGATTACAGTAGAATTAGAAAAGGTCTTCAATAATATTATTATTCCAGAGGATAGTTATGTTGATTTTAGTAGTAAAATTAAAGTTTTAAGATTAAATGAATTAGAAGGAATAATCGAAGCATTACATATAATGGCCTCTGGTAATACACCGCTTAGTCAAATTAGTTTTGGTAATAACATAACAACATTACAATTCTCACAACTACTAAATATTGATGATTCATTATTAATGACAAGAATAATCTCAGATTCAGTTGAAAGTGCACTTGTAAAAGAAGGAAAATTACATCCTTTAGCATATGAATCAAATGGAATTGATATTAAATTTGCAGAGTTAGAAAAACTAAATGCATCATTAGTCTTATTAGAGATCAAAAATTTAAGTGAAGGTTTAAAAATTGATAATGTTACAACAGCTAAGATAATGTTATTACACTTAGAAGAATCTTATATTATTGATGAAATTATTAGTAATCAAATTAAGAATAATCTAAATAAAGATATTACATATAACTTAACTGACTCATATGACATAATTGAGAGAAATGAAGTTCGTAAGTTTATTGATGCTTTATTATCATCAGACTTAGATATTAACAAAATTGAACCAGAAACTTTAACACTTAAACAAATTGAATTAATGTTAGATGAAGATTCAAAACTTGTAAATAGACTAGTTTCAACAGAATTAATTAAGGCATTAGAAACAAGTATTCCTAAATATTTAATTAGTGATTATGGTATCTCTTCAAAAGAAATAGAAAAAACAGAAGTATCTAGATTAATCGCCTCACTAAGAGAATATAGACCAAGTGATGATGTTGAAGTAAGTGACTTTAACGGCTTAAATGCAAATTTAATTACAGTAGTAGATTTAATTAAATTAAGAAGTAATAAATCATTAATTATTGAAAGAATGGTTTCAAATGCAATAATTGAAGTTATGAGTAGTGATATTCCAGAGCACGTTAAATTTGTTGATTTAGACTTAGTAACAGTAATTAAAAGTACTGAAATTGATAGTTTAATTGAAGCATTAATGGTCTTTGGCATAAATGTTACAGTAACAGAAATTGCAAATACAAACTTTGCAGCATCAACCATTAGTTTAATTAAAGAAGTAAATAGTAAAGATTCAGAAATTATTCGAATTAAAACATCAAATGCTATTAAAGCAAGTGATAAATTAGTAATGCCAGATAAAGATAAATCATTAGATTCATATGATGAATTTGATAATTTAACTAAGATTGAGTTAGATAGATTCTTTAATACACTAGTTAAAATTGATCAAGTAATGAATCCAGAATCTGAAGGAACAATCGAAAGTGTTGCTAATAAATTTGAAGATAGTAGTTTAGTTGAGCTAGGTGATTATTTAGTTATTGCTAATGAATATCAATCAGAAATTCTAGTTGCAACAATAAATCATTACATACTACAATTAATTGGTTAATTAATAAAAATGACTAACAACGAAGAAATTCGTTGTTTTTCATTTAAAATGAGATAATTTTATCAATTTACCTCTCTTTGGAGTTCAAATAATATTATATTCTTGTAAATATAATAAATAATAGTATAATTAAATATATAGTATAAATACTATACAATTCATAAATATGTTTTTAATAAGGAGGTTCTAAATGAGAAATAAAATATATTTTTTAGTTCTTACATTTGTTAGTGTGCTATTTTTAGTTTCTTGTGATAGCAGAGAAATTAAATCGATTACAGTAAATGTTAAAGGGGAGAATGAAATAGTTTTAAATGAAGGAGAAGAACTTGATTTAGATTTATTTGAAATAAAAATAGATTATGTCAAAGGGGAGTCAAAAATAATTGAAGTGGAAGATGGTTATGTCGTTAAAAATAACTATAATAAAAATCCAAGCTTTGATCATTTTGATTTAGACAATGATACTATTAAACAAAATATCAATTTCAAGTATAAAAACTTTGAATCAAATCAGATTGAAGTTTCAACAAGAAGACATAAAGTATCTAAAGTTGAAATATCAAGTTTTGGTAAACTTGACTATGAGTATGGTGAGGAATTTAGTTATGATGATTTTTTACTATTCGTAAGTTATGAAAATAAACCAAATTCTGTAATACCACTAAGTAGTGGAATGATTGAGTTTAAAGATAATTTAGTAAAACCTGATGAAATAGGCAGTTTATTTGTTTATATCTGGGTTAATGGTGTAAGATCTACTTCACCAATCAATCTAAATGTTTCTAAAGGGGAAAGAAAGATTGATGAAAAACAATTAATAATCACTGACCATACAGATACTTTAATTTCAGTTAGAGAAATTGAGGGAGCTGTTTTTGCTTTTTTACCTAAAGGGGTGGAACCAAAAGCAAGTGATTTTACTACAAGTAATGTTTTTACAAAAGAATCTGGAATAAAAGAAGATTATGTAGTTCATGTTAAATATAATGAAGATGCTTTTTATCTAGAAAGTAATACAGCAACACTAGATGTTAAGTATGTGGCTAAGGTAAAAAAACCTACTTTCTTATTTACATCAGATAATTATATTTTATTTTTTTATGATCCATTTTTTGATTTAGTAATGCTTGATTCAGATAATAAGGTTATAAGTTCAGATATTACTGCTAATGTTGAAGAAGGTATTTACCGTGTTAATAATGTTAAGCCAAATCACGAATACCGTTTTGCTCTTTTAGAAAAGGGTGGAAATGGTAAAGTTTTAGAAGATAACATATTAGATGAACCAATTAAAACACGTGAAGCTAAAAACATCTTTAATTATAAAGGTAATCAAGTGGTTACTTATAATAGTGATGTTAGAAACTTTGTAATTGATAAAAATGATTTCTACGTTGATTTAGGTTTAGAAGTAGTATTTGAGTATTATTTAGATGGTTTAGTAGTAAGTCCAGTTAATAATGGAATATACGATGTAGTAATAACAAATAACTTCAATAATTCAGTGATTAAAGAAAAACTAACTATTAACAAAAAAGATCTTATTGTAAAACCAGTTAGTGGACAAACCAAAATATATGGTAATTTAGATGAGGAATTAAAATATACATTAGAAGGACTTGCAACAAATGATGATAGTAGTGTTGTTACAGGTAGTCTAAATAGATTTAATGGGGAAAATGTTGGCTTATATGATTTTTCAATAAGTGAGTTAGATACATTAAACTATAATCTTATTTTAGATAACAAAGATGTTAAATTTGAAATTAAAAAGCGAGATGTTAATTTACTAATTGAAGAAAAGGTTCAAACATATGGATTTGAAAAACTTGATTTAACATATAAGTTAGAGGAAGATAGATTTGATGAAGAGTTAAATATTAAATTAGATAAAAGTGATAATATTAATGTTGGTAGCTATTCAATTAGTGTATCATCATATAATAATGAAAATATCAATTTAATCGTCCAAAATAGTAAATATATCATTAAACCATTTAAACTTGCCTTAACATACGATTATCAAAGTTCAGTAACATATGGTACTCCTTATACGATATCTGCAGAGGGTAAGTTAAAGTATAATGATAAAGTTAGTTTAGAAAACACTAACAATAAAAATACTGGAAGTTATGCTGTTACAACAAAAATAGTTGATAGTTTAGGCAATGATGTAACAAGTAATTATATTTTATTAAACGAAAGTCCAACATATGAAATTACAAAAGCAACACTTAATATTACTGCAAATAGTCAAAATATTATTTATGGTAGTTCAGTTAATGAAAATGATTATACTGTCTCAGGCTTAAAATATGATGATAAAGCAAAAGAAGTTATTACAGGTACTTTAGGATTTAAAGAATATTTTAATCAAGCAGGTACATATTTAATTACAAAAAATACGCTAAAAGCAAATGACAACTATGACATTAATTTTAACGAAAACATGTTAGTTGTTGTTAAAAAAGAGTTAAGTATTTCATTTAAAGAAGCAACAAGATATGTTGGTCAATCAAATGATAATATTGTTTATTATTTAACTTATGATGGTTTTGTAAATAATGAAGATGAAAAAGTTTTAGATAAAGATAACATTAAACTAGAAACTACAGCAACACAAAGTAGTCTAAAGGGTAATTATCCAATTAAGGTTTTAGGATTTGAATCAAACAATTATGATTTTAATTATATTGATGGAGAATTAACTATTGAACAAATATCCTTACTATTTGAATTTACTAGTCCAGTTTATACTTATTCAAATAAAGAACATGTATTAACAAATGAGGAAATTAAAGTAACTGATCCAATTACAGATGAGCTTATTAATATCAATGATTTAGATGTTGAAATTAGTTATTTATTAGGCAATGATTATATTTCAAATCCAATTAATGCTGGAACATATAAGATTATAATTAACTTCTTAGGTAATGACAAATATGAAGCAGCAATTCATGATACCCAAACTCTAACAATTAATAGACAAGATGTAACATTTAAAGCGGTAGATCAGTTTAAGACATATGGTGATCCTTATGAGTTTTTATTTATCAAAGAAGGAATTACTTATGATGATTATGTTTTAGTTGATAATATGGAAGGCTATAACGTTGGTACATACGATATTACAATCTCAAGTGACTTAGATAGTAACTACAATGTTAAGTATGAACATGGTAAATATACTATTGGTAAAAAAGACTTAGAGATCAAACAAAAAGATTCATATACATATAATGGATTAAATCAAACCATCAACTTAGATATTAAAGGCTTTGTTGGTAGTGACTATATTGATTTTGGTGTTACTCAAAAAGATGCTGTTTCAAACAAAGAAGTAACACTTACTTCAGATAATGCTCTTGCTAAAAACTATAACTTTAGTAAAGTCCTTGTAACAGTTGAGAAAAAAATATTAACTGTTACACCAGATTCTTTCCAATTTATGACTTACAACAAGAATACAGCAACTAATATTACATATAAAAAAGAAGGCTTAGTTTCAGGCGATTTATTTGAACTTACATTAAACTTACAAGGATTAGAATCTAATGCTGGTAGTCACTTAATTGAAATAGGCTTAATAAATTATGATGAAAATAACTATGAATTAAGATTTATAGAAAATATTTCATATGAAATTAAAAAAGCGAAGATTACTATAACCCCAGATAATAATCAAAGTAAAGAGTATGACGGACTATTAGTTGATGATATAAATTATATTCCAACAGGATTAATCTTAGGTGATACATTAGAAATTAAATTATCATTAAAAGGTGAAGGATTAAATGTCGGAACATATGATATAGTATTAACTGAGAAATCATATGATGAAAATAACTATGATTTTGAATTTAGAGAAAATATTTCATATGAAATTAAAAAAGCTAAATTATCAATTTCAGGTACACTTGATGTTGAAGCAATCAACAACATGCCAGTCGTTGAATCAATTTACAATGACAATTCAACTAAAGAGCACACAACTTTAGAATTATTTAATATTTTATTAAATGGAGTAGATCAAAAAGAAGGATTTACATATACATATAAAACACTTGATAACAGTTCATTTACTAAATTCGATTTAACAAATGGAGGATCAACATTTATTATTAAAGTATCAGCAACTTCAACAAATCCAAACTTTGAAAATATCGAAGAAACAAAAGTTATATATAAATTTAAGTCTGTGACAATCGGTAAAGCGGCAGATGCAGCTTATTTAACAATTGAAGATGCTCTAAGAACTGCAACAACAGGACAAGCAATTATTGTTAGAAATAATACAGCATTTGCTAAGTCTGAAATATCATTACTTGTTTACGGATCAAGCGAACATACAGTTGAAAGTGGAGTAACATTACTTGTTCCTAATAATGATAAATATTACAATCCAACAGATAAAAGTTGGTCAAAAACAAACAACATAGTTTATTCTGATACAGGTGCTCCAAAGACAAATAGATCAAGCCATTTTGTAAAATTATTTATGGAAAACGTAAACTTAAATGTAAGTGGTCAATTATTAGTTTATGCAACAATTGGAGTTAGCCAGCCTCTTGAAGGATATGTTGTTGATTCAGAGTATGCGTTGTTTGAGATAGGTTCAAGTGCTACTTTATCAATACGTGATAAAGGTTTATTAGATGTTCATGGATTTATCTACGGTGATGGTATGATTATTGCCCGTGCCGGGTCTACGGTAAAAGAACAAATGTTAATTACAAACTTTCCAGGCGGTAGTTTTACTTCTACACATTATGGGGCTGTTATTCCTTTTGATCAGTATGGATTAAATCATATTGAAAGTAAATTAGTGATAAATAAAGATGCTTCATATTATGGAATGGCACACCTAAGATTTACTCTTACAAACACAGTTATTGATGTAAAAATAGTTGGAAATACTGAAGATTATATGTTTACTTTATTAGATGGAACTATAATCAAGGAATTCAATAGTCAAAATGCAGATATTAATTTTACATTGGATAATGCAGAATTAAATATTAATAACATTCAAGTAAGTTATTCAGGTGTTGCAATAACTACAAAAGATAAGTATTTGCCACTCCCAGGTAATTTTAAAGTTCACGTAACAAATAATTCTATAGTTAATGTAAACTCAGTAATTAAAATGTTACCAGGATCATTAATCGAAGTTGATAATACCTCTAAGATTACAGTTCCATCAATTGGAGGCATAATTGTTCTTAATGAAAATGAATATAGTTACAATAATGGTCAATCCGGATACGGTCTAAGTACAAACGATGCGTTCCTAGAAAAACCGGTTTTAAGAAATCCAAATGCTAAGTTAGGCTACACAGCTAATGACTCAGCAACACTAATAATTGATGGTGATATATTTGTTTATGGTTTAATGGCCGGAAAGATTAGAACAAATTCTTCTGCAAATATTACATTCTATAGAGATTCTAAGTTTGAACATTCAATGATTGATTTAGTAAATAAGCAACAAAAAGTGGTAGATCACTATTTATATACATTAAATGATGAGAAGATGGAAGTTCTAGGCGAATATATTATATGTGGTGAAGGATCTGTTTGGAAAACAAATATGAGATTCCACAAAAATGACGGAAGTGGAATTATCGATGAGATTGAGCAAACATATGGTAATCCGTTTATATTACCAGAATGGTTTGATCCAGAAACAATGTATTTTACAGATGAATTAGTAGATGGTACTACACAGTTGGTTGACATAGTTCTAAAAAATGGTTTCGTTGATTTTTATGCAAATCCATCACCAAGTTATGTAAATATTAATTTTGTATCCAATGATGGAATAGTAAAAGATAATAATGGATTAGAAATAGATAAGTTTACAATTTTAAAAGGTTTAATATTTGATATTAATAAATATTCAACTGTAACAAAAATGAATTTTATTTTCTTAGGATGGTACTATGATTCAGGATTTAATGAACCATATAATAATACAAATAAGATTTCTAGTGATATCACTTTATATGCAAAATGGATAGCAGAACCTGAAACATTTACAATTGAAGTTACACATAATAATGATAATACTACTAATACAGTAACCATTACTGTGAAAGATATAAATGGCAATGGTATTCCAAATCTTGATATTAAGTTGTCTGGTGGAACTGGTAAATGGAGTGATGGTGATATTGTGTCTACAAATGAAAATGGTATTGTAAAAACTACATTTAAAGCAGACAAACCATTGTCAGGTACCACTACACACATTTTATCAGCTGAAATTGAATTTGAAGGAAAAATCTATTCTGTTTCTGCAGACCAATTTACAACTACTGGTTCACCATTTATTTATAGTGAAAATGCAAATGGCAATTTACACTTTGAACACGAACCTATTTCATTCTCAATGCTAAAAGCAGTAGAAGGAACAACATACGGTACTTTAAGATTATTACAAGATCAAAATGGTGTATATTACATTCAAATTATTGAAGAAGGAGATTCTATAACAGCTTTAAATAAAGCGAACTTATATGTAATTGATTACGTTGCTAATCAAGGAGTAATAGACGCAATGTTTGATGTTTATGGAAATCCACATACAATTAAAGAAAGAATATCACCGATATCATTTATGGATCAAAACGGTATTTCTTATTTAGAAAAAGTTTTATCAAACGATAATATAATGGCAAACGTAAGTTACACTGAAGAATTATTAAGCTACTTTATTGCTACATTTGAAAAGCCTAGTAATGCTAATTCTGCAAAACTAATGCTTACACCAAGAGAAGTTGGTAACACATTAGGTGTATTACTTCCAATTTTAAATTCAATTGGTGCAAAAGATAACTTATGGTGGTTAGATCAAGCATTAATGAATAATACACAAGCTCAATATGCAATTCAAAATATATTTGATAGTATATTAAAATTAAAGATTGAAGTTTGGGATGGAACAAAATGGATTTCACAAGGTTCAGTTGATCCAAAAACCTATATTAATGAAGAAATGTTAATTATTCTTGATCTAGAAGGAATAAATACAGAAAATCTTATGGTAAGATTCTTATTCCCGACTGAAATAGATTATTATATTGATAGTGTATATATTGATTATAGTGAAAATGTAGATATGATTGTACATAAACTAGAATTAGATAGTGCATTGTTAAATGGAACAATTGATGTTAAAAATGAATTATTAAATAATCAAGATTATATTTATTTAGGGTATAAAGACTCTGTAAGACTAGGATTTATTATGCCAGAACTAAATGAAGGTTATGAAAGAGCATTTGGAGTTAGCATGAAGGGTTATATATATGCCTCAGGAGCAAATGTTGAAGATGAACTACTTGATCAAACAATTGATAAGTCCTTTGAAGAAATAAAAGATATTATTTTAAATTCTGGAAGAAGTGAACTTATTGATTATGTTGATGCTGTTGAGGAACTTTACAATACATTATTATTTGTAGGTAGTTTAGAATATGAGGAAGTATTATATTACATGTTTACCTTGCTTTCAGAGATTCAATCTAACTTCAAGGAAGGAAGTTGACATTAATGCTTGAAATTAAAGAGTTAACTAAAACATACAAAGGATCCAAAAATCCTGCAGTAAAAAATATAAGTTTAAGCTTAAAACCCGGAGAAATATTCGGGTTTTTAGGCTTAAACGGTGCTGGGAAATCAACAACATTTAAATGTGCAACAGGTATTCAAACATTTGATCAGGGCACTATTACTATTAATGGGTTTGATATGAT
Organism: Haploplasma modicum ATCC 29102; assembly: GCF_000687835.1. Lineage (GTDB taxonomy): Bacteria > Bacillota_I > Bacilli_A > Acholeplasmatales > Acholeplasmataceae > Haploplasma > Haploplasma modicum. The sequence continues at coordinate 528,371 of NZ_JHYB01000002.1, read as the reverse complement.
TAAAGAACCAATTAATGCTAAAAAATCACTTGGATATATACCAGATAATCATGCAACATTTGAGGAGTTAACAGGTCGTGAATATATTTATTTTATGGCTGATGTTTATAATGTAAGTAAAGAGTTAAGAGATTCTCGCATTGAATTTTTTTCTGATATGTTTTCGATGACAGAAGCGCTTGATGTTTTAATCAAAGCATATTCTCACGGGATGAAACAAAAGATTGCTATTATGGGGGGAATTATCCACTATCCGAAGTTGTGGATTTTAGATGAACCACTTGTCGGTCTTGATCCATTTTCAATGGATGAAATTAAAGCGTTTATGATTAATTATGCAAAGATGGGTAATACTATAATTTTCTCATCACACATTTTACCTATAGTAAAGGAATTATGTAATCGGGTAGCAATTATTGATCAGGGTGAAATTAAAGGTTTATTTGAAACAAAAGAAGAAATAGATAATATTCATAATCATTTTAAGGATATCGTTAAAAAATGATACTTATTCTTCTTAAAAATCACTTTAAGAGAAACAGATTAAATGGCGTAAAATTAAACCCGAAAAATATTGCCGGAATTTTTGCTTTAGTGGTTTTATCGTTTGGACTTTTGGGGTTACTTGGATTTATTTTATTTCAATTAACAACAACCTTTTCCAAACTTAGATTAGATGATATTTATTTAACAACAACTTTCTTTATTTTATTAATTGTTTTAGTGCTACATGAAATTGTAAATATTTTAAAACAGTTATTTCAAAATAAAGACAATGAAATATATGCAAAGTTACCAGTAAAAAAAGAAGTAATCTTTTTATCAAAGATTATCTATATGTATATTAATCAATTATTAATTTCAATTATCTTTTTATCAGTAACTGCAGGTGTTTATGGTTTAGTTAATAATTCAAATGTCTTTTATTATTTAAGGCTTTTACTTATTGCTGTTATATTACCATTATTGCCACTTTCAATTGCAAGTCTACTTGCAATACCTGCTTCTTATTTTATGAAATATATTAAGAAGAATAAATTTGTTTTAATTGGTTCAATTATTTTAATTTTAGGAATATTTTTCGTAGGTTATATTGGCTTTGTTCAAGTTATCTTAAAGTTTATTAATTTAACAAGCAATCAATCAACCCCAATTATTCCTGAATCAGTAATTCTTGAACTTAAAAATACCGTATCTTCCTTAAAGCTTAGTGGCATATTTTATGATATGTTAGTTTATGATAATTTTTATCTAAACTTAGGGATTTTAGTAGGTATCTTATTAGTTGTTTCATTATTTTCATATTATATCTTAAAGTTGTTTTACTTTAAGGCTTTAAGTAATGAAAATATTAAACAAACATATAAAATCAAAAAGGATTTAAAAGTAAAAAAACCGTTATCTTCAATAGTTGCTAAAGAAGCAAAAATTATGACAAGAAACCCTAACTATGCTTTCCAAGCAATTGTTATGAATATCTTAATGCCAATTTTTGTTTTCTTAACAATAAAGTTAACTGATGAGGCTGGAAAGAAAGCAGTTGGCGAAGAAATTGTTCCAGGTATAACTTTCTTAACAGTATTAATCTTTATTTTACTTGCAAATAGCTTCCAGGGTACTTTAATAAGTAGGGAAAAAGAAGCAAATTATATTTCAAAAATTATTCCTATAAAATACTTTAGACAAATTCTTGCTAGATTATCATTTGGTTTAATTTTAAATACTGTAATGATTACTGTTAGTTTATCAGTTTTATACTTTGCTAATTTCTTAAATTTTACTGATACTTTATATATCTTTTTAATGTCAATGATGTTTATTTTAGGGTATACATTTAGTGCGGTAACCAAAGATTATAAGAATCCACAATTTACTTCAAATGATGGAGGAATTGATGAGGGAATAAATATGTATCAATCACTACTTAGTGCATTAATTATTGCAGTAGTTGGGGGAATGATTTTAATTTTTATTCCATATTTTGCAAAACTATTTCCTGGTGAGCGAGTATTTAAGTTATTTGGGTTTTTAGTAATCAGATTAACAGCTTATAAAGTTAATTTAATACTATATTCAATTCTTAGCGCTATAATGGTAATTTATGCGATAGGTGGGTATATTAAAATTAATAAGGCGGTGTTACATAAATGAAAAAAATATTAATTATGTTTTTACTATCATTTCCACTATTAATATTTGCAATAGTGACATTCTCATCAACCGTCATTGGTTATTACATTCCTCTTGCAGTTTCTTCTGTTTCCTTTGATTTAAATAAAGAAAATGAAAATATTAGTAGTTTAAATTACCGCAATATTAATATTAGTAAATTGGAAGAAGATGTGGAAATTAAATTTACAATTGAACCGGGTAATGCACGTAATTTAGGGTTTGATTTATATGATGAAGATGGTTTTAAATATCTTGAATATAGTGGATCAGGAAGTCCAGTAATTTATAATGATGAAGTAAATATCATTGAGGTTGGCCTCTATGATAATAAGGACTTTATTAATGGTGGAATTATTACTTTTAAAATTCGTAGTAAACAATACGGATTTGTTCAACTAAATGTTATTACAAAAGATGGTAAACATAGTGATTTATGTGATATCTATATTGCAGATGAGTCGATTCCTAAAGATGAAATTCAAGGTGTAGTTTTTGATTTTACTAAAGTTCATAGCAATTATAAGTTTGGTAGTAGTAATGAAATTGAATTAGGATTTACTTATTTTCCTAAAACTGTTTTATCTGATGATGAAAAGTTAAAGGAAAGTTTAAAACAAAATGCAAGTAATATTGATTTTGGCCTAAAAAATGGACTTATTAAAGATGTAACAATTGATGAGTCAGTTGATGGACGAGGTAAATTAATTATTCAAATTAATGAAAAAGCTGAAATATCAACGAGAGGTTTAATTAAAAATAGTAGTTATAGCTTTAATGTTTTTGAAGGATATAATATTCATAATGAAAATGAACTTAAACGTTATGAAAATATTACTGGGAATTTATATATTTTAAGAAATATATATTTATCAAATCAAATAGTATTTAGAAACGGTGTAAAGTTGTATGGTAATAATTTACAAATTAATCATTCAAACTTAGCACTTTATGAAAAAGACGATGAAGGTAAATTACCAAAGATAGGTGCATATGCAATAGAATTTAACGGTAATAATAGTGGGTTATATGATACACATATTATTGGTAGGTTAGATGAAAACTTCCAACCATATGAAAATATAATAAACGTTGGAATGATTGCTAGAAGCAGTAAAGATCGTAAAATGGAAATGAAAAATAACATTATTGAAAATGGTAGATTTAATGTTTCTATTAAAGGTTTTTCAGATACTAATAAACGTGGTATCGAATCTGCAACAGTCTTTGAAATTGATAATAATCAATTAATTGGTTCATTTTTAGCAGCTTTAGAAGTTGAGGCTAATAAAATTGAATTTTACGATGATTATACTGTAGTTGCTAATATATCTAAATTAAAAATTAGTTATACAGCAATTGGTATTGTTTTACAAAATGCCTATGGTGGAGATGGTTTGGGTCAAATAAATTTAAATGAAAAAGATGGAGTTCAAGCAATAACTTCTGATTCATGGCGAAATTTAGATGATGCAACTGGTGCTTTAAGTTCAAATAATTTTGGTTATATTTTAAAAGAATTAAAATCAGATGAATTTAAAGATGTTCAATACCGTGAAGGTAGGGATTATTATGTTAATCCAGTTATTATGATTCGTGGTGGAAGACCGAATTATAATACCGTTAATTTTAATTGTAAAGATAGCACAGAACAATTAATTAGAAAAATTAGAAGACCAAATTTGGTTGAAGCTATGCATCCTTCAATTGGAGGATCTAGTCCATTTATAATATATTTATTAGATAAAGATTACTATCCAAAGGGGGATACTAAATGAAAAAGATATTTTTATTATTAGTTTTATCATTAATGCTTGTAGGTTGTACGGAAATTACTGATGACTTAAAACCTAAAAAACCAACTGCAGAGTTTAAAATTACTGGTGAAACTACACAAATTTTTAATACAATAGAAGATTTAGAAGATATAACATTTGAAATTATTTTAAAGAACTTTGAAGAAAATGAAATTTTAAAAGAAGATATTAAAATCAAATGGTATATGCAAGAAGATATTAGCGAATATAAAGAATTAGAAGATAATATCGATATGTATGATTATTTATTAATAATTAACCGTAGAACAACATTAAATATTAAGGCAGTTATTAGTTTTAAATTAAATGATAAAAGTGAAACAATTGACATTGTTCAACCAGTTCAAATCGTTGAAAAAGAAACACATATTACTCTTACAAATGATTTTGAAGGTGAAAAGGTTAATAATATCATTAAATTAAAACTAGGTGATTTAGCACTAAATGAGATTGAATTTACTGCAACCCTAGTTGGTAACTTAACACATAAGACAGGTTCATTTGTTGTTGAAAAACGTAATGAATTAAATGAAGTAGTTAAAACTGAAAGCTTTATTGTAGAAAATTTAGATGAATTAGTAACAGATGATAAAATCGTTGTTAAACATACTTATTTATTTAATGAATTCTATACTTATGTAATTTATTTTGAAGCTGGAAAATATCGTAGTAGTGATAACTATTTAGATGTTAATTATGGTGATTTTGGTATTACTTTATTAGGTGAGAAAGTATATAACTCAAATAATATTGAAGATAGAGTTATCTCATTTAATTTATTAGACCAAGATGTAATTGGCAAAGGTCAATATGTCTTATATTTAAATGGCCAAGAAATAATGCGTAATAATAAATTATTTACTTATACTCATACTGATAAGGCAGTTGGTGGATATTTATACCATATGGAATTTATTCCAACTGATAAAGAAAATCCTATTCAAAAAACTGATAAACTATTATTAGTTAATGGAGTTGTTGTTAATACTGAAGAAGAATTTGTTGAGGCAATTAATAATGAAGTTAGAGGAATTATTTTAGGCAGTGATATTAAGTATATGAGCACTAATGAATTAGTAGTTGATTATCTAATGACTTTATTTGGAGATGGTAAAAAAATTAGTGTAATGTCAACTTCAATTAATATATTCTTAAAAGTTAAATCAAATGACGTTAACTTTAGTAATATTGTTTTTGAAAAAGGTAAGTATCAAGTAATGTATGAAAATACAACAAATGGCTACTTAGAAGATATGACATTTAACTTAGAACAAGGTAGAACTTCATTTGACTCGATTATTAAAGGAGACTTTGATATGGATGCTGGTTTATATGTTAATAGATCATTAGTAGAAGTTCACAACACAACAATCGTTGGTGGTGGAATTATTGGAATTAGAATTGAAGCAACTGAAGAAGTTAAGTCAATATTAACTGTTACAGGAACATTCGATAATATTGATTATATGAATGAAGGTGTTGCATATCGATCAATTATGCAAATTGGAACTGGAACTAGTCCAGAAGGTAGTGTAATTGTTGCTGGTCAAGGATTCTTTGATATTGCAGTTCCATTTAGCGTTTCTACTGATTCAAAAAATTTAATTAAGTTATGGTCAAACTCAGAAGATAGAATGCGCTGGATTTTAAACTCAGGTGCTGTTAAGAAGCAAATGATTATTGGTGATTCAATTGATTATTATGGTGTAATGTTAGATTTAATTATTAGTAAAGATCAAACAATGATGTTTAATTTAGATATAGTTTATACAATTTTAGACATTGTTGGATCTAAAGGAATTTATGGAATTGTAGAAATTGAAAATTTAGATGGTTCAAAAATTGAGGGAATGAAGTACTTAATTAAGGGACATACCAGAGACAGTGGTCCAGTTGAGGGCTATGAAAATGGTAAAGATTTATTACTTTACTATAATGATTCTAATGAATTAGTAAGACCATTAGTACCAAATAAACCAGGTACTTATGTTGTAAGACTAAAAATTGGTGAATCATTAGAACTTGGAACATTTGAAATAGTAGTTAAATAAAAATATGGCTTATTAGATCTTTCTAATAAGCCATTTTATTATATTTTTATAAGTTCAATAATTGTTTTTTTCTTTAGTCTTCTAATTGTCAAAACACTTGCTAGTAGGACAGTTGCAATAATTATTAATGCTGAAGTGAAGTAATCAAAAATATTAAAAGTAATATTAAATCTAGGAGATCCATCAGGATAGACCATATATTTACCATATTCAGTAAATACGATAGTACCACCTATTAGACCGATAATAATACCAGGAATACTGATTATGAATGTTTGATAAATAAATATTTTATAAATTTTAGAGTCTTTTACGCCAATTGCTTTTAAGATACCTAGTTGATGATATTTTTGTTGAATTTGATAGTTAAGCATGCTAACGACAACTACGAAAATTGCAATTGAAATAAATATTTCGATTGTTGTTACAACCGCAATTTGGGCTAAATTTATTAATTCAGCATCAGGATTGATAAACTTCCAAGAATATATTTTAACATCACCTAAAGTATCTAGGACTGGTTTTTTAATATTATCTAAAGTCTTTTCGACTTCCATTGGACTTTTAACTTGAAAGACTATGGATGTTGAATAGTTTTTATTTTGGTTATTGTCAAATAAGTCAAAATCGAAATATCCTTTAGCTCTATTTAATCTAAATAAACCTAGGTCATAAGTTCCTGTTACAAGTAGCTTTAAGTTTTGACCGTAGGTACTTGTAAAGTAAATATATTCACCAACATTTATGTTACTTGACTTAGCATAATAATCATCAAGCATAATTTCATATGCTAAAGGATTATTTACTCTTCCTTCAACTAAATGTTTAGAAACATCTAAACCATAGTATTTTATATAATCATTTGGATTTTTACCTTTAGCTAACATCATTGAAAAAGGACCGCTATGACCATTTTCTGAAACTAACATGCCATTAATGGTACTTGTATATAAACTAAGCTCAATATCGCTATTATCACGCTCTAAATCGTTAATCAAGTCCATAGTGATATCTGAATAATTAAGCTCTCTTTTATTTTGAATAATTAAATGTTCTTGATAAGAAGTACTTTGGTCTAGAATCATTGATTTTAAAATAGTTCCAAGACATAAAATAAAGAAAACAACACCAACCCCAACAGAAATAGTGAGAAAAATTATCATACTTTGAATGGGACTTTTTTTAGAAAATCTAAAAGCTATTTTAGAAACCATAATTAGTAAACCTCATCTTTAATAATATTACCATCTTTTAAAGTAATTAAACGGTCACCTTTAATTGGTTTGATAGTATCATGAGTAACAATAATAAAAGTCATTTTAAAGTCTTTATGGAGTTTTCTAATTAAGTCATAAACTTGATTGGCATTAATGCTATCTAAGTTACCTGTTGGCTCATCGGCAATTACTAATTTAGGGTTTCCGATGATTGCTCTTGCAATTGCAGTTCTTTGTTGTTCCCCACCACTTAACTCTTTAGGATAGTGATCATAAACGTGGGATAGTCCAACTGTAGAAAGTAGTTCGATAGCTTGTTTCTTAATTTCTTTTGTAATTTTTTGATTTTTAATTCTAAGGGGCATTAAAACATTTTCTAATGCAGTAAATTCAGGTAGTAAATAGTGGAACTGAAAAATGAAGCCTAAGTGATTTGCTCTAAACGTTGCTTTATCTTTTTCGTTCATATTAGTTATTAAGACATTATCTATATATATTTGGCCACTTGTTGCTTCATCTAAGCCACTTATTAAGTTAAGTAGTGTTGTTTTACCACTACCTGATGAGCCTATAATCCAGTTAAATGTTCCTTCTTTAATTGATAAATTAACTTTCTTTAAAACGTCAGTTTTAACTTTTTTACCGTAGGTTTTTGTTAAGTTTTGAACACTTATTATATTTTTACTAGTCATTTTTAATTACCTCAATTATTTTTAGTTTTGTAGCTTGTTTAATAGGAATTAAAGAAGCAAAAATGTTACCTAATCCCATTATTAAAAAAGTATATAAAGAAAACACATTAAATAAATTACCCTTAATTGCTACTAAGGGTCTATTTGTTTGAGGTCTAACTAATAATTTCATAAATACTCTAGAACTAAAGACCCCAATTATTAATCCTACGAAAATTCCTACGATAGTTAAAATAACAGCAAACCATATAAAGATTTTTCTTGTATCACTATTAGATGTTCCCATTGCTTTTAAGATTCCGATTTGTTTAAATTTATCTTTAATGTTAAAGGTTAAAATACTAGCAACACCAAAAGTAATTGAAAAAGCAGTAAATATTTGAATAATAAAAATTGAGACATCTTCAATATATAAAGCATTAACAACATAACTATTACCTTCTTGCCAGTCAACTAGATTAATATTATCAATGCCATAAGTATTAACTAAATATGGTTTAATATTTTTTAGTACTTTTGAGCTATCTAGTGCATTCTTAGTTTCTAAATCAATTATATTAGTAATTTCTTTACCTGTTAACCTTTGAACAGTTTTAAAATGTGTAAAGATTGTATTGTAAGACAAACTTTCTTGATTAGAACTATAAGCAGCAACTATTTTAAACAAATATTCAGTACCGTTATAGGATAATTTTAAATCCTTCCCTACTGCATCCTTCATATCTTTATAACCTAAGTTATTAGTAAGCATACTACCAACAACAATTTCTCCACTATATTTACTATCTAATGATGTTGGTTTAGGTGTTTTATTATATTTTCTAGACCAAATTCTTTGTTTTACATTATGGATATTTTCCCCTGTTTCAAAATCCATACCTTTTAACGAAATAGGTACCATATTTCCTTTTTCATTTTTATAAGTAGCTGAAACTACATAACTATATGAAATATCTGATACTCGGTCATCAAGTCTAAATATATAGTCTCTTATTTCCATTTGCTTATTTAATCCTTCTTGATCATAATTAAATTCCCCTGTTACAGCAATATGACTATTGACTTCAGCAGTTAAATTAAGTACTAGACTATTTAATCCATCACTAATGTTAAAGACGAAATAAAATATCGCTGAACCTGCTGCAATCGATAAAATTGTAACAAATGATTTTAGAGGTTTATGTACAAGAAATCTAAGTGCAATTTTAAGATTTAACATCTTATATCCCCCATTTATGTTTTAATATATATATTATAAGTTATATATAATAATAAAACAATAATTGTTCGGTTTTTGTCGTTTTTTACATTAATTTAAATAAAAAAGGACTTAGTTATTAACTAAATCCTTAAAAATCCTTTTTAATGGAAGAACCAGGTGTTTTTTTAGCCTCATAAAGTAAGAGGTCTGACTTCTCATAAATAGTATTAAATGAATCAGAATTATCAATCATATTAGCACCAACACTTACACTAATGTATATTTCATTATTTGAAGTTTTAACAGGTGTTAGTGCTAATTTTTCAAATAACTGTTTGAATAAATCATTTATCTCGTTAACTGTCTTATCATAGATGTATAAAGCAAACTCATCACCACCAAAACGGCAAATGTAAGAATTATCAATAAATATTTCATTGACTGTTTTACTAAATAAAATTAAGGCATCATCCCCGGTCATATGACCATATAAATCATTAATGTTTTTAAAGTTATCAATATCAATTGATATAAAGTATTTATTAACTGAAAGATTAGTCAATAAATTTTCTTCAACTAAATTAATAAAAGTTCCCCTTCTAAACAGACCAGTTAAATCATCATGTTTTGAAAGATATTCTAATCGCTTTAAATAAACTTTCTCCTTTGAAATATCAGTTTTAATTGCCATATAGTAAATTACTTTATCATTTACATCTTTAATACTAACAATTTTTGCATGTTCAATAAAAATTTCACCACTTTTTTTCTTATTAATAAACTCACCACTCCAAGTTTGATTAGTTGCTAAAGAGGCGTATAAATTTTGATAGGTACTTCTAGGTGTTAAGTTACTTGAAAACATTTTTGGGCTTTGGCCAATAACCTCTTTTTCAGTATAGCCAGTCATTTTTGCTGCTTTAGGATTTAAATAAATAATTTTTTTGTTAGTATCAGTAATAACAACAGCATCTGGATGTTCGCTGAAAGTAGTATTTAAAAGTTTGGTTGAATTAATATGATCTAAAATTCCTAGTAAGTGTTTATTTGTTGTTATTTTATTATTAATTTCAACAATAACAAAGAGTGTTAAAGTTTTAAGGGTAAATGAAAATAGTAAAAGCCATAAATGAACAAGTGGTTCATAAAATAACTGATAAACTAAAATGATATTAATAAATAGTCTAAATATTTCATTAATTGTAAGTAAATACAATAATGAACTAATTTTTTTTGACGAATAATTTCTTTTTCCGAAAAGAATTATAAAAGAACTAAGAGGAATAAGTACTGCAACAACAATTAAAAATATTTTGCCAAAGATATCACCAAGGAAAATAATAAATAAAGGGAATATGGCAAGAACTATCAAAACAATTTTTGCACCTTTTTCTCGACTATTTTTTAATAGTTTGGAATAGAGATAAAAAAATAGCGAATAATTAAAAAAAGAAAAATAGATTAAAAACTTTGAAATGATTACGGGAGCTTTAAGTGAAAATGATATTACAAAACCAACAATTAATAACAAGTCAGTAGCATTTAGTAAAAGCAAATAAATAAATTCTTTTCTTGAAATATTACTTTTAAATATTGAAGAAATAATTATTTGAAGAAAAAATAGAAATGTTAAGAAAAAAACTATAAATCCCATCAGAAATCACCTGCCGTTTCATCTGTCTATTAGTTAATATATTATAACATTAAAACATTTAATTTAGATAATTAATCATAAAACAAGGCACTAAAACGTCTTAAAATAACGTTTTAGACAAAAACCCCCTCTTAAAATTAATTAAAAGGTAATTATTCATTTATTTACTTAATTGTTTTTAAAGCATGTGTTATTTTTACTAGTTGTTCAGTTAAATCAGCAATTTCTTTTTTATGCCAAACTCCTGGTCTAAACTTCATATCTTTAGTCTTAGCATCTTTAAAATCAACATTAAATAAAATATTAATTTCTTTTTAAATTACTAAGACATTTTGATAATTTAGGGTTGCTCTAAAGTTAGTAATAGCACGCGCTAGACCTAGGAAACCATAACCGACAAAGGCAAGTTTTTTATTGTTTAATTTGGAAACTAAATAATGAAATGCATTAGCAAGTGCTCCTAGAATCACACGTTTATATTCAGTTGTAACTAAAATAAAACCATCAAGATTTTTAATTGTATCTTTCCATGCAGTAATAGTTTTTTAAGTGAAAAGAATAATAATGAGATTAATTAAAGACAAATAAAAAATAAAAATAAATACGGATTGTTTAATCTATTAAATTCGATTATAATTTTTATATCAATAAATAAGGACTGATTAAATGATAAACAAAACATTAATAAAGTATTTAGAAGAAAATATAATCCCACTTTATGAAAATCTAGATCTAGCCCATAGATCTAATCATGTTTTTGATGTAATAAATTACTCACTAGAAATAGCTAAAGATTATGATGTTAATTATGAAATGGTCTATACGGTTGCAGTGTTTCATGATGTTGGATTAATTAAAGATAGAAAAACTCACCACATAGTTGGTGCAGAGATGTTAATGAATGATTCATTTATTAATTCATACTTTAATGAGGATGAAGTTAAAATTATGGCTCATGCAGTAATGGATCACCGAGCAAGTAGTAAAAATGAACCGAGAAGTATTTATGGAAAGATTATAGCCGAGGCGGATCGTTCAAATAGTATGGATGATATTATTGAAAGAAGTTTTCTTTTTGGTTTTTCTAGAGGAATTATTAGTTTTGAAGAATCATTTATAAGAATCTATGAACATATCATAGAAAAATACGGCGAAAATGGTTATATGAAAGTATACTTAAAGACAAGAAGAACAAGTGAAATGCTAGATAATTTAAGAAAATTAGTTAGTGATAAAGCAAGCTTTAAACAATACTCATATAAACTTTATAAAAAACTGATAAATCAAAACTTAAAAATAGTAAAATATCATGATAAATATATTGATGAAATGTATCAATTATTTAGGGAGACTATTTTAAATGTAAATAGTTTTGACTATAATGAAGAACAAATAAATGCTTGGATAAATAATGTTGAATTAAATAAATGGAAAGATCGTTTTAATAAAAACTATACAGTTATTGCATTAATAGATAACAAAGTTTTAGGTTTTGCAGATATTGATGAAACTAACTATTTTGATCATTTATATGTGAAATACGACTTTATTAATTTAAATATTGGAAAAAGATTAGCTGATGAAATTGAAAGAAAGGCAACCGGTAATATAACAACTAATGCCTCAATAACTGCCAAAGACTTTTTTACGAAACGAAAATATATAGTAATTAAAGAACAAGAAGTAAAAATTTCTAATGTAGCATTAGTAAATTATAAGATGATAAAATATCAGGATAAATAATTCTGATATTTTTTTATCGATTTATGATATTTAATTAATTAAATAAAAAAAACATGTTATAATATAATTGTTCACCAAACGAACGTAAATGGAGGATAAAAATGAAAAATTATGGATTTTTTAAACCAACCCCCTTGTATAAGGAATATCTTATTTTAGAATTAGTTTCAAAGAACAGTGAAATAAAACAAAGGGAGATAAGCAAGATTGTTGGAGCTTCCCTTGCAATGATCAATCAATATCTGAGTGACTATGAAGAAAAAGGATATTTGATTAGATCATATAAATCTGTTAAGACAGTTTCATATTTCTTAACGGATAAAGGAAAAGAACGAATGAGAGTATTAAATATTGGTTACCTTGGAGCAGCACAATATTTATATAAACAAGCTGTAAAGGAGAGCCGAATTTTTATTGAAAAAATTAATAAACTTGGATTTAAGAAAATAATTTTTTACGGTGCTGGCGAGGTTTCAGAAATACTACTTGAGTCAATAGAGGACTATCAAAATAAAAGTTTTGATGTCATATGTGTTATTGATGATGATATTAATAAACAAGGTAAAAAAATACTCAAATATAACATTTATGATAATAAATTATTGAATGAGATAGATCATGATGCAATTATTATTGCTAGCTATACTAATTATAATAATATATTCAATAAATTAATAAACATGGGATATGAGAAAGAAAAAATTCTATATTTTTTTGAATAATTATATGATAATTTTAAAATAAAGGTGATAATAATGAAAATAGTTTTTTTAGCAAGATTTTTGCCCGCTGAGGGGTCAACAACACATATGTATACATTAGCAAGTGAATTAATTAAAATAGGACATGATGTTACAATTATTTCGGCTGGACCATCCAAAAAAAAATCGGATATAGATCTATTTAATGAATCAAAATCAAAAGGTATTAATCATTATATTGTGAAATTCCCATTAAAAAAATATAATACATTTATAGGAAAAATATTTATGCTATTTAAATATATACTTGTTTATCCTAAAGTTTCAAGGTTTATTAGAAAAAATCAGACAGATATTGTTCACTGTCATTATCCTGTTACAACATATATACCAGCAATTATGAGGTTTTTTAATAAAAAATATAAGTTTATAACTACTCATCATATTATAGGTATTCCCAAACATCCTTTAAACAGAATGGCAAATAAAGTAATAGCAATTAGTGATGAATTAGAAAAAGAATTGGAATATACTTATGGCTACAAAGGTGAAGATATAATTAAAATATATAATGGTGTTTCTACAGACTTTTATATTAGTAATTATGATAAAAAGATATATAAAAAAGAGATAAATATTGATCCTGATATTTTTACAATTGGATTTGTAGGAAGTTTTTCTTATAGAAAAGGAATAGATATATTATTAAGTTCATTGGAAGACATTGATGAAAAGTACCAAGTTGTTTTACTAGGTGAAGGTTCTTATTTGAAAGAAATAATTAGTAATTATAATATTAAAGGTCTTTTACATATAAGAGACTTTAATTCCCCAATAAACTACTATAAAGCATTTGATTGTTTAATTTTGCCTTCAAGACAAGAGGGATTTCCATTGGTTCCCATTGAAGCGATGTTATCCCAAACGGTTGTAATTAGAAGTGGAATTGAAGGAGCATCACAGCAAATAATAAATAATGAAACGGGATTTTTGTTTGAAAATGAAAATATAAAAGAATTGACCAATTACATAGAGTTATTGATGAACAACAAACAGTTAAAAAATGAATTAGCAATAAACGGACAAAAGTTTGCGCATGAGAGATTTACATCTAAAATCATGATGGAAAAAACTCTTAAGGCATACGAAGATGTTGAAATAAAATATACTATAAGAGGTAAAAATAATGAATAAAAAAATATTATTAGCATCACCACATATGAGTGATGAAGGTTATGAAGAAAAATTTGTCAAAGAAGCATTTGATACTAATTGGGTTGCTCCTCTTGGTGCAAATGTTAATTTATTTGAAAAAGAAATTTCTGAATACGTAGGTATTGAAAATGCAGCAGCACTTAATTCAGGGACATCAGCGATACACATGGCATTAATTGCAGCAGGTGTAGGGAAAAACGATATTGTTATTTGTCAAACACTTACTTTTTCTGCGACAGCAAATCCAATCATATATCAAGGTGCAATTCCTGTATTTGTTGACAGTGAATGGGAAACTTGGAACATGGATCCAATTGAACTTGAAAAGGCAATTGACAAATATCCAAATGCAAAAGCAGTAATAATTGTTCATTTATATGGAATATCTGCACAAATGGATAAAATAAAAGAAATTTGTCAAAAAAATAAAATCATATTAATCGAAGATGCAGCAGAAAGTTTAGGAACAATTTACAAGGGTGAGCATACAGGAACCTTTGGAGATTTTGGAATATACTCATTTAATGGAAATAAAATTATAACTACCTCTGGTGGTGGAATGCTTGTTTCAAAAAATAGTGAAAAAGTAGAAAAGGTAAGATTTTGGTCTACACAGGCAAGAGATAAAGCAAGACATTATCAACATTCTGAATTAGGGTATAACTATAGAATGAGCAATATAGTTGCCGGAATAGGACGAGGTCAATTAAAGGTTTTAGAGCATAGGGTTAGTAAAAAAAGATACATATATGAATATTATAGAAATTCGCTAAAAGACTTGAAAGATATAACATTTATTCCTTCAAACCTATGGGAAAGATCAAATCATTGGTTAACTGTAATTCAGCTTAGTGGAAAAATAAGACCGATTGATTTGATGGTGAAATTAGAAGAAAATAATATTGAATCTAGACCAGTTTGGAAACCAATGCATCTGCAACCAATTTTTGAAAATTATGATTTTATTGGTACAACGGTATCACAAAAATTATTTGAAAATGGTGTTTGTTTGCCAAGTGATACAAAAATGACTGATGAAGATTTGGAAAGAGTAATTAGGGTAATTAGAAGTCTATGGAGAAAATAAAAAGAAAAAAAACATTATATGAAATGTTTTTAAAAAGACCTATAGATCTTATTTTTTCTATTATTGCGTTAATTATTTTAAGTCCAGTATTTATCGTTGTTGGGATATTGGTTAGAATTAAACTGGGTGGCCCAATTTTATTTAAACAAGATAGACCAGGGAAAAATGAAAAAATTTTTAAGATGTATAAATTTAGAACCATGACCGATGAAAAAGACAAAAATGGGTGCTTACTTCCTGATGAAATAAGATTAACTAAATTTGGAAAAACATTAAGATCAACCAGTTTAGACGAATTACCAGGATTATTAAATATTATAAAAGGTGATATGAGTATTGTAGGTCCTAGACCATTACTAGTTCAATACCTTCCCCTATATAATGCCAATCAAAAAAAAAGACATTTGGTTAGACCCGGATTAACTGGTCTTGCACAAGTTAGTGGTAGAAATGCTATAAGTTGGGATGAAAAATTTATTTTGGATAACCAATATATATCAAAAATTACTATGATTGGAGATCTGAAAATCTTTTTTAAAACTATTTTTAAGGTTTTAAAAAGATCGGATATTAACTCAAACAATCATGAGACTATGGAATATTTCACTGGAAACAATGATAATCAAAATCAAACAAAAATGGAGGGAACTAATGAAAACATTTAATATTTTGATACTAAGTTCAGGACGTAGAGTTGAACTTGTTAAATTGTTTAAGGAAGCTATTAATGAACTAGGATTAAAAGGTAAGATAATTTGTGCAGATGCTTCCAGTTATGCGCCATCATTATTCTTTTCTGATGAAAAAGAAGTTATACCAAGAATTGAAAGTCCAACTTTTATAGAAACAATAATTAATATATCATTAAAGCATGATATATCATTAATTATTCCTACAATTGATACCGAATTATTACCTTTATCAACAAACAAGAAATTTATTGAGAAGTCAACTGGAGCTAAGGTTCTGATTTCGAATGAAAATTTGATAAAAATATGTAGAGATAAAAATAAAACCCAAGACTTTTTAGAGGAAAATGGATTTAAAATGCCTAAACGATTTAAAACTGAAGAAGAAATAAGAGAAAACGATTTCCCATTATTTATTAAGCCAATTTCAGGTAGTTCAAGTATAAATGCATTTAAAGTTACAGATTTTAATCAACTAAAATCATATTTAGATATTATTAAAACACCTATAATACAACAAAATATAGTGGGGGATGAGTATACTGTAGATGTATTTTGTGACTTCAACTCAAGAATTGTTTCAGTCGTTCCAAGATTAAGAATTGAAACTAGAGGTGGGGAGATATCTAAGGGGAAGATAGTTAGAGACAATAAAATAATTGATGAAGTTTCTAAATTAGTTAAAATAATGAAACCGATAGGTCATATTACAATACAATTATTTAAAACTAAAAGCGATATTTATTTTATAGAGATTAATCCAAGATTTGGTGGTGGTGCTCCAATGAGTATTATGAGTGGAGCAAACTCATGTAAAAATCTACTGAGAATTCTTAATGGGGATCAACTTGACTATAATAATGATTTTATAGAGAACCAAATTTATCTTAGATTTGACTCGAGTATTGTAATTAATGATGAAAATTAGTGATTTTGATCTAATCATTTTTGATATAGATGACACAATTATATCAGAGTCGCAATTTAATTTAAGTGGTTTTAAATTTATCTCAAAGATTATTTCTCAGGATAAAAAAATCCATGAGGAAGATTTGTTTGGTAAGTTTCAATATTATTATGAATTGGGATTCCCCAAAATATTTAATAAAACGTTAGACTTCTTTAATTTGAAATATGATGACATATATATTGAAAACTTAGTTCAAAAATTTAGAGAGCACTCTCCCCAAATTAAATTATATGATGATTTCTTAATTGTAGTAAAATATTTAAGAAAAAATAATAAAAAAATAGGTATTATTACTGATGGATTTAAGAAAACACAAAGAAATAAAATTAATTATTTAAAATTGGATGAAATAGTAGATTATATTATAGTGACTGATGAACTTGGGAAAGAGTTTTGGAAACCACATCCATTATCATTTGAAAAAATGAAAAATTATTTTGAGATTGATTATAGAAAAATGGTGTATATCGGTGATAATCCTTTAAAAGATTTTGCAATAAAAAGAAATTATCCTATTTTTACGGTTCAGATAAATAGAAATGGATTATATTCAAAATTAAAGTATTTAGATGATATAGAGCCAGACTTAATCGTCAGTTCATTAGATGAATTGATATGATAATATTTATTAATAAAGAAATGAGAAAGTATATATGAAAAAAGTATTAATGATATATAATTCAGATGATTTTGCATATAGATTTACTTTAGAAATAATTGAAGAAATAATAAAAAATGGAAATATTCTAGAAATTATATTACCTTTAGATAGTAGAAACAACTATTTTATCGACCTTCCTGTAAAAATTTATTATTCACCAATACAAAGAAGAGGAAAAAATATATTTAATGATTTGAAACTGTTAAATAGCTATAAAAAGATCATCAAGGAGTCCAGACCAGATGTGATTTTTAGTTTCACAATTAAGCCAAATATATATGGATCAATAGTAGCAAATAAATTTAATATTCCCATTATTTCAAGAGTTAGTGGATTAGGCACTTCATTTCAAAAAAAAGGACTATTATTTTTAATTACAAAATTCCTCTATAGAAAATCGTTTAAAAACAATAAACATGTTTTCTTTGAAAATTCTACAAACTCTATCCTCTTTAACAAAGAAATATTAAAACTTAATTCATATTCAGTACTTCCAGGTTCTGGTGTAAATATTACTAATTTTAAACCGGTTGAATACCCTGAAAATAATATGCCAATAAAATTTCTCTTCTTGGGAAGAATTATGAAAGATAAAGGATTTGAAGAATACATATATTCGGCACAAAAATTAAAAACTAAGTTCAGAGATAATATTGAGTTTCATGTTGCTGGTGATATAGAAAGTTACTATATCAATATAGTGGAAGAACTTCAAAAAAATAATATTATCAAATTTTTTGGATTTGTTACTAATCCTGAAAAACTAATTAATGAATCGCATTGTATTGTTTTACCTTCGTATCACGAAGGATTATCTAATGTTATGTTAGAAGCTCAGGCACTTGAACGACCAGTAATTGGTACAAATGTAGCTGGTATTAAAGAAACATTTATTGCTAATGAAACGGGAATATTATGTGAGGTAAAAGATGAAGAGGATTTGTGTGATAAAATAGAATTTTTCTATCTAATGGACTACAATGACAAGAAAATTATGGGTCAAAAAGGAAGGGTTTTTGTTTCATCTAATTTTTCTAGAAAGATTGTTGTTGATGAATATATCAAGCAAATTAATAAAATAAATTAAGTAGGAGGAATATATGGAATAAGATCCATATAAAAAAATTATGAATGAGTATAAAGTGACCATATTATTATCTACGTACAATGGTGAAAAATTTTTAAAAAAACAACTGGAGAGCTTATATGATCAAACTTATAAAAATATAAAGATTTATATACGTGACGATGGCTCAACTGATAACACTTTGAAAATTTTAGATGAAGAGCAAAAAAAAGGAAAAATATTATTTTATTCGGGTAAAAATAAAGGTGTAGCAGAGAGTTTTTGGGAATTAATAAAAAATGCTTCGGACTCAGACTATTATGCTTTTTGTGATCAAGACGATTTTTGGCTAAAAGATAAAATAGAAAAATCAGTAAAAAGATTAGTCAAAGAAGATAAAAACATGCCATTATTATATATGTCTAATGTAAAAATTGTAGATTCAAATTTAAATGTTATAAAGGATGATAAAAAAGATTATGAATACATTGAAAATCCTAAGAGAGCTCTTATTAAGTCATTATCTCCAGGATGTACATTTGTTTTTAATTATAAAAGTATTCTTTTATTAAGAAAATATAATGGGAAAGTTGATATACACGATTGGATGACTCATAAAATAATAAGCCTTCATGGCAAGGTAATAAAGGACTATGACAGTACAATGCTATATAGACAACATGAAAACAATGTAATAGGTGCTAAAAATGGTATAATAAAAACAATGAAAAGAGTTATTAAGACATTCAAAAATAGTGATAACTCACGTAAAAAAATTGGAATAAGCTTATTAGAAAATTATAGTGAAACAGTATCAAATGAAAACAGAGAATATTTGGAATTACTAGCTAATTATGATCAAAACAAAAAATCTAAAAAAAAGTTTTATAAAGAATTCAAGACTGTGTTATCACCAGTTGAAAAAATATATTTTAAATTTTTAATTAGTAAAGGAAAGATTTGATGTTTTATATTAGAGGTAGAAACTTTAAAAAACTAGATTTAATAAGAATATTAGTTTCAATCCTATTGTATATATTTTCATTTGCATGTATATTTCTTCCGGCAGGAACATTTGGACTTAAAAACATTTCCTTTTTTTTAATAATTGTTATAACTTTGTTTTATAATCCGAAAAATTTTAATATCACAAAAAATGAGTTTATATTTGCATTTTTAATGCCTACATTTTTTATTCTTTTGTCATTTATTACAAATTCAAGTGATGTTATTGGTGTAATTTCACGAGGTTTGACGGGATATCTACTATTAATATCAATTGCAATAAGAAGGTTTAAAATTAATTTTATGGCGATTGTTTTGAATACTTTAAAAATATTGTCTTTTATAATTATTTTTTTGGTCTTATTAGATTATTTTAATATTGTTGATTTAAATAATAACTTTCTAACACAGTGGTTTACTAAAACTGAAAATGCTATGATTGGAAAAGACTCAAATCAATTAGCATTCAGATATTTAATTTTCTTTAAATCTTCGCCATTACTACTATTACTATTATTATATTCCTTAAACAAAAATAGTTATACTTGGTCAATATTATCATTAATTTCAATTTTGTTGACTGGAACAAGAGCAAATTTTTTTGTATCAATTTTTGTTTGTTTCTTTTATCTAATATTTATAAAAAAAGGAAAAACATTAAAGTTTATAATTTTGTTTTTATCAATAGGTTTTATTATATTATTTTTGGATGATTTTATTTATGTAATTGAAGATATATTTCTTAGAAAAGGAGATAGTGATTCGGTTAGAACAGGACATTTAGAATCTATATTATTACTATTAAGTAATACTAAAATATTAATTTTTGGACAAGGACTTAGTTCTTATTTCTTTTCTACAGGCATAGATAAATTTACAAATATTGTAGAACTATCTTATTGGGACTTGTTGAGACAATTAGGGATCGTAGGATTTTCATTTTTTACAATATTTCTTATTTATCTATCTATATTAATATCAAAAAAGGAAGGTTATTTGTGGCTATTAATTACTTTAATTAGTTATCTAATAATTGCATACACTAATCCGTTGCTATATTCTTCAACTGGCTATATATTATTTATAGTAGTTATGACTTTTACCTATAAAAAAGAAAGGATTTTTACATTATGAAAGGAATTATTTTAGCTGGGGGAAGTGGAACCCGTTTATATCCACTAACAATGATAACAAGTAAACAATTATTACCAATTTACGATAAGCCAATGATATATTACCCATTGTCAATATTAATGTTAGCAGGTATTAAAGAAATATTGATTATTTCAACTCCACAAGATCTACCTAATTTTGAAAAATTATTAGGTGATGGGAGTGATTTAGGAATTGAATTAAACTATAAAGTTCAACCATCTCCGGATGGACTTGCACAGGCATTTTTAATTGGTGAAGAATTCCTAAATGGATCTCCATGTACAATGATTTTAGGTGATAACATATTTTATGGGAACGGTTTAGGTTCTATTTTAAGGGAAGCAGTATTAAATCAAAAAAATGGAAAATCTACCGTTTTCGGATATTATGTTGAAGATCCAGAGAGATTTGGGGTAGTTGAATTTGATGATAGCAATAAAGTTATTTCAGTAGAAGAAAAACCAAAAAATCCAAAATCAAATTATGCAATTACAGGTCTTTATGTCTATGATAATAAAGTTGTTGAGTATGCAAAACAAGTTAAACCAAGTAAAAGAGGAGAACTTGAAATAACTGACTTGAATAGAATATATTTAGAAAAAGGAAATTTGGATGTTAAACTTTTAGGACGTGGATTTGCTTGGCTGGACACTGGCACAATGGATTCATTAAATGAAGCTTCAAATTTTGTTAAAACGGTACAACATAGACAAGGACTAGTAATTTCAGCACCCGAGGAAATTTCATATATAAAAGGTTGGATTAATAAAGATAAGTTATTATTATCAGCAAAAAAGTATGGTAAATCTCCATATGGTGAGCACTTAAGAAAAGTAGCAAGTGGAATAATAAAATATTAGGAGTGGTTAAAATGAAAAAAATAGAAACTGGAATAAATGATCTATTTATTATTGAACCAAATGTATTTGGTGATAATAGAGGCTGGTTTACAGAAAGTTATAATAAAGAAAGTTTCAAAAAAATTGGTATAAACATTGACTTTATTCAAGATAATCACTCTTATAGTAAAGAAAAAGGTGTTTTAAGAGGATTGCATTTGCAAACAGAACCAAAAGCACAAACAAAACTAGTTAGATGCACAAAAGGTAAAATATTAGATGTAGCAGTTGACTTAAGAAGAAATTCACCTACATATTTAAAACATTTTGCTGTTGAGTTGTCGGAAGATAACAAATTACAATTACTTATTCCAAAAGGTTTTGCTCATGGATTTGTAACACTAACTAATGATGTTGAGGTTCAATATAAAGTAGATGAATATTATTCTAAAGAGCATGATAGAAGCATTAAGTACAATGATATATTATTTGATATAGATTGGGGAATTGATAATTTTATATTATCTGATAAAGACAAAAACGCAATATCATATGAAAAAAGTGATATATTATTTATATATGAGGAGGAAAAAAAATGAAAGTTCTTGTAACAGGTGGGGCAGGATTTATTGGAAGTAATTTTTTATACTATATGAGAAAAAAAAGACCAGATTATAAACTTGTCTGTCTAGATGCACTTACATATGCAGGGAATCTATCAACGCTAGATTCACTTTTAAAGAATAATGAAATAGATTTTGTAAAAGGGAGTATAAGTGATAGAGAGTTAGTGTATAAGTTATTTGAAGAATACAAATTTGACTATGTTGTAAATTTTGCAGCAGAATCACATGTTGATAGATCTATTACTAATCCTGAGATATTCTTACAAACTAATATAATTGGAACTCAAGTTTTAATGGATGCATGTAGAAAGTATGGAATTAAGAGGTTTCATCAAGTGTCAACAGATGAGGTTTATGGGGATCTTCCACTTGATAGACCTGATTTGTTATTTACTGAGGAAACTCCAATTAATACTTCAAGTCCATATTCAGCATCAAAGGCGTCAGCTGATTTGATGGTACAAGCATATAATAGAACTTTTAAATTACCAGTAACCATTTCTAGATGTTCAAATAATTATGGTCCATATCATTTTCCTGAAAAACTTATTCCGTTAATTATATCAAGAGCATTAAATGATCAAGATTTACCTGTCTATGGGACGGGAGAAAATGTTCGCGACTGGTTACATGTTAAAGATCATTGTGCAGCAATTGATATTATTTTACATGAAGGTAAAGATGGCGAAGTTTATAATATTGGTGGAAATAATGAAAGAACAAATTTAGAAATCGTAAAAACAATTTTAAAACAATTAGGTAAGCCTGAAACATTAATTAAATTTGTTACTGATAGAGCTGGACATGATTTAAGATATGCTATTGATCCAGCAAAGACGATTAAAGAATTTAATTGGCAACCAACAATAATGTTTGATGAAGGCATTAAACAAACAATACAATGGTATTTAGATAATAAAGAATGGTGGCAAAACATCATAAATGGTGATTATAAAAATTACTATGAAGAAATGTATAAAGAAAGATAGTGATTAAATGAAGGTATTAGTTACAGGTTCCAATGGACAGTTAGGATATGATGTTATTCGTGTACTAAAAGAAAAAAATATTGAACATTTAGGAATAGATATTAAAGAATTAGATATAACAGTTGAAGAAGATGTTAAAGTATTTGTTAAAAACTATAACCCAACACATATTATTCACTGTGCTGCATATACACAGGTAGATAAAGCAGAAGATAATAAAGATTTATGCTATAACATAAATGTACTTGGAACAAGATATTTAGTTGATTCAGCAAAAGAAATTAATTCTGAATTTATGTATATTAGTACCGATTACGTATTTGATGGAAATGGAGAGGCGCCTTTTAAACCTAATGATGTTCCAAATCCAGTTAACTATTATGGACTAACTAAGTATCAAGGCGAACAAGAGGTTATAAATAAAATAAAAGATTATTATATTCTTAGAATATCTTGGGTTTTTGGCATAAATGGTCATAATTTTATCAAAACAATGTTAAAACTATCTGAAACAAGAAATGAGTTATCTGTAGTTAGTGATCAAATGGGTTCACCAACATATACATATGATTTATCTTATATGATATGGGACTTAATAAAAAATAAGAAATATGGAATTAATCATGTGACAAACGATAAGTTTTGTAGTTGGAATGACTTTGCAAAAGAAATATTTTTACAAAGTAATAAAAATGTTACTGTAAATAAGATTTTAACTAGAGATTATCCAACAAGAGCTTTAAGGCCTCTTAATTCAAGAATGGAAGGCATTAAGATGAGGGACTGGAAAGATGCTTTAAGGCACTACCTTAATGAACTAGACAAATGGTAGATAAAAAATTTGGAAAAAATGTTTTATTAGTTATATTAAGCAATGGAGTAAAATTGCTTTCAAGTATTGCAACTATATTTTTTGTTCCACTTATCTTTTCACAACAAGATTATGGTTTTTACAAGTTATTTTTACTATATGTTTCTTATGTTGGGATTTTTCATTTTGGATTTATTGATGGAATATACTTATTTTATGGAGGTAAAAAATACGAAGATTTAGATAAAAATAAATTTTCTAAGTATACTAAATTTTTATTTTTAACACAGTTGATCATTTCATTGATAATTTTTATTTTTGGTCTATCACTGAATGGAGACAGGAAGGTAATAATGATGTTAGTATCAGCAAATTTAATAATATTGAATTTAACTTCATATTATCAATTCATTTCACAAATAACAGGAAGATTTAAAGAATTTGCGTTTAGGAATATAGTCTTTACAATTTTTAATTTACTTCTCATAGGATTCTTTTTACTACTAAAAATAGATAACTACTTAGTGTTTATCTTATTTTCGACCATTATTAATTTAGTTCTTTTATCTTGGTATATGATTACGTATAAAGATATTACTTTTGTAAATAATAATGGTAAAATAAAAGATGATTTTAAAGACATAAAATTTATGTTTAATTTGGGGATACCTCTTTTATTTTCAAATTTAATAATAATGTTTATGTCAAATTTACCAAAGCAATTTATTGAAATAGTTTATCCGATTGAAAAATTTCCCGCTGTATTTTCTAATTTTTCATTTGCCTTTACATTAATTGGATTTACAAGTGTTTTTTTAACAGCAATTAGTTTAGTATTATATCCAACCCTTAGAAAAAGTGATATGATAATGTTAAAAAAATCATATAATAAATTTGATAATGGGATTATAGTTTTGATTTTTTTAGCAATAGTATTTTTTTACCCTCTAAGCTATTTGATAAAAATAATTTTACCTGAATATTTGTATTCGTTGAAAATATTTTTTATTCTCTGTCCTGGAATTGCGTTAACATCATCAATTAGTGTGATTAAGCACAATTATTATAAGGCGATTGATAAAAATGTTGATTTTCTTATTATTGGAATAATTAATGTAGTATTATTAGTTGTTTTAATGATTATCACATATTTTTTCATAAGTAAAGATATAATTTTAATCTCTGTTATATCTGTATTTACACAATTCATTATGTTTTTGTCAACAGATATAATTCTCCAAAAAACTTTAAAAACAAGAGATTACAAGAAAGTACTATATATAGTTGTATCATCGCTGCTATTCTATTTAATGATATTTATTGAAAGTTTAGTAATTTCAATGTTTATTTATTTAATAGGTATTATAATAATCTCACTGATATTTTATATTAAGGAAATATTTGAGATTATTAAGTATTTTAAAAAGGGGAAGGTTTTAAAAGAAAATAATAATTTTTAATAAATGAAAATTAAAAGGAGAGAAAAATGGTTGAATCAAAATTCACAGGTGGCTTATTAGGCCTCATAGGTATATGGATTATAAAAATAATCATAACAGTATTTACATTAGGAATTGCCTATCCATGGGCAGTAGTAATTAAAGAAACATGGTATGCAAATCATACAATAATAGATGGTAGGCAGTTAGAGTTTCATGGAACTGGTGGCGGTCTTTTTGCTAATTACATTAAGTGGTTATTGCTTACTATAATAACTCTAGGTATCTATGCTTTCTGGTTAAATATTAAAATGAAACAATGGGTTACAAAGTACACTCATTTTAGATGATATTAATTTAAAATAAAAAAGTACCTAACACCAAGAATTTATTTGGTGTATGAACGGTACTTTTTTATTTTTTATATATATCCCAAAGCATATCAAATGATTCATCTAATGACAGTACGATATTATTACTTTCTCTTGAGACTCTTGAGTTAGTGTCTTTTAAATACTCCTCATCATAATTTCCTATTACAGTTAAGGATTGATCTATGGCATTTTTATTAATAGGTTGAAAATTGATCCAAGCTTTAATTACTTCGTCATTTAAATTATGATAGAATTTGGCAATTCTAAAATTATAACGATACTCATCTATATAATGTCTAACTTCAATTGATCCAGTAAGATCATGTTCTTTAATATAATTTTTTATCTCCTCAACCATTTGAATGGTAGTATGACATTGATTTATGTATGAACCATATTCTCCATTTTGATTATTTACCGTGTTTGCTCGTGCTAAATAATCGTGTGACTTGATTGGATCGGCAATCAATATTTTCACATGACAACCATTTTTAATCGCCTCAATAATATTTTTAGTAAATACCTTAATAAAAACTACTCCAGATATAAAACAAAATTTTAGTTCACTTGGGTATTCATATCCTTTGCCACCAAACATTATTCTTGTTTGCTTTTTATCTAATTTTCCCTCACCGATAGAATGGATACCAAGTTGACGCATTTTAGTATCATTAGTTTTCACTTTAAATATTTCATCTGAAATAAGTTTAGTAATTGTACCAAAAATTGTGGTTAGAATTAAAGCCTTATTTATCTCATATAAAATATTAAAAAAAGCATCGTTGAATTTATCCCTTTTAACAAAAATAAGTAGTGAAGTAATAATAATTACAACGACTAAAGAAGAAAGTAAAACAATAAAAGTTAATGAATGTTTTCTTTTTTTCATATTAATAATCCCCCCCTTGATTTGATTATCTTTATTATATCATAGTAAAAATAAAAATAAGATGTCTAAATAGACAATAAAAAAAGATGTTAGAAAAACAATCATTTCTATCATCTTAATTAAAAATAAACCATAAAACTGAGAAAGTTCCAACTAAGAAACAGTAAATAGAAAACCAAATTAAGTTTTTAGGTTTAACAAACTTAAATAGTATTTTAACAGTAATAAATGTCGCAATAAAGCTAAAGATGAATGCTAGTATATAACCTAAAAGATTAATACTTTCTTTAACACCTGCTAAATCTATAATCCCTTTAACTGAGACTGGTACTGATATTACTATATAACTTAAAAATGAAAACTTTAAAACGTCTTTAATATTTATTTTTTGACTAAGTCCACCAACTGTTGTTATTCCACTTCTAGAGATACCTGGAATAATTGCTGCTGCTTGAAAGATACTAATTACAAAGGCATTTTGATAGGTAATTTCATTTTTGACTTCTCTATTTCTAAGTAAAAACATAATAAGTAACAATGTTCCAGTAACTAGTAAGGCAAGTCCTACAACTAACATATTACTTTTAATATGTTTTTCTAATAGTAGTCCAAGTATACCAACTGGTATTACCGATATTACTAATTTAATACTATAATTAAAACCCTCTTTTATTTCTAAATCTTCTCTTTTTTCTTTTTTAAAGAGAAAAACCAAAAACTTAGTAATTAATTCCTTAATATCTTTTCTAAAGAAAAATAGTAAAGCAATAAATGATCCAAGATTAGTAATCATTAAGAATATTGTTAGATTGGTTAAATCTAGACCTAATACATTACTAAAAATTATTAAATGTCCACTACTTGAGACTGGAAAAACTTCAGTTATTCCTTGAATTATCCCTAAGATAATATATTTTATTATTTCCAACATAAAAAAACTCCTTTTTTACTAATTAATAGTATACTATATAATTGGGTATTATTCAAATAACAGTTGAATATTTTAAGCATTAAAAATATAATTAAAGTAAGAAAATGAGGTGTTGTCATTTTGAAAATTTGTGTAGTTGGTTATAGTGGAAGTGGCAAAAGCAGTTTCACCTATAAATTAGCAAAACATTATCAAATAGAAGAAACCTATTTAGATAAACTTAATTTCTTACCAAATTGGAAGTTGAGAGATCACAACTTAAAAGTTTTGATGTTAGAAGATATTGTCTATAACAAAGAATCATTTATTATTGATGGAAATTATAGTAATTTAGTAATAGATAGATTTGTTTATTCAGATAAAATATTTATCTTTAATTTTAATAGATTTAAATGTTTATATGGGCTAATTAGAAGAAGAATTAAATATAATAATAAAACAAGAAATAGTATGACTGAGGGAAATTTGGAAAAATTAGACTTATCATTTATTTACTGGGTTTTATTTAAAAGTAGAAGTTCTAAACGAAGAAAATTTTATAAAGAGTTAAAAAATAAGTATGGAACTAAAAAGGTTATTACTTTTAAAAATAGAAAAAAGGTAAATAACTATTTAAAAGAAATTGGTATTTTTGATTTTAAGGAAAGAGCATAAAAAAATGAAAAATAAAAGACAAGTCAGATATAAAATAATTGGTGAGGGTAAGCCATTAGTGTTTCTTCATGGTAATGGGGAAGATTCTAATATATTTATTAATCAAATTGATTATTTTAAAGATAAGTATCAATTAATCTTAATTGATACAGTTATGCACGGGATGAGTAATAACTCTTATGCAAAGTATAATTTTTTTGAACTTGCAAGTGATGTTTCAAATATATTAGCTAAATTAAATATCAAAAAGGCCAGTTTTATCGGCTTTTCAGACGGTGCTAACATTTTATACCACCTAGCTCTAAAGCATGGTAATTTAATCGATAAAGGGGTTGCTATAAGCGGTAATATTAATCCTTTTGGTTTTAAGTTAAGTGTTTTATTGGCTATAAAGATTAAAGAATACTTTTATTTTTTCTTTAACCGAAAAAAGTATTATTTGTATTATCTAATGGGAAGTAATCCTAAACTTAAATATAGTGATTTATCTAAGATAGATAATAACTTTTTAATTATTGCTGGAGAAAAAGAAGAAATTAAGAAAAGTCATACAAAAAAAATTAGTGAAAATATTAAAAATTCAAAACTTGTTTTAAAATCTGATTTTGATCACTTTGCTATTACAAAAAAACCTTTAATAATTAACGAAATAATATCTGATTATCTAAAATAACAGATATGATATAATTGTTTTAAATTTTTAAGGAGAACACATGAGAAGACTAGATGAAATAATGAACTTTAATGAAGAGTTTGTCTTAAATAAAGAGTATTTAAAATACACTAAGATTAGAAAAGATAATAAGAAGATTGTAATTGTTTCTTGTATGGATACAAGATTAACAGAATTACTTCCTAAGGCTTTAAATATTAAAGATGGTGATGCTAAGTTTATTAAAAATGCCGGAGCTTCAGTAATTCATCCCTTTGGTAATACAATTAGAAGTATTGTAATTGCAATTTATGAATTTGATATAGATGAAGTATATATTATTGCTCATCATGATTGTGGGATGAGCAATTTAGATAGTAGTAAAACATTAGAAAAAGGATATAGTAAAGGAATAGACAAAAACGAAGTAAAAAAGATAATTGATAGTGGCTTTGATTTAGAAAAATGGCTTAAAGGATTCAATTCTGTAAATGAAAGTGTAGTTAGTACAGTTAAGTCAATTAAGAATCATCCTTTAATTCCAAGGGATATTAAAGTTTACGGATTAATTATTGATCCTACTAATGGCAAATTAGAATTAGTCTATGATGACTTGTGAGGTATTCATGAAAAATAAAATCTTTAAAATAATAATTTTAATAATTGGACTTAGCTTTAATTTATTTATTTTTTCACAGTCAATGCTTTCTGATAACACATCAGGGGGTTTTAGCTTAAAAATTGTTAATATAATAAATAATATACTGAGAACAATTAATATAAATATAGACTTAGATCTCCTACATTTAATAGTAAGAAAGCTTGCTCATTTTACCGAGTTTTTTATTTTAGGATTTATTTGGTTTTTTATCTATAAAAACTATTTTAAACTAAATAAAACTTTTATTTTAACCTTAATTCATGGAGCAATTACAGCCCTACTAGATGAAGGCATTCAGCTTTTTGTAGATGGTAGAGGAGCAAGTCTATTTGACTCGACTATTGATTTTACTGGTGTATTTACAATAACTTTAATCTTATTTTTAAGCTTTAAAAGAAAGGAGCATTTAGATGATTTATGAAAAATTAAAAGAGGCATTTGACTTTGTTGGCGTAATTGATGTTAAAAGATATGAAACATATAGAAAAGATGAACTATTAGATGATTATAAGTCAATCTTTGTTGTTGGTCTTGCTTATCCCAATGTTTATTTAAAACATGAAAAAGATAGCCTAACAGCATCAATGTATACTTATGGCTATGATTATCATGATGTAATAAAAGAACTAATGAAAGAGACTTTAAAAGATATCGATGAAGAGTATTTGGCACTATCTGATAATCACTCAATTATTGAACAAAAATGTCTTGAAATGACAGGTATGGCCTATCATGCCAAAAACAATTTAATGATTCATAAAGAGTTTGGTAGTTATTTTTTTATTGGTTTAGTCTTAACTAAAAATCATTATAAAGAAGTTAGAAAAGAAAATACCGATTCATGTGGATCATGTACTATATGTATTAAAGCATGCCCAGTTAATGCTTTATTTGAGGGCTTTGATTCAAGTAAATGTATTAGTAGTTATAACCAACAAAAAAGAAGTTTGACGGATTATGAAATCTCAAAAAATACCCTACTTTTAGGCTGTGATATTTGTCAGCGAGTTTGTCCTAAAAATAAAGGTATTAATGTAACAAGAACTGAAGCCTTCTTAGCCAAACCAACAGCATATGTTTTAATTAATGATTTATTTGATTTAACCAATAAAGAGTTTTTAGCTAAATACGGCAAACACGCCTATACATGGCGTGGTAAAACGCTCCTTTTAAGAAATGCTTTAACGATTCTTTTAAAACAAAAAAATACTAGTTTTAACGAAAAAATTAAAGAAACACTAATAAGCGACAAGTATCCATTTTGGTATAAAAAAGATGCTAAAAACATCTTAGAAAAATTAGAAAAAATTGATATATCATTATAAAATTAAACCACTTTACAAAACAAAAATTAAAGCATATAATAAGGCTAGATGATATTAACATCTAGAAAGAAGAAATATTAAATGTTAGTCATGCGAGAAATGAATGACGAAGACCAGAGGACGCTAGAGTCCGGATTGCACACTTTTGATGTCTTAGAAACTAATGTGGATTTTAACAAAAAAATTAGCTATGGTTACTATGACGAGGAAAATAATTTAGTAGCTGGAATAACCGCTAAATTAGAAGCATACAAAGTAATGTATATTGAAACATTATTTGTATCAGAAAAATATAGAAAGCACGGGTTTGGTAAAGCTTTAATAAGCTATATGGAAGAACGCGCTAAATTTGAAGGAGTAAATGTAATTCGATTAGATACATTTAGTTGGCAAGGTAGAGATTTTTATCTTCAACTAGGCTATAGTATTATTGCCTCTTATGAGTTATCTGATGAAAAATACGAATACTTTATGATGAAAAAAATTTAAAAAAATAATTGAATGAAAAGACTTTTTAATATCTAAAATATGTTTTAAAAAGTCTTTTATTTTTAACTAAATTTTATGAATAAAGGTATTTTCAAATTAAGATTAATTGTTAATATAAAAAATATTTATAAATAGTAAAATAAATTTAATAGAAAGAGGTGTTTCTTATGTTGTTATTTTTAAAATTATTCATAATCGCATTAACTGTTTTTTTGGTATTTGACATTATTTGGTTAGTTTTTGTTGCAAAAAACTTTTATAAAAACCAAATTGGATTTCTAATGAAGGAAAAGATTAATTATCTTTCAGCAATAATATTTTATTTAATTTTTATTGTTTCATTAGTAATTTTTGTTATAATGCCAAACATAGACGAAAATTTAGTTAAATTAATTTTAAAAGCAAGCCTTTTTGGCTTAGTGACTTATGCAACATATGACTTAACTAATTTTTCAACTTTAAAAGGTTTCAAAATAAATGTTGTATTAGTTGATTTAAGTTATGGTGTAATAATTGCTAATATAACAGCAATTTTAACTTATTTGATATATAGGGGGATATTTAATTGACTAGAGAAATTTTAATTGACAAAGAAGAAATTCATAAAGCTTTCGTTAATGGTGCTAATTTAGTTTTAAATGCAAAAAATTATCTTGATAAAATTAATGTTTTTCCTGTTAAAGATGCTGATACTGGCAGTAATCTAGCTTCTTTGATGAAATCAATAATAAACCGATCTAAAATAGAAAATACCTTGAAAGAGACTTTAATCTCAGTAAGTGAAGCTGCACTTATTGGTTCAAAAGGAAACTCAGGTCTTATTTTCTCACAGTTTTTTTATGGACTAAGTATAAATGTTAATTTTGAATATTTAACATTTGATAAATTAATTGAGCAAATGGAAAATGGTTTTCTAACTGCTTATAGTTCACTTGAAAACCCAGTAGAAGGAACTATTATTACGTTAATGAGAAAGTGGGTTAATCTTTTAAAAATCGAACAAAGTAAAAATAATAGTGTAGAAGAAAAACTTATTACCTCATACAATATCTTAAAAATGGAACTCGAAAATACTAAAGAAGAATTAGAAATATTAAAAAAATATAATGTTGTAGATTCTGGAGCATTAGGATTTATTATTTTCCTTGATGGTTTTATAAGTAGTATTCTATATGATAACGTAATTGGAAATAACATAAATCAATTCGAAAAGTACGATGATATATCATCCCACGATGAAAATATCGAAGATCTGGAACATAGATATTGTACTGAAGTTTTAATTAATACAAGTTTAAGTAAAGATGAATTGATTAAAAGTGTGGGTTCGCTTGGTTCTTCTATAGTAGTTGGAATTACTGATAAATATATAAAACTTCATATTCATACTAATAATCCTGATACTTTAATTAATATATTAAGTGAAAAATCGTCAATTGTTGAAACCAAAGTTGATGATATGAAAAATCAACATGAACTTAAATATCAAAGAAAAAATGACATCTGTTTGATTACAGATTCAATTGCAGATTTACCAAAATCATTTATAGATATAAATCAAATCCAAGTACTTCCAGTAGAAATAGAATTAGATAATGTAACTTATTTGGATAAGTTAACTATTAATAATAAATATTTATTTACAGTTATCAAAAGCAACAAAATGTTTCCTAAAACTGCTGCACCTAGCCTTTTAAGAATTAGAAGTTTATTTGATTACTTAAAAGAGTATTATAAAAAATTTATAGTAATTACTGTTTCAAGTAAGATGAGTGGGACTAATAACATTTTTAATCTAGTAAAAAAAGATTTCCCAGAGTTAGAAATTAAAGTAATTAATTCAAACTTAAATAGTGTTGCACAAGGGCTTTTAGTTAAGAGTGCGGCAAATTTAATTTCCGATAATTTAGAACTTGATTTAATAGAAAAAAAGTTAAATATATTAAAAAGCAAGATAAAAATTTTAGTTCACTTAAAATCATTGGATAATATGGTTAAAGGTGGAAGAATTAAAAAAAGTTTAGGATTTATTGCAAAAATACTTAGATTAAAGCCAATCGTTTCGATTGATAAGAATGGAGAAGGTGTTGTTTTAGGTAAATCTTTAGGAGAGAAAAAGAATCTTAAAAATATTATTAAAATGATAAAACAAGATCACGATGAACATAAAATCTTAAAATATGCAATAGTTCACGAGGGAAATTTGAAAAATGTTTTATATTTAAAAAATAAATTAGTTGATTTATTAGGTTTTGAAGAAGAATATATTGAGGGAATATCATCTGTTGTAGCACTAAACTCGGGTGATGGATCTATTGCTGTTGGATATATTATGGAGGATTAACATGAGTTATTTATATATTTATTTAAGTCTTATTGTCTATTTTACAATATGGTTTTTAATAGCTACTTTCAAAAAAAATAATGGGCTAGTAGATATTGGTTGGGGTCTAGGATTTTTAGTTGTTGCAGTAAGTTCATTTATTTTAAGTAAAGAATTTAGCATATATCAGTTGATTATTAATTTATTAGTCTTAATCTGGAGTCTTAGATTATCTTTCTACTTGTTTATTAGAAATTGGAATAAAGAAGAAGATTTCAGATATCAAAACATGAGAAAAAAATGGAAAAATAAAGTTTTAATCAATTCATATTTTAAAGTATTTATGCTTCAAGCAACTCTTTGTTTTGTTGTTGCGACACCGATATATTTTTCAAATCTATATGTTAAAAGTAATTTAGGCATTTTTGAAAATATAATTTTTATATTTGGGGTTTTATTATTTGCTATTGGTTTTACTTTTGAAGTGGTTGCTGATTCTAGTTTGAAAAAGTTCAAAAAAAATCCATTAAACAAGGGGAAAATATTAACTAAAGGAGTATTTAAGTATACAAGACACCCTAATTATTTTGGAGAAAGTTTGCTATGGATAGGTCTTGGTATTGCTGCAATTAATATAAATAATTTAATTACACTATTAAGTTTGGTTGGACCATTAGTAATTACGTTATTATTGTTATTTGTAAGTGGTGTACCACTTCTTGAAAAGAGATATAAAGATAATCTTTTATATCAAGAATATGCAAAAAGAACATCAATATTTTTTCCTCTACCAAGTAAAAAGGTGAAATATGATGAACAAACTAAGAAGTGAAATACTAAATGATAATAATAGAATAACTAAACGAAGTTATGTCTTATATCATATGCAACAATCAGCAAGAATTAATTATAATCACGCTTTAAATGAAGCAATTAAATATGCTAATAAATATGAATTACCATTAGCAGTTTATTTTTGCTTAACTGATAATTTTCCTGAAGCTAATCTAAGACATTATACTTTTATGTTAGAAGGCTTAAGTGAAGTTGTTAAAGAACTTGAATTGTTAAATATTTCTTTTATTTTGAAAATTGGTGACCCAGTTGAAGAAATTAAAGAATTACTTAAAAATGCTCAAGCGCTTTTTCTTGATAAGGGTGTTTTGCGATTTAGTAGAAAAATAAAAACTGATATGATGGAATATATAGACAAAAATGAAAGTGATTTATATGTTGAATTAATTGATACAGATTTATTAATTCCTGTTAGTATACTATCAAATAAAATTGAATATGGGGCATATACTATTAGACCTAAAGTTTTTAAAGTACTTGAAAACTTCCGAGATTTTTACACATTAGAAAAAATTGAAAATAAAAATAAACTTTTAATTAGTCTTAGTGAGATTGATATAGCTCTATTAATTAATAAATTATTAATTGATAAAACAGTAAAAGTTAGCCCGCTTTATCGCGGGGGATATAGTAATGCAGTAAAGCATTTTAATGATTTTTATCTAAATAAATTAAAAAATTATTATAAAAGTAGTGATCCATCCTTAGAATTAACTTCTAAACTATCAATGTATATTCATTTTGGTCAAATCTCTGTTTTAGAAATATATGATAGGTTAGAAAAATTACTTTCTAAATCTTTGATTGATGCTACAAATTTTAATTTATTTGTAGAGCAATTAATAGTAAGAAGAGAACTTGCTCATAATTTTGTTTATTATAACGAAAATTACGATAATTTCTATTATATTACAGAACCTTGGGTAAAAGAAACCTTACTTAATCATCAAAATGATAAAAGAATTAAACTTTATACAGTTTCTGATTATACTAATTTTAATACTCATGATAAATATTTTAATGCATTAATGAAAGAGATGATCATAACTGGCTATCTTCCTAATTATCTTAGAATGTATTTCGGAAAAAAATAATCGAATGGACCGATAATTATTATGATGCATATGAAACTATTAAATATTTAAATAATAAATATTTAATTGACGGAAGAGATGCTAATAGTTTTGCTGCCTTTGCGTGGTGCTTTGGTAAGCATGATAGACCATTTATTGAAAGACCAATTTTCGGTAAATTAAGATATATGAACGAGCAAGGATTAACAAGAAAGTTTAAAATGGATAATTATCTAACAAAGGTAAAAAAAATAGATAAGTTGTTATAAATATAATCTATTATTTCCAACAATTAAATATAATGATATAAAAAAAGTAACCAACTTAATTATTATTTATTAACATAAAATGTTAAATAAGTTAATAGAAAGTATGGTTACTTTTTTATTAAATAAAAAGTTTTGATTAAATTTGATTTAAAACGTTTGGACTTTCAAAAATTTCTTCGCTAAATTCTTTCTCACTTTTAGCAACTAAAGTTGCTGCAACTCCAGTACCAACGACATTAATCATTGTTCGTGCCATATCAACTAATGGATCAACTGCAATAACTAATGCAATTCCTTCTGGTGGAAGACCAAGGGAGGCAAGGGTTACGGTTGCTGCAATAGTTGCAATACCAGGAACGCCGGCTATACCAATTGAGGCAATAACTGTTGTTACAACAAGTAAGATTGCATGAACAAACGTAAACTCAATGTTATATGCATTTGCAGTAATCACCGCAAGCATTGCAGGAAATATTGCCCCACATGCATTTAATCCAACATTAGCGCCAACTGGACCTACAAAGTTTGCAATATTAGGACTAACCCCAACATTTTCTTCTAAAGTCTTAATTGTAACTGGCATAGTTCCATAACTACTTTGAGTAGTAAAAGCAACTGTCATTGCTGGATAGAAGTTTTTAATCCATTTTATTGGATTTACTTTATTTGCTGCAAGTAATCCCATTTGAACAAAAACAAAATGGAATAACATTGCGCCATGAATTAGTAAAATATAGAAACCTAATTGTTTAAGTGTTTCAAAATTGTTTCTAGAAGTAGCATAGGCGATAAATGCAAATACTGCGTATGGAGTTAACTTAATAACAAACTTTGTAATTCTAGTCATTAACTGATTTAAAGCATTGTTAAAGTTAATGAATGGCTCAACTCTTTCTTTATTTCTTTTTCGTTCAATAATAAAGGCAACTGATATAAAAATTGCAAAAACAACAACCGGAATAATCACATTTGTTGATAATGCTTGGAAAATATTATTTGGGAAGAATCCTAAAATAACATTTTCAATTGGTTCAATTGGTCTAACTGTTGTTCCCGGTTCTGTAACAAAACCTGTTCCAAGTTTTGGAATATATGCGAACAAGAAACCAACTATTGTCGCAATTGCTGTTGTAAATAAAAGCCAGAAAAGTGTTTTTAAACCAATTCTTTTAAGTTTATTAGTATCTTCTAGACTTGTAAAACTCTTTATAATTGCTGTAAACACAAGAGGTACTACAACCATTTGTATTAACCTTAAATATAAATTACCAATTGGTCTTATAGTTGCAATAATGGTAGTAGTATTCCCATTATAGATAGTAGTAGTTTTACCAAGTGTTAAACCGACTAAAGCACCAAGTAATAAACCAGTTAGTATTCTTAAACTAAACTTTACTTTTTTCTTTCCCATAAAAAAGATTAAAGCAATAATAAGTATTGTAGCAAGATATAAAACACCTTTTTGCCACGAATCTATTTTGTAATTATCAAACATTTATTAACCCTCCTAATATATTAATCTATCTAATTTTACTACTAATATCTAAAAAGATAAAATGATATGAATAAAAAAAGGCTAAAAAGCCTTTTTTGTCTTATTTTAAGATTTCAAAATATAAATTGTGATATTCTTTTGCCATACTTAAAATATCATTATCAATTTTCATACCGTTACTAATTATATTATTGAAGTGTTCTTTCTCATTATTATAGTAGTAAACTGCAAGATCAATCGCCTCACTAAATTCTTTAGCATCAAAGTTTTCAAAAGTAAAACCAGTTCCACTACTTGTTGCTTTATCATATGAGGTAACAGTATCTTTTAGTCCACCAGTTTCTCTAACAAGTGGAATAGTACCATAACGCATTGCAATCATTTGATTTAATCCACTTGCCTCATATAAGCTAGGCATTAATAAAAGATCACTTGATGCATAAATCTTTTGACTTAATTTATGCTTAAACCCTTCAAAATATCTAAAGTTATCTGGATATTTTAAAGCAAGTTCAGCGAAGTAAGTTTCATATTGATAATCACCTTGTCCATTAACTACAAAATAAAATTCATCATTAGTTAAGTATTTATCAATAACAGAAGTAATTAAATCAATTCCTTTTTGTTTACCAAATTTACCAATATAACTTACTAACATTTTATTTGTATCCCTAAATCCTAATTCTTCGTATAAATTCTGTTTGTTAATTTTTTTACCCTCTGTAAAAGTATCAATATTATAATTTTTAAAAATATAAGGATCAAGTTCTGGATTATATAACTCAAAGTCTAATCCATTTTGAATTCCCCTCAAGTCTAACTGTCTAGATTTTAGGGCACCATCTAAACTAAAGCCAAAAAACTTAGTAAGCATTTCTGAACGATACGAATGACTTACCGTATTTATTTTACTTGAACGCATGATTCCAGTTTTTAAGAAGTTAATATTATCAATATGAAGATAAGTAAAGTTTTTCTTAGTAAATAAATGCTCATAAGTCTTTGGATAAGCACCTTGTTTTTCTAGGTTGTGAATAGTAAGAAGTGTCTTAATATTTTCATAACCTAATTTTTCTTTATAAAATGAATCTAAGAAATATGGTAAAAGTGCATTAGTCCAATCATTTAAATGAATGATATCAGGATAGTATTTTATTAAGTCAATAAGTTCTAAAATTGCAAGATTGAAAAACATAAATCTTTTAATATCATCATCATGGTCAAAGAATTTAACTCGGTTAAAGAAACTATGTTCAATAAAATAATAATTAACGCCATCTCGCGATGTTTTATAATAATTTGCAATTTCATCCATGTTATCTAAAACAATAGTTTTAGAACCAACAAATTGCATTTCGCTACTATATTCATCTTTTACAACTT
The DNA here is from genome assembly GCF_000687835.1 of Haploplasma modicum ATCC 29102. Lineage (GTDB taxonomy): Bacteria > Bacillota_I > Bacilli_A > Acholeplasmatales > Acholeplasmataceae > Haploplasma > Haploplasma modicum. The sequence goes on along the minus strand of NZ_JHYB01000002.1, from coordinate 489,201 downwards.
GATGATAGGGAGTAACAACATTAACAACTGTATTTAATTTATTTAAAGCTTTTGGTAGTGATGCAGAAAAGTCTGCAACTCCACCGGCCTTACTAAATGGGTAGACCTCTGGACTACAAAAAAGTATTTTCATTTATTTATCACCTATTTTTATTATATCAAAATTTACCATATTTTAACATAGTTGAGGACAAAATGATATTAGAATGATTAGATACTTTCAAATTTACTTAAAACTTCAGTCACTGTTAATTTTTCTTTTGCACTACCAGAAACATCTAAAACAATTTTTCCGTCCTTAAACATTATAACTCTATTACCATATTTGATAGCATCACTAATATTATGAGTAATCATAATAGTTGGGATATTTTGGTCTAAAACAATTTTTTTAGTTAACTCTAAAACAATATTTGCAGTTTTAGGATCTAAGGCTGCAGTATGTTCATCTAGAAGCAGAAGTTTTGGTTTTTTAAGTGTTGCCATTAAAAGTGTAATTGCTTGTCTTTGACCACCGGATAAAAATTTAATTTTTTGGCTCAAATTATTTTCAATTCCTAAGTCTAAATTTTTAACCATTTCATAAAAATACTCTTCGTCGTTTTTATTAAAAACCCATTTTAGTTTACGTTTCTCACCCTTTTTATTTGCCAGATATAAATTTTCTAAAACAGACATATCACCAGCAGTACCAATTAATGGATCTTGGAAAACTCTACCAATTAAACTTGCTCGCTTAAATTCTTTCAGATTAGTTATATCAGTATTATCTAATAAGATAGTCCCACTATCTGGTGTATATAATCCGCATATAGTATTAAAAAATGTTGACTTACCTGAGCCATTACTACCAATAATAGTAACAAAATCATCTTTATTTATAGTAACACTGACATCATTTAGGGCAACTTTTCTCAAATCTTCTGCCATATCAGAATTAAATACTTTATATAAATTATTTATCTCAAGCATTAACTTCACCACGTTTCTTTATAGAGTTTTTATACCAAGTTTTTATTACCGGATTAGCAAGAACTACGGCAATTAAAATTGCTTGTAATAATTTTAGGTTGTTTGCTGAAAATCCTAAGTAAATAGCAATTCCAATAATTAATTGAAAGACAATACTACCTAAAATAACAGCTATTAACCATCTTTTAAATGTGGTCTTTCCAAATAATATTTCTCCTAATATAATTGATGCAAGACCAACGACAATTGTTCCTCTACCGATATCCATATTACTTGATCTAAAACTTTGTACATATAAAGCACCAGTCAAGGCAATTAATCCATTTGATATTGCAAGGCCAACAATTATCATTTTATCAGTATTTATTCCCTGTGCTTTAGCCATTTGAATATTATTTCCACTTGCTCTAAGTGCCATGCCAAATTCAGTCCCAAAAAACCAGTAAAGGCATAAAAATATTATGCCGTTTATAAGAAGTGTTGTGATAAACTTAGTTAAAAACTTAACAGTTGCAATATTTTCTATTTTAAGTACATTACTAAAAAACATTTCTAAGGGATTAAAAATTGTTGGAAGATCGCCGATATACAAACTAGCACCTTTCATGATCATTAAGTTAATTGAATAAAGTGCAGTCATGCTAATAATCCCTGCTAAAATACTTGGAATCTTAAATTTAACATTTAATAAACCAGTAGTAATACCAGCTAAGGCCCCACCAATAACTGCAAAGATAATGGCAAAGATATAATTGTTTAAAAAACCAATATTATTATTTAACATAACACTTGCTGTAATACTTGTTCCAAGAACAATACTACCTTCAACCGTTAAATCTGCAAAATCTAACATTCTAAAGGAGATAAAAACTCCAATCGCTAAAACTGACCAAATAAGACCAGTTTCTAAGGCATCAGTTAATATGTATAATAATTCCATAACTATTCAAAAATAATATCAGCTCTATCTAATAATAAAGCATCTATTTCAAGTTTTAATATTTCAATTAAACTTGTTTTATTAATTGCTAATTCTAATTTTTCAATCATCTCAACATCAATTTCTTTTATATCTTTACCATTTAAGATATCAACAGCCATTAAGCCTGTTTGAATTCCTAGATTTTTATAACTAAGACCTAGAGTAATCCCAGCACCTTCTCTAACTTGGAAAGTAGTAGATGCAATAATAGGAACTTGGTAGCTTGCTTTTGCAATATTTAGTTCATTTAACTGACCAATATTACTTGAAAGTAAGTTATCGCTTGGAATATAGATTGCATCAACCTTATCATTAACTACTAAACTATTAAAAATTGGTGCTAAGTCACCGATTGTACTAATAGTTTTTGTAATTGCTGATAAACCTAATTTTTGTGCTTCCATACTTGCTATATCTGCTTGAGCTTTTGAATTTGTTTCAGATGCTGTATAAATAATACCAATTTTTTTTGCATCTGGCTTTAACTCTTTAACTAATTCAATTTGTCTGTCAATTGGTGTTAAATCAGAAGTACCTGTTATATTTGAACCATGATTTTCTAAACTATTAACTAATTTTGCATCAACTGGATCTGTTACTGCAGTAAATAACACTTTAGTATTTTTCCCTTGTTCTTTAACTTCATTAACAATTGCTAGTGCTGCAGGAGTAGCAATAGCTAAGATAAGATCATTTGAACGTACTAATTTTTTTGCTTGTAACTGCATAACATTATTATCTGCCTGTGGATTTAGAATTGTTAGTTTGATATTTACATTATCCTTAAAGCCATTTTCTTCTAAAGCTTTAATAAAACCAATTCTTGCATCATCTAAATCTTCGTGAGATACATATTGCAAGATCCCAATCTTAATTAAACCATCACTCTTACAGCTGATAAGTGTTATTGCACTTATCATAATTAATAATCCCAAAAATATTTTTTTCATATTTGTCCTCTTTTCTTTTAAAATAAAAAAATGTATTATTCATAGGAATAACACATTCATTAATTTAAATTAATTTATTTGGTGTGTTATTACTATATCAAACAGATATTATAACAACACGGTAATACTAAAAAACCAGTGTTAAATCATAATATCTCCCTGGTAATAGTAATAATAATAAACTTGTGTTTGTAAATTTTTATTAAACATAAGTTACACCTCAATCTTTTGGTTAGGGGTATTATAACATAAAAAAAATAACTAGACAACACTAAATAATCTTTAATGAAAATTGTTTCAATATTATCATTTTAATAATAATAAATCTATATTTTGAGATATAAGGTTAAATTAACTTATTTTATTGATAATGAAAATCTATTATGATATAATAATTCGTAGTAATATCTAGGAGGATTAACATGGCTAAAAAGAATAAATATAGCAAAGTAAAACCTAAAGTTAGCCCAATTACTTTAATAATAATTGGCTTAGTATTTATAGGTTTAGGATTAACAATAGTATTTTCAATAGATACACCAAGTGAAAGATTTAAAAAAATATTTAATGATGAAGAAGGTTTATATGAAATAAGCAACTTCAAAAAAGTAAATAAAAAAGTAACAAACGAAGAATCATTAGTTGTAGTATTTAACATTGGATCAAGCGGTGAACAACAAACATCACCAGCACCAGTTATTAAAGAATTAATGGAAGTTGCAAAAGGCAACGAGCTATATACAAATTATAAATTTAATGATAAAGTTTCAAAAGTTTATTATGTAGAACCAAAAGCAAAAGAAACAGAAGCATTAGCAGAATTCTTTAAAGAACATGAAGTGAAAAACATTTCAACTAATCCAGTTGTTTTATATTTTGAAAAGGGTGAGTTAAAAGCTCAGTATATAGCAAAAGAATATCCTGAAATCATTAATGAAGATAAAGAAAAAGCAACACTTATTCAAAACATTAGAAATTTCTTAGAGGCAATGGATAAAGAGAAAAAATAAAAGCACTTTGTGCTTTTTTTAAATTATTGTGAGGTATAGATATGGTAGAACAAATTAAAAATCAAATTAAAGAAATAATTGAAAATAAATATGAAATAACTAATTTAGTAGTTGAAGACGGTAAAATAGATAATGTAGATATCTCAGTACCGCTTTTTGCTATTAGTAAAAATCTAAGAAAGAACCCAAAACTTATTTTTGATGAAATAAGTCCTCTTCTTGAACTAAAAGAAATAAAAGAGATTGTTTTTTTAAATGGATTTTTAAATATAAATTTAAATAGAGAAGCAATTAGCGAGAATGTAATTAAGAAAGTATTAGCAGAAAAAACATCTTTTGGTAATAGCAATTACAATAAGGATGAAGTTGTAGTTATTGATTACTCATCACCAAATATAGCAAAAAGTTTTGGTCTAGGTCATATTAGATCAACAATGATTGGTAATGCAATTAAAAACTTATATTTAAAAACTGGTGCTAAAGTTATCGGTATTAATCATTTGGGTGACTGGGGAACCCAGTTTGGAAAAATGATTGTTGCCTATAAAAAATGGGGTAAAAAAGAAGAAGTTGAAAAAAATCCGATTGCTGAATTACAAAAACTTTATGTAAGATTTCATGATGAAGCAAAAGAAAATGAAAATTTAGAACAAGAAGGAAGAGACGCATTTAGAAAGTTAGAATTAAATGATCCTGAAATGGTAGAACTTTGGACTTGGTTTAGAGAAGAATCATTAAAAGAATTTATGGAAATATATGACACACTTAAAGTATCATTTGATTCATATGCAGGTGAAGCATTTTACAATGACAAGATGGATGATGTAGTTTTAGAACTTGAAAATAAAAACTTATTAAAAGTTGACGATGGAGCAACTATCGTCGATTTAGAAGAGTTTAATCTTCCACCAGCATTAATTAAAAGAAGTGATGGTGCAACACTCTACATGACAAGAGATCTTGCAGCATTATTTTACCGATTAAAAACATATAAATTTACTAGAGCAATTTATGTTGTTGGTAATGAACAAAAACTTCATTTTGAACAATTAAAATCAATTACTAAGCTTATGGGCTATAACTTAGATATAGAACATGTTGGATTTGGTTTATTAATGGTTGATGGTAAGAAGATGTCAACTAGAGGTGGTAAATTTAAACGTCTAGAAGATATTATTACTCAAATTGTAAGTGATGCTAATGTTGCTATTACTGAAAAAAATCCTAATTTAAAAAATAAGGAAGAAGTAAGCAAAGCAGTTGGTATAGGTGCGATTATCTTTAATGACTTAAAAAATGAAAGAAACTTAAATGTTGATTTCAATTTAGAAAACATGCTTAAATTTGAAGGTCAAACAGGACCTTATATCCAATATAGTAGTGTTAGAATTACTTCAATCTTAAAAGATCAAAAAATAGATTTAGATAAAATTGACTATAGTTATTTTAACCAAGATCATTATTACAATGCAGTTAAAACAATTGCAAATTTCCCGAAAATTGTTGAAAGAGCAACAGAATCTAGAAATCCAAGTGTAATTGCTAAGTATTTATTAGATCTTGCCTCACAATTTAATCATTTCTATGGTAAACAAAAAATTGTCGTAGAAGATATTAGACACTTAAATACAAATTTAAGTTTAATATCAAGTATTAGAGATATATTAGATGAAGGAATGCGTATCTTAGGCATAACTTCACTTAAAGAAATGTGATAAAAGATGAAAAACTTTACAATAAAAACCTTAAATGGGATGGCATATGGCCTATTTGCTACATTAATTGTTGCAGTTATTTTTCAACAAGTAGGAAATATCTTTAAAATAGAATTTTTAAGTAAAGACTTATATAATTTATTATCAGGCTTAATGGGAGTGGGTATTGCTCTTGGGATTGGTATTGTACTAAAAAAAGAAGGACTATACTTAGTAATGATTGCAGTAATTGGTGCAATTTCAACTAAATTTAATTTTAATATAAGTCCAGTTTCAATTACATCAACAACAGGACCAGGTAATCCATTAACTGCATATTTTGTAACAATATTTTCTATATTAATATTAGATAAAATATTAGTTAGAAAAACACCAGTTGATATTATCTTAATTCCAATACTTTCAATTACACTTGCAGTAATATTAACTCTAATCTTATCATTCCCACTAAATTATATTAATACATTAATAAGTAGAATGATTGATCAAGCAACAAAAGTAGCACCATTACCTATGGTAATAATAATCAGTGTCTCAATGGGTATGATACTAACTGCTCCAATTTCAAGTGCAGCAATTGCATTTGCTATTGGTTTAAATGGAATTGCTGCAGGAGCTGCTGTTGTTGGAACATCAATTCAAATGATAGGCTTTGCAATTCAATCAAGAAGAGATAACAAAATTGGTGAAGTAATCTCAATTGGTATTGGAACATCAATGCTTCAATTTAAAAATATCTTAAAAAAACCAATTATTTGGTTACCAACTATCTTAAGTTCAGCAATTGTTGCCCCAATTATCTATCTTATTAACAAACCATCTGGTGGTTTTATCAGTAATCAAGCAGGAGCAGGAATGGGAACATCAGGCTTAGTTGGACCACTTCAGACACTACAGTCTATGAATTATAGTTTAATGTCATTTATTAGTATAATAATTATTATCTTTATTGGTGGACTTTTAACCTATATATTTGATAGAATATTAGTAAGTAAAGGATTAATCGTTAAAGGCGACCTTAGTTTGGTATAAGCTTAATAGGAGGGAATTATGAAAGAGAAAGTATTAAATAATGCAGTAGGAAAATTAATTAGAACAATAGGATTTTTTGTAATCTTTATATCAGCAGCATTACTTGCACTAATTTACTTAAAGAGTTTAAATGTTGCAGCAATTAATAATCAAATTATTCCGGTATTAGACTTTATAGAGAGAGATATTCCATTCTTATTTGATTATCTTCTAACATTTTTAGTTGGTGGATTTATCTTATTATTATGGACACAATCAAATAATTATTTTACAAGAATATTTGTAACTTTACTAGCATTAGTTGGAGTTGTTACACATGATAGTATCAGTACTAATAATATTTTAATAATTGATTTAGAAATAAAATTCTTAAATGATTTACTAGTTAAATATGATTGGTTAACATTTGCAATATTTGCAGGAGCAATGTTATCTGTTTATTTCTTATTAGGATTTAAACGACCAAAAAGAATTTCAACAAATATTATTTCATCTGCCTTATTTATTTTATTAATTGCAGTAGTTGTTCAAATGTTACCAGGAATCATAGGGTTAGAAAATTGGACTACAGGAAAAGTATATGGTTATATTTTAAATGGCTTATATTCATTAGGATTTATAACTGTAACAGTTGGTGCAGCATTTGGTACATTAGGATTTTTTAGATCATAAATTATAATAAAAGGACTTTAAATTTTTAAAGTCCTTTTTTATTTGATATAAAATTATAATATTGGTGAAAATCCTCTAAAGACTGCTTGAAGAAACCTAACACTATGTGAATCTTTTCTAAGTGATTCTACTGATTCAAAACTAGAATTTAAAATTGAATTATTAATATAATCCTTAATATCTGTAACAGTTTTTGAATTAAACAAATAAATATTATTTTCAAAATGAAGATATAAACTTCTAAAATCTAAGTTAGTTGTGCCAATGATTGCTTTGTTATTGTCAAATACATATAACTTAGCATGAATAAATCCGTCATACTTATAAATTTCAATTCCATATTTAGCAAGCTCCAAGGCATATGATTCTGTAACTAGATAGACGATCTTTTTATCAGGAACTTTAGGAATTACAATTTTTACTTTAACTCCTGATTTTGCTGCCATTTTAAGTGATAATAAGAACTCACTATCTAAAATAAGATAAGGAGAAGTAATAAGTATTTCATGTTTAGCCTCACCAATTAGATAGAGTAACATACTTTTTGTTATTTGCTTATTCTCAATTGGATTATCTGCAAATGGGGCGATAACTTCCTCAGATTCAACGCTATAATCAATTTTATAGTCTAAGTAATTAATATTTTCTTTTGTAATAAAATTCCAGTTTTCTAAAAATGTTAGTGTAAGACTCCAAACAGCGCGTCCTTCAATTCTAATTGCACTATCTTGCCAGTGGCCAAATCTAGTTACTTTATTAATATATTCATCACCAATATTAACACCACCAGTAAATCCTACTTTATTATCAATGACAACAATTTTTCTGTGACTACGATAGTTATTACCAAAGTTAATATGGAAACTCATGGGATTAAATGCATAAGCAATAATTCCATATTTTTTTAATGTCTTTTTAAAGTTTAAAGGCAATCTATCAGCACTACCTAAATCATCATAGATTAGCTTAACCTTAACACCTTCTTTAGCTTTTTCAATTAACACATTCATTATTTGCTCAAACATATAGCCTTTACTAATAATAAAATATTCCATTAATATAAATTCTTTAGCTTCTTTTAAGTCTTTTAAGAGTTGTTCTAATTTTTCTTCACCTGAAGCTAAAAACATTGAAGTAGTATTTCTATAATAACGCCAACCATTCTTATTTAAATAATTAATTTCTTTAAATTGTAATTTATTTGGAACTTCCATTAATAAATCTTTGCGATCTGAAATGATTGAGTGAAACTTATTTTTATATTTAGGCTTAATATTATTTCTATAGTATAAGATATAAAAGAAAGTACCAAAAATTGGTGTCACTAAAATTGGTATTAACCATGCTATTTTGTATTCTGGATTAATATCGCTAGTAGTTATTTTAAGGACAATAAAGAATGCTACAATATTTAAAAATACGTTTAAATATATTCCAATTAAATCATCATTAACAAGATTATGAAGAATAAAACCTAAAAAGACCAATTGTATTAAAACTATAAGTCCAATTGAAAACATCTTACTAGTTAAAAACTTTAATATTTTTCGCATCTAAGCCTCCATTTTTTTAAATATAATCTCATTTTCACTTGAAAGTATATTACAATAACTAAACCCCTCTAATTTAATATCTTTTATTTTTTCAATACATTTTAAATCATTATTAAGTAAATGATTAGCCATTAAACCACGCATCTTTTTAAGCATCATTGATCCTGCTGTTATTTTACCATTTTTTTCCCAAACAAAATTAATAGTATACATATTAGAATATTTATTAGTTATTAACTTTGAATATTCTTTTGATGCTAAATTAATAATTATTTTATCCTTTAGTAGGTCTAGTTTGCTATTTATATCATTACTCCAGTAGTTATATAGTGATTCATCTAAAACTTTATCATTAATGTCTAAGCGGTATTTACTAATTGGATCTAGGGCATTTAATAAGCCATAAAGACCTGATAAAATGTAAACTTTTTTTAATTTATTTTCAGGAATTGATAAGGCATCTAAATATTTAAAAGCAGTACCACCATATAAATAGATTGCTGTTAAATTATTATTGAAATTTTGGTAGTAATCAAATGTCTCACTTGCAATTTTTTCTGATATATTCATTTTTTTAATTAAATCATCTTTTGATAATTTATTAATAATATTTAAAAGATTTACTGTTTTATCATTTAATTTATTATTTTTGTTTGATTCAACCAAATTATTAGTAAATGTCTTACTTGGTGATAGTAATATTATCATTAAATCATCCTTCCTTATTAATATTATACCAAAAGAGTAATAAAAATGATAAAATATAACAAGGAGTTGATTTTAATGAATGATAGAAAACTAAACCTTTTAATGGATTTTTATGAACTTACAATGTCATATGGCTATTTTAATGATAATAGACACCTAGACATTGCAGTATTTGATGTCTTTTTTAGACAAATACCTGATAAAGGTGGCTATGCAGTAATGGCTGGTTTAGAACAGGTAATTACATATTTAGAAAATCTTTCTTTTGATGAAAGTGAAATAAAATTACTGAGAAACAAAAATATATTTAGTGAACAATTTTTAGAGTTTTTAAAAAACTTTAAATTTAGCTCAGATATTTACGCAATGAAAGAAGGAACACCAATCTTTCCTCATGAGCCAATCTTAGTTGTTAAAGGACCGCTTATTGAATGCCAGTTAATTGAAACAATGGTATTACTTACAATAAACCATCAATCTTTAATTGCTACAAAAGCATCGAGAATAGTTAACCAAGCAAAAGGAAGAACTGTGATGGAATTTGGAGCAAGAAGAGCACATGGTTATGATGCTTCAATTTATGGGGCACGTGCTGCATATATTTCAGGAGTAACTGGAACAAGTAACACATATGCTGAATACTTATACGGAATTCCAGCACTTGGAACAATGGCTCATAGTTATATTCAAAGTTATAAAACAGAATATGAAGCATTTTTATCTTATGCTAAGACTTTTCCAGATGCAACATCATTATTAGTTGATACTTATGACACTTTAAAACAAGGTATACCTAATGCGATTAAATTGCATAATGAGTATTTAAAACCAAGAGGACATTACCTAAGTTCAATTAGAATAGATAGTGGAGATCTTACATATTTAAGTAAAAAGGCAAGAGCAATGTTGGATGAAGCAGGATTAACTAAAACTAAGATTATTGTATCAAACTCACTTGATGAATACTTAATTAAAGAATTAATTCATCAAGGGGCACAAATTGATTCATTTGGGGTTGGTGAGAGATTAGTAACTGCTAGAAGTGAAGCTGTTTTTGGTGGAGTCTTTAAGTTATCAGCAATTACAGAAAATAATATTTTAGTACCTAAAATTAAGTTGAGTGAAAATGTTGCTAAAACTACAATTCCTGGCTTTAAACAGGTTTACCGTTTCTTTGATGAAAACAATATGGCGATGGCAGATGTTATTACAATGTTTGATGAAGAAATTAATGGAAATGAAGAATATGTATTATTCCATCCAGAATATACATATAAGAAAAAAACAGTTATTAACTTTAAGCCAGTAAAACTTTTAGTACCGATCTTTTTAGGTGGTAAATTAGTTTATGATAAACCAAGCTTAGAAGAAATAAGAAGTTATCATAAAGAACAAATGGATTCAATGTGGGATGAGGTAAAAAGACTTGAACAACCTCACCAATACTATGTAGATTATTCACAAAAACTATGGGATTTAAAAACAAGTTTAATTACTAAATATCGTACAAAGGAAAAAAACAATGAGTAATATTGAAGTAGTTTTATATAACCCTGAAATTCCACAAAATACAGGAAATATTATGCGCACATGTGTGGCTTTAGGACTTAAACTACACTTAATTGAACCGATGGGATTTAAAATAGATGATACAAAACTTAGAAGAAGTGCTGTTGATTATTATGATAAAATAAATTATGAAATTCATAGTTCTTTTAATGAATTTAGTAAGAAAAATCAAGGCATTTATTACTTTCTAACAAGATATGGTAATAAGAATTATACAAATATTAATTTTAATGTAGATGATAAGATTTATGTTATTTTTGGTAGTGAATCATACGGCATTGATAGAAGTCTGCTTGCCGAAAATATTGATAACTGCTTTAGAATTCCAACAACTAAAGATGTTAGAAGTTTAAACTTATCAAACTCTGCAGCAATAGTTCTTTATGAAGGAATGCGTCAAAAGGGATTTCCTGAATTAGAATTTAATGAACCAGAATCACTGAAAGGAAAAGATTTTTTAAAATCTTATGTAAAATAATATGAAAGAAAATGGAAAACAAACACTTGGTGAAGAAATAGCAAATGCTATTAGCCATGGTCTAATGGCGATATTTGGTATCGTAGGGATGATTTTACTAATCATTAAGGCAAATACAACTGTAGAAGTAATAGCGGCTGTAATCTTTGGTTTTGGGATGATTTTACTTTATTTAATGAGTACTTTGTTTCATGCCTTAAAAGAAGGACGTGCTAAGAATTTATTTCAAAGATTTGATCATCTATCAATCTATATTTTAATTGGAGGAACGTTTGCTCCTGCATTATTATTACTAGAAGGACTAAGAGAACCTTTATTTGAAGGATTTATCTCAAAAGGATTAACATTATTTATTATTCAGTGGACTTTAATTTTAGTAGGTGTAATATTTAAGTCAATTTGGATTAAGAAATTTGCTAAACTCCATATTTTTATTTATTTACTTATGGGGTGGAGCGCACTAACATTTATTGGAGTATTACTAGAATCAAGTAAAGAAGCATTCTTATTAATTTTACTTGGAGGAATAGCATATTCAATTGGCGTAATATTTTATTCACTAGGAAAAATTAAATATTTTCACTTTATTTGGCATATTTTTACTGCACTAGGAACTATACTTCAATTCCTTGCAATTTACAACTATATATATTAAAATAGTAAAGACGTTATTAGAAGGAAGGTATTAAAATGAAAATTATCGCGATTAATGCTGGAAGTTCATCACTTAAATTTCAGTTATTAAAAATGCCACAAGAAGAAGTTATTGCTTCAGGATTAGTGGAAAAAATCGGCTCAGAAGATGCTGGATTTACAATCAAATATAATGGATCTAAAGATTCAAAAGTACTTAATATTCCTAATCATGGAGTTGCAGTTAAATTATTGCTAGATGGTTTAATTGAACATGAGATTATTAAAACAATCGATGAAATTGAAGGAGTAGGACATAGAGTTGTTCAAGGTGGAGAAGTTTTTAATGAATCGGCTGAATTAAACAATGTAACTATTGCTGCAATTGAATCACTTGCATCACTTGCACCACTTCATAATAAAGCACACGTTATTGGAATGCGTGAATTTAAAAAAGTATTACCAAACGTATTACAACTTGCTGTATTTGATACAACATTCCACCAAACAATGGAAGAAGAAGCATATCTATATGCAACTCCATATGAATGGTATGAAAAATATGGTGTAAGAAAATATGGATTCCACGGAACAAGTCATCAATATGTTTCAGAAGAAGCTATTAAATTATTAGATAATAAGAAAGATTCAAAAATTATTGTATGTCATATTGGTAATGGTGTATCTATTACTGCAATTAGAGATGGTAAGAGTATTGATACTTCAATGGGTCTTACCCCACTTGAAGGTGTTCCAATGGGAACTAGAACTGGAAATATTGATCCATCAGTTTTAGGATTAATTGCAGAACGTGAAGGTAAGTCATTAGAAGAATTACTAGACATCTTAAACAAACAATCAGGTTATCTTGGTGTATCAGGTATCTCAAATGATTCAAGAGATATTGCAAAAGCAGCACATGAAGGAAATCATCGTGCAAAACTTGCAATGCAATTACAAGCAAAAAGAATTGCAGATTACATTGGAAGTTACTACATTAGATTAAAAGGTTTAGATGCTATTGCATTTACTGCAGGAATTGGTGAAAACTCTAGCGAAGTTAGAAACTTAATCGTTGATCACTTAGAAGTATTAAATGTTAAATTAGATCAAAAATTAAATACTACACATGGTATAGTTGGTAATATTGCTTCAAAAGATAGTAGCGTAAAAGTATTTGTAATTCCTACTGATGAAGAAGTAATGATTGCAAGAGAAGTATATAGTAGACTATAAAATAATAAACATTGGTTAATTCCAATGTTTTTTTATTTAAACTATATCATTCTTTTGACATTCAAAATAATCTTTGATAAAATAGACTAACTAAACAAGGGGGAGAAAAATGAAGAAAATATTAATGGCTAAAAAGTTCTTTATTTTAGAATTATTTATAATGCTTTTATTAACCACTTTTGTGCTTTATACACCAAAGGCTGTAGATAGTAAGGTAGAGACTAAATTTAGTGCAGTTAGAGCACAGGCGCATATTAAAGAAATATCAAAAGAGCCACATTCATACTATGACCAAGCAGAACTAGCAAATGTAAGATCGTATATAATAGATACATTAAACACTAACCTGGGTGCTTCTAATGTCAGTGAAGTAAGATATGAAAAAGAGTTTGTTAAACAAGAACTAAATGAGTTAGTACCTTATGATATTGTAAATGTTTTAGGTAAATTACCAGGTAAAAGTGATAAGGGTATTTTATTAGTTGCACATTATGATTCTAGAGATCATGTAGGAAGATATGGTGAACTAGGTAGATCATATGGTGCAATGGATGATGGCTATGGGGTATCAAGTATGCTAGAGTTATCATATATCTTAAAAGACTTAAATCCAGAAAACAGTATTTATTTTTTATTTACTGATGCCGAAGAAGTTGGATTATACGGAGCAAAGCTTGCAGCAACAGATAATACATTAATGGATAATGTAAGATTTGTTATTAACCTTGAATCACGTGGTAGATATGGTCCAAGTTATATGTTTGAAACAAGTAAAAACAATCATAAAGTAATTGATTTATATAAAAAAGCTAAACTTCCTGTTACTTATTCAATGGCAACAGCAGTTTATAGTGTTATGCCTAACTTTACAGACTTTAGTCCTTTCATTGATCAGGGACTTCCTGGAATTAACTTTGCAACACTAGCGGGTTTAGATAATTATCATTCACCGCTTGATAGTTATGAAAATATTAACATCTCATCAATTCAGCACATGGGAGTACAAGTAGAACCGGTTGTAAGAGAGTTTACTAGTAATAGTAAATATGTAGAAGATAATTATTTTGTAAGTAATAGCGATCAAGTATTTTTCACAATTTTTGCAGGAGTATTAATTTCATATAGTAATACCGTAGCAATCGTTTTATTAATTGTAGCGATAATATTTACTATTTTGTTATTTACAGTTTTAGCATTAGATAAAGGTTTTAGCATAAATATCGTAAAAAGTACCTTGCCAAAAGGATTATTATTATCTTTAACCTTAATAATTTCAGGCTATATTTTTAGTAATATTATAGCTTTTATTGGTAAAGTACCATTTAATATAACTTATACAAGAGTTTTAAGTAGTCTATCAGATATTCCGAGTCTAATCTTTTTGGTAGTAATAGTTTTAATATATACAGTTTATATTTCAAAATCTAAATTAAATGATATTTTAACAATTGGAATAACACTTAATCTACTACTTACTTTAATAACTACAATTTTTCTACCAGGTGCATCATTCTTGTTCTTAACAGCAACAATGTTTGGAATTATTGGTATTAGTATGGATAAAATAAGTAATAAAATAACAAAGAAGGCTATATTATTATTTTCAATTCTATTCCAACTACTAATAATTATACCTTTATTATATTCCTTCTATCATGCACTAACAATTGGTGGTATAATGGTATTAGTAATACTAATAGTCATTAATGGTTTAGTTACTATTCCATTAGTACTAAAAAATTTAAATCTCGGAGGGGAAAATGAGAGAAAATAAAAGCAGCAGCACACTTAGACGTGAAGCAAGAGAAATGATGAAAAAACAAGGATATTTTAATTTACTAATTGGTTTATTAATTATATCTTTAATTTTAGGAGTATCAAGTTTCATTTCACCATTACTAATAGGACCAGCAATGGTTGGTCTAGCATGTTTCTATGTTAATGGATTTAGAAAAGAAAAAGTTAGATTTGAAGATTTATTTGAACCAGCAACTAAAAATTTTATTAATCTTTTAGTAATGGGACTACTTAAAACAATCTTTTTATTCTTATGGTCATTATTATTTATAATTCCTGGATTAATAAAATCATATTCATATGCAATGGTTGAGTTTATCGCACTTGATAATCCTGAACTAGATGGTAATGAAGCAATTACGAAAAGTAGAGAAATGATGGATGGTAATAAACTTAGATTATTCTTATTACACTTATCATTTATCGGTTGGTTCTTGCTTGGAATTTTAACATTTGGAATTGGATTAATCTTCCTTGCACCTTACATCAAAGCAGCAGAGACTGCATTTTACATAAATTTATTAGGTAACAATGAAGAAGTTGTTGTAGAGGATGAAGTAGAAGCAACATTTTACTAAAATAAACTAAAAAAATATACACTCTATGTTTGATAACATAAAGTGTATTTTTATTTTTATAAGGAATTAGGTTCTAATTCTTCTTCAACTAAATCTAGTTTGAATAATTCATCAGCCTTAGATAACGATATCTTAGCAAAGATCGGACCAAATGATTCATAGATTAAGATACTAAATAAAATGATTGTAACAATAGGACCAGCAACAACATTTGGTAAGTACTTAGTAACTAATAAACTAAGTCCAATCGATATACCACCTTGTGGTAATAAAGCAAACCCCAAATACTTCTTAACCTTTGGATCAGCCTTACTAATTGTAGCACCAGCATAAGCACCACCAATTTTACCAGCCGCTCTAGCAATAACATAAATAAATCCAATTACGCCAACAGTTACTAAAATACCTAAATCAAGGGTAGCTCCTGCAGTTGAGAAGAAGATAATATAAAATACGGGAACAAAGTTACTAATTACTCTAAATGAACGTCCTGAATGTGCTCTAAGGTTAGCGAGAGTTGCTCCTAACATAATATTAACTAACAGTGGTGATAAATGTAATAACTGTGATAAACCAAGACCAATTAAAACAAAGAAAATAGTTTTAACTTGAATTTCGTCTTGTGGATCTAATGCCTTTGTTACAAAAGATAATAAAACCCCTAAAACTAAACCAAGCGCAAGTGAACCAAATACTTCAATTATAGGACCTTTTACAATGTTCCAAAATGTAAAATCAATAGTATTACTTGGATCTAATGGAGTTAGAATTCTTGCAATTGGCAAAGCAATCCCAAAAGCAATAATCCCTAAAACGTCATCTAATGCAGCAACAGGTAAAATTGTATTGGTAACTGGACCTTTTGTTCTAAACTGCTTAATAACTAAAATTGTAGCAGCAGGAGCTGTTGCAGCACTCATTGTCCCTAAAATAATACTAAATGTTAATCTCTCTTGTGGACTAAAGTTAGGAAATGCAACTGGCACGAATAAGTACATTGATAAGAATACTAAACCGATTGCACCAAGTACTTCTAAGACTGTAATAATTAAAATGGTTTTACCACTTTTCTTAAGATTACCGATAATAAACTCACTACCAATACCAAAGGCAATAAATGCTAAAGTAATTTCACTTATAGTGTTTAGTACAGGTAGATGTGGTTCAAAATTAATAAATTTTTTAAAAATACCAATTAATAAACCTGCAATTAAATAACCAGAAACTGTTGGTAATTTAAGTTTGCTTGCAATTTTACCAAAGATAAAACCAAGCCCAATAAAAATAGATAAAACAATAATGATGTTCACGTTATAACCTCCTAAAATAATAAAAAAAACGCCAACAAAAATGCTGTACGCCTGGATTTATTCCTATGAGGTTAGCTGACGGATTAGAGATTCCAAGACTCTCCTTTTACAAAGTAAAATTCACCCCAAAAACTGGTTCCCCCACTCATTTTTAGATTCGGATCACACACAAGATATCATATCATAAGTTTATCTATTAATCAAGTTTGAAATAAAAAAGATTCTATTAACTAAAGTGTTAATAAAATCTTTCATTGTATTTAGAAAGCAGGAGTACTAGCATAACCATATTCGTTAATCAAATATGTTCTAACTTCATCACTTCTTAAATATTTTTTAAGTATTTCTAGTTTCTCGCTATCTTTATTATTTTCTCTAGCTACTAAACTAATTGCATAGTCTTTAGTTACATCATCTTGTTTTTCAACGAATAAACGTTCAGCATTACCAACTAAGTTTAAGCTTCTTGCATATGTTGGATACATTACAGAAAGTCTTGTTTCATTGTATTTTTGAGCAATGCTTGTAAGTGGAACCATTTCATTAAAAGTTAAATTCTTTTTATTTTCTAAAATATCGTCAGTAGTTAAATTAACTTTTTTATTATCTTTAAATGTTAATAAATTTGCTTGTCCCAGTAAGTATAAAGCACGGCTTGTATTTGATGCATCATCAGGTAGTGTAATATTTGATCCGTTTGGAATTTCATCGATATTTTTATAATCTTTTGAATAAAGAGCATAGATTGCATGATAGATATTTTGAACAACAACTAAATTTGTATTATGGGCACTATTGAATAAATTTAAGTAGTATTGATGTTGAATCATATTGGCATCAATTTCATTATCTTTTAAAGCAATATTATTAACCTCAAGTGCCTGTTCAACTATTTCTAATTTATAACCTTCATTTTTTAAATCATCACTAATTAATTCTAAAATATCTCGCATTGGTTGAAAAGAAATCCCTACTTTGATAGTTTTTGTTTCATCTTTTTTACAACCAACTAAAAATAATCCTATTAATAATATAAAACTAAATCCTAATATTTTCTTCATGTATTTACCTCTTGTCTATTTTTCTAGCTATTAAGTTGCCACCTGTTTGAATAACTGAAACAATAATAATCATAATAATAATTATGACCCACATTAAATTATACTGAAAGTTAGAAAACCCCTCATTAATTGCAAGATAACCTAACCCACCACCACCAATAGTACCAACAACAGTAGAATAAGCAATAATACTAATAATTGTTGTAGTGATATTTAAAACTAATTGACCTCTTGCCTCATTTAACAAGAAGTATTTAATATAATTCTTTTTACTAGACCCCATTGTATAACTAGTTTCATATAAGTTATTATCAAGTTTTATAAATGTTTGTTCTGCTAGTCTAGAAAGACTAGCAATCCCAATTAAACTCAAAGGTATTTTAGAAGCATTAACTCCAAAACCAGTTCCAATAATTAATCTGTTAAAGGGGATTAAAACTATAATGAATAAGATAAAGGGAATAGATCTAATAATATTACTAATAACCGATATTACTGAATATAGTAGTTTATTTTGATAAATGCTATTTTTTCTAAACAAAAATAAAAGTAATCCTAGACTAATCCCAAAGATAATAGAAATTAATGAAGAAACTAAAACCATATCTAGAGTTTCAAGTAAGGCAATAATTAATCTTTCCTTATAAGTAATAATTGCATCAATCATTTAATAATTCCTCCTTATAAGAAAGACTATTAATTGCTTTATTTTTAACTGTAACTATTTCTTCTAAAGCCCCATTAGTAATAATTGCAGTTTTATTAGTAATTGCTTTTATAACGTTAATGTCATGAGAGACTATAATGATAGTTGTCTTAAAGGTATTATTAATATTTTTTAGTAGTTCTAAGATGGTATTAGTATTTTCCTTATCAAGTGCACTTGTTGGTTCATCACAAAAGATTATTTTAGGATCAGTTATAAGTGCTCTTGCAATAGCAACCCTCTGTTTTTGACCACCAGATAATGTTTGAATATTACTATTTTCAAAATCACTCATATTGATAAACTCTAATAACTTTCTTGCCTTTAAAATATCATCTTCATTAATTTTACCTCTAACCTTTAAGGGAAGTAAAATATTTTTTATTACATTTAAGTTATTAAGCAAGTTATATTCTTGGAAAATTGTTGCAGTCTTTTTTACAATATCTAATTTATTATCTTTACTCAGCAAAATATTATCAACATAAATAAGTCCAGTATCAGGACTTAAAAACCCATTCATAATTTTAAGTAGCGTGCTTTTACCTGTGCCACTTAAACCAACTATTCCAAATATTTCCGAGCTATCAATTTCTAATGATATATCTTTTAGTATTATCTCATTATTAAATGATTTATTTATCTTTTCTAGTTTAATCATTATATCACCACATCTATTATAGATTAATGAGGCTAAAAATCAATTAATATACTAAATTAAACAAAGTGATATAATTAAGATAGGTGATAAAATGAAATATATAGAGTATGGAAAAGAAGAACTTGATTATTTAATAAAAAAAGATAAAGTTTTAGGTGATTATATTAAAAAGACAGGATTTATTAAAAGAGAACTTAATAGTGATATATTTACTTCACTAATAAGTAGTATTATAAGTCAGCAAGTAAGCACTAAAGCCGCAAAGACGATTAATGAAAGATTAAATAATATTGTTATTGATCTAACGCCTGAAAAGATATTTGAGCTAGATGATTCTTTACTACAAAGTATTGGTATTTCGTTTAGAAAAGTTAGTTATATGAAAGATATTGCTAAAAATTTTATTGATAAGCCTTATATATATAATAATTTAAATAATTTACCTGACCATTTAATTGTAGAGGAATTAATAAAATTAAAAGGAGTGGGTACGTGGACTGCAGAAATGTTATTAATTCATAGCTTTAATAGAAGAGATGTAATAAGTTTTCTTGATTTAGGAATTAAAAGAGGAATTATGCGACTATATAATAAAGATAGTATTAGTAAGGAAGACTGGATATATTTTAAAAATTTATACACACCATATAATACTATTGCCAGTATTTATTTATGGGAAGCATCAAAATAATAAAATTTGACCTAGGTCAATTTTTTTTATATTAAACTTTGCTATACTACTAGTGAAAGAGAGGTAATATTATGTTTAATAAAGAATTAGAAAACAAAATAGAAACTTTAAAAAAGTTTGTCCCAGTAGTAAAGAAGGTTCATGGTAAAACTCATAATGAGTTTTATGAAGTAAGTGATGCTTTTGATAAAATGATTTTAAAGTTAAATAATAAAGACTTTAACCTAGATAATGAATTTAAGGAATTAAGAAAGATCACTTCAAATTATAAGGTACCCAGTGATACATGTGAAACTTATTATATGGTCTATAAGATCTTTGAAGAATTAGATAAGGCATATTACAATGAGTAAAATAACAAGTTTTATCTTAAGAAATAAGATTATAATTATCATTTTAAATGCAATCTTAATTGTTTTAGGTTTCCTTACTAAATGGATTTTTAAAAACGATGAACTATTTGAAATATTTTTAATGGCTGCATCAATTATTGGGATACTTCCAATTATGATTCAAGCATTTAGTGCGCTTAGATACAAATTAGTAACGATTGACTTACTTGTAACAATTGCTGTACTTGGTGCATTTATTATAAAAAATTATGAAGAATCAGCAATTGTAACTTTCTTATTTTTATTTGGTGCTTTTCTTGAACAAAAAACAATTGGTAAGGCAAGAAGTGCAATTAAAAAACTAATTGATTTTAAGCCGCAAAAAGCACTTAAAAAGATTGATGATGATTATGTTTTAGTAGACGTCGATGATGTCTTAGTAGGTGATATAGTCTTAGTTAAAACTGGTGCTAAAATTCCTGTTGAAGGAAATGTACTTAAGGGATTAGCAAGCGTTGATGAATCAAGTATTACTGGAGAATCAAAGCCTGTAGCCAAAGAAGAAGGATCATTAGTCTTTGCTTCAACAATTGTTGATAATGGAACAATTGAAGTGGTAGCAACTAAAGTAGGTGATGATACCACTTATAGTAAAATTATTCATTTAGTTGAAGAAGCTCAAGATTCAAAGAGTAAGGCAGAAAAGTTTATTGATTCATTTGCTAAATATTACACTCCGTTTGTCTTATTACTTGGATTATTAGTTTTTATAATATTTAAAGATATTAATTTAGCAGTTAGTATTTTAGTCTTAGGTTGTCCTGGTGCATTAGTAATTGGCGTTCCAGTATCAAGTGTATCTGGAATTGGAAGTGGGGCTAGAAATGGAGTCTTGCTTAAAGGTAGTGAGTCAATTAATGACTTTGCAAAAGCTAAAACTTTTATCTTTGATAAAACAGGAACACTTACTATGGGAAGTCCTAGAGTAATTGAATTAATTAACATAGATAGCGATAATGAAATTTTAGAGTATTTATATTCAGTTGAAAAAGAGTCACTTCATCCACTTGCAAACGCAATAACAAATCACCTTGGTGATATGAAGACTCATGAGATATCAAATACGTTAGTCCTTAAAGGTTATGGGATTAAAGCAAGTATTGATAATAATTTAGTTTTAGTTGGCAATGTTAGCCTTTTTGAAAAAGAAAATATCTTTATTGATAATGAATTTAAGACAAAAATTAAAGAAATGGAAAATGATGGCCAAACAATTGTTTTAGTTGGCCAAAATAACAAACTAAAATTAGTCTTAGGAATTAAAGATAAAATTAGAGATAATGTTAAGACTGAGTTATCTAAGCTTAGAAAACTCGGTGCCAAAAAGCTAATTTTATTATCAGGTGATAACCAAACAGTAGTAGATCAAGTAGCTTTAGAGTTAAACTTTGATTTAGCATTTGGTAATATGTTACCTGAAGATAAGAGTAATTATGTTAAAGAATTAAAAAGTAAGGGTGAGATAGTAGTTTTTGTTGGTGATGGGATTAATGATAGTCCAAGTCTTGCTTTAGCTAATGTCTCGATTGCAATGGGAAGTGGAACTGAGGTTGCAATTGAAACAAGTGATATTGTATTAATGAATTCAAGTTTTGGCAAACTAACATTTGCGTATGGTCTTACTAAAAAAATAACTAGAAATATGAAACAAAATATTATAATTGCGCTTTTAGTGGTATTAGTTTTAGTAACAGGATTAATTTTTAGTGATTTAGTTGATATGAGTGTTGGAATGTTAGTACATGAGTTAAGTATATTAGTAGTTATATTAAATGGTATGAGATTATTGAGATATAAATTAAAAGGAGAAAATAATGAAAAAAGCAGAATTTAAATTAGAAGAATTATCATGTCCATCATGTTTGATGAAAATTGATAAAGCAGTTAAGAGTCATAAAGAGGTAGTAAAAAGTTCAGTGAACGTAATGTTTAATTCAAGTAAAGTGACATTTGATTTCAATGATGATTTTGATGTCAATATTGTTAAAGAATCAATTGAAAAGTTAGGTTTTGATGTTTTAAAGGTTAATGTTGAGTAAATATTTGTTAAACTATAAATAATTGTAATTATTAGTAAATAGTGATACAATTAATAAAAATGTGAGGACAAATATGAGAAATAAAGAATTTATTAAAGTATTAAAGTTTGTGTTATTTTCAATCTCAGCAGGACTTATTCAAATTGGCTCATTTGCAATTTTAGAAAGTTTTACTAATCTTCCTTATTGGCCAAGTTATTTAATTAGTTTAATTCTTTCAATTTTATGGAATTTTACAGCAAACAGAAAATTTACTTTTAAAGATCAATCAAATGTTAGTGTTGCAATGATCAAGGTTTTATTATTCTATTTAGTCTTTACACCAGTATCAACTATTTTAGGTGATATGGCTGATAAAGCGTTAGTAAATAGTTATTTAATTCTAGCTATTACAATGATAAGTAACTTTGTGTTAGAATACTTGTACATGACATTTGTCGTATTTAAGAAAAGTAAGGATGAAGTAGATGAACAATATTAGAAAAGCAAATAAAAATGATAGTAAATTAATTTTTGACTACATATTAAAAATGGCTAAATATGAAAAGTTAGAACATATGGTTAGTGGAGATTATAAGTTAATTGAAAAATGGGTTTTTGAAGAAAAAAAAGCTGAAGTTATTATCATAACACATAATAATATAGATGTAGGTTTTGCCTTATATTTTTATAATTTTTCAACATTCGTTACAAAGCCTGGACTATATTTAGAAGATATCTTTATTTTAGAAGAATATAGAGGATTAGGGCTTGGCAAAAATGTTTTTAATTATCTAGTAAAAAAAGCTAAAGCTGAAGAATTAGAGCGCATTGAGTGGGTTTGTCTAGACTGGAATTTACCAAGTATTAAGTTTTATGAAAAGCTTGGGGCTAGAAAAATGGATGACTGGACTGTCTTTAGATTAGACAAAGACGCAATAAATAATTTTTAATTAAAGGAAGATTTAAATAATCTTCCTTTTTATTATGTAAAATGATATAATAATATGCATTAAATAGGGGTGGTAATCTTGAGTAAAATTGTAATAATCGGTGGCGGAACATCAGGTATGATGGCAGCAATTAGTGCAAAAAAGCATTATAAAAATGATGAAGTCATCTTAATTGAAGGAAATAATGAATTAGGAAGAAAATTAAAGTTAACGGGTGGTGGCAGATGTAATGTTACTGCTAATGTTAGTAGAGAAGAAGTGTTATTAAATGTTCCTAAAAATCATAAATTTTTATATAGTACAATTGAAAACTTTGGTCCCCTTGAGATAATGGAGTTTTTTAATAGTAGAGGAACTACCTTAAAAGAAGAAGATCATTCAAGAATGATTCCTGTTAGTAATAAGTCATTTGATATTGTAAGAACTTTAGAAGAAGAATTAAAAAAAATAGGCGTTAAAATTATGTTTAATACAAGAGTAAAAGAAGTAAAAGACAATTATTTAATAATTAATGATGATATTAATTTTAAATATGACTACTTAATAATAGCAACCGGTGGAATCATTTTACCTAATACAGGATCTGATGGAAGTGGCTATAATTTTGCTAAGGATTTTGGTCATACGATAACAGAACTACTACCTGCAGAGGTACCACTTGTATCAAATGATTCTTTTATTATGGATAAAACACTCCAGGGGTTATCGTTTAAAGATGTAGTTTTAAAAATTGTTAATGCTAAAGGGAAAGTAATTAAAGAAATTAAACATGATTTATTATTTACTCATTTTGGAATATCAGGACCAGCAGCACTTAGAGCTAGTTATGAGGTAAGTAAAATACTAGAAAAAGAAAAAGAAGCAAAAATTTTAATTGACTTTATTCCAAGTGTAAATATTAAAGATATTGTGGAAGATGATTATAAACATTTACCAGAAAGACTAATTAAATATTTAGAAACATTAAAAAACAATGAGTTTGATTTAAAATACTATTTGAAAAACTTTAGTATTTTAATTTATACAACACGTGGTTTTAACAGTGCATTTGTAACAAATGGTGGGATTAAGTTAAATGAAATTAACCCTAAAACTTTAAAATCAAAATTAAATGATAAGATTTCATTTTGTGGTGAAATCTTAGACTATAATGCATATACTGGTGGATTTAATATAACACTGGCATTTTCTACCGGATATACTGCAGGGAAATTTGTAAAAGGGGATCCTTATGATACGTAATAAAAACTTATTTAAACATTTAAAAGGTAATGGATTTTTAGTATTCGTTGTTGTTTTACTAACTATTTTTCACCGTCTGACATTTTCATATATTCCAATGTTTAGTAATATCTTAATTAATAAACTGGAATTATTTTTAAATGTTGTAGATGTAGAAGGGAAAACTAATCTACCTAGCTTTATCTTAAACTTTATTAATCAATATGAAGACATAGTAAGTATAGTTTTATCAATTATTTTAATGCTGCTTGCATGGCAACTAGTTAGATATATCATGCTTTATTTTGAAACAAGACTAAAAGGAGTCTTAAGTGAAAATGTAAGTAGAAATCTTAGAACAAAAACTTATGATCATATTCAAAATTTAAGTTATGGTTATCATAATAATGTTGATTCAGGTGATTTAATACAAAGAGTAACAACGGATATAGATTTAACTAAAGAGTTTGTATCAAATAGAGTAATGGAATTACTAGGGATTTTATCATCACTTGTTTTTGGTGCTTATCAAATGGCATTGATTAATCAAACAATTATGTATGTATCATTAGCCTTAATTCCTGTTACAGGAATTTCATCAATTATTTATTTTAGTAAAATCGATAAAGTATTTAAAGATGTAGAAACAAAAGAAGCGGAAATGGTTGTTGTTATTCAGGAAAATGTTAGTGCCGCAAGAGTTGTTAGAGCATTTGCTAATGAGAAACATGAAGTTGAAAAACTAGAAGCAAAAAATATCGCTTATCAAAATAGTGAAATTAGAGCAGGAAAATTAGTAGCTGGATACTGGAGTATAATGGACTTTTTTATGATGTTACAGTTTTTAATTGTAATATTAATAGGTGTATACTATGCAAATAAAAATATGTTTAGTATTTCAGATATATCAAGTACTATTATGCTTGCTGGGATGTTAATTTGGCCGGTTAGAGGACTTGGTCGTATTATCAATGAATATGGTAAAGCATTAGTTGCATCAGAGCGCTTAGAAGAAATTATGAAACAAGAAACTGAATATTTAAATGATGGAACTTTAATGCCAGAAATAAATGGAAATATTGTCTTTTCAAATGTAAGTTTTAAATTTATTGATGAAAGTAGACATTTACTTAATAATGTTAGTTTTGAAATTAAAGCAGGCGAAACGGTCGCTATTATTGGAAAGACCGGAAGTGGTAAGAGCACAATTATTAATCTCTTACTTAAAATGTATGATTATGAAGGTTCAATTACTATTAATGGTGTAGAACTTAGAGACATTAGCAAAAGATACTTAAGAAGAAACATTGGAACAGTCTTACAGGATCCATTCTTATATAGTAAGACAGTTTATCAAAATATTTCGATTGCTAATAAAAAAGCAAATGAAGCAGATATTTTAAAGGCCGCTAAAATTGCTAGTCTAGAAAAAGATATTAATACTTTTAAACAAGGTTATGATACAGTTGTTGGTGAACAAGGTTCAACACTATCAGGAGGTCAAAAACAGAGGGTTGCTATTGCAAGAATTTTAGTAAGTAGACTACCGATAATAATTTTTGATGATGCGCTATCCGCACTTGATAATAAAACAGACTTAGATATTAGAAACCAATTAAAAGCAAGTAATGAAAATCAAACAAATATTATCATTACCCACAGAATGACAACAGCAAAAGAAGCAGATAAAATTATTGTATTAAACAATAATGAAATTGAATCAATTGGAACTCACGATGAACTTAAAAATAAAGAAGGTTTATATAAAAACTTATGGGATATTCAAGGTGCATTGGAAGAGGAGTTCTTAGAGCTTGTAAGGAGTGAAATTAATGGAAAATAATCATGAAGATTTATTAGAAAGTAAAATTTCATTAGGTGTTTGGAAAAAAGTATTTAGTATTGTAAAAAAACTAAAGGGTAAAATTATAGTCTTAGTTTTACTTGCAATTACACTTGCTTTATTTGATGCGCTAGTTAATGTTATTAACGTTTATGCAATTGATAATTTTATTGAAGCAAAAGATTTAAAGACACTACCATTTTATATTATATTTAATATCTTTTTTGCCCTTGGATTTGGACTTCTAGTTTTCTTCTTTGTTAAACAAGGAAGTGAAATTGAAGCAAGAGTTAACTATGAATTTAGAAAAGAAGCATTTGATAACTTACAAAGATTATCATTTGATTACTTTGATAAAAATGCACAAGGGTGGATCATGGCAAGAATGACCTCTGATTCTAAAAAGTTAGCAAATATTATTTCATGGTCATTAGTTGACTTTTTCTGGTCAGCACTTTTTATGATATTTACATTAGTTGTATTATTTATTTATTCTGTAAAACTTGCATTAATTGTTTTAGTATCAATTCCTTTAATGTTTATAATTGCAATTTTATTTAGAAAGAAAATATTAAAGTCACACCGTGAATCAAGAAAATATAACTCAATTGCAACAGCAAAATATAGCGAAGCATTTCTAGGTGCAAAAACTACAAAAACACTAGGAATTGAAGATGATAATTTAGAAGAGTTTGGTAATGTTATTAATGACCTAAGAAGATCAAGTATTAGAGCAATCTCAATTTCAGCATTATTTTCATCAATTATTCTTTTTGCAACATATAGTGTTTTAGGTATTGTTATGTATGCTGGAAGTAGTTTAGTATTAAATGATGCAATTAAGATTAGTACATTATTTTTATTCATAAGAGCAACTGTAAGCTTTTTTGATCCAATTATTATGATTACAAATATTATGTCAAGTATTCAACAAGCTCAAGCCTCTGCAGAGCGCATTGTTGCATTAATTGAAGAAAAGCCACAAATAACAGATAAAGAAGAAGTTATTTTAAAATATGGTGATACTTTTAATCCAATTAAAGAAAACTATGAAACAATCATAGGTGATGTTGAATATAGAAACGTTAATTTCTCATACAATGAAGGAGAAGTAATCTTAGATAATTTTAATTTAAAGATTAATGCAGGAATGAAAGTTGCATTTGTTGGTCATACTGGAAGTGGTAAAACCACACTTATTAATTTACTAGCAAGATTTTATGAACCAACAAGTGGCGAAATTTTAATTGATGGAATAGATTACAGGGATAGAAGTATTAACTGGCTTCATTCACAAATTGGCTATGTGCTGCAAAGTCCACATTTATTTTCAACAACAATTAGAGAAAACATTAAATACGGTAAGTTAGAAGCTAAAGATGAAGAAATGATTGAAGTAGCAAAAGAAGTTGGTATACATGATTTTATTATGAGTCTTGATAATAAATATGATACCCATGTTGGTGAAGGGGGTAATTTATTATCACTTGGCCAAAAACAATTAATATCTTTTGCAAGAGCGTTATTAAATGATCCTAAAATTTTAATCCTTGATGAAGCAACATCTTCAATTGATAGTGAGAGTGAAAAAAAGATTATTGAAGCAACAAAAAAACTGTTAAGTAATAGAACTAGTTTAACGGTTGCTCACAGATTATCAACAATTGTTGATAGTGATTTAATTGTGATGTTAGAATTTGGAAAAATAATTGAAATAGGAACACATAAAGAACTTTTAAAAAATAAAGGCTTATATTATAATCTCTATAGAGATCAGTTCTTAGCAGAGAGAGAAAAAGAACTTAATTAAGTGGGGAAAAAATGCAATAGTATTTTCTATTGGCCTCCTTGGACTTGGATTTATCGGTTTATGTATAAATGTCATTTTTGTTTTAAGTGGGAAACCTAATCCTAATGCGATGTATCTAAAAAGACCACCACTTGAAGAAATACCGTTTTTAAACGGACCAGTAATTGGGGTCCTTTTAATTGGAATAGTATTTTTAATTGGCTATATTAATGAGCTTAAGTTAAGTAAAAAAAATAGTGAAGTATTTGTTTGATAATCAGTATTTATAAAAGGAGAAAATGATTGAATGGCAAAAAGAAAAAAGAAAGATCCAGTTGTAATAATATTATTTACTGCTATAGTAACTTTAATATTAAACTTAATATTTAAGTTAGTTTTATTTTTATATAATTATATTTTATTTTATAAAACTAAGTATAAAAATAAGAGCGGTGTTGGTTTTTTTAAAATGTATTTTGATAAGGGATATTTTGGAGAATTTAAATTTTATACAAAATTAATAAAGATTTTTCCCCAAGATAATATTTTCCTAAATATGTACTTAGATAATGAAAAAACATCATATACCGAAATAGATATTGTTGGTGTACATAAAACAGGCATCTACGTTTTTGAAATTAAAAATTATGGTGGCTGGATTTACGGAAATGATAAAGACGAAAAATGGACACAAGTTTTTAATAAATATTCAAAACACAAGTTTTATAACCCAGTTAGACAAAACTTTGCACATACCAAGGCAATAGAAAAATACTTAGAAATTCCAAGTGATAATATTCATTCTTTTATAGCTTTTAGCAATAGAAGTAAATTGAAAAAAATAACAAGTAATTTTGAGAGTAACATTCATAATTTTAGAGACTCTATTTCTATAGTTAAAAAACGTCTTAAAACTTCAACTGATATACTTGAAGATGAACAAGTAGCAACTTTCTTAGAAAAATTAAAAGTCAAAACTTTATTATCTGATGAAATAAAAGAAGAACATATTGATTCAGTAAATAAGAAGTACAATAATTAGAAAATTAAAAATAGAAATTAAGATAATAAAACTATAGTTGGGATGATATATCTGACTATAGTTTTATTTTAAAGATTATTTCCCTTAATTAAAAAAGTTGTTAGATGTAATGTGTAATATAGTCCACTTTTTTAGATATAAATGGTAAAATATAATATATGTGAGGTTGATTATATGATAGTTAAAGATAATTTTATAAATGTGAATGAATTTATTCCAAATGAAAATAATAGTAAAAATACAACACTTATTATTACTCATGGTATGGGTGAATATTCTAAAAGTTACAAAGAAGCAGCAGAAGCTTTAAAAGAAAAAGGTTTTAATGTAATTACTTATGACTTATATGGTCATGGTAAGAGTTTTGGTAAAAGAGGCTACATTAAAAAATATCAGTATTATTTAAATGATTTAGACCGCTTAGTAAAATATGCTTATGAAAACACAAAAAATGTTTTTTTAATTGGTCATAGCATGGGCGGTGTTATTACAAACTTATATGCAAGTATAAATAACAATATCAATGGTGTAATTGTAACATCATCACCAACAGATTACTTACCTAGATTAAGTAAAGTTAGATATATTCCTAAAGTATTTTTAAACAATAAAAGATCTAGAACTAACTTTAAAGATTCAAAATTAGTTCATGATAATAATTATGTAGTAGATGGTTATGATTTGGAGTATATTCACTTTAAATTAATTAACGAAGTATTATTTAAAGGGATTAGAAGACTTAAAAAGAATTACAAAAAGTATGTAACAAATGCCCTTTTTATTTACAGTAGTTCAGATGAAATAGTATCACCTTCAAATGGTAAATATATTATGGAAAAGATAAAATCAAAAGATAAAACACTACTTGTATATGAGAATAGTTATCATAATATTTTTAATGATGTTGAAAAAGATATGCTAATTGAAGATATTTCAAAATGGGTGATTGAAAGAATATGAAAAAATATATTATAGTAATTGATCAAGGAACAACTTCTTCAAGGATTCTTCTAATAAATAAAAAAGCAGAAATTATCTATAGTGACTATATTGAACTTGTTTTAAATAAATATAGTGACTCTAGAATCATGCAAAGTGCTGATGAAATATTGCTTTCAGTAAAAAGCTTAATTAAAAGACTTTTTATGCGATTTAATTTAAAACCCGATGAAGTTGATTCATTTACTATAACGAACCAAAGAGAAACAACAGTTCTTTGGGATAAAAAGACTGGTAAAGTCTTTGATGATGCGATTAGTTGGCAATCTGCTCATACAAAAAATATAACCGATGAATGGAAAAATAAAGGTTATGGCGATTTAATATTTAAAAAAACAGGACTCTTGATAAATCCTTATTTTAGTGCCTCAAAAATTAAATATTTACTTAATAATTATAAAGGTAATCCAAGTGATTTAATGTTTGGAACAATTGATAGTTTCTTAATCTATAATCTTTCAAAGGAAAAAAATCATTATACTGATATAACTAATGCTTCAAGAACAATGCTTTATAATATTAAAGAAAATAAGTATGATCAAGAAATTCTAGATTTATTAGAAATACCAAATAGTATATTACCAAAAGTATTAGATAACGATAGTTTATTTGGTCACATCGAAATTTCAGGTACTCTAATTCCTATTAACGCTGTTATTGGTGATCAATCAAGTGCCTTATTTGGTCACTTATGTCATAGTATAGGTCAGGCAAAAATCACTTATGGAACTGGCTGTTTTATTCTTTTAAATTTAGAAGATAATTTGCTATATTCTAAAACTGGATTACTAACAACGGTTGCTTGGAAACTAAATGGTAATAAAACTAATTATGCTTTAGAAGGTTCAGTCTTTATGGGCGGTGAAGCATTAAAGTGGATGAGAGATAAGCTTAACTTAATTAACGATACAAGAGAATCAGAAGAAATGGCATATAACTCAATAGACGATAAAGTATACGTAATACCAGCATTTGTTGGACTTGGTGCACCTTACTGGAATGAGACAATCCGTGGTGCTATTTTAGGGCTTGATGCAAACACTAAAAAAGAAGATATTATGAAAGCAACACTAAATAGTATTGCTTATCAAGTAACAGATATTTTAAAAGTGATGGAGTTAGAAAATAACATTAAGATAGAAGACATTAAGGTTGATGGTGGTGTTTCTAACAATAATTATTTAATGCAATTTCAAGCCGATTTAATCAAGTGTAATTTAATTCAAAATAAAGAAACAGAAATAACCGGACTTGGTTCAAGTTATATTGCTGGATTAAAAACTGGATTTTTTAAAAATATTGAAGAAATTACAAATTTACAAAAAATTAAAAGAATTTATGTTCCAAGTAAGGATCTATCAAAAAACTATTTAAGATGGAAAGAAGCAGTTAATACAATAAGCAAATTTTAAGAGATAAATAAAAGACCTTTCATTTGAGAGGTCTTATTATTTAACTATTTATTTTTTATGAACTAATGACTTACCAGTCATTTCTTCAGGTTTTGTTACACCAAGTAAGTCTAACATTGTTGGTGCGATATCACAAAGTGCTCCACCACCATCTACAGTATAATTTGTATCTGTTATGATAAATGGTACTGGATTTGTTGTATGAGCTGTTTGAGGAGTACCATCTTCATTTCTCATTTCTTCAGCATTACCATGATCTGCTAGAACAACTGCAACACCACCAACACTTAAGATTGCTTCAACAACATCTTTCATACATTCATCAACAACTTCAACAGCTTTTGTTGTAGCTTCGATTGAACCAGTATGACCAACCATATCTGGATTTGCAAAGTTTAAAATCATTGTGTCAAATTTATTTTCTTTAATGGCTTTAACTGCTTTATCTCTAATTTCATATGCACCCATTTCAGGTTTTAAATCATAGGTTGCAACTCTTGGTGATTCAATTAAAATACGTTCTGCATTTTTTAATTGCATTTCTTTACCGCCATCAAAGAAGAAAGTAACGTGAGCATATTTTTCAGTTTCAGCAATTCTTAATTGATGTAATCCATTATTAGCAATAACTTCACCATATAAGTTATCTAATTTTTGCAGTGGATAAGCAAGTTCACCCTTAACTTTTTCATGATAATGCATCATTGAAACAAAGTTAATGTTATGTAATTCTTTAGTTACATTAAAACTAGCCTTACCATCGGTATGGAAGAAGTTAGCTTCATTTGGATTTGAAATTGCAGTAGCAATTCTAATTGCACGGTCTGGTCTGAAGTTTGCAAAAATAACTGCATCATTATCACCAATTAACCCTTTTTCATCAACAACAAATGGAACAATAAATTCATCAGATAATCCTTTATCATAAGCATCTTTAATGCCATCTAAAGGATTACTAAATTTAGGACCATTGCCTAAAACCATTGCATCATATGCAATTTGGATTCTATCCCAGTTATTATCTCTATCCATTGCATAATATCTACCACTTACTGTAGATACGTGTGCACCTGCTTTAATTAAAGTATTTAGATATTCATATCCACCTGTTTGTGAAGTATCTCTACCATCCATGAATGCATGAAGATAAGTGTTATTTCCTAAATCATGGCTTTTTGCTAGGCGAATTAATGCTTTTAAGTGATTAAGATGTGAGTGAACACCACCATCACTAACAAGACCCATAATATGTAGTTTTGAATTATGTTTTTTAACATGATCAACTGCATTTAAAAATGCTTTATTCTTGAAAAAATCTCCATCTTTAATAGCAACATTAATTCTTGATAGTGATTGATAAACTACTCTACCTGCCCCTAAATTTAAATGACCAACTTCACTGTTACCCATTTGACCTTCAGGTAAACCTACTGCTTCACCACATGTTGTTAAAGTACTATTTGGATATGTGCTTAGTAAATGCTCCATATATGGAGTTTTAGCAAGACTTACAGAGTTTGAAGGACTTGCTTTTGCTAATCCGTATCCGTCTAAAATAATTAAACCGACAAAACGTTTATTCATAATTAATTCATCTCCTCGTTATTTACATCTATATTATACTAAAAAATATATAAAGAGTAGATATAAAACGTTTTCAAAAAAAGATAAAAAGCAAGTATCTAAATATATATGATAAAATGAATGTATAAATATTATAAATGAATCTTCAGGGCGGAGTGTAAGTCTCCACCGGCGGTATAGTCCGCGAGCCTTTTTAGGTTGATCTAGTTAAATTCTAGAACCGACAGTTATAGTCTGGATGGAAGAAGAGAGAATTATATCAATTCTTTTTTTATCGCCCCGAAGTAGGCGATTTTTTTACCTAAGGAGGGATAACAGATGCAATATTTTTTAATAATTGCAATAATCGCATTACTCGGACAACTATTAGTATTTAATAATACTACTAGTGATTTAAAAAAAGAAACAATGACTACAAAGCAAATGATGTATGTAGTAAACATGAGTGTTATAGCTATTGTGGTAGGTTTCTTTGAAGTACCAATCGGTATTATTGGTGTTAAATTAGATTTTAGTGAGGTCGTAATATTAATATCAATATTAATGTTAGGCTATAAAAATGCTAGTTTAGTAATTATCCTTAGAAGTCTAGTAAGGTTTTTCTTACCTTCTAAGACAGCAATGGAAGCAGATTATATCTGGAAGTTTTTAGGTGAAGTGATTGCGATACTTGCCTCATACCTAATTATTTTATCTTACTATATTACAACAGTAATTTTTAAGAAAAAACAAAAACCATTAATTTATGCACTACCAACAAACGTTAAAAAAACTAGTATAAGTGAATTTATTACATGTAGTTTACTTTCATCTATAATTTTGACAATTGGTATGACTGTATTTCATACAATAATTACCATGCCAATGTTTATGTCAGGATATTCTCATCTAACAATTTTTAGTTTACTTAGTGATCCTAAATATAGTAGTGAGAGTGTTTTATCGATCGTAAAAACGATTATAATAATGTTTGGTTTAGTTAATGTGATTAAGGGAATTATCTCCCCAGCATTATTTTTAATAATAAAACCCAAAATAGAAAGTGTTGTTAAGTAATTAGTAAACGTTTTCTAAAAAGCAACATCTTTCAAAAAGTAAGATTTTATTGTATAATTAAGTATGTAAGAAACGGCAAAATTTAAATAAGGAGTTGAGAGACATGCCATTTATCGAATTAGTTTACGCACGTGAAGTATTAGACTCACGCGGTAACCCAACAGTAGAAGTTGAAGTTTACACAGAATCAGGATCTTTTGGTCGTGCATTAGTACCATCAGGAGCATCAACAGGAGCATTTGAAGCAGTAGAATTAAGAGACGGTGATAAATCACGTTACTTAGGAAAAGGTGTTTTAAAAGCAGTATCAAACGTTAATGATATTATTGCTGAAGAATTAATTGGTTATGATGTAACAGACCAATTAGGAATTGACAAATTACTTTTAGAATTAGATGGAACTAAAAATAAAGGTAAATTAGGAGCAAACGCAATCTTAGGTGTATCTATGGCAGTTGCAAGAGCAGCAGCTGACTACTTAGGTGTAGAATTATATACATACTTAGGTGGAGCAAATGCAAAACAATTACCATTACCAATGTTAAATATTATTAATGGTGGATCACATGCTGACAACAACGTTGACTTCCAAGAATTCATGGTTATGCCAGTAAGTGCACCAACATTCAAAGAAGCAATCCGTATGGGAGCTGAAATTTTCCATAGTTTAAGAAACGTATTAAAAGGACGTGGCTTAAATACAGGTGTTGGTGATGAAGGTGGTTTCGCACCAAACTTAGCATCAAACGAAGACGCACTTAAAGTAATCGTTGAAGCTATTGAAAAAGCAGGATACAAACCAGGAGTAGATATCATGTTAGCAATGGACGTTGCTTCAAGTGAATTCTACAACAAAGATACTAAAAAATATGTATTAGCTGGTGAAGGCGGAAAAGAATTTACTAATAAAGAATTAGCAAACTTCTATGCTGAATTAGTTAAAAAATACCCAATTGTATCAATCGAAGATGGATTAGATGAAGAAGATTGGGAAGGATGGGCATACTTAACAGAAATTCTAGGAGACAAAATCCAATTAGTTGGTGACGATTTATTCGTTACAAACACAGAAAGATTAGGTCGTGGAATTGAAAATGGTATTGCTAACTCAATTTTAGTTAAATTAAACCAAATCGGTACAATTACTGAAACTCTAGATGCAATTGAAATGGCAAAACGTGCTGGTTATACAGCAGTTATTTCACACAGAAGTGGTGAAACAGAAGATACTTTCATTGCTGACTTAGCTGTTGCAACAAATGCAGGACAAATTAAAACAGGTTCAGCATCAAGAACAGACCGTATTGCAAAATACAATCAATTAATGAGAATCGAAGATCAATTAGGAGCAAGTGCTAAATTCTTAGGTTTAAAATCATTATATAACTTAAAAAAATAATTTAAAATATTTTAAGAAGTCTAGTTAATCTAGGCTTCTTTTTTTAATTAAAAAAATTAATAAAAAAATGTTAGCTTTTGCTAACATTAATTATTACTTATTTATGAAATGTTTTTTATAATTTTCAAACGCACCAAGCATACCAGCATCATTTTTATGTTCTGCGATCACAATCTCTGTTTTGCTGTAAATATAAGGAGATAACTTAGGTTTAACATATGTTTTTAATTCTTCAATAAATTTAGTACCTCTTGCAGTAATTCCACCACCAATAACAAATTTTTCTGGATTAAGTGAATATATTATATTAGCAATCCCACTACTCAATGCTTCAAAGAAGTTATTTACAACAACTTTGATTAATGGATCATTATCATCATATAACGTAAAGACATCCACACCATTTTTAATATTATTATTTATTTTTTTAGCTTCAAGTACTAGCGCACGAGTAGATGCTTGTTTTTCATAAACTAAACCATTTATATACATATTGCCCCATTCACCTGCACTATATCCATTTCCATGAATTAAATTTCCATCTATTACAATAGCACCACCAATTCCAGTACCAATTGTCATTGCTGCCATGCTCTTTGAATTAATGCCACTACCTTTAAATGCTTCACAAAGTGCCATACAATTAACATCATTTTCAACTGAGATATTAATGTTTCCTAGTTTTTCATTTAAATATTCTCTAATGTTTAATCCAATAAAATTAGTAATAGTATTTGTAGCATCTAGAATGATTGTAGTATTAGGATCAACAACACCGGCAGAACTTATCGCAATCCCTTTAATATTATAATCATTTTTATGATTGTTATAAATTTCGACAATTTGGTCTAAAATTGCTCTACCGCCCTCTTTTGCATGTGTAGAAACCGAACCTTTTGTTATTAAATTACTCTTAATATCAATAATTCCATACTTTAAATCAGTGCCACCAATATCACATGTTAAATATAAATCCATATCTATACCTCCGTTCAAATAACAATTATATTATATAATTACATTAAACTCAAGGGTATGGAAAAAAAATCAATTTTGTTATATAATAGAGTAAGAAATGGTGGGGATAATGGTGCAAAAACCAATTTATCAAGTAATTGAAAATGATATAAAAATTAAGATTCAACAAAAAAAATTAAAAGCAGGAGATTTAATTCCTAGTGAAAATCAATTAAAAGACCAATACAATGTATCAAGAATGACAGTTAGACAAGCACTTAATAATTTAGTAACTGATGGATACTTATACAAACACAAAGGTAAGGGGACTTTTGTGTCACAAATTAAAATTGAAAAAAACATTCAAGGTTTAAGAGGTTTTACTGATGAAATGGAAAGTCTTGGTAGAGTAGTTAGAAATGAAGTTGTTGGATTTGAAATTATTGATCCAACCGACGATATTAAAGATAAACTCTTCTTAACAAATGAAGAAGATAAAGTAATTTATATTGAGCGAATTAGATATGGTGATGAAATTCCAGTTCTTCATGAAGAACTATATATACCTCATTACTTATTTAAAGAATTAACAATTGAAGATTTGAGTCAATCCTTTTATTTGTATTTAGAAAATGAAAGAGGACTTAAAATAAGTCATTGTATTCAAGCAATTGAGGCACAAATGCCAAGTAAACATATTTCAGAATCACTTCAGACAACAAGAACTATGCCTATTCTTAGAATAACAAGAAATACTTTTTTAAGTAATGGAAGACCATTTGAATATGTAATTTCAAGTTACAGATCAGACCAATATCGTTTTGTTCAATATGCTGTAAAAAACTAATTTTAATTATAAGTAAAAGTACTCGTTTTGAGTACTTTTTCTACTTATAGTAGTATGCAGTTTACAACAAGATATTATTGTGTTATAATTTATAATAACTTGACTATACAAGAGATAAAAAGAATAATAGCAAATTTGTGTTATTTAAATGACTCAAGTTAAAAATAGAAATAAATATAAAAGAATAAAGGTGATTATTAAATGAAAAAAATTGTTATAATTCCATTAGACGAAAGACCATGTAACTATCATTTTAATCAGTATATGACTGAAGGAATGCCATATGAATTAGTAGCTCCACCAATGGAATACATGGGAAATAAAAAAATACCAGGAGATACAGCAAAAATTATTGATTGGCTAGTTAAAGAATCGGTAGATGCCGATGGTATTGTAGTTGCACTAGATACTATTTTATATGGTGGAATAGTACCCTCAAGATTACATCATGATACAAAGGAAACATTATTAGAAAGATTAAATGTTTTAAGAGATATTAAAAAAAATAATCAAAATATTGTTATATATGGTTATCAATTATTAATGAGAAATCCTTCATACTCAAATGCTGAAGAAGAGCCAGATTATTATGGATTAGTTGGTAGAGAAATTCATTTATACGGTATATATGAGCATAAAGAACAATTAGGTATTATTACAGAATTAGAGAAAAAACATTTTGAAGAAATTAAAAAAATTCTACCAAAAGAATATTTAGATGATTATGTTGGACGTAGAAATATTAATAGTGAAATTAATGATGACTTCTTACAATTAGTAATTGATGAAGTAATTGATTTTGCGATAATTCCACAAGATGATTCATCACCTTATGGTTTTACAGCACTAGATCAAATTAAAACTAGAAAATTAATTGAAGATAAAAACTTAGAATTCAAAGTCTATATGTACCCAGGTGCAGATGAAGTAACAAACGTTTTATTATCAAGATTAGTTTTAAATTTTGAAGACAAAAAACCATTAGTTTATTTAAAATATTCAACAGTTGGTAACGGGAAAATAATTCCGTTATATGAAGATAGATATTTAGGTGAGACAATAAAATATCAAGTCCTTGCAGCTGGTGGTTTAATTGTAAGTGATTTAAAAGATGCAGATTTAGTATTGTTGGTTAACACTCCACCAAGTGGAATGAGAGAAGCTTCAAATATTGATAAACGTACAATTGAGTATGATGCTCAAAGAACTTTAATCGAATTTGTATTATTTGCTGAATATGCAATTAATGTTTTAAAGAAACCAGTTATCATTGGTGATGTTGCTTACGCAAATGGTGGGGACCTCCACTTATTCAAACTAATGAAACAAAAAGATTTACTATATAAAGTTGCAGCATATGCAGGTTGGAATACATCATCAAATACACTTGGAACTGCAATTCCACAAGGAATATTTGCATGGTTATATCCAAATAGAAAAGAAAATATTGATTTTCTAGCACTAAGATATACTGAAGACTTAGGATATTGTTCAATAGTTAGAAAACAAATTGCTGCAAACTTAAAAGAACCAAACCATTATTACTTATTAGATGGTAAAAAAGGTAGTGTGGTTGGTGAAATTGGTAACTTACTAACTAAATTCATTAATGAAAATCTAGTAACAGCTCAAGTTAAACCATATATTAAAAATATCTACTCACCATGGAACCGTATGTTTGAAATTGGTTTAGAGGTAAGAAATGATAATAAAAAATAAAA
Organism: Haploplasma modicum ATCC 29102; assembly: GCF_000687835.1. Taxonomy (GTDB): domain Bacteria; phylum Bacillota_I; class Bacilli_A; order Acholeplasmatales; family Acholeplasmataceae; genus Haploplasma; species Haploplasma modicum. The sequence continues at coordinate 449,654 of NZ_JHYB01000002.1, read as the reverse complement.
TTATAAATGAAGTTCCAGTTATTACTTATGAACTTGATAATAATACAAAAAAACCATTAATATTTTTCTTTCATGGTTTTACAGGAAATAAAGATACATTAATGGGTCGTGGTGAAAAACTAGCAGAACTTGGTTACTATGTTGTAGCAATCGATGCTCACTTACACGGAGAACGTATGACTCCATGGTTTAGAGAATTACCAAATGAAATAAAGTATCAATATATTATTGATATTGCAATTCAAACTGCAAAAGATGCTAAAATGTTATTTGAGGATGTATTTAGTAAAAATGAAAATATAATAAGTGACAATTTTTATGCCTATGGTGTTTCAATGGGAGCAGCAATAACATTTTATCTAGCAACAATTACAGATAAGTTAGAAAAAGCAGTTACATTAGTAGGTTCACCATCTTTTGTAGATTACTACAAAGAAAGATCAAGTAAATATAACTGGGATAGTGAAATATATAATGATAGACTAATTAAATATCAAAATTTAGATCCATTAATTAATAATGAAAGATTAAAAAATACTAAAATATTTTTAGCACTTGGTAGTAAAGATGAAATTGTTTATCCAAAGTTTTCAATTGAACTTCATAAACAAAGACCAGATTCAACAATCCTTAAAATGTATGATACTGGTCATGAATCTACACCGGAGATGCTAAATGATGCATATGATTTTTTAACTATAAAAGATAAATAAAAGGGTAATGATAAAAATGAAAAAAATATATGATGCAATCGTTGTTGGTGGTAGTTTAGGCGGTGTTATGAGTGCATATAGCCTTGCTAAAAACAACCATAATGTTTTACTAATTGAAGAAACAGACTGGATTGGTGGACAGTTAACCTCACAAGGTGTACCAAGTGACGAGCATGATTTTATTGAAGAAACAGGTAGAACAAAAACATATGAGATCTACCGTAATAAGGTTAGAGATTACTATAGAAATCATCCAAATATAAAAGATGAATATAAAACAAAAGAAGTATTTAACCCGGGTAACGGATGGGTAAGTAAAAATTCTCATGAACCTGTCTTAGCACACAAACTATTAAATGAAATGTTAGAACCATTTAAAAATAAAAATTTAAATATTTTATTAAATGCGAAAGTTATTAAATCTGATTCAACTAATGAATTAGTAAATAATGTTACAGTTAAAGTAGGTAATGAAGTATTAGATTTTAGTGCTAAATATTTTGTTGATGCAACAGATAATGGTGATTTATTACCAGTTACAAATACTGAGTATGTAACTGGAGCAGAAGGTTTTGATGAATATAATGAACCTCATGCACCTAAAGTTGCTCATCCAAATGATATGCAACCAATCACATGGGTAGCAGCAATTGCATATGATGAGGGTGGTAATCACCGTATTGAAAAACCAGCAATGTATGATTTATTTAAGAGTTATCAAATGCCATTTGGTGAATCAGTCTTAAGTTGGTATGCAGCAGGACTAGATTTAAACACTAAACGTCACTTTAGTATGTATGCACTACCTAATACAGAAGTTGAAGATACACCAGCAATGTTTACGTACCGTCAAGTTTTTGAACCAGAAATATTTAAAGATAAGACTGGACTTAAACCAATCACATTAATTAACTGGCCACAAAATGATTATTTCTTAGGAAATATCATAGAAAATAAGGACACTGAATATCATAAATATGCAGCTAAACAACTAACGTTATCACTTATTTACTGGCTACAAACTGAAGCTAAGAGAGATGATAATAAGGGATATGGCTATCCTGAAATTATGATGGTTCCTGGTGCACTGGGTACAGATAGCGGCTTAGCTAAGGCACCATACATTAGAGAATCACGTCGTATCAAAGCACTTTATACAATTGTAGAACAAGATATCAATAAACGATATGCAAAACAAAAACCAAAATACTGGGATAGCATCGGTGTTGGCTTATATCATATTGACTTACACATGACAACCGAAACAAAGACATATTTCTTTGATGAAACATGGCCATTTGAAATTCCTCTTGGCTCATTAATTCCAGTTAATAAAAAGAATTTAGTAGCTGGATGTAAAAATATCGGGACAACTCATATTACAAATGGTTGTTATAGATTACACCCAATTGAATGGAATATTGGTGAAGTTTCAGGACTTTTAATTTCATATTGTCTAAAAAATGATATAACACCACACGAACTTTATAATAATAAAGAAGAGGTTAAAAAATTCCAAGATGAATTAGTAAATAATGGTATTCAATTAGAATGGCCAGAATATGTATTTGAGGAGGCAAAATAATGAAAAAAGATTTATCAAAAATAGTAATTCCAACAAGAGATTCAAATTTTGCTGATAACAGAAGATTTATTAATGCTCCAATTTATAATGGGACATTGGAATCAGATGGAAAATTAGAACAAGCACCAAAATGTTTTTTAGGAGCATGGTACAGAAAAGTATACTCAACAAAAGATAAATGGTTAGGAATTGAAGGAACAATCACTCTTGGTGATTATATTCCTGATGAAAAACGCTTTGGGACTGATAACCGTGTAATTTATGATAGAAACTTAGATAGTCCTTCAATTTATATGGGAGGATTTGCTTTAAGTGAAAGTGATGCAGGTCTTGGTTGGAATATTGGTTATCAATACAAAGGTCAAGAATTAGAACTTAATTATGGAACACCTAAAGTAGCATATCGTCCATTTTGGCGTTATATTTACAGTGAAGTAATTGACATTGATACAAATGTTAAAAGAAATAATGTTAATTCCTGGAATGTTTCAAATGTTGAAGACTTTGATTTTTATTATTTTCCTGGTGATAAAATAAAAATGAGTGTTTATGCACCAATCCCAAATTACTTACAACTTAGAATTGAATTGTTAGAACCAACAAAGATAGAAAAATATGCAAAAATAAGAGAAGGATTTGGTTTAAAAGATAAACCAAGAACATTTTATAGCCCATTATTTTTCTCAGAAGGTCATGGTGTAGTTGAAGCCGAATATAAACGTGTTAACTCAATTGATCAATATGGTAATGAAGGTTTTGTTGTTAAGGAAACTAACGCAAAAGTAGTAGACTCAGTATGGGAGAACACATACTTATTTAAGGAAATTGATGGTGTAGTTTACCGTGTTTTATATGATAAAACTAGAAAAATAGAAATGGCTTGTCCAAATCAAGAATCATTTGATATCGAGTATATTGGTGATACTGGTGAAAAGATAACAATTAAACCTAATTGGAAAAAATAAGGGAGTTGTTTTTATGAGTAAAGAAAGTATAATGGAAAAACTAAAAGGTGGCTTGATTGTTTCTTGCCAAGCTTTAGAAAATGAGCCACTACATAGCGACTTCATTATGGGAAGAATGGCTCTAGCTGCTAAAATGGGCGGTGCTGTTGCTATTAGAGCAAATAGTGTTAAAGATATAGTTGAGATAAAAAAACTCGTAGATTTACCAGTTATTGGCCTAATAAAAAGAAATTATCCAAATAGTGAAAGATATATTACACCAACTATGAAAGAAATTAAAGAGTTAATTGAAGTAGGTGTAGATATTGTAGCAATGGATGCAACATTAAGAGCTCAAACAGATAATGTAACGCTTGCTGAAAAAGTTAAACACCTACACGATCATAATATTTTAGTAATGGCAGATGTTTCAAATTTTGAAGAAGGTGTTATTGCTGATAAAGTGGGTTTTGATTTAATTTCTACAACTTTATCCGGATATACAACTTATACTGAAAAACTTGCTGGTCCTGATTATAAATTAATAAAAAGATTAGTTAAAACAGTGAAAACTCCAGTTGTTGGTGAAGGAAGAATTAGAAATGAAAAAGAACTTAAAAAAGTATTAAGACAAAAACCATTTGCTATTGTAATTGGTAGTGCGATTACAAGGCCACAAGAAATTACAAAATACTATGCGGAGATAATAAAATGAAATTTTACGATGCTAAATTAGAAAAATATTTTGCTTTAAGCGGAACACTTGTTAAAGATGAACCGGGTTATAGAAGAATTAGCCAAGAAGATAGAGAACATATGAAGTCATATAACCCAAGTGCGAGTTATTTGGCGACAAATAGTAGTGGTATTAATATTAGATTTAAAACTGATTCAAAACAAATAAAAGTTAAAGTAAAATTAGATGGCCTTGCAAATATGAATCATATGTCAGCACTAGGACAGTGTGGACTTGATTTATATGTGTTTGATGAAAGATATAATGAATATGTCTTCCATAATGCAACTATCTATGATCAAAAGTTAACTGAATTTGAATATGATTTAGGAAACTTTGAAACTAATGAAATAAGAGATTTTTGGATTAATCTATCCTTATATCAAGGAACTAGCAATTTAGAAATTGGTGTTGAAGATGATGCTATTTTAGAACCTATTCATTTTGAAGACAAAAATCCAATTGTATTTTATGGAACAAGTATTACTCAAGGTGGTTGTGTTTCAAGACCTGGAATGTTACATACAAATTTAATTTCAAGATGGATGAATAAAGAGATATATAATTATGGTTTATCAGGTTCAGCTTTTTTAGAAAAAGAACTAGCAACCATTATTGCTAAAGTATCAAACCCATCACTACTTGTTGTAGATGCACAAGCAAATGCTGGGATTGATGATAGACTTGAAAAAAATCTTGCAAATTTTATTGATGAATATAGATTAAATCATCCACTTGTCCCAATTATAATAGTTTCAAGAATTCATTTTGCTCTAGATTTATATAATACTGATAAATTAAATAGAAGAAATTACTATATTGATTTTATTAAAAATTATGTAAATGAAAAAAGTATAACTGATAAAAATATTTTCTACTTTGATGGTGGAACTGTGTTTAAGAAATACTTTACTGAAATGACAGTTGATGGAATCCATCCAAATGATGCTGGATCAATGCAAATGGCAATAAGTTATTTTGATGAAATAAATAAAGTTTTAAACAATAAATAGTCTTAAACCAGATGATTATACTTTCTGTATATTCATCTTTTTTTTATGCTTTTTCAAGTCAATCATAAATAATAAGATATTATATATGATATAATAAAATAAGGTGATAATATGGATATAAAAGCAAGAATCAAAGAACTAACTAGTTTAATTAATGAAGCAAATTATAATTATCATAGTCTAGATAAACCAACAATAACAGACTTTGAATATGATAAATTATTAAATGAATTAATTAACTTAGAAGAAAAACATCCTGAATATAAAAGTGAGTTTAGTCCAACTTCAAAAATAGGTGGACCTATTTTAGCTAGCTTTAATAAAGTTACTCATAAATCACCAATGATGAGTTTAAGTAACTGTTTTAGTAAGGAAGAGTTAGAGAAATTTGCTGATAAAATAAATTTAGAATTTGGTGATTTATTATATACTTCTGAACTTAAAATAGATGGTCTTGCAGTTAGCATTAACTATGAAAATGGTAAATATGTTAGTGCGGCAACTAGAGGTAACGGTCTAGTTGGCGAAGATATTACACTAAATGTTAAAACTATTAAGAGCTTACCTCTTGAATTAAATGAAAAAATTGATATTACAGTTAGAGGTGAAATCTTTATGCCTCATGATAGTTTTCATTTAGTAAATGAAGAACGTTTAGCAAATAATGAAGAAGTATTTGCTAATCCAAGAAATGCAGCTGCTGGTACAATTAGACAATTAGATAGTAGTATTGTAGCTAAGAGAAAATTAGACTTATTTGTTTATACAATCGTTGATGATTATAAATATGTAGATAGTCAAAGTGGAGTACTTAAGTATTTAAAAGAGTTAGGCTTTAAAGTAAATCCTAATTATAAAGTAAGTAAAAATAATGAATTAAGTAAAATTATTGATGAGTATGACCTACTTAGAAAAAACTTACCATATGATACAGATGGTGTTGTTATTAAGGTAGATAATTTATTAATTCATGAGGAAATAGGTTATACAGCAAAGAGTCCTAAATGGGCAATTGCTTATAAATTTAAGCCAGAAGAAAGTATAACTGAAGTATTAGATATTGTCTATCAAGTAGGAAGAACTGGAGTTATTACACCGGTTGCTGTCTTAAAACCTGTTTTTGTTTCAGGTAGCACTGTTGCAAGAGCAACCCTTCATAATGAAGATTATATCGTAAATAAAGATATTAGAATAAACGATATAGTATATGTTAGAAAAGCAGGAGAAATAATTCCAGAAGTTGTAAGTGTTGATCTTACAAAAAGAACAAATCAAGTTCCATTTAAGATGATTGAAAATTGTCCAGTTTGCAAAACTAGACTTGAAAGAAAAGAAAATGAAGCTTTTTATTACTGTAATAACCTAGATTGCCCAAGTAGAAACTTAAATGGCTTAATTCATTTTGCAAGTAGGGAAGCAATGAATATTGATGGTTTAGGCGAAAAAGTAATTCATAAATTTAATGAGTTTGATTATTTAAACAAAATTAGTGATATTTACCGCCTAAAAAATTATTATGATGAATTAACAGTAATAGAAGGATTTGGTAAAAAATCGATTGATAAATTGCTAAAATCAATTGAAGATAGTAAAAATATGGAAGCAGACAAGCTGCTTTTTGGACTAGGAATTAAAAATGTTGGGGCTAAAGTTGCTAAAGAATTATTGAAGAAATATAAAAATATCAATAATTTAGCAAATGCATCTTTTGATGATTTGATTTTAATCGATGAGATTGGTGAAGTAATTGCAAATAGTGTTATTAACTATTTTTCAAATGAAATTAACCGAGAATTAATTTTGGACTTAGAAAATTTAGGTCTTAACTTTAATTTTAATACAAAAGAAATAACTAAACATGAGTTTAATGATAAGAAAATAGTAATTACTGGAACCTTAGAAAATTATGGGAGAAAAGAAATAGCAAGCATTCTTGAATCATTTGGGGCTAAAATTACATCAAGTGTTTCAAAATCAACTGATTATGTAATTGCTGGGAGTGAGGCCGGCTCTAAACTTGATAAAGCAATTGAACTTGGTGTTAAGGTTTTAAATGAGACTGAATTACTAGAAAGGATTAAATGATGAAAGATGACTTTATAAAAATTATTGGTGCTAGAGAAAACAATTTAAAAAATATTAGTATCAATATTCCTAAAAATAAATTAGTTGTAATGACCGGACTCTCAGGAAGTGGTAAAACATCACTTGCTTTTGATACGATTTATCAAGAGGGTCAAAGAAGATATATGGAAAGTTTAAATGCATATGCAAGACAGTTTTTAGGTAATTTTGAAAAACCTAATGTTGATTCAATTGAAGGACTTAGTCCATCAATTAGTATTGATCAAAAAACAACATCCAATAATCCAAGAAGTACTGTTGGAACAGTAACTGAAATTTATGATTATATTAGACTTATTTATTCAAGAATAGGTAAACCATATTGCCCGGGTAGTGATGTTCCAATTATTAAACATTCAATTGAACAAATGACTATGGAGGTTTTAAACTTACCTGAAAATAGTAGAGTCTATATTATGTCACCGATTATTGAAAATGAGGTTTCAGATTTTCCAACTTTAAAAAAAGAGTGGATGAAACAAGGTTTTGCGAGAGTTTATATTAATGGTGAAATATATTTATTAGAAGATGAAATAAATGTTAATTCAAAAATTAAAAATACAATTTATTTAGTAGTTGACCGCTTAATTAATAAAGAAGGCATTAGAAGTAGAACTTACGATGCAATTGAACTTGCAGTTAATATGGCTGAAGGTAAGGTTAAGGTTTGGGTAAATGAAACTTCATTTTTAACTTTTAATCAAAATTATGTTTGTGAAGGCACAAACTTTAAAATACCTAATTTAGAACCTTCACTATTTTCATTTAACACACCACTTGGAGCATGTCCTGTTTGTCGTGGACTCGGAAGTAATATGAAGATTAGTAAACAACTAATCTTAGATTATAGTAAAACTTTAAGAGATGGGGCGATTATTCCTTATAAGAATAATGATGAAGATTCAATTAATGTGAGAGAATTAGAAATACTATGTGCAACTTATAATATTGATATGGATGAAGTAATTAGTAATTTAGATGAGGAAAAATTAGATATTATTCTTTATGGTTCAAATGATTTAATTGATTTTGAATACTACACTTCAAGTGGTAGACTAGTTGGTAAAAAAGATCGATATGAAGGTGTGATAAACACTTTAGAACGTAGATATTTAGAAACTACTAGTGAATGGATTAGAACTTGGATTGAAGGGTTTATGAATGAGAGTGTTTGTTATAAATGTAAGGGTGCTAGATTAAATGATCAGGCACTATCAGTTAAAATAAGTGGTAAAAACATTCATGAATTTACAGATATGCCAGTTGTTAAATTAATTGATTTTGTTAATAACTTAAACTTAAACAATGAAGAAATGCAAATTGGAAAATTAGCAATCGAAGAAATTAAAAATAGATTAGAGTTTTTAAATGATGTAGGACTTAACTATTTAAATTTATCTAGGAGTGCAGCAACTCTTTCTGGGGGTGAAGCTCAAAGAATCAGACTTGCAACGCAAATAGGTTCTAAGTTAACAGGTGTTACATATGTCTTAGATGAGCCATCAATTGGGCTTCATCAAAAAGACAATGATCAGTTAATCGAGACATTAAAAAAGATGAGAGACATAGGTAATACGTTAATTGTTGTAGAACATGACCATGATACAATGCTTGCTAGTGACTATTTAATTGATATCGGACCTAAGGCTGGTGTTGAAGGTGGTTATGTAGTTGCTTATGGTACGCCTGAAGAAGTAATGAAAAATAAAAATAGTATTACAGGTAAATATTTAACGGGAGAATTAAAAATTGAAGTACCAGAAAATAGAAGAAAAGGTACTGGGTTTGATATTACTATTTTAGGTGCAAGAGAAAATAATCTTAAAAATATTAATGCAAACTTCCCACTTGGAAAATTAATTGTTGTAAGTGGTGTAAGTGGATCTGGTAAATCTAGTTTAGTTAATGAGATCTTATTAAAAGGATTAAAAGCAAAGTACTATAAAACTAAAGAAATACCAGGAGAACATGATTTACTAAATGATAATGATATGATTGACCGTGTTATTGAAATATCCCAATCACCAATTGGTAGAACTCCAAGAAGTAATCCAGCAACCTACACAGGTGTATTTGATGATATTAGAGATCTCTATGCCCTAACTAATGAGGCGATGGCAAGAGGCTATTTAAAGGGAAGATTTTCCTTTAATTTAAGGGGCGGTAGATGTGAGGCATGTAATGGTGATGGCGTAAAGAAAATATCAATGCATTTCTTACCAGACGTTTATGTTCCTTGTGAAGTTTGTCATGGCTCAAGATATAATTTTGAAACATTACAAATTAAATACCGAAATAAAAGTATTGCTGATGTGTTAGATATGACGGTTTTAGAAGCAATGCATTTCTTTGAGAACCATCCAAAGATTTATGATAAACTAAAGGTAATGGTTGATGTTGGGCTAGATTATATTAAACTAGGCCAAAGTGCACCAAGTTTATCGGGTGGCGAGGCTCAGAGAGTTAAGCTTGCTAGTGAGTTATATAAAAAAATAACTGACAAAACAATCTTCATCTTAGATGAACCAACAACGGGATTACATACAGATGATGTGAAAAGACTACTAAAAGTCTTTAACCACATTGTAGATAGTGGAGCAACCATGGTTATTATTGAGCATAATTTAGATGTGATAAAACAAGCGGATTATGTAATAGACTTAGGACCTGAAGGTGGTGAAGAAGGTGGGTATATTATAGCAACCGGAACTCCTGAAGATATTGCAAAAGAGCCACTTAGTTATACTGGTAAATATTTAAGAAAGGTATTATCAAATGAGAAAGAGAAATAATGATTTATATGTGGAAAAAATGGGTTTATTTTTAAACAAGAGAATAGAAATCCATATTTTAATTGCAATTATATTAAATATCTTAGTAGTTGTTACTTTAAGTGGATTATTTAGTTTATTCAAAACGCCACTAATTATTTATAATAAAGTCTCAGGATTAATTATATATAGTATTATAGTTACAATTTTTATTGAAGCTATAAAATTATTTATTGTTAGGTATTTCTTTGAAATATTATCTAAAACTAAAGGACTAATATTTATTTTAATTAATGGGGTATGTATTTATCTTTCAACTCTTTTTAAAGTGGGAGTGACATTTAAAAAACCATATTTACTAAGTTTATTATTATTTGTTATAGTTTTTACATTTGTTAAATTATTATTTGTGGTAGTTTATCAAAAAATTCAGTTCGTAAAAGATAAGGAGAATTAAGATGTTAGACAAAATAAAAAAATATAAAATTGATTTGATTTTATATATAGGTTTTATTGCTTTTCTAGTTTTATTAATTACATTAGCAGTTGCTTTCCAGTATGGGAATGCAAAGTTAAATGTAATTCCTTATGAAAATACAGCCCTTAAAATTTTTGGTGCCGAGGTTCAGTGGTATGCATTATTCATTATGTTTGGTCTGATTGCTGCAACATTTGTTGCAAGTGTAGAAGTTAAAAGATTTGGTTGGAAAAGCGATGATTTGTTAGATGGTGTTTTAATTATTGCTCCACTTGCAATTATTGGTGCAAGACTATACTATGTGTTATTTGACCCAGCCGGAAGTCCTGATTCATTTATGGATGTAATTGCTATTTGGGAAGGCGGTCTTGCAATACATGGTGCGATTATTGTTGCAACCATAGGAATTGTTATTTATTCAAGAATTAAAAATATTAATGTTTTACTTGTCGCAGATCTCTTAGCTATTGGTCTTTTAATTGGTCAAATAAGCGGTAGATGGGGTAACTTTATGAATGCCGAAGCACATGGTGCTGCAGTTGATATTGGGGGATTAAATAGTATACTACCAAACTTTATTAAGTTTCAAATGAGATTTAGTAGTTATGGTCCAACACTTGATGTTGGTCAAATTTACCAACCTACCTTTTTATATGAAAGTTTATGGAATTTCTTAGGACTAACAATTTTATTAGTTGTTAGAAGAATTAAACTCTTAAAAGCTGGAGATATGATTGGTATTTATTTAATTTGGTATGGACTTGGTCGTGGTATCTTAATTGAACCATTTAGAACAGATCAATTAAAAGAAATATTTGGGGTTCCAGTTAATATCTTATTATCACTTGTATTATTTGTTGGTGGGGGAATTGTCTTTTTAATTTTAAAGAGAGTTTTCATAAAAGATACTAAATATTACACAGAATATTTATTAAATGATATTAGACTACCGTGGGAGAAAGACTATGATAAAAGCGATATTATTTGATTTAGATGGGACATTAATTAATACACCAGAACTTATTATTGAAAGTTTTAAAGAAGCGGTTAACAAAAATACAGAAGGTTATACTTTAACAGAGTATGAAATAACTAATGTTTTAGGTCAAACTTTAACTAAAGCATTTGCGAGATTTTCAGAAAGTGATGATCATTTAAATCAAATGATTAAAACATTTAGAGAATTTTCACTAAATCACAAAAGTTTTAAACTTGAAACATATGAAGGCTTAATTGAATTATTAGACGAAATTAAAAGTAAAGGTTTACTTATAGGAATTGTAACTAGCAAAAATAAAGAAGTTGCCTATAATAATTTAAGGGAACTTGGATTAATCGAGTATTTTGATTGCGTAATTACTCATGATGATAGTAGTATTCATAAACCAAATCCTGAACCTATTTTAATTGCTTTAGATAGATTGAAAATAGAGGCAGAAAATGCAATTTATATAGGTGATCATGAAAATGATATTATTGCAGGTAAAAATGCAAATGTAAAAACGGGACTAATGGGTTATAGTTATCGTTTAAATGAGGCAACTAAATATAACCCAAATTATATCTTTGATAATTTATTGGAGATAAAGAAAATAGTATGAAGGAGAAATAGAAATGTTATATGATACATTAATTATTGGAGCTGGTCCTGCAGGGATGACAGCTGCAATTTATGCAAAAAGAGCAAACTTGAAAGTTGCTATGTTTGAAAAATATATTCCAGGAGGTCAAATTGTTAATACTGCTGAGATTGAAAATTATACAGGACATCCAAAAATGAGCGGATATGAACTTGCAACACATATGTTAAAACATACTGAAAGTTTAGGTGTGGATTTAATATATGATGAGATTTTAAAAATTGAAGATTTAGGAAGAACAAAGAAATTAATCACACCAACAAACACTTATGAAACAAAAACTGTAATTATTGCAACCGGAACAGTACCTAGAAAACTTGGAGTACCTAATGAGGAAACACTTTTAAGTAAAGGGATTAGTTTTTGTGCAATTTGTGATGGTCCAATGTACAAGGATAAAGTTGTTGCTGTTATTGGTGGTGGAAATAGTGCTGTTGAAGAAGCAAGTTACTTATCAACACTTGCAACAAAAGTTATTGTTATTCAAAATTTAGACAAATTAACAGCAGATAAAAAAGCTCAAGATATTTTAATGGCAAAACCAAATGTTGAATTTAGATTTGGTGCAAGTGTATTAGAATTTTTAATAAATGATAATCATATGATGGCTGGAGTTTTAATCAAAGATAATAAAGGTAATGAGGAAACAATTACTGCAGATGGTGTTTTTGAATATATTGGCTTAATACCTGTAACTAATATGGTTAAAGATTTAGGTATTACAAATAATTATGGTTATGTTATGGCAAATGAATTTATGGAAACTAAAGTTTTAGGTATCTATAGTGCTGGTGATGTCAATGTCAAACAAATTAGACAAGTTGTTACTGCAACAGCTGATGGAGCAATTGCTGTTCAAAATGTTTTAAAATACTTAGAAACTTGGAAATAATATGAGCTTTGCAAGGACTGTTAAAAATGAACTTATAACTATACCAGTTAACCATAATGAAATGCTTGCAGAGTTTTCTGCATTTTTAAACTTTAGTTGTGATTTTCATATCGAAGAAGGAGTTAAAATGCTTGATTTTATGACAAAAAATCCAGCAATAACTAAAAGATTTTTACTTCTTACAAAAAGTCTTTATCAAGCAGATACAATACTTTTAACTAAAGACCAACAAAAGTTTACGAAAAAGCCATTAATTATATTGAGAGTTATTAAAAATGTTGAAGCAATTATTAAAGAACATGATTACTTAATAGATCCAATTAAGAAAATTGAAGAACTAACTATAGATCATGCTAACAAGGTTGCATTTTTAAGAGCTGCATTTTTAACAAGTGGATCTGTAAATGATCCGAAAACTGCTGAATATCACTTGGAGATTTTTGTTAATAAAAAAGAAGAAGTAGTTTTAATTCAAAGTATAATGAATTATTTTAACTTTAATGCAAGAGTAACTAAGAGGAGAAATGGATTTATATGTTATTTAAAAGATGCTGAGACAATTAGTGATTTCATTCAACTTGTTGGAGCATATAACTCGGTTTTCAAATTTGAAGATGTAAGAATAAAGCGTGATTTTAATAATTCAATTAATAGATTAATTAATTGTGAGATTGCGAACGAGAGAAAATCTGTTGAAGCTTCTGATAAACAAATGAAATATATTAATATTTTAAGAAAACATGAATTTTATTTAGAAATTGATAGTAAATTACTAAAAGTAATGGATTTAAGAGAAAAATATGTTGATATTTCCTTAACAGATTTGGTAAAATTGTATAAGGAAGAATACAATGAAGAAATAAGCCGTTCAGGATTAAATCATAGATTTAATAAAATAAAGGCTTTAGCAGAGAGTATTTCAGCAAAAGGAGAACAAAAATGATTATAGGTATAGGTATTGACTTAGTTCAATTAAAAGATATTTTTTCAGGTGGGTTAGACCACTATAAGGAACTAATTTTAAATGAGCAAGAATTAAAATTGTATGACAATATTCCAAGTGTTGAAGGTCAAGCAATGTTTGTTGCAGGAAGATTTGCAGCAAAAGAAGCTGTTTTTAAAGCACTTAGAAAATATAATAAAAACATTAGTTATTATGACATATCTGTCTTAAATGAAAAAGACGGATTTACTTATGCAACAACAAATTTAATTGAAGATTCAAGTGAGATTCATTTATCAATGACTCATACTAATGAATATGCTTTGGCTTATGTTGTGATAGAAAAGGTAAAATAAGTTAAAATCCCATTTAAACTTGAAATATTCGTAATAATTTTGTATAATCTAATAATGTAAGGATGTGATTTTAATGGCAGATATAAATGCTAAAGCACCAAAAAAAAGAAGTGGTGACGATATAAACCCAGTTTTAGCTAGCATAATCAAAATATCAGCATTGGTAGTAATTGCTGCGTTAGTAGTTTTAACAACTTTTATTATTGTTGAAGTTATTAATAGAAAAAAAGAAGTGAAAGAAATTTTTGAAGATAAACATTACATTACTGTAGGTGATTTTTCAACAATTGTTAGTGAAAATTCAGACTATGTTGATATTTCTGATGAAGAAATAAGAAGTATTGTAATGGATTTAAATGATAATGATGAAATATATTTCTATTTTTATTATAGTAGTTTAGAAAAGAAATTAGATAAAGAGTTAATAAAACTAATAAATGAAATAGAACTTGATAAACCATTATTTATTGTTGATTTAGATAGCGATAGTACTGAAGAAGGTGCAGTTACTTTTAACAACACATTAAGAAACAATAAGCATTTAAGAGAACGTGATATTGCAAATATTTTAGACTTAACTCAAAACAAAGAAAAAAAATATCAATCATTTTTAATTAAGTTTAATAAAGAAGAATTAGATGCTACAAGAAATCCATTTGTTATTCAGACAAATGATAAAATGGTTACGGACTTAGAAAATTTAAAAAAATTAGAAAATTAATAAAGGGCTTTTGCCCTTTTATGTTTAAAAAGGAGGATAAAAATAGATGAATGATCAAATTTTATTAGAAATAAAAGCAAAAGTTAATGTTCCAGATTCAAAAATCATTGCAACACTTGGATTACTTGATGAAGGTAACACCATTCCCTTTATTGCTAGATACCGTAAAGAAGTTACCGGTGGCCTAGATGAAGAACAAATTAATGAAATATATCAATCATGGAGCTATGCTAAAAACTTACTTGAAAGAAAAGAAGATGTTATTAGATTAATTGATGAACGTGGTATGTTAACCGAAGAATTAAGACAAGAAATCTTAAAATCTACAAAATTAGTTGAAGTTGAAGATTTATATCGTCCATATAAAGAAAAGAAAAAGACAAGAGCAACAGAAGCTATTAAAAAAGGCTTAGAACCTTTTGCTAAGTGGTTACTTAACTTTAATAATGGTGATGTAGAAAAAGAAGCTATAAAATATCTTAATGAAGAGGTTTTAACCGTTGAAGATGCAATTAGTGGTGCGAAAGATATTATTGCAGAAATAGTAAGTGATAATGCCGAGTACCGTAAAGTTTTAAGATTCTTATTAGTATCTGAAGGTAGTATTGTAACAAGTCTAAAGAAAAATGCTATAGATGAATTTAAAACATATGGGATCTATTATGATTATAACGAACCAATTAATAAAATTGTACCCCATAGAACACTTGCTGTTAATCGTGGTGAGAAAGAAAAAATCTTAAACGTAAAAATTACAGTTAATGATCAAAGATTAATTCATTATTTAGAAGGAAAAGTAATTAAAGCAAATACAAGTGAAGCAGTTTATGTAAAAGAAGCAATTGCTGATGGCTATAAACGTTTAATTTTCCCAAGTATTGAAAGAGAAGTTAGAGCAGAGTTAAGTGAGAAGGCTGAAGAACAAGCAATCAATATTTTTGCATTAAACTTACAAAAATTATTATTACAACCACCAATGAAGGGACTGACAGTACTTGGTGTTGACCCTGCATTTAGAACTGGATGTAAATTAACTGTTGTCGATGCAAATGGTATGCCACTAGATAGAGGCGTTATTTATCCTCATGAAAAACATCTTGGTGGGACTGTAAGCATGGAACAAATAAATAAATCAAAAGCTGATATCTTAAGATTTATTAATAAATATAAAGTAAATATTATTGCAATCGGTAATGGTACTGCAAGTAGAGAAACTGAAAAGTTTATTGCTGACTTAATTAAAGAAGAAAAATTAGATGTTAAATATGTAATTGTTAATGAAGCAGGAGCATCAGTTTATTCAGCAAGTGATCTAGCTAGAGAAGAATTCCCAGATCTTTCAGTTGAAGAACGTAGTGCAGCAAGTATTGCAAGAAGATTACAAGACCCATTATCAGAATTAGTTAAAATAGATCCTAAATCAATTGGTGTTGGTCAATATCAACATGACGTTCAACCAAAAAGACTTAATGAATCTTTAAACTTTGTAGTAACTCAAGCAGTTAACCAAGTAGGGGTTAACGTTAATACAGCAAGTAAAGCATTGCTAATGTATGTATCAGGACTTACAAAAGCTAATGCGGAAAAGATTGTTAAATACCGTGAAAAAAATGGTCCGTTTAAAAATCGTGATCAAATTTTAAAAGTACCATCATTTGGTGCTAAAACATTTGAACAGGCAGCAGGTTTTTTAAGAATTCCAGATAGTAATGAATACTTAGACCATACAGCTGTTCACCCTGAGAGTTATGATAAAGCAAGAGAAATTATGAAGAAGTATAAAATTGACGGTTCAATGTTTGGCAAAGAATTAGTAAAAGAAATTGTAGCAAGCATTGATAAAGAAGCACTTAGAAAAGAATTAGGTATTGATATTTATACACTAGAAGATATTCTTGATGCTTTTGTTGCTCCACAAAGAGATCCAAGAGATAAATTTGATCAACCAATCTTAAAATCAGATGTTTTAAATATTGAAGACTTAAAAGAGGGTATGGAGTTAGAAGGAACAGTTAGAAACGTAGTTGATTTTGGAGCATTTGTTGATGTTGGTTTAAAGGAAGATGGACTAGTTCATATTAGTAAACTTAAAAAAGGTTTTGTTAAACATCCAAGTGATATAGTAAGTGTTGGCGACATTGTTAAAGTATATGTCTTAAATATTGATAAAGAACGTGGAAAAGTTGGTTTATCCATGGTAAAATTTTAAAAAATGATTGACTTTAATAAAAAAATAAGTTAATATATATAAGCGTGTTAAACGCTTATTAATGGAGCAGTACTCAAGAGGCTGAAGAGGTGCCCCTGCTAAGGGTATAGGTCGAGAAATCGGCGCGAGGGTTCAAATCCCTCCTGCTCCGCCATTGGCCCGTTGGAGAAACGGTTAACTCACATGCCTTTCACGCATGCACTCACGGGTTCGAATCCCGTACGGGTCACCAATTTATGAGTAAATAGACTTATCAAATGATAAGTCTTTTTTTTACTTAAAATGAGGAATTAAAGTAATTATTTTATTCCTTTTACAATAATAAATTATTATATTGTAAATATAAATTGATTAGTGTTAAAATACAAGAAGTATAAGACAAATAAATATATTTGCGTACTAAAGAAAAGGGATGAATAATGTACAAACTAGATCAATCTAAAACACCATACTTCAAGAAAATTAAAGAATATGGTTTATCAAATCAAACTCAACTTGATGTACCAGGACATAAACTAGGTCATATCAATAATGAGTTTAGAGAGTTTGTTGGCGAAAATGTCTTTTTAATTGATGCTAATGCACCAAGAGGATTAGATAATCTTGCAAAACCTAATGGAGTTATTAAAGAAGCGCTAGAATTAGCTGCAGATGCTTTTAATGCAGATAATGCTTACTTCTTAGTTAATGGAACTTCACAAGGGATTATAGCGATGATTATGAGCGCAGTGCGTGCCAACGAAAAAATAATTATTCCAAGAAATGTTCATAAATCAGCAATAAATGGACTTATTTTATCAGGAGCTATGCCTGTGTTTATTAAGCCACATATGGATAGTGAATTAGGAATTGCTAATGGAATAATATTATCAGAGTTAAGAGAAACAATTTTGGAAAATCCAGATGCAAAAGCAGTCTTTGTGATTAACCCAACTTATTTTGGGGTAGTATCAAATTTGAAAGAAATTGTTAAACTTGCTCATGAATACGATATGATGGTTTTAGTTGATGAGGCACATGGAGCCCATTTTGGTTTCCATGAGGATTTACCGCTAAGTGCAATGGAAGCAGGGGCAGACATGTCTGCTGTTAGTGTACATAAGACATTAGGGTCTTTAACCCAAACATCTATTTTATTAACAAAAGGTGATTTAGTAAGCAATAATCGTGTAAGATCGACCTTAAATATCTTACAAACAACTTCACCATCTAGTATCTTTATGGCATCACTCGATACAGCAAGAAGTTATATGGCCCTAAATGGGAGAGAAAAACTAGATGATTTAATTAAACTTACAAGTTGGGCAAGAGATGAGATTAATAAGATTAGAGGATTTAAAGCTATTACTGAAGATTATATTTACAATCATAAAGGTTATGGTTATGATCCAACTAAAATAATGGTTAAAGTATCAGACTTAGGAATTACCGGATTTGATGCTTATAATATTTTATCGAAGGAATCAAATGTTCAAGTTGAACTTGCAGAAACTAATTTAGTTCTTGCAGTTTTATCAATTGCAACTACTAAAGAAGATTTAGAAAACTTTATTTTAGGTTTAAAAAATTTGAAAAAACATAAGAAAAAAACTGAAATTAGACAAAAAATTAGATTTACTTATCCTGAAGTGTTTGACCGTCCACGTGAAGCATATCATGCTTATAAAAAGTTTGTTAAAATTGAAGATAGCTTAAATGAAGTATCAGCTGAAAGTATAATGGTTTATCCTCCAGGAATTCCTTTATTAATTCCCGGAGAAATAATTAATGAAGATATTTTAGATGACTTAAATTTTTACTTAGATCAAGGTTCAACAATTTTATCAGATACAAAAAATGGTTATATTAGAGTAATAGACCAAGATAAGACATACAATAAGGAGGATTAAAATGAGTTTTAAGAAAGTCGATTTATCTTTTCAATCATGTAATTCTGAGTATGAAGAAAGTGATGTAGTAATCTTTTCTGTACCAATGGATGCAACAACATCATTTAGACCAGGAACTAGATTTGCAGGAAATCACATAAGAATAGATTCAATAGGTTTAGAATGGTATTCACCATACCGAAATATGGATTTAAAAGACTATAAAACATCAGATATTGGCGATCTTGACTTACCAATTGGTGCAGTAGAAGATGCTCTAGATATCGTTTATAACACAACAAAAAAAATATTAGAAGATAATAAAAAGCCAGTAATGATTGGTGGTGAACATTTAGTAACTTATCCAGTATTAAAAGCTTTTAGTGAAAAATATGAGGATTTACATGTTATTCATCTTGATGCTCATACTGATCTTAGAGAAGAGTTTTTTGGACGAGAACTTAGCCATGCAACTTTTATGTATCATGCTCATAAATTTTTAGGCGATGGAAAGATTTTCCAGTTTGGCATTAGAAGTGGCGATAAATTAGAATTTATTTGGGCTAAAGAACATATTCACCAAAGAAAGTTTGATTTTTATGGCCTAGATACAGTAGTTGAAAAACTAAAAGATAAGCCAGTCTATATTACAATTGACTTAGATGTCTTAGATCCAGGAGTATTTCCAGGAACAGGAACTCCTGAACCAGGTGGAATGCAATATAAGGATTTACTTAACGCATTTGATTTATTTGAAAAACTAAATAATATTGTAGGAATGGATATTGTTGAACTAGCACCTAATTTAGATCCATCAGGTGCATCAACTGCTGTTGCAGTTAAATCTCTTAGAGAAATAGTACTATTATTACATAAATAGGCCTTAAGCATTTTAATATCTTTAACTTACCATTTTTGATAAAATGAAAAAAAGGGGAGATAAAAATGAAAGTATTAATGGTTATTCTTTTAATTTTAGGTTTAATTGGAGTCGCATATGGTGGATTTTTGTTCTATGAATCCTTTCAAACTGATCAAGTAGTTGGCTTCGTTTTGATATATATTATTGGATTATCAATACTGATATTTGGTGGAGTCTTGTTAGTATTTGATTTAATTATATTGCTTATCTATTTAAATAGAAGAAAAAGCAGAGTTTAATAATGTTAAGATAGGGTTAATTATCCTATCTTTTTTTATTAAATCATTTATTAATTTGACATAATTAATCTAAAAACAATAATAATTTATTTAATATGTCAATTTAATCTAAAAGTATGATAACATTTTCATAGTAGTTAAAAATATGAAAGGAATACTTTGAGTAGATATCAATATGAAAATAAAAAAAATACTAAATGTAACAATCTATTCATTCTTTGTACTATTGATTGGATTTATGGTTTATCGTGTATCATTAATAAAAAATTATTCAAAATACTATAAAGAAAATATAGATAACATTTTAACAAATTATACTAAAGAAAAATATATGGAGCTTTATTTTACCTCTGAATTATATGATAAGTATCAAATTGAACCAATTTATAATCTAGTTTCAAAAGATAACACATATCCTTTTGAATTTTCAATATATCATGCCGAAAAAGATGAACAAGAACTTTTGATTTTTTACTTTGATGATAGAAATCCAAGTGATTTAACAAAAAAAATTGACTATGATAATATCGTTAGAAACAAAGAAGAATTTAACAATAATATTAAGAAAGTAATCATTAGAATTAATATTTTTATGGAGGGTGGAGAATTTGCGACAACAAATTATTACCATCTAGACAGAACGGAAAGAAGACCAGTAAGTTTAATTAGAATTGGTAAAGATAATAATAGTTTTGAATATCTAAAGAAAAAAACAGCAGATGATATGAAACCAAAGATTGATACATCAAATAAGATTGAAAAAGTTGAATTATTAATTGAGGACCATACAAAAAATTCTGATAGTGATGATAAAACAAAACTTACAAATATTCTAACAATAAACAGTAATGATAATGAATATAATTTCAGTGGTAAATTTTCAGATCTATATGCAAAAGTAGATTATTCTAATAACGAGAATATACATATAATTGATAAAAGTGTTTTTAAGACTTATCATAAAAATATTAACAAAACAATGATAATCTACTCGTTTATTGCTTTATTTGTAACATATATATTTTATTTTTTACCTACAACTATAAAATTTATTAGAAGAAGAGTGAAAAAAGCTAATTAAATGTTCATATATTTACAAAAAACTGAAAAAATGATATAGTGTATATGAAAAAACACGGAAAGAGGTGATTTTCGTTGAGCATAATGATTAACATGATTAAAGCAAGAGATAATTTAAGTGTATCAGAAAAAACTGTTTTAGACTACCTTGTAAAAAACCGAACTGCACTTAAAGATTTATCAGTTGAAAGTATTGCTAAAAATGCTTTTACATCTCCAGCGACAGTTGTTAGGATGTGTAAAAAATTAGGGTATGAAGGTTTTAAAGAATTTAAGATAGATTTTATTTTAGCAAACACGGAAATTGTAATTCCGTCTAATGCTGAATATAAGGATGTTATTTTAGTTAAAGATAAAAGTGAGAATATCGGTAGATCAGCAATTGAAAATGATATTAGAGCACTAGAAGATACTTTAAGACTTTACTCAGAAAAGAAAGTCCAAAAAGCAGCTGAAATGATTATGAATTCACGTAAAATCTTTTTATTTGCAAAAGGATCATCATATTTGGTGTGTAAAGATTTTGAGATGAAATTAAGAAGAATTGATAAAATGTGTACTGCACAGCAAGATTTACACGAACACTCAATTGATGCGGCATTTTTAGATGAAAGAGATATTGTTATTTTGATTTCAAATAGTGGTGATACCCCTGAAGTAATAGAGGCTGCACTACAAGCTAGAGAAAACAATGTAAAAATAATCAGTATTGTTAGTGCAGGTAAGACAACACTTGGTGATTTATCAACGGTTGTATTATACACATCAGCCTTAGAAGGAGATTTTAGAAGTGCAGCGATGACTTCAAGAACATCTCAGATGGCAGTTATAGATGCACTATACTCACATTGTGCGTATTATAATATCGAACGTTCTATTAGTAAATTAGAAAAAACTTATAAAATATTTAAAAAATTCAAGACTAAATAGAAGAAAACTATCATTGGAAAATTAATAATCCTTGATAGTTTTTTTATTTTTGTAAATAATAGAAAAAAAAAAACAATATATGAAAAAATTGACAAAAGTAAGGAAAGTGTTAAAATATAAAAGCGTTATCATTTATAATGATACAAAGGATGAATGATAACAATGAAATTAGCAATTGGTATTATGAGTGGTACATCACTAGATGGCATAGATATTGTAGTAGCAAAAATAAAAGGAACTAGTATAACCACTGAAATTGATTTAGTTGCATGTGAGACATTAGATTTCAAGCCAGAACTCTTGCTTAAAATTAAAGAAGTTATTGATATAAAGACATCAAATGTACAAAAAATTACTAGCCTAAATTTTGAATTAGGTGATTTTTTTGCAGAAAAGGTTTTAGAAGTTTTAGAAAAAAATAAAATAAATTTAAGTGAGATAGATTTTGTTGCAAGTCATGGTCAAACCATTTGGCACCAGGCAGATGCTACAAAAGACTTTGTCAAATCAACATTACAAATTGGTGAAGGCTCTGTTTTAGCAGAAAGATTAAAAACAACAGTAGTTTCAAATTTTAGAGCCGCAGACATTGCAGCTTATGGTAATGGTGCACCACTAGTTTCATACTTTGATAAACTATTTTTTAGTAAGTACAACAAAAATATATCATTACATAATTTAGGTGGGATTTCAAATTTAACATTACTTGTAAAAGGGAATTCAATCTCATTTGATACAGGACCAGCCAACATGATGATTAATTATGCAATGAAAGTACTTTTTAACAAAGATTATGATTGCTGTGGAAGTGTAGCTAAAAAGGGTAAGATCATTCAAGCAATGTATGATGAGGTGATGAGTCTCGATTACTTTAATAAACCTTATCCTAAAACAACAGGAAGAGAAATTTTTGGTGATAATTACACTCAAAAATTAATTGATAAATATGTTAAGAGCAGCAAGGAAGATATAATTACCACTCTTAGTTTAATTACTATAGACTCAATTATTAATGAATATAAAAAGTTAGAAAATGAATTTGGTTTAATTGATGAAATAGTCTTTTCAGGGGGTGGAGTCCACAATGAATTTATTATTTCTAAGATTAAAGAGGGATTAGTAAAGACAGAGATTTCAAAAATTGAAAAATATGGTTTAAGTAGCGACTTTAAAGAAGCGATTGCATTTATCGTTTTAGGCAATGAGACTCTAAACTTTTTGCCTGGCAATGATATTTCATCGACAGGTGCTAAAAAAAGAGCGATTTTAGGTCAAGTAAATTATTATTTTGAAGAATAGATTAATATGAAGGGAAAACATTATATTTAAAAGATAGAATGTTAAGGTGAGTGAAATGAAATTATTTTATTATAAAGAAAAGGAAAAGCCAATTTGTTATTATGAAACAAATGAGCAAATAGTAATTCCAGAAAAATATCAAGAAAAAGAAATGAGAGCATTTTGGGTATCTACCGTTGTTAATATTGATTTACCAATTATGGAAAATGAATTAACATATAAAAATAAATTAGATGAAATGTTTGATGTAGCTAAAGAATTTAATATTAATGCAATATTTTTTCAAGTAAGACCATTAAATGATGCTTTTTATCAATCTGAGTTAAATCCATATAGTAAATTTATAATGGGGGAAGAAGATAAAGAACCATTATTCGATGTATTAGAGTATGTAGTGAAAAAGGGTAAAGAATTAAAGATTGAGATTCATGCATGGTGTAATCCGTACCGAGTATCATTAAATAATGAACTTGATAAAAAATCATTTATTGAATCTCTAAGTGATAAGAACTTTGCTAAAAAAAGACCAGATTTAGTAATTAGAGATAGCAAAAACCAGTTTATTTTAAATCCGGTAAAAGAAGAAGTTAAAAAGTTTATTATTGATTCGATGTTGGAAATTGTAGAAAAATATGATGTTTCTGGTATTCACTGGGATGATTATTTCTATCCATATGCCCCACTTAGTGAAGATGACAATGATTTAGGTGACTTTGAATTAAGAGAGAATAAAAGTCAATCATTAGAAGAATATAGAAGATTCCATATCACTGATGTTATTAAAAGATTAAATGTTGAAATTAAAAACAAAAATAATAAAATAAAATTTGGTCTATCGCCTTTTGGAATATGGAGAAGTGTTAAAAATGATCTAAGAGGATCAAACTCAGCAGCTTCTACAAGTCAAAGTTATGATAATCAATATGCTGATTCATATGATTGGGTTAAAAATGAGTATATTGATTATATAGTCCCACAATTATACTGGGAATTTGGACATCCAGTTGCACCATTTGCAGACCTTGCAAAGTGGTGGAATAATTTAGTAGAAGGAACAAATGTTAAGCTATATATTGGACTTGGAATTTATCGCCAGGGTCGTGAAGGAGAATATGAAAATCCACTCGAAGTAGTAAATCAAATAAAATATGTAAATAATTTACCAAATGTTAGTGGAGAAGTATTTTTCACTTATCATAATTTTAAAAATAAAGAAGAAGTTTCTTATCCAGGAGTTTTAGAAGTTAAGAAACTATTAGGAGGTAAAAATGAATAAATATATTAAAATTTTTGTAGGTATTATATTAGTTTCTGCTCTTACAATACTAACGGTCCAAAATCTTAAAGCAAGCTCGAATCTTGAACCTTTGAAAAATGGATCAACAACTGTTACTTATAAAGATGGAAATAACACACCTGTAATGGTACCAAAGGTGTATGAACAAAAAAATAAAGAGTTCCGTGGTGCTTGGATTGCAACAGTTTGGAATATAGATATGCCACTTCATACGAGCGAAGCACAATATAAACAAGCATATCGTGAAAAACTTGATTTAGCTCAATCATATAACTTAAATGCTATTATGTTTCAAGTCAGAGGTATGAATGATACGTTTTATGAATCAGAATATGCGGCTTACTCAAAATATTTAACAGGTAGTGAAGGTGGCGATCCAGGTTGGGATGTTGTTAAGTTTTTAATTGAAGAAACTCATGCGCGAGGAATGGAATTTCATGCATGGTTAAATCCTTATCGTGTAAGTAGTGATGCAGGATTTACAATGGATCAATTAAATAATCTACATCCGGATAATTTTGCAAGACAAAGACAAGATTTAGTTATAAAAAGTGGCTCAGCACATATTTTAAATCCAGGTGAACCTGAAGTAAGAACTTATATTAGAAATGTAATTTCCGAATTAATGGAAAAATATCCAACAATTGATGGAATTCAGTTTGATGATTATTTTTATTTTGAAGGTACTGCTGATGATAATCACACATATAAAAAATATGGTTCAGGTTTTAGTACAATTGGTGATTTTAGAAGAGATAGTATTAGTAAATTAATTGAAGGACTTCATTATGATATTAAAGATTTTAATGAAACAAATAATAAAAGAGTAAAATTTGGAATTTCTCCATCAGGAATCTATAAAAATAAATCAAGCTATCCAGATGGATCTAACACAAGTGGTCAACAACATTATTTATCACATTTTATTGATACAAAAAAATGGGTGGAAGAAGGTTGGCTTGACTATATTGCGCCACAAGTTTACTGGCAATTTTCCCACGCAACAGCATCATATGCCGATGTTGTAAAATGGTGGGTAGATTTAGTTAAAGGAACAGGAGTAGATCTATTTATTGGTCATTCTGTTTCAGATGCTAATTGGCCTGTAAGAGAACGTGCAAATCAAATACTTTACAATTCACAATTTGAAGAAATTAAGGGTTCAATTTTTTATTCTTTAAAAAATATTTCAGGAGATAGCAGATTGAACTATATTAGAGATAATTATTGGACAAGTAAAGTTCCAACAAATTATTCTAATCTAACATTAGAGGCACCAAGTCATTCAATTGAAGGTAATAAGGTTGGATCATATTATACTGAAGATGTTATTATTACACTTTCAAGTACAAGTCCTATCAAGTATAAAATAGGAAGTGATTCATGGAAAGATTATACTGGACCGGTTACTTTAAGTCATCATGGCACAGAAGATTTTTACTATAAATCAGAAACAAGTGACCTTCATTCAAGTGAGGTTAAACAGTTATCAATTAGTATAAGTCGTGTTAATAATGATAAACCAACTTTCACTCTTGAAGGTAAGGAACTAGATGGGAAATATTTAGGTGAAGTTAAACTAACAATTAATGCAAATAAGACGGAAAATATTGAGTATTATATTATGAGTGGACTTGGTAGTGTTGCAGAATTTATTAAATATGAAGGACCAATTACATTAACTAAAAAATCAAGACACATAGTATATGCTAGAACTCTAGATGGAGTAACACCATCTAAAGTTGCAGAAATAGATTTTACAATTATAGATGAAGTCTTTGAAAAGCCAAATATTGTAGTAGTTAGTTCAAGTAATGTAAATGATCCATATTTTACAGATGCAAGAATAGAATTAATTTCAAAAGCTCCAAAAATGGAATACCGTATTAATTCAGGAGCTTGGATTACATATAAATCAGGATTTAAACTAGAAGAAGACGGTAAGTATTTAATTGAAGCTAGAAATATAGATGCTAAGAAGGAAATAGCTTCAAAAACAATTTATGTCGATAATTCAACACCACAAGAACCAAGTATTTCAATTACAGGAACTAAAGAAGGTGATAACTATAAAAATAAAGTTGTAGTTACATTCGCAGAAATGATAGATGGAGTTGAAATATATTATAGATTATATTATTTAAATAATTATGTTGGGACATATAAAAAATATACAAATGAAATAGTTTTTGATCAAAATGGTCTAAATGGTATAACATATTATGCTAAAGCTCCAAATGGTAAAGTCTCAGAAGAAATTATGAAGACATTTACAATTAAAGTTGATATAAATTTAAATGTTGACCGTGTAATAAGAGACGGTAAAGAGATCAAGAAAGCAGATGGAAGCATTATTAGCTTACCAACTACCTATACAGAAAAAGATAAGCAAGTTAGAGCAATTTGGTTTTCAACAGTAAGTAATATCGATTTACCTAAAATGGATACAGTTGAAAAATACAAAGAATTAATTAGTTTAAAATTTGATAAAATCAAGAAAAATAAGTTTAATGTCATATTCTTCCAAGTAAGACCAATGAATGATGCATTTTATTATTCAGAATTTGCACCATATTCAAGATATGTAACAGGAACTGAAGGATTAGATCCTGGCTTCGACGTTTTAGCATATGCTATTGAAGAAGCACATAAAAGAGGAATTGAATTACATGCATGGTTAAATCCGTATAGAGTTGCGACAGGAACAGGTTCAATTGCAGATCAAATAAGCACATTACATGATGATAATTTTGCAAAACAAAATCCAGAACTATTACTTGCAGATACTAACGGCGCTCTAATATTAAATCCTGGTGAACCAAGAGTCCAAGAATATTTAGGAAATGTTATTACAGAACTTGTTGAAAACTATAATATTGATGGAATTCACTTTGATGATTACTTCTATAGTTATGCAGGGACTCCAGCCGCTAATGATAAGAAAACTTATGATGCTAATAAATTAGCTGGTGAATCTCTAGATAACTGGAGAAGAAGAAATGTTAATATAGTTGTTGAAAATGTTTCTAAAATTGTTAGAAAAGCAAATATCGATCTAAATAAGAAAATCAAGTATGGTATTTCACCATTTGGTATATGGAGAAACAAGGGAACAGACGGAACAGGTTCAGCAACCAACGGTATGCAAAGTTATGATACTCAATTTGCTGATTCTAAAAAGTGGGTAGAAGAAGGTTGGCTTGATTATGTTACACCACAACTTTACTGGCAATTTGATAACTTTAGAGCAAACGGTTCACCAATTGCTCCATTTGCTGACTTAGTTGACTGGTGGTATGATTTAACTGAGAAAAATGGTGTAGGTCTAGTTATTGGTCAAGGATTTTATAGACTAAATGATAAGTCATGGAGCTATGAAAATGAAATGATTGAACAATTAAGATATTTAAGCAAATATGAAAATTTATTAGGTATGTCATTCTTTACATATAATACATTAGATAAAACAGATACAGGGACAAAAAAATCTCTTGAATTCCTAAATTCATATTACTGGACAAAATCTGTAGATTTCCCTTGGGAATCAGATGTTGATTATACTCTTGATGTTGAAAATCCAGGAACTGATCCAGAAAATCCAGGACCAGATCCAGTCGATCCTGTTGAACCAACAAATGACTTAAAATTACCGATAGTAATTACTGCTGTTTCATTAGTATTAGTAAGTGGAGTTGTATTAGTTATTATTATTAAGAAAAAAAGAAAATGATTGAAAAAATTAAGGAAATTTTAAACGAAGGTGTTTTAAATAATGATTTTCCTGGAGCAACTTTTTGCTTAGTAGAAGATGGAAATATTAATTGTTCAAATGTTGGTTCAATTAGTCTTTTGCCTGAGAAAAAACCAAATACAAATAACACAATTTATGATATTGCATCCCTCAGTAAAGTAGTTTCAACAACAACTTTAGTTTTACAAGCTATAAGCGAGGGTAAAATTGATTTCAACTCAAAAGTTTGTGATATTTTAGCAGAGTATAAACACAAAAATACAACAATCCAAGATCTCTTGTTCCATACATCAGGTCTTGGACCTGTTGTTAAAAATGCAAGCAAGATAGATACGAAAGAAAAGTTAATTAAACAGATATTTGCAGAAGAGTTAACTTATGAACCCAAAAGTAGTATTACTTATTCTGATACAGGTTTTATGATTTTAGGTTTTATAATTGAAAAAATATATGGTAGAAAAATTGATGAAATTGCATCTGAAAAGATCTTTAATAAAATTAAAATGATTAATACTTCATATAGACCAGATTCAAGTAATATTGCTCCAACAGAAATTGATAGTAGCAACAATCAATTTTTAATTGGCACAGTTCATGATGAAAGGGCAAGATTATTAGACGGTTTATCTGGGCATGCTGGAGTTTTTTCTACATCTTATGATTTAGCATTATTTATTAAAAGTATTTTAGAAGATGAAAAATTGCTTACAAATAGTATGAAAAACTTAATCTTTAACACAAAATATATTAACAAGGATTTAAAAGGTAATACGCTAGCAAGGTCATATGGGTATAATCTGTATCCAGAAAAAGTTCTAACTAACAATGAACTTATTATGCATACAGGATTTACTGGATGTAACTTATGGATTGATCGGAAAGAAAAAAGAGGTTTTGTTCTCTTGTCGAATGGTGTACATCCAACAAGAGATAAAAATAATATTTTTGAATCACGAAAAAGAATATTAAATCTATTTTATAATAGTTAAAAGAATAGTTAAATCAAATTATAGTAAAAAAAATGAAAGGATGTATACTCATATAAACATACTATAATTGCAAATAGAGTATACAGGTAGTGTATGAAAAAATTTTTATTAATCTTAGGAATTATATTAAGTGCGGGTTTACTAGTTTCATGTAAACCAAAAGAAAAAAATCCGGATAATCCAGATCCAAATATTCCGGCAGAAAAAGAACTAACGAAGTCTATTAAAGTTTCAAATTTAGATTTAATTGCACTTGGTGATTCTAAACAAATTATAGTTACTAAAGATGAAAATACAGAAGATGAGATATTTCATTTTGAAGTTGAAAATGAGGAAGTATTAAGCGTCACACAAGATGGTATTATTAAAGCTCTATCACTTGGTGAAACAAAGCTAACCGTCAAAATTAAAGATCGTCCTGCTATAACTGATAGTATTACTATAAAAGTAGTAAATCAGGCAATGCTTAAGGCTGATGCAAAAACTGGGGATAAGATATTATTAGATGATATTGAATATGTTTTTGGTGTTACATTATTTTCTACTCTAGAAGAAATTGAAGAAGTATTTAATAGTGAGGCAATTATTCATGTTTTATCAGGTTCATATTCTGTTAATAGTTCCTTTAACGGCGATTTTTCAATCTTTTCAAATGAGGATGTTACGTTTGAGGGAACACTTGAATTTAAAGGTGGAAGTGTTTCGTTAGAAGGTATTAAATTTATTAACGACTCAAAATTGATTTTTAATGATGTAGATTCAATCAATTTTAGTAATAATATAGCGGATAATATTAATCAGGATTTTATATTAGTAAATAATGCTCTAGATTTAAATATAGTTGAAAATAAGTTTACAAATATTAATTCAACAGTAATTACAATTAAAGAGTTTAAGAACGAAACTGTTACAAATATAAATAAAAATCAATTTAATGATGTAGGTGAAGCAATAAATATTTCAAACATAGTTAAATTATCTGCAAAATCAAGTATTTTACTTTATAGAAATAAAATTGACAAAGTAAATAACGCTTTAGTAATTGATTTAGGACCTTTAAATAATAAAGGATCACATACAGCGTATGCGAGATTCAATGAAGTAACTAACTACGAAAAAGCGGTTATTTTAAATACGGGAAGTAAGTTTGAATTAACATTTAATTATTGGGGTGTTAAAAATTTAGATTTAAATAAATTTGAAAATGTTAATGAAACATTACTTTTAAAAAATTATGAAAATGCAAAAGATATTTTAAGTGAAAAAAATTATAATCCTAAAGTTCCAATTTTTGTTGAGATATTAAATCCTATTGAACTAATAGAATTAGGACAAAACCACAGATATGAAGTAAGAACATTACCATATAGTGCCTCAGATTCTGTCAGATGGATAACATCTAAACCTAATTACATTTCAATAACAACAACAAGTTATTTAACACCACTTAAATCAGGAACTATTGTCTTAACAGCTCAAGCATCTGGTGATAGAACAAAAAATGATAAAACAACACTAGAAATTATGACAAATCCAGGAATTCAACTTGAAACTTCAAATATTAAACATGATTTAGAAATTAATGATGAATTTACTGTTAAGGCTACACCGTTTCCATATACATACGAAAACAAAGCAGTTAGATTTGAAAGTTCAAATGAATTAATCGCAACAGTTGATCAAAATGGTTTAGTTAAAGTTATAGGCGAGGGTGAGTTTACTATTAAAGCTTCATTAGTTGAAGAAGATGCGTACTTTGAAGAAATTAAATTTGAGTCGTACGGCTCGCTAGATGAAGCAAATATTTTAGACTTTATAACAAAACGTCAATTAAGCTTTTCAAAACTTAATGAGTTTATCGTTTATGGGGCAGGATTTAATTATGATGCTAAACATCATGATAGTGTATCAAGATTATTAATAGAAGATATCGAAATTAATACTTCAAAACTTTTACCAGTTAGTCCAGGTATTAGACCAGGATCTAAGAAGAACTCAAATATTAAAGAAGAATATAAATTCAATGATGAAAATATTGTTTGGATAGTTGTTCATGAAACAGCAAATACAGCAGCTGGTGCAGGAGCATTATCACATGCTAATTACTTATCAAGCAATGCAGACAAAGGTGTTGTTTTAAATACTTCATGGCATATGACAGTAGATAGTGAACTTGTTTATCAACATTTACCATATGATGAAGTAGGTTATCATGCTGGTGATGGGCAAATTCTACCAGGTGAGTCATCAACATACTTTGGTGGTGGAAATAGAAATGGAATAGGCATTGAAATGTCTGTTAACGAAGATGGAAACATTATGAAAACATGGCAAAAAACAGCAAAAATTTCAGCTGAATTAATGACAAAATATAATATGCCATTTAGTCAATTAGCATATCATAATGATTTTAGTGGTAAAGAGTGTCCGCAATCAATGCGTCGTGGTGGATTTATTCCATTATTTGAAGAGTTTGCGAAAAATGAATTTGATTTACTTCAAAACTTTAATAATGTTTTAGATATTAAATTAATTTCAAATGACCCTGAATATTTAGATAATGCAGGTATTATTATTAAAAATCCAACTCACTCAATGACAGTTTCATATACAATTGAAGTAACAACTACTTCAGGTACATTATCAAGAGATTTCACTACATTTTTACCAGGTTCATGGAAATAATTGAAAGTTTTTTCGTATTATTGAAAAAATATCGAAAAGTAGTGAATATATATTGTAAAAATAGAATTAACATTCAAATGTAAGCGTTACAATGATATAATAAATATTGAAGAAATAGGAGGAAATTAAATATATGAAAAAAATATTCGCAAGTATTTTTATTTTATTATTGGCGTTAGTTTTAGTTTCTTGTAAAAAGCCAGAGAAAAAACCAGACGACGGCGGTAATGGTGATGGAAACAAACCAACAACAATAAAGATTATGCATGGTGCTTTAAACGAAGTTGATCCTTTTGATCCATCTTTTAGTGGACAAAATCAAGAAGAAAGACAAGCCTTACAAAAAGATGTTGAAAAACGTCTTAACGTTAAAGTACAATATGTCGCTTACCCAACAGATGCGGGTTGGGGTCCAGCAAGAGTTGATAAAATTATTGAACAACATAAAAACAAGGCACCAATGGCTGATATTTACTGGACAACAACAAGTTGGACAAGTCAATTAGCAAATGAGTTTGCAATTGCACCAGTTGACCAATGGGTAAGTACACATGGTAAGAACTTGGATGAAGCAGTTAGACAAATTGGTACATATAAAGGCCAATTCTACTCATTCACAAGTGCAAAACCAACAGGTCAGCTAGGTTTATATTTTAATGAAAACTTACTAAAGGAAAAAGGGCTAGAAAACCCAGCAGAAATCTTTAAAAGAGGAGAATGGACTTGGTCAAAATTTGACGAGTGGTCAAAAAAAGCTCAAGCTGTTTTAAGTAAAGATGGTGAAAATAGCGAATATGTTCTTGGTGGTGCATATCCAATGTGGGCACAATCATTAGTACCGTTAAATGGTGGTAATTTAGTTAACTTAGAAACAGGTCGTGTTGGATTTGATTCAGCAGCAGCTATTGAAGCATATAATGAAATTATTAAATGGGTTGGAAAAGGATATTTTGAACCAACTGGAACATACGATGCAGGTAGCCCAGAGTGGCAAGCAGGTAGAGTATTAATGCATCCAGGTGCATTTTGGTTCTTAAATGCACCAAACAGATGGGGAACATTAAACTTCAACTTAGGTTATGTACCTTATCCAGTTTCAGATAGTTATAAAGGAAAATATGTAACACCAATTTCAGGTGAAGCAGTTTACAACATAGCAAACCAAGAAGATAAAGCAAAACAAGAATTAGCATTCCAAGTATGGAACGAACTACAATTATGGAGATCAAACGCAGAGGGGACAAGAGAATTTAAAGCTGTGTTAAAATCAAGATTACGTGAAGACATTTATGTAGATGCATTCTTAGAAATTTATGAAGGTATTTATTTAGAAATATTAGATGATCTTGGAATACCATCATATGGTGCAAATAGTTGGAGACCAACAATTGCATCAACAATTAGAGGGGAAAATGGTGTATCTGGAGATCCAAGATCTGCACTTGCAGCAATTAAACCAATATACCAAGATGCTTTAGACAAATATTTGGGAAAATAACTAAATAATAAAAACAATTGATAATTCCTTCTCGATTATTTCGTCGAGGGGGAATTATTAAAAAGAGAGGACCAAAATATGAAAAAATTTCTAATTGTATTGAATCTTGTCATCGTGATTTTTTTGTTTATTCAATAACAAAAACGATCTCTGACAATTCATCTAAGAATTTTTTGAAATACAATACTTCAAGTACCAGTGATGTTGATTACTCTGAACTTGAAAATAGTAGTGTGGCTGATTATTATGCTTATCTACAAAAATACGACATGGTTAATCCTAAAGATCAAAGTATTTTAGTTCGTGGCGATAATTTTACAAATTCATCTGATGATGTTGTAATACTTTCGAACTTTGAAGGAAAATCAAATGTTGTAAGAACTGAAGAAACTAGTAATATAGAATGGACGGTAGATGTTCCAGTTGCTGGTTTTTATAATATTAAATTAAACTACTTTCCTGTAGAGGGAAAAGGTACAAATATTGAAAGAACAATTTACATAAATGATGAAATACCATTCTCTAGTGCTAATAATATGGCTATCCATAGATTCTGGGGAAGTGAATCAACGATAAAACAAGATATTTATGGAAATGATATTAGACCAAGTCAAATTGAAAAACCAATTTGGTCAAGTACTTTTTTAAAGGACTCAATTGGATATATTCCAGGAAATTTTGCTTTTTATTTTAAGAGTGGACAAAACAAGATTGAATTAACTTCTGATGCCGAACCAATTGTAATTGAATCTTTAGAACTTTTATCAATCAATGAAGCTAAAGACTATAGTGAAGTGAAAAAAGAATATGAAGCAAACTCATATAAAAAAGCAGAAGGTAATATTGAAATTGTTGAAGGTGAAAACTTAAAATATACAACATCTCCTACAATTTATCCGCTAAATGATAGAGGAGCTTCTACTTCACCAAACAAATCCAATAAAATAAGATTAAATACAATTGGTGGTCAAAACTGGAGAATTTCTGGTGATAAAATAGTATGGAATTTTAAAGTAGAAGAAACAGGGCTTTATAATATAAGTTTACGAGTTAGACAAAATCTAGCATCTGGTATGACTTCTTCGAGAAATATTTATATAAATGGAGAAATTCCTTTTAAAGAATTAGAAAATTATTCATTTAAACATAACAATTCATTTAGAATTCAAAGTTTAGGTACAGATAAAGAAGCATTCGAGTTTTATTTTGAAGCAGGTAAAGTTTATGAAATAGCACTTGAATCATCGCTTGGAAGTTATGGATTTAAAATTGCTCAAATTGAAAGTTCAATTAATGAGTTAAGTAAAATATATCGTGAAATATTAAAAAGAACAACTTCACAACCAGATCCAAATAAAGATTATCAATTAGAAAAATATATTCCGACAATGTTACCAACATTTGAGAAAGAATATGAAAATTTAACTAATATTAGAGAAGATTTAATTAATATTTCAGGATCAAAGAGTGAAAAAACAGGTATTTTAGATACAATTTTAGTTCAACTTGCAGACTTCTTAAAAAGACCAAGTAGAATCCATCGTAAATTATCTGATTTTAATAACAACATTTCATCACTTGGAACTTTAGTTATTTTATTATCAGATCAACCACTTGAAATAGACTATTTTGTTGTTCATAGTGGTAAAGTTAAAATGCCTAAAAATAATGTTGGTGTTTTTAAAAATCTTGGATTCCAAATATCATCATTTTTCTCAACCTTCTTTACTGACTATTCATCAATTGGTAAAACAAATAATGACAGTAGTGAAACAATTGAAGTTTGGTTAACAGTGGGTAAGGATCAAGCAAATATTTTAAGAAAATTAATTGATGAGAAATTTACACCAGAATATGGAATACAAGTAGATTTAAAATTAGTTAGTGGAGCATCACTCTTACCAGCAACACTTGCAGGTAAAGGACCAGATATCGCAATGGGGGTTGATTCAAATACACCAGTTAACTATGCGATGCGTAAAGCTAGTTATGATTTGACAAAATTTGATGATTTTAATACAATTACAGATCGTTTTATGTCAAGTGCTTTTGTACCATTTGAATTTAATGAAGGTATTTATGCACTTCCAGAACAACAAACATTCTTAATGATGTTTTACCGTACTGATATCTTTGAAGAATTAGATTTACCAATTCCAAATACATGGGATGATGTTATTAGTATTATTCCTGATTTACAAACATATAACTTAGAGTATTACTTACCAGTTCCAAGAACACAAGGTGCAGTAGTTAACTTACCTGTTAATCCAATTTTTGGAACATTATTCTACCAAAATGATGGCGAATTTTACATTAACAACAATAGTGAAAGTGGATTTAATGAAGGAGTTGGTCCAGAAATATTTGAAAGATGGACAGAATTCTATACAGATTATTCATTCCCAGTAGAAGCAAACTTCACTAATAGATTTAGAAGTGGACAAATGCCAATGGGAATTACATATTACAACATCTATAATACATTATCAGTGTTTGCTCCAGAAATTAGAGGTAAATGGGGCTTCTTACCAGTACCAGGAACTGAGTATACTGATGAATTTGGTAATAAACAAATAAGAAGAGAAACAGTATCATCAAACACAGGTGTTATGATGCTTAATGATTCAGATAAAAAAGCTGCTGCATGGGAATATATGAAGTGGTGGACAAGTGAAGAAACACAAGTAAGATTTGGCCGTGAAATGGAAGGAATCTTAGGTGCAGCTGCACGTTATCCAACTGCTAATGTCAAAGCATTTGAAAGTTTACCATGGAGACAAGATGAATTAGCTAAGTTAAAAGAACAATGGGAATGGGTGAGAGGTATTCCAGAAGTACCAGGATCATACATGACAGGACGTCACTTAGATAACGCATTTAGAAAAGTAATCAACGAAAAGGCTAATGCAAGAGAAGTAATTTATGATTATGTTCAAATTATAAATGAAGAAATTAGACTAAAACGTGAAGAATTTAATTTAGGATAGGAGGAGCTTTATGGAATTAGAACAAGGTAGACCACCTT
The DNA here is from genome assembly GCF_000687835.1 of Haploplasma modicum ATCC 29102. Lineage (GTDB taxonomy): Bacteria > Bacillota_I > Bacilli_A > Acholeplasmatales > Acholeplasmataceae > Haploplasma > Haploplasma modicum. The sequence goes on along the minus strand of NZ_JHYB01000002.1, from coordinate 412,943 downwards.
TATCAAAAAAGGATCAACTAGTTAAAGACATTAAACTAAATAAGCATAACTATATTCTGTTAGCTCCGTTTTTTATATTGTTCTTTATTTTTACAGTTTTACCAGTATTCATGTCAATTGGAATAAGTTTCACTTATTTTAACTTACTTGAATCACCAAAGTTTATAGGTTTTGATAACTATATAAAACTATTTTTAAATGATGAAGTATTTATGATTTCTCTTAAAAATACTTTCATTTTAGCGATTGTAACAGGTCCGGTTGGTTATTTAGCAGCGTTTGTATTTGCATGGCTAATTAATGAATTAAAACCACTTGTTAGATCAATTCTTACTGTTATCTTTTATGTTCCATCAATATCAGGTAATGCATTTTTAATTTGGTTAGTTATTTTCTCGGGAGATATTCACGGATATGCTAATGCATTTTTAATGAATATGGGATTTATTGATGGACCAATTAGATGGTTACAAGAACCAAAATATATGATGATGGTTTTAATCATTGTTCAATTATGGTTAAGTCTAGGTGTTAGTTTCCTTGCCTTTATTGCAGGGCTACAAAACGTTGATCGCTCATTATATGAAGCAGGATCAATTGATGGTGTTAAAAATAGATGGCAAGAATTATGGTTTATTACACTACCAACAATGAAGCCACAACTATTGTTTGGTGCTGTTATGCAAATTACAACGAGCTTGGCAATAGCTGAAGTATCAATTCAGTTACTAGGGTTCCCATCGACGGGTTATGAAGGTCATACTATCGTAACTCACTTAATGGACTACGGTAATATTAGATTTGACTTAGGTTATGCCTCCGCTATAGCAACCATTTTATTCTTAATTATGATGGGGGCTAATATGCTTGTAAGAAATGTTTTAAGGAGAGTAGGTGAGTAAAATGATTAAATACTTCAAAGAAAAATATCAAGAATTTAAGTTTCGTAGAAAGTATAAGAGAAGAAAAAACTTAAACCGCTCTAAATGGGGAAGTGCTGGATTATTCATTGTTTTATTAATATTTGGAACATTCTCAGCATATCCGTTAATTATGACTGTATCTAATGCATTTAAACCACTAGATGAGTTATTCTTATTCCCACCAACTTTATTTCCTAAAAACCCAACACTTGATAACTTTAAAGATTTATCAAGTTTAATATCAGGATCATGGATTCCATTTTCAAGATATTTCTTTAATACAATAATAATTACATTTTTAGGAACTGCAGGACACGTATTAGTAGCTTCAATGGCAGCATATCCACTTTCAAAATATAAATTCCCTGGAAGTAAATTGCTATTTGCACTTGTTGTTTACTCATTAATGTTCGCTCCACAAGTAACGCAAATTCCAAACTATATTATTATTTCATCATTAGGGATGATTAATACATATTCAGCTGTTGTTTTACCAGCTATTGCAGGTAGTTTAGGGCTTTACTTAATGAAGCAGTTTATGGAACAAATTCCAATGGATTTAATTGAATCTGCAAAAATTGATGGTGCAAGCGAATATAGAATTTTCTTCCAAATCGTTATGCCACTTGTTAAACCAGCATGGTTAACATTAATTATTTTATTATTCCAAAGATTATGGACAACAGATGGTGGATCATTTATTTTCAATGAAGAGTTAAAACCACTCTCATATGCTCTTAGACAAATTGCTCAAGGTTCAATTGAAAGAAGTGGTACAATTGCAGCAGTATCATTTATTATGATGATAGTACCAATCGTATTCTTCGTAATTTCACAATCTAAGATTGTTGAAACAATGAGTCATTCAGGTATGAAATAAGAAAGAGGGTAAAATATATGAAAAAAAGAATAGTATTAATTTTATCGTTATTTTTATTAATACCAATGTTAATGGGAGCTAAGAACTATAATTATTCTTTCTACGGAGAGGTAATTAGTTCTACTCCAGGTATGACATTTCAGACATACTTTGACAGTAGAACTTTAGGTGTATCACTTGGTAGACCAGAAGATTTATTAGTTTATGAAAATAATGTATACATCATAGATTCACTAGAAAATAAATTAATAATTGTTAATGATAAATATGAATTAGTTACTACAAAATCTGAATTTCCTTATGCAGATGATTTTCTAGAAAGAAAAGATAAATTAGAAGTAAGTATTACAGATTTAGAAAAGAAAACTAAGATTTTAAGTAATAAGTTAAATACACCAAAGGGAATTGCAGTATCTGATGGATATTTATATATCGCAGATAGTAAAAACAATCGTGTATTAAAATTAAATGAAAATTTTGAAATTGTAAATATAATTTTCGAAGAAGGCGAACCTTACATCGAAGACTTAAATTTTGAGCCAAGTAAAATTACAGTTGATAGATCAGGACGCATTTATGTTGTTATCGATGGAGCTCACGAAGGGATTTTAGAACTTGATGCATCAGGTAAATTAAATCGTTTTGTTGGGACTAATACAATTGTATTAACTCCATTTGAGATTTTAAGAAGAAGTTTAATGTCAGAAGAACAAAAAAAGAATTTGGCTTTAGAACTTACAACATCTTATACAAATGTTAATATTAATGAAAAAGGTTTTATTTATGCAACAGCAAAACCAACTAAAAACAACTATAAGAAAATGATTCAATTAATTAATCCAAAGGGTGATGACGTTTTAAAGAGAAATGGTTATCATGAACCAATGGGGGATTTTAATTTTATTCCAACAATGAATAATGACACAAAAATTGTTGGTCCATCTAATTTAGTTGATGTTGCGTATACAAAAAACGGTATTTATACTGTATTAGATCAAAAAAGATCAAGAGTATTTACATACGATCAAGAAGGAAAATTATTATATATCAACGGTGAAAGTAGTGTTGGTACTGCAACACAAAATGATAAGTTAGAAACACCGGTAGCATTAGACTATTTAGGTGATAACTTACTTATTCTAGATGGTGATCAAAGAAGTAATAAAGTTATTGTATTATCACCAACAGAATTTGGTACATTAGTAAATAGTGCAATTGAACAACATAGCAATGGTAATTTTGAAGAAGCTTCATTAATATGGGCGGAAGTATTAAAATTAAATACTAACTATGAAATTGCATATAGTGGAATTGGTAAGAGTTTACTTAGACAAAAAAAATATAAAGAAGCAATGAAAAACTTTAGATTAGGTCATGACTCATATTACTATTCAAAAGCATTTAAGAGTTATCGAAATGAAATACTATCAAAATATTTTGGTCTTATTGTCTTTGGAATTGTTGCTTTAGTAGCAACACCAATAGTTGTTAAAAATAGACATAAATTCAAAAGAAAGGGAAATGTGAAATAATGAAAGTACTTAAAAACATTTACAATGATTACATAGCATTTCCAAAATATGTAATGCTTCATCCTTTTGATGGATTTGAAGATTTCAAACGAAATAAAAAGGGTAAATTATCAGTTGCATTAGTATTCATTTTTCTATTTATTATTTTTAGAATAATTAAATTTAGTTATGAATCACCAATTATAAATGATGTTAACCCACTTGATTTAAACTCAATTAAAGAAATTTTAACAGTTGTGATGATTGTTGGTTTATTTTCAGTTGCTAACTGGTCAGTAACGACAATTATGTCAGGTAAGGGTAACTATAAAGAAATTTTAATGGTAACAGGATATGCTTTATTTCCAATTGTAATAATTGGCATTCCTGCAGTTTTAATTTCTAATTTACTGACAATCGAAGAAATGGCAATTTACCAATTAATTATTGGTATGTCATATGTTGCAACTGGTTGGATTTTATTTATGGGTGTTTTAAATATTCATGAATATGGATTATTAAAGACAATTGGATCATTATTTTTAACAATCGTTGCAATGGCAGTAATGATTTTCTTTGCCTTATTATTCTTTAGTTTAATACAAGAAATATTCTATTTTATTAAAGTATTATGGCAAGAAATTAATTTAAGGTTATAGGAGGAAAATAAGATGACAGCGAAAAAAATTACTATAATTAGCATTATTGTTTCACTACTTATAATCACTGCAGCATATATATTTTCATTTCCAATGAAAAAAGCTACTGTCAATAATGAAAATTTAATTGAATTTAACGAAGAAAATTTTGTTGATGTTCAAAAAGTGGAAATTAATAACAATGGTGAAAGAGTTTATACAGATGTATTAACCGATACAAATAAAAAAGTTGCTGAAAATCAAAATTTAATTTTATATTTAGATGAAACAACTTCACATTTTGTTTTAGAAAATAAATTAACTGGAAAAAAATGGTTATCAAATCCAAGTGATCCAACAAACGATAGCCAAAAGTCAACTATGACAATCAATTATCTTGAAAGACAAGGCTCACTAAATACAGTTAAGTCAATGAACAACTACAAACTAAGTATTAACCATGAGGCAACAATTGACTATGATCAAGATGGTAGAAAAACATTTTCAATTAACTATATTGATTCGGGTTTCCAAGTTTTATATAAAATGAAAAGCTTAGAACTTAATTATTTAAGTATTCCGAGATTTTTATCAGCTGAAGTTTATGATATTGTTTTAGCAGAACTTGTTAGAAGACTCGATGAAAATCCTGAGTCAATGTTAGATTTAATCTTTAAAAATATTTATACTAAAGATACTAATGATGAAAGTAAGAGACAAATTATTCAAAGTAAATATGAAAATATGTCTTCAAGTGAATTATCAGCATTGTATGAAATATTTTATCCAATCGATGAAGAAAATAAAATTGAAGTTTTAGGTGATTACTCAATTGAAAGAGTAGAAGAAGAAAATCAACAAAATGGATATTTTACAAGCTTTACTGAATTCTTTATTGAAGTTGCAATTCAAGTTAAGTTAACTGACAATGGTGTTGAAACATCAATTATTAAAGATTCAATTAAAGAATCAGCAAACCATAAAATTAATGAAATATCATTATATCCAATGTTTGGTGCTGAAAATAGAGATCTAGCAAATTTAAACCGCGGATATTTAGTAGTTCCTGATGGAAGTGGTGCAGTAATTAACTTTGATAATGGTAAGGGTGGAGAAACTAATGCTTATAAAAGACGTATTTATGGTCAAGATTTAGCATTATTACCAAGCCAAAAGGTGGAAAGAGAAAACTTAATTTTCCCATTATTTGGTTTAGTAACTGGTGATACTGGCTTTGCTGCAGTTATTACAGAAGGTGAAGCAATGGCATATATTAATGCTAATGTTAGTTCAACTCAAACACCATATAATACAATTGGAGCATCATTTGCATTAAGAGAAATTGAAACAATTACAATTGGTAGTTCAATTTCAGCATATACGGTTATTTTAGCGACAAATGAAATAGTAAATACTGATTTTACAGTAAAATACTACTTATTAGATAACACGTCAAATAGCTATTCAGGTATTGCTTCAATGTATCAAAAATATTTAATAGAAGATTATGGATTAGAGATTAAAGATAATACAACTAATCCAAAACTAACATTAGAGTTACTAGGTGCATTTGATCGTAAGAAATTTGCTTTAGGTATTCCATATACAAATCAAGAATCACTAACAACATTTAAACAAGCAAATATTATTGTTAATGATTTTATTGAAAAAAATATTAATGATATAAACATTTTATATAATGGTGCAATTAATGGTGGGTTATCACAAAATATTGCTAATAAAAGTAAAATTGAAAAAGTTTTAGGCGGGAAAAAAGAGTTTACAAAACTTGAAAAAACACTAGGCGAAAAAGGAATTGACATTTTTGTTACAACTAAAATAGCTGGTGTTCCAAATTATACTAGACCATTTGATCAATATAGATATACTTCAAGAAGATTGTCTGGTGATAATGCAACAATTATTGATTATAATCAAGCAACTAACGTTAGAAATGAAGGAAGATCAGACTACACATTGAACCCACGTTATTATGATACTTTATATAAGAAATTCAATAAGAAAAATGTATTACAAAATTTAAGTTTTGAGTATATTGGTAGTGAACTAGCAGGTAGTTATGCTAAAAAAGATGTAATTTATAAACAAGATGCACTATTATTACAAAAGCAAATGCTTGAAAATGTCGATAAAAAACTAATGGGAAGTGAACCATTAGGATTTGCAATTAAATACATGGATTACATCACAGATTTAACAACAAAAACAACAAATTATACTATTGTTGACTATGAAATACCGTTAATCCAATTAGTTTTAAGTGGCTTAATTGATTATACAACTCAAAGTATTAACTTAACTGCAAGTAGAAGTATAGACTATCAATTTATGAAGGCACTTGAAACAGGTTCAAACTTGAAGTATACATTAAGTTATGAAAGTTCAGAAATACTATTAAATACTCAGTACAATGATTATTTATCAACATATTATAAAGATTGGGAAGAAACAATTAATACTCACTATCAAAAAATGTTAGCAACAAATATTCATAGTGGTAAATTAATTAATCATCAAAGATTAGCAAATAACGTAAATAAATCAGTCTTTAGTAATGGTGTAGAAATAGTATTTAATTATAATCCATATCCAGTAACAATTAACGGTAAGACAATTGATGGATTAGATTATTTTGTAGGAGTGATATAAGATGGAAGTAGCAAAAAAGAAACCATTATTTGGTAAAAATATGACTTATCAAAATCAAAAGAAACTTTGGGCAGCAATTTTTCTACTACCATGGATATTTGGTCTTGTCCTTCTTTTCCTTTATCCATTAATTGAGTCATTAATTTATAGTTTCAGTAATATTCAAATTACTGAAAATGGTATGTTAGTTACTTCTAATGGATTTAATAACTATTTAGAAATATTTAATACCCATACTTTAAACAATACATTCTTTAAGGTAGAATTGATTACAACTTTATCCGATGTTTTAATTAATTTACCAGTTATTGCAATATTTAGTTTAATTATGGCAACAATATTAAATACAGAGTTTAAAGGAAGAGCGATTGCTCGTGCAATTTTCTTTATTCCAGTTATTTTAAACTCAGCAACAGTATTAGAAGCAATGAGCGGATTAAGCTTACCAGGAGCAGAAGCTGAAACTTCATTAATAAATCTTGAATTTTATTTATTGAATGCTGGTTTAAGTGAAGGATCAATTAATCTTTTAGTAGGATTAGTAAATAAAATGACTTCAATTGTTACTTTGTCAGGTATTCCAATCTTGTTATTCTTAGCAAGTATCCAATCAATTCCTTCACATTTATATGAAGCAGCTAAAGTTGAAGGTGCAACAGCTTATGAAATGTTCTGGTTAATTACCTTCCCAAACGTAACACCACATATTTTAACAGTATTAATATATGTACTTGTTGACTCATTCTTATCGTCATCAATAACAAATTATATTCAGTTAACAATTAATGGTAGGGGACAAAATTACATTGGATTATCAGCAGCTATGTCATGGATATATACATTATTAGTATTATTTATTATCTTTATTGTGGGAATGCTCGCTAAAGTACTTAAATGGGGGGAATCACATTATGCAAACTAATTTAATTTCAAAAATCAAAGATATAAAAAATAACTTTGTTGCAGATATGAAAGATTCTAATAAAAATATCCGAAGAAAAAATAAACTAAAGAAATTTTTAGTCTCATTTTTTAGAACTTTCCTAATTATTGGATTATCATTTATCATTTTATTTCCAATAATTCAACAAGCAATATGGGGCTTCCATGATCCAAGTCAAGTTAATAACCCTGCAGTTATATATATACCTGAAAAATGGTCACTCTTAAACTTCAAGGTAGCATCAATTGCTCTTGATTATGGTAAAGCTTTATTTAATACATTTAGAATTAGTTTAATTACAATGTTAATTCAAATCTTTATTACGGCGATTGCTGGATATGCATTTGCAAGATTAAAATTTAAATGGAATAAAATATTATTTGTGTTTGTAGTTATTACAATCGTTATACCACCAAATGCCCTAATGATGTCAAGAAGAAATTACTTTACAAACATTGGGCTTACAGGTAATGAGCTAGCATTATACGTTTTAGCATTTTTTGGAATGGGTATTAGATCTGGTATCTTTATCTACATCTTTAAAAGTTTCTTTGAAGGATTACCAAAAGAGTTAGAAGAATCAGCAATGATCGATGGTGCTGGAGTATTTAGAACATTTTGGAACATTATGTTACCAAATGCTAAAGGGGCAATAATTACAGTTGGATTATTCGCATTTGTATGGCAATGGAACGATTCATATTATACAAACATGTTACAAGTTGGATCTAATATGCCATTACTAAGTACCGGTTTAGCCAATTTTATAGAAAACGTTAGAGGTTTATTATTAAAACCTGAAATGGTTCAATTAATGGGTTCGGATTATTCTAAGATTGTTGAATATCATACAATTGTATTAAACGTTGCAGCATTACTTGCAATGTTACCATTACTTGTTATGTACTTATTTGTTCAAAAGAATTTTGTTGAATCAATTGAAAGAACAGGTATCGTAGGATAACTTATAAAGGAGAAGGAAATGAAAAAAGAGAAAAAATTATTAAAAATAATTAACGTAGCTTCAGACTGGATAATAAAAATAATAATGATTAACCTCTTAATCATTTCCACCTCTTTATTAATAGTTACATTTGTCCATTCACTTCAAGCTGGATATAAGCTTTTGAAGGACTATGTAAATAAAGATGAAGTAAAGTTAATTAGAACATACTTTAAGTATTTTAAGGAAAATTTCTTAAATAAAATATTCTTATCATTAATTGCACTATCAACAATTGTATTAATTGTCATAAGCAATATTTATTATCAAAATACAATAAAAGAAGCACCAACATTAATCGCATATCTTGGTTTTATTACAACTTTGATTGTTGGATTTGTAATAATCATAAGTACTTTATATGTACCAGTTGTTTTAACTTCTATCGAAAATATTACAGTAGAAGAAACAGTTAAAATATCATTTTTCTTAAGTATTAAATATATTTTTAGAAGTATTGCAATGGTTATTATCTTCTTAATACCAGGATTATTAATGATGTCATCACTGACAATGTTGTTACTTGTTTTTTGTGGAATTTCCTTACCACTATTATCAGTCGTTATTCTTGCTGAAAAACCAGCGAATTATTTACTACTATCAAAGGAGCATAAAGATGAAATTAGGGATTGAATTAGTTAAAAATTTTAAAGATATTTTTAAAGACAAGAAAGTGGGATTAATTACAAATCACACTGGACTTGATCAAAACTTTAAAAGTAGTATTGATATCTTAAACGAGGTTACAGACTTAAGGGCACTTTACGCTCCTGAACATGGTATTAGAGGCGACATTCAAGCTGGTCAAAAACTTGACACATATATTGATGAAAAGACCGGACTAACAGTATTTTCATTATATGGTGCAACAAAAAAGCCAACTTGCGAGATGTTAAAAGATATAGATGTTTTATGTTTTGATATTCAAGATGTAGGAGCAAGATATTACACATATATATATACAATGGCATATTCAATGATTGCTGCAAAGGAAAATAATAAAGAATTTGTAGTATTTGATAGACCTAATCCATTAGGTGGAAAGAAAATTGAAGGTAATATGCTAGATCTTGAATATCGTTCATTTATTGGTTATTATCCAATGTTACAAAGACATGGATTAACTATTGGTGAATTAGCTAAAATGTTCAATGAAGAATATGGAATTGGTGTTAAACTTCACGTTGTAAAGATGGAAGGATGGAGAAGAGATCAAGAGTTTGATGATTTAGACTTAAGCTATGTTTTACCATCACCAAATCTTCCAACTGTAGATAGTGTATATAATTACTTAGCTACATGTATATTTGAAGGAACTAATCTTTCAGAGGGAAGAGGAACAACTAAACCATTTTCGTTTATTGGAGCACCATGGTTAAAAAACACACTAATAATAGAAGAACTTAGAAAACTAGACATTAAGGGAGTAGCTTTTAGAGAAGTTTACTTTACACCAACATTTTCTAAACATAAAGATGTTTTATGTAAGGGAATTGAACTATTAATTAAAGATAAAGCGGCTTATGAACCGGTTATATTAAGTATGATTTTATTAAAACTTGTTAGAAAGCATCATGAAGAGTTTGATTTTATAAAACCATATACCCCAAACGGACATCCCTTTATAAATTTACTGGTGGGAGATAATTTCATAAAAGAAGATAGTTTAAATATTTTAGAAATTAAAGAAAAATTTAATAAAGATCAAAAAATATTTAAAGCAATAAAGGAGAAGTATGAATTATATGATTAATTATGATTTAACTAAAATGTCAATTAAAGATAAAATTGGACAGCTTACAATGTTTGGCTTTGATGGCCTTGAAGTAAATGATGATGTAATTAAGTTAATTAAAGAATATCGTTGTGGGAATATTATATTATTTGCTAGAAATATTAAAAGTCCAGAACAGTTATTTAACCTAAATAAAAACTTACAAAAACTAGCACTTAAAGAATTAGGTTTTCCACTATTTATAAGTATCGACCAAGAAGGTGGAATGGTAACAAGAATTTTTAATGGCTCAACATATTTTCCGGGAGCAATGACTACATCAGCAACTAATAACCCAAATAATGCCTATAAATTAGGAAAAATGATGGGGAAAGAATTACATACGCTTGGTGTTAATATGAACTTAGCACCTGTAATGGATGTTAATAATAACCCTCATAACCCAGTTATTGGTGTTAGAAGTTATTCTGATAAGCCAGAGGTTGTTGCAGATTATAGCTGGGAATTTTCAAGAGGAATGCAAGAAGAAAATGTATTTGCAACCGCAAAACACTTTCCAGGACATGGAGATACAAACGTTGACTCACATTTAGGACTTCCAGTAATTAATCATTCACTAGAAGAATTAGAAAAATTAGAATTCATTCCTTTTAAAAATGCAATTAATAAAGGGATTAAAGCAATAATGAGTAGCCATATTAATTTTCCTAAATTAACAAATGATGAAAGACCTGCAACATTATGTAGTGAAATTATGACAGATTTAGTTCGAAAAGATATGGGCTTTGAAGGATTAATTGTCTCTGATGGTATGGGAATGAAAGGTGTAGTTGATCGATACTCAACAGAAGAAGCATGCTTCCTAGCAATTAAAGCAGGAATTAACTTAGTTTGTGTTTGTCATCCTTATGAACCTAGATTTGAAACATACGAAACATTATATGAGGCAGTTAAAACTAATAGATTAACAGTAGAAGAATTAGATGAAAGAGTTAAGCGTGTTTTAGAAGCTAAAAAAGAACTTGTTTTAAATGACCTAAATCTAAATTTTGAAGATGTTAAACACTTAGTCGTAAATAAAGAACACAGCAATTTCGCATATCAAGTAGTAGAAGATGCAGTAACTTTAGTTAAAGGTAATCCAATTAAACTAAATAAAAAAGCATTATTTATTGGAATGTTACCAATGGCACTAACAATTGCAGATGATACAGATGGAGATAGCAGATTAATTAAAGGATTTAAAGAACTAGAAAACTTAGATGTTAATATTATTGATGTTAATCCAACTAATGAACAAATCTTAGAAATGGTTAATAAATCAAAAAATTATGAACAAGTAATTTTTACAACTTATAATGGTAATACTAATAAAAATCAAATTAGACTAATTGATGAATTAGCTAAAATTGATAATGATTTACACGTAATATCACTTAGAAATCCATATGATCTATTTTATACAAAAAATATTAAAAATTATGTTTGTTTATATGAATATACTCCTAACTCAGTTAAAGCTCTAGTTAGGTATTTAAAAGGGGATATAGTACCGAAAGGTATTATACCGGTAATCTATGAGTAGTTATATAATCGGAGTCGATGGTGGGGGAACAAAAACCGTTGCTGTTTTATGGGACTACAATGGTAATGAAATAAAACGATTTGTATCTGGATTTGCAAATTTTAGTATTAGTAAAGAAGAAACAATCAAAAATATTGAGGATGCAATTAGTAATGTAAAAGGAAACCATGAAATTAGTTATATTGTTTTAGGTATTGCTGGAAGAATTAACAATAATTTAAGGTTGGAGGTTGAAAAACATTTAAACAAAATGTTTAATACAACAACAAAACTAATAACAGACGGATATTTAGCACTTAATTCTGTTGGTTATGACTTAGATGCAACTATGATTATAATTGGTGGAACAGGCAGTGTTGTTTATGCAAAAAACAAAGAAGAGATAGTAAGTATTGGTGGATTTGGTCATATACTAGGGGACGAAGGCTCAGCATATCACTTAGTTTTAGAAGCTTTTAGATATATGATCAATGATATTCAATCAAATTTAAAAGTATCAAACTTTACTAAAGAAATGTTTGAAGCTTTAAATATTAAAGAAATTGATGAAGTGAAAGACTTTATTTATTCAAAGAGCAAAGATGTTGCTGCAAGCAAAGCAATATTTGTTTCTAATTTAGCAAAAGAAGGTAATGAAGTTGCGATAAAACTTTTAACTACTGAAGGAGAAAGTTTAGGACTACAAGCAGTTTTAGCACTAAAAAAATTAGGAATAAATGAAGTAACAATTGAACTAAAGGGAAGTTTCTTGCTTAATGCACCTTATGTTAAGGAAAATTTCTTAGAAGTACTAAAAAACAATAAAATTAAATTTAATATTAGCGAAAATAATAATGAACCAGTAATTGGCGCATTTAATTTAGCTAAAAAAATTATTCAAAAAGAAAGGAAGCTTAATTTTTAAGCGGTAAAATACCATGGTAGATATTAGTAAAATAACAACAGAAGGAAGAAATGATCTAACTAAGAATATTGATTTATTATCAACAAGTGAGATGATCAGATTAATTAATTCCGAAGATAAAAAAGTTGCATATGCTGTTGAAGAAGCACTAGGACAAATCGAGTTAGTTGTTGATGAGGTAACTAAAGTATTTGAAAAAGGTGGGAGACTAGTTTACATTGGTGCAGGAACAAGTGGTAGACTTGGTGTTTTAGATGCAAGTGAATGTCCACCAACATTTGGTGTACCAGATGATATGGTAGTTGGGATCATAGCGGGTGGAGATACAGCACTTAGAACAGCAGCTGAAAATGTAGAAGATAGTGAAGAAGAAGCTGTTAAAGATTTAAAGAATATTAACTTCAATGAAAATGACATTGTTATTGGTCTTGCAGCAAGTGGAAGAACTCCATATGTAATAGGTGCACTTAAATACGGAAATAGTATTGGTGCAGTTACCTCATGTATTACAACAAGTGCAAATTCACCAATTGCTAAACTTGCAAAATATCCAATTGAAGCAATTACAGGACCAGAAACATTAACAGGTTCAACTAGAATGAAATCAGGAACTGCACAAAAAATGATTGCGAATATGATAACAACAAGTTCGATGATTAAAATTGGTAAAGTTTACGAAAACCTTATGGTTGACGTTAGAATGTCAAACGAAAAATTAATTTCAAGAGGACAAAGAATTATTATGGATGTTACTGGTGTAGATAAAGAAGAAGCTAAGAAATATCTAGATAAGTTTAAAGCTGTTAAAATTGCAATTTTTGCAATTATCTCAGGAATAGATGAAGAAGCAAAAATAAAAGAATTATTATCAAAGAGCAACGGTAACATAAGAAAAGCACTTAAAAGCGTGAAATAGGAGAATAAAATGGCTGATTTAATTGTTAACTTATATGAAAAAGAAAGTTTTTTAAATGATAATGGTGTTAAATTAAAAGACGATAATATTAAGATTAAAAGAGTATTATCTCCAAATTCGGATAGATTAGTTGAATTTGTACAAACACATTTTAGTATTGGTTGGACAAGTGAAGTTAAAGCTGGAGTTTATAAGGAAAATCCAACATGTTTTGTAGCAACAGATAATGGAAATATTGTAGGTTTTGCATGTTATGATGCAACTGCAAAAGGATATTTTGGACCAACAGGAGTTGATCCAAATTACCGTGGTAAAAATATTGGTCAAGTTTTATTACTAACAACTCTTGATGCCCTAAAAAATGCGGGTTATGGTTATGCAGTAATTGGTGGAGTTAATGACAAAGTAGCAGGTTTTTATGCTAGATATGTCAATTTTATGAAATTTGAAACTAAACCAGATTTATACTCAAGGTTAATTAATCGATAATAGCGAGATTACCTTTTTTAAGGTTATCTTGCTATTTTCTTTAATGAAAAGGAGAATTTAATGGTAAACGCAATTAAAGAAATAAGTAAACACACTAATTTATATAATAATATTGTTAATGATTTTGTAAAAAGTGATGAAACTAAAATAATAAATAATGTTTTATATTATAGAACAATTCCTGAAGGATTAATGTACTTATCACATTTTAAAAATGGTCATGATTTAAAATTTTCAAGTAATTTTGAAAACTTTGGAACAATGATTGATTTATCAAGAGGTGCAGTATTTAATATTTCTTATATTAAATATTTAATTAGAACAAAAGCATTAATGGGAGCAAATGAAATGTGGCTCTATATGGAAGATGTTTATGAGTTAATTGATTATCCAGTATTTGGCTATCTGCGTGGCAAATACACTAAGGATGAATTGCTTGAAATTGTTGAATATTCAAAAATATTTGGAGTTAAATTAATTCCTGCAATTCAAACATTAGGTCATATGGAACAATTTTTAAGGTGGAATAAAGCAAGACCATATAAAGATCAGTCAGAAATTTTAATAGCAAATAATGAAAATACGTATAAATTAATTGATTCAATGTTTAAATTAATGAAAGAAGTATTTGAAACTGATAAAATCCATATTGGATTAGACGAGACGTTTGGTCTTGGATTTGGTAGTTATTTTAAACAATATGGCTTTAAAAATCCTAGAGATATCTTTTTAGATCATTTAGTTTTAGTAGAAAAGATTGCTAAAGAACATGGTTTTAGTGATATTTTAGTATGGTCAGATATGTTTTACCGCACACAAAGTAAAACTAATTCATATTATGATTTAGAAATGAATTTTAATGAAGAAGTTTTAAATAAGATTCCAAAAAGTATAACCTTAGTATACTGGGATTATTATAATGAAAAATATGAAATAGTTGACAAGATGATAAAAAATCATAAACAACTTAACAGAAAAATCACATTTGCATCTGGAACATGGATTTGGACTAGATTTACATATGATAAGGTTAAAACTGATAAAACAGCACTAGTCCATTTAGAAGCAGCAATTAATAATGGAATAAAAGACTTTATACTAACACAGTGGGGAGATGATGGTGCATATGGTGATCATTTAACTACCTTACTTGGAGTTTATGAATTATCTGTTAAAGCTAATACTAAAAATGATTTTTGCAAAAAAACTTTTAATGATATTACATCACTTGATTATGATATTTTATTAAATAAAACAAAATTAAATGAGACTACTATGAATCAAGTAGGACTACTTTGGGATGATCCACAATATGCAATGTATTTAAATAACTATACATATAATAATTTAGATAATTTTGATAAACATATTAAAGAATTAGAAACCTTAATTAAATTATATGAAAAAGATGTAGCTTATGAAAATGAACTAAACATTGTATTAAGTAATTACTATAAGATATTAGGTAGAAAAGCAATGATTGAATCATATATTAAAAATGAAGAGATTAATGCAAGTATATATTTCGAAAAACAAATACATTATTTAAATAAACTTAATAATACATTTAGAAATAGATGGTATAAATTAAACAAGATGTATGGTTTAGATGTGATCCAATCAAGATTTGGAACACAAATAATTAGAGCAGAAGAAATGATTAATTTAGAAAAAGAATATAACAATAAAAAAATAACAAAAATTGATGGTCTATTAGACAAAACAGCTGTATATGACGAAGGTTTATCACTTAAATTTATTAATTTAGCATATACAACAAGACCATTTTAGGAGATAATAATGGCTTTAATACAATTACAAGTTTATAGTGAATCACTAGACTTTCAAGTTCCACTATCAGTAATTTATCCATATGAAAATAATAAAATTGAAAGCATTAAAACAATGATTTTACTTCATGGATATAGTGGTGGACATCAAGATTTTATTAGATATACAAAAATTGAAAAAATGGCATTAGAAAAAAATATCGCTATTGTAATGCCTGGAATTAATAATAGTTTTTATACGGATATGAAAAATGGTCCAAATTATTTCAAATATTTAACAAAAGATATACCAAAGATTATTAGTAGTATATTTAATCTTAAAACTAATAAAGAAAACTTAATGATAGCAGGAGTTTCAATGGGTGGATATGGTGCTTTAAAAGCAGCATTTACATATCCTGATAACTACTTTGCTGTTTTATCACTTTCTAGTATTGTTTATATTGAAAATGCTTTTGACCAATTAAAGAGTTTAAACCAACAACAAGCATTAAGAGCAGCATTTAACACAAAAGAAGAAATAGAAGATAAAGACAAACTAAATAAACTTGCAAATAGCGCAAACAACATAAAAATATATATGACTTGTGGATTTGATGATTTCCTTTTCGAAGATAATAAAAAGTTTAGTAACTTTTTGAAGGAACAAAAGATAGATCATGAGTTTATTGCAAATGAGGGAAACCATAATTGGGATTACTGGGATTATAATTTAAGATATTTAATGGATAAAATTTTTTAATAAAATTAGAGGGAGACGAGAATGAAAAAAATATTATCTTCAATATTGATTGTTTTAGGAATCATATTTGCAAGTACATTTAATGTAAGTGCAAATGAATCATTTAGGTTTAATGCAAGTGAGTCAAAGACAGATTACAAGTATGGAATGGAGCACCAGTATTATCGTGGTGAAATTGTCCATAATGAAGTAACTAGCCCACAGGTCTATAACGTTCTTAATTTTGAATTAGAAGAAAATAATTATGACATTATAAGTATTGATGGTTATAAAACTAATGGCTATGGCATGGTGGGACTTAATGGTATGATGGAGAGATTTGAAAAAGAAAATCCAAACGTTGAAGTAATCGGAGGGATTAATGGTGATTTCTACCATATTAATACATCAGGAGATCCTATTAATCCACATATTAGAGATTATGAAGTAATTTGGAAGGGTGGTAATAATTCAGCTGCTGTTGCTATAAAATCAGACGGATCATTATCGTTTGAAAAAGTAGTTCATGACGGTTTAGAAGTTTTAGTAATTAACGAATTTGGTGAAATTAAAAAAAGACTACCGGTTAAAAATGTAAATAAAGATGTTTTAACTGATAGTGAAGTAAGTATTGTTTTTGATAATTACGACAAGGCAGTTTTAGACTCATTAAATACAACATATGTTAAAGGATTAGATCTAAAACCTGCAATCAATCAAAAACCTGCTAATGCTAATGCTAATTACTATACATATGCAAAAGGTCTTGTTGAAACTAAGTTAGATAAAACTGTTGGTGATAATGATTTTATTGTTATTTCAAAAGAAATAAAAGAGGCAATTAGTGCAGGTGATAAAATTGTTTTTCAAACAAGAATTAAAAATTTTGATGATGTAAGATATGCTGTTGGACTAAATCCTAATATGAAGTTAGTTGGTAATGGTGAAGTAGTATTAAATCCAGATAAAAATCAACATCCAAGAACTGCAATTGGGGTTAAAGCAAATGGTGAAGTATTTACAATTGTAGTTGATGGAAGAAATAAGATGGATGGTAAATACGGTGTTACTTTAACTCAACTTGGTCACTTAATGAAAAAACATGGTGCAGTTGAAGCATATAATCTAGATGGTGGTGGATCATCAACATTGATGGTTGGTAACAGTACTAATTTTGAAGTCCTAAATGAATTATCAGATAAAAGAATTAGATCAATTTCAAATGGATTTTTAATAGTTAAAGGACTTTCAAAAACTAGTCGTGTAACAGTTCCAGAAAATGATGTAAGAGATGTATTTAGTACACCTACAAATCTTCATTTAGATTCAGACAAAGTATTACATTTCAATCAAGTTCCAAATGCAAAGGCATATGAAATAAAGATTAATGATAAAATCATTCAAACTTCAAACACATCAGTTCCACTAAGATTTTATACTTTAGGAGAACATAAAATCAGTGTAAGAGTTAAAAGTAGTATAGATAAGAAAGCTTCAAATTACTCAGAAGAAATTACTATGTTAAATCATTATCAAGAAGTATCATCAATGCTTGAATACTTAAAAGAATTTGCTAAAAACAACATGGGAGGTAAGTAAACATGAGTAAAAAAATATTATTTACATTTGTAGTATTACTACTTACTTTAACACTAGTAGGTTGTAAAAAGGATTTCAATTTTGAAAAAGCATTTAATGATAAAAACAATTATGAAGTAAGTGTAGAAGTTATTATGAACTCAACTGTTGAAGCTAATGTAGAACTAAAGTTTGATGGAAATAAATCATCATTTAAAGATGAAAATGAATCATTTATTTTTGTTAAGAATGAAAATAAAGTAACAACATATGAAAAAGCAGGCGAAACATGGAAAAAAAGTGATGAAACACTTGCTAAAAATGATGCCTTTGCATTTTATTTAAGTTTTAAAAATGAGCTGTTTATCCAATCAGAAAATAAGGGTGAATATAATCTTAAAGAAGAAAGCTTAGAAGAATTCAATAAATATTTTAAACTTAATTTAGAAAATTATAAAGTTGAAAGTATTAAAGTAGTAGTTGAAAAAGGTTTAATTAAAACTATTAATGTTGAATTAACTAGTCTTTCACATGATTTAGAAATGATTCTAAATTTTAGTAACTATAACGAAGTTATGATAGAAGTACCAACAATATAAGAAATACACTGAAAGAAAATTTCAAAAGATGTAAATATGTGCCTTTGGTGTGTAATAAAAAAGGACTACATTGACAGCGTTTTCATATAAATATATACTATAGATGAATATTAAAAATAAAATAGGAGGAAACAAAATGAAAAAAATACTAATAACATTATTTGTTATGGTAGGTTCATTCTTCGTAGTTGCAAATAACGTAAAAGCGGCTGAAGGTGAATTTATTGAATTATATCCATATGACAACATTTTAAGTATGGATGAAAATAGTAATTTTACAGGTGGTTCTAAAGTAGGGACTTCAAATTGGTCATTTACTTATGCAGGTCATAGATACCATTCAGTAAGGGGAGCGGTTAGATACGCTAAAGATTTTGAAGATAAAGATAATAATGGTCTCATTAGTGCAGCAGAAATGAATGCTACACTTTCATGGAATGCTTTTGCATCAATCATTGTTAATGATACTGAAGAAAGCTTTGTCTTATCAACAGCAAATGGTAGAGCAGATCTTACAACTGTTGGTCATAGAATATGGACATATTACAATGAAGCAGGGGAACTTGAATTATTTGAAGATCAAATTAACCAATATTGGATCGTTAATGATGGAGATAATACTCCTGCTGGACAAAACTGGCGCTTAGCAACAGATGCTGAAGCAGAAGGTTATAAAGCTTTAGAAGAACTTCCAGCAAATGTTTTAAAAGCACACATTAGATTATTAATTGATGCAGAAAATCCAAAAGGATATGTTCTAGAACCAATCGAATATATTACATGGAGTCACTTATTCAAGAAAACAGATGATACACATCCAGCTTCAATCATTTTAGACGCAGAAGCAAATGTTGATTTCCCAGAAATCAAAGCAGGATATACAGTTGTATCATATGGTACACTTGATCGTGATGGAACAAACAAAAAAACATTAACATTTATTGAGTCACTACCAAAATTCATGACTCAAGAAACAAAACCAGTTATGAAATTATCATTTGTTGAACCAAAACCAACATTCGGTACAACTTTAACAAACTTGGATAAAGATTTAGTAACAAAAGGTATTAACTATATTATTGAATATGAATCAGCATTTACAACAGCTGATTTGATTAAAGATATCGCTGTAACATATCAAGATATGTTTGCTGAAGATGGAACAATTATTAATGAAACAGTTAAAACAGGTTATGAAATTAGAGTTAAACAAAATGATGAATTACTAGAAACAGTAAAAGTAAATTATAATGCAGAAACAAAATTATATGAAGCAGAAACTGAAATTACTAAAGTAAATACAAGTGAATTCGGTCAATCATTAGTATTAGAATTCTTTGCAGCATCACCAAATGATCCTGCAAATATTACAATTGTTGAAGTCGATTTAGCAGTTGGGGTTATTCCTCCAAAATTTGTTGACGTTCCAAAAACAACAGTTTATGCACCAGAAAATATGCCAGTTGATTTATTAGGGAATATTACAGCAAATAATAGCTATGGTGTAGATTTAACAAACACAATTAAGATTGATGCTGGTTCATCATTTAACCAGTACAATCCAAAACCAGGTGTTTATGATATTAAATTATTCTTTGAATATGTACACGTAATTAAAGAAGCTCAAAAACCAGAATTAACAGTTGATGTTAATGGAACACCTACAAAATTTGAATATCAATCATTTGACGTAGCACAAGCAAATGCTAACTCAGTTGATATTCACCTATATTCAAAACAAGGTTATGAAGATGTAGTTAAACAATGGGCATCAATGAACTGGACATCAGAATTGTTAGTGGTTGAGGATGGAAAAATTGTTATGGCATATAGCCGTGGTTCAAACAAATTAATGAACGAAGAAAATCCACTTGCAACAAAAGATGCAGGAAATACAAACGCAGTTGGTGATCAATGGTATAAAACATTAGAACTTACAGAAAACCAAACAGCAATCGTTATTAGAGGTACTTCAGGTATTGCAATTAACGGAATTGCAAAAGCAGCTGTATATGGTCAAACATTAACATATGTTAAAGAACAAAAATTAGAAACACACACATTTGAAATTGAAACATCATACAAATTACAAATTGATGATTTAACAAATCCAGTATTAATTGCAAAAAATAATACATTAACAGTTAAAGCAGGTCAATACACAAATGCTGATGATTTAATTAAAGGAAATGTTATTGCAACAGATAATTTCTCAAATGTTTCATTAATCATCACAAACAAAGGTGGATTAGACTTAGCAAAAGCTGGTACATATGAAGTTAGCGTTAAAGGTGTTGACGAATCAGATAATGAATCTGATGTAATTAAGTTTACAATCGTTGTTGAAGAAGATACAGAGTTAGCAACACAAGATAACTTACAACAAGCATTAGACTTGATTAAAGATCTAGAAAATAAACTAAACTCAAAATCAACAACAAACCTAATCTTAACAATCGTATTATCAACAGTATTATCAGGAGCAGCTTTAGGAGCAGCAATCTTAATCTTAAAAAAGAAATAAAATAAGCTAATTATTTTAAGAACTAATAAGGACATAGAGCTTTAGCTTTATAGTCCTTATTTTTATTAAGGAAGAAATTATGAAAATATTTGATGCACATACAGATATCCTTTATGATGTCTATAAAAGAGCTAAAAACAATGATTTAAATCGTTTTAGGGATTATCACTACAAACAGTTGAAGAGTAATGCTAATGGAGGGATTTGGACCCTTTATTCACCTGATGAATTTAATTTGATTGATGCTTTAAAAAATACAATTAAATTAATTGATTTTAGTGAATTTGATGTTATTTTAGGATTGGAGAGTCTAAGAAACTTAAAAAATGTTAGTGATTTAGACATTATCTATAACCTCGGAGTTAGACATGCAATGTTAACTTGGAATGAAGAAAATGATTATGCAACAGGCATATTAGGCAGTAATAACCGCGGCATTACTCTTAAAGGTTATGAATTATTAGATTATATGATTCAAAAAGATATGATTATTGATCTTTCACATTTAAATGAAAAATCTTTTTATGATGTATTAAATTATACTAATCAAAATATTTTAGTATCACATAGTAATATTTATGAACTGTGTAAGCATAGAAGAAACTTAAAAGATGAACAACTTTTAAAATTAAAAGAAGCTAATGGCCTCTTAGGTTTAACTTTAGTGGGTAATTTTATTAGTAATGATTTAGAAAATCAAACACT
The DNA here is from genome assembly GCF_000687835.1 of Haploplasma modicum ATCC 29102. GTDB lineage: Bacteria > Bacillota_I > Bacilli_A > Acholeplasmatales > Acholeplasmataceae > Haploplasma > Haploplasma modicum. Next base: position 390,829 of record NZ_JHYB01000002.1, on the reverse strand, counting down.
AGATAATTTTATGGAACACTTAAAGTATGCAATAAATATTATGGGAATTGATAATGTTTGTTTCGGCTTTGATTTTATGGATTATTTTGATTATTCAAAAACATTAAACATAGAAGAAGTAAAGTCGGTAAATGACATAAAAAAACTAATTGATAAAATGTTTGAGCATGGTTTTAAAAAAGAAGAAATAGAGAAAATAACTTATTACAACATTTATAATCGTTTTAAAAAACATATATATAAAGGAGAAGATAAAAATGTCTAATGTTTATATGGCAATAGGAGCACATATTGGTGATTGTGAATTAACGAGCGGCTTAGTGTTAGCAGATAGAGCACTAAAAGGTGATAAAATAATTACGGTTGCTTTAACAGCTGGAGAAAGAGGAAATCCCTCTCATTTAAGTGTTGCTGAATATAGAGTCCAAAAAGTTAAAGAAGCACATGATTTTGCAAATTTATTAAATGGTGAAGCAATAGTCTTCGATTATAAGGATGGTGAATTACCAGATAATGAGGAAGTAAGACTAAAGGTTGCTAATTTAATTAGAAAATACCGCCCAAAAATGATTTTTACACACTGGAAGAACTCAATGCATAAAGATCATGAACTAACTCATAAAATAGCATTAGATGCACAGTTTTTGGCTGGTATTGATATGGGAGATAAAGTAATAGGTGAAAGATTCTTCTCACCACTATATTTTGCTGAAAATTGGGAAGATAGTGAGAGCTTTATTCCTTATATGTATATTCCTGCAAGCAGTGAAGCTTATGAACTTTGGTGTGAAGGAATGAAAAAACAATGGTTTATTACAAATAGTAAATCCTTTAAATATTATGACTATTATACTCATTTATCATATGTAAGAGGTGCACTTGCAAGAACTACACATGCAAGTTCATTTGCAGTTTTAGAACATCAAAAAAGAATTGTAAGTAGTCTATAACAATGAAAAATATAGTAAAAGTAAACAAAGAAAATTATCAAGCAATTATTAACTTTTATAATAATGAAATAAAAGATACAATTTATAAAGAAATAGATAGCTTTATCTTTGAAAATGAAGCTAGTATTAATCTTGCACTATATTTAGAAGGAGAGTTAATTGGCTTTGCAAATGGTGTTAAAAACAATGAATTAGGCTATATTACTTGCGTAGTAATCAAGAAAAACTTTAGAAGAAAAGGATATGGCACATTATTATTAAATGAACTAGAAAATATTTTGAGAGAAAGTAATGTTAAAAAGATTAGAGAAATATTTTTTAATCCAATTAACTTACCTTGGTATATTCCAAATACTAACTTTCATATGCACCCTGGTGTTCCAGCAGTCCAGTTAAATAGTAGTTGGTATAATTTTTTACTTAAGAATGGTTATATAGATGAAAAAAATTATCAAAATGGTTATTATTTAAATTTAGATGATTTTATTGTTAATGAAGCTATTAAAGCAAACGAACAAAGAAATAAAGAAAATGGGTTAGAAGTTTTATTTTATGATAAAAATAAACATTTCGGGTTTACTGAATTATTTACTGATTTAAGAAATCCAACATGGCATAGAGTTGTTTTAAATAATTTAGAGAAAAAAGATCCCTTGAAAATGCTTGTAATAGTTAGAAATAATGAAATACTAGGTTGGACAGGTCCACTTGATATTACCGGTAATGGCCGTGGTTATTTTGCTGGTATTGGCATTAAAAAAGAAATAGAAGGTAATGGTCTTGGTACTGTATTATTTAATAGACTTGTCATGGAACTTAAAAACATTGGTGCAAAATATATGACATTATTTACCGGAGAGAATAACAAGGCAAAATATATTTATTTAAAGACTGGATTTAAGGAAGTAGAAAAATTTGCTATAATGTATAAAGAACTATAAGGAGTGTAAGTGTGAAGAAAGTATTATACAGTGATTTAGATGGAACATTATTTAGATATAATGAATTTGGGGCATACATAGATATAAACGATCAAAATGCTATTAATAAATGGACAGAGTCCAATTACTTTGGAATTGCAACAGGAAGAAACATAATAAGTATCAACAAACATTTTAATGATAATAACCTAAAGATAAATATGCCTTATGTTTTAATAAATGGGGCGTTAGTCTATGATCATAAAAATGATTTAGTTGTATATCAAGATAAGTTAAATAAAGAAGTAATAATTGAAGCAATCAATTACGCAAATAAACATAATCTTACCATGTTTTTAATTGGAGCAAGAACTAGATATTATGTTGGAACTAATAATGATATAGCATTAGAACATGAAAAAATTAAAGTAGAAGAAATAAACTATGATGATATTTCTAAAATTAATTTTGTTATTGATAAATCAAAGTATCATGATATTTTAAAAGATATTAAAAAATTTGATTCATTTGAAAAATTAGAATTAGTACCGTCTAGTATGACCTATATTGAAATTGTAAATAAAGGAGTATCTAAATATACTGGAATAATTAAAGCAATAAATTATATGAGTATAGAAAAATATCATTTAAGTGCTATTGGGGATTATTTAAATGACTATGAAATGCTTAAAAATTCGGATTTATCATTTGTCCCTGAAAATGGGTTAGATTCTTTGAAAGAATTAGCAAATTATAAGGTAAAAGCTAGTAATAATAATGCAGTAGCTAACACAATTGAAATATTAAGTAATTTAAAATAAGTATAAAAAGATATTATATTTAATTATTATTTATACAAATAAAGTGTCTTTTTACAGGGCACTTTGTTTGTTTTAAGGGATAAAATATTGTAAAATTAATGTAAGTTAGCTCTATTTAAATATAAAGTTAATAAATAATTTACTAAGTAACGGGTTAAAATATGGTTAAATGTGTCATTTAAACGAATATTTTAAAAGTATTTTAAATAATTGATTTAATTAAGCACTTTACTTTTAATAAAGGCTTTTAATTAGTATAATAGACAATGGAAAATATGATTGGAGGAATAGAAATATGAATCATGTATTAATAAAGAAATACGATCCATTAAAGAAAGAAATGTTAGAAATTTTAGATAAAGATGGGAAAATCATTAACCCTACACTAGATCCAAAATTAGACAAAGAAACACTACTTAAAATGTATAAAACAATGACATTGGGTAGAGTAGCTAACCTTAGAGCAGTTCAATACCAAAGACAAGGTAGAATGTTAACATTTGCGCCAAATATCGGTCAAGAAGCAACACAAGTTGGTGCTGCAGCAGCAATGCAACAAGGAGACTGGTTATCACCAGCATTTAGAGAGTTAAACTTAATGCTATATCGTGGTGTTCCACTAAGTAACATTTATTTATACTGGTATGGTAACGAAAATGGAAGTAAATTCCCAAGAGAAACAAACGTATTACCAGTGAACATTATTATTGGTTCACAAATTGCAATTGCAGCAGGTATTGCAATGGCAAGTAAAAAACAAGGAAAAAATGAAATTGCATTAGCAACAATCGGTGATGGTGGTACATCACACGGTGACTTTAACGAAGCATTAAACTTTGCTGGAGCAATGGAAGCACCTTTAGTTGTTTTAGTACAAAATAACCAATGGGCAATTTCTACTCCAAGAAGTGTAGCAACAAAAGCTGAAACTATTGCTCAAAAAGCAATCGCAGCAGGTATTAAAGGAATTCAAGTTGATGGTAATGACCCACTTGCAATGTATGTAGCAATGAAAGAAGCTAGAGAACATGCATTAAAAACAGGTCCAGTTTTAATTGAAGCTATAACATACCGTATTGGAGCTCATACAACAAGTGATGATCCTTCATTATACCGTGATGAAAAAGAAGTTGAAGAATGGAAATTAAAAGATCCAAACGAAAGATTAAAGAAATATTTAATTAGTCAAAAATTATGGAGCGAAGAAGAAGATGCTGCTCTAGATGAAGAAAATAACAAATATGTTCAAGAAGTATTTGCTGAAACAGAAAAATCTGGTCTTTTAGAATTAGAAGAAGTATTTAAATATACATATGATGAAATGACACCAAATCAAGTTGAACAATACGAATACTACAAAAAATTTCTTGAAGGGAGCAAATAAAAATGGCAACATTAAATTTAATTCAAGCAATTAACTTAGCAATTGATGAACAACTTGGAAGAAATGACAAAGTTGTTGTATACGGTGAAGACGTTGGGGTTGAAGGTGGAGTTTTTAGAGCAACTCAAGGTCTACAAAAGAAATATGGTAAAGATAGAGTGTTTGATGCTCCTATTGCTGAATCATCAATCGTAGGTACTGCAATTGGTATGGCAATGAATGGGATGAGACCAATTGTTGAAATTCAATTTGACGGATTTGTTTTCCCAGCATACAACCAAATCGTTACACAATTAGCAAGAACAAGAAATAAATCAAGAGGGAACTATACAAACCCTGTTGTTATTAGAATTCCAGTTGGTGGGGGAATTAAAGGTTTAGAACACCACTCAGAAAGTTTAGAAACATATTTAGGTCATATTCCAGGAATTAAAGTTGTTATGCCTTCAACACCATATGATGCAAAAGGTTTATTAGCAGCAGCTTTAGAAAGTAAAGACCCAGTTATTTTCTTAGAACCAAAGAGAATTTACCGTTCAGGTAAACAAGAAGTTCCTGAAGAACACTACACAATTGAAATTGGTAAAGCAAAAGTATTAAAAGAAGGTACAGATATTACAGTTGTAGGTTGGGGAGCACAATTACGTGAAATCCAAGCTGCAGTTAAAGAAGTTGAAGCAGAAGGAATTAGTGTTGAAGTAATCGACTTAAGAACTATTAATCCAATCGATACAGAAACAATCGTTGAAAGCGTTAAGAAAACAGGTAGATTCTTAGTTGTTCATGAAGCAATGAGAACATACGGACCAGGTGCAGAATTAATTGCACAAGTTAACGAAAAAGCATTCTTACATTTAGAAGCACCAGCAACAAGACTTACAGGTTTTGATATTGTTATTCCATTAGCACGTGGTGAACACCACCATATGATTAACAAAGATCAAATTGTAGCTGAAATTAAAAAGATTGTTGCTTACTAAGGAGGATATTGAAAATGTATGATTTTAAATTTGCCGATATCGGAGACGGTATTGAAGAAGGCAAGATTTTAGAGTGGAAATTTAAATTAGGGGACAAAGTTAAAGAAGGCGATACATTAGTAATCGTTGAAACAGATAAAGTAAATGCAGAATTACCATCACCAGTAGATGGAATAATTACAAAAATTGGTAAACAAGAAGGAGAAATGATCCTTGTTGGTGAAACTGTTGTAATTATTGATGATGGTAAAGGTGGAGCACCAGAAGTTAAAGCGGAAGCTAAAAAAGCAGAAGCACCAGCAGCTAAAAAAGCACCAACAAGCGGTGTTAAAGCAACATATGATTTTAAATTTGCTGATATCGGAGACGGTATTGAAGAAGGTAAAATCTTAGAATGGAAATTTAAACAAGGTGATAAAGTTAATGAAGGCGATACTTTAGTTATTGTTGAAACAGATAAAGTAAATGCTGAATTACCATCACCAGTTACAGGTACAATCGTTAAATTAGGAAAACAAGAAGGAGAAATGATTCTTGTTGGTGAAACTGTTGTTTTATTAGATGATGGCAGTGGAAACTATATTGGTGGTGCTGAAGAAGTAGTTGAAGAAGAAAAAGGTGCATCAGTTATTGGTGAAATTGAAGTTTCATCAGATTTAATTGATTCAAGTTTTGAAGCAGTTGCTCCAAAAGCTCAACCATCAAATAAAAAAGCTCTTGCTACACCAGTTGCAAGAAACCTAGCAAAACAATTAAACATAAATATCAACGAAGTAGTTGGAACAGGTCCAAACGGACGTGTAATGAAAGAAGATATTCAAAAACATCAAGCAGGTGCTAAAGAAGTTGAAAAACCAAAAGCTCAAACTCAAGTTCAAGTACCAAGTGCAAATGTTTCACGTCAAGGCGATGTAAGAGTAGAAAAAATTTCTTCAGTAAGAAAATCTATCTCACAAGCTATGACACAATCAAAAACAATTATTCCAGAAACAGTATTAATGGATGAAGTTGTAATTGATAACTTAATTGAATTAAGAAAAAGAGCTAAACCAATGGCAGAAGCTAAAGGTATTAACTTAACATTTATGGCATTTATTTCAAAAGCAGTTGTTATTGCTTTAAAAGAATTCCCAATTTTTAATTCAAGTTTCGATCATGATAATTTAGAAGTTATTTATAAAAACTTCATTAACTTAGGATTTGCTGTAGATACACCAGCAGGTTTAATGGTTCCAAACGTAAAAGATGCTGACACATTAAGTGTATTTGCCCTTGCAAAAGAAATTAGAGAATTAGCAGATAAAGCAATCGACCGTAAATTACAATTAGCAGAAATGAAAAATGGTACATTTACAATTACAAACTTTGGTTCAGTAGGTATTTCATACGGAACACCAGTTATTAACTATCCAGAAGTTGGTATTTTAGGTGTAGGTAAGATTTCAAAGAAACCAATTGTTGTTGGTAATGAAATCAAAATTGGTAGTGTATTACCATTATCAATCGCAGTAGACCATAGAATCATTGATGGTGCAGACGCTGGTAGATTCTTATTTAGAGTTAAAGAATTGTTAGAAAATCCAGAATTAATGTTATTAAGTTAAGAGGTAAATATAATGAAAGAATATGATATTATTGTTTTAGGTGGAGGTCCAGGTGGCTATGTAGCCGCAATTAAAGCCGCACAATTAAAACAAAAAGTAGCAGTTATAGAAAAGGAAGTACTTGGAGGAATCTGTTTAAATCACGGATGTATTCCAACAAAAGCAATTTTAAAAAGTGCTAAAACATATGATTTATTCAAAAATGCTAAAAACTACGGTATTGAAGTAGATCCAAGTTTAGTAAACTTTGATTTAGAAAAAATCATTGACCGTAAAAATGGTATCGTTAAAAAATTAACATCAGGAGTAGCAATGTTACTTAAGAAAAATGGTGTTGATGTATACAATGGCTATGGTGAAGTTTTAAGCAAAAATGAAATTAAAGTTAATGATCAAACATTAAAAACTAAAAATATTATCTTAGCAACAGGAGGAACAGCAATCGTTCCACCAATCCCTGGTGCTAAAGAAGCTTATGAAAAAGGATTTGCTGTTACAAGTAGAGAATTACTTACAGTAACTAAACCACCAAAACACTTAGTAGTAGTTGGTGGGGGAGTTATTGGGGTTGAATTTGCTACAATCTTCAATAATTTAGGAAGTAAAGTTACAATTATTGAAATGGCAGATTCAATTATTACTCCAATGGACAACGATGTTATTGATGCATATACAAAAGTATTAAAATCAGACGGAGTTGAAATCTTAACAAAAGCAGCTGTTAAGAATATTGGAACAAAAGATGTTACATATGAAAAAGACGGTAAACAAACAAAACTTGATGCTGATTTAGTCTTAATCGCTGTTGGTATTGGACCAAATACTTCTTCATTTACTAAACTTGGTTTAGAAATGAAAGGTAGAGGTGTTAAAGTTAACGGTAAGATGGAAACAAGTGTTAAAGGTGTTTATGCAATCGGTGACGTAACAGGTGAACACATGTTAGCACACGTTGCATCAGCTGAAGGTATTGTTGCAGTTGAAAATATCTTAGGCGATAGTAAAGAAATCAATTATAACCAAATCCCAGCTGCAATTTACGGACATCCAGAAATTGCAATGATTGGTTTAACTGAAAGAGATGCTAAAGCACAAGGTGTTAAATATACAGTAACTAAATTCCCACTAGCTGGTAATGGTAAAGCATTAGCAGATGGTGAATCAGTTGGATTCATTAAACTAATCAAGGGTAGTGAATTAGACGAAATATTAGGAGCACATATATTTGCATATAATGCTGTTGATATGATTGGTGAATTTGGTGTTGCAATGCGCTTAGAAGCAACAAATTATGAAATTTCTGAAACAGTTCATGCTCACCCATCATTATCAGAGATAATTATGGAAGCTTCAATGGATAAACCAATTCATATATAATACTAACAAAGAGACATTTTCTAAATGTCTTTTTTTTATGTAAATATTAATAATAATATTTATAAAAATGGTATAATATTATAAAGAGGTGATTAAATGTTTTTAGCATTAAAAGAAATTTTATTTAATAAAAAGAGATTTAGTTTAATAATTTTTCTAGTTGTTTTAATATCATATTTAGTCTATTTTTTAACATCACTTGCATATGGTCTTGCTAGTTCATATACAAATGGAATGAATAAAACAGAAGCAAAATATATACTACTAGATAACGATTCAAATGATAATGTAATGATGTCAATTTTAACTTTCGATAATTTTAGTGAAGTTACAAGTACAAAAAAAGCAAAACTTGGAATATTTCCAGGTGTTGCCTCAAAAGCTAATAAAGAAAGTAAACTTGATGTCTATTTATTTGGAATTGATGATTTTGATTTTTTCTTACCAAAAGAAAATATTCAAATCATGAGTGGCAATGAAGTAATTGTTGATACTAAGTTTGAAGAAGAAGGATATAAGATTGGTGATGAAATAGTCTTATCAGGTAGTGATATTAAACTAACAATTAAAGGCTTTGCAAAAAAAGCAACATATCAAACAGCACCAATTATTTATCTAAATCTTGATACTTGGAATAACTATCGCTATGGGGTAAATAAAGAGATATATAATATGATTGTTATTAAAGATACGCCAGTCATAAATGAAGGAAGTAACTTAAAAGTATATAAAAATAGTGAGTACTATCAAACACTACCTGGGTATAGTGCACAAGTTTTAACTTTCTCTATGATGATAATATTTTTAATATTAATTGCATCATTTGTTTTAGGAGTATTTATATATGTATTAACAATTCAAAAAACAAGTATATTTGGTGTAATGAAAGCACAAGGAATTGCAAATAGCTATATAAGTAGATCAGTTGTTGCTCAAACCCTAATTATAACCATTTTCGGAACAGTCATTGGTTTCATACTAACCTTTATATCAGGAGTCTTTTTAGGTGGTAAAATTCCCTTTGCCGCAAACCCTCTATTCTACGGAGTAATATCGTTAGTATTTTATTTATTTGCTTTAATGTCATCACTCTTTAGTGTAAATGCAGTTGTTAAGATTGATGCCTTAAAAGCGATTGGAGAAGTATAAGATGAAAGCAATTGAAATGATTAATGTAAAAAAAGACTATATTACAAGTAGTGAAACAATTAATGCTTTAAAACAAACTAATTTTAGCGTTAATAAAGGAGAACTTGTTGCAGTAATCGGGCCAAGTGGTTCTGGTAAATCAACATTTTTAACAATACTTGGCGGTCTACAAAAACCTACAAATGGAGAAGTTTTAATTGAAGGATTAGAGTTCAGTAATTTAGATTTAAAAGATAATTCAAAAATTAGATTTGATAAACTAGGTTTTATCCTGCAACAATCAAACCTTATTCCTTTCCTCACGGTTAAAGAACAGTTAATATTACATAATAAAATAAAAAAGAAAAAAGTTGATAACAACTTAATTGATGATTTATTAAATAATTTAAGTATTACTAAGTTAAAAAATAAATACCCCAAAGAATTATCGGGTGGTGAAAGACAAAGAGTAGCGATTGCAAAAGCGCTATATCATAACCCGGTAGTAATTTTTGCAGATGAACCAACTGCAAGTCTAGATTCAAAAAAAGCAATTGAAGTAATAACTCTTTTAAGAGATATTACAAAGAGTCAAAATAAAGCAACTATTATTGTTACTCATGATGAGAGATTACTTGAATATTGTGATAAAGTATATTCAATAGTTGATGGAAAATTGGATACTATAAAATAAAAAGCAAGATTTAATCTTGCTTTATTTTATGTAATTGTCAAGTATTGCAATCATCTCTTTAACTGCATGTTCATTATGATGACTAACTTGATATTTAGCTACCTCTTTAACTGCATTAATCGCATTAGCAGGAGCAAAACCAATTGTTGCATCTTTAATCATATGCAAGTCATTGTTATAATCACCTATAGTGTATAAATTGTAATTATTAATTCCGGAAATTTTTAAAGCTTTATCGATTGCTGTTTTTTTACTAGATCCTACATTTACTAATTCAACATACTTAGGACCTGATGGAATAATTTCAAAATTTTTTCTTGTTTTAAAGTTTTTGCACATATTTTCAACTAAGTCATTGTTTACTGGATCTACGATAAATAGAACTTTTGTTATTTCTTCAAATTTAATATCTTCTTCAAGAACTAAAGTAGATTTAAATTCAACTTTTCTCATTTCTTGATTTAAATCTTCGACAAAAAGATATTCAACATAAGGAGTAAATAAACCTAGCATAACAATATCTTTGTTTTTCTTGGCAAAGTCTATGGCTTCTAAGATTGAATCTTTATTAAAAGTTTCTTGATATAAAATTTCTTTTTTCTTAAAATCATAAATTACAGTACCATTTGATAAGACAAGTGGAAGATTATAATTTAAGGTTGAGTTTTCTAAGATAGGTTCGATACTTGTAATGTTTCTTCCTGTTGCAATTCCAAATAAATGGTTTCTATTTACCCAGGAATTAACTGCCTCAATATTTTCATCTGTCAAAAAACTCTTGTTTCCATGATGAGCAAGTAATGTCCCATCTAAATCACTATATATTATTTCCTTTTTCATTTAATATGTCCTTTACCTTTTTAATTAAATCTAAATCAATTTCTGCTAAATTATCTTTTCTAAACTTAACACCGCTACCCATATGCACTTCACTTACTAAAGAATTACTAATAAATTCTTCAATATTATCGGGACTTAAGCCAGAGCCTGCTAAAATATTAGAATATCTTAGTTTAACCATTTGATTAATTATATCTCTACCCTCTAGGGCATTACTAAATCCGCCAGAAGTTAGGATTGTATCTATTTTATAATCTCTAAGTTCACTATAAGCTTTAATAGTATCTTTTGCTACATCAATTGCACGGTGAAAAGTAATCTTTAGATGACCTTTATTTTTAATGACTTCTTTTAATAAATCATGATCAATATTACCATCCTTAGTAAGACAACCAAAAACAATTCCATATGATTTTGTTTTTTTAATTTCTTCTAAATCATCAAGTATAACTTTTTTATCATAAGAGTCATAAACAAATGACTTTGAATGTGGTCTAAGCATCACGACAACTGGAATTTTAACAGTCTCAGTAACTTGTTTGATTAGACCAATAGAAGGAGTAAGCCCACCTTCTTTGATTCCTGTTACAAGTTCAATTCTATCTGCACCAGCTAGCTCAATATCCTTTGCTTCTTTAAGTGTTGTTGCTATAATTTCAAGTTTCATATATAATACACCTCACTTTTAATATTATAACATAAACTTGATTTAAAATTTATATATCTAATTTAGCAATAAAATTTGTATATTTAATATTGTTGTGATATAATAAATAACGGCATATAACTTATGTCCTTGTCTGAAAAGACCAATAGACCAAAAGGAGGAAGAAAAAATGAAAAAACAATATGAAGTAATGTATATTATTCGCCCAAATGTTGAAGGTGAAGTTATTAAACAAATTATTGATAGATTCAACAACGTATTTACATCACATGATAGTAATGTAGTTGAATTAAAACAAATTGGTTTAAAAGACCTTGCTTATGAAATTGATCATAACAAAAAAGGTTACTACGTATGGTTATCAGTTGAAGCTACAAATGAAGCAATCGACGAATTTAACCGTGTTGTAAGAATCAATGAACAAGTAATGCGTTTTATTGTAGTTAAAGCAGGAGAATAACTATGATAAATAACGTAGTGTTAGTAGGAAGACTAACTAAAGATCCAGAACTTATGAAAACACAATCTAATATTTCTTATGTTAGATTTACTTTGGCAGTAAATAGATCATTTGCTGATCAAAGTGGAGAAAGACAAGCAGATTTTATTAATTGTATTGCGTGGAGAAATCAAGCTGAAAACTTAGCTAGATTTATGAAACAAGGTTCACAAATTGGTCTTCAAGGGAGAATTCAAACTGGTTCATACGAAACAGACCAAGGAACTCGTTATACTACTGATGTAGTTGCAGATTCTATTCAATTTTTAGAATCAAAAACACAAAAGAGTAATGATAATAATGATGAGTTCAGTAATTTAAGTGGTTCAATAATCACAGATAACGATTTACCATTCTAATAGGAGGAAAAAAATATGCAACAAAAACGTCAAGGCGGTTTTAAAAGACGCCGTAAAGTATGTTATTTTACACAAAACAAAGTAACTCATATCGATTTTAAAGATGCTGAATTATTAAGAAGATTTATTAATGAAAGAGGCAAAATTTTACCAAGAAGAGTTACAGGAACAAGTGCAAAATGGCAAAGACAACTAGCAGTAGCAATCAAACGTGCTAGACATATGGCTTTATTACCATTTGTTAATGAATAATAAATTATAACACCTTTTATAAAGGTGTTTTCTTTTTTAATATCTACTATTAAAGATAAAAATATGATAAAATATAAGAAAGATTTACTGAAAGGTTTGATAATATGAAGAAATATTTACCACTAATAATTACATTTCTCTTGTTTGGTGTTGGAATTTTTATCTTTTATAGTCCAATTCTAACATTTTTAAAGAGTAATACTAAATCTCTTATAAGTTATTTAGTTATCAATCTAACAGGCTTGTTGTTTGTTGTTACAGTATTTGCTTATTTAACTAATTCTCGAAGTAAAGAAAATCAAAAATTAAGAGATAGGCTTGATGTTTGGGCAAATTTATCGATGAATATTAGTGAAATTGGTGATGAGGTTGTAAATATTTTGCCAATTGGGATTGTTATTTATGATGATAACTTTGATATTAAGTGGAGTAATAAACATTCAAGTAAAATATTTTTACAAAATAGAATCATTGATGAAAACATTTTTAATATTTCAAAAGAATTTTATGATATCATATCAGATAACCAAAAAACAGGTATTATAACTATTGGTGAAGAGAGTTATGATGTTATTAATGAACCAGAGTATCGTTATGCTTATTTGTTTAATGTGACAGAGCGAGAACAAATAAAATTAAAATATAATGAAAGTATTCAAGCAATTGGAATTATTTATTTAGATAACTTAGAAGAGTCACTATCTAGTTTAGAGATTTCTGAACAATCAAGTTTAAAAGGGTCATACCTTTCTTCAATTAACGATTGGTTAGATAAATTTGATTGTTATTTAAAACCACTTTCTGAAGATAGCCTAATGTTTATAACAGATAGAAAAAATATTGAAAGTATGATTATTAACAAATTTGATATTTTAGATAAAGTTAGAATGATTTCTAAAAACCATAATATTAGAGTAACATTATCAATTGGGGTTGCTTCATGGGATGGCTCATTAAAAGAAGTGGGTAACCGTGCTCAAAGTGCAATTGAACTTGCTGAAAAACGTGGTGGAGATCAAGCAGTTGTTAATATCGAAAATAAAAAAATTGAATTCTTTGGGGCAAAAAGTGATAGTGTTGCAAAATCTAGTCGTGTTAATGCCAGAATAAATACAGAAACTTTAAGAGAGTATATTAAAAAAGCACCAAACGTCTTTGTAGTTGGTCATAATTTAGGAGATCTAGATTCACTAGGTTCAACAATTGCAGTTTATCGTATGGCAAAACTAGATAATAAACAAGTATATAAAGTAATTGATTTAGACAAGATGGATGACACATCTACAAAGATACTTAATCTTTATAGTAGTGATAATCAACTTTATGAAAATGTTGTAAGTAGTGAAGCTGCAATAAATTTAATGAATGATGAATCATTACTTATTGTAGTAGATACTCAGACACCTAAAATAATTATGAATAAAGGACTTTTAGCAAAATCTAAAAAAACAATTGTAATTGATCATCACCGAGTTGGTGATGAAGGATTTGATACAGTATTTTCAATTGTTGAACCATCGTCATCTTCAACTATCGAAATATTAATGGAAATGATTGATTTTTATAACGATAAGAAAAATGAAATTACTCAACTTGAGGCAAACATAATGTATGGTGGTCTAGTTTTAGATACAAATAGTTTTACTGTTAGAACAAATACACGAACCTTTGAAGTAGCATTTAAGCTTAGGGAATTAGGAGCAGATCCAAATTTAGTTAAATCTTGGCTTAGAAAAGATTTAAACAGAACACTAAGTATTAATAAACTATTGTCTAATGGCAATTTATATTTAGATAGATTTATGTTACTTAGTTCAAGTGATGAACAAATTGATAGAATATTATTAGCACAAGCGTCAGATGAAGCACTACTGATTGATGGGATTGATGCAGCATTTACGGTTGCCCCAGTTGAAGATGTAATAGCAGTTAGTGCAAGAAGTTTAAATGATGTAAACGTGCAACTTGTAATGGAACATATTGGTGGTGGCGGTCACTTAAATAGTGCAGCAGCCCAAATTAAAAATAAAACAGTTGATGAAGTAATAAATAATATAAAAGAATACTTATTTATGGAATATGGAACAGAGGGTGAAGAAATGGAAGTAATTTTATTAGAAGATGTTAAAGGTAGAGGAAATAAAGACGATATTATAAAAGTAGCACTAGGTTATGCAAACTTCTTAGTTAAAGAAGGAAAAGCAATTGTTGCAAGTGCTGAAAATGTTAAAGCTTTAAATGACAGAAAAGCAGAAATCTTAAAAAAAGAAGCAAACCATTTAGAATTAATGAAGAAACTAAAAGGTGAAATTGAAAGTAAGAGTGTTACAATTGAAATTGATTTAGGTAATTCAGGTAAAATGTTTGGTAGTGTTACAACTAAACATATTGCTGAAGAATTTGATAAACAAAATGGAATTGTTTTAGATCGTAAAAAAATTGAACTAGAAAGTGAAATTAACAGTATAGGGACATATGAAGCAATTATTTCACTACATAAGGATGTAAAAGCAAAAATCGAAATAAATGTAATAGAAAAGCAGGGATAAGATGAGTTTACCAAATTACTTAAAAGCTGAACAAGCTGTTTTAGCTTCAGTTTTCTTAGATAATAAAATAATGAATGAAGTAAATGATAAGTTACTTGTAACAGACTTCTTTGATTCAAGACATCGTTTTATTTATACTGCAATGCTTGATTTATATAATGATAATCAATCAATCGATTATGCTAGTGTTTTTTCTAGACTCGAACAAGCGAAAACTACCGGTAAGGCTGGTGGGATTGAATATATTATGGAAGTTAGTGAACATTTATATACAACAAGTAATTTAGATAGTCATATTAACTTAGTGTTAGATGCATCACTAAAACGTGAAATGATTGAAGTTTCAAGTGAGATAACAAAAAAAGGTTATCAAGATGATATTAGTGCTAAAGACTATATTGATGAATCAGAAGCAGCAGTTTTTAAAATTAGCCAAAAAAGAAAAACTAGTGAGTTTTCTAAACTAGGGCAAATTGTTACTGAAGTTAGAGAAATATTGGAAACAAGAAGTAAGAATAAAGGTGAAGTTTCAGGACTTAAAACCGGATTTTCTAATCTAGATAAAATAACTAATGGGCTTCAACCAGAAGAATTAATAATTCTTGCTGCGAGACCTTCAATGGGTAAAAGTGCCTTTGCCTTAAATATTGCTTTAAATGTTGCTAAGAAAAATAAAAGTGGAAAAGCTGGGGTTGCAATATTCAGTTTAGAAATGAGTAATGATCAACTTGCAAGTAGAATGATTGCTAATCAAGCTGATGTTCCAGGGAATAAATTAAAATCTGGTTTCTTAGATAGTAATGACTGGGCAAGTTTAACATCAAGTGAACAAATTCTTAAGAATTTAAATATTTTCTTTGATGACTCAGCTGCTGTAACAATTAGTGATGTTAGAGCAAAGTGTCGAAAATTAAAACAAGAAGATAATTTAGAAATTGTAATTATTGACTATCTACAATTAATTAAACCAGCGAGAGGTCAAAGTAATCGTCAAGAACAAGTTGCTGAAATATCAAGAGGATTAAAACAAATGGCAAGAGAACTTAAAGTTCCAGTTATTGCCTTATCTCAGCTATCACGTTCAGTTGAAACACGTGATGATAAAAAACCAGTACTAGCTGATTTAAGGGAATCAGGAAGTATTGAGCAGGATGCCGATATTGTACTATTCTTATATCGTGAAGATTATTATGTTCATGATGAGAGTAAAAAAACTGGAGATGTGGAATTAAGTGTTGCCAAAAACCGTCAAGGTCAATCAGGAATAACACTTCATTATAAATTTGAACCATCATTTTCAAGATTTATTGTTAAAGAACATTTTGAACCAAGTGGAGAGTAATTTTTACTCTCTTCTTTAAATAAAAGGATAAAAAGTGAGGTAAAATATGATAGTAGTTATTGGTGCTAGTGCTAGTGGTAAGACGGAAATTGCGAAAATTTTAACCAATAAATTTAAGATAGATAAGTGTATAACAACAACAACTAGGGTAAAAAGACCAAATGAAGTTAATCATATTGACTATCATTTTATAGATAAAAAGAGCTTTTTAAATCTTATTAAAGAAGGTAAGTTTGTTGAACATGCAATCTATAATAATAACTATTATGGAATAAACAAAGATGATGTAAAAACAAATTCAATCGTAATTGTTGAACCAAATGGAGCTAATTCTTTAATTAAAGCTTATAGCGAAAAAACATATATAGTTTATGTTAAAAGCCTAGAAAGTGTTAGAAAATCTAGAATGTTAAAAAGAGGCGATGATGTAATTGATGTTAATATGCGAATAGAAAGCGATAAATTAGTTTTCAAAACAGAAAATATTAATAGAATTGATTTAGTTATAAGCAATAATCATTTTTGTAGTCTTGATAGCCTTGCTAAAAAAATATATAAAAAATACCAGAAATTTTTAGAAAAGAAATAAAAATTTCTTTTTTTTGATATAATGAAATTATTAAAAAGTGAGGGATAAGATGGATAATATACTAGTAATAGAAAACTTAGTAAAGAGCTATGGTGAAGTAAGGGCAGTTGATGATATTTCATTTTCGGTGAGAAGGGGATCATTATTTTCTTTTCTTGGTCCAAATGGTGCGGGTAAGTCAACAACTATTAATATAATAGCAACCCTACTAAAAAAAGACTCAGGGAAAGTCATATTAGATAATTTAGAAGATGATAATCTATTTAGAAATAAAATAGGCGTTGTTTTTCAAAATAATATTTTAGATGATTTGTTAACAGTTAAAGAAAACTTACTATATCGTGGTAGTTTATATGGATTAACGAAAACTGAAACTATTAATAGATATAATGAACTTAAAGATTATTTAAAGTTAAGTGAGTTTGAAAATAGAAGGTTTAAATCACTATCCGGTGGCCAAAAAAGAAGAACAGAGATTGCAAGAGCACTATTTTCAAATCCTTTAATTTTATTACTAGATGAACCAACAACAGGACTAGATCCTGAAACTAGATTACTAGTTTGGAAAGTAATAGAAGATTTAAGAGTAAACAAGGGGATAACTATTTTTTTAACAACTCATTATATGGAAGAAGCATCTAACAGTGATTATGTTGTAATTATTGATAAGGGTAAGATTGTTGCTAGTGGCTCACCATCAGCTTTAAAAAGTACATATTCATATGATAGACTTAAAGTAGTACCTAAGGATAAAGAATTATTAGTTAAATATTTTAATGAAAATAAGATAAGTTATAAAAAGATTTCAGATGAATACATTATTAAAGTAAGAGATGTTGGTAATACCATTAATTTATTAGATAATATAAAAAATAACATCAAACAATTTGAAGTTATTAAAGGTAGTATGGATGATGTCTTTATTAATGTGATAGGTGAGAAAAATGAATGAATTAATCAATTTAACTAAAAGAAATATTAAAGTATTTTTGCGAGATAAAGTCTCTGTTTTCTTTTCATTTTTATCAGTTATAATTTTACTTGCACTATATTTTTTATTCATTGGTAAACAATATGTTTCAGGAAGTGAATTTGACAGATTATCTAGTAATTTAAAAAACTATTTAGGTATTAGTATTATCATGGGTGGGGTCTTAGTTATAAATACTTTATCGCTTTCACTGGGAGTTAATGGTGTTATCGTAAATGATATTGAAACAAGAAAGTTAGATGGCTTCATGGTTAGTCCAGTTAAGAGATATAAAGTTATTTTAGCTTATTTTATATCCAGCATTATAGTAACAGCCGTTTTAACGCTTATAATGTGGTTTTTAACGATTCTTTATGTCTTTATAACAACAAAATATCTTTATAGTTTTAAAACTATTTTAAATACAAGCTTACTACTTATTTTATTTACTTTTATATCAAGTTCTATTATGATTTTTATTGTAACTCTAGTAAAAAGCCAAAATGCTTTTGGTACAATTGCAGGTATATTAGGTACAGTTGTTGGTTTTATTAGTGGAATATATATGCCTTTATTTATTTTAGGTAGTGGTGTTTCAAAAGTCTCATCACTAGTACCATTTACGCATATGACGATTTTATTAAAACAAGTAATTTTATCTGATCCTTATAGTAAACTAGCCCCAGAGTTTGTATCTGCACTTCATAAACCGTATGGAACTGAAAATATCGGAATTCTCGGCTTTGAAGTAAGTATGACTTTAATTATTATATTTTGTATTATATTATCAATGATTTTATTAGTATTATCATATTTTAATTTAAATAAGAAGATGGTTAAATAAAAAAGATAACTCAAAAAGTTATCTTTTTCATAATAAAACTATTCGTTATATGCACTAAGCATCCAAACATGTTTTTCTAGTTGGCTGATTGTTGTTACAAATAAATCAACAGTAGCTTCATCGTTAATTTCTTGAGCAAGAACAATTCCTTCTTTTAGTTCATCAACAATTAAATTAAAGTCATCATTAACCATTTTAACCATTTCTTTTGCTGTTAAGTCATCATTTACTTCAGCAAGTGATGTAATTTCTAAATAACCTTTTAAATTTGAAACAGGTTTTCCACCGATTGTTAACAATCTTTCAGCGAATTCATCATATAATTCATTAACTTCATCATATAGTTCCTCAAACTTTTCGTGTAATGTGTAAAATGCTGAACCTTTTACATACCAATGATGATGGTGTAACTTAGTGAATAAAACACTAAAATTAGCAACTTCTTTGTTTAATAACAAATGTAATTTTTCCATATATAATCTCTCCCTTCACCTTAAATTATAAACTTATTTATAAAAATATGCAATTTTAATGCTTAAATAAATAGTAAAATCAAAATAAATGTGATAATATAATTAAGGTGATAAAGATGTTTGATAGATTAAAAATTATGGACGAGAAATATAGAGAAATACAAGATAAATTAATAAGTGGAAGTTTAAGCGTTAAAGAGATGACTAGTTACTTAAAAGAATCAAGTCAATTAGAAGATGCTGTTACTTCATATAGAATTTATTTAAGCAAGGAAAATGAAGTTAAAGAATTAAAAGAATTATTAGAAATAGAAGATGATGTTGAATTAATTGGTGTTGCTAAGGATGAAATAAAAACATTAGAACACGAATTAGAAAAAATTGAAGAAGATTTAAGAATTTTATTACTACCTAAAGATCCAAATGATGATAAAAACGTTATGATTGAAATTAAAGGTGCTGCTGGTGGCGATGAAGGTAATATTTTTGCTGGAGATTTATTTAGAATGTATAGTAAATATGCAGAAGCTAATAACTGGAAAGTAGAAATTCTAGATGCTAGTGAAGGTACAAGTGGTGGTTTTACTTCAATTGAATTTATGGTAAGTGGTAAAAAAGCTTACTCTTTCTTAAAATATGAATCAGGAACACACCGTGTTCAAAGAGTACCTGAAACTGAATCACAAGGAAGAATCCATACTTCAACCTCAACGGTAATCGTTATGCCAGAGGCTGAAGAAATTGACTTTGAATTAAACTGGAATGATATTAGAGTAGACGTATTTAGAGCAAGTGGAGCCGGTGGACAACACGTTAATACAACAGACTCTGCCGTTAGACTTACTCATATTCCTTCAGGATTAGTAGTTGCTTCACAACTTGGTAAGAGTCAACATGAAAACAAAGAAACAGCTTTTAAAATCTTAAAAACTCGCTTATACGATAAAATGCTTAAAGATCAATCGGATAAAGAAGCACAAGAACGTAATAAATTAGTTGGTAGAGGAGATAGAAGTGAAAAGGTTAGAACTTATAACTATCCACAAAATAGAGTTACTGATCATCGTGTTGGTTTAACTCTAAATAGATTAGATGCGATAATCGATGGTAAGTTAGAACTTATAATTGAACCATTAATTAACTACTATCAAAAACTTCAATTAGAAGGCAATAAAAATGAAAATAATTGATTTACTAAAAAAGGCGCAAGAACTTACTTTAAAAAGCGAAGATAAAGATGCGCTTTTTTGGCTTTTAACTGAAATGTTAAATATGGATAAAAGTACTTATTATTTAAGTAGTGAAAAATTAGTAGATGATTCTTTTAAGAATAGTTACTTAAATCAAGTATCTAAATATTTAAATGATAATATTCCTGTTCAGTATTTAGTGGGCTATACTTATTTTTATGGTAATAAGTTTTATGTAAGTGAAAACACATTAATTCCAAGAAGAGAAACAGAAGAATTAGTTAGCTATACTAAGGAACTAATTGACAAATATTTTTCTAATGAAAAAATAAATATTCTAGATATAGGTACTGGCAGTGGTTGTATTGGTCTTACTTTAAAAGGATTAACTAATTCAAATGTAACATTATCTGATATAAGTCCTAAAGCATTAGAGATTGCAGAAAAAAACATGAATAACTTAAACCTTGAAGTGAATATAATTAACAGTAACTGGTTAGACAGTATAAATGATAATTTTGATGTTATAGTAAGTAATCCACCTTATATCAAGGAAACGTATAGTTTAGAAGAAAAAGTCCTTAAAGAGCCTTTGAATGCATTATTTAGTGGCACTGAAGGTATAGACTCATATGAAGAAATACTAAAAAGCATAACTAAGAATTTAAAGAGTAAATTTATTATTGCATTTGAGCATGGGTATGATCAAAAAGAGCAGATTAATTCATTAGTAAATAAATATTTAAGTGATATAATAATAATCAATAAGAAAGATTTAAGCGACAAAGATCGCTTTACATTCATAATAAAGGAAGTATAAATAATGTTAAATAAAGTAATTGTTTTTCCAACTGATACAGTTTATGGCATTGGAGCAAGTATTTATGATAAAGAAAGTATAAGTAAAATATATGAAATTAAAGGGCGAGACTTTAATAAGCCAATTGCTGTTTTATGTTCTTCAATTAAACAAATGGAAGAATTTGCTGTTGTTACAGATGATGCAAGAAAAATTGGTGAAGCTTTTTGGCCAGGTGGACTTACTTTAATTTTAAAAACAAATGAAAAATATTTTAATTTTAGTGGTGAAAAAACAATTGGTGTTAGAATTCCTAATCATAAACTTGCACTTACTTTAATTAGTGAGTATGGACCACTTAAGACTACTTCAATTAATAAATCAGGTGAAGAACCACTAAATGATTATGAAATTATTAAAAATGTTTATGGTAATGTAATTGATGATATATATGAAAACAATGAAAAAATATCTAGAATTTCTTCAACAGTAATTGATCTAACTAATAATTTAAATATTATTAGACTAGGAGATATTACAATAGAAATGATTAACGAAGTTTTAAAGAAGTAGCAATACTTCTTTTTTTAAAATATTTTTCTTGTTAATTATACATTTTATGGTAAAATAATTAGGATTTAATTACGATTTATTTAAAAATTGTAATTTTAGAGAATAGAGGGTTCTTATGAATGTAAAAAATGTCGCAATTATTGCTCACGTTGATCACGGTAAAACAACACTAGTTAATAAATTAATTGAAGTAGGTATTAAAGACAAACATCAAGTATTAGCAGATAGAGTTTTAGATAGTGATACACTAGAACGTGAAAAAGGTATTACAATCTTAGCAAAAAATACCGCAGTATATTACAAAGATTATAAAATTAATATTTTAGATACACCAGGACATGCTGACTTTGGTGGAGAAGTAGAACGAATTATGCACATGGTTGATGGTGTATTATTAGTTGTTGATGCTTTTGAAGGTGTAATGCCACAAACAAGATTTGTTTTACAAAAAGCATTAGAAAAAAATAAAAAACCAATCGTTATTGTTAATAAAATAGATAGAGAAAATATTGATATTAGAAAATCACTAAATGAAGTATATGATTTATTTATTGATTTAGGTGCAAGTGAAGAAGACTTAGACTTCCCAATAGTTTATGGCTCGGGTTTAATTGGTAAAATGAGTTTAGAACCAAAACTTACAGATACTGGAATGGAAGTTATATTTGATGAAATAATTAAACATATTCCAAGTCCAAAGATTTATGATAATGATCATTTCTTATTCCAACCATCATTAATTGATTACAATACTTTTGTTGGGAGACAAGGAATTGGATTAATTTTATCTGGTTCAGTAAAAGTTGGCCAAGAATTAAGTGTTACAAGATTAGATGATAAAGTTGAAAAATTTAAGGTCCAAAAAATCATTCAAAATATTGGTATTAGCAAAGTTGAAGTTCAAGAAGCATCATATGGTGATATAGTCTCAATTGCAGGACTAGCTGATGTTGGTGTTGGTGAGACAATTACAACAGTTGGTTTTGAAACTAAATTACCAGCAATTATTATTGGTGAACCAACGGTTGAAATGACTTTTGGAGCAAATAGTTCACCTTTTGCCGGTAAAGAAGGAACGCACGTTACAGCAAGCAAATTAAAAGCAAGATTAGAAAAAGAAATTCAAAAAGATGTGAGTTTAAAAGTTTCACCATCTGATGAAAAAGATAGTTGGATTGTAAAAGGTCGTGGTGAACTTCACTTAGGTATTTTAATTGAAAATATGAGAAGAGAAGGATTCGAATTCCAAGTATCAAAACCTAAAGTTGTTATTAAAGAAATTGATGGCGAAAAATATGAACCATATGAAAAAGCATTTATTGATGTGCCAAATGAATCAATGGGTTCAGTGATTGAAATTTTAAGTTCAAGAAACGGTAAAATTGAAAAAATTGATCAAGGAAATAGTTATACAAAAATAAATTATATCGTTCCAAGTAGAAGTTTAATTGGTTTTAGTACAACCTTTTTAACCCTAACTAAGGGTTATGGGATTATTAATCATAGTTTTCATGAATATCGACCAATGGAAAAAATAGAAAACGTTGAAAGATTAACTGGTGCTTTAATTGCAAGTAGTGACGGTTTTGTTACTGAATATGCTTTGAAAAAATTAGAAGACCGTGGTATGATGTTTGTTGAACCAAGAACACATGTTTATGAAGGCATGATTGTTGGTGAAAATAATAAAAATAATGACTTAGTTATTAACCCAACCCAAGAAAAACAATTAACTAACGTTAGACAAGCAAATAAAGAGGCAACGGTAGTTTTAAAGAGAGCCAAAGTTTTAAGTTTAGAAGAAAGTTTATCGTTTATCAATAATGATGAATTAATTGAAATTACACCGAAAAGTATTAGATTAAGAAAGAAATTCTTAAAAGAACACGAACGTAAAAGAAATAATAAAATATAATCTTAAAATAAATGGGAGGTAATACAATGAAAGTAGCAATTGGTAGTGATCATGCAGGATATGAAATGAAGGAGTTAGTAAAAAAACATCTAAAGGAAAAAAATGTAGATGTTATAGATTTAGGTACTAACAGTAATGAGAGTGTAGATTATCCAGAGTTTGGGAAAAAGGTCGGAGAGACTGTTGTTAAAGACAAATACGATTTTGGAATTGTAATTTGTGGCACAGGAATTGGCATTAGCATTGCAGCTAACAAAGTCAAAGGTGTTAGGGCAGCTTTAGTTCATGATACAGAAACAGCAAAACTTGCAAGAGAGCATAATAATGCTAATGTGCTAGCATTCGGGGGAAGAAATACAAAACCTGAAATGGCACTAGATATTGTAGATACATTTATGGACTCAAAATTTGAAGAAAGACATCAAAAAAGATTAGATCTAATTGATGAGATGGAGAATGAAAATGAGTAATGTACATGTATTAGAACATCCACTTATTAAACATAAGTTAACAGTTATTAGAGATAAAAATACTAAAACAAAAGAATTTAGAGAAACAGTTAACGAAATAGCAGGACTCTTAACTTTTGAAATAACAAGAAACCTAACTTTAAAAGAAAAAATAGTAGAAACACCAGTTGATACTTATAAAGGTAGTGAACTTGCTGAAGAAATTGTAATAATTCCAATTCTTAGAGCAGGACTTGGCATGGTTGAAGGAATACATAACTTAATTCCAACTGCTAAAATTGGTCATATTGGTTTATATAGAGATGAAGAAACATTAGAAGCTAAAGAGTATTATTCAAAGTTTCCAGACACCCTAAAAGATAGTACAATCTTATTAGTTGATCCAATGCTTGCTACCGGAAATTCAACAGTAAAAGCAATTGAAATTTTAAAAAGCAAGGGTGCAAAACATATTATTTTTGTAGGTATTGTTGGTAGTCCAGAAGGTGTTAAACGTCTTAGAGAATATGATCCAAATGTTATGATTTATTTAGCTGCTCTTGATGAAAAACTAAATAAAAATGGATATATTGTTCCAGGCTTGGGTGATGCTGGAGACCGCTTATTCGGTACTAAATAATGATTGATTTAGTAGCATATTTCATTTTATTAATTTTGTTTTTCGCAATCAATTTTAATGTACTTAAAGCATTAAACATTGAAAACTTTTTCAAAAAAAATCATGTTTGGCAAATAAAAGCTGCTTATATTATTTTATCATTAGCATTTGCACATATTTTAGCAGAAATATTAATGAAATTCTATGAGTGGGCTCAAATTATTTTAAAGTAAATATTATTTATTTAAACGTGTTTTCGAACACGTTTTTATTTTTTTTCCTTGTAAAATTATTAAAATAAGTTAAAATTAATATATATTAAAATGGAGGATAAAGATGAACATAGCACTAATAGCACATGATAAAAAGAAGAAAGATATAATTATATTTGTTAAAGAAAATGAAATGGCATTTAGTAAACATAGATTATATTCAACAGGTACAACTGGAACACTTTTAATGGGTGAGACTAAGCTTAAAATAAACTTGAAAAAATCTGGTCCCCTTGGTGGTGATCAAGAAATTGGTTCAATGGTCGCTAATGGGAAGTTAGACTTAGTAATTTTTTTTAGAGACCCACTTACAGCGCAAGCTCATGAACCAGATATAAGTGCACTTCTAAGATTATGTGACTTATATGAAATACCCCTTGCAACAAATAAAGAAAGTGCCAGACTATTTTTAGAACATATTAATACACATTAAAAAAAATGAAGGATTAATTTCCTTCATTTTTAATATCAATATGTAGTGTTTCCTTTTCTAATTCAATAAGTTCTATTTCATGTAAAATATCCTTTAATAAATTAATATCATTTTTTAAAAATACGACTTCATATGTTACTTTATCTAAATATTCTTTATTAATATAACTTACACTATCACCTAAGAGATGTTCTATTTTATCAATTAAATGATAAGGAAATTTAAGAAAGTATTTACTAGCCTTAAATAATTTATAAAAACTTGCAATCTTAAGAGCTTCAGCAACACTTTTACTATATGCCCTAATTAAACCACCAGCACCAAGCTTAATGCCACCAAAGTATCTAATTGTTACCGCAAGTATATTAGTAAGATTATGATGCATTAAAACTTCTAAGGTTGGAAATCCTGCAGTTCTAGAAGGTTCACCATCATCATTACTAGAAGCGTACTCAGCATTTTCTCCCCTAATCCATGCAGTAACATAATGTGTTGCCTTAGGATACTTTTTTTTAGCATAAAGAATATACTCATCAATTTGTTCGTTATTTTCAATATAAAATAAGATAGTAATAAACTCGGATTTATTTATAATAATGGAATTTGAAATTTCTGCTTTTAAGTATTTCATGTTATCACCAAAATTATTATAACATACATTTCTTGTTATAAAAAACTTGATAATATGGTAAAATAAATAGAAGGTGATTAAAATATGAGTAATATAAAAGATGCAAGAATAATATTAAGAATATTAGCAGAAAACGGGTTTGAAGGTTATATAGTTGGTGGTGCAGTAAGAGACTATCTCTTAAGAATAGATTTTAACGATATAGATATTACAACAAATGCACATCCAAAAGATGTTCTTAAAATATTTAAAGGTAAAGAAACAGGTGAAAAATATGGCACTGTTACAATTACATTTAAAGATCAAGAATATCAAGTTACAACTTACCGTAGTGAAGATAAATATCTTGATCATCGTCATCCAGAAGAAGTAAAATTTGAAGAGACAGTAATAAAAGATCTAATGAGAAGAGATTTTTCAATGAATGCATTAATCATGGATAGTACAGGATTAATCATTGATCATGTTGATGGTAAAAAAGATATTAAAAATAAATATGTAAAAGCAATCGGTAATCCTGACCAAAGATTTAATGAGGATGCCCTTAGAATGCTTAGAGCATTTTATTTTGTAAGTAAATTAGGTTTTGATATTGACTATGAAACACTTGAGGCAATTAAGAAAAATAAAGATTTAATATTAAAAGTTTCAAGTGAACGAGTATTAGATGAATTAATTAAGATTCTCCAAGGCAATCACCTAAAGAAAGCCCTAGAATTAATGGTTAAAAGTGAAATTCATGAAGTATTACCAGGGTTAAAACATGGTATAACTTTCTTTAGTAAATCATCTGAAATGCCACTTGTCGATGCATTTTTTATAACTAGCTTTTATTTAAATGGTGCTATTGTACCAAGTTATTATAAATTTCCTAATAAACATAAACATAAGTATCAAACAGTTGTTAAGATGTTAAAGGACAATGTTGGACATACTCCTAAAGACTTATATGAATATGGCCTAGAATTTAGTCAAGCCTTAAATAGAGTTAATTTTATTTTGGGTAGAGATACTTTAAAAGCACTTGATTTAGTTAGTTTGTTTAATGATTTACCAATTAACAGCAGTCAAGATTTAAAGTTAAGAGGTTTTGATATCTTAAAGTTGACAGATAAAAAACAAGGGGCATGGTTAAATAACTTGATAAATGAAATGGTTATTTTGGTTTTAGATAAAAAACTAAAAAATAATAAAGAAGATCTAACAAAATTTGTGTTAGAAAATATTGAAAGATTTTAGGTGACAAAATGATAGAGATTATTGCTAAGGTAGAAAATGTTAATCAAGGCTTGAATTTTTGTAATATATCAGTTGTTGATGAAAATAAGCAAGTTGTAGGGTTAAAATTAGAACCAGAAATGTTGGAAAAAATTCAGGTTGGTAAAGTTTATCGTATTTATTACGAAGCTTTTTTAGAAGAAGTAAAACCATATAATAAATTAATTAAGATAGATAAAGTAGAAGATGTTCTTGATTCAACTACTCTTTCTGATGTCTTAGATAAGTTTTATATTTATGCCCCACTCAAACTAGAACAAATGAAAAAAGAAATTGAAAAATATTTAAATAATATTAACAACAAATATATCAAATTGATTGTTAAAACTTTATATGAAAAATATCAAAATAATTTTTATATTCATCCAGCAGCAACCAAATTTCATCATGCATTTGTGGGTGGACTAGCTTATCATACTCTTTCTATCCTACGTTTAGTAGAGCCATTTTTAAAAGTTTACCCATATTTAAATAGCGATTTAATTTATGGTGGAATTATCATTCATGACATTTGTAAAATTGATGAAATGACTGGTGTTGACGGTGAATATACAAATGAAGGGCTACTAATTGGTCATATTGTAATGGTAACTAATGAAATTGATAAAATTGCATCACTAAATAATATTAGTGATAAAGAAGAAGTTATGTTATTAAAACATATTACCTTATCACATCATGGTATTCCTAATTTTGGGTCTCCTAAAAAACCTCAAATTGGTGAAGCATTATTAATTTGGTACTTAGATACTATTGATTCAAAACTTCACCCACTAGGTGATGCATTAAATGACACTTCAGCAGGGAAATTTACAAATATGATTAGTGCTTTAGATAAACAAAGATTTTATAAAGCAAACATAAAAGATGAGTAATCATCTTTTTTCTTTATTAATCCAAATTAGATATTATTACTTTTAATATTTCATTGATAATGAAGTTACAATGGTGTAAGATATATTTATAAATACTTAGGAGATGAGAATAATGTTTAAAAAGAATGATACAATAGTATTTTATGGGGATTCAATAACATCATCAAGTAAAACTAATCCAGAGGGATCACTTACTTGGGATGGATTAGGTTCAGGGTATGTAAATATGATAAATTCATATTATTTATTATATAAACCTGAACTTAATTTGAGAATAATTAATCAAGGCATAAGTGGAAATAGAACAGAAGATTTGATAAAAAGATTAGATAGTGATGTTTTATCATATAATCCAAATTATGTGTTCATAATGATTGGTGTT
Organism: Haploplasma modicum ATCC 29102; assembly: GCF_000687835.1. GTDB lineage: Bacteria > Bacillota_I > Bacilli_A > Acholeplasmatales > Acholeplasmataceae > Haploplasma > Haploplasma modicum. Next base: position 362,171 of record NZ_JHYB01000002.1, on the reverse strand, counting down.
AATGATGCATGGAGAATGTTTGACTGTCCACAAATTCCCGAATTTAAAATTTCTAATGAAAAATATCGAAATAATTTATTATATTTAGTAAAAAAAATAATTGCAAGTGGTTCAAAAGTTGTTTTAATGTCACCATTTTATTTAGAAACAAATTTATCAAATCCACTTAGAAATAAAATTGATCAATATGTTGCTATTATGGAAGAAATAGCAGCTGAATACAATCTACTCTTCATAAACTTACAAAAATCATTTGATGAACTATTGGAAAAAGTTTTGGTGTTTTCACTGTCAGCAGATAGAGTTCACTTAAATATGGCTGGTAATATGTACTTAAGGGATGAAATATTAAGGTTCTTGACAGCAAAAAATAAATAAGTCAATATATATTTATTATAAAAAACAAAAAAGTTATGATATAATTTAATTGTATTAATGAGGGATAAAAATGTTTATTAAAGAAAATGATCATGGATTTTGGGCTACATTAGGAAAAACATGTGGCTGCCATCAATTAAAAGAACGTTCATTTCATTTTAGAGGAAAACAAATGTTTGTTTGTTCTAGATGTTTTGGGATTATAGTCGGATATATTATAATTAGTCCAGTTTTTTATTTTCTAAAATTAAATTTAGGATTTTACTCAATTTTATTATTAATACCATTAATTATAGATGGTTTAATACAATATTTTAAAATATTAACGTCAACAAATATAAGAAGATTAATTACTGGTCTTTTAGGTGGAATTGGTCTAGGCTTATTTATAATAAACTTAATATTATATATTATTAAGTTATTTTAGAAGGGGGAAAGAAAATGTCATTATTAAATGTTATAGAGTATAAAGGTAATAATAGTAATAACTGGGTTATTTATGAACACCCAAATAAGGAGTTTAATAATCAATCAAAAATTATTACAAGTGTTGGACAAGTTTCAATTATTGTTCATGGGGGAATAGTTGAAAAAATACTAGATAGTGGAACTCATATTGTTGAAAACTTAAATTTACCATTTTTAAGTGGAATTCAAAAAAATGTTCATGGTAACACTGCACCATTTCCGATGCAAGTATTTTTTATTAATAAAACAATAAAATTAGATATGCTTTGGGGAACTCTAGATCCAATTATGCTTTTAGAACCTAAGTTCAATGTTAAAGTAAACGTTAGAGCGAGAGGTCAGTTTGGAATTAGAATTAGAAATTATCAATTTTTATTGACTCAGTTAATTGGCTCATTTAAAGCTGATGTTATTACCTTTGAAAGAATTAATGATTTTTTTAGAGGTGTACTTAACACTAGAGTTAAAACTATTTTATCTTCTGAAATTATTAAAAATAAGATTAGTATTTTAGATATTAATATGTATTTAAATGATTTATCAAAAAATTCCTTAGAAATATTAAAACCAGAATTTGAACATTATGGATTTGAACTTATTAACTTTTATTACTCAAGTATCAATTTACCAGATGCAGATTTAGAAACAATAAATAAAATTTTAAATAAAAATGCTGAATTTGATATTCTTGGTAGTGATCGTTATAAAGCATCACGTGGATATGATGTCTTAGAAAAAGCAGCTGAAAATGAAGGAAGTGGAAACTTTGCTTCAGTTGGATTGGGTTTAGGGCTCGGAAAAAGTTTCGCTGATGATGTTTTAAATGTAAAAGATGATATGAAAATAGAAGAAACAAAATGTGGTGGTTGTAATCACCAAATAAAAAAAGATGATGTTTTCTGTCCAAATTGTGGTAAAAAACAAATTATCAAATGTAAGAAATGTCAAAATGAATTAAATCCCGGAGCTAAATTCTGTTCTATGTGTGGAAATGCTGTTGAAGGAGGAAGTAATTTATGAAAAATAAAGTACAATCAATTTTATTATTAATTTTAGCTTTAATTGGATCTGCTCTATTTTGGTTTTTATTTGAATTTTTTGAAGTTCTCTTAATTAATTCAGAAATAATTAACTATGTATATGTCGGTATTAAAATATTTGCACTTTTATCTATTATCTTCTTATGGATTTATAAATATCGTAAAAATGAAATATCTAATTTATATATTCTATATTACTTAACAATATTTTTACAATTTATTCCACTATTTGTCCGTTTACTAGGTCAAGGTAATACATCAGATTTAAAATCCTTCTTTGCTGTTTTCATTTCGGTTGTTTCAATTTTAATTTATATTTCATTATTTATTACAATTGATAAATCGAATACTAAAATAATTAATCATTTTAGTAAACAAGAAAGACATGAGTTAAATGTAGTAGATGAGAGTACCTATTATGATGATGAAGGTAACTTCAGAGGAGCAAATTATAAGGGGGATAAAAATGAGTAATAAGTGTAGTTCATGTGGGCATACTTTCTTAGAAAGTGAAAGAGTTTGTCCATATTGTGGAAGTTCAACTAACCCAAATTATAAAGCAAAATTCAATGGAACTAAGACTGCTAATGATTTCATTGGAAAAGTTGAAGATGTATTTCCTAAAAATGATAGTTGGCAAAGTAATTCTAGTGAAAAATCAAGCGAGAGTGAAATAAATGTTTGTTTATTAATATTCTTACTTGTTATATTTTGGCCAGCAGCAATTATTTATGTTATTGTTAAAATGCAAAAAAAATGAAAATTTATGTAAACTTCTTCGGAAGTTTATTTTTTTTAAGCAAATGATTTGAAAATAGTTCGAATTCGAAATATAATAAAAGCATAACAAATGGAGGTTATATTATGAAAATAAAAGGAATACATCATATCTCAAATATAGTAAATCATCCACAAGAAAATATTGAATTTTATACAAGTCTACTAGGACTTAGGTTAATAAAAAAAGCAGTAAATTTTGATGATGCTAAAACATATCATTTCTATTATGGTAACCATAATGGAGATTTAGGAACAGTTATTACATCTTTCCCACTTGGACAAGATGCAAAAGATGGTAAAAAGGGTGGTGGCCAAGCAGTAAGTACATACTATATCATTCCTGATGGTAGTTTTGACTTTTGGCATGATAGAATTAAATCATTTGGGTTAAAAACTAATGAAATTACAAGGTTTGGTAAAAAACATTTAGTTTTCAGTGACTATTTAGGAATAACAAATGAATTAGTAGAAGATAGTAGTGGTATTACTAATTTATATGAATATAATGGTGTAACAAGCAAAAACTCAATTAAAGGTTTCTATGGGGCACTAATCCATTCAATGAAACCAAAAGATACAGTTAAGTTTTTTACAGATGTTCTAGGTGCTAAAATTTCAAATGAAGATCAAGATTTTATTAGACTAGAATTAAATAGTGAAATTGGTAATTACTTAGATATTAATAAAGATGCGTATTTACGAGGTAAATTATCAAAGGGAACAATTCATCACATTGCATTTGGTGTTGAAACTTTAGAAGCTTTAATTAATTTTAAGAAAACAATTGAAGACTTAGGAATTGTTGTTACAGATATTAAGGATAGAAACTTCTTTAATGCCATCTATTTTAGAGAACCAGGGGGATCTATTGTTGAACTTTCTACAATGAAACCAGGTTTTAATATGGAAGAATTTGATGATAGAGCAGAAAAGTTATTTTTGCCACCACACTTTGAAGCTAATAGAGAAGAAATTGAAAGTAATTTGATTCCTGTTTATGTAAATGAAGTAAGCAAACTTAAAAGACATCATTACTTAGATAGTATTGGATATTTAGATGCTAATCGTTTTGATTTTGTTTTAAGAAGATTAAATGAACTAGCAAAACTTAAAAATACAAGAGATTTATCAGAATTAGAAATTAAAGAACAAAAAGAACTTAGAGATGAGTATATAAATGTTTTCAAAAATAATTTTAAAAATACTTTAGAAAGTATTGAAGTGGAGGATTAAAATGCAATTAAAAGGAATACATCATGTTACAGCAATAACAAGTAGTGCTGAGAAGATATATGATTTTTTTACAAATGTTTTAGGTCTTAGATTAGTTAAGAAAACTGTAAATCAAGATGATATTGATACATATCACCTATTTTTTGCCGATGATTTAGGTAGTCCAGGAACTGATATGACATTTTTTGATTTTAAAGGAATAAGTAAAGCGGTTCATGGTAATAATGAACTAAATAGAACAGGTTTTAGAGTACCTAATGATAAGTCACTTGAATATTGGTTAAAAAGATTTAACCATTATAAAGTAAAGCATAGCGAAATTAAAACAATGTTTGGTAAGAAAATAATTGAATTTGAAGATTTTGACGGACAACTATACGCTCTTATCTCAGATGAGTTAAATAGTGGTGTTAATAGTGGAACTCCTTGGAAAAATGGACCAGTTCCCGATCATTTTGCTATTACAGGACTTGGACCAATTTATATTAATGTAAGTAGATTAGATGGTATTAATACAATTCTTACAGAAATATTTTTAATGAGACAAACAAAAGTTGAAAATAACTACTACCTATATGAAATGGGTGAAGGTGGTAACGGAGCAAGTTTGATCATTAATTATCAACAAAATAATAAACCAAGCTATCAAGGATATGGAGCAATCCACCATATTGCTTTTAGAGTTGGAAATAAAGAGGATTTATCTAACTGGCAAGAAAGATTAGATAAATTTGGAGCACCAAACTCTGGATACGTTGATAGATTTTACTTTAAAAGTGTTTATACAAGATTATATCTAAATGTTTTATTTGAACTAGCAACCGATGAGCCAGGCTTCATTGATGATGAAGAAACTTATATAAATCTAGGTGAGACATTAGCCCTACCACCTAAGTTTAGAAATAACCGAGCATATATTGAAAAAGTTGTTAGACATATTGATACCGTAAGAAGTAATAAGGTATTTGAGAAAGAGTACTTTAATGAATAATAATCGTTTAGTAGAAGATAAAAATTCATTGAAACCGATGATTGCTTTATTTAAGGCTCATAAATCACTAATAGAATTTGTTAAAAATGATATTAAAGAAACAGGGTTTGATCTAAATGAATTTTCTGTTTTAGAAGTTATCTATCATAAGAAAAAAATTGATGTAAGTAGTATCAAGGAAAAAGTATTAGTGGCTAATTCATCACTATCTTATATTTTAGATAAACTTTTAAAAAAAGGATTAATTACTAGAAGTAAATGTCAAGAAGATAAGAGAATAAACTATATTGAATTATCAAGTGAAGGGGAAAATATTTGTGAAGAAATTTTTTCTAATCATTACGATAAACTAAAAAAAATATTTAATGTTTTAACTAAAGACGAGAAAGACATTTTAGTTATATTACTAAAAAAAATAGGAATGAGTGTTTAAGATGATATATAAATATATAAATAATCAAAGTGACAGAACAATTATTTTATTACATGGCACTGGTGGTGATGAAAATAGTTTGCTTAAAATTGGGGCATTTATTGACCCTAATGCTAATTTGCTAGGAATTAGAGGCAATGTAAGTGAAAATGGCTTAAATCGCTATTTCAAGAGGTTTGGTATGGGTGTTTATGACATCCCAAACTATATAAGTGAAACAAAAAACTTAAGAGATACAATTTTATTATTGAGTAGTGAATTTGAGTTTGATTTAAATCAAGCAACAATAATTGGATTTTCAAATGGGGCTAATATTGCTTTAGGATTATTAACTGATTTTAGTGATACTTTAAATAATTATATTTTATTAAGTAGTGATTTAATTAATAAGGATAGTAATTTTGTTGATCTTTCTAATAAAAATGTTTTTCTAACTTACTCATATAACGATCCTTATGTAAATGAAGATAGTATTAACATGCTTTATAATAGACTTATTAATGCAAATGCAAATTTAACAACACTTGAAATTAGTGGTCACGTAATTGATAATGAAGTGATTTCTGGTGTTATGAAGTTTTATAACAATATATATAAAAAATAAAGTCAAATTAATGACTTTATTTTTTTATCTCGATTAATTTTTTAATTTCTAAAACTTTATCATGTTTTCCTAATTGTTCTAAAACTTCAAATAATGAGTCAAAACTTCCAATATCAAACCACTGATACTTAGCTTTTACTAATTTCATGTTATCTAGTTTCTCTAAAATACTTCTAGAAAAATTATCAACGAGACTATCTTTAAAATAGTCGTTTTTATCAATTATATTTTGATCTAATTTTATTAATAGTTCATATTGTTTTGGATAGTTTTCTCTTAAAGCATTATAGACAATATCTTTATTGGTAAAGAAAATAAAGGTTCCCCAAAAATAATTATCTAAGTTCCAAATTTTTTCAGCAATTTCAAGTTTAGGTTTTTCAATAAAACTTAATATTTTATAATGATTATCTTCTTTTTTAGTTTCGATATAACCAAACCCAGTATTTGGTTCGGTCGGTTTTAAACCAAATAAAACCAAGTTTTGATTAGAGTTATATAAATCTAAACCTTCTTTAATACTTGACTCAAAAAGAAGTGTCTCTGGAATATAATGATCACTCGGTAAAAAGAGATAAGTTACATCACCCCTAAGTTTATTAATATAACTAATTGCATGAGTAATAGAAGCTAGTGTTTCTTTCATTTCCGGCTCAAAAATTAAGTTTTCATCATTTAAAAAATTTAAAGTATCTTTAGCTAATTGTTTTTGTAGACTACTACAAACAACAAAAACATTATCTAAGCCAACAATGTTTTTAACACGGTCAATGGTATCTTCAATTAATGTTTTCCCTGTAATAACGTCAAGATATTGTTTTGGTCTTAAAGCTGTGGATAATGGCATGAGTCTTGTTCCTTTACCACTCGCAAGTATTACTGCAACTACCATTTTATCAATCTCCTAATCTAAATTGTAGTATTAGTATAACATAGTTGGCGATTGAATTAAAGATATGTTAAAATTTAGTAAGGGAGTTGATATTATGAGTATAGTAAAAGCAACAATTATAGATGAGTATACACTTAGGTTAGAAAGTGATGCTAAAAAAGGTGATTTAGTAAATATAAAAGATACAGTCTTTATTGATACAAGTATTATTTTAAAAAAGATAGAAGAAGAAAAAGATAAAATATATCAAGATAAATTAAAAGAGTATCATGAAAAAATTGAAGCTGAGTTCAAACTTTTAATGATTGAAAAAGAAAATAAATTAATAAATCAAATTGCATTACTTAAAAAAGATTTAGAATCAAAAGAAAATGAGATTACAAATAATTTAGAGACTAAATATTTAAATAAACTAAAAGATAAAGATTTATCATATGCTAAATTAGAAAATAGTATTGAACTTCTAAAGAAAGATGTAGAGCTAACTATTACTAAGAAGTATGATAATGAACTGAATATAAAAAAAGAGGCTTTACTTAAATTAGAAAATGAATATAAGTTATTAAGTGAACAAAATAAAATTAATTTATTAAGTTATGAAAATACATATAGTCAAAAAATAAATTCTCTAAAATTAGAAATAGATAATCTAAAACGTGAAAGAAGTAATCTAACAATTAAACGTATAGGTGAGGATTTAGAAAGCTGGTGTGACAATCAGTTTAGAGAAAATAATCTCTTAATGCCAAACTACATCTCTTGGACTAAAGATAATGATATAAGTGACAAAACAAAAGGTGACTTTATTTATAAGGTTTATGGTGATAATAGTTTAGATGAAAACTTTATTTTAAGTAGTGTGATGCTTGAGATGAAAAGTGAAGATCCTAATGCTCCTAATAAACAAAATTTAAGTAATACTTTAAAAAAATTAGACAGTGACCGCAATAAGAAAAAGCTAGAATATGCAATTTTAGTTAGTGAGTTAGATTGGCATGAAAATAATAATATCGCAATTGAACGGGTAACCGAATACGATAAAATGTTTATTGTAAGACCACCATACTTTATTACACTTTTAAATATTATAACTGCATTTGGACTTAAATATAAAGATATTTTAACAGAACAAAAACGTGAAGAAATTAAGTTTAAGGATTTAAATGAAATCAATGATGATTTCAACAAAATGAAAGATGATATTTTAGATGTTACAATTTTAAACATCAATAAAAACATCGATATAATCTTAAAAGAAAGTGAAAATATAACTAAAGCTAATGAAAAATTATTAAGTGCTGCAAATACTATTTTAAATACCCACTTAGAAACTGTTAAAAATAAAATTAGAAACTTTAAAATACGACAAATCACAAAAAGAATTGAGCAATTAGACAAATGAAAAAACTTTTAATTGTAAGTTTAAGTTTAATATTTCTAACGACACTTTTCTATCTAACAGTTTTTTCATTTGATAAACAAGAATTAGCAGATGACTTTAGTAATAGTAGTATTCAAGATGTAACTATAAATAAAGATAATCTTAAAATACTACAACTAACGGATCTGCATTTAACTTATGGTTTTGATTATCTTGATAGAAAAACATATAAATTAATTGATACGATTATTAAACAGGAAAAACCTGATTTAATTGTTTTTACCGGAGATTTAGTGATGAGTATTTATGCTAAGTTTTTGATTAAAGACTTTATTAAAAAAATAGATAAGTATAATATTCCTTATACTTTTACCTTCGGTAATCATGAAATGGAGTATCATACGATGGAACAAATTGTTAATTCAATAAAACGGGTTAAAACTAAAAATCTAATATTTCATCAAGGTGAAAAATTAAGTGATGACAACACACATGGATATTCAAATTTTAAGATTAAAATTAATTTAACAAATAGAAGTTTTTATATTTATATGTTAGATACAAAAGCAAACAGAACAGACAATGTTATAAGCGATAATAAATATGATTATCTAAGTTTAGAACAAGTTGATTGGTTTTACCGTCAAGCAAAATTAGATGATGGTAAAAACCTAGTTTTTATGCATATTCCTTTAGTTGAATTTCTTGATTATGAAGGGATACCTAATGAAACAATTTGGACACAAGGTAAAAATACAGGTCTATTTTCTAAATTAGTAGAAGTTGGTAAAACACTAGGTGTTTTTGTTGGTCATGATCACACAAATGAGTTTGAATTTTATAAGGATAACATTATGCTAGCCTATGGCAGAAATAGTGGTTATAACGCATATGGTACTAACAAAAAGGGTGGAAGAATTATTATGATTAATAATCTTGATAATATAAGTACTTATTTAGTAGGTGATAGCAATGAGTAAAAATGATAAAATAATTTTATTTATTAACACATTAATAATAAGTATTTTTCTATACTTTTTATTTGGAAGTTTATTATATTTTTTAATAAACTTAATACCTTTAATTATAGTTTGGAGGTTAAAATAATGTTTAGTTTAATGTTATTAATTTTCCAAACAACAATGATGATTGCTGTTATTACATTTATTCCTGTAACATTAATGTATCGTATTTATTTAGTTTTAAAAAATCAAATAGAGCTTAAAAAAGCATTTAAAATAGTATTAATCCCTCTTTCTTTAGGTTATATTATTTATTTAGATAAAGATAAGAAAGATTATAAATATAACATAATATTATATATTTATTTAGGGCTTACACTAATTGGAATTTTATTTACTATCTACCAAAGATATTTCAATTTTATTTAATGCATATTCAATTAATTAAATTTTAAAAAGGTATATAATAAACATGAAGGAAGTGATTAATATGACACTAAAAGAATATTTAGAAAAAGAAAAAGTTACTAACTATGTAGTAACAGATCGTGTTAGAACACCAATTGGTGTTGATACATTAAAATATATTGATTTTTCAGTAGTTAATGTTACATCAACAGAATTTAAATATAATAAAATCTATATTTATACTGACTATGCACCAGATGCATGTTAAACAAAAGGGGGAAGTGTTAATCATTTCCCCCTTTATTTAATTATTAAAATAAAGGTTTAAAACTTTTTCTAGTTGAGTAAAATTAATAATTCTTGATTCTCTAAGTATTTCTCTATTTGAATCAAAAAGCATTAATGCCGGAACACTAAATACTAAATGTTTCCCTCTAAACAATGGATTTTCATCAATGTTTATGTAATAGACATCCAAATTAGCAAACTTAGCTAAGAGGTCAGTATTTACTCTATTTTCAACAGCATGACAAACACTACAGTTTGTTCCCTTACCAAAAACTAAAATTAATTTTTCATTGTTATTAATAATTTGTTCGATCTCTTGATCGGTTATGTGTTTAATCATAATATCACCTATATTATTATATCATCTAAGATTTAATTTTCTATTTATATACTTATATATTAAAGATAAGATAAAATAACATATTTTGTTATATAATAAAGATAAATAAGGAGGAGACTTTTATGGCAATGATTGAAGTATTAGACTTAGTAAAAGAATATGTAATTGGTGAAAAAATTATTGTAGCAAACAATTTAATTTCATTTAATATTAATGAGGGTGAATTTGCAGTAATACTAGGTTCATCTGGTGCTGGTAAAACTACACTTTTAAATATTTTAGGGGGAATGGAAAATCCAACTAATGGTGTAGTGATGATTAATGGAATTGATATTGCTAAAATGAATAAAAAAGAATTAACAATGTTTAGAAGACATAATGTTGGTTTTATTTTTCAGTTTTATAATCTTATGCCCAACTTAACTGCAAAAGAAAATGTTGAAATTGCAGTTGAAATTACAAAAGATCACTTAAATGTTGAACAAGTTTTAGAAGACGTTGGCTTAGATGACCGTATGGATAATTTTCCAGCTCAACTATCTGGTGGGGAACAACAAAGAGTTTCAATTGCTCGTGCTTTAGCTAAAAATCCTAAGATTTTACTTTGTGATGAGCCAACCGGAGCACTAGATTATCAAACTGGTAAAAAAATCTTAAGATTACTTTATGACACTTCAAAAAACCATAATAAAACTATTATTGTTGTTACTCATAATCAAGCGATAAAAGACATGGCAGATCGTGTGATTACTGTTAAAAATGGAGAAATAACAAGTAATGTTACTAATGCTTCACCAAAACCAATTGAGGATATTGAATGGTAATGCTAAAAACATTTTGGAAAAATAGTTTTAAAGCAATTAAAGATAATATTAGTCGTTTTCTTGCCATGATAAGTATTGTTATGTTATCTTCTGGGGTAATTACAGGTTTATTAGTAACGACACCTAATATGCAAATGAGTATGACCGATGTATTTAATGAGTATAACACCTTCGATTTTAATTTAGCCTCTACAATTGGCTTTGATAGTAATAATGTTTTATATTTAAATGATAAATATGATACTGAGATATTATTTGAAGGGTATAATGTAAAAGATGAAATAGCAACTAAGGATTCAAAAGTTCTAAGTATCCTACTTTATGAATATGATATTAATAATGCACTAATTAATAAATTAGAAATAATTGAAGGTAGGTTACCCTTAAGTGATAATGAAATTTTAGTTGAACGTAAAAGTAATTATTTGGATGATTTTCAATTAGAAGATGAAGTAGTAATTACAGGTATAACTTATAAAATTGTAGGTATTGTTGCTAATACTAGTTATTTTACAAAAGAACAAATATATTCATTTACATCAAAAAAAGCAATAAAGGCAATTTTCTATAAAAATTTTAATATCGATAATTCATTTTATACAAACATTTTTGGACTTGTAAATAAAAGTAAAACAATAAATCAATTTCGTAGTAAGTATGATGATCTAATAGATAGTTATACAGTAAAATTAGAAGAAGATTTAAATCTTATAAAGATAAATAGATTAGAAGTTATTAATCAACACTTAGAACATAAGTTAAAAGCTAGTGATGTGACAAATTATGTCCTTACAAGAAGTAGTAATCTTAGTTATCAAACTTATAAAACATTTGTTTTAAAGGTTGATACAATAACAAAAATTTTCCCACTATTTTTTCTTATTGTCTCAATTTTAGTAGTATTAGCAACAATGACTAGAATGATTGAAGAAGAAAGAACTCAAGTAGGTATTTTAAGAGCGATTGGTTATGATGAAGGAGCAATTTATCGTAAATACTTAATGTATGCAAGTTTAGTAGGAATCTTAGGTTCACTTTTAGGTTATACATTTGGCTTTAGGTTAATTCCTTCAATTGTTAATAGTGCATTTTCAAGCATCTTTTTTGTACCAATACTTAATTTAAATGTTTATTCCTTAAGTAATATCATTTATCTATTAGTTATTATATTAAGTATTTTAGTGACTACAGTTTTTGCTATTAAGAAAAATTTACGCCAAAATACTGCAGCGATGTTACTTCCTAAAGCACCTAAATATGGGAAAAGAATTATTTTAGAAAAAATTCCGTTTTTTTGGAACCGTCTAAAGTTTAAATACAAATCAAGTCTTAGAAACTTATTTAGATATCCTAATCATTTTATCATGACTGTTTTAGGTATTGCAGGTTCCTTAGCTTTAGTATTTACAGGTCTTGCCTTAATTGATTCAATCAAAGCAGTAACAAAAATCCAATATGATGAAATTAATAACTATGATTATTCTGTTGATATTACTAATTTAACTAGTGAGTTTGAAGTTTTTTTAAATGATAATTACAGTAACAATATTGCTATATATGAAACAACACATGTGCTGAAAAGTGTAAGAACAAATGATGATTTTTATGTAAGTCTAATAGTTACTGATAAGCAAGTAAATGAATTTATAACACTTAGAAATAGAAAAACTAATGAGATCCTAGAAATAAGAAATGACGGTATCGTTATTACAGAACAAATATCATATTATTTAAAGCTAAAAGTAAATGATTACTTAGAACTTTCTAAAACAACAGGAATAAAAATTACTGGTATAACAGAAAATTATTTGAATAACTATATTTTTATGTCAAAGGATTATTATGAGGAATACTTTAATGAAACTTATAAACCAAATAAAGTCTTAGTAATAGACAAAAACTTTATTAAAGAAGACGTTAATGATTCATTTTTTATAAATAGTAATGTAATTAATGTGAACTTTAACAGTGAAGAAATTGCTTCAAAGGATAGATTACTAGGACAAGTTATCTTACTTGCAATTGTAATAGTTCTTGCTGCAGTCTTTCTTGCAGTTATAATTATTTATAACCTTACAAACGTTAATATTAGTGAGCGTGAAAAGGAATTATCGACTTTAAAAGTACTAGGATATAAAAATACCGAAGTATCAAGTTATATCTTTAGAGAAATAAATATCATGACCTTAGTTGGAATAATCTTTGGAATACCACTAGGTTTAATACTACAAAGATATGTCATAATTAATGTCGATGAGCCTAATATGATGATGGGCCGTAGAATATCTATATATACATATTTGATATCTATTGTTTTAACAATTTTAGCTACTATATTAGTCGAGTTAATAATGATCATTAAAATTAAAAAAATTGATATGGTTTCAGCGCTAAAAGAACTATAAAAAGAAAAAATAGACCACTTATAAAATGGTCTATTATTTTTTTAGTATTATCTACTGTAGAATTCTGCGATTAATTGTTCGTTAATTTCAGTTAAGAATTCATTTCTTTCTGGATATCTTACGAATGTTCCAACGAATGTATCTTGGTTGAAGTCAACATATTCAACTTTACTAAAACGTGATTCTAATGCATTTTTAACAATAACTAATCCTTTTGAAGTTTCTTTTAATGAAACTTTTTGTCCTGGTTGTAATCTGTATGATGGAATATCTACTTTTTTACCATCAACTAAGATGTGGCCATGGTTTACGATTTGTCTTGCTTGTGCACGAGTTGCTGCTAAACCTAATCTGTATACTACGTTGTCTAATCTTGATTCTAATAATCTTAAGAAGTTTTCACCGTGTTTACCTGATAGTTTTGCTGCTTCAATAAAAGTTTTATGGAATTGTTTTTCTGAAACACCATATGTAAATCTAACTTTTTGTTTTTCGTGTAATTGAAGTGCATAGTCACTTAATTTGGCACGTTTGTTACCGTGTTGTCCTGGAGCGTATGGGCGTTTTTGTAATTCTTTTCCTGTTTCAGAAATTGAATAACCTAAACGTCTTGATACTTTCCATGTTGATCCTGTAAATCTTGACATAACTTTTTCCTCCTTGTTATTTTATAGGCGAATAAAAGTTACCTTTTTATCTTAAAACTAATCTCATTGTCCATTTCATCTTAAAGCAGTAGAAGATTACTTAGTGCCCCTATAGGGAAGAGATTATATTTCTAAGACTTAAGGCCTGCTTTTTACCGCATGTATTATTTTATAACGAAAATATACTAAAGTCAAGAAAAATATAATTTATAGACTTAAATAATAAATATATAGTATAATTAGGCTATAAAAGATAGAAGTGGGGATATTTATGAAAAATAGCAATATAAAAATATATTTATTTGTAGTCTTTTCTTACTTATTTTTTGCATTAGTTTTAACGTTATTGTATATTGGATTCTTAAATACGTATATAAAAGATAATCAAATTGAACTAGTTGATGAAAAAAGTAGTTATGTTATTAGTCAATTATCCCAAACACTTGAGGGTGACTTTAATTATTTAAAGACAAACGATAGTTTAGTTTTTTTTGATAATTTGGTTATAAATAAAATTGATGTTAGTCCCTTAAAAGAAATTGAAATTAATAAAATACCTGATATGAAAAATATTGATGATAGTTTTACAGGACTTAACTATTATATTTATAATACAACCGTAAACTCAATAATTCGTAAATTAGCAATCGTCATTCATGAAAGTACAAGAGATACCAATTGGGGATTATATGATGATTATGCTAGTTTTGATTAATTAATTTATAAATAGAAATTATACATTGTGTAGTTTCTATTTTTCTTTTTAAATTAAAATATGGTAAAATAAATAAGGTGATTAGATGAAAGTTTTAGTAAGATTTGGTGAATTAATGTTAAAAGGAAAAAATAAGAAATTATTTATTAATAAATTAGTTCATCATACCAAAAATAAATTTAAAAATTTAGAAGTTAGTTTTGATTTAAGACATGATCAATTCTTTTTAGAATTTGATGAGAAATTAGAACTAGAAGTAATTAAAAGACTAAAAGAGATTCCTGGAATTCATTCTTTTAGTGTTGTTTATACAACAACCAAAGATTTAGAAGATATTAAAGAACTTGCTTTAAGTGTTTTAAAGAAAGAATTAGATAATAATAAAAAATATAGTTTTAAAATTGAATCAAAAAGAGCAGATAAAAACTATTACTTAACAAGTCAAGAATTTACAAAAGAGATTGCTCCAATGATTTTAAAGGAAACAAATAATTTAGTAGTTGATGTTAAAAATCCTGAAGTAATCTTAAATATCAATATCAGATTAGATCAAGTATTTATGTATTTAAGTAGTATTAAAGGCATGGGTGGTTTTCCAGCAACGATTGCGGGCAAAGGATTACTAATGATGAGTGGGGGTATTGATAGTCCAGTAGCTGCAGCGCTTGCTATTAAGCAAGGAATATTAGTTGAGTTAATTCATTTTGAATCAACACCACTTACACCACTTGAGTCAATTAATAAAGTAAGTGATTTAGCAGGTAAACTTGCAAAATTCTTACCAAACGGTAAAATTAGATTACATGTTGTGCCATTTTTCAAGATTCACGAAGCAATCTTAAATAACATTAGTGATTCATATGTTATTACAATAATGAGAAGAATTATGTATAAAATTGCAGAAACATATGCTAATAATCATGATATTGATGTATTAGTTAATGGTGAATCAGTTGGTCAAGTTGCAAGTCAAACCTTATCGAGTATGAAGGTAGTAGAAAATGTCACAAATATTCCAATAATTAGACCACTTGCTACATATGATAAATCCGATGTAATAGATATTGCTAAAAAAATCGATACATATAATATATCAGTTAGACCTTTTAATGATTGTTGTAGTATTTATGTACCAAAGAGTCCGATTATTAATCCAACAATCAAAAGAGCATTACAAGAAGAATTAAGATTTGATTTTGAACCATTAATTCAAAATGCAATTGATAATATTATGAGTTTTTATGTTCACGAAGAAGAAAAAATTGATTTTAGTATGTATGGCTTTAGTTTTACAGAAAGTTTTAATAATTGGAGAGAAAAATGATTATTTCTAAAGATAATTTAAAGATTAAACATTTAATTAAGTTAAAACAAAAAAAATATCAAACCGAGTTTGATGAATTTTTAGTGTTTGGTGAGCATTTAATTGAAGAAGCTAATAAATATAATCTTATTAAAGAAATCTATACAACAAACAACCAAAAATCAGGAACTTTAATTAGTAAGGAAATAATGAAACAAATTAGTTTTACAGAAAGTCCAAGTGAGAGGGTCGCTGTAGTTAAAAAGTCTGTTTTAAATATCAAAAGTGATAAAATATTAATATTAGAAGATGTTCAAGATCCGAATAATGTAGGTGCGCTTCTTAGAAGTGCCTCAGCATTTGGATTTAAGGAAGTTTATTTATCCGAAAAATCTGCTGATATCTATAACGATAAAGTGATAAGAGCATCCCAGGGCTCAATCTTTCAACTTAAAATTGAAAGACTAAATGTTATTGAAAAAATTAAAGAATTGAAAGTTAAAGGATTTAATATTTATGTGACATTACTGAATGGTGATGAATCAATTAGTTTTGATGAAAAAGCTGTTTTAGTATTAGGAAATGAAGGTAGTGGCGTAAGTAGTGAAGTAATAGCTCTTGCAGATAAAAAAATCACTATTAAAACCTCTACAGTTGAATCGCTAAATGTAGTTGTTGCTGGTTCGATATTAATGTATTTAGGGGGAAAATAATGAAAATAATTAGTTATGTTGATTTTTATGGCAATGATTTAGATACACAAGTTAATACCGCAAAGTCTTTAAGCATAACTAACATTATCTTAAGAAATATATTTGATAAGAAGATATATGACTTAACAAGTGAAGACTTAGAAAACATTAATTTAAGCTTTAAAGATGAAAAAATAAATATTTTCGCACTTGATCCCAATATTTTAAGGTATGATATTTATAATGAAGAAGAAGTTATAAAAGTTTTAGAAAATTATTATAAGACAATTGACTTTGCACAATTATTAAAAGTAAATAATGTTTTTTTAAACCTGCCTAAAATAAATAATGTAATACAAGAGTATGATGCAATAAATTATAGTATTGATAAAATAGTAAAATATGCTAAACTAAAAAAAATTAATTTGTTAGTTAATACAAAAGATGAAAAAACTAGTACTTTTAACTATCTCTTAAAAAAAGCAAAATATTCAAATTTAAGCTTTATTTTTAATCCAAGTCTGATTGTTCAAAACAAAGAGTCTGTTTTAGTAGCATATAGAACGCTTAAAGGAAGTTTTAATTTAGTTGTAGCCAATGATTCAGATAAGAATAACAATCCTGAATTGCTAGGATATGGCAAGATAAATACACTTGATTTATTCAAGCGACTTTTACGTGATAAATACCAAGGAGATATTTTATTAGACGAAAGATTTAGCAATCTCTTTGATATGGGCGAAGAAAAAAGAGTTCCTTTTTACAAGAAACTCTTACCAAATAAAGATAAATCAATTTTACTTAATTATAGTAGTAAAATCTTTAATAATGAACCTAAAAGAGTTCCTACACTAAATGAAATACTTGAAAGTCAAATTAGCGCATTAAAGATTATTTTTAATCTGAAATAATTTCAAATGCAGGCTTTGCATTTTCTAATTTAGGAAAAAGTTTTTCCGTGAATAAAACACCTTCTAAGTGATCGTATTCGTGTTGGAAAACAATACCGATATAACCACTAACTGTAATTTCAACTGGAACAACAATATCAGCTTTTGGTTCATATCTTAATGCTTTAAATTTAACTTTATTGTATCTTGGAGTCAAACCTTCAGTTACTCTATCAACACTAAGACAACCTTCACCACCAGGTAAATAGATTAGACTGTCATCAATTATTTCCATAGTTGGATTAAGTAAAATATATTCATATAATACATTATCAAAATCTTCAACTGAAATAGCAAAAATTCTTTTTTCAATACCTAATTGTGGAGCAGCAATACCAACTGCAGGTCTTAAATCGTATTTTGTCGCTATTTCATGGTCTTGTGAATTTAAAACAAACTCAAGCATTTCTTTTGCTAATTTTTTATCATTTATTGATAAAATTTCTGGAACATCTTTGGCTTTTTTATTTAAAGTCGGATGTCCTTCTCTAATTATATCATCCATTAATATCATAATAACACCTCAGTAGGTATTATAACATAAAGGAGTTAAAATGCGCATTGATAAGTTTCTAAGTAATCTAAAATATGGTAGTAGAAGTAATATAGGTATCGATATTAAAAAAGGTTTAGTAAAAATTAATGATAAGATTATTACTGATAGCCATTTTAAAGTAAATCCTCTGAAAGACAAAGTATTTTATAATAATATTTTAGTACCATATTTTAAAAATTTAAATTTAATGATTTATAAACCAAAAGGTTATCTATCGGCAAATAGTGATAACCTACATGAGGTTGTTGTAAGTTTAATTAAAGATCCATTTGACAAATATGATTTAAAGATTGCTGGAAGACTAGATCTAGATAGTGAAGGATTATTAATCTTAACAAATACCGGTAGTTTTGCACATAAAATAACAAGCCCTAATAGTAAAATAGCTAAAATTTATGAAGTTTTAACTGATAATACAAATTTAAATTACGAAAAAATGTTAGATGGTGTTATAATAAAAGATAAAGATAATGTTGATTTTTTAGCCAAAGCCTTAAAAATCATCAAAATTGGTGAAAATTTATTCGAAATTACAATCGATGAAGGTAAATTTCACCAAGTCAAAAGAATGTTTAAAGCTTTAGAGATGAATGTAATAAATTTAAAAAGAATTCAAATTGGTAAACTTAAACTAGGTGACCTAAAACCTGGTGAATATAGAATTTTTGATGAGGATGAACTATTATGACAAATTTAACAATGCTTGCTTATGATTATTTAGATGAGTTAAGAATGGATAAAAATTATATAGATTACCTTAAAATAAATAAGGAAATTAAAGAAAACTATAAAGATGAATTAATTAAAATTAATGAATATAAAGTTGCCTTTGAAGAAGTATTATCATATGGTACATATCATCCAGATTTTAAAGAAATCTCAGAAAAATATTCAAATTATAGTAAAGAATTATTTAGTCAACCGATATTTATTGAACAATTAAGACTAAATACCTTAATAGAACATCAAATAAATGAATTTATAAAAAAAATAACAAATAGTATTTCATCTTATATTCCTTATCCAAATGAATATGGGATGATTAGTAAAAAAGGAGTTAATAGTTGTGGATATTGAAAGAATGTTATATATTATTTACTTCAAAGGTAATCATATTATTAAAAAAATTGAAACATTACCTGTAAATGTAAGCTATGTTTCTAAGAAAATGAACTATGCAACATTTTATGGGGAAAAAAGTGGAGAGAAAAATTATTTTAACCAATTAAAAAATGTTAAAGGTTTTTTAAAATTTGAGAAGTCGGAAAGCTATAATGAAGAAGTAAATTATCAAATTAGTAACAATGTTAAGTAAAAAGGCTTGACATTGTTTTTTATTTTGTTATAATGATATAGAAATAAATGAAAGAGAGTGAATATAAATGGCAGTTAAAATTAGATTACAACGTTATGGATCAAATAAAAAACCTTTTTACCGTGTAGTTGCAAGTGATGCAAAAGCACCAAGAGATGGAAAATTCTTAGAAATTATTGGGACATATGATCCACTAACAAACAAAGTAGCAGTTGATAGTGAAAAAATTAACAAATGGTATGCACAAGGTGCTAAACCAACTGATACAGTAAAGAGCTTATTTAAAAAATACAACGTATTAGACAAGTAATTGAAAGGGGTGATTTGAATGGCAGTAAATTTTGAAGTTTTAGTAAAAAACATGATTGAGCCATTAGTAACAAACCCAGAAGATGTTGTTGTCAAAACGTTGTCAAATGATAGTGACAATATTTCAATTCAAGTTATGGTTAACAAAGACGATTTAGGACGTGTTATTGGAAAAGGTGGAAAAATAGCAAGTGCAATTAGAACAATTGTATATGCTGGAGCAACTAAAGAAAATAAAAGAGTTCAAATCGACATTGATGCATTTTAAGCTATATGTTTGAAATTGGAAAAATAACAACAACCCATGGAATTAAGGGTGAACTTAAAGTAGTTAGTTTAAGTGACTTTGATCGATTTAAAAAAAATGAAAAAATGTTTATTGTAAAAGATAATCAAAAAATAGAACTAACAGTAGAAAACATTAAAAATCAAGTTAATAATTTAATTGTTAAATTTAAAGAATTTAATAATATAAATGAAGTCTTAGACTTTAGAGGATTAATTATCTATAGTAATACTAGAGGTAAGCTTAATAAAAATGAATTTTATTATGAATCATTGTATGATTTAGAAGTATATAACGTTAATGATAATAGTTATATTGGTAAAGTAACTGATATAGTTGAGTTACCACACGGAAAACTTTTAGAAATATATAATGAAGATAAGAAGATTTTAATACCTTTTGTTGATGAATTTATTGTAGAAGTTACTGATACAAAGATTATGATAAAACCAATTGAGGGATTATTATGATTATTGATATTGTTACGATTTTTCCTAATTTTTTTAATGAATTTTTAACAACATCAATTGTTAAAAGAGCAATTGAAAGTAATATTGTTAAAATTAACATTCATGATTTAAGAAATTATAGTGATAATAAACATAAACAAATAGACGATACACCTTATGGTGGAGGCGTTGGAATGTTAATGACATTCCCACCATTTTATAGAATTATCAAAGAACTAAAAACTAAAGACACTAAAGTAATCTTTCTTACTCCACAAGGAAACCTTTATAATCAAGAAACAGCAACTAAATTTGCTTTGGAAGATAAACACTTGATTTTACTTTGTGGACATTATGAAGGAATAGACCAAAGAGTCCTAGAGTTTGTTGACTATGAAATATCAATTGGTGATTATGTCTTAACTGGTGGTGAAATACCAGCAATGATAGTATCTGATGCTATTGTTAGACTTTTACCAGGTGTTATTCAAGAAGAATCTCACACAACTGATTCATTATCTAATGATCGGTTAAAATATCCACAGTATACAAAACCTGAAAGTTTTGAGGGATATGATGTTCCAAGTGTTTTAGTTAGTGGTCATCATGGAAACATTGATCTTTATAGAAAATACATGAGCATTAAAGTTACTGAAGAAAAAAGACCGGACTTAATAGTTAAGACTCCTCTAAGTAAAGAGGAATTAAAAATAAAAGAAAAATATATGAAAAAATAAAAACTTTTGTTCCGCTAGATAAAATTCTATGAGCAAAGAAGAGGAAAGAGGAAAAATAATGTCAAAATTAAAAGGACAAGACTTACTTAATAAAGTAACAGAATCTTATTTAAAAGAAGTTCCAGCATTCCAAGCTGGAGATAACGTTCAAGTTAACGTAAAAATTAAAGAAGGTAACAGAGAAAGAATCCAGATGTTTGAAGGTTTAGTAATTAAACGTCAAGGTGGAGGTATTTCTGAAACATTTACAGTTAGAAAAATATCATACGGTATTGGTGTTGAAAGAACATTTGCTCTACATGCACCAACAATCGATAGTATCGTAGTTGTAAGACGTGGTAAAGTTAGAAGAGCTAGACTATTCTACATCCGTACTCTATCAGCTAAAGCAGCTCGTATTAAAGAAAAACGATAAATTATGGAAGGGCTTGAAGGCCCTTTCTTTTTATGGTAAAATAATTGTAGCAAAGGGGTGAGATTCATGGCTAATAATGCAACTATATATGATGTCGCTGGTGCAGCAGGTGTTAGTTTAGCTACTGTATCGAGAGTTTTAAATAATCCGGATAAAGTGAAGAAAGAAACTCGTGAACGTGTTTTACGTGTAATTAAAGAGTTAGGATATCGTCCTAATGTGATAGCTAGAGGATTAGCAAGTAGAAAAACAACAACAGTAGGTGTTATCGTATCTGATATGACAAGAGCTTCTGTTGCAGAAATGCTTGGTGGTATTAGTGATATCGCTAGAAAATATAAATACTCTATAAAATTATTTACAATTGATGAATTTGCAGATATTTCTGATGAATTACACAATATTATTGCTGAACAAGTTGACGGTGTTTTATATTTAAATGATGAATTAACTGAAGCAGAAGTTGCCAAAGTTAAGAAAATATTTAACAATAATAATACTCCTTTTGTTTTTGCTAACGTTGCATCTGAAGATCCAACAGTTGCAGCAGTAAATATTGACTATAAAAAAGCTGGTTATGAAATTACGAAAGCAATTATTGATGATAATACAAAAGAAGTATATTTATTATCAACAACTAGAAGATATGCAACAAATGACCTTAAAGAACAAGGTTATATTGAAGCGATGGAAGAAGCAGGACTTGTACCAAATATCTTTAGAACAAGTGGTGACACTAAGATTAATAGACCTCACTTTGAAACATTTTTTGATGACAAGAAAGTTGATGCTGCAATCGGTGTGCGTGACTCAATTGCTGTTTCATTTATGAATAGTGCAATTGAACATGGTAAGAAAGTTCCTGAAGATTTACATGTTGCAGGGTTCCAAAACACTAAATATGCAGAACTTTCAAGACCAAAATTAACATCAATTAATATTCCAGTATATGAAATTGGTGCAAGTTCAATGCAATTATTAACACAAATGATGCATAATGAAAAAGTTGATCAAATCAAGATTATTCTTCCACACAAGATAATTTATAGAGAATCAACAAAAATTAAATAGTCGGTGAAGTATTAAAAGTAAGGTATAGAATCCTAATCAAGAGATCTTATGGTGGTGAAAATAAGAAGAAGTCTATAACTGAATTACGAATACGGAGACATACTATAATGAGTGCTAGATTATATCTAGAACTAAGGTGGTACCGCGTATTTCTACGTCCTTAGATTTTTTCTTTGGACGTATTTTTTTTAAAATTAAAGGAGAATTATTTATGAAATTATATGATGAGTTAATCTTTAGAGATTTAATAAAAGATGTTAGTGATGTAGAAAAAGTTAAAGAATTATTAAATGAAAATAGCATTAGATTTTATTGTGGATTTGATCCAACAGGAAAATCACTTACTGTTGGTCATTTAGTACAAATAGTTAGAATGAAATTATTACAAAATTATGGTCATACTCCAGTTGTTTTAATTGGTGGTGGGACAGGTTTAATTGGTGATCCAAGACAAACTAGTGAACGTCAATTATTGAAATTAGAAGAAAGTTTAGAAAATGCTAATTTAATTAAAAAACAAATTTCTAGATTTTTAGATGAATCAAAAACAATATATGTAAATAACTATGACTGGATTAAAGATATTAATATGATAACTTTCCTTAGAGATTATGGAAAGAATTTTAATATTAATTATATGCTATCTAAAGAAAATGTACAATCAAGACTTGAAACAGGTATCTCATATACTGAATTTTCATACATGATAATTCAAGCACTAGATTTCCTTCACTTATACCAAACAATGGATGTTAAAATGCAATTTGGTGGTTCAGATCAATGGGGAAATATTACTTCGGGATTAGAATTAATTAGAAAAACATTAGGAGAAAATGATGCAGTTGGGCTTACATCTCCACTCTTATTAAAATCAGATGGTCAAAAATTTGGTAAAAGTGAATCAGGTGCAATTTGGTTAGATGAAGAACTAACAAGTCCATATGAAGTATATCAATATTTCTTTAACACATCAGATAGTGATATTTCGAAATACTTAAGAACTTTAACATTACTTGATAGTAATGAAATATTAAGTCTTGAAGAACAAGCAAAATTAGAGCCTGAAAAACGTGTTGCTCAAAGAAGATTAGCAGAGGAAGTAACTAAATTTATTCATGGTGAAGAAGCGTTAAAAGAAGCATTACTAGTTACGGAATCACTATTCACTGGTGATTTTGCTAGTTTAAATGAAAAAGCCTTTAAAACACTAGAAAAAGTTTTAGAAACAAGGAAAGTTGAATTAGATTCATCACTTATTTCAGTAATTCAAGAATTGAAACTTGCAAGTTCAAACCGTGAAGCAAGAGAATTTATTTCAAATGGTGCTATTTTATTAAATAGCGAGAAAGTTTATGATGTTAACTATAAAATTAATAATACAAACTTATTGTTTGATAAATATATTATTGTTCAAAGAGGAAAAAGACGTACAGGTCTTTTAATAGTTAAATAATGGACGTCATATTATTTAATCCACTATCTAGAAATGGTAAAGGACAAAAAAGTGTTGAAAAATTATCAAAACAACTCTTAAAACAAAAAAGAGAGTTTAGATTAGTTAATATCTTAGAAATTACTAACATTCATGACTTTATTGAAGAAAACCAAGTTGTAGATAGATTCATCATAATCGGTGGAGATGGAACTTTAAATAAATTAATAAATGAAGTAAAAGGAAAAGAGATTATTCCTGATATTTGTTTATATCGCTCAGGAACTGGTAATGATTTTGCTAGAAGTATTAAGCATAAAAAAGGAATAGTAAGTATCAAAGAATACCTTAGAGTATTACCTACTGTATCATTTGATGATCAAGAAAAATATTTTCTAAACGGTGTAGGACTAGGTCTTGATGGACTTACTGTAAGTAAAGTAAATAATTCAAGATTTAGAAAAAATAAACTTAATTATTTTCGTCATGCGCTAGAAGCATTTCGTGAACATAAACCAGGTAAAATTACCGTCGATACTGAAAACCAAAATATTATTGTCGATAAGGCTTGGCTTGTTGTTGTTATGAATGATAAGTATTTAGGTGGGGGAATGAAAATTGCACCTAAAGCCAACAGAAATAATGAAATGCTAAATGTTGTTATTGTTAAAGATGCACCAAGATATTTAGTACCATTTTTAATGCCTACAATTTATCTAGGTATACATACTATGTTTAAAAAATATGTGAAAGTAATTGAAACTAAAGAAGTAACTATAACATCACTAGATAGTACTTTTATGCAGATGGATGGGGAAGATTACGAAAACATTAATAAAATAGTAGTAAAAAAGGATAATAACTAAATAAATATCTTGCAATGTTATAAAAAGTATGTATAATTGTTGCTAAAGACTATGAAGGATAGTAGTAATTAATTTAGAATTTTAAGTGAGCTAATGGTTAGTGTGAATTAGTAATTACAATTAATGAACGTGATCTGGAGTTGTTAGGTCGAAGTTATTTGAGGCCTAAACGTATTTCGGCGTAAACGAATTTATAAGTGCTAGGAAACTAGAACTAAGGTGGTACCGCGTAAATTTACGTCCTTAGACATTAATTAATGTCTAGGGATTTTTTTTATTTTAAAGGAGAAGAAGAAAATGAAGAAACAAATAATGATTTTAGTTTTAATTATATCAAGTGTATTCCTGCTTGTAGGATGTAGTAGTAAAAATATTTATACATATATCTTAGATGATTCATATAAAGAATATTTAGTAATGGGAACATCAGCTGACTATCCACCTTATGAATCACCTAAAAAAGTAAACGGTAAAATGGAATTAGTTGGTATTGATATTGAACTTGCTAAGGAAATTGCTAAAGCAGCAGGGAAAAATTTAAAAATAGTTAATAAAGATTTTGACTTTTTATTAGATGATCTAGTAAATAATAAAGTTGATTTTGTAATATCGGGAATGAATCCATCACCTGAACGTGAACTTATTGTAGATTTTTCTGATGTTTATTATGAAGCTACACATTCAGTTATCATTAATAATAAGAGTAAAGATAAATTTAATAGTGTAGAAGACTTAAATAATAACAAAATAAAAGTTGGAGCACAACTTGGATCGATTCAACAAGAAATTGTTGAAGCAGATATGAACCAAAGTAATACCGTATTTTTAAAGAATGTAACTGATCTAATCATGCAACTTAAAGATGATAAACTAGATGCAGTAATTTTAGAAACTCCGGTTGCATCAAGTTTTATAAAAAATAATAAAGATTTATCGCTGCTTAACTTTACTGTTGGTACTGGTGAAGATGGAACAGCGGTTGCGGTATCTGAGGGTAATGTAGAGTTATTAAACTTAATAAACTATGTTATTAATAATCTAATTGATACAGGTAAAATGGAACAAATTATTAATGATGCAATTTTAGGTGATGAAATAGTAGAAAAAAGTTTTCCATTCTCATTTATCTTTAACATCGATTATGTAAAGATATTACTACAAGGCTTATTAATGACAATAGTATTAGCATTACTGTCAGTAACCCTAGGTAGTTTAATTGGCTTATTCGTTGCATTAGGTAGAATAGTTGATAATAAATTTATTAATACAATTAGTAAGGGATATGTTGAAATCATTAGAGGAACACCACTTTTAGTCCAAGTATTATTAATTTATTCATTATTCAAGTTGCCAGTAATCTTAGTACTTGGAATTGATTTATCTAGCTTCATTCCAGGTGTTATTGCTTTACTTATTAATTCAAGTGCTTATGTTTCTGAAATTATTAGAGGGGGAATTAACTCAATTGATACGGGACAAAAAGAAGCGGCATTAAGTCTAGGATTTAATGATAAACAAGTCATGAGAAAAATTATTTTACCTCAAGCAGTTAAAAATATTATTCCATCACTTGGTAATGAGTTTGTAACAATGATTAAAGAAACATCAATCTTTATGTATTTAGGAGTTGCAGAATTGATGTATGCAGCAAGTATTGTAAAGGTTCAAACATATCAAATCAAAGAAGTTTATATTGTTACAGCACTACTATATTTAGTACTTACATTATCAACATCAAAACTAATGACTATGTATGAAAGAAAGTTAGGTCTTAAAGATGAAAAATAAAATATTTGAAATAAAAAATGTAAAAAAAGAATTTAAAAATGGGACAAAAGCCTTAAATGGTGTCAATCTATATATTAATGAAGGTGTTACAACTATCATTGGTCCAAGTGGATCGGGTAAAAGTACCTTGCTTCGTACACTTAATTTATTAGAAAAACCAACTGATGGTGAGATAATATATAAAAATAATAATATTTTAGACAAAGACTTTAATTTAATTGAACACCGTAAAAAAGTTGGAATGGTTTTTCAAAACTTTAATTTATTTCCACATTTAACTATTACGCAAAATTTAAATATTGCACAAATAGATGTCTTGGGTAAAAGTTTAGATGAAGCAACAGCAATCTCTGAAAGTTACTTAAAAAAAGTTGGTTTATTTGATAAAAAAGATAATTATCCTAATCAATTATCAGGTGGCCAAAAGCAAAGAGTTGCGATTGCACGTGCACTTACAATGAAACCAGAAGTTATTTTGTTTGATGAACCAACTAGTGCACTTGATCCTGAGATGATTAAAGAAGTTTTAATAGTAATGAAAGATTTAGCAAACCAAGGAATGAATATGATAATAGTAACGCATGAAATGGAATTTGCAAAAAAGTTTAGTAATGAAGTTGTAGTAATTGATGAAGGTGAGATTGTTGAGGTAGGTAGTGCACTACAGATTTTCAGTAATCCAAAAGAACAAAGAACAAAGAAATTTATTGATAGCATTTCGTTAGACTTCTATAACTAAAAATTTGTGATATACTAAATGCAGGTGATAATATGCATTGTTGTTTAGAAAATAAAAGTGAACTATGTGTTGCTAAAGTTCCAATTTTTAAAACCTTAACTTATTTAGAGCAATTAGATGTCTCAAAACTCGCCAAGACTAAAAACTATGAAAAAGGTAGTTACTTATTTAATCAAGGCGACTTAATTGATTCCTTATATATAATTAATAAGGGAAAAATTAAGATTGTAAGATATTCATTTAATGGCGATGAGCAAGTAATTAGAATTTTAAAAGAAGGTGACTTTCTCGGTGAAAAGAGTCTTTTTAAAAATAGTCCAGCAGATAATTTTGCAATATTTTTAGAAGATACAAGTCTTTGTACAATTACTAGCAAAGATTTAAGAAATGCCTTAATTGGAAAAGAGACAATAAGTTTTAAAATAATTGAAGAATTAAGTGACAGATTATACCAAGCTGAAAATACGATAGAAAATATTAATCTATACTCTGTAACTAAAAGAATTGCAGATGCTTTACTTAAGTTTAAGAGTAGAAAGATTATCTTACCAATTTCTAAATCAGATTTTGCATCAAGTCTTGGAATGAGTAAAGAAACACTTAGTAGAAAATTAAGTGAGTTTCAAAATAATAAGATAATTAAGTTAAATGGTCAAAGAGAAATTATTATCTTAGATAATGTTAAATTAGAAAATTTAAGTTATGAATAAAAAATATAATTATTATTATTTAGATAATTTAACAATACCACTTTATGTAGTAATAGATGATGATAAAAATATTATATACATAAATACAAATTTAAATGATTTTAAAAATGACCAATTAACGGAAATTAACGATAAATATAAACATTCAATATGGTTAGAGTTTAATAATTATTTTAATAATAAAAGTAAAAAAATTAATCTAAAAATAAAATTTAGTGGAACAAAATTTGAAATTGATGTTTGGAATAAACTATTAGAAATTCCATATGGAATTAACGTATCATATAGTGATATTGCTAAAAAAATGGGTAATATCAAACTCTCGCGGGCAGTAGGTAATGCGATTGGAAAAAATCCTATCTTAATTATTATTCCATGTCACAGGGTGATAAAAAAAGATGGTTCACTTGGTGGTTTTAGCTCAGGTATTAACAATAAAATAATTTTACAAAACATTGAAAAGAACTTTAATTAATATTTAATTAGAGTTCTTTTATTGTAAAAAAAAGACGCTAATAAGCGTCTATATTTATTTTTTTATAGTTTTAAGTAATCTAAGTCCACTTAAAATAACGACTAAAGTACTACCTTCATGAATCACAACTGCAAGTGGCATTTCCATAATTCCTAAAATATTTGTAACAAGTAAGAATAAAACAACAGTCATTGCAAATATAATATTTTGAATAACAACTCTTTTTAACTTTTTAGCAACCTTATATGTATAAACAAATTTGTTCAAATCATTTTTCATTAAAACAGCATCAGCTACATCAATAGCAATATCAGTTCCACTACCCATTGCTACACCAATATTACTTGTAGCAAGAGCAGGAGCATCGTTTATCCCATCTCCAACCATAGAAATAACCTTGTTATTATCACGATATGACTTAATAATTGAGGCTTTTTCAGTAGGTAATACATTAGCATGAACTGTAGTAATATTTAGCTTATTAGCAATCGTTTTAGCAGTATTTTTAGCATCTCCTGTGATCATTACTGTTTCTATATTTAAATTATTTAGTTCTTTTATCGCATCAATGCTTGATTCTTTTATATTATCAATTAAACCAATAATTGAAATAGTAATATTATTTTCTTTAAAGATAACAACAGTCTTACCATCATTTTGTAGGGTGCTAATTATTGAATTTATATTTTCATTTTCAAAATCTTCATCAAGTGGTTTGAATATTTGATAATCATTGTTGTTATAAGTAGTATGAACACCTAAACCAATCATATTTACAACTTCTAAATTTAGATTTTCACCTTTATTAAAATGGCTTGTTAGAGCTTTTGCTAGTGGATGATTTGAGTTACTCTCCATATGATAAATGATATTATCATGAAAACTAACATTACTATCTTTTACTCTAATTACATCAGTTACAATTGGATAACCTGTTGTAAGTGTTCCTGTTTTATCAAACGCAACAACATCTAAGTCTGCCATATTTTCTAGGTATGATCCTCCTTTAAATAGAATACCATTTTTAGCTAAATTTGAAATTGCTGATAGAGTTGCTGGTATATCTGTAACTGCAAGAGCACAAGGAGAAGCACCGATTAGTAAAACCATGGTACGGTAGAAGGCAATGTCCCTGTCCCATTTAAATAGGTACATCCCTAGTAAGAAAAATATTGGAGCAAAAATTAAAACAATATTAACATAAATAGGTTCTATCTTTTTGATTAAAACTGCTGTTTTACTTAAATCATTTTGAGTTTGACTAACAAG
The DNA here is from genome assembly GCF_000687835.1 of Haploplasma modicum ATCC 29102. Lineage (GTDB taxonomy): Bacteria > Bacillota_I > Bacilli_A > Acholeplasmatales > Acholeplasmataceae > Haploplasma > Haploplasma modicum. Next base: position 332,020 of record NZ_JHYB01000002.1, on the reverse strand, counting down.
CTCAATTATTTTTGCTAAAACAGTTTCATCACTATTTTTATTAATTTCAACAATTAATAAACCTTCGCCGTTAATCGTACTTCCAAATACTTGATCACCAACTTTTTTGTAAGTAGGGATAGATTCACCTGTTATGTTTGCCTCATTGATTTCTGAATGTCCTTCAATTATTATTCCATCTGAAGGAATAGAACTTCCATTTAAAACTCTAACTTTATCACCTATTTTTAAAGTATCACTAGCAACTTCACTAAAAGAACCATCTTCATTAATTAAAAGTGCTTTTGACTTGTTAAGGTTTAGTAATTTTTTAATTTCCTTAGTACTTTTTTCACTGGCAAAATCTTCAAGAAAATGCGCACCTGCAAAAATTAGTATAAGTAGCACTGCTTCAATATATTCACCGATAATTAGTGCACCAATTGCCGCAAGTAACATTAGAATATGGACATTAGGTGTAAATTTCTTTTTCTTTTTAGTGCTTTTAATTGTATCTTCAATACCCTCTTCAATAACATGAAAACCAGATAAAAATAATATTAAATAATATACGGGTATAAGAATATATTTATTATTAAAAGTATTACCAAATATTGTTACATTGTTACCCATTTTGAAAAATAGTGTAACTATAAATATTACTAGACCTACTAAATATAAAATAAAAAATAATTTTACATTGTGGTGTTCATGTTCGTGTTCGTGTTCCTTTAATGGAATAATAACTTTTTTACTTGTTTCTTCATTTTTTAATTTCATGACAATTCTCCTCTGTAACGTGTTCGTAAGTTTGTTCTAAGATTAGTGAGACATGATTATCGGAGATTGAATAAAAGATATTTTTTCCAACTCTCTTTGTTTTGACTAAATTATTTTCTCTCAGTAATCTCAGTTGATGTGAAATAGCACTTTGACTAATATTTAAACTTTCAACTATCTCATTTACTGATAATTCGCCATTTTTAAGAGATTCGAGAATTCTAATTCTTGTAGGATCAGATATTACTTTAAATAAATTACTTGCTTTAATAATTATTTTTTCATCTAACATAAATAACCTCCACATATGAATAACTAATCATATGAGTATTTTATCATATATTGAATAATTGTCAATAGATTAATAGTATTATTTAAAAAATGTTATAATATAAATATAATTTATAGTAATTAATTATAAGGGGGATTACAATGGGTGAACTATTAATATTTTTTTCCAGATATTATTTAATTGTATTAAATATGAGTGTTATTATTGTTTTTGCCTCACTAGTTAATTTATTAAATCCTGAATTAGAGTCAAAAGGATCAAAAATAGGACTAAGTTTAATTATTTCAGGAATTATTATTATAATTATGTCTAGTTCATATCGTTTTGGAAATATTTACTATTTTGATTCAAGAAGTATTGTTCTTGGAATAAGTGGAGCTTTTTTTGGGCCTGCAGTCAGCATTTTGCCATTTATTACAGCAATAATAGTTAGATTATTTATTGGCGGAACAGGTACGTATATGGGAGTATTTGAAATCGTCTATGCAATTTTAATTGGTATTGTTTGGCAAAGAATAATGAAAAATAGCAAGTATAATAATAAATTACTTAAAGCAACTATTTTTAGTTTAATCGTAAATCTATTTTCTTTATCGGGTATTATATTCTTTGGTTTTTATAATAAACTGTCGGCGACGGTTTTTTTGACATTTATAATCTATCAAATATTAAACAACCTAATTGGAATAATTGTTCAAATATTACTTTATAAATTTAATGAAAAGAAAATTTTAATTAAAAAAATTAATCATGAAAATCGCTTATTAAATCAAATCGTCAACATAGTAGAGGACTTAGAAATTTATACTCTAGATTCAAACTATAATTATTTAGGTTTTAATGATCATCACAAGATTATTATGCGTTCTTATTCAGGTTCTAATATTAAAGTCGGGGATAATTTTTTTAAATTATTAGATAATCATCCAAAAATTGCAAGTATTCAAAAGTCATTTTTAGAAACAGCATTAGAAAAAGGTGAATATCACTCTAATTTGGAAATAAAGGAACATAATCTATTTTATGAGGAATATTATTATTTGATTAAAAATAATGATGAAGTAATTGGTACTTCAGTCTTTTCTAGAAATATAACTAATGATATTTTACAAACAAAAGAAGTAGAGTACTTAAGTTATCATGATGGACTGACAGGATTTTATAATCGTAGTTTTTTCAATATTTATTCTAAAAAATTTGATACTAAAAAAGAGTGTTCAGTTATTTATTTAGATGTTAATGGTTTAAAGTTCTTTAATGATGCATTTGGTCATAATGTAGGTGATCAGTTATTAATCTTAGTTTCAGATTTAATTAAAGAAGCATTTACTGATTCACTTACATTTAGAATTGGTGGCGATGAAATACTAATTATTAGTGAAACAAATAATCACAATGATTTTGAATTAATGTTAGAAAAAATGGAAGATAGTTTAAAAGATAAAACAGTAAAAAATATTAGTATATCTGTTTCCAGTGGTATTGTTAGAAAGAGTGAAAATCAATCATTAGATGAAGCTTTAAAAGAAGCAGAAGATAAGATGTATTATCAAAAATTAATGAATTCAAACGAAAAACAAATAGAAAATTACTTATCAATAATTCAGTCAAGTAAAAATTCTAGCAAAAAGAAAAAAAACGTATTAAAATATACTGTAGAAATAGGTAGAGAATTAAAGTTTAGTGAAGATGAATTAATGAATTTGAAACTTGCAGCAACAGTCTATGATATTGGAAAAATCGGTCTTGATAAAGAAATTAAAGAAGAGTTCAAAAATACTAATGAATTACCTAACTTAACTAGATATGGTCATACAGTTATTGGTTTTAGAATACTTCAAACATCAAAAGCACACCTAAATGTTGCTTATGATGTACTTTCATGTCATGAAAATTATGATGGAACAGGTTTTCCGCAAAATTTAAAGGGAGAAAATATTCCTATTAATGCAAGAATTATTCGCTTAGCTGATTATGTTAGTAACTATTTTGATGTAGAAAAATCTGAGATTAATGATATAATTGATAAACTATTGAATTTAAGTAATGTTTATTTTGATCCAAAAATAACAAAAAGTTTTATAAAAATTTTGAAACGAGAGAATAGGAGCATAAAATGATTACTAAATATTTTGGTACAGATGGAATTAGAGGAAAAAGTTTTACTGAATTAAACTCAAAAATAGCATTTTCTATCGGACAAAGTTTAAGAGAGACATATAATAAAAATCAAGTTGTAATAGGTCATGATACTAGAAACTCTTCACCGATGTTAGCATATGCAATTGCAAATGGTGCAATGAGTGTAGGTATTAATGTGGTTTTTGCAAAAGTTGTTTCTACACCAATGATTGCTCATTATTCAAAGGTTAAAGAAATTCCTGGAATAATGGTTACAGCAAGCCATAATCCTTATACCGATAATGGAATAAAAGTTTTTAATTGTGGTTATAAGTCTACTATTGAAGAAGAACTTATCATGGAAAAATACATTGACAGTGAGATTATAAAGGGTAGTAATTGGGGTGAGTTTTTATTATCTTTAGATATAAATAAAGAGTACTTAAAGGTTATTGATAAATTAGGATTAAATGAAAGTAGCCTTAAAGTTGTTTATGATAGTGCTAATGGAGCAAACTATTTAATTGCTAAACAAGTAATGAGTAAATATTTTAAAAATAGTGTACAACTTGCATCTGAACCGGATGGTCTAAATATTAACTTAAACTGTGGGTCAACTAATCTTTCCTATATTAGAGAATATGCTAAAAATAATAATATTGATATTGGCTTTTCTTATGATGGTGATGGCGATAGAATGCTCATGATTGATAAAAACGGAGTAACTTACGATGGTGATTACATTATATATTTAATAGCAAATTATTTGAAAAATAAAAACATGCTAAATAAAAATACAGTTGTAGTTACCAAAATGACAAACCCAGGAATCTTAAAGGCATTAAGAAGTAAAAATATTGATTATATTTTAACTGATGTTGGTGATAAATATGTTAGTAAGGAATTAATTGATAATGATTTATCATTAGGTGGTGAGTCAAGTGGTCATTTAATTATTAGAGATATTCTACATTCAGGTGATGGTTTATTATCTTCATTGTTTATTTTAAAACTTTTAGAAGAAGAAAAAATTGAATTAGAAGATATCGTAAAAGAAATAGAATTATATCCATTTAGTCTTGTTAATATTAAAAATATTAATAAAGATGTTTTAAAAGATAGGGAAGTTTTAGATTATTTAGAAAAAATTAAAAATTCACTCGATACCGATGATTTATTTTTAATAAGAGCAAGTGGAACTGAACCACTATTAAGAGTTACTATAAGTGTAAAAGAAGAAGATAAACTTGATAATTTAATTAGTGAAGTTGTTGAGTTTTTAAAAAAGAAAGGTAGTTATTAATATGAATTATTCATTAATATTAGCAGCAGGTAAGGGTACTAGGATGGAGTCTGACTTACCAAAGTGTGGATACCCAATCTTACGTAAACCAATGATTGAATATATCATTGAAAATATGGAAAAATCAGTTGTTGATCAATCGGTTGTTGTAGTTGGCCATAAGAAAGAATATTTAATGCAAATACTGGGAAACCGAGTTAGTTATGTTTTTCAAGAAGAACAACTTGGAACAGCACATGCTGTTTTACAAGCAAAAGAGTTTTTCAAAGATAAAGAAGGAACATTATTTATAACTGCTGGCGATGTTCCATTAATTGGTAATCACTTAATTAATAAAATCATTAGAGCGCATGAAGATATGGGAAATGATTTAACAGTTGTTTCAATGAATGTTGATTATCCTAAAGGATATGGCAGAATAAATAGAGATGAATATGGCCAAATTATTTCAATCGTTGAGGAAAATGACTGTAATGATTATCAAAAAAATATTAAAGAAGTTAATACTGGTATTTATGTTGTAGACATTAAAAAAATTATTTGAAGTTTTAGATTTAGTAAAAGTTAATAAAAATAAAAATGAATACTACTTAACAGATATTGTTGAATTAATGCATAAAAAATATAAAGTAAATTCCTTCTTAGCAAGACACCCTCACGAAACAATGGGGGTAAATGATCTATATAGTATTAGCATTGCTGAAAAATATATTAGAGACATGGTAAATAAACGTCATATGCTCGAAGGAGTATCAATAATTAACCCAGAAACAGTTACTTTAGGGGACAATATAATTATTGAAAGAGGTGCAATTATTTTACCTAATACTACAATTACAGGTAATACTGTTATTAAGAAAAATGCAAAAATAGGTCCAAATACAGAAATTCATGATTCTGTGATTCATGAAAATGTAACTGTTAAGCATTCATTAGTTTATGATTCAGTAGTAATGGAAAATACAACGGTTGGTCCATTTGCTCATTTAAGAGAAAAAACTGTAATCGGAAAAGATAATCGTATTGGTAATTTCGTGGAAGTAAAAAAATCAACAACAGGAAATAATACTAAAGCAGCTCATCTTGCCTACATAGGTGATAGTGAAGTTGGTAATAATGTCAATTTTGGTTGTGGATCAGTAACGGTTAATTATGATGGCGTTTTAAAACATAAAACAAAAATTGGTGATGATGTTTTTATCGGATGTAATGTTAATTTAATTGCACCTGTAGAAATTGGTAATAATGTGTTCTTAGCAGCAGGTTCTACGGTTACTCAAAACGTTCCAAGTGGTAGTCTTACAATAGCAAGAAGTAAACAAATTAATAAAGAAGATTATGCAAAAAATTTAATTAAACCTAAAAAAACAATTGAACAGACAGCTGATGATATCAGCGTGGAGATAAGTAAATGAAAATATTAATTACAGGTGGTACAGGCTATATTGGTTCACATACGGCAGTCGAATTAATTAAAGATGGTCATGAGGTTGTTATTGTTGATGATTTAAGCAATAGCTTTGAAGATGTTATTGATAAAATTAAAACAATCACAAATGTTTTAGTACCATTTCATAAAATTGATTGTAAAAATTATGATTTATTGGATAAATTATTTAAAGAAGAAAACTTTGATGGAATTATTCATTTTGCAGGGTTTAAGGCAGTTGGTGAGTCGACAAAAGAACCACTTAAATATTATGAAAATAATTTACTTTCAACAATTAATTTAGCAAAACTAATGGAGAAATATGATGTTAGTCATTTTATATTTTCCTCATCAGCAACAGTTTATGGCGATCAACCAAGTCCTTTAAGTGAAAAAAGTCCCTTAATGGAAACTACTAATCCATATGGTGAAACGAAAAAAATGTGTGAACGTATTTTAAATGACTATGCAAAAAACAGAAGTGATAAAACAATTGTATTATTAAGATATTTTAATCCAATTGGGGCACATAAGTCAGGCTTACTTGGTGAAATACCACAAGGAACTCCTAACAATTTGATGCCTTATATTACACAAGTTGCAAGTAAGAAGCGTGATAAACTCTTTATTTTTGGCAATGACTATGACACTGTTGATGGGACTGGTGTTAGAGATTATATTCATGTTGTTGATTTAGCTAAAGGTCATTTGGCAGCATTAAATAAAGCAAATAAAGGATGCTCAGTTTATAATCTAGGAACTGGAGTTGGAATCTCAGTCTTAGAGTTAGTTGAAACATTTAAAAAAATTAATAAAATAGATATTCCTTATGAAATAGTTGCAAGAAGAGCTGGGGATATTGCTACAGTTTATGCAAGTTCAGAAAAAGCTTTTAAAGAGTTAAATTGGGAAACTAGTTTAAGTGTAGAAGATATGGTTAGAGATTCGTGGAATTTTGAAAAAAATATAGAATAATAAAAACATAATTTTAGTAAATGTGTTCCTAGAGACCAATTAGTGATATAATTGACAAATACATTTATTTAAGGGAGAAAAAAATGAAGTTTTTAATAAACATACTTAAGGGGTCTATCGTAGGAATATCATTTATTTTACCCGGAATAAGTGGTAGTATGCTAGCAACCTCACTTGGTATTTACGAAAAATTGATTGAAGCATTAAGTAATTTAAATAAGAAACCAATTAAATCAATTCTAAGTATCTTTGATTGCTTAATTGGTATTACGCTAGGAATTTTAATTGGAGTATTAGCTATTAAAAGTGTTTATAGCTTATTTCCAATTCCAGTTACCTTACTTTTCATTGGTTTTATTTTAGGTGCAGTACCTAATATTTTAAAGTCAATAATTAATAATAAGAAGATTTGGTATAATTTTTTAATAGCTACAATAACATTAGTTGTAATGATTGCTATAATGTTTATTAAGCCAAGTGCTAGTCAAGAATTAAATTTACTAAGTTACTTTATAATTGGCTTATTAACAGCAATACCTCTAATAGTTCCAGGCCTATCAAGTGCAATGTTTTTAATGATTTTTGGTGTTTTTGATACAATCATTAGTGATATATCAAATTTGGTATCAGCCCTAACAACATTAAAAATTAATGAAGCATTTAGATATTTACCAAGTACTTTATTTTTAATGCTTGGTATGTTAATAGGTGTAGTAATTTTATCAAAATTAATTAATGTTTTAATAAAAGAACACCGAATTTCATTTAATTATTCGGTTTTAGTAATCTTACTAATCTCGCCAATGAATATAATTTATTCAATGTATAAAGATAGTAAGTATCACGACTTTTTTGATAAAATAAACTATGTAACAATAATAGCAAGTATATTATTATTAGTTCTAGGATTTAGTATAGCATTTGTTTTAGACAAAAAGAGTAGTAAGGAGAATTTAAATGCAGAGCTTAAAGAAGAATAGATTTACATTACTTTTAGTATTAATTGATATAATAATAATTATCTTATCCTATGTATTTTCAGTTTTAGTGGTAAGAGTGATAGGTGGAAACTCAGACTTTCCAATTTTAATTCAATCACTAGTTGTGATAACAATGATTAAGATAGCAATTAATTTTGCATTTGGGATATATAATATTATGCTATCTCATCTAGATTTTAATAATGTACTTAGGATATTTTTAGTTATTTTATTAACTAATTTTATGCTAGTTTTATTACTAATGTTACCAAGTATTCCTAAATTTATGCATAAATCAGTATATTTATTTATTACAGCTTTTGAGGTTACAGGAATATTAGGATATCGTGTCGGGATTAGAATCTTTTTAACATATGAAAAAGTAAAAGTTAAATCACTAAAAGATTCAAAACGTACAATTATTTTAGGAGCTGGTTCACAAGCTGAAATGGCTATTTTTGAAATAAATAATAATAAAGATTTAAATAACTATGTAGTTGGTTTCTTAGATGATGATCCAGTTAAACTGGGTAAAACTATTTCAAATAAGGCAGTTCTCGGTACTTTGTCACAATTAGATGATATTATTGAGAAATATAAAATTGATGAGGTTATTTTAGCAATTAATGATTTTCCTAAGGCTAAATTAAATAATATTTTAGAATATATTAATAACAATAGAATTGGTATTTCATTAAAGCAAACATCTTTTATGAATGACTACAAAAAAAATCAAAGATTAAGTATTGAAACTATTAAAATTGAAGACTTATTAGAAAGAACAGTCGTAAAACTAGATAATAATCAAATTTTTGATTTACTAACAGATCAAGTTGTCCTTGTAACAGGTGGTGGTGGATCAATTGGTAGTGAGTTATGCCGCCAAATTTTTGAATTAGGTCCCAAAGAATTAATTATTTTTGATATTTATGAAAATAATGCATATGATATTCAAATGGAATTAGAACGTTTAAAATATAAAAATCGTTCAATTAAAACTGAACTTAAAGTTTTAATTGGAAGTGTTTATAATGAAAAAAGAATTGAAGAGATTTTTGAAACATATAAACCATCAATTGTATTTCACGCAGCAGCATATAAACATGTACCTTTAATGGAAGATAGTGCACGAGAAGCAATTAGAACTAATGTTATTGGAACAAATAATGTAGCAAAACTTTCAGTAAAATATGGCGTTAAAAAAGTTGTTTTAGTTTCAAGTGATAAAGCTGTTAGACCAACAAATGTTATGGGAGCAACAAAAAGATATGCTGAACTTATTATTAGTTATTATAATAATCAAGGTAAAACCATGTTTTCTTCAGTAAGATTTGGTAATGTTTTAGGGTCTAATGGTAGTGTGATTCCCTTGTTTAAAAAACAAATTGAAGATGGTGGTCCAATCACTGTTACCCATAAAAACATTACAAGATATTTTATGACAATACCTGAGGCTGTTGGCTTAATATTACAAAGTGCCGCATATGCTAAAGGGGGAGAAATATTTATATTAGATATGGGAGAACCAGTTAAAATTATTGATTTAGCTAATAAAATGATTATGCTTGCTGGTTTAATTCCTGATGTAGATATAAAAATTGATGTTGTTGGGTTAAGACCTGGTGAAAAATTATACGAAGAACTATTAATTGATCATCGCATCAATAATTTTACTGAGACAAGTAATTCTAGAATTTTTATTGAGCATCAAGATGATAATTTTGATTGCAGTATTCAAATTGAACATATTTCTAGTATATTTGAAAATATATCAAATGATGAAGTAAAAAACGAACTATCGAAAGTAATAAAAGGATATACAAGAAATGAAATTTAAAGTACCAAGTCATCTTGCTATTATTTTGGATGGAAATGGTCGGTGGGCACAAAAAAGAGGCTTACCGCGTAATTTAGGACACTATAACGGGGCAATAAACTTATTTAAAATAGCTAATCATGCTAATAATTTAGGAGTGAAGTTTCTAACTGTTTATGCTTTTAGTACTGAAAATTGGAATAGACCAAAAGCTGAAGTAGATTATTTAATGTTAAAACCACTTGAATATTTAAATGAAAATATAGATCGATTAAAAGACATTTCATACAAGATAATTTTTGTTGGGAGAAGAACTAAACTACCTAAAGAAACAATTTTGGTTATAGATAAATTAGAATCGCAAACAAGAAATAATAAGGGAATGATTTTACAAATTGCATTTGATTATGGTAGTAAAGAAGAAATAATTAATGCATTTAATCAAATTGAAAAACCTTATACCGAGGAAAAATTGCGTGAGTTTTTATATGTGAAAGAAGATGTTGATTTATTAATAAGAACTAGTGGAGAAGTTAGATTGTCAAATTTTCTGTTGTGGCAAAATGCTTATGCAGAGCTAATTTTTATTAAAAAACATTGGCCTTCTTTTTCTAAGAAAGATTTAGAGAAATCATTTAAAGAGTATAGTAAAAGAAATCGTAGATTTGGCAAGCTTTGATCATTCAAAGCTTTTTCTTTATACTTTAAAATTAATTAAAGTATACTTGAAATATAATAAAATATTATGTATAATTAATATGTTCGGTAGTTGAACAATTGGAGGGTTTAATGAAAAAAAATAAAAGAGTAACATTATGGGGCGAATACATCAGTATAAAAGATTTTTTATTATCCCTTTTAATAAGTCTTAGTATTTTATTAATTGTAATACTAATGCCCGCCTTAAATAAAGATTTAAAGTTAATTTTAGGATTATCTGCAGTAGTAATAGGATTTATTATTAATACAATTTGGATTAAACCAAAAAGAAATGTAAAAGTAGTTAAAGGTGAGAGAAAATGACTATTGATCTAATCTTAATTTTTCAAATGGCCCTTGGTGCCATTTTAGCTACATTCTTGTATACAATTGTTGGAATTATACCAGGAACTGATGAGACATCAGTTATTGTTCCAGTTACTGCAGTTTTAGTTATTATCGGAATTCCACTTCCAATTATTTTAACCTTTTTTATTGCATCGATAGTAACTATTACAACAACTGCCTCAATTCCAACGGCATTAACTTCAATTCCAGGTGGGGTTATGAGTACACCTTTAATTGAAAGTAGTAGTTATTTAAAAGAACAAGGTAAAACTTCAAGTAGTATTAGAAAAATGACTATTGGCTCATTTATAGGAACGGTTGTTGCTATTCCGGTTTCATTGTTAGTATTTTTCTTTGTTTATTTAATTGAAAAAAACACAAATTTTGATATTAAAGGTAATATTGCTAAATATAATGGTCAAATATTTTTAATAGGTGCAATTGTTTTATCATTACTTAATAAGAAAAAAATAATTTCATTACTAGCGATAATTCCTTTTGCATTAATAGTTGTCTTTTCAAGAAAGATTCATCCTATTGGTGGTACACCATTTTTTCTAAGTATTACAATGGGCCCACTACTTTTTAGTATTTTTATGTTATTTTTTAAAAAACAAAGACAAAAGGCAACAGTAGAAGGAAATAAAGAAATAACAATTGAAAAAGAAGATGATTCAAACTATAATTTATTTAATATCTTAGATAAAATAGAAATGAAAAAATCCGTCATTTCAAGTATTTTAGCAAGTTTAACAATATTTTTATCACCAGTTGGAATGACATTACTAATTGGTGATACACTATCTAGTAATATCAAAGATAAAGAACAAAAGGCATTTACAAAAGTTAGTATAATGAATGCAATAAGTAATGCATCATATCTTGCTGGAATAATGATTTCACTTTTAGCCTTCAAATTTCCGTTATCACCAGCAGCAATGGGTCCAGGTGCGATAATCTTTAATCCTGATAACAAATTTTTTGAGTTAAGTTTTTCAGTAAGTTTAATTGCAATTTTAATTGGTGTAGCAATTGCTCTTTCAATTACTGTTTATTTATCTTTGAAATATTCTAATAAGATGACTGAAATAGTTTTTAAGTATATTCCACAAGAGGCAGTTTTAACATTGTTATTATCATTGGTTGTTTTGCTTGTTTACTTAGATTCTGGCTTTATTGGGTTGTTAATTATTTTAGCAATAAGCCTATTAAGTGGCTTTTTATCAAAAATTGGGGTTAGTTTTGGTGTTTTATTTATGTCATTTTATGCCTCACCATTTATTTATGAGTTATTGATGAGGATATTTTAATGAAAATAGGTATAGGAAAAGCAGGAGCTAAAATAATTTTGATTGGTGAACATTCTGTAGTCTATGGCAAGCCAGCAATTGCAATTCCTTTTAATGGAATTGAAACAATGGTTGAAATTACTAAAACTAATGATGATTTGTCGATTGATTCAATGTACTATAAGGGTTTATTAAATGAAAGTCCTTTAGTTATAGAGGGAGTAAGTAAACTTATATACTATGTTTTAGATAAACTAAATATAAAAAAATTTGGTCTTCATTTTAAGATTAACTCAAATATTCTTGGGCAAAGAGGATTAGGATCTAGTGCATCAGTTAGTATTGCTATTGTAAGAGCAATTTACAATGCCTTTAATTTAGTAATTACTAATCAAGAATTGATTAATTTAGCTATGTATGCTGAAAAGATTAACCATTCAAATCCAAGTGGCTTAGATGTTTATACGATTGTTTATCAAAAACCAATTTTATTTGTTAAAGATGAAGGATTTCGTATTTTAAGTATAAACTTAAATGCATATTTATTAATTGTTGATAGTAACTTACCAAGTAAAACTAAAATTGCAGTAGATCACGTTAGAGAACTTTACAATAAAGATTTTGATGTTGTTAATCAAGTATTTATAGAACTTGCAATGTTAACTAATAATGCATCTAATTATTTAGCAACAAATGATATAGAAAAATTGGGACAAACTATGAACTTAGCTCAAGTATTATTAGAAAAAATTGAGGTAAGTAATGAAACTATTAATAATTTAATTGAAAGTGTTAAAAAATTCCAAGTTTTAGGTAGTAAACTAACTGGTGGAGGAATGGGTGGATCAATAATTCTACTAGTTAAAACAAAAGAAGAAGCCTTAAAAATAAAAGATGAATTAAGTAATAACAAAGTTTGGTTTTATAACTTAGGAGATTTGAAAAATGATAAGAGCATATGTTAATTTTGCATTAATAAAATATTGGGGCAAACTAGACGAAGATTTGAGGTTACCATATCAATCTAGTTTATCTTTTACTGTTGACAATTTATATACAGATACAGAAATTACGATATTAAATGATGCTAAAAAAGATATAGTTATAATAAATGGCGTAGAAAATCCTAAGGAAAGTATGCGTGTCATAAATTACTTAAATAGACTTAGAAAAGAGTTAAATGTTTCTAGTTATGTTAAGGTTATTTCAACTAACAATGTGCCAATGGCAGCTGGACTTGCAAGTAGTGCCTCTAGTTTTGCTTCCATTGCAACAGCTTTTGTTAAAGCATTTAAATTTGATTTAAGTCAGGAAGAGATATCTAGACTTGCAAGACTTGGTTCTGGATCAGCAAGTAGAAGTATTTATGGTGGATTTGTAGTTTGGGAAAAAGGAACTGATAAAACAAGTGTTGCCAAAAAAATAGATGTTAAATGGGATGAATTTAGAATTATTGTTTGTCTTTTAGACAAAAATGAAAAAAAAATTAGCAGTACTTTTGCTATGGAAAAATCAGTTAAAAATAAAGAATTATATAATAAATTTGTAGTAGCATCAGAAAAAGATTATAATAATATGTTAATTGTATTAAAAAATAAAGATATTAATGCTGTTGGTACTATTGCTGAAGAAAATAGTGAACGAATGCATGAAATTATTGAAGCAAGTGGCATCAAATATAAAAATGAAGAATCTAATTATTTAATTAATTTAGTAAAAAAAATGCGCAGTGATAAAATTATCGCGTATTTCACAATGGATGCTGGTCCAAACGTTAAAATAATTACAGTTGAAAGTGAGGTTAAAAAGATTCTTTCATACCTTAGTAATGTTGAAACAATTGTTTGCAAACAAGGCTTTGATGCCAAGGAAGTCAAGCATTAAATTTAACCTTTTTAGACTTATATAGTATAATTAAAGAGGTGATAAAATGAAAAAAGAAGAAGTGTTAAAATATTTACCAGCACACAAACTAGATAATTTTTATATTGATGATATGATGGAATTAAGTGATGATGATTTTACATATTTAATTGATGGCTTACTACTTTGGATGAAAAATATGAATTTTTTAGTAAGTAAAGAAATAGCATTAGTTCTAGCAAAAAGACCAGTACTAATGCGCGATATCTTTATTAAATTATTAGATGATGAAAGAGTAGATGCAATCTTTAAATATAATATTATTGCATATGTCATTAGTCAGTATCAAGAAAATGAATTAAAAAATTATGAAAAATCTTTTAATAGGTTGGCAGATAAACCAACAAAAGAAGAAAAATATGCTGAAGTTGATATTTTAGTGAAAAAGTTAATTAATAAATGAAACTAGTTATGCTAGTTTTTTTTATTATTAAGAATAGATCTAACGATTAAACTAATTTTAGGCACTATATCATTACTAAACCAAGGATTTTTGTTTAACCATCTAAAGTTTAGTGGAGATGGATGAGGAATAACGATATATTTTGGTAAATATGAGTCAAACATTTTAACAGTATTTGTCAAATTGTTTTGCACTAAATCTTTTAAATAATATTTTTGAGCGTAAAAACCAACTAAAATAATAAGCTTAACTTTAACTAAATTGGGTAAAATTAAATCATGATAATGAAAAAATTCTTTTCTTGGTGGTAAGTCACCCAATTTACCCTTGCCTGGATAGTAAAAATCCATGGGAATTAAACCAAACAAATTAGTATTATAAAACTCATCTTTACTAACACCTAACCACTGTCTTAGGGTATCACCACTTTTATCGTTCCAAGTAATCTTAGAATTTTGGGCTTTTATACCTGGTGCTTGTCCAACAATTAAAATTTTGGAATTTTTATTTACACTATAAAGAGGCATAATATTTTTACTAGTATATGCTTCGTTAATTGGATCGTTAATAATCATATTTTTAATTTTTTCTAGATTATCATCAAAATTTTCCATAATAATCCCTCCTATAAATTAATACTATACTAAAACTATATATTTGACTAATAATGTGCTATGATAATTATAAAGTAAAAGGGAAGTGAAGATTATGTATAAGGCAATTATTTTTGATTTAGATGGAACATTACTAAATACAATTAAAGATATTAAGTATAGTTTAAATCATACGATGGAAGTATTTAAATTTGATAAATTAAGTACAAAACAAGTGAAAAGAAACTTAGGAAACGGTTCAAAAAGATTAGTTAAAGATAGTCTACCTCTAAACACTAGTTTAAGTAGTCAGTATGAAGTTTACAACTATTATTTTAATCATTATAAGAGTAGCTCTAATGTAAATACAAAACCTTATAAGGGAATAATTAACCTCCTAATAAGTTTAAAAAAATCTGGCTATAAGCTAGCTATTACATCAAATAAAATGAATGATGCAGTTCATAGACTTAATATTGATATGTTTGAAGGTTTATTTGATTTTGCAATTGGTGAAATGAAAAATGTTCCGGTTAAACCACACCCTAAAATGGTTAATATCGCACTTGAAAAATTAGGGGTTAAAGCAAGTGAAGCAATCTTTGTAGGTGATAGTGAAGTAGATATTAAAACCGCTAATAACGCTAAAATAGACGTTTGTGCAGTTAGTTGGGGTTTTAGATCGAAACAAGAATTAAAGTTATTAAATCCTTTCTTTTTAATAAATAAGCCAAAGGAGTTATTAAAGATATTAAATGACAAATAAAGAAATGATGTTAAGTAGTAATCTTTACTTGGCAAGCGACAAAGAACTAAAGATTCTTGCTAGGAGAGGAAGAACTATTAGTGATAAAATTAATAAAACAAAGACAATGGATTTTAAAAAAAGAGAAAAACTAGCAAGAAAAATGTTTGCTTATGCAGGGACTAACTTAAATATTAATAAACCATTTTATGTTGACTATGGTTCAAACATAGAAATTGGTAATAATTTCTTTGCTAATTTTAATTGTACTATGCTCGATGTATGTAAAATAACAATAGGTAATAATGTGATGCTTGCTTCTAATGTCGCACTTTATACAGCAACACATCCCTTAGATAAGAACGTAAGAAATAGTGGTCTTGAATTAGGATATCCAATTACTATTGGGGATAATGTTTGGATAGGTGGTAATGTTGTAATAAATCCCGGTGTTACAATTGGTAATAATACAGTGATTGGTTCAGGTTCAGTTGTTGTTAAAGATATCCCAAGTGATGTACTTGCAGCAGGAAATCCGGCAAGAGTAATTAGAAGTCTAACCAAAGATGATTACAATATCTGGAAAAATCATGAAAAATTTTATTATGATAATATAAAAAAAGACTAAGTTTTCTTAGTCTTTTATCATAAAACGGTATCCTGCATCATCAAAACCGCGTTTTTCATATAAGCGAATTGCATCAACATTTTCTTCATTAACTTCAAGCATTATCCGATTGTTGTTATTTGTTGCATATTCTTTATTTACAAAATCAATCATTTTTGAACCAATTCCTAAACTTTGAAATTCAGGTTTTACATATAATTCATCAATGTGGACATAAAATCCGCCAATTTCATTAGAATATCTAAAAGTTAGTAGCATGTAACCTGTTATTATATTATTAACTTCATAAAAATATCCAGTTACGTAACTTGATTCTTTCATTAATAATTCAAATGTTTTACTTGCATTATAAGCTTTTGTTTTAACTAATACTGCATTAGAACTGTAAAAATCATCTGACATTTTTAAGTATGCTCGCTTATCCTTAGCATTTATTTTTCTAATCATAATTAACATCCTTTCAACTTCTCTATTATATCAAATATAAAAAATAATGCAAAAATTAAAACGGATGCAATAATTTACCATAATTAAAAAGGAAAATGATTATACATTTTCCTTATCTAACTCATTTATAAAATTGCTATAAATTAAAATTGTGTTTTTGACAGCCGGCACTGATACCTTATCGGTAGTATCATTTAAAGTATGATATGCAGTATTTCTATTGT
Organism: Haploplasma modicum ATCC 29102; assembly: GCF_000687835.1. Classification (GTDB taxonomy): domain Bacteria; phylum Bacillota_I; class Bacilli_A; order Acholeplasmatales; family Acholeplasmataceae; genus Haploplasma; species Haploplasma modicum. The sequence goes on along the minus strand of NZ_JHYB01000002.1, from coordinate 315,046 downwards.
TATTAGTCCAAGGCATTCCCATAATAGTAGTAGCCTCAACACCAATCTTACCAAATTCACCAGCATCGGTTCCACCAGTTAAGACAGCAATGTCTTTTTTTTCTAAGCTAATATTATGTTCTTTTCCAATCTTTATTAACTTATCTACTAAACTTTCACTAAGCTTAACCGTATTATTAATATCACTTGTTAGGAAAAATAAAGAGTCAGCATCGTATAGACATTCGATGTTTAACAAATAAGTCTTTGTTTTTAATAATTCTTCTTTATGTTTATTAACAAAAGCTCTAGCCCCCCTTAAACCTTCCTCTTCAGCATCAAATGAAGCAAAAATAATTCTTGTATTATTTAGTTCTTTATCTGTATTTTTCAAACCATAGTAATATTTACCAAGATTGAATGCAATCATAGTTGATGCCATATTATCTCCAGCACCAGGTGTTCCCTTTTTGCTTCTAAAAAACCATAATTGTAAAATTAAGACTAAGCCTAAGGATAAAGTAATTTTTGTTATTAAAAATAGTAAATTATTTTTAATCAATAAATTTAATGTACTTAAAATGAGTGCAATAAATACAAATGAAATAGATCCAGTTACTCTTAAATTATATAATTTTGGTTGATGAACAAAAAAATTAAAAATTGGTGCACTATCATGATGACCACTAATAATTACTTGTTTTTTTACTTCATTTTTAGGTTCAATTACTCCATAAACGTTTCTTGCTACCTTTTTCTTAAATAAAAAATCTATTACCTTCATATATCTAATAAACTGGAAATATAAAACAAGTAAGCTTGTTATAGCAAGTATTAACGTAATATATGCTAAATTAAGATAAATAAATAAAACACCCAAAGTGTATAAAATTACAATTAGATTGATCCAACCTAAAAATGCTCCTTTATTAATTTTAAAATCTTCCTTATAGGCATTGTCACTATATTTATTAGCCTCCTCATATAGGCTATCTGCCGCAAGTAATACTTTATTTGTTCCAGCTAATCTTTCATCAAACTTATCGACAAACTTTCTCGTATCATTTATTACATCATTAGTTATTTTATCTAGATTCATAAATACTCCTTTAATTTTAGAAGTATTGTACCATAATGATTTTAAAACTAAAAGAAATATTATATTAAAATTTTTTTAAGAGTTATATATTTAGTGTATAATATACTAAAATAAAGGGGTTGGTAAATAATGAATCAGTTAAAAAGAAGTGTTGATATTTGGAAAAATAAACTCTTAGATACGACCAAAAATAATCAAGCTATTAATTTTATTAGTTATAAAAATTCACAAATTGAACTAATAATTAATAATTTTAATGATTTCTTAGTTACAATTCAAAAACTTAATATTGAATTTGCTGAATTTGATGAAAAAATGTTAAATAACTTAGATATTAAAATTAAAGATGAATACCAGAAAGATGAACTAATTTCTATGATAGATCAGTACCTTAAAAAGCATAAGGTTACTGCAAAAAATGATTATGTATTTTCAAATTTAAGTGATAAAAGACAAAGACTGGCCCTAAAGACTTTAATCTCTAGAGCAAAAATGTTTCATGAAGAAAATGCAATTGATATTTTATATATGGCCTTAGGTTTTATCAACTGGAAAGAATCAAAGGACTCTGATGTGGTTCTTAAATCACCACTATTTTTAATTCCAGTTGAAATTATTCAAGATAATTTTGATGGACCTTATAAACTTAGAGTTTTTGATAATGACTTTATTTATAATGAAGCATTACTTAAATCGATTAATAATAACTATAAACTTGATCTAAGTTTTGAAATTGATTATGACCTAGATTTAAATGAAAATTATAATGATTTTAAAAACTATTTAACAAGAAATTTAAATATTAAACATATTTCAATTGATGATTTTGCAAATATTGGTTTATTTCAATTTTCAAAGATAAATATGTTAAAAGATATTGAAGATAATTATGATAAATTAATTGATAATGAAACAATATCCAAACTTGCGGGCGTAAATATCGGATTTAATGACAAAAAAGATAAAAATTTAAAAATCAAAGATCAAACATTTTATCAAGCATTAGATTCTGATTCAAGTCAACAAGTAGCAATTGATTATGCGATAAATGGTATCGACTTTGTATTAGAAGGACCTCCAGGAACTGGGAAAAGTCAAACAATTACCAATATTATTACAGAGCTTATTGCAAGAGGTAAGAAAGTTTTATTTATTGCTGAGAAAAAAGCAGCTCTAGATGTTGTTTACAATAACTTAAGGAAAATAGACTTGGAAGATTACTCATTAAACCTTCACAGCAATAACTTGGATAAAAAAAATATCATCAAAGAGTTAAGTAATTCACTCAACGAACGACAAGAGCGTAAAAAAGTTGCACAAGAATACCTGGAAGAATTAAAATCAAAGTACAAAAAATCAGAAAAAGAATTAAATGATTTTGCGATTGCACTTTTAGAAAAAAAGGGAAAAATTAATCTAAGTGTCTATGAGATGATTGAAAACTATTATAAATATCAAGATAGCATGAACCTTAGATTTTATATTCCTAATATAAGAGATATTAATAAAAATACTCTAGAAGAAATAATTGATGTTATTCATGAGTATGAACTGACACTAAAAATTTTTGAAAACGATATAAATAATAGTCCATTTATTGGCTTAAATATGAAATCTCTTAGTCAACTTGAAAAGGAAGAAATAGAAAGAAATTTAAAAGATATCATTAAAATAACTCAGGAAATAGAAGATTTATTGACAAATGATCACTTTATATATTTTAATTCTAATTCATTCACCTTGGAACAATTGAAATCAATTTCTATTTTATTTGAGATTTTAGATAAACTTAGTTTTTATGATAGAGATATATTAAGAACATATAAAAAAAGTAACATTAAAAATTTAAGTGAAGATATTAATAGTTTTAATCAGTTAATTGAGAATAATCTTATTTTAGAATCATACAGTAATATTAGTTTTAACTTGATTGAAAAAGATATTAGTAGTTACTTAATATTTTTAAAAGACTATGATAGTAAAATAAAAAGATTATTTTCAAAAAAATATAAAAAAACGATTAAAGAATTAAATAATGCGATTAACAAAAACAAACTATCGCATCAAGAGATAATAGATGAACTAAATAATGCTAAGAAATATTATGATAAATCCTTAGAAAATAATTTGATAAAAGAAAAGATCACACTAAATAAATATCAAGACTTAAAAGGTATTGAACTTGAAACTATTGTAAATGAACTATCAAACTATAGTGAGTTGTTAGAGTTTTTAATTTCAAACAAACATTTTGATTATAATATTAATAAGTTTTTAGAGATTTATTTTAAAAACCAAAAAACTATTACAAAAGAAATTAAAAAATATAATAAATTTGTTGAAAGTCTGGATAAAAATTATCAAAATCTGCAAAAAAACTTTAATTTATCAAATTTAAACTTAAATAAAAATCCTTATTTGGCAAATTTAGTTACCGTAATTAAAATGAACAAAGAGATTAATAATATTTCTGAAGTTATTAAATATAATAATGTTATAAATAAATCCAAAAAACTATTCTTGAATGAATTTTTTGATGTTGCAGAAAGAGAAAACATAAGTAGTGGACTACGAGATATCTACTTAAAGAGATTATATTTACTTCTAGTCGATAATTATTTATCTGAAGATAAAATATTGAATAATTTTAAACGTGAAATATATGATAAAAAGCGCGAGGAATTTATAAAAAGCGATAAAGGGTTAATAGACTTAGCAAAACATCAAATAGCAACAAATATTGAGAAATACACACCAATAGTAAGTGGTTTAGAAAGTCTAAACTATGAAGTTAAAATTTTACTGAGGGAAGTTGAAAAAAATCGTAAGTTAATGCCTGTTAGAAAGCTCTTTGAAAATATTCCTAATTTAATCTTAAACTTAAAACCATGTATAATGATGTCACCACTTTCAGTTAGTACATATTTAAAAAACTTAGATTATAAGTTTGATGTTGTGATATTTGATGAGGCATCACAAATTCAACCCGAAAGTGCACTTGGTGCAATTTATAGATCCAAACAAACAATCATTGTCGGTGATAGTGAGCAACTTCCACCAACTAATTTCTTCCAAAATATTGATAAAACTGATAGTGATGATAACGATGTTGATTCATTTGAAAGTATTTTAAATATAGCTAAGGCAAGTATGGATAAAGTATCACTAAAATGGCATTACAGAAGTAAGTTTGAAGAATTAATTTATACTTCAAATAGTGAAATATATAAAAATTTAATTACTTTCCCAGCTAAAAATAAGCCAGGTAAAAATGAGGGGTTAGAATTTATTTATTTAGATGGTATCTATGAAAATAGTGGAAATAAGATAGAAGCCTTAAAAGTTGCTAATTTAGTCAAAGAACATTTTTACACATATGGTTTTAATAGAAGTATTGGTATAGTAACATTTAATGAACAACAACAAAGACTAATTGAACATGAAATAGATAAAATGCGAAGACTAAATAGAAGTTTAGATGAATATTTTTCTCCAAATCTAAAAGAACCATTTTTTGTTAAAAATATTGAAACAGTCCAAGGTGATGAACGTGATACTATAATTATTAGCATTGGTTATGGTCCAGCACCAGTTACTAAGAAAATTAGTATGAATTTTGGGCCTTTAAACAAAGATGGTGGCTATAGAAGATTAAATGTAGCAATAACTAGATCTAAGTTAAATTTAAAGGTTGTATCTTCTATTAGATCAAGTGATATTGATTTATCTAAAACTGATGCAAGAGGTGTTAAATTCTTAAAAGAGTTTTTACGAATTTCAGAAACAAGATTAATTAATGATTTAGAAAAAAGCGTAGATGATACTAATAATTTTGCAAATGATGTGGGTTTTGAGTTAGAAAAACTTGGTTATGAAGTTGATTTTAATCTAGGAACTTCAAATTATAAGATTGATTTAGCAGTTAAAAATAAAAATAATAAAAATGAATATATTTTGGGAATTGAACTAGATGGTTCGGTTTATAAAATAGATGATAATGCTAGAGCGAGAGAGCGTTTAAAAAAAGAAGTTTTGGAAAGTAGAGGCTGGAATATTTATAGAATTTGGTCAGTAGATTGGTTTAGAAATAAAGAACTTGAATTAAGAAGACTAGTTGATCAATTAGAAAATAGATTTATTCATGTAGATCTCAGTAATACTAGCGAAGAAGTAATTTTAGAATATGTAAACGAAGATACTTCATTACTTGATACATTCGCAAGCTATCCAAACTATGATAATTTAATTAAGGAAGTCAATACAAATAATACTCTAAATGATATTAGAACTATAATTAAAACTTTAGAACCAGTCCATTTAGATGAACTAAAGAAAATTGTTCCAAAATATTATGATAGAGAAGTATATAGTAAATATGTAGATAAAAAATTTATTGTAGATTTAGATACATTAATATATAAAGAATACTTATTTAATAAAGATAATGACTATATAGTAAGTCCTAATCAATCTATCTATTTTAGAAAAACAACAATAAATAGTACAAGAAGAAATTTCTTAAATATTCATGACCTTGAAATTAGAGATGGGATTATTGCTATTTTAAAAATAGTAAAGATTATTGAGGTAGAAGCACTAACTAAAAAAATATTAGAGTTTTCCGGATATACTAACTCTAGTATAGAAATTAGAAAGAAAATTGATAATATTTTAAAAACTTTAGTTGATGAAAAAATTATTATTATCTCAAAGAATTTAATCAATTATATTAACGAATAATAAACTTTATAGTTTTTCTTGTTTTTAAATAGTAAAATGTGATAGAATTGTTTTACTTTGATGTTCGAACAAAAGGAGGACTATATGATTAAAGCAAATGGTTTTAGCTATCAAAAATGTGAATATGTTTATATAAAAGAATTTAAAGATAATAAATGGCAAGAAGGATACTTAAGTACCGAAGATACAATAAATATTTCTGTGATGTCAACATCACTTCATTATGGGCAGCAGGCCTTTGAAGGTCTTAAGGCTTATAAAGTAAGTGATGGGTCTATCAATTTATTTAGAGTAAAAGAAAATGCAAAAAGATTTATTAAAAGTTGTAGTAGAATGATGATGCCTGTAATTTTTGAAGATGAGTTTACTAAAATCATTGTAGAATTAGTAAAAGCTAATAAAAAATATATTCCAGAGAATAATAAAAGTGAAGCTCTATATATTAGACCATTAATGATTGGGGTTGGCCCAAAACTTGGAGTTGGTCCAAGTAATGACTATATGTTAATAGTAACTGTAACTCCAGTAGGTGCATATTTCAATAATTTAGCAAAAACTAGATGTCTTACAACATTTTATGACCGTGCAGCTCCCAATGGAACGGGTATGGTAAAAGTTGGTCCTAATTATGGATCATCGCTTTATGCACTATCTAGCGTCAAAGCATTAGGATATAACGATGCAGTTTTTTTAGACCCATTAACTCATACCAAAATTGAGGAAGTAGGGGCTGCAAACTTTTTTGGAATTACATATGATAATAAGTATATAACACCAAAATCAAACTCAATTCTTCCTTCAATAACTAATGATTCTTTGAAAGTTATCGCAAGAGATTATTTAAGTTTAGAAGTTATTGAGGAAGATGTATACATTAATGACTTAAAAAGATTTAAAGAAGCTAGTGCTTGTGGAACTGGTGCACTTATTACGCCAATAAGTTCAATTACTCATCTTGGCGAAGAAACAGTATTTCTAACTCATGATAAATCTTTGGAACTTAAAGAGATATTAACAAATATTCATTATTCAGTAATTCCTGATAAATATGATTGGATTACAAAAATTGTTTTATAAGTAAAAATTATGTTATAATTAAGACAGTAAATAGGAGGATATATATGAGTAAATCTGAAATAGGAAGACCTTCATATGGTTTTGCATTAAAATGGGTATTAGCAGTAATACTAATTGTTGTTGGTATTGTTTTTAAATTTAATACTGAATTAGTATATTTAGTAACAGGTGGCGTAGTAATTGTATTTTCTATTTTTAGAGTATACTCATTAATGAAATCACTAAACAAAGAAATTCTTAGAACTTTAAATCTTATTGAAATAGTTCTTGATACAATACTTGGAGTTATTTTATTAGTAATTGGGATAAAATCAATGAATGATGAAGTTACTTTAAGTAATACATGGCAAATCGTTTATAAATATAGTTTAGTTTTTATCTTTAGTATGAGAGCAGTTATCTTCTTTTATTCAATTACTTTTCTTGGTGAAAAAACTGAACAAGTTAAATTTTGGGCTCATCTTGCATTATTACCATTAGCAACCGTAATTGTAGCAAATAAGAATTTTGATTCAGAATGGGTTGGTTGGCTATTACTAGTTATTTCTGTAGTTGGTGGTGTATACTTAATTTATGATGGAACTGGTGGGTATGGTAAATACCGTTTATACCAAAAAGCATTAAATGAACAAAAAATGCCAAAACAAAAAGAAATAGAAGAAAGAAAAGATGTAATTCTTGATAAAGAAGAAGAGGATAGACCATATATAAGTTAAATATTAAGTAGACATTATGTCTACTTTTTTATAGGAGGATTGATTTTTTGAAATATTTAAAAAAAATAGTAGTTGTAATTGCAGTAGCAATAATTGGGATAGTATTATATTTGTTAGTAAAACCAGCTAAAACTATCGGAAGTTCATCAATTACGGTTATTTTAGAAAATAGCGAAAGTAAAAAAGAATATATTTTAAAATATAATGAAAGTGAATCACTGTATGATGTTTTAAATAACAATTTCAAAATATATGAAAAACACGGAATGATTATTCAAATAACGACAAACAATCAAGATTTAGTATCTAATTTAGAAACTAACTTTCTTGCTATCTATATTAAAAATAATGATGAATTTGAAATGTCGATGTATGGAGCAAGAGATATGAGTTTAAAAGCGTATGGGATTTATTTAATAAAACTAGAAGAGATTAACTTTGATGAGTAAATTAAGAAGTTTTATTTTAATTGTTAATTTGACTGCAATTTTAATTGTTCAACAAGTATCCTTAGCTTTTATTCCTAATGTATCACTTACAACCTTTTTAATAATTTTATACAGTAAAGTATTAAGAGTTAAAGAAACATCGATAATCATTGTTTTATATAGTTTTATCTTTAATTTAATATCACCAAATGGGATGCTTTTATATACACATTATATTTTTATTGTTATAGCTTGGTTATTTATTCCCTTATTATTAAATACAATATTTAGAAGTGATAACATTTTATTTTTAAGTTTATTTAGTCTTTTTTACGCAATGATATTTGGTTTAATAATGGCTATACCAAGCGTATTTATTACGAAAATTCCGTTTAAAATCTATTTACTAAGTGATCTTCCGTTTCAAATTATTATGGGGTTTTCAAACTTTATTATTGTATATTTACTCTATGAAAAAACTTATAATACCTTTAAAAATATAATTTTAAAATACAACAGTTATCAAAGATAGTTTTGATAACTTTTTTTTGAGTATTTTTATTTGCTTTTTTAAAATAATAGTCTATAATAGTTAGGAGCCTAACAATAAGGAGGTACTATGAAAAATAATCGTTTAATAAAAGAATTATTTATTTCTTCAAATAAATTAAAAAGATTACTAGATAAAAGACACTTAGAAAATGGACTATATGTAGGACAAGCTAGAGTTTTATCATATATCTACCGTAATAAAGATAAAATAATTTATCAAAAAGATATTGAAAAAGAGTTTCAAATCAGAGGTGGTTCAGTAACTGGAATTATTGATGGCCTAGTACTACAAAATTATCTGCTTAGAAATGAATCCAAGATAGATAAAAGAAAAAAAGAAATATCACTTACAAATAAAGGTGAAATGCAAGCAATTAAAGCATTGGAAATTACTAATGAAGTAGAAGAATCATTTAATATAATGCTAGGTGATAAAGATACAAAATTATTGAAAAATGTAATTGATAAAATAGATAAATGGATTGATGAGGAAGAAAGTAATGAGAAAATTATTTAAATATTTTAATACAGTAAAAAAAGAATTAATACTAACACCAATTATTGTTTTAATTGAAGTGTTTTTTGAAATACTAATACCAGTATTTATGAGTAAATTGATTGATGATGGTGTTAAAAACAATGATATGAAGTTAATATACACCTATGGTGCATTAATGGTTATATCAGCAATTATTGCGCTTATATTTGGTATTCTTGTAACAAAGCTAGCAGCAAAAGTTTCAACTGAATTTGGTCATAATTTAAGACAAGCACAATTTGAAAAAATCCAAGAATATTCATTTGAAAATATTGATAATTTTAAAACATCTAGTTTAATTACAAGAATGACATTAGATGTTAATATGATTCAACAAAGTACTAATATGATCATTAGAATTGCATTTAGATCACCGGCTTTAATTATCTTTTCAATTATAAGTATTTTATTATTTGCAGGAAAACTTGCTTTAACATTTGTAATAACAATACCAATCTTAATTGTTGGTTTTTATTTAATCATGAAAACAGCACATAAGCATTTTGTTAAAATGTTTACAAAAATAGATAACTTAAACCAGACTATTCAAGAAGATTTAATGGGTATTAGAACGGTTAAATCATATGTAAGAGAAGATTATGAAGCAAATAGATTTCATAATGCAACTAAAGATGTAAGAGATGTTGCAATAAGAGCTGAGAAAATAATTATTTTTAATAGTCCTTTAATGCAATTTGCTATTGGATTAAGTTTTGTTTTAATTGGTTGGTTTGCTTCAAAAATGATGGTTGGAGGCAATTTAACTGAAGGACAATTTGCAAATTCTATTACATATATTAACCAAATTTTATTTAGTTTAATGATGATTAGTCAAGTATTTTTAATGATTGTAATTTCTAGAGCATCAGTTAACAGAATTAATGAAGTTTTAGATGAAAGACCATACTTAACTGAAAGTCAAGAACCAGTTAATGAAGTAAGAGATGGATCATTTAGATTTGAAAATGTAAATTTTAGTTACAATCAATCAAATGATAAGTATGTTTTAAAAAATATTAATTTAGATGTACCAAGTGGTTCATTTGTTGGAATATTTGGGTCAACTGGAACTGGTAAAACAACACTTGTTCAGTTATTATCAAGACTATATGATACAACTAGTGGCTCTGTTTATGTATCTGGCATCAATGTTAAAGATTACGGATTAGAAACACTTAGAAAAGAAGTAATTTTAGTGTTACAAAAGAATGTTTTATTTAGTGGGACAATTAGAGATAATATTAAATGGGGCAAGAAAGATGCAACTGATGAAGAGATAATTAGAGCACTTAAACAAGCTCAAGCTTATGACTTTGTATTTAAAATGAAAGATAATCTAGATACTTGGATTGAGCAGGGTGGAGTTAATGTTAGTGGTGGACAAAGACAAAGATTAACTATTGCTAGAGCTTTAATTGCAAATCCTAAAATTCTAATCCTAGATGATTCAACAAGCGCAGTTGATACAAAAACTGATGCAAAAATTAGAGAATCATTAAAAAATGAGACGCCAGATATGACAAAAGTCGTAATCAGTCAAAGATTAAGTAGTATTGAAAGTGCGAATATTATAATTATCATGGATGAAAATGGAATTAGTGCAATTGGTACCCATCAGGAATTATACGAAAAAAACTTGATGTATAAAACAATATATGATACTCAAAGCAAGTCTAAAGAGGTGGAACAATAATGAATAAGAAAATACAAGCCAAAAAAGGAACTTTTAAAAGACTACTTAGTATTGTTATTAAAGAAAATGGATTTAAGCTTTTACTTGTAGCAATATTTATGATTGTAGGAACACTTGCTAATGTTAAAGCAGTAAGTACAATTCAAAATATTCTAGAAGAAGCGGTTAGAATATCAGGGATAACTAATCCAAGTTTTGCAGGAGTCATTAAACTAATTACCACAATGATAGTCTTTTATATAATAAGTATTTCATTTACTTATGTTCATTTAAGAATTATGGTTGATGTTGGACAAGATAGTCTACTTTATATTAGAGGTAATCTATTTGAACATATGTTAGATTTACCACTTAATTATTTTGATACAAATAAACATGGTGATTTAATGAGTAGATACACTAATGACGTTGATGCAACCCGTCAAATGATCTCTCAAAGTTTACCACAGCTAGCAACATCAATTCTGATGATGTTTGCATATTTACTTGCAATGTTACTCACATCATGGATTTTATCAATATTTACAATTATATTCAGTGGTATATTAATAATTATAACAAGACTCATTTCAAGAGGAACTAGACCATTTTTTAAAGCTCAACAAGTAAATGTTGGTAAACTTAATGGTTATATTGAAGAAATGATTGAAGGTCAAAAAGTTGTTAAAGTATTTAGACATGAGGAAGAAAATATTAAAGGTTTTAGTGAACTAAATAGAAATGTAACAAATGCAGCAAGAATATCCACTCCACATCTAGAAGTGGAATGTTAATACCAATTACTGTTAATATGGGGTATTTAAGTTTTTCAATTGCAGCAGTATTAGGTGGTATATTAGTTTCAAAAGGACTACTTACAATTCCAGCACTTGTAACATATTTATTATTTACTCGTCAGTTTACTGGACCAGTAAACCAAATGGGTCAACAACTAAACTTTGTTCAAATGGCACTTGCTGGAGCAAGTAGAATTTTTGAAGTAATGGACTTAGAAAAAGAAGTTGATAATGGACATGTTACATTAGTTAATGTTTTAATAGATGAAGAAAATAACTTAATTGAGTCAGAGGAAAATAGTAACCAATGGGCATGGAAAGATAACGATACCCTTACTTTATTAAAGGGTGATGTTGTATTTAAGGATGTTGATTTTGGATATGATGAATCAAGATTAATATTAAAAGATATTTCGCTTTATGCCAAACCAGGTCAAAAGATTGCCTTTGTTGGATCAACAGGTGCAGGAAAAACAACAATAACCAACTTAATAAACCGTTTTTATGAAATAAATAAGGGTTCCATCCTGTTTGATGGAATTGATATTAAAAATATTAAAAAATCTTCTTTAAGAAAATCACTTGGTATCGTATTACAAGATACACATCTATTCCACACAAGTGTTAAAGAAAATATTAAGTATGGCAAACTTGATGCCACAATGGATGAAGTAATAGAAGCAGCAAAACTTGCTAATGCACATGAGTTTATTTTAAAACTTAAAGATGGATATGATACTATAATTACTGATGATGGAGCAAATCTATCACAAGGACAAAGACAATTACTTTCAATTGCACGTGCAGCAATATCCAATCCACCTGTTTTAATATTAGATGAGGCTACTTCATCAATTGATACATACACAGAAAAATTAATTCAAGATGGAATGGATAAACTAATGAAAGGCAGAACAGTATTTGTAATTGCCCATAGATTATCTACAATTAAAAACTCAAAAGCAATTATTATCTTAGAAGATGGTAAGATTATTGAACGAGGTGATCATGATACTCTAATTGAGCAAAAGGGTGTTTATTACCAGTTATTTACAGGTGTTTTTGAATTAGAATAAAATTTAGCTTCTAGGCAACTAGAAGCTTTTTTTTCATAAAAAAAACTTAACGTTAAGTTAAGTTTCTAGTTTTATAAAAATGCAACAAGTACTGCAAATAAGTTACTTAAAGCATGAAGAATTATAAGTAAAGTAATATTTTCCTTAGTTTTATGATAATAATATGCAAGGAATGCACCTATTCCAATATATGGGATAGAAAGAATTATAACTTCAAGAAATTTCATCATTTCAAACCCATTCATAAATAGTAAAACCATTTCGCTTGTAAGGTGGATTGAACCAAAGAATATTGCCGAGACAACAATTGCTATTTTTTTGTTTTTAAATAAATTGAAAATTGAATATCTAAACACTAATTCCTCAACAATTGGTGCAAGTATAACAGTTGATAAAAATAAGAAAATACCAGCACTAGAGTTTAACATGTTAATTATTTGTGTTTGATTATCTGAAGTACTTTTAAAGTTTAACAACTGACTAATTAGTGTAACTGGAATATTGATCATGAATGATGCAACCAACATAGCAGCAAATCCCTTAATTGATTTAGTAAATATAGGTTCTTCTTTATCTGCCAATAATAAATTAAAGTCTTTGATAACAACTTTGTAGTTAAAAGCCATTAAAACTAGAGCAACAATCAAGTAAGTTGAGAACATCAAAAGTGCATTTTTGTTATAAGTATATGCAGAAGTTATTTTCTGATATTTACTATCTTTGATGTCAAGAGCTGAACTTATTGAGCTAGAAGAACTATAAAATAAATTAAATTCAATTTTTTTATCATCCTCTAGTGTAACTACATCAATATTTTGTGCTATTATATCTTCAAAAGTTAAAGTTTCACTTAAATAATTTTGATATAAAGTATTATTAGTGTTTGATACTAATATTAAAGAATTATTAAAATCTACAGTGAATAAATTATTAAAATCACCAGAATTATTTTCATAATATGAAGTATCGATAATCGCAACAGCATCACTATAATTTTTCATTGAATCTAAAACAACTTTGTTTGGATTGTCCCTCTTAATAAAAAGCATTGGAATAAGTGAAGCAAATCCAATAATAAATAAAAAGAAATAAATCAAAATATTAATAAATCCTTGATCTCTTTTTTTAATAAAATCTAAATTTTCTTGTTTGTGTTTAAAGATTTCCTCATAATTAATAATATTATCTTTTTTTTCTTGCATAGTATCCCTCGTTTCTTATCTTATTTAATTATATAATAATAATATTATTATTCAAGAAGAGTTTAAAAAAAGTAATATTATGATATTATATAAATAAGAAAAGTAGGGATAGTATGGTTGATGAAATAATAAAAGAGATAAAACATATCATGAATGTAGAAGAAATAAAAAATTTAACAAGATTTAGCGAAGGAATGAGTAATTATACTTATTACTTTGAAAGTGATAATATTAAATATGTATTTAGGAAAATAGGATTAGAAGCCGATAAATATGTAGATTACTATAATGAATTAAATAGTATTATTGCCGCAAGTGATAATAATTTAACAAGTGAACTTATATACTTTGATCCAAAGACTGGAACAAAAATTCAAAAGTATATTGAAGGGAATACAATAGATTTCAAAAATTTTAGTTTGTTTAAAAATAAACTAACTGATTCATTAAAAAAGTTACATAAAATAAAAAATTCAAGTATTAAAGATTATGATTTAATAAACAGACTTAATAAATATGAAAGTTATAATAAAGATAATATTATTGATGAGAAATACTTTGATGTAAAAAAGTATTTTATTAATGTATACAATAATAAATATAAGAATACTGAGAAAGTTTTTTGTCATAATGACTTACAAAATATTAATGTAATTGATACAGATAATAAAATATATTTTATAGATTTTGAATATGCAGGACTAAATGATATTTATTATGAGTTTGCCTGTTTTGAAGAAAATTCAACTCTTGTTTTAGAAGCTTATTTTGACCGTAAAATAACTAAAGAAGAAGATAATCATATAAAATTATATAAAATATATCAATCACTTCAGTGGTATAACGTTGCACTATATAAAGAAAGTGTTGGTTTTTCAAAACTTACAAACTATAATTTTTTAGATTTAGCAAACTATTTTATTAGTAACGCCTATAAGATTTATCTAGAGATAAGAGAGGAATTAAAATAATGACTTTAAATGATATTTTAGTGTTAAATAATGATTTATCTAACCTAGATTTAATTATGGAATACCTAGATACATCATTACCAGTAGTTGATTATGAAAGAGCAGTATTAAAATTTTTAGATATTGCAATTTTTAATGAGCAATATGAATTTGCTTTAAAACATACTAGTAATTTAATGCAAAATATTTTAGATAAAAAACCAGGAAAAACAAAAGAAAAAATCTATTTTAAATTATTTAATATTGCCTTAAAGTTAGAAAAATTTAATGTTGCATACGATTTTTTAGTAAAAAGACAAGAAATATTACCTGAAATGGATAAATATTTATCTCTCTTAGATGAATATGAATATTATAAAGCATTAGGTGATGACACACTTGATATTTTATTAAAATTAAAACATGATATTATTCCTAAAGATATTTTAGTTTATGTAAAAGAGGAAATACTAAAATATTACACTGATAAACTAGACTTTGAAAAAGCAATAATAATTAACAATGAATTAATTGATGATACATTAAATATTAAGTATGAAAATAATTTAGTAAAACTGTTTTACTTAAAAAAAGACTTTGAAAAAGCAATTGAAGTATCAAAGAAATTAGAAGAAGAAAATAATATTGATTTAAAAACTATTATCTACTATATAGCTTCACTTCGTGAGCTTAAACAATATAAATTAGCAGTCACAGTTGAGACAACCTATGAAATATCGTTTGATAATTCAAGTGACTCTGATTTAAAGACATTTGCATATAAGGAAATTATTAAACTCTATGATGCACTTAATAATAAGTATTCAAAAGACTTATATCAAGCAAAATTAGATAAAATAACTCCTAAGGAAAAAGAAATAGTTAAAAAAACTGAAAAACCAATTAAAGAAGTTGTAAAGATTAAAGAAATAACAACAAACAGACTAATTAGTAGTGCTAAATATTTAGAACATTTCAGTTTTCTAAAAGAGTGGAATATTTTTTCTCATAATCTAGACTTAAACTTAAAGTTTAGAGAATATCTAAGACTATTATTTATTGAAATAAATAAAAAATTTGAGTTTCTTGATGTTATTGTATATTTAAATAATTCCTTTGATTCTAATCTGTTTAATTATAAAAAGGGCAGATTATATGATAAGAAGATCTTAAGACATGTTTTGGATGATACAATTATATCAGAGACAATTGCTGAAGGTCATGATATCTTTATTAATCCAGAGAACCTTATAAAAAATAAAAATATTCTCACCAATAAAGAGTATGATGATGAAGTTAAGTTTATATATAGTTTTTATATAAATCAAGATTTTGTTGTTTTATTCCATCTTGATGAAGAAATAACCGATCAAGGTGTTTATTATGAATTATTAAGTGGTATTACTAATATAATTTATTTAAGAATACTTGATTTAGGTAGTAATACAAGACTTAAAAATGAGTCAAATTATTTAAACAATGTATTTAATAATAAAATCATGCCAATGCGTATACTAAATGAGACTAGATCAAAATATAATGTGAATGCTATAAACCTGTTTAATATAGAAGAAAATCTTTATTTAGAATTATTTATGCGTGAAATGGATTTAGAAGATGCTAAAAATTATGAGAAAGTAATAAATAGACTATTTAATTATCCAAATGAAACAAACATAGTTACTTATAAATACCAAGATATTTATATAAAAGAGTATTTATTTGCCGTAAATGAAGAAAACAAAGTCTCAGTTGTAAGTTTTTTTACAGATGTTACAAGTGTTCTATTAAATGAAGAAGATTTAAAGAATAAAGTTATCTTAGACAACGAAACAACTTTATTTAATAAAAATCAACTAATTTTAGATTTTAATGAACATATCAAAGATAAAGCAACATTTGTTTTAGTTGAACTAGATTTTTCTGCTAAAGAAATTTATGGCAGCGAGCGAATGAATAAGTTTTTCATTGAGTTTTCTCACGCAACTAAGAAACATTTTTCCGAAAAAGTTTATAGATATGACCATAATCAACTTTTAATAATTTTAGAGTATAACGATATACGAACTGTAACAAATACAGTAAATCAGTATCTTCAAGTTGTAAATCACTTAAAATCAGTAATTCTAAAATATGAAAAATTCAAGGTTTTTATAAGCTTCTTAAGATATCCAGTTGCTTCAAATGACAAAAATCATGATAAGATTTTTAGATATCTTGATGTTTCTTTAGCTAATGCTAAAAATACAAATACTGATTTTGTCGATTTTAGTCACAGTCTTTATGAAAATGAAGTTTATGAACAACAAGTAATTGATTACTTAAATTTAGCTATTGAAAATAAAGAGTTATCAGTCAATTTTAAACAAATAATTGATACAAACGATAATTTAGTAGTTTTATATGAAAGTGAATTAAGTCTACCTCAAATTAATACTGAAAATAATTACTTAAAACTAATTGCAAAAAAACGCAATAAATTAATCGAACTTGAATACTTTCATATTGAATATATTGCAAGTTTCTTAAACAAAATGAAAAAAGAGACTAATCATTTAATAAATATCTTAGTTCCAATCTCAAAAGAAACATTTTTAGATAACTTATTTGAGTCAAACTTAATAACAATATATAAGAAAAATAATATTAACTTTGAATCTATTAGACTACTAATTAATGATGAGATTAAATCTGCAAAAGATATTTTAAAAATTCAAAGTTTAAATAAACTAGGTTTTAAATTAGAAACTACAAATGTTACTTCAGTTTTACATGAAAATTTTTCAAAAGTTCATTTAGATCTTCAAAAAAATAGCAAAAAGATAAAATTATATTATCAAACAATCAATGAATTTCTAAATAATTTTAATATTAAACTTGTTATTAGAAATGTTAATACAGTAGAAGATAAAGAATTTATAAACAGTTTGGGTATTAATTATATTGAAGGTAAATTGTACAAAACGATTAGTCCAGATGTAATATTAAAACAAATAAAGGAAAAATTATAATGAAATGGTTAGAAGATTATATTAAAAAGTTAGATAATAAATTAGATATTATTAAACTAGGATCAACTCTTAAAACGCTAGAACAAATAGACAAAGTAATTTTGTATCATAATAATCATTCGGATCAATTAGAAGAGGCAATTATTATTGATATTTTTGGTCTGCTTCAAAGTTTATTTGTAGGAGTTGATGCATTATATGTCTTAACTCTAACCCTAACCAAAAATAAGGCATATATCAATATCAATCAAAATAAAACACTAAATCATTTAAAGCATATTAGAAATGATATTGTAGGTCACCCTATTAGTAGAAAATATGGTGATTCAGGAATTGGCTATTCAATTATTAAAACTGATAGTCTTAATTATGATTCTTTTGATTATACAACGTACTTAAAAACTAATGGAGAAATTAGTAAGACTGAGACTAGTGTTGATTTAAGTGATATGAAAGAACAATATTTAAAAGAAAAAAATATTATTACTGAAAGACTTAAAGCATATGTCATATTAGATAAGAAATCAATTGATTTTAGTGATTTAATATATGCCTTACTTCATGATTTTAATATTGATAATTTATATAAGATTAAAAATAAATTTATTAATAATTTTGGTAATATTGAAACTCATCGTTTTATTTGGCGTATTGACCTAATTGAATATTTACTAAATTATAAAACTGATGAAAAAGAAATAGAAGAACTAATTAATTACTTAAAAAACATTCAAGCAGTAAAATTATTAGAAATTAATTATTCAATGCTGGAAGTAAAAAAATCACTTCCTAAAATAAAAAATCCCTATATAATTAAAAAGACATTTGAGTATTTAAATGAAAACACTAAATATGCGGATTACATAAGAAATCTTCATGATGCAAATAATCCGTATTTTAAAAGTGACTTAAATTATTTACTGAAAAATGTTGATAATAAGCATTTTATTAAACTATTAGAGTTAATTAACAATGCTGATAATCCATTTTTAATCTATTTAATCGGATCAGTATTAAAAAAATATCAAATTAGATAATTATATGTTATAATATATTGTAATTGTAAGGAGGAATCTAAATGGCTTGGAGCAATGAAACATATATAATTGGTGAAAAATGTCGTGTTGAAAATGAAAAAGATGAAGGTGTAATAACAAGAATAGATAAAGAACGTGGTTTAATCTATGTGTTATTTAAAAGAATGAGAGAAGAACCATTCCCATATCCAGAAGCAATTGAACAAGGAATTATTATTCCGTTAGTACAAAAAAAATAAATGTGAGCAATCACATTTTTTTAATAAGGAGGACTAAATGGTAAATGTTTTATTAAGTAGATCTAGTGCACTTAACTATCCCTTTGTTAAAAATGTATTAGATGAAATACTAAAGCCTAATATGAAAGTTGTAGTAATTGCATTTTCATTTTTTGGCAATCTAACTAAAGAAGAATATAATCAAACCTATAGTGATAATAGCGAATATGTAGTTAAAATAAATGAAAACTTTAATGATTATGGTATTACTAATATCTCATGGATAAAATATTATGATATGACGACTGATTTAATGATTAGTTTAATTAAAGATGCTGATATTTTATATTATCCTGGTGGTGCACCTGATTTAATGTTTGAGCGAATTAAAGAAAAAAAGATTTTTGAAGCTTTAAAAAGCTTTGATAAAATAATTATAGGATCTAGTGCCGGATCTATGATTCAGTTAGATAACTATCACATTTCAAAAGATAATGAATATTTTAAATATAGTATGAACGAAGGAATGGGTTATATTAATAATATGTTTGTTGAAGTTCACTATAGAAGAAGAAAGAAACAAAAAAGTTCTTTAAGAAAAGTAAGAAGATTATATAAAAAAGATGCTTACATAATTCCTGATGATGGAGCAATTATTAAAATTAATGATAAAATATTAACACTTGGAACAGCAAGAAAGTTTTCAAATAAAAAAGGAATTATTAAATAACAGTTAAAACTGAATTTATTAATTCCTTTTTATAAAAAAAAACCATTTAATGGTTTAATTATTTGATTTATTAAATTAAATTTTATTGTATTAATCAATAAAAAAATGTATAATAAACAAGATAATTTACTACAATTTAATAAGTAGTAAATGGTACACCCTCAGGGGCTCGAACCCTGGACCCACAGATTAAGAGTCTGTTGCTCTACCAACTGAGCTAAGGGTGCAAATCAATATTAATATTATAGACCTATATAAAATAAAAATCAAGTATAATTTAAAAAAAAATTATAATTTAATGAAGATGGATGATTTAATGATAGAAATAAAAAACTTAAACTTTTCATATAGTAATGAAAAACTTTATAACAATTTAAACTTTAGAATATTAAATAATGAACATGTTGTTTTAGTCGGGCCAAATGGAACTGGTAAATCAACTCTTTTAAAGTTGATTGCTAAGGAATTAATACCTGATTCCGGGAGTGTTATTTATGAAAAGGAATTAAAGGTAGGATATCTTGATCAGTACATGAAAATAGATAATAAAATGTTAGTCAAGACTTATCTTTATGATGTTTATGAAAAATTATTTGATCAAGAAAATTTGATGAATAAAATGTATCATGATATAAGTAATCCAAATATAAGTGAAAATGAAATGGAACGACTATTAAATATCGCATCTAACATTCAAGAACAATTAATAGAAAGTAATTTTTATCAAATCAAATCGGAGATCAGTAACATTATTCATGGATTTGGCTTATCAATGGACGTTTTAGAACAAGAAATTAAAACTTTAAGTTCTGGAATGAAGTCAAAGATAATACTAGCAAAACTGCTTCTTGAAGAAAATGATTTAATCTTACTAGATGAACCAACTAACTTTTTAGATATTTCTCATGTAATATTTTTAAGTAAATTTCTAAATAATTATGAAAAAGCATTCATTGTTGTAAGTCATAATGTAGAATTTGTTAGAGAGATTGCCAATGTAATTATTTCAATAGAAGGTAAAACAGCGGAACGTTATAAAGGAAATTATGATTTTTATTTAGTTGAAAAAGAAGTTAGAGCAAACTTACTTGACAAAAAATATGAAGCACAACAAAAATTAATTAAAACTACTAAGGATTTTATTGATAAAAATATTACAAGAGCATCAACAACCAAGCGTGCACAAAGTAGAAGAAAAATGCTCAATAAGATTGAAAGAATTGAAAAAAGAATTATTGATAGAACATATAACTTTTCATTTCCAATAAAACTACAAACAGGTAAAGATGTTTTAAAGGTAGTTGATCTAGAAATTGGTTATAATAATAACTCACTTTTAGAACCACTTAATTTAATTATTAGAAATAAGGATAAAGTTGTTATTACTGGTAAGAATGGTATTGGTAAATCGACATTAATTAAAACAATAATTGAAAGTATTCCTAAAATTAGTGGAGATTTTTACTGGGATAAAAATGTTAAAATAAACTATTTAGGACAAGATGAGTTTTATCTAGTAAATGATACACCATTTAATTATGTAAGTAATTATTATGAGTCATTTACAAACAAAGAAATTTATGCATTACTTGCAAGGTACGGTATTACCTTTGAAATGGCAAATAGACCTATTAATACCTTGTCTGGTGGCGAGCAGATGAAGATTAAGCTTGCTTTAATGAAAGATAATTATGGGAATGTTTTAATTCTTGATGAACCAACTAATCATCTAGACATTAATGCAAAAGATGCACTTAAAGAAGCACTAAATAATTATGAAGGAACTCTTATTTTAGTATCCCATGAGGCTTCGTTCTATGAAGAAATATGTGATTATGAAATAAGTTTGTCCTAATTAGTTTTTTTTATTGAAATTCAGAAATTAATTTGATATAATATTAAAGAAGTTTGGAGGGAATAAATATGCGTGATTTAGTTAGACTAATTTGTACAGAATGTGGAGAAGAAAATTACTACACAGATAAAAACAAAAAAACAATTACAGGACGTTTTGAAATTAAAAAATATTGTCCAAAAGAAAGAAAACATACATTACACCGTGAAAAACGATAAAAATAAAGTTGTTTCTATTAAGTAAATTTTTTAATTTGCTTTATAGAAACTTTATTTTTATATAGGAAAGGAAGAAGAATGTGGAATTTTTAAAATATTATTTATTATACATACCTTTATTTATAGTACTAACAATACTAATTCTTAAATACTTAAATAAACAAGATGATGAAAAAAGATTATATTTTTTAAAAATAGTTGCTCTTGTTGGAATAATACTTCATATAAGTAAACCCTTGTTTTATCCTTATAATGGCAATATTTTAATTGAAGGTACAACTAATCCTGATATTTTTAGTTTTCCATCAATTTTAAGAAAAATAACAATTGAAAATATATCAGCTGCAACAACTATTTTTTATTTGCCAATTTTAATTTCTAAAAATAAAAAATTGTTAGATTATATTGTAATAATTGGTTTCTTAGGTGGTTTTTTAGCAATTATTTATCCTGCAGAAGTAATATTTAATACGTTTGATAGCCTACCTATCGATCAAAATAACTATAAAAAAGGTTTATTTACCTTTGACACAGTGAGATTTTATTTTGTTCACTATATTCCATTTATAATATCATTTTCATTAATGTATTATAAATTACATGTGTTTGATTCAAAACGTATGATGTTTTTTCCAGTATCACTAATGATTTTATTGTCAGTTCTTTATTTAAATGAACTAATAATCTGGAAATTAGGTTGGTTAGATGATATTGAAAATATTTTAATTTCAAAGGGTAATATCGGAGCTAAAGGTGAACTATTTTATGATAGAAATTACCGTAACTTCTCATTTGTTTTTGGGATTCCTGATAATTTTAAAGAAATGGGTATGTTTATTGACATTTTAGTACCTAAATTTATGAAGGAACCAAATTATATACCAGTATTTTGGGTTACGTTACCTGTGTTTTTATATGGACCACTTTTATATCAAGCGTTTAATAAGGTTTCAAGTAAAATATATTATAAAGAAAATAATGAAATTGATTATTCAACTGAATAATCTTTTTTTATTGATAAAATAAAAAACGGATTACTCCGTTTCTTTAATCTCTTTTATAAAACATCTACGTCTTTTATGTTCTAGATATGAAAATCCATTCCAAACTGCTTGAATATTTAAGTTTGCTTCAAGTTCTGGACCTGTTTCAGCATATTTGATATTATGTTTTAAGCCAGTTTTTATTCCGTCTTCAAAAATTAATGCATGAACACCGCGACCTTGATGCTTTGGATCAACTGCTATAAAGTAAAAATCAATAGTATCAGTAGTTTTTAAAGCTTTTAAAATTCTGAAAATTCCAAATGGTAATAATTTACCATTGCTTTTCTTATTTGCTAAAGCTAATGAAGGCATCACCAAACCAAAACCAGCAACTTTGTCTTCTTTATCATAAACAACCCAAATCCAGTCTAATTGAATAATCGATTTTACTTGTTTTACGTAAAAATCTATTACATCATCAGGAAGTGGTAAAAATCCATATAAATCGATAAATGCATCATTATATACTTTAAAAATATCATCAATGAATAAATCTAAGTCTTTCATCTTTGTTGGTTTGTATAAACGGTAACCATATCTTTTTTTGATCATTTCTGTTGTTTTTGCTAATTTTTCAGGCACTTCAGTTGGCCAGTTTATTCTTTTTTCTAACCAATCAACATCTTTTGCAAACCCGAGACTTTCTAAATGGTCTTTGTAGTATGGAAAGTTATAAATAGTAATAAACATATTTAAATGTTCAAATCCTTCAATTAATAAGCCTTGACGATCCATATCAGTAAAACCAATTGGTCCAATTATTTCTTTCATTCCATAAACATCACGTCCCCAAGTCTCAACAGCATTAATTAATGCTTTTGTCACTTCTAAGTCATCAATCATATCAAGTCTTGTAAATCTAACTTGTTTAACATTAGTTTGGTAATTTATTTTATGGTTAACTAACCCCGCAATACGTCCAACCACTTTGTTATCCTTGTATGCTAAAAATCTAATAGCAGTAACATATTTATGTGTTGGATTTTTTTTAGGATTAAATACATTAATTTCATCTAATGATAATGCAGGTACAAATGCTTCAATCTTTTTGTACATTTTATTAGGAAATTCTGTAAATATTTTTGCTTCTTTTTTAGTTTTAACCTCTTTAATTAAAATCATATTTTTCCCTCCAATAAGTATTATAATTTTACCTTAATTTACCAATATTAGCAAACTTAATTGTATTTTATTGCTATTAACATTTGAATTGTGTTATAATTATTAACGTTATGAACATATTAGGAGGATTAATTATGAAAATAGAAAAATTATCAAATAATCGTGTAAAATTTACATTTGAAGTTTCAAAAGAAGAATTTGCACACGGACTAGACCATGCATTTGAACATATTAAAGAAAATGTAGAAGTTAAAGGTTTTAGAAAAGGCCATGTAACAAGAAAAGTATACGAAAGTAAGTTTGGTGTTGAATCACTATTTGAAGAAGCATTAAACCACGTATTACACCACAAATATCATGAAATCTTACAAAATAAAGACTACCAAGTTGTTGGAAACCCAACACCAGTATTAAACTTTGAAGATGTTGGTGTTGATAAATCATTTGAAGTTGCACTTGAAGTTCCTGTTAAACCAGAAGTTAAATTAGGAAAATATAAGAATATTGAATTAGAAAAATTATCAAGTGAGGTAACAGATGAGGAAGTAAGTGCTGAAGTACTTAACTTATTAAATCAAAATGTTGTTTTAGAACCAAAAACAGAAGGTGTTTTAGAAAATGGAAATACTGCAGTTTTTGATTACGAAGGATTTGCTGATAATGTACCATTTGAAGGTGGTAAGGCTGAAAACTTTGAATTAGAAATTGGATCAGGTCAATTTATTCCGGGATTTGAAGAACAAATGGTTGGTATGAAACAAGGTGAAGAAAAAGAAATTAATGTTACATTCCCAGAACAATATCATTCAGAAGACTTAGCAGGTAAAGATGCAATCTTCAAAATTAAATTACATGACATTAAACAAAAAAGTACTGTTGATTTAACAGATGAATGGGTAGTATCACTTGGTAAAGAAGAAAAAACAGTTGAAGAATTAAAAGCAAATATTAAAGCAAATATTCAAAAAAATAAAGAAGCAAATAATAAAAATCAATTATTAGATCAAGCATTAAAAGCAATTGCTCAAAATACAAATGTAGATATCCCAGAAGAAATGATTGACTATGAAGTTGAAAAAGCATTTGAAGGATTTGAAGGTCAAATTAAACAATATGGTTTAACATTAGACCAATACTTACAAATGAGTGGAATGACAGTAGAACAAATTAAAGAACAATATAGAACAGATAGTGAAATTAGAGTATTAAACTCATTATTAATTGAAGCTGTTGCTAAAGCAGAAAAATTTGAAGTTTCAAATGAAGAAATAGAAGCTAAATATGAAGAAATTGCAAAAATGTATCAAATGGAATTAGCAGAAGTTAAAAAACATTTAAATAATGAAATGCTAAAACAAGACATTGAATTTACAAAAGCAATTGACTTTATTTACGATAATATTTTATACAAATAAAACTACTGGGGGCCATGGCCCCTTGTATTATGTTAAAAAATTGGCACTCTAACATATTGATTGCAAAACAAGAAAGCTTAGAGTATAATATATACTATGAAAGGAAGTGAATATATGGATACAATTAAGAGTTTACCAGCTGTTGCTGTTCGTGGCGTTGTACCTATTCCTAATAATGATTTTAGAATTGAAGTTGGGCGTAAAATTTCTTTAAAAGCAATTGAAGTTGCCGAAAAAGAGTTTGCACAACATATGATTATCTTAATCCAAAAAAATCCTTTAATTGAGGAACCTACAAAAGATGATATGGAAGAGTATGGTGCATTAGTTAAAGTTGGAATGAAATTTAAATTACCTAATGGAAATTTCAAATTAAAATTTAATGTAATTGAACGCGTTAAAATAACAAATTATGCTCAAGAAAGTAAATATTTTATTGTTGATTATGTTGATAGCCCAAATATAATTGGTGAAACTGATGAAGAATTAACACTTGTCAAGATGGTAATAGAGGAAGTTACTAAAAACGCAAATGTACTTTTAGAAGCAAATAATAATATTTTAGATAAAATATCACAAGGTGTTACAACTGATATTTTAGTTGATATTGTTGTAAATGCACTTAAAATTAATGAAGTTGAAAAATATAAATACTTAGAAGAAGCTTCTGTAAATAATAGACTTAAAATGTTACTTAGTGACATTAGTCATTTAAAGATGATCATTGATTTAGAAAAGAAATTAAATGATGAAGTTAAAAAATCGATAGATGAAAATCAAAAAGAATATTATTTAAGAGAAAAAATGCGTGCAATTCAAAATGAATTAGGTGATAAAGCACGTAAAGAAGAAGAAATTGAAGAGTTAAGAGAAAAAATAATTAGCGCTAAAATGCCTTTGTTAGTTGAGGAAAAAGCATTGCAAGAACTTGCTAGACTTCAATCAACTCCTGCTCAAATGGCAGAATCTTCAATTATTAAGACATATTTAGACTTCTTAGTTGCCCTACCATGGTATAAGGTAAGTGAAGACTTAAATGACTTATCTAAAGTACAAGAATCACTTGATAAAAATCACTATGGTTTAGAAAAAGTTAAAGATAGAATTGTTGAATATTTAGCTGTTAAAATTATGACAAATAAAAATCCTCAAACTATCTTATGTTTAGTTGGACCTCCAGGTGTTGGTAAAACCTCACTTGCAATTTCAATTGCTGAAGCACTAAACCGCAAGTTTGTTAAACAATCACTTGGTGGTATTAGAGATGAATCAGAAATAAGAGGACATAGAAGAACATACATTGGTGCACTTCCTGGCCGTATATTAAATGGTATGAAGCAAGCAGGAACTATGAATCCAGTTTTCTTATTAGATGAAATTGATAAAATGGCATCTGATTATAAGGGGGATCCTGCATCAGCAATGCTTGAAGTTTTAGATCCAGAACAAAATTCTAAATTTAGTGATCATTACTTAGAAGAACAATATGACCTATCACAAGTATTATTTATAACAACAGCAAACTATCTTGAAAATATTCCAGCACCACTTAGAGACAGAATGGAAATTGTTGAATTATCAAGTTATACTGAACATGAAAAATTTGAAATTGCTAGACGTCACTTATTACCAAAACAATTGGAAGCTCATGGACTTAAAGAAAATCAGTTTATTGTTGATGATGAAGTAATATATTATATTATTCAACATTATACAAGAGAAGCTGGGGTTAGAGAATTAAATAGATATGTTGGCGCACTTATTAGAAAATCAATTAAGAATATTTTAATTAATAAATTAGATTCTGTACATATAACAAGACAAAATGTTGAAGAATATGTCGGTAAAGCTAAATTCACTCATAATATTAGTGATAGAAAAGACCGTGTTGGCGTTGTAACAGGACTAGCATACACTCAGTATGGTGGTGACACCCTACCAGTTGAAGTTACCTACTATAAAGGAACAGGTAAACTTGTATTAACTGGTAAACTTGGTGATGTTATGAAAGAATCAGCTCAAACTGCACTTTCATTTGTTAAAGCTAACGCTCTTAAATTTGGAATTGAGCCAGACATATTTAAAGATAATGACGTGCATATTCACGTGCCAGAAGGTGCTGTTCCAAAAGATGGTCCAAGTGCTGGAGTAACAATGGCAACAGCAATTTACTCAGCATTATCTAATAAATTAGTTAAAAATAATGTTGGTATGACAGGGGAAATTACATTAACCGGCCTAGTCTTACCAATTGGTGGATTAAAAGAAAAATCAATAGCTGCTCATAGAAGCGGATTAAATACAATTTTAATTCCAAAAGAAAATGAAAGAGACATTGATGATATACCAACTGAAGTAAAAGAAAAACTAACAATAATTTCTGTTGATAATATCCTAGATGTGTTTGCAAATGCAATTAAATAAGTTATAATAAGAAGTAGAAATACTTCTTATTTTTTTAAGCAGAAAGAGTGATTTTATGAAAGAAGCAGTTTATATAAAAGGAATTACAAATATTGATCAAATTCCCAGTGATGAACCGATATTTATTTTATTAGGAAGAAGTAATGTTGGTAAAAGTTCATTTATCAATTCATTAACTAATAGAAAGGCTCTAGCTAGAACTAGTGGTACACCCGGTAAAACAATTGTTATGAATCACTACCTGATAAATAATAAATTCTATTTGGTTGATGCTCCCGGATACGGTTATGCTAGAAGATCAAAAACAGATAAAGATAAATTTATTATTATGATTGAAAATATTTTACTAAATCATCCTAATATATTATCAGTCTTACTTTTAATTGACTTTAAAGTAGGACCTACCAAAGATGATTTAGATACTTATGAGTTTTTAAAATCATTAAACCTAAATATTATCGTTGTCGCAACTAAAAAAGATAAAATTGGGAGAACTAGTCAGTATAAGCGAGAAAAAGAAATTTTAAGTATCTTAAAAAACCCTACAAACTTTTATTCAGTAAGTAATGAAACAAAAGAAAATATTGATAACATTAGAACAAAAATTTTAAGTGAGGTAGATTTATATGAGAAAAGTTAAAATAATTACAGATTCCACGGCAGATTTAAGTAAAGAACTAATTAATGAATTAGATATTGAAGTATTACCGCTTGGGGTGAACTTTGGTGATGATTTTTATAAAGATGGCGTAGATATTGATACTAAAACATTATATGAATTAGTAGAAAAAAATGGTGAGTTACCAAAAACATCAGCAATTTCACCAGGTGTATTTATTTTAGAATTTGAAAAATGGATTAATGAAGGATATGATGTCATATATCTAGGGATTGGTAGTACTATCTCAGGTACTTTCCAATCAGCTATGGTAGCAAAAAGTGAATTTAGTGATGATAATGTTTTTTTTAGTTGATTCAAAAAACTTATCTTCAGGTATTGCATTATTAGTTTTAAAAGCAGTTAAGTTTAGAGATGAAGGACTATCTGCAAAAGAGATTAAAGAAAGATTAGAAAAACTTGTACCGCTTGTAAGAAGTCAATTTGCAATTAAAGTTCTAGATTACCTACATAAAGGTGGAAGAGCGAGCGGAACACAGGCTCTAGTCGGTAAGTTTTTAAGAATTAGACCAATTATTAAAGTTAATGATGGCGTTTTAGATGTTTATAAAAAACCAATGGGAACAATGATAAAAGCGTGTGATATAATGCTAAATGATTTTCTTGATTTAGTAAAAATGGGTAAGGTTGATTTAGAAAATGTCATGATTACTCATAGTTTTGCAGAAAAACAAAGTATATATATGCAAGAATTTCTTAAAACTAATAATGTTTTAGTAGAAAACTTATATATTAGTGAGGCCGGATGTGTAATCTCAAGCCATTGTGGAAGTGGTACAATTGGGATTTTATATATTGTAAATGAATAAAATATATTTATATATTTATAAGTTTAATACAATAAAAGACTTTAAAATTGAAAGTTTTTTTAGTGATTATAGACTAGATAAAATTAATAATCATAAAGATGAATCTTATATTTATAAAATGATTGAAATTGAAAATATTTTATATAAAGTTTTAAATAAACATGAAAATATTTCTAAATTAGAATTTTTAGTTGGAAAATTTGGTAAAATAAATTTATTAAATAGTGATATTAAATTTAATATATCCCATAGTAAGGAATACCTAATTATAGGGGTAAGTAATAGTGATCTTGGTGTCGATATTGAATATATTGATGAAAAAAGATTTAAGATTAAAGAAAAAATTACTGATCGAAAAATATCTGATATTAATGAATTAATTAAACTATATACAATTAAAGAATCATTTATTAAATATTATGGTTTAAGTATCTTATATAATTTAAAAAATATTAAGGTAAATAATGATCAAATAATTTCTAAAGATTATGATAATCTACACTATACAAGTAATAAATTTGGTAATTATTATTATACTGTTTGTGCTAAGAATGAATTTAATTTAAGTCTTATAGAAATAAACAGTATGATTTTCTTGCTAAAATAAATAAAATAGATTAAAATAGACAAAAGCAATGAAGAGAAGAGTAAATTATTAATTAATTTTAGAGAGGAATCGGTAGGTGAGAGATTCTATTAATAATAATTGAATGTAGACTTGGAGCTGGATATGTGAAACTAAGTAGCTTATCTCGTATACCTCACGTTAGTAGGAATTAAGTGCTAGGAAACTAGAACTAAGGTGGTACCGCGTATATATTACGTCCTTAGACAGTAATTTGTCTAGGGATTTTTTTATTAATAAGAGGTGGCTATGAAAAAAATTACAACTAAAAGATTAATCTTGCGTAAACCTTCATTAAATGACTTAAATGATTTATTTGAATATGCAAAAAACCCAGAAGTTGGTCCTAGTGCCGGATGGTTACCCCACCAAACAATTGAATATTCAAAAGAAATCTTAAATAACTTTATTAGAAGTGAAGATGTTTGGGCAATCGAACTTAAAGCTGAAAAAAAGATGATTGGCACAATTAGTCTTTATACTAGAGATTTTGAAGATGCAATTTTAGGAATTGTTGAACTTGGTTATACTATAGGAAGAAATTACTGGAATATGGGCTATGCCAGTGAATCAGTAAGTGCAATGATTGAGTTTGCTTTTAAGAAATTAAAAATTAATAAAATCGTTTGTGGCCATACGATAGATAATGAAAGAAGTAAAAAAATTATATTAAAAAACAATTTTAAGTTTACACATTTGGATGATACAAGAATATTTTCAGTAGATTCCATTAAAGAAGTTTTAATGTATGAACTTGATAATCCATATAAAAAGGAGCATAAAAAATGAAAACAAATTTAGAAACGAAATATGACCATTTAAAGGTAGAAGAAAATAGATATGATAATTGGGTAAGAAAAGAGTACTTTAACGCTAATAGACGTGAATTAGAGCCTTTTACGATAGTAATTCCACCACCAAATGTAACAGGTAAGCTTCATTTAGGTCATGCATGGGATAATACCTTACAAGATATTATTATTAGAAGAAAAAGAATGCAAGGCTATGATGCTTTATTTCTTCCTGGTATGGATCATGCAGGAATTGCAACACAAGCAAGAGTCGATGAAAAATTAAGAAAACAAAATATTTCAAGATATGATTTAGGTAGAGAAAAGTTTTTAGAAGTTGCTTGGCAATGGAAAGAAGAATATAGTACTCACATTAGAAAACAATGGAAAGCACTTGGAATAAGTGTTGATTATTCAAAAGAAAGATTTACACTTGATAAAGGATTAAATGATGCTGTTAATCATGTTTTTATAACAATGCATGAAGAGGGATTAATTTACCGTGGTAATCGTATTATTCACTGGGATGTTAATGCAAAAACAGCTTTATCAAATATTGAAGTTGAATATAAAGATGAATTAAGTAAATTATATTATTTAAAATATAACTTAGTTGATTCAAACGATCACCTAGTAATAGCAACAACTCGTCCAGAGACAATGTTTGCTGACCAGGCTTTAATGGTTCATCCTTTTGATTTAAGATACCGTAAATATGTTGGTAAAGAAGTATTTATCCCAGGTACAAACGTTAAAATTAAAGTTATTAGTGATGACTATGTTGATATGGATTTTGGGACTGGTGTTGTTAAAGTAACTCCAGCACACGATGCAAATGACTTTGAAGTTGGATTAAGACATAATCTTGCTATGCCACATTGTATGGATGAGTCTGGCCACTTAAATGCGATGGCTTTTGAATTTGAAGGCTTAGAAAGATTTGAAGCTAGAAAAAAGGTTATTGAAAAATTAGAAAAAATTGGTCAAGTTGAGAAAATTGAAGACTATCAAACAAATATTGGTTATAGTGAAAGAACAGGTGTAGTCGTAGAACCTAGATTATCACTTCAATGGTTTGTTAAGATGGATGAGATTGCTAAAGATAGTCTAAATACTGAAACAGAATTTGTTCCAGAGCGATTTAAAAAGATTTATAATAACTGGATGACCGATACTCAGGACTGGTGTATTAGCCGTCAGCTTTGGTGGGGACATAGAATACCAGCATGGTATAAAGATGGAAAAGTAAAGGTTCAAATTGAATCTCCAGGTGAATCATGGACTCAAGATGAAGACGTACTAGATACATGGTTCTCATCAGCTCTTTGGCCATTTTCTACTCTAGGTTTTCCTGAAAACACTGAAGATTTAATGCGTTATTATCCAACTGATGTTTTAGTAACAGGATATGATATTATTTTCTTCTGGGTTGCTCGAATGATTTTCCAAGGACGTCTATTTACAAATAAAGATCCATTTAAAAAAGTATTACTTCATGGTCTAATTAGAGATAAAGACGGAAGAAAAATGAGTAAATCATTAAATAATGGCGTTGATCCAATGGATGTTATTAAAGAATACGGTGTTGATGCTCTTAGATATTTCCTAACAACAAACTCAAGCCCAGGTCAAGATTTAAGATATGATACTGAAAAAGTTGAATCAAGCTGGAACTTTATTAATAAATTATGGAATATATCAAGATTTGTAATGATGAATTTGGATGATAATAATTTAGAAGTTGATTTTAATAACTTAAGTTTATTTGATTCATGGATTTTATCTAGATTAAATGATGTGATAATTGAAGCTGATATTCATTATGAAAAATTTAATTTCAATGAAGCAAGTCATGTATTATATAACTTTATTTGGAATGAATTTGCAGCATGGTACGTTGAATTATCAAAAATTTCATTGAAAGATGAAAAACTAAATAAAAATACACAAAGTGTTTTATATTATGTTTTAGAAAGTGTTTTAAAATTACTTCACCCATTTATTCCATTCGTAACTGATATGTTATATGTTGAGTTAACAAAAGAAGATTCAATTATTAGAGCGGACTGGCCAGTAATTAACTATAAAAATGAAAAAGATATTAAATTTTTAAATATTATTATTGATTTAATTACAAGAGTAAGAAATTTAAGAGCAGAATATAAAGTTTTACCATCTAAACCACTTTTAATTAATATTGTAACAAGTGATGCTAATTTAATTAATGTTTTACAAAAACATCATAACTATTTAACAGAATTCTTAAAAACAAGTAATTTAATTATTAGTAAAGAATTAGAAACATTAGATGAGACAATTGTAATTGTTGCAAATGAAATATCTATATATATTGTTAAAGAAGATTTAATTGATAAAGAAGAACAAATCTTATTACTAACAAAACAAAAAGAACAATTAGAAAAAGAAATAAAAAGATCTAAAGATATGTTAAGTAATGAAAGATTTTTAAGTAAAGCACCAGAAGCTAAAATTTTAGAAGAAAAACTTAAATATGAAAACTATTTAAGTCAATATGAAAAAGTAATGGATGAATTAAAAGAATATGTTTAATAACATTTTAGATGCTATTAATTGGGTTGAACATCAACCAAGATTTAAAGAAAAAGTAAGTCTTGATGATTTAAAAAAAGCTTATGATTTATTAAATTTAGATTTTAGTAATGTTAAAAAAATTCATATTGGTGGAACAAATGGTAAAGGATCAACACAAGCTTTTATTACAAGTACACTTGTGGATAGTAAAATATCAGTTGGTAGTTTTACTTCACCTTATTTAGTTGTTTTTAATGAAAGAATCAGAATAAATAATGAAAATATTAGTGATTTGGAATTACTTAATTTAATTAATTTTTTCTATGATTTTAATGAAAAATTAGTAGACTTTAAATTATCATTTTTTGAAATAGTAACCCTGATGGCTTTTAAGCATTTTTACGATAAAAAAGTTTCAACACTTATTATGGAAATCGGTATTGGTGGCAGATTGGATGCAACTAATATAATAAACTACGATGCAACAGTTATTACAAGCGTTGGCTTAGATCATATGAAACAACTAGGTAGTACAATTGATTTAATTGCTAATGAAAAAATTAGAGCACTTAAAAAAAATGGTAACTTATATGCTTTTGTTTCAGGTGAAGTAAAAGATATTTTTATTAGTTATGCAAAAAGCATGAATGCAAAATATTTTATTTTAGATAAAACTATGATAAATGAAATTTCATCCTCTAAGTTTATTTATAATAATTTAGAATTTAGTTTAAGTCTTTTAGGTAGTTTTCAACAAACAAATGCTATTTTAGCCTTTGAAGTATTAAGAAAACTATATCCTAAGATCAAAGCAAATAATATTTTAGATAGTTTTATTAAAACTAAATGGGCTGGAAGATTTGAAGAGATTTCTAAAAATATTTATATTGATGGGGCTCATAATGAACCAGCCATCAATGCCTTAATGAGTAGTGTTAATTCACTTTTTAAAAACTATAAAGTAACTATCTTGTATAGTGCCTTAAAAGATAAAGATATTAATAAAATGTTAGAAATTATAAAAAAATATGACTATAAAATAATTCTCACATCTTTCCCTGATTTTAGATTTATGAGTTTAGAACCGTTTTCTTCAAAAGATATCTTATACGTTGAAGATGGGTTTAAGGTTTATCAAAACTTAAAAGAAAATATTAAAGAAGACGAAGTAGTAATTATTACCGGTTCCCTTCATTTTATTGGCTATATTAAACAGATGTTGTTAAAAACTAAATAAGTTAAATTAATGAGTTAAATTCTATATAATTAGATATTTAACTCTTTTTTTAAGTAATTTTTGTTTTTCTAACTAATATTTAATAGGAGGGAATAAAATGTATTTTATAAAAGAGATGCCGATATTTGAAAGGCCAAGAGAAAAATTGATTAGTGAGGGAGTAGAAATACTATCCAATACCGAATTACTAGCAATTATCCTTAGAACTGGAAGTAGGGATAAATCAGTAATTGAGTTAGCAAAAGATGTGTTATACCGACTTGAAAATATTTCCGATTTAAAGAAACTAACACTAGAAGAACTATTAAAAGTAAATGGTATTAAAGTTGCTAAAGCAACAAGTATAATTGCTGCAATTGAGTTAGGGAAAAGATTAGAAAAAGCAAGTTATCATACTGAAGTGATTGAAAGCGCAAAAGATATTTACTATAAAATGAAATTTCTAGAAAATGAAAATCAAGAAAATTTTTACTGCATGTTTTTAAATACAAGACTTGCAATAATAAAGTATGAATTAATTTATAAAGGTACAGTTGATCAAATGGTTATTCATCCAAGAGATATCTTCATTAAAGCGATAAAAGCTAATGCTTCATATATAATATTGGTCCATAATCATCCAACAGGTAACGCTAATCCTTCTAAGGCTGATAAGATAACAACAAAAGCATTAACAGAAGTATCAGAGATTATCAATATTGAAATTTTAGATCATATTATCATTGGAAAAAATCAATTTTATAGTTTTAAGGAAGCAAAAATTTTCAATCTTTAAATTTTAAATTAACATGATATAATTAAACTAGTTAATTTAGGAGGATAAGTATGGAACAAAAAAATAGCAAATCAAGGTTTCTCTGGTATGCAATAGCGATAGGTGTTATTATTGTATTTTTATTAATGTTACTAAGTAGTGTTTTAAATGTTGGTGAAAAGTTAAGAAATATTAGTAAATATTTAGAATATTCATTTTATGTTTTAGTATTTTTACTTGTTTATGTTTTAATTTTAAGACCGGTTAATATTATTTTATTCTCACCTAGTTTTAGCATTGAAACAACACTTGATAAACCAAGTAAAAAAAACTATAAAGTATATAAAAAAGTTTCAAATAGACTAATTGAACAAGATATCTTATCAGACGAAGTTAAAAAAGAAATAATTGATGCAAAAGGTAATCAGGAAGAATTAAATATTGTTTTAAATAAAGTATTTAATAAGCATATTAAAAAACAAATGAATAAATTAATTAGAAAAAATGCTAAAACTGTAATGATCTCAACTGCTATTTCTCAAAATGGAAGACTTGATTTATATACAGTAGTTGTTGTTAATTTAAAAATGATTAAGGAATTAGTTTATATGTGTGGTTTTAGACCAAATATGAAAAACTTATCGAAGCTTACAATTAATGTATTTACCACAGCCTTAATTGCTGAGGGATTGGAAAATATGGATTTAAGCGATTTATTACCTAATTCAACTCTAAATGCAATTAGCGATATTCCATTAATAAAACCGGTAATGTCATCACTAATTCAAGGTATTTCTAATGCTTTATTAACTCTTAGAATTGGAATTGTTACTAGAAAATATTTATTTAGTGATGCTAAAGAAATTACTAAAGAAGAAATTAGAAGAGGTGCATTATTAGAGGCTGCAGGGATGCTACCTAGTGTAATTGCTGATGCTGTTACAATGTTACCTAAAAAGTTTTTAGGACTATTTAAGAAGAAAGAAAAAAAAGAAGAAGCTTAAGTAGATTTTTATTGACAATAATAGTCACTTAGTTTATAATATAGTAGTTGTACCACATAGACAAGGTTTAAACGTAGATTTATCTACTACCTCAATAGTGAGTCTTCAAATAAAAACAAGGAGGTAGCGACATGTACGCAATTATTAAAACAGGTGGTAAACAAGTTAAAGTTTCCCAAGGCGACGTTATTTATGTTGAAAAATTAGACGTTGAAGCTGGAGAAAATTATGTGTTTACTGAAGTTGTAGCTTTAGGTGGAGAAAATCCAGTTATTGGTGCACCACTAGTTGAAGGCGCAAAAGTTGTAGCGAAAGTAGAAAAACAAGGACGCGGTAAAAAAATCATAGTATTTAAATACCGTCCAAAGAAAAACTTCCGTAAAAAACAAGGTCATCGCCAAAGCTATACAAAATTAGTAATCGAAGAAATTGTTAAAGCATAATGATTTTAGCAAACTATTTGATAAAAAATGACCAAATAGAAACAATTGAAATATCAGGACACGCAAATTATGATGAATCTGGTAAAGACATTGTTTGTGCCGCAGTCTCAACTGCAATTATAGTAACTGCAAATGCAGGAGAATTATTAGAGAAAAATAGTACATACTCTCTAATTATTGACGAAGGTTATTTTAAGTTAGATGTTAAAAAACATGATCCTATTATGGATAAATTATTAGACAACTTAAAATATACATTATACGATTTAGAACAACAATATCCAAATTATATTAAAAATCAAAAGGAGGGATAGCATGTTAAAGCTTAACATTCAGTTATTCGCATCTAAAAAAGGTGTAGGTTCATCCCGTAACGGACGAGATTCACACTCAAAAAGATTAGGTCAAAAATTATCTGATGGGCAATATGCATCAGCCGGCTCAATTATTTATCGCCAAAGAGGAACAAAAATTCATCCTGGTAATAATGTAAGAAGAGGCGGAGATGATACATTATTCGCAACTGTATCAGGTAATGTAAAATATGAACGAAAAGGCCGCGATCGTACTCAAGTGTCTGTTTACGAAGGATAACATACGTTATCCTTTTTTATTATTTAGAAGGTGAAAAAATTATGTTTATAGATGAAGTAGTTGTTGAAGTTTTTGCTGGCCGTGGTGGCCATGGAATGACTTCGTTTAGAAGAGAAAAATATGTTGAATTTGGTGGTCCAAGTGGCGGAAATGGTGGAATGGGTGGTTCCATTGTTTTTGTTGGTGATGAAGGTAAGGTAACACTTACTGATTTTAGATATCAAAAACATATTAAAGCACCAAATGGTGAAAACGGTAAGTCAAAAGGTATGCATGGTGCAAATGCCTTAAATAATTATTTAAAAGTTCCACTTGGGACAATCATCTATAATTATGAAACAGGGCTTAAAATAGGCGAAATAACGCACCACAATCAAGAACTTGTTGTCGCTAAAGGTGGTAGAGGGGGTAGAGGTAATATTGCTTTTGCCACAAAAAGAAATACTGCACCTAAGTTTAGTGAAAATGGTGATAGAGGCGAACAATTAAAGATCAAACTAGATTTAAGAGTTTTAGCCGATGTAGGATTACTAGGATTTCCTAGTGTTGGAAAATCAACATTAATTTCAGTTTTATCAAATGCAAGACCAAAAATCGCTGCATATCCATTTACTACGCTTCAACCAAATCTTGGAATGGTTAGATATAAAAATCATGATTTTGTTCTAGCAGACTTACCAGGTATTATTGAAAATGCCTCAGAAGGTCATGGATTAGGACTTAGATTTTTAAAACATATTGAAAGATGTCGAATATTTTTACATATGGTTGATTTAACAGATGAAAATCCATATGAAAAGTACCAAATTATAAATGAAGAATTAGGTAAATTCAATAAAGATTTATTAAATAGAAAACAAATTATTGTTTTAAATAAAGCAGATGCTATCGATGAATCAGAAGTAAAAAAAATAGTAAATAAATTTAAAAATAAGGAAATATATGTTATTTCTGCAGCATCACATCTAGGTTTAAATGAGTTATTAGATAAAGTTATTATTGAACTTGATAATATCCCACCGATTGTTATTGAGGATGATTCGCATGAAATATACGAACTAGAAGAAGATGATAATCAAATTGATGTTAAATATGAAGATAAGGTCTTCTATGTTACAGGACCAAAGGTATTACTACACTTTGAACGTACCAATTTTGCATCTGAAGAAGGTATTATGAGATTTTCTAAACAGTTAAAAACACTTGGTGTTGAAGATGCACTTAGAAAAGCGGGTGTTACAAATGGTGATACCGTTAATGTTTATGGGTTTGAATTTGATTTCTTAGATTAAAATAGACTTGATTATCAGTAGCTGATGATCAAGTTTTTTTTATCTAAAACAAAAATAACTCCAATAAGGAGTTATCTTTGTTTTTTAATTTGTTTTAGCTTAAAGCGATAATTTTTTCTTAATTCTTTTTTATCTTTTCTAATTAATTTATGTTTGTCTTTTTTCCCGTGAATTTTAAAGAGTTGAAGTTCATTATTAAATTGTCTAATTTCACGCTTTAATTTAATCTTATTATCACTAACATTTTTATTATATAAGTCATTGTTAAGTTTTAAGAGATGATTACATTTTTCAATGTCAAAACTATATTTTTTTCTCGATTGTTTTAACGTCTTATAGAATTTAATCTTTTGAGTTTCATACTGTTTAATAATAAAATTAGCACGATATTCAGTCTTTACTTTATTATCGTTAATTTCTTCCTCAAGTAATATTTTATTTGTCAAAATTTTAGTTTTTAAACTGTGATATTTTTTTCGGCATTTTGAACTAATTTTTTCAAAGTCTTTGTATAAATATTCATTTGCATTTTTTAAATTTTCATTAATTAAAGAAAGTCTTGTATTAAATTTAGCCTTGTTTTGTTCAATGTGTTTTTCAATTTCCCTATATTTAATATTATATAAATCGTGATTTGTCTTATCAATTGAAGCAAGAAGTTTCTCATCTGAAGCAATCTTATTTTTTAAGTTTAATTCATTTTGTAAATGAATTTTTTTATGCTCTGTTAATGTTTTTCCATCGACAAGTAAAAACCTGTTATATTTCTTTTCTAATTTTTCTAATGAACTCATTGACTGATCAGTAAACTGGTTCATACTTTTTAATAATTCAACTTCATTGTTAAGGTTAAAACTAATCCAAAATTTCAAGATGTTTTGGAATTTATAAATTGAGTTATCAATCATTTTAATAAAAATATTTTTAAATCTTTTTTGGAAACCTTTAATTGCAATATCATTAAGATATAAGTCTTTTAAAAGTTCCGATAAGTTTTTATTAAGCAAGATATTATATTTATCAAACTGATTTAATAAGGAAGTAAAATTGGTGCTATTAATATTATATTTTCTATAATATTTAGCCTCTTCACTTTTTCTTTTTAATTTTAAAGTGTTTTCTTGTTTAACTAATTTTTTATTAATCTTTTTGATTTCTTCTTCCTTTAAAGCTCTTTGTTGGTATAATTTTTTAATGATTATACGATTATTTTTACTTTCAAGTTTTAAAGAAGAAGTAGTTTTACTATAAAAAATAGCTTCATCAGATGATTTATTTTTTTGTAAACCACTATTGATCATTGACTTTTGAACAGATTCAATCTCAATTTCTTTAGATCTTTCTAATAATTGATTAATTTCATTTGAAATATTATTTCTAGTATTTTTTAA
Source organism: Haploplasma modicum ATCC 29102 (assembly GCF_000687835.1). GTDB lineage: Bacteria > Bacillota_I > Bacilli_A > Acholeplasmatales > Acholeplasmataceae > Haploplasma > Haploplasma modicum. Next base: position 274,972 of record NZ_JHYB01000002.1, on the reverse strand, counting down.
AATACTAATCTTTTCATTATGTAGATTTAATATTGATTCATGTTTAATACGATATTTTTGTTCAGTTATATCATTTACCTTGTTGTTATAGTTAATCTCATTAATGGTTTTATATTTAGTTATTAAAGAGTCATACATCTTTATATAGATATCATTAAATTCAATAATTAGTTTAATTAAAGACTTTATTTTCTCGGGATGAATTGCAGAGTCATTTAGTAAGAAAAGGTCCTTAATGAGAGTTCTTTGACGAACTATCAAATCTAATAGGTTATCTAAGAATAAAATATTAGTTTTTTCATGATAGGTTGAATCAATCTTCAGTAAAGCTATATTTCTTTGTAGTTTTTTTGAAATTAAGATATTTTGATTTTTTGTTTTTATTTCAAGAGATATTTTATTTCTTTTTTGTTCTTCAAGTAAAGCATTTCTTTTCTCGTTTGAAATATTATAATCAAGTTCATTTTTTAAAAGGTCGATATGAGATAAATATATTCTTTTTTGTAAGAAGAAGTAGTCACGATATTTTTTACTTTTATTTTCATGTAGGTAATCTTGCAGATTAATATTTAACTCTAGATTTTTAATTTCGTGATCACGCTTTGCATTTTCCTTTTCCAATTCAAGTTGATTTGTAAGTCTTAATAATTTTATTTCAAAGTCTTTCTTATTTTGTTCAACTTCAAGTTCTTCTTTAATGAAAAGTTCTTCCAAACTATATAAAATCTCAAGTAACTTAATATTTAACTCACAATCAAGTTTAGTACTATCTGAGTCAATGTTTAGTAAATTAATATCACGGTTTTGGATAGAAGAAGAAAGCTTTAGCTGTAATTCAATTGGGAGAAGATTGTTTTCAAGAAATAAAGTTTCTAAACGGTTAAAGATTTCTACTCGTTTACTTTCTAACAATTCCTTTTCTTTGATAACTGAAAAATCATTATTATATTTAGCCTTATAAATTTGATAATTTAAATCACGTTCTTTATCATATAAATTTTTGTTATAACGCCATTCATTTAAATGTTTTATGTTTTTTATATCATGGTTATATAGAGCTTTTTGCAGTTGAAGTTCTTCTTGAATTACTTTTTTATCACGTTCACTTACTAACTGCAGTAATTTATTGTCTAAATTTTTGATCATTCGGTTATAATCTTTATAGATCTTATTTTCTTCAAAAATGTCTGCAGCCTTTTTTAGGGCATCTCTTTTTTCTTTTTCTAATAACTTTATTTGATTATTAATTGAATCTCTATTAATGCTTAATTCACTATTAGTAGTAGAGATTTTACTATTATATTTATTAATAATTTCAATGTTTGCTTTATTATGAGCATTTTTTTGTACGTCAAAAACAATATTTAAAGCCTTAATTTTTTCTTGATGTTCATTAATAATTAAAGTTTTTGCTTTTTCAAAGTACTCATTTAAATCTTCAATCTCAAAATTTAAATCACTAATAATATTTCTATTTTTAGTTACAATTTTTTGTTTTTGAATTTCAAAATGTTTTTTATGCTCATTGATAAAATTATTAAATTTAATACTTGCTTGATTAAATGTTTGTTTAATAGTCAAATAAGAATTATCTTTTTCAATTTTATTTTCATCTAGTAAAATTTTGAATTCTTCAATTTTTGAATTATATTGATTTCTTAATTCAACTAATGACTGATTTTTAGCAGTTTTAAAATTTTCAAAATTTTCTTCAATCTTTTTTATTTTATCTGAAAATTTAAATTCTATTTTTTGTTTTGCTAAACTTGTATTTTCTCTTACTATTTCAATTTCTTTATTTATTTGTATGATTTCATCTTGATAAATCTTTCTAACATCAATTAGGTGTATATTTAGTTTATCTTCTTCAAGTAAAATCTTTTCATTAATTTCATCCTGTTTTAATTTATATTCAGCTTTTAATTTAGAAATATTAGCTTCAGCAATCTCATTATGTTTTTTTATCTCTTCACTATTCTTTGCAACTGCAATATTAATTGATTTTGTTAAATTTTCACTAACTGATGAAAACTCACGATGAAGTGTAATGTTGTTTTTTAATACTTCGCTGTTAAAGACTTCAATTTGACTTTTGAAAAAATCTTCATTGATACTAACATGTGAAAAAAGACTTGAAATCTGGTCTTTAATATCTTTTTCTATTTTATTATCTTCGTTTAAATTAATTTCATTTAGTTTGTTAAGTAAAATATTATCAAAATCAATTTTCATCATATCACATCCTTCTTTTATTATATCATAATAATTATACTAAATGTAAAAGACATTTAAGAAAAATCCCTTAATAAATACAATAAAATTTGACATTAAATGTAATGGTGATACTATATTAAAAATTGTTAATTTTTCTAATGATAAAAATATTATTAAAAAAAGAGCTAGGTTATAAGCTAAAAATTCAAGTAATAATGATTATTCAAAAGGTAATCCAGAAGTTGAAAAAGGTAAGACAGATGAAAACTTTTTCCAACATGGACGTATTGTTTTATTTTTAAGTAATTTAAGCTTAGAAGAGTTTTTGATGATTTTGATCAACTAAATAACTATTCAAAACCGGAACTTGCGATAAAATCAAAGGTTAAAGATTTTAAGTTTGAAATAATTGATGCAAACTTACTAGTAACAACGAAGAAAAATAAGCAAGGAGCACTATTTTTTATTAATGGTAATTATGCAATTACTGGTAATTTATTTAAAAAAAGCAATCGAAAAAGAATCAACTAATAATAATCCTTATGTAAATATATTAGTAGCTAAAAAAGCAGATAATATTTACCTAAGATAAAAGCTTTACTTGAAGTATTACAATCTACTAAAATTAAAAAATTTATTAATGACAAGTATGACGGTTCAGTTATAACAGCATAAAACTTAATAAAGAAAATTCAATTTGAGTCTTAAATATGGTATAATATTTAGGACTTATTAATTTAGAAAAGGACTGATAATATGTATTTTCAAATAACAGGTAAAGTGTTAAAAGTTAATCCTGCATATGTAGTAATTGACAACAATGGAATCGGTTATCAAATAATTGTTGCTAATCCATTTAAATATCATGTAAATGATATTGTAACCGTTTATACATATCATTATGTTAGAGAAGATATTTTTAATTTATATGGTTTTATGACTGAAGAAGCAAAAGAGTTATTCATTAGACTAATATCAGTAAATGGAGTTGGTCCTAAAACTGCCTTAAGTATCATGGCAACAGATAATATTGGTGAAGTCATTACTGCAATTGAAACAGGAGATGTTAAGCTTTTAACAAAATTCCCTGGTATCGGTAATAAGACTGCTCAACAAATTATTTTAGATTTAAAGGGTAAGTTAGTTATTGAAGAAGATTATAACTTAACTAATAATTTAAGAGATGCGGAAGAAGCATTGCTTGCGCTTGGTTATAAAAAGGCAGATATTAAGAGAGTACTTAAAAATATGGATCAAACTTTAAAAGTAGAAGAAATAATTAAACAAGCATTAAAAAACATACTGAAATGAGATGATTAAATGAGTAAAAATAATTTATTAAGTCAAGAGTTACAAAATGAAGATTTTGATCAAAGCTTAAGACCACAAATTATTAATGAATTTATTGGCCAAGAAGAAATAAGAGAAATGCTTGATATTTATATTAAAGCATCCCTTAAACGCGATGAATCATTAGACCATATTTTATTTTATGGTCCTCCTGGTCTTGGTAAAACGACTCTTGCCCAAATTGTTGCAAACGAACTTGGAACAAAAATTAAGGTTATTAGCGGTCCAGCTATTGAAAAAACTGGTGATTTAGCACAAATTCTTAGTCAGTTAAATGCTGGTGATGTTTTGTTTATTGATGAAATACACCGAATTCCTAGATTTGTTGAGGAAGTATTATATAGTGCTATGGAAGATTATGTCTTAGACATTCTAATTGGTAGCGAAAGTGAAGCTAGATCAATTAGAATTGAACTACCACCATTTACTCTAGTTGGAGCTACAACGAGATTTGGTGACCTATCAGCACCGCTTAGAGATAGATTTGGCGTTGTTTTTAGATTAAATTATTATTCAACAAATGAACTTATTCAAATTGTTGAAAGAACTGCTAGAGTTTATGATTGTGAAATATCAAAAGATGCAAGTAGTGAAATTGCTAGAAGAAGTAGGGGCACGCCAAGAATTGTTAACCGTATTTTTAGACGAGTTAGAGACTTTGCAGACGTCCTAAATGACGGAATAATTACAAATGAAATAACAAAACTTGCTTTAAATAAACTTGGAATATCAAGTGATGGACTAGATCAGGCTGACTTATTTTATTTAGATAGTTTAGTGAATAAATTTAATGGTGGTCCGGTTGGAATTGAATCGCTAGCAACTTCAATTGCTGAAGAAGTTTCAACACTTGAAGATGTATATGAGCCATATTTAATTAAAGAAGGATATATTAAAAGAACAGCTAGAGGAAGAGTTGCTATGAAAAAGGCATATGATATTTTAGGTGTTAAATACTATGAAGGGTTTTTAGATTAATGAAAGTAGAAGATTTTGATTTTGATTTACCTGAATCATTAATAGCACAAAGTCCACTTGAAAAAAGGGATTATTCAAAGATGTTGGTTATGGAAAAAGAAACAGGTAAAATAACACACAAACATTTTTATGATATAACAAAATATTTAAAAAAAGGTGATGTTTTAGTTTTAAATGAAACTAAAGTATTACCAGCAAGAATTATTGGTGCTAAGTTTAAAACTAATGCAAAAATTGAGTTACTATTACTAAAAGAACTAAAAAAAGATGTTTGGGAAACTTTAACCAAACCAGCAAGAAAAATTAAGGTTGGCGATATAGTAATATTTAGCGAAGATCTAAAAGCTATTTGTTTAGAAGAAAAAGAAGAAGGAATTAGAATATTTGAACTGGTCTATGAGGGTATTTTAATCGAAATACTAGAGCGACTTGGAACAATGCCACTTCCACCATATATTAAAGAACGCTTGTCTGATAAAGATCGTTATCAAACTGTTTATGCAAAAGAGATTGGTAGTGCAGCTGCACCAACTGCTGGTCTTCATTTTACAAAAGAAATATTAGAAATATTAACAAATAATGGGGTACTAATTATTCCAATTACCTTACACGTGGGACTTGGAACATTTAGACCAGTAAGTACTACTAATGTTGAAGAACACCATATGCACAGTGAAACATACCATATTACTTTAGATGCAGCAAACAAATTAAATGAAGCAGTAAATAACAATAAAAAGATAATTGCTGTAGGAACTACATCAATCAGAACTTTAGAAAGTAATTTCAATGATGGAAAGTTTACTCCTGGAATTTTTGATACCAATATCTTTATTTATCCAGGATATAAGTTTAAAGTAGTAAATGAATTAATTACCAATTTTCATTTACCAAAAAGTAGTTTAATTATGTTAGTTAGTGCATTTTCAAAAAAAGAATATATTATTAATGCTTATCAAGAAGCAATTAATAATAAATATAGATTTTTCTCATTTGGTGATGCAATGTACATTAAATTAAAGGAGGATTTTAAATAATTATGGAAAGAATAGTGATATTTTATAGTCTAGTCTTAATTGTTGCAGTAATACTAATATCATTTTTAGTATTTGTAATTAGACGTAATAAAACTAAAAATCTTAAAAAAAGTGAAATAAATAAAAAAGAATTTGAAGAAATTGCAAACGCAATAAATCTTGAAAATATTTTAAAAGTCGAAAAAACACAAGACCGTATCAAAATTACCCTCAATGATAAAAAGATAGTAGATGTTAAAGTTTTACAGGACCTTAAAATTACAGCATCATTTAAGGGTAATGAATTAACAATTCTATATCGAGAAAACAGTGATAAATTATTTGAGTATCTTAGAGGTGAATTTTAATGCGTCAAAAGAAAATTAAAGGTTTAGATAAAACTAAAATGCAAGAACTAGAGGCAATCACTTCACCTTTAAAACTTAAACTAGAAGGTATTATTCACTTAGAAGTTGGTAGTGGTAAAGGACAATTTATTTCTAGTTTAGCAAATGATAATAAAGATATAAATTATGTTGCACTTGAAAGAAATATGGATGTTTGTTACCGAATTTCTCAAAAAAAGCAAGAAAATCAAATAAAAAACCTAACAGTAATTTTAGATGATAGTTCAAATATTTTAGAATACTTAGAGCCTAATTCGGTAGATTTAATTTATCTAAACTTTTCAGATCCTTGGCCTAAAGATAGGCATCATAAAAGAAGATTAACATATTATTCTTTTTTAGAATTATATTTAAAATTACTTAAAAAAGATGGAGTCATACAATTTAGAACTGATCATGAATCATTTTTCAACGATTCAATTACTTATATATCAAAATACTTTGATATTTTCCAAATAGATTTTGATTATCAAAGTGATAAGTATTATACAGAATATGAAATTAAAAGAATTGAAAAAGGTAATCTTTATCAATTGAAAGCGAGAGTAAAAAATGTTTAAAATATATGAAGATTTACTAAATTTAAAAGCAACAAGTGGTAATGAAAATAATGTAAGAAAATATATGAAGAATTTCATAGAAAAATATCCAAATTATGAAATAGTATATGATAACTTAGGTAGTATTTTTGCCTATAAAAAGTCTAAAAATAAAAATGCTAAAACTATTATGATTGCTGGACATATGGATGAAGTAGGTTTCATGGTAAGCAGCATTACTAAAAATGGCCATATTAAACTACAGCCAACTGGAGGATTTAAACCTGAAGTATTAATCTCTCAAGTTATGGACCTTCATTTAGACGATGAGACTGTAATTAAAGGGGTAATAGGTTCACTTCCCCCTCATATTAAAGAAGCAAACAAGGTTGAGATTAAAGATTTTTTACTAGATATTGGAGCAACAAGTTTAGAACAAGCAAAAGAATTTGGTGTTAAACCTGGTCAAATGGTTGTATTCCCAAGTAACTTTGCTTATACCGCAAATAAGGATCGCTTTATTTCAAAAGCAATCGATAACAGATTTGGTTGTGGACTTGCTCTTGAGGCAATCAAACATTTCAATAACATTGATGTTGATGTTAATTTATATATTGGTGCAACCGTTCAAGAAGAAGTAGGGCTAAGAGGTGCTAAAACATCAGTTAAGAAATTTAGACCAGATATGTTTATTGCTCTTGATGCATCACCTGTAAATGATTTAGAAAAAATTGAAATGGCTGGACTTGGTGAAGGTTTCTTAATGAGAATTTTTGATCCAAGAAATGTGATGATGCAAGGTTTAATTAACTATTTTAAGAGTGTTGCAACTAAGAACAACTTAAAATACCAACCATTTATCTCACTGGGAGGCACTGATGCTGCAGCTGCACTCGATGAAAATGGGGGAATTTTAGCAACAACAATCGGCCTACCTGCTAGATACATACATTCTAGTGCTGCAATTGCAGATTTTAATGATATTATAGAAGCAAGAAAGATGTTATTTAATATTGTAGAAAATATTAATGAATCTGAATTAAATAAAATAAAGGAGGGATATATTGATTAAGTTAAGTAATAACTATGAATTACCAAATTTAGGATTAGGAACCTTTTTAATGAATGATGACGCAGAAACTAAAAGGGTTATATTGGAAGCAATAGAAATTGGTTATAGACATTTTGATACCGCTCAAATGTACCTTAATGAACATGCAATTGGTGATGCCCTATTAGCTAGTGGGTTAAAAAGAAGTGAATTCTTTATTACTACAAAACTAAACAGACATCATTCAAAAGCTAAAACAAGAGAATTAATTTATAAAAGTTTTGCAGATTTAAAAGTAGATTACATTGACCTACTTTTAATTCACTGGCCAAATCATGATGATAAAATTAATATTCAAACATGGGAAGTTTTTGAAGAATTTTATGAAAAAGGATTAGTAAAAGCAATTGGTTTATCTAATTTCACTAGATATCAAATGGAACAACTAATTCCACACGTAAAAATTAAACCTCATGTCAATCAAGTTGAAATGCATCCAGGTCTAAGCCAGGTAAATTTAATTAATTACTTAAATGATCATGGTATCCAATTAATGGGATATGGACCATTAATGAGAGGAAATTTATTTAATGAACCATATTTTAGTGTTTTAGATAAAATTGCTAAAAAATATAAAGCTTCAATTGCACAAATTGCAATTGCTTGGGGATTAGCAAAAAATGTAATAATGATCCCAAAAAGTGTTAATAAAGAAAGATTAGAAGAAAACTTTAATGCTTCAAAGATTATTTTAAAAGAAGAAGATATTAAGTTAATTGATAAACTAAATACCGGTAGAAGAATGTATGCAGATCCTGCAAACAATGTCTACGGAAATTTCATAGAATAAATTATAATATATACTTATGGGACCTTCTAGGCCTAAAAAGGAGAAAATAATGAATTTAAAAAACAAAACATTTAGTATGGTGCTAACTGCAATTTTTGGCGCAATAATACTATTTTTGTCACTCGTACCAAATATTGGGTACATCACGATTGTTCCTGGGGTTAGTATAACGATTATACATATTCCAGTTTTAGTAGGAATATTTTTACTATCACTTAGTGGAAGTATTTATTTAGGGGTATTTTTTGGTTTAGGATCCTTAATGGTTGCATTTATGAGGGCAGCAACACCTGTTGATGAGGCATTTAAAAATCCTCTTGTCTCAGTGCTCCCAAGAATTTTATTAGCTATTATAACATTTTATTTAATTAAGTTTTTTAAGAAAATAAATATTATAAAACCAGGTAAAATAATACTAACCGTTATCGTATCATTAGTAACTGGATTTGGGATATTTTTTGGAATTAATGAATTTTTAAGAAATATTTTAGCAGATAACTACATGAATTATAGATTAATAATCAATATTGGAATTATTGTTTTAATTTTAGCAATGATTGTATTTTATATTTATTATATTATTTTTAAAAGTGGCAAAAATGCTTATATTCCATCAGTATTCATTATTTCAACCTTTATCCATACAATATTAGTACTTAGCTCGTTATTAATCTTTAAACCAAGTGCATTTGAGTTAATGCTCGGTGAAAATCAAACGGTTATTAACTTAATAATGTTAATTGCGCTAACAAATGGTATTTTAGAAGTTGTAATAGCAACCCTTATAGGAACACCAATTGTTGTTGCTATTAAAAAGAAAGTAGATGATAATGATGATACTACTATTTGATATTGGTAATACAACTGTTAATTTTGCAGTTGCTAAGGATAATGAAATTATCGCAAACTATAACATAAGTTCAGACTTAAATAAAACATCAGATGAATTTTATATTCAATTAAAACAATTCATTGATTTAACAAAGATAACTAGTGTAGTAATAGCTTCAGTTGTTCCCAAAATTACTTTAGAATTAGTTAAACTTGTAGAAGAAAGACTAAAAATAGTACCCTTACTAATTCAGCCCAAAACAAAAACTGGAGTTAAAGTTAAAACTGATAACCCACGTGAGGTCGGTGCTGATTTAATTGCTGTTGCAGCAGAAGTTGTAAGTGAAAATAAATCAACTTTAATTGTTGATTTAGGTACAGCAACTAAGTACATATACGTTAAAAACAATGCTATAACAGGGGTTATTATTACGGCTGGAGTTGAAATATCTATTAATGCTTTAACTAAAAATACGGCATTATTACCCAAAATAGATATCAAAGTACCAAATAAAGTATTAGAAACGAATACAATCAGTTGCATGCAATCGGGAGTTACATACGGAGTTGCAGCACAAGTAGATGGTTTAATTAGTCTAATTAAAGAAGAAGTTAAAGAAGATTTTAAAGTTATAACAACAGGGGGATTTTCAAATATAATAATTCCACTTATTAAACACGAACAAAAAAATGATCCTTTATTAATATTTAAAGGATTACTAAAGATTTTTAAACTAAACGAGAGGTAACAAAATGATAAAATTAAGAAGAGAAAATTATATAAATAAAATTGAAGAAGGTAGTATATCGCTATTTTATTCAGGGGAACAAAAACACAAATCAAATGATCAATTTTTCCCATTTAGTGTTAATAGAAATTTCTTTTATTTGACAAATATTGATCAAGCAAACGTTGTTTTAGTCGTAATTAAAGGAAAAAATAAAAGTGAATCATTTTTATTTATCGAAAAACAAGATCCAATCAAAGCATTATGGGAAGGCAAAACATTAACATTTGAAGAAGCAAGTACTTTATCAGGGATTGAACTTGCAAATATTAAAGATATAAATACCTTAGATACTTTTATTAATACTCAGTTAGGTATTTCACGAGCAAACATATTTGGAGAAATAGATAAAGTATACTTTGACTTAGAAAAAATTAAGGTTAATGATTTTTTAACAAATACTGAATTAATTGCAAATAAATTAAAAAACAATTACCCAAGTTTACAAATACTAAACTCACAACGTAAATTGGCATCACTTAGAATGTACAAAGATGAATTAGAGATTAAAGACACACTTGAAGCTATAAATATTACTAATAAAGCCTTAAAACACGTCTTAAACGCTTTAAAGCCAGGTTTAAGAGAGTTTGAGATAGAAGCTGAATATAATTATATTTTAAATAAAAACAACACAGAAACCTCATTTGACACAATTGCAGCGAGTGGTAAAAATGCAACTATTCTTCATTATGTAGATAATGATGATATTATCAATGATAATGAATTAATCTTATTTGATTTAGGGGTTAAATATAATAATTACTGTTCAGATATTTCTAGAACATATCCAGCAAATGGTAAATTTAGCACTCGTCAAAAACAAATTTATGAAATTGTTTTAAAAGCAAATAAAGAAACTATTAAATGGTTAAAACCAGGAAGAACTATGAAGGAATTCAATGATTTTGGTAAACAAATTTTAATAGATGGCTTAAAAGAAATTGGGTTAATTAAAGAAGATAGTGAAATAACAAAGTATTATTATCACAGTTTAGGGCATTATTTAGGATTAGATGTTCATGATGTTGGTTTATATGATGAAGTAATTAAAGAAGGTGCAATTATTACAGTTGAGCCTGGATTATATATCGAAGAAGAATCAATCGGTATTAGAATTGAGGATGATATTTTAATTACTAAAGATGGAGCAATCAATCTATCAAAAGATATTATTAAAGAAGTAAAAGATATTGAAGAATACATGAAAAATAGATAATAATATAATCAATCAAACTAGTAAAATAGTTTGATTTTTTTTATAAAAAGTAAAATTATAATATTTCTCTTATTATTTAGTAGGAGGAGTGATTTAATGAAAAAAGTTTTAATTATCTTTATAATGTTAGTTTTTGTAATGTTTAGTAATAAACTTATAAAAGCTGATCATTATAGAAATTTTGAGGAGTTAAATATTACAAATGGTAAGCTTATTGATCAATATACATCTAATGAGTTAAGTAGTCATTATAAAGAAGTCGATAAGCGAAAATTTATGGGCTGGAAGGTAAAAACAATCAATAATAGAGTAAAGGTAAGTTTTATTAGTGAAACTATCTTTACCTACTATAATGATGGTTATACACCGATTGACTATAACTATAAACGAGAGGATACAGAAACTTCTAAATATAGTTTCTCAGCAACAGGTAGTATAGGTCTTAGTCAAACAAGTAGTAAAACCGGCTTTAAAAACGGTTTAGATGGTTCACTTAAACTTTCATACTCAACCGATAAAACAAGTTCTAGTAAAGAGGTTTATGAGGTTAAAATGAAGGTAGATCCAGGGACACAAGTTAATCTTTATTATTATGGTGAAGGTTATCTTACAAATGGTGTTGCTGCAAATTATCTATTCTTTATTAGAAACAACAGGGGTGGTTATGAGGTTTTTGAAATGAGTAGTAAATATTATAAGTTAGAAAAGGTTAGAATATGAAAAAGAACCTCTTAATAATATTACTACCTATATTAATTATTATCTTAATTATTTTAGCTATTGATAATAAGAAAGAACAGGATAAGTATTTACTAACAATAAATACACTAAACAACTATCTGTTTGATAAAGACCAATCGATTAATATTAACTTTTATTCTAGCAACCTAAAGTTTCCCTTTGAAAATAATGAGAGTTATGAGTCATTTATTATTAAAGATAATAATAGTGATAATAAGTTAAAACTGGACTTAAACAAAGTTACCTATTCACATACTGAAGAGTATCTAGGTAATAAATATGATATGTATACTTTAATGTTTAAAATACCAAACCTAGAAAATGATATTAACTATGATAATGCGTCACTATTAATTACTTTTTTTGATCAAAAGAAATTTGAACTGGAAATTGGAAATTTTAATTTAATGTATTTGGATTATAAAACAAGTCTTGACTGGAAATCGATTGACTCAAAAAAAATTGATAATAATGACTTATCAATTAGTAAGATTATTATTGAACTAAACAAAGAAATTAATATTAGTAATATATTTATTGGCAGTAATATGGAAACAGATTTTACTTATAACGATAACGTACTAGCAATAAATATCAAAGAAAAAGAATTATATGTTTATAACTTACCAGTCATTATTAAATCAGAAGAAGATAAATACTATTATTTAAATAACCATAAATACGTTAAAGACTATAACTTATTAAGTAAAACTAAAGATGTAAATAAATATGAGTTTGATTGATTTTAAAGATATTAATAAAAGCTATTTAAATAAAACATTTAATCTAAAGATTAATAATGATTCTAGATTAATCGTAAAAGGCGCAAATGGATCTGGTAAATCAACACTTATTAAACTATTATCAGGTTATATTAAGCATTCAAAAGGGACAATGAACATTAACATTAATAAAATTTCGTATCTAGAAGAAATAATTGACTTACCACTATATAGTAAAGTTCAAACGTACTTAGAAGTAATTGCTCAAATAAAAAAAGCAAGTATTTGTTATGACTTTATTAGACTTGTTGAACTAGATACAGAAAAAAAGATTTATGAACTCTCTAAAGGAAATAAGCAAAAACTTGCAATTGCAGTAACACTAATAGGTAATAATGAATTAATTATTCTAGATGAACCACTAAATGGATTAGATGTAAAAACTGCTAATAAAGTAATTAAATATTTAAAGAATATTACTACACCAATTATTATCGTTACCCATCAAGAAAAAAAATTTAAGTTTGGTGAATTATTAGAACTATGATTAGACTTGTTTTAAATCATTTGTTATCAAGAAAAAATCTAATCATTATATTTATCTATTTAGCTTTTTTATTATCTATTAACTATTTGTTATTACCTAATGATGTAGCACATGATGAAGTTATATTAAATAGCAATTATTATTTTAATTACTATAATGAGTTACTGTTAGAATTAATAAAAATAATTATACCAATAAGTCTAGTCTTACTATTAACAGATCATGATCATAACTATATTAATAATATTACAACTTATATTGGAAGAAGTAAGGTAATTAAAAGTAAAATTATTATTTACTTATACATCATAATATTACTAATATTGATTAGCACTTTAAATTATTACCTAGCTCTTAAAATAAGTAAAAATGATTGTTTAGTAAAAGTAAACTTTTATCGTGATATGACTTTTTTGTTAATTGATAATGTTTTAATGTTTTTACTTATTTTATTACTTGTTAGAAAGGATAAAAAAATAATTGGTTACTTAATAATAATGCTTTATTATGTACTAGGTTTCTATTTAAATATTGAATCAAAAATAGCAATATTTTATGTCTTTCCAATTAATATATCAAACTTTAAAAACTATACAAATACATTAAGTTACGCTTTTATCTATATTATTATATTAATAGTATTAAATATTTATACATATATAAATGAAGACTTTAAATAAAAATGACTAGTTCAATCGAACTAGTCATTATTTTATTTTTGGAACATAATTTTTTCAGAATCAAACATTTTAGATAGACCAAATATTCCAAGCCCAATCAATAAAACATTTACGATTAAGGTAATTGTAATATTAATAATTGAAGTTTGTTGGCTTAGAACTGATGATATTGATTGAAGTGAGTTATATAAAGGAATAAAGCTTGAGCCAATTCCATTATTTGCAACACCAGTCATTGAAGTAATACCAATTAACATATTAACAATCATTAATCCGGCTGATAATGATGAGGCCTCTTTTACTGATTTTGAATATGCACTTACTAATGAAATTAACACAACATAAAGAATAGTTGTTGTAATTATAACAAGTAGAAGTAATGAATAATCAGCAACAGTATAAACATTTAAGTCTAGGTCCATTCCATTCATTAGTTTTGGAATAGATGCCATAAGTCCTATAAAACTAGAAAATGCACTTACTAAAGATACAATACTTAAGGCCATCATTTTACCAAAGGCTAATTCAAATCTACTAATTGGGGTAGCAAGAATTGTAGCAATTGTACCACGTTCTTTTTCACCTGCAATTGCTTCAATAGAAATTTGCATTGCTCCACTGAATAAGAAAATGATTAATAAAAATGGTAGAAGTGTTGATAATATTTCAACAGTAATTGAAGATTTTGAAGCTAAATTAAAATCTTCATCAGAATTGTTTACTCTAAATTTTTCTGATATTTGGTCTTTAAATCCATTGAGAGCAAATGTATATATTTGATATGCTTCACTTGATTTATCATTGACTGAATTATAGTAGATTTTAACTTCTGGAGATGTTCCAGTGTTTGATCCATCAGGAGTAAAATTCATTGCATCATCATAAAAATTTAAGGGATAAACAATATATAAATCTAGTTCTGAATTAGCAATTTTTTCTTTATAAAATTCAGTAGATTCACTTGCTATTTCATATGAGAATTTACCATCAAATTTAAATAATTCTTCAAGTTCACTTGGTGCATTTACAACAACTGCTTGATAGATATATGTATCATCTGGATCAGATTCTTTAAACATGAAATTACCCATTACACTATATAAAACAAAAATAATAACACCAGGTAGAATTAGTGAGATTAACATTCTTTTATCTGTAAAAAATCTTCTTAATTCTTTCTTAATAATTGTAAGTATATTTCTCATAGACTATCACCTTCACTTGCTTCGTATAAACTAAAGAATACATTTTCTAATGTGTCGTCTTTTGTTGCATTTTCTAGCGTGTCATCTAAAACCATTTTCCCATTAATAATTATACCTACTCTATCACAGAGCTTTTCAACGAGTGAGAAGATGTGAGTTGATAAAATAACAGTTTTGCCTAAACGCTTTAATTCAATTAAAAAGTCAGTTACAGATTTCGCTGTAATAACATCAAGTCCATTAGTAGGTTCATCAAAAATAATAATTTGTGGATCATGAGCAATTGAAATAACTAATGATGTTTTTTGTTTCATCCCAGTAGACATATCAGATATTCTTACCTCTTTAAAATCTTCAACACCAAATTTAGCAAACAAGAAATCTTTTCTCTCTTTAATAACATCATCTTCAATTCCATGAAGTTTAGCGAAATAATCAAATAAATAATTAGGAGTAAAAAATTCCTCAAGTTTTAATTCGCTAGTCATAAATCCAATATTCTTTCTAATCTCGTTTGGTTCATCTACAACTGAATGTCCATTCATTGTTGCATCACCGGAGTCAGGTTTAATAAGGGTTGATATAATTCTAAGAGTAGTAGTCTTACCAGCACCGTTTGGTCCAAGTAGACCATAGATCTCACCTTCATATGCTTTGAATGATAAATCATCAACAGCAACTTTAACTTTTGTTTTTGTCTTTTCAATCTTTTGTTGTTTCTTGGAAAGTTTGAAAGTCTTGACTAAATTATTAACAACTAAAATTTCTTTCATATAATTTTCCTCTCTTTTTGTATTAGAATTATTATACTATAAAAATAAAATATAGATATTACAAAATATGGTAAATAAATGATTGTTTACTATTTGTAAACAAATGACAAAAAAATGCATTTTTTAAAATTCGATGCTTTTTTAGCTATTTTATATATATCCGAAAATATCATAAGATTAGCTACAAACAATTCATATATTTTTTCAGTCATAAAATCATATAGTATTTTGCTCAGTTAAATAGTAGAAGAAGTCACAAATTAGTGAGCGTTTAATTCCTTTAAAAGCGTCCATACGATTATAGCAATCCAGTAAGGTGTTTATTAAGCTTTAAGTATTTCAGACGCTTAAAACAGAGTATAAGAACCTAAACTAACTCATATATGCATATTATGGTATTGTTTAATGCGCAATATTTAAATATATTTGTATTTAAACGCTATAAAAATTATACCATAAGAGCGATTATTCCATTAACAAGTCTTTTTTTATATGTAAATTAGTTCCTATAATATATATTATGTAAACCTAGTGATGTGACCTTAGTGGAGCTAACAACTCAATTAGTGTGGATATGTTGATTACTTATAAATGATGAATTTCAGGCTTTTATGCTACTTTTGTGTTTAAACTGTATTAAATAAGGTTTTACTAAACAATGGATTTTAAATCCTTTTTAAAAATATGTAAATTTATTATGTTTTAACTATTATATTAATAATCAATCTTTATATTAACTAATAATCCTACATTTTATATGACGAGTTTTAAGCGTTCGAGTTTGTAAAAGTCGAATAATAACCCACCTTGATTCGTCTAAAAAACAGATCATTTTCTTATCTTCTCTATTTTAAAGGTTTATAAATAGTAAACAAAGATTTTTAAAATAAAAAAAGATAGACTTATAATTTGTCTATCTTTCATGTTAAGCTATGTTTTATTTAATTTCTTTTAAGAATGATTTACCATTTTCTGGAAGCTCAGCTTCAAAGTTTTCACTAATTGAATATCCAACATCAGCAAATGTTTTTCTTAAATTTATTTCTTTTCCTTCTTTAAATCTCTTTGAATAAATAATTAATGGCACATACTCTCTCGTATGATCTGTCCCGTGATGAACTGGGTCATTACCGTGATCAGCTGTTAATATTAATAAGTCATCCTCATTTAAGTTTTTCATTAAGTCTGGTAATTCTCTATCCATCTCTTCGATTGCTTTACCATATCCGATTGGATCTCTTCTATGTCCATAAAGTGCATCAAAGTCAACAAGATTTAAAAATACTAAACCTTCAAAATCTTCTTTTGCAACTTCTGTGATTTGTTTCATTCCATCACTGTTACTTACCGTTTTACTAAATCTAGTAATTCCATATCCATCAAAAATATCATTGATCTTACCAAGTGCTATAACATCTACTCCTTTTTCTTCTAAGAAATTTAGGGCTGTTTTTGCAAATGGTTTTAATGCATAGTCATGTCTATTTGGTGTTCGTTTAAAATTAGTCTTATCAGTTCCAATAAATGGTCTTGCAATAACTCGGCCAACTTTCCACTCAGGCTTCATTGTAATTTCTCTTGCTATTTCACAAATTCTATATTGTTCTTCAATTGGAATTATATCTTCATGCATTGCAATTTGTAATACACTATCAGCTGAAGTGTAAACAATTAGTTCTTTAGTTTGCATATGTCTTTCACCTAGCTCAACTAAAATTTCTGTTCCACTTGCTGAATAATTACCAATTGTTTTATACCCTGTTTTTTCTTCCAACTCTTTAATTAATTCAATCGGGAATCCTGTATCTGTAAATGTTTGAAATGGTTTATCAATATATAAACCCATCATTTCCCAGTGACCTGTCATAGTATCTTTCCCGAGTGATGCTTCCATCATTTTTGTATAAAACGCTAATGGTTTTTCAACTCTTTTTACGTTTCTAATTGGAGCAATATTTCCGTATCCTAACGCTTCTAAATTTGGAATATTTAAATCCATTTTCTCTGCGATATGGCCAATAGTATTTGCCCCTAAATCATTGTAGTCTTTTGCATCTGGTGCTTCACCAATTCCTAGACTATCCATCACAATTAAAAATATTCTTTTATACATTTTCTTCCTCTTTTCTTGCACGTGGATGTGTGCTGTTATATACTTCTTTTAATCGTTTATTACTTATATGAGTGTATATCTGTGTGGTTGATATATCTTCATGTCCTAGCAACGTTTGTAGTGTTCTAAGGTCCATTCCATTTTCTAAAAGGTGTGTTGCAAATGAGTGTCTAAGTGTATGCGGAGATATATCGATATTAATGTTTGCATCATATGCTAGACCCTTTAAAATCTTATAAAATCCTTGTCTTGATAAACGTGATGATTGGTTATTAATAAATAAATAAAGTGATTTCTCATTTTTTAATAATTGTTCACGCGACTTAATTAAATATCTTCTAATTGCATATACTGCCATTGGCGATATTGGAACAACTCGTTCTTTATTACCTTTAGCAATTATTTTTATATACCCTTCATTTAAATGAATGTCAGATAATTTAATATCAAGTAACTCTGATACTCTGAGACCTGACCCATAGATCAATTCAAGTAAAGCAATGTTTCTAAGTCCGTATACAGTTTCAATATCAATTACACTAAATAATCTACTTACTTCTTCAACCGATAATACTTGAGGTAAATTTTTAGGTAATTTAGGTGTTTCAATATCTTTAGCAAAGTCTAAATCTATTTCATTTTCAATTAATAAAAAGTTATAAAAACTCTTTATCGCAGTTAGTTTTCTTGCATAAGTTGATACTTCATATTTATCTTTAATATTTTTTAAATAGTTACTTAGTGTTTTTTTATTTAAATGTCTGGGTTTTTTTATCTCATGATATTTTTCTAAAAATATTAAATATTGATTAACATCTTTTAAATAACTAGTGATGGTATTTACACTTAGTCCTTTTTCTTTTTTTAAATATAACTCATAGTCTTTTATGATAAATTTCATACAAATACCTCAAATACTTGATTACCAAAAAAGATACCTTTTTCTGTTAACATTAAATTTCCATTGTTTACTTTTAGTAAACTTTCATTTATTTTAGTTTTTATTTCTGGAAATAATTTTAAGAGATCAACCTCAAATTTTTGGTTAAAATCATCAATATTTATCCCATCAATCAACCTTAAGCCAAAGATTAAATAATCTTGAATGTTGTCATTTTTAGTTTGAACTACTTCTAGGGCTCTGGGATTATCATTATATTTATTTAGTGATTTATGGTTATAAGTTCTTACATTATCTAAAAATCCATGTGCGCCTAGTCCAACTCCTATATAGTCTTGTAATGTCCAGTATAGTTTATTATGTTTTGAATACATTTGATTTTTAGCAAAATTGCTAATCTCATAATGTTCAAAACCATATTCCTTTAATCTATCCATTACTATTTCAAACATTTTCCCTTCTATTTCATTATCAACTGGTGTAAATTTACCTTCTAAAAACTGATGGTAAAAGTAAGTCTTTTCTTCCAATATTAATGAATAACAAGAAACATGATTGATACTTAAATTCTTAACTTCTTTTAAATCATTTTCTAACATTTCAATTGTTTGATTAGGAATAGCATATATTAAATCAATACTTATATTATTTATTCCTAATGTTTTTAGACTATTAACTGTATAGTAAACCATCTCTTTACTATGTTTTCTCCCAACATAATTTAAGATTTCATCATTAAAACTTTGAACGCCAAGACTTACTCTATTAATACCATATTTCTTCATCATTAATCCCTTATCAAGTGAATAGGAATCAGGATTAACTTCTATCGTTACTTCTGAGGCTTTTATTGGACTGATTGCTAAAAACAACCGCTCCATTTGTGATGGTGTTAACATGCTTGGAGTCCCACCTCCAATATAGATAGTTTCAATTGTACTGAATCTATCTTCATATTGTTTTATTTCTTTTATTAAGTTATCTAAATACTTTTCTACCATTTCATCATTTTTAGGAACTTGTTTAACAAAGTCGCAGTAATTACAAATATACTGACAAAATGGGATATGTATATATAATCCTCGCATTAAATCTACTCACCTTCTTTACTTATATTATACAATACTAAAGCTTATAAGTGAAAAAAAAGGTGTTAAACACCTTAGTCTTCACTATTTGATAAGATCGCTAGGAATGCTTCTTGTGGTACTTCTACACTACCAATAGCTTTCATCTTCTTCTTACCTTCTTTTTGTTTTTCTAGTAATTTTTTCTTTCTTGTTATATCCCCACCGTAACACTTAGCAAGTACGTCTTTTCTAATTGCTCTAATGGTAGATCTTGCAATAATCTTACTACCGACTGCTGCCTGAACTGGAATTTCAAACATTTGTCTAGGAATTAAATCTTTTAGTTTATCAGTAATTATTTTACCTCTTGCATAAGCAAAGTCTTTATGAACGATTACTGATAAAGCATCAACTATTTCATTGTTTAATAATATATCCATTTTTTGTAATTTTGAAGGACGATAATCAGCAATCTCATAGTCAAATGATGCATAACCTCTTGTTGTTGATTTTAATTTATCAAAATAATCATATACTATTTCTGATAATGGCAGATAGTATGTTATCGATACTCTATTAGCATCAATATAAACCATCGTATCAAAGATTCCACGCTTCTTTTGGGATAATTCCATTACAGCACCAACATACTCTGCTGGTGACATTAGCGTTGCTTTTACGTAAGGTTCTTCAATTCTATCAATTTTTTGTGGATCGGGTAACATTGAAGGGTTATCAATTTGCATCATTTTACCGTCTGTCAAATATACATCATAAATAACTGAAGGTGCTGTTGCTAATAACTCAATATTAAACTCTCTACTAATTCTTTCTTGAATAATTTCCATATGTAGTAAACCAAGGAAACCGGTTCTAAAACCAAAGCCTAAAGCATGGGATGTCTCTGGTTCATAAACTAATGAAGCATCATTTAGTTTTAGTTTATCTAAAGCCTCTTTTAAGTCATTATATTTACTACTATCAATTGGATAAAGCCCACAAAACACTACTGGATTCATTTGTCTATACCCATGAAGTGCTTCTTTAGCTGGATGTTTTAAGTTAGTAATTGTATCACCCACGCGAACTGTATCAATTGTTTTAATTGCTGCAGTTAAATAACCAACATCTCCTGGAGATAAAACATCAACTGGTGTCATTTTTGGTTTAAAAACCCCAACCTCAATTACATCATAAGTTGCTCCAGATGCCATAAATTTAATTTGATCACCTTTTTTAATTGTTCCATCAACTACTCTAATTGATGGAATTACGCCTTTATATGCATCAAAAATTGAGTCAAAAACTAATGCTTTTAACGGCTTTTCAGCATCTCCTGTTGGCGCTGGAACATCTGTTATAATTCTTTCTAATATATCTTCTATCCCAATACCAACTTTAGCTGAAGCTAAAATTGCATTTGAGGCATCAATACCTATAACATTTTCAATTTCTTCTTTTACTTTTTCAGGATCAGCACTTGGCAAATCTATTTTATTAATAACAGGAATTAAATCTAAATTATTATCGATTGCTAAATATACGTTTGCAAGTGTCTGTGCTTCTATCCCCTGAGCAGCGTCAACAACTAAAATAGCTCCTTCACAGGCAGCAAGTGATCTAGAAACTTCATAAGTAAAATCGACGTGTCCTGGAGTATCAATTAGATGCATGATATATGTATTACCATCTTTTGATTTATATTCCATTTGTACGGCATTTAATTTTATGGTTATTCCTCTTTCACGCTCCAAATCCATTGAATCAAGCAACTGAGACTTCATATCACGAGTTGCAACAGTATTTGTTTGTTGGAGTAGTCTATCTGCTAATGTCGACTTACCATGATCAATGTGAGCAATGATTGAAAAGTTTCTAATAAGTTTTTGTCTTTCTGTATAATCTTTTAAGTTCATTTAATCACCTTTCTTGCTTTATACATTTTACCATTTTTTTATTATTTAGTAAATTAAATTTAAAACTTAATATAAAAGCATATTTATGTGTTTCTAAAATATGATAATTAATTGATTATTAACAACTTAAACGTATCTTTTTCACTATAAAATCCATTAAAACGTTTTCAAAAAGATAGTTTATTTTTTTTATTGCATAATACTTGACAATAAATTATAATTAAGTCATAGAAAACAGGAGGAAAATTATATATGAAAAAAATAGTAGGTTTTATTTTTATCGCAATTTTTGCGATCACATTAGCATCATGTGGAAGTAAAGAATATAAAGTGGATGGTAAATTTACAGCATTTGAAGTAAGTTTAAACAGAGATACACCACAAATTACATGGGTTGAAGTTACAGTTGAAAAAGGTAAAGTTACAAATTACTTTATTGATGCAAGACAAAGCAAAGTAACAACAAACGAAGAATCTGGTGCAAAATCATTAGCTTGGAATGAAAAAACTAAAAAAGAATTAAAATTTGATTATGGTATGGCAGGCGTAAGTGAAATTGAAAAAGAATGGTTCGAACAAGCTGAAGCAATTGAAAAATTATTCTTAGAAAAAGGACCTGATGCTTTAAAATTAAACGATGAAGGTTATATTATCGATTTTGCTGGTGCTACTGTAAAAGGTGGCGATTACCAAAAATTAGCTAAAAAAGCATTAGAAAATGCAAAAAATGGAATTTTTACAGATTTTATCGTTGATTTAAACTATGGTGCAGCACAAGTTACATGGGTAGATGTTAAAGTTGAAAAAAATAAAGTTGTAAGCTTTACAATTGATGCAAGACAAAGTAAATTAACAGATGGTAAAACAGTTTGGAATGAAAAAACTAAAAAAGAATTAAAATTTGACTACAACATGGCTGGTGTAAGTCCAATCGGAAAAGAATGGTTTGAACAAGCTGAAGTAATTGAAGAATTATTCTTAGAACAAGGTCCAGATGCATTAAAATTAAATGAAGAAGGTTATATCGAAGATTTAACTGGTGCTACTGTAAAAGGTACAGCATACAAACAATTAGCAAAAAATGCTTTAAATAAAATTACAAGCAAAATAAAATAATACTTAAAGAGACTTAGGTCTCTTTTTTTTTACTCCAATGTTTACTTATACTAAACAATGGTTTTATAAAAAAAAGAGAAGCTTAATCTTCTCTTTGCAAATGATCGATTTTTTCAAGTTCAACTTCTATTACTTTTTTATTATCAGCTTTTAGTACCGTAACCATAAATCCATCATATATAAATGAATCATTTTTTTGTCCAATTTTCCCTAAATTTGCAATTACCCAACCATTAACAGTTAGATAATCCTCTTTATCAAGCTCTTGAGTGTTGATGATACCTTCTAATTCATCAATATAGGTTTGACCTGATACAACATATTTACTTGGTGCTAACTCTTTAACATTAAAATCAACTTTATCATGTTCATCGTAAATATCACCAACTAATTCTTCTAAAACATCCTCCATTGTAACAATTCCCAAGGTTCCACCAAACTCATCTTTAACGATTGCCAAATGTTGTTTGTTTAGTTTTAGTAAACTAAGGAGATTTTTAACATCCATATATTCCGTCACTTCCAACGGTGCTTGAATTACTGATTTAAGTTTTTTGTTTTTTATTAAGACATTATTGTAAAAATCTTTATAGTTGATTGTACCAATGATATTATTAATTGTTTCTTCATAGACCGGAAGTCTAGAAAATCCTGATTTAACAAAACTATTAGTAATATCTTTAATCTCATCTTTAATATTAACTGAAACTAGTTCAGTTCTTGGTGTATAGATATCTTCAATCTTCAAATCATTAAAATCTAAAACACTTTTTATTAATTTACTTTCATCTTCTGTAATTCCTGATTGTTGTTCCGCTTGATCAATAAATTCTAAGAATTCATCTTCTGTCATAATCTCTTTTTCTTCTTTGTAAATAATAGATTTTAAAAATAGATATAAGGTTGATAAAGGATAAAATAAATATTTTGTTAGTTTTTCAAAAATACCAAATATTTTTATCATAACTTCGGGATATTTTTTAGTAACTCTGTAAAATGGTATCACACCAAATACTAAGATTAAGAAACCTGATAAATAAATTGATAGTGGAAACTTAATAATAGGCTTTAAATTGACTCTACCCAATAACAAGTATACTTTAACCCCTAATATCTTTATTAAGGTTAATAAGACGAAGTAATTGCTTATTTTACTATGTTTATCAATCTTAATGTCATCTTCTTTATCTGTTAATTCTACATTAGACATAATAAGAGAATTATAGACATTTATAAAAAATAGAATAACTATTAAATAAAATATTTCCATCTTAATTTTCCTCTTCTTCTATTTCAACAATTTTAGTAACTTTAATTGATTTAATAATCTTCTTTTGATATGAAAGAATTTTATAAATATGATTATTGTATGTTATTTCAATTTTCTCTGATCTATTTGGTAATCTACCGAGCATTCCTAGCATAAAACCACTTAACGTATCATAATCTTCTATTGGTAAACCGGCATGAATTATGTTTTCTACATAATCAATATTAGCTAATCCATCAATAATATAAGTATTTTCATCGATTTGCTTTACTTCTTCAATTACATCATCATGCTCATCAAAAATATTTCCTACTAATTCTTCTAAAACGTCTTCCATTGTAACCAATCCACTTGTTCCACCAAATTCATCGATTACGATTGCAATATGACTTTTTGTTTTTTGCATTTCCTTAAACAACTCATCAATTTTCATTATTTCTGGAACAAATAATGGTTTTTTTAATAATCCTCTAATATCATAATTTTTTGCTGTAATATTATTTGTTAGTAAATCCTTAATATAGATTATTCCAATAATATCATCGATTGTTTCTTCATAGACAGGAATTCTTGAATATTGTTCATTTTTGATAACTTCCATTAATTTAGTATATGATTCCTTAATACTAATTGCTACCATCTCTGTTCTATGTGTCATTACATCACTCACCGTTTGATCATCAAACTCTAAAATCTTCTTAAAAAACTCTTTTTCTTGATCATCAATCGCATCACCACTACCAAATACTAAGACTTTTAAATCATCTTCTGTCATTTTGTCTTTTGCATCACTTACTCCAAATATTTTACTTACAAAATCTGCAGATTTAGTAAATAAAAATACAAGTGGTGATGTAATGTTTTTAAATAAGCTTATTGGTCTAATTGTTATGTAGATAAATTTTTCTGGATTTTTAAGTGCCATGTTCTTAGGTAATAATTCTCCAAATATTACTTGTAAATAAGTAAGTATTAAGGTTATTACAATCTTTATTACAGTTTCTGGAACTCTGCTATTAAATAAATCAAATAAAGGTTTACTAAATGATTCAGCTGCTAAAAACCCATTAACAAATCCAATAAATGTAATACCTACTTGAATCGCCGATAAAAACTTTGTCGGATTTTCTATGTAATGTAATACTAATTTTGCTTTTTTGTTTCCTAGTTCTGCATCATTTCTAACTTTAATTTCATTTGCACCTACAATAGCTGCCTCACTACCTGAAAAATATCCATTAATTGCAATCAATACAAATATTAATACAACATTAATTATCATTGATTGTCACCTTCTTTTTACTAAACAAAAAAAGACACCCCAAAAAAATGTCATTTAAATTTAGTATATTATCGCGTTTAACTTTAACGTTTTTTTCAGTCTTCCTATGACTGTATTCTTCCATTATTAGTTTTCTTTCCCTTCGTAATCTTAATAGATTGGTATTATTATACAATTTTTTTATGTTGTTTGCAATAATATATCTTTAATCTTGTATAAATTACATAATTTTGGTAAAATTACTTGTGAAAGGGAGTAGTTTATATAAATATATCGTCAATACGGCGTTTGCCCGGTATATTTCAAGATTGATACTTGTAACGAGACTTTCAAGGCTGTTTTGTCTTGAATTTTTTTATTTTAAGGAGGAAGAAAAATGGAAAAAACAAATTATCAACTTTCAGTTGATGAGACAATCAAAAAATTTGATACTGACAAGAAGTTAGGTCTAACTAATGAGGAGGTATTAAAAAGAAGAGAGTTAAATGGATTTAACGAATTAGATAAAGCTAAAAAACGTAATATCTTATTGAAATTTATTGATCAATTAAAAGATTTTATGATTCTTATCTTATTCGCTGCTTCTCTAATATCAATCTTTACAGGTGATATTCCCGAAGGTATACTAATTATTAGTATCGTTGTTTTAAATGCGATTTTAGGTGTTTTTCAAGAAGCTAAGGCAGAGAAAGCACTTGATTCAATTCAAAAATTATCTTCACCACACATCATTGTAATAAGAGATGGACGTGAAGTTAATATTGATGTTAAAGATTTAGTTATTGGTGATTTAGTCGTTCTTACAGCCGGAGACTTTATGCCAGCAGACTTAAGAATTATTGAATCAGTTAATATTAAAGTTGATGAATCAGCTCTAACAGGTGAAGCCGTTCCAGTTGATAAACATCATGATGTAATTGAAAGTGATAATACACCTCTAGGCGATAGATTAAATCTAGGTTTCATGGGTACTGTTATTACTTATGGTAGAGGATATGGGATTGTAACAAGTATTGGAATGAATACTGAAATTGGTAAGATTGCAAAAATGTTACAAGAAACTGAATCTGAACCAACCCCACTGCAAAAAAGTATTAATCAGTTAGGTAAGATTTTAGCAATTATTGCTCTTGCAATTACTGGTTTAATCTTTGCAATTGACGTAATTGAAAATATTATTATTAATGGATCTGTTTCATTTGATAGTATTAAAGATTCATTTACATTTGCTGTCGCACTTGCTGTTGCTGCAATTCCTGAAGGATTACCAGCAATTATTACAGTTGTTTTATCACTTGGTATGACAAACTTAGTAAAACAAAAAGCAATTATGCGTACATTACCTTCAGTGGAAACATTAGGTTCTACTGATATTATTTGTTCAGATAAAACAGGTACATTAACACAAAACGTTATGACTGTTCAAAAAGTATATGTTGGTAATAAACTATATGATACTACTTTTGATTTAAAAGTTAATAAAGATATTGAAGTCTTAATTAAATATGGTATTCTTGCTAGTGATGTTAAAGTAGTTAAAGAAAATGATACTTTTGTTAAATTTGGTGATCCAACTGAGTTGGCATTAATCGATTTAGGTATTAAATATAACTATAATCCAATTGAGGTAAACAATAACTTTGAAAGAATATTTGAATATCCATTTGATTCAAAACGTAAATTAATGTCTACAATTAATATTATTGATGGAAAGACTTATTTATTAACAAAAGGTGCACCTGATGTTTTATTAAATAAATCAAACAATAGTAGCAATGATGTTTTAAAAGCTAATGAAGAAATGGCAGATAGTGCACTTAGAGTTTTAGCAATCGGTTATAAAGAATTAGATAGTAGCGTTGATTATAAAAATATGACTGCTGAAGAAATTGAAAATAACTTAACCTTCTTAGGATTAGTTGGAATGATTGATCCCGAACGTCCTGAAGTTAAAGATGCAATTATTACATGTAAAAAAGCTGGTATTAAAACAATTATGATTACAGGTGACCATAAAAATACTGCTGTTGCAATTGCTAAAAATATTGGTATCTTAGAAGATGATTCAATTGCTATTACAGGTTCTGAGTTAGATAAGTTATCAGATGAAGAGTTTATGGAAAAACTAGAACATATTAGAGTATATGCTAGAGTTAGTCCAGAAAATAAAGTTAGAATTGTTAAAGCATGGCGTTCAAAAAACATGGTTGTAGCTATGACTGGTGATGGTGTTAATGATGCTCCTTCAATTAAACAAGCAGATATTGGTATTGCAATGGGGATTACAGGTACTGAGGTTGCTAAAGGTGCAGCTGATATGATATTAACTGATGATAACTTTGCTACTATCGTTAATGCTGTTGGTGAAGGTAGAACAATTTTTGCTAACATTAAAAAAGCAATTCATTATTTATTAAGTTGTAATGTTGGTGAAATATTTACAATGTTGCTCGGTGTTACAATTGGTCTTGTAATCTTTAAAGATAGCTCATGGGATACACACGTATTAACTGCTGTTCAAATCTTATGGGTTAATTTAGTAACTGATTCATTAATGGCTATTGCTTTAGGTCTTGAGAAGCGAGAACCTAATGTGATGGATCAACAACCAAGAGATAATGAAAAATCAATTTTTGCAGATGGCTTAGGCTTTAAAATTGCATGGCAAGGATTTACAATCGGAGTAATTACTTTTATTGCCTTTGCAATCGGTTGGTATTTCCCAGGAACTGCAGATAAAGTAGTTTCTGCTCGTACAATGGCATTCATGGTACTTGCAATAAGTCAGTTATTCCATGCCTTTAATGCACGTAGTGAAAAGTATTCAATCTTTAGCTTAAAACAAAATAAAATGCTAATATACGCATTTATTGTAAGTTTCTCATTACAGTTAGCAGTTGTTTTAATTCCAGGAACACAAAAACTATTTGAAGTGACTTTCCCAACATTTATTCAGTGGTTAGTAATCTTTGGCTTATCATTAGTTCCAGTATTAATCGTTGAAACACAAAAATTTGTTAGAAATTTAAAAAACAAATAAAGAAAAAGGACTATTGAATAGTCCTTTTTTTATCAGTGTGCATAAGCCATATTTTGTATCTCTTTCGAGTTATGATCATTTATCTCTACCTAAGTAGCATATCTTCGCTTCTAGTTCGCTAAATACGTGCCCCTACCATAATTTGGGTTGCTAGCTTGTGGGGTTTACCGCGTTTCATTTTACTATTACTAGTAAACTCGTTTCTGTGGCACTTTATGATCTAGTTCTCAGTTAAAGAACATCAATCGCCGTTACCTAATGGTACTTTAAGTTATTTTTTCCTTAAACACAAACACTACATTCATCACAGAATGTGCTAGTATGGACTTTCCTAACCTTATAAAAGGCTCGATCATCTTCCACTGACAATATATTATATCATTAATTTTCTTCTAATGCATCTTTTCTTGATAAATCAACGCGACCTTTTTCATCAATCTTAATACATTTAACAAGAATTAGATCACCTAAATTAACAACGTCTGTTACTTTTTCAACACGTTCTTTACTTAATTTAGATACATGAACTAAACCTTCTTGGCCTTCCCATAACTCAACGAATGCACCAAAGTTTTCAATTCTAACAACTTTACCTTCATAGATTTTACCTACTTCAGGTACTCTTACTAAGTTTAGGATAATTTCTTTTACCTTATTAATTACTTTTGTATCTTGATGCATAATAAATACTCTACCATCTTGTTCAATATCAATTTTAACATTGTCATTGTCTTCAATAATTTGAGTAATAATTTTACCACCAGCACCAATAACATCTCTAATCTTATCTGGATTAATTTTAATTAATTTAACTTTAGGTGCATATGGGCTCATTTCTTCAGCAACTTCACTAATTACTGAGTTCATATGATCTAAAATTTGAAGTCTTGCTGCCTTAGCTTGAGTTAATGCTTCTTTAAATATTTCATCTGTAATACCTAAGATTTTAATATCCATTTGTAATGCTGTAATACCATCTTTTGTTCCAGCTACTTTAAAGTCCATATCTCCTTCATGGTCTTCCATCCCTTGAATATCAGTTAAGATAGTATAGTCGTCACCTTCCATAATTAAGCCCATTGCAATCCCTGCAACAGCACCTTTAATAGGTACACCAGCATTCATTAACGCCATTGATGCAGCACAAATTGTTGCTTGACTACTTGAACCATTTGATTCTAAAACTTCTGATACAACTCTAATTGTGTATGGGAATTCATCTTCACTTGGTAAGACTGGAATAATTGCTTTTTCACCTAATGCACCATGACCGATTTCTCTTCTTCCTGGAGCACCATAACGTCCTGTTTCACCAACACTAAATTGAGGGAAGTTATAATGTAACATAAATCTCTTGTTGTCTTCATCTCTAATATCATCAATGATTTTACCTTCACCAAGACCACCTAATGTTACAGTTCCTAATGCTTGTGTTTGTCCTCTAGTAAATAATGATGATCCATGAGTTCTTTGGAGTAATCCTACCCTTGAAGCAAGTGGTCTAATTTCATCTGTTTTTCTACCATCAGGTCTAATTTTATCTTTTGTAATTAATCTTCTTACTTCATTAGTTACAACTTTATCTAGAGTTGCTCCTACATGTTTTAAGAATTCTGCTTCTTTTTTATAATCATAAACACTAATATCATCAATTATTTTAAAGAATGGTCGATCTTTAAAGTGATTTAAAGTAAGTGTTTTAATTTCATCAATTTTATTATATCTTTCTAACTTTTCTTCGATTGCTACAGCATCAACTAATGATGTACCAATAAATTTTAATACTTCTTGTTCAATTTCACTATTTAATACGAACATTTCGTATTCTTTTTTAGCTTTACCTAATTTACTTACAATTTCATTTTGGAATTCATTTAACTCTTTAATAATTGAATGACCATACTTTAATGCATCAAGCATTACTTCTTCACTTAATTCATTTGCTGATGCTTCAACCATGTTTAGTGCCTTGCTTGTTCCAGCAATTGTTAAATCAAGAACTGATGTTAAGATTTCTTCTTCAGTTGGATTAATTACATATTCGTTATTAATCATTCCTAAATGAACACCACTAACAGGTCCTAAGAATGGTAAGTCTGATAATTCTAAGACCAATGATGATCCCATTAAAGCAACCATTTCAGGTGGACATGATGGATCACTTGATAGTACTGTATTAATTATTTGCACATCATTTTTAAAACCTTCTGGGAATAATGGACGAATTGGTCTATCAATCAATCTTGAAATTAATGTTTCATGATCAGTTGGTCTTCCTTCACGTTTTAAAAATCCTCCTGGAATTTTACCAGCAGCATATAATTTTTCTTGGTATAAAACCATTAGTGGGAAAAAATCTCCACTTGACATTTCATTTTTGTTTACAACAACAGATAATACTGATGTTCCTCCATAATGAATTAATGCTGACGCATTTGTTTGTTTAGCAACTTCACCAATTTCAACAATTAGTGGTCTATTGCCAAATGTTGTTTCAAATCTATTAATTTTCATATATATAAAATCTCCTTCATTTTATATTCTTTTTCATACTTTTATATACTTAAATATTTTACCATATATTTACTATTTAGATACATATTTAATCAATAATGGAAGTTTTAGTAAAAAGAATCCATATATAATAAAAAAATATGACCAAAGTACAAACCAAGGTCATATTTATTTATTTTAGAATTATCTTCTAATACCTAAAGCTTCGATTAATGCTTGATATCTTGCAACGTCTTTATTACGTAAGTAGCTTAATAGATTTCTTCTATGTCCTACTTTCATAAATAAACCACGTCTTGAGTGATGATCATGTTTATGAGCTTTTAAATGTTCATTTAACTGATTAATCTCATGAGTTAGAATAGCAACTTGCACTTCTGGTGAACCTGTATCACCTTCGTGTTGTGCAAATTTTGCAACAATTTCTTGTTTTAATTCTTTACTAATAGCCATTATAATTCCCTTTCTCGCATCACTAAAGTAGAGGCGGCAATTCCTACAACCTTGTAAGCGTCTTTTTTTATTATATCACTTTTTTTTATAAAAGCAACATTTAAATCTTTAAGAACTGATCTACCTCTAACACAAAGACAGTAGCCCCACCAACTTCAACTTCAAGTGGAAGTGATGAGAATGATCCAAATTCATTCACTATTGTATTTGGCACAAGTTTTGTTCTTTTCTTACTTAACTTTTCAAGAACATCTAAAGCTTCTTGTACTTTTTCATCATTAACCCCAATTAAGAAAGTCGCATTACCTGCTCTTAAGAAAGTACCAGCTGTTGTAAGCCTTGTTGCAAAAAATCTATTTTCTACTAATCCCTTTTGAACTTTATTTGCATCTTCTTTACTAACTATTGCAATAATTAATTTCATGTAATCACCTCTTTAATAATATTTTATCATAAATTATTATTTTTTATGTAGTTTTTAGTATTTTTTACATCTAAATTCATTTGTTCTATTAATAAATTAATGTTATCGAATTTAATTTCGTCTCTAAGTTTCTTAATAAACTCGACTTTTACTTCTTTTTCATAAATTACTTCATTAAAATCAAGAAGAAAAACTTCTACTTTTTTAGTTTCACTATAATTAACTGTTGGATTATTACCAATATTACATACTCCGTAATACCAATTATTTAGTATAAGAACTCTCGTTACAAAAACACCATTACCAGGTAGAAACGAATTATCATATTTAACATTAGCTGTAGGAAAACCTAAGGTACGACCAACTTTATTACCATGTTCTACAAAACCATCAATAAAATATCTATAACCTAATAAATTATTTGCTTCCTCAATTTTTCCATCTAAAAGTAACTCTCTTATATAACTTGAAGAAATTCTAACATTGTCAATACTACTAATATCATCTGCAATTATTACTTCAAAGTGTTTCTTTAAATCACTAACACTACCACTAGCCTTATTAGCAAATCTAAAGTCACTGCCAACAATAATTCTTTTCACTTTTAAGTCTTTTAGTTTATTTATAAACTGATCAACCGTAAGACTTGCTGTATCGCTATCAAAGTTTACTAAAAATAAATAATCAATATCTTGATCTTCTAGCATTTTAATTTTATTTTCGACTGATTGAAGAACTTTAAAATCTTTAACCTTGAAATGAATTTTAGGATGAGGATTAAAAGTCATTAAAGCATGCTTTGTGTCTTTATATGTTTTTAATATTTCAATTAGTTTTAAGTGACCACGGTGTAGTCCATCAAAATTTCCAATTGTAAGGGTAATTGCATCATGATTGATCCAATTATCATTAAAATATTTTACTTTCATTTTTTTTACTCCTTAAAAAATAATTAACGGCTTATACTTATTAATATCTACTACTTCATATAAGGCTATTAAGTTATTGTTATTATCATAAACTAAGAAATCTTTGTTAGTTATTATTTGTCTTTCATCTAAATAGATGCCATTTTTGACTAATTTAATTAAATAATCACTTAAAACTAGTTTTTTACTATCTTTGTATATTTCTTCAATACTAATTAAATCATTAGTTGTTGCATTTTCTAAATCAACACTATTTTCTAAACTAAAATTTGCAATTTTTGTTCTATTTAATGTTTTTAGTGCACCATAAGTATTAAGTTTACTTGCAATATCTACTGCTAAACTTCTTATATATGTGCCCTTGGAAACTAAGACATCAAAATAAAATTCATTACTTGTTTTTGTCTCTTTAAAATTCAAGTCATAAATATCAATATCTCTAGGTTTTATTTCAACATCAATATTTTTCCTTGCATATTCATATAGTTTTTTACCATTAACTTTTAGCGCCGAATAAATAGGTGGAATTTGTTTTTGATTTCCTAAAAATTCTTCTTTAATACTATTTAAGTCACTAAGCGTTATAATTTTATTATCCTCATTTAAGACATTTCCTGTAACATCAAATGTATCATAATGTTTATTAAACTTAATAATTCCTTCATAAGATTTAATTTCACTAGTTAATTTAGTAGCAAGTTTTGTGGCTTTACCAACACATAAAATTAAAAGTCCACTTGCAAAAGGATCAAGGGTTCCTGTGTGACCAATTTTTTTAGTATTAAATATTTTTTTTGCTCTTCTAACAACATCAAAAGATGTAATGCCAACTGGTTTGTTAATTAATATAATTCCGTCCATAAAATCACCTATATAATTATATCATGTAACTTTATTATTAATACAATATTGACTAATCTTAATAGAATAAAAAGACTTAAGCCTAAACTTAAGTCCTTTAATTGTTATTTAGCGTTGTTAATCCAAGCTTCCATTAAGTGTTTTGGTTTAAATCCTGCTTCTCTTGCATTTTCTTTACCATCTTTGTACATTACAACTGTTGGAATTGATTGAATACCTGCTGCTACTGCTAATTCGCGGTGGTTATCGATGTTTAATCTTAAAAATTTCACATCTGTCATTTCTGTTGCTAATTGTTCAATAATTGGTTTAAGCATTTGACATGGTCCACACCAATCTGCATAGTATTGTACTAATACTGAACCATCTTTTGTTAATTCGAGAAAATCTTGTCCATCATATTCTTTTATCATGTTATACATCCTTCCTTTTTAAATAATTTTATTCAACATAGTAATTATAGTTTATAAATAAATTTTTAGCAATTCAAATGCCTATTTAAGTGTAATTATCGTAGCACCATTTAAACCTTCACCCTCGCCACCATAACGCTTTGATTTAATATGTTTTGAGTGCTTGATATATTCATATACAGCATTTTTAACGGCACCAGTTCCAAAACCGTGAATAATTGTAAGAGATCCAATATTATTCAAGATTGCTTGATCAATTGCCTTATCCATTTCTTCTGCAACTTCTTCATATCTAAATCCTCTTAAATCTAGTTTAAGTAATTTACTAGTATCAGTTATTGGATTAGACTTATCTTTTTTGGATGATACTTTTCTAACTTCTTTTTTAATAACTTCATTTTTAACTAATTCTAAATCAGATAGTAAAAATTCTAAATCAAAATGGCCAAAAACAACGCGGTACTTATTTGCTTTAACGCTGACTACTTCACCATACTGACCATAAGGCTTAATAAATACTTTATCTCCCTTAGCAATTTTTAGTGTTTTGTCATAAATGCTTTTTATATTTTTATCTTCGTTAATAGTTCCTTTTAGTTTAGCAATCAAATGTTCTTTACTACTATCTTTTTTAATTTCATCAATTAAAATATCAATTTCTAATAATTTTTCTAAGAAAACATTTTCTTGATCTTTAATTAATTTTTGAATTACATTATTTTGTTCACTTAGAAGTTTATTCTTAGTTCTTTCATATTCTTCTTGTTTTTCTTTAGCTTTTTTTAGTTCTTCTTCTAGAATTAGACTTCGTTTATTAAATTCTTCTTTTTCCTCACTTAACCTATTAAATATTTTATTCAAATTAGTTTCATTATTTGAAAAAACTTGATTAGCTTTTTCTATAACATCTAATTTCATTCCAAGTCTTTTAGCAATTAATCTTGCATGAGATTGTCCACTTATACCATGTTCAATATAATAAAGTGGTTTTAATGTATCTTTATCAAATGCGACACTCGCAGTTTTAATATCATCTTTTTCATATGCATAAGTTTTAAGTTCAGAAAAGTGTGAAGTAATAACAATTCTTGTATCCTTCTTTTGAAACTCTTCTAAAATTGCAATAGCTAGTGATACACCTTCTTGTGGATCTGTTCCACTTCCAAGCTCATCTAATAATATTAAAGTATTATCAGTTAAGTTATCAATATATCTAACTATTTTAGCCATATGACTTGAAAATGTTGAAAGTGAATTAGCAATTGATTGTTCGTCACCAATATCAACAAAAATATTATCAAAGATCGCAATTTCAGTTTCCGCCGAAACAGGAATTAAAATACCTGTTTGAGTCATAACTGTTAAAAGACCAATCGTTTTTAAAGTAACTGTCTTACCACCTGTATTAGGTCCGGTTATTAATAATGTATGATTATTCTTATTGATGCTAAGGGAGATTGGAACAACCACTTTCTTATCAATTAGGGGGTGTTTTGCATTAACTAGATTAATATTACCAGTATTATTAACTAAAGGCTTAATTCCATCAATTTCAAGCGAATAAAGGCTTTTTGCACTAATAGAATCAAGTAATAAAAGTTTATTAAAGTTTTCTTTTAGTGTTAGTATATTATCATTAATAAGTTTAGTTAAA
The DNA here is from genome assembly GCF_000687835.1 of Haploplasma modicum ATCC 29102. GTDB lineage: Bacteria > Bacillota_I > Bacilli_A > Acholeplasmatales > Acholeplasmataceae > Haploplasma > Haploplasma modicum. The sequence continues at coordinate 239,105 of NZ_JHYB01000002.1, read as the reverse complement.
TTAATTAAAATCTTAGTTATTTCTTTTTGTTCTAAAATTTTGTTCATTTCAATTTCAGCAGAAATTTGAAGACTTAATTCTGGTTCAATAAAAAAAGTTTGACCAGACTGACTAATATCATGAGTAACACCAGGAATTTTATTTTTATAACTCTCTTTAACAGCAAGACAGTATCTACCATTTCTAGTAGTTATTATGTTATCAGTTAAATATGATTCATAAGTTTTTAAAAGTTTATTCATTTTTTGTTCTAAATCAAAATTTAACTTTTTAATTTTACTTCTAATTTGTTTTAACTCAATAGTAGCATCATCATAAATATCACCATAATCACTAATTACTTTGTTAAAGGTTGTTAAAATAAAACCATGATCATATAAATTTGTAAGTTCATTAATATAGATTTGTTTATCAGTTTGTTTAAAGTATGTTCTAATATTAGATTCCATACTTAAATAAAGTTTTAGATGAAGTATTTCTAAAACTGAATAAACTCTCTCTATTAACTCTTTATTTGACAAGATAATATTATCAAAATCTTCCATAAAAGGAATTTTACCAAATTTGGCAATTATCTTTAATGTTTCATTAGTCATATTAAGATTTTGATTGACTGTATCTATGTTTGGATTAGGAATTAAGTTAGTTATAGTCCCTTTTGCATGATCTGTGTAACAGTATTTTACTATATTATTTTGAATTTGATTGAATTCCAAGGTTTTAAGCGAGTAATCCATAAAAATCACCTTTTCTTTATTATTTATGATATAATAATACCATAAGGAGTATGTTAAAAAATGAAATATTTCACATTTGTTTTAAATGAAGATGAATTCAAGAAAATTAAAGACTTATATAATGACTACAAAACAGAATCTAGTAATGAACATATCGATTTTCAAGCATATAAAAATGAAATAGAAATAATTGGTTATACTTCTAAAAAATTATTGCTTAGAGGCGAAATTCTCAAATACGAAGTCTCAATAATTAAAAACTATTTAGGTAGAAAAGATTATGCTGCAATCGGTTCAGACGAAGTAGGAACTGGCGATGTTTTTGGTCCAGTTACAGTTTGTGCTGCATATGTAAGTTTAGAAGACATTGAATTTTTAGAAGATTTAAATATTAGGGACTCTAAGTCAGTTAATGACCGCTATGTAATTGAAAATGCACCTAAGATTGCAAAAAGATTAACTCATAGCTTAATAATTTTAGATCCACATAAATATAATAGTCTAATTGATGAAGGGTATAATTTAAATAGAATTAAAGCTCACTTACACAACCAAGCTATTATTTCTTTAACCGACAAATTAAACAATGATAATAGTATTCCGATTATTGTTGATCAGTTTTGTCAACCTCAATTATATTTTAACTATTTGAAAGATGAACTCTTAGTTAATAAAGATGTTCAGTTTTATACTAAGGCAGAAACTGTTCATATTGCTGTTGCTGCTGCTGCAATTATTGCAAGATATGCATTTTTATATAAAATGCAACAATATAGTAAAAAACTAAATGTTAAATTACTAAAAGGAGCCTCAAAAGCTGTTGACGAACAAATAGATCAAATATATATGAAACATGGTGCTAGTTTAATTTTAAAATTAGCAAAGAAAAACTTTAAAAATATTACTAGATTGAATATTAAGTAAAACTAGAGTAGCTAGAAATTTCTAACTACTCTTTTTTTTATGAAATATCTTTAATTGCTTCTAAAAATTCATCTGGCATTTTGGTTTCAAATGTCATAAATTTCTTTGTTATAGGATGCTTGAAACTTAATCTAAAAGCATGTAAATATTGACCGGTATTGCCATAAAACTTTCTAGGACCATATGTTTGGTCCCCCAAAATTGGATGGCCAATATGTGATAAATGGACACGAATTTGATGGGTTCTCCCAGTAATTAGTGATAACTCTAATAAACTATGATTTCTATACTGTTCTAAGACTTTAAAATTTGTTAAAGCTTCTCTTCCATCTTTAACAACAGCCATTTTAAGTCTATCTTTAGGGTCTCTTTTAATCGGCATGTTAATGGTTCCAGTACTTTCTTTAAAAGTACCATAACAAATTGCATAATAGTTTCTATCTATTTCATGATTAGCTATTTGTTTAGCTAATCTTTTATGTGCTAAATCACTTTTAGCAACAAGTAATAAACCACTTGTATCTTTATCAAGTCGATGGATTATACCCGGTCTATTTTCACCATTAATTGTACTTAGTTTATCAACTTGATAAAGTAAGCCATTAACTAAAGTTATACCATCATAAGTGCTTGCAGGATGAACTACTAAACCCTTTGGTTTATTAAGAACTAAAAGATCATCATCTTCATAAATAATATCTAAATTTAAATTAACTTTTTCTGCTTTATAAATGATTTCTTCTTTTATTCCTAAGTCTATTGCAGTTACTAAATCACCATCTTTTAAAATATGCCCTGTCTTAACTTTTAGATTATTTACTAAAATATCCCCATTTTTAATAAATGTTTGTATCTTATTTCGACTTAAGTCTTTATATTTAAGGCCAATTACTAAATCTAGCCTATTTCCTAAGTCTTCTTCTTTTATATCAATTTTTTTCATGTTTACCAACTCTTTTTCTCTCTAAGAATAATATATCAATAATAAATAAGACAACAGCAAAGTTTAAGTAGATATCAGCAACATTAAAAATAAATGGTGATAACCCAACTAAGCTAATTAAATTATTTAAAATTGGCATATTTAACATATCAACTACAGCACCATCTCTAAAAATACGATCAATTGCATTCCCAAAAGTCCCTGCAATAAATAAAATTATTGCAATTGAGAATACTTTCTTTTCTTTCAAATTAATATCTAAGAAGAAATATCCAAAGATTATTAAAGCAACAATCGTAATAAGTGAGAAAAATGCTTGTTGTCCTTCTAACATTCCAAAACTTGCACCTGTATTTTCAAGATAATGGAATTCTAATATATTAGGTATTAAAACTTTAATAAGTGATGTTCCACTTACTTTAGTTAATACGCTAATTAATTTAATTAACTGATCAAATAATATCAGTCCTAGTAATATAAGATATCCTATTAACATATTATTATACCAATACCATAATTACAGCTGCAAACATTGAAAGTACTAAAAATATAATTGTAGATTCAAAAATTATTAAATATTTAAAATCATTTTTTTCTAAATTTTCATTATAATTTTTAATTATTTTAACAAAAAAGAAATTATATGAAAATGAAAACAAAAATATTAAAACAAAGACTATTATTTTAAGTAGCCAAATAATTTGATCAAAAATCATGAGATTATAAAGTAGAAGCATTGGAATTAAATATATTACTAAGTTTATTAAAATAGTTCCAAGTGTTGCTGTTATTGTTTGTTTAACATTTATTTTTTCATCAATCTTTTGTTTTAAAACTTTATACTTAGTCAAAGTTAAACTAATTTTTTTTAGCATTTAATCCACTCCTATAAGTACTAATGAATGATATTACATCATCAAAAGTTTCAACTACTATTACTTTAACTTTATCACTTTCATTAATTACACCACTTAGTTCTGAAATATTACTTTTAGGAACTAAGAAATAATCAATTTTATTTTTCTTAACGGTATAATATTTTTGTACAATACCACCAATTGCCCCAACTTCGAATAAATCATTTGTATTAATTGTTCCAGTACCAGCTAATTTAACATTTGGTAAGTTAATTTCCATTAAAGCTAAATATATGCCAAGAGTTTGAATCATTCCTCCACTTGGTCCTGAAACATTAGTATTATCTTTTGTTTTAATTACTGGAGATGTACTTAAAATTTCATATTTAGGATAATATCTAATAATATCAGTATCTTTAATATTAATTACTTTTAGTTCATTTCCCCTTTGAATTGTAACAAAATATGTTTTATCGGGCTTAAAATAATTTTTATCTGAGACATATAAATCTAGGTCTTCTAAATATTTTTGATATGTATTATTCTTTATTTCCTTACTATTAATATTTATTATTTGATCACCAATTTGAAGTTCCTTATTATTACTATAATAAACTGAAAACCCTCTTAATTTGTAATCTATACTAATTGATGCATCAGCCTTCATCGCATAAGTATATGCTGTAATAATTGCATTTTGCAAGGAAGATTCATGGGAAATATTTCCTTGGATATTTAATTCTTTTCTAGATAATGAATTATCATACTCTGTTTTTTCTCTTATATCAAATCTATCATTATTTTTTATTAACCAACTTTGAAAAGTTGTAACAGTTTGCCAACTATATACACTAACACTATTTATATTATTAGTAAATTCTTTATCTTCTATTGTATAGTTTTGACTGATATTATTAATTTCACCTGGTGTTAAAACGATAAACTTTGTGGGAGCAAGTAAAATCATTAAAATATAAATATAGGCAAAGCTAAAAATGATTAGCCATTTCTTATACTTATTTAATAGCTTCAACATATTTGATTTCTCCAAACTCTATCTTTTCATAACTAACATTAGCTGCATCTAACATTCTAACTGATGCTTTATGAACTTCTGTATCAGCATATTTATCTGATACATACTTAATTTTTTTTATCCCACTTTGAATAATTAATTTACTACATTCATTGCACGGAAATAATGTTACATAAATTGTTGCATCTTTAACACTACTTGTAGCATTTAAAATAGCATTTGCCTCTGCATGAACAACATAGGCATATTTTGAATCAAATAGTGTTTCGTTATTTCCCCAAGGAAATAAGTCATCACTTACTCCTTTAGGAAAACCATTATAACCAATGCCAATAATTCTATTTTCATCATTAACAATACATGCCCCAACTCTAGTGTTTGGATCTTTACTTCTTAGAGCTGATAGACTTGCAACCCCCATGAAATATTGGTCCCAAGTTATATAATCATTTCTTTTCATCTTTTTTATCCTCTTTGGCTACACTGATATGTAATTCATTTAACTGAAGATCAGTTACAAAACTTGGTGCATCCATCATTAAGTCTCTAGCATTTTGGGTTTTAGGGAATGCAACAACATCTCTAATATTTTCAGTCTTTGTCATTAACATTGTAAGTCTATCTAAACCAAGAGCAATTCCGCCATGTGGTGGTGTACCATATGATAATGCATCAACGAAGAAACCAAATTGTTCTTTAATTTCTTGTTCGGTAAACCCTAATGTTTTAAACATTAAATCTTGCATTGCTTGTTGATGGATTCTAATTGATCCACCACCTAGTTCATATCCATTTAAAACAACATCATAAGCTCTTGCGATTGCTTCTTTTGGTGTATCTCTTAATTCTTCAATTGTCTTTGGTGCAGTAAATGGATGGTGTTTTGCATAATATCTATTTGTTTCTAAATCAAATTCAAGCAGTGGCCAATCTGTAACCCATAAAAATTTATAACTGTTATTATCAATGATATCTAATTCTTTTGCTACTTCAATTCTAAGAGCACCTAAACTATTTTTAACATCATCATAGTTTCCAGGAACTAAAAATAAAATTTCATTGTCTTTTAAATTTAATTTATTAAATGTATCTTCATTTAAAAACTTAGCAATACTTCCGGTATACTCATTGTTTGTATTTTTAATAAAAGCTAGTGCCTTACCATGATTTTTCTTAACAAGATTTGTTAATTCATCAATCTTTTTTCTAGTAAATGAGCTTGAATTACTTGCAATAATACCGCTAATATGTTCTTCATTATTAAAAAAAGGAACATCAACACTTTTAAAAATATTTGTGTAATCTTCTATTAACATCTCAAAACGCATATCTGGTTTATCACTACCATATTTACTTATTGCATGTTCATATGGCATTTTTAAAAATGGGGTTTCAATATTAATATTTAATACTTCTTTAAAAGTACGTCTAAGCATTTCTTCGACAAAACTCATAATATCATTTTCATTAACAAATGATGCTTCAATATCAATTTGAGTAAACTCAGGTTGACGGTCTGCTCTTAAATCTTCGTCTCTAAAGCATTTTGCAAATTGGAAATATTTTTCAAATCCAGCAACCATAAATAATTGTTTATACATTTGTGGTGATTGTGGCAGTGCATAAAACTTTGAAGGATGAACTCTTGATGGTACAAGATAATCTCTTGCTCCTTCAGGTGTTGATTTTCCTAAAAAAGGAGTTTCAAGTTCATAAAATCCTTTTTCAACTAAAACTTTTCTAACTGCTTGTGTAATTTCATGACGTTTAATTAAATATTGTTGTTGTTTTGAACCACGTAAGTCAAGATAACGGTATTTTAATCTAGTTTCCTCTAATACATTATTAGTATCATTAATGATTATTGGTGTTTGTTTAGCCTCACTAAGAATTGTTAGACTATCAACTAAGACTTCAATTTCTCCTGTTACCATATTAGGATTTTTACTTTGACGTTCGATTACTTTTCCTGTAACTTCAATTACATATTCGTTTTTTAAAGTTGTAGCAAGTTCATAAACACTTTTTTCATGAAAAGTTAGTTGAGTTATTCCAAATCTATCTCTTAGGTCAACGAATAATAGACTTCCTAAGTTTCTTGCTTTGCTTACCCAACCATTTAAGGTTACTGTTTGGTTTAAATTTTTAATTGTTAATTCATTATTATAATGTGTTCTCATTTACTTAATTTCCTTTTCTAAGTTAGTGATTAAATCTTTTAGTTTAATTTCTGTTTGAATTTCTGTTCTTGTATTTTTTAAAGTCACTGTTTCATTTTTAAGTTCATTTTCACCAATAATTATTAGTGTTTTACTATTTTTAGCTAAAGCTTTTTTTAATTGTTGTTTGAAGTTTTTATTATTAAATTCAATATCTACATTAAAACCTTTATCTCTTAGTAAATTAAATATTTTAGCCCCATATAGTTTTTCGTTCTCACTAAATGTAATAATGAATGAATCTATTTCACTTACTTCTTCTTTTACTATTTCTTGGTGTTCAATTGCTAGTAATAATCTCTCAATGCCAAAAGCAATACCAATTGCACTAGTCTGTGGTCCACCTAGTTCACTAACTAGATTTTCATATCTACCACCACCACCTAAAACATTACCATTGCCAAGACCTTTTATATCAGCTAAAACTTCAAATACTACTTCACTATAATAATCTAATCCTCTAACTAGTTTATTATTTAAATTATATTTTACATTAAAAATTTCTAAGTATTTTAAAACATCATCTAAATATTTTTTTGAGTAACTTGATAAATAATCGATTGGTTTTGGTGCATTTTCAATTATTTTTTGATCGTTTAAGTCTTTACTATCTAAGATTCTTAAAGGATTGTTTTTAAATCTTTCTTTAGAATCATTTGATAGTTCTTCATAAAATGGTGTGAGGTAGGAAACTAATGCATTTAAATAGTTAGTTCTTGAATCACTATCACCAATTGAATTAATTTGAATTGTAACATTTTCTAAACCCAAACTTTCAATAAAGTCATTTGATAACTTTATTAACTCGGCATCTAACAAACTACTCTTAGAACCAATTGCTTCTAAGCCAAATTGATTAAACTGACGGTATCTACCTTTTTGTGGTCTTTCATATCTAAACATTGGACCAACATAATATACTTTAAGGAGATCACTTGCTACATATAACTTATTTTCAACATAAGATCTAATAATACCAGCAGTTCCTTCTGGTCTTAGCGTAACATCTCTATTTCCTTTATCAACAAAATTATAAGTCTCTTTAGTCACCATATCACTTAATTCTGTTTCACGGTGAAAAACATTACTGTATTCCATAATTGGTGTTCTTAATTCATAATAATGATATTTTTTTGTTATCTCTTTTATTTTTTGTTCTAAAAAATACCATTTCCCTAGTTCATTTGGTAGAACATCATATGTTCCTTTTACTTTATTTATCATTAAAATCACCTTTCTTAAGTTCATATACTAATGTAGTTTTATTATCATCTTTTACTATTTTATTTATAAGTTTAAAATTATTTTTTAAAATAACTCGCATTGAGCCAATATTTTCCTCAAAGTGACTTATTCTAATTACAGGAAAATTTAACTTGTTAAATCCTATATCTAAAATTTTATTTAGTGCTTCAGTCATAATTCCTTTATGCCAATAATTTTCATCTAGAAAATATCCAACAAATGGGTAGTTATCTTCTAAATAAAAATCAATAATACCAATTATTTTATCTAAATCATCTAGATAAATTCCAAAACTATTTGGTAAATTACTATTAACTTTTGTTAAATAAAAATTATTGATGACATCTTTTGTTTGGCTAATATCTTTATGTGATTGCCATGTTAGATATTTAGTGACATTATCGTTTTTAGCTATTAAAAACAAATCTTCTGCGTCATTTATACTCACTTCTTTTAAATAAATCATAAATCCTCCTATATAAATAAAAAATATTCGTCTTTAAAAAAGATAAGGACGAATACTTTCCGCGGTGCCACCTTAATTCTAGTATGTACTAGCGCTTAATTATGTATGTATGTCTCAAAAGGTGTCACAGTTGTTTCCAACATCCTTTGTCATCAACGATTTAATTACTTCTATATTTTATATTATAAATGCTTATTTGTCAATTATAAATCTTCGATTATAATTGTCACTGGGCCATCATTCGTGAGTGATACTTGCATATTTGCTCCAAACACTCCAGTTTGGACTGGTATTTCCTTACTTAGATCATTTATAAATTCTTCATAGATTATTATTGCTTCAGTCGGATTTTTAGCATCTATAAAAGATGGTCTATTACCTCTTCCAACATTACCATATAGTGTAAACTGAGAAACAAGTAAAATCTCACCTAAGACATCTTTAATGCTTAAATTTAATTTACCTGCTGAATCTTCAAAAATTCTAAGATTAATTAATTTTTTTACATATTTAGGAATTAATTCTAAACTATCATCTTTATGAATACCAAGTAGAACTAAAAAACCTGTATTTATGCTTCCTGTTAAGACTCCGTCTGAAACAACACTTGCAGAGCTTACTCTTTGGACTACTAATTTCATCTATAATCACGCTCCACGCTATAAACATCACTAACTTTTTGAATATTTGCAATTAGTTTTTCTAACTTTTCTTTATCTTCAATTAATATTTTTAACTTTATAACTGTTTCTAATGATTGTGTTGTATTTGAGTTCATCTCAGCAACGTTAACATTAGAAGCATTAACGATTTTTACAATGTCATAAAGGAATGTCGGTTTACTTGGTCCAATGATTTTAAGGAGAGTTGGGAATTTTCTATCAACTTTAGTTGCCCAATAAACTTCTATTTTTCTATTTTGATCAAGGCTAATTACATTAGGGCAATTAATATCATGCACTACAATTCCACCAACCTTTGACACATAACCTAAAATATTATCTCCAGGTATTGGAAAACAACAACTACCTAGTTTAATTTGTGGATTAGTTAATCCTTCAACAATTACACCAGTTTCACTTGTTGAGTGAATTGCTCTTGTGGTTTTTTCCATTTGACGTTGTAGATATTGTTCTTTATTAATTTCAGTACCAACAATTTTTGCAATAACTGTTTTTGCACTAATATTATTTTTAGCAATTTCAACATATAAATCTTCTAGATTTCTAACGCCATTTTTACTAAAGTGTTCTTTTACAAATTCATCTGTAATGTCTTCTGATATTTTATTATTATTTAGTTCTCTTAAAATAATATCTTTACCAGTTTCAGCTAACATTTCTGCATTTTTCTTATTTAAAAATGACTTTATTTTATGTTTAGCATGATTGGACTTAGCAATCTTTAACCAAGATTCACTAGGACCAAATGAGCTTTTATTTGTCCTAACAGAGACAATATCACCAGTCTTTAACTCTGAATCAAGTGATACTATCTTATTATTAACGGTTGCACCAACCATTTTATTTCCAACATCACTATGAATTCTATAAGCAAAGTCAATTGGTGTTGCTCCCTTAGGTAATTCTATTACTTCACCTTTAGGTGTAAAGACATAAACATTGGCACCTAAAATATCACCTTTGACACTTTCAACAAACTCTTCAGAACCACTAGAAATGTCATCAATATCTTCACTCATTTTTAGTAATTCACCATACCATTTGAGTTTTTGTGCCATTTCAAATTGTTCACGTTCTTTTGAATAGTTTTTATTTTCTTTATAAGCCCAATGTGCTGCAACCCCTAATTCAGCAACATCATCCATCTCTTTTGTTCTAATTTGCACTTCAAAAAGTGTTCCGTCATTAAACAAAACAGTAGTATGTAATGATTGATAAAGGTTAGGTTTTGGAACAGCAATATAGTCTTTAAATCTTCTTGGAATCGGGGTGAAATTAGCATGAATTAGCCCTAGGGACTGATAACATGATTCAACTTTATCAACTATTATTCTAATTGCTAAAAGGTCATAAATATCTTCAAAACTACGTTTGTTAATATACATTTTCTTATATATACTGTAAATATTTTTAATTCTACCTTTTATCTTATAATTTGTTAAACCATTGTCTTTTAATAATTTATCAATTACACCTGTAATATTATTAATACTTTCTTCTCTTTCATCTTTTTTAGATTGAATAAGTCTTGATACTTCATAATATTTTGCTGGTTCTGCATATTTTAAAGCACGATCTTCTAGTTCTGCTTTAATCACGAATAACCCTAATTTATGAGCTATAGGTGCATATATTTCAAGAGTTTCTTTAGCAATTCTAATTTGATTTTCTGGTCTCATTGAATCAAGAGTTCGCATATTGTGAAGTCTATCTGCAATTTTAATTAAAATTACTCTTATATCTTTAGCCATTGCAATTAACATTTTTTGATGATTATCTGCTTGTGATGGTGCATCATGAAACTCTAGTTTCGTTAATTTTGTTACCCCATCAACGATGAATGCAACATCTTTACCAAATTCTTTGCTTAAATCCATTAAAGTTACACTTGTATCCTCAACAACATCATGAAGTAGTGCAGCTTGTAGTGTATTTGGTCCACTGCCTACGTTAGCTAAAATAATTGCAACAGCAACTGGGTGAGTAATATATGGCTCACCAGATTTTCTAAGTTGGCCTTGGTGACTATTACGTGCTAAAATATATGCTTTTTCTATCTGGTTTCTATCTTGTTCATTTAAGATATATTCTTCATATACCTTAGCGAGTGATTCAAATAATGAATCTACCATAATATCACTTCCTATTTTCTTAGTATTTTACTAATGATAAACAATCATACTCTTTGATTAATTCTCTACCTTTTAAATCTTCTAATTCAATTAAAAATCCAACTCCCACAACAACTCCACCTTGACTTTCAACTAAGTCAATTGTAGCTTTAACTGTCCCACCTGTTGCTAGTAAGTCATCAATAATTAAGACACGTTCACCTTTTTTAATATCATTTTTATGAATTGAAAGTGAGTTACTTCCATATTCCAAATCATACTTTATGTCTGCTGTTTCTCTAGGTAATTTACCAGGTTTTCTAACTGGAACAAAACCAATTGATAAACTATGAGCAACTGGACAACCAAAAATGAAACCTCTAGCTTCTGGTCCAACAATTAATGTTGCTTTTTTTTCTTTTGCAAATTCAATTAATTTATCATTAGCATATTTATATGCTTCTCCATTTGCCATTAATGGCGTAATATCTCTAAATAATATTCCTTCTTTAGGAAAATTTTCAACACTTGCTATATATTTTTTTAAATCCATGTTAACCTCCAACATATAATTTATACGTTACTATTTTACCACAAAATGGTACTTTTTAACAATAAGTACCACCTTATATTATAGTAATAATGGTATAATTAATTTAGGATGTGATTTAATGGAACCACTAGCAAGCAAAATGCGACCAAAGAGCTTTGATGATATTTTAGGTCAAGATCATTTAGTAGGAGAAAACGGAATAATTAGAAAAATGGTTATGAAAAATAAACCATTATCTTTTGTGTTATATGGGCCACCTGGAACCGGTAAAACAACAATTGCAAATATTTTTAGTAAAGAGATTAATATGGAATCCTTCATTTTCAATGCTTCTACTGATAATAAAGCAAGACTTCAAGATATCATTCATACTACTAATTTTAATAATATAGTATTAATTGTTGATGAAGTTCATCGCATGAAAAGCGATATTCAAGATTTTTTATTACCTTATTTAGAAAATGGTAAAGTAACTATGATCGGTTTAACTACTACTAATCCAAATCATAGTGTAAACTGGGCGATTAGGAGCAGGGTTAATATTTATGAATTAAATCCAATTAGTGATAAGGATTTAAAAAACTTAATATTTAAAGCTTTAAAATATTTAGATATAGAAATTAGTATTGATGATGAGGCTATGGATTTATTAATTAGATATGCCAACAATGAAGCAAGATCTCTTCTAAACTTAATCGATACCGCAACACTCTACCTAGAAGATGGCGCAACTCTAACGAAAGAACTAATCAAATCTATTTTAGGTAATCCAAAATTTAATTTAGATAAAAATCAAGATAATTATTATCTTTTATTAAGTGGCCTACAAAAATCAATCAGAGGATCTGATGTTGATGCAAGTCTTCACTATCTTGCAAGACTAATTACACTTGGTGACTTAGAAAGTATTCTTAGAAGACTAATTGTAATAGCTTATGAAGATATTGGTCTAGCTCAACCTGCAATGGGTGGTAAGGTAATGGATGCATATCATGCATGTAAGACTATTGGTTTTCCTGAGGCTTCAATTATTTTATCAGCAGTTGTAATTGATATGGCGGTTAGCCCTAAATCAAATACCGCATATCTTGCAATTGATAAGGCGCTTACTAGATATAATCAAACAAATGCTAGTGATGTACCTAATTATATAGACAATAACTTAATAAAAGCTGATCCATCAATTTACCATTATCCCCATGATTCAGCTGGTTCATTAAACGATCAAAGATACTTACCTAAAAAAATTGAATCTGATATTTATTATGAACCTAAAGATGAAAGTAAATATGAAGCAGCGTTAAACAAAAGATTGCTTGAAATAGATAAAATAAAAGGCATTCGTAGAGTTAAAGAAAAAAAGTAAATATATATAAATAAAAGAAGTGCTAATTACCTAATTATAATTAACACTTCTTTTAATTTAGTTCGAAGTTTGCTTTATTGTATTCGTATTCAATAACTTCGTTTCCATACTCAACGATTAACTTGTAAAGTTTTTTAATTTCACTTTTTAATTTGAAAGTATTTAATAATCCTGTAGTATTACTTAATTGTCTTTCTTTTTCTAAAAGTAATCTATCTAATTCTGCAACTCTTCTTACGTTAAATTCGTATTTGTTTTCTGATATATGTTTAAACATTTTTTCTTCCTCCTTCTTATCTTTACACATAAATTATAGCATTAAATTTTCTTAAAAAAAGTGTTTCGATTTTTAATAACGCTTACTTTTTATGAAAATGTTTTCTTTTTTAAATGGTAGCGTTTCAATTTTTTTAAATGTTTTATAAATAAAAAAATCCCACATTTTATCGATATTTATTACTAAATATTTCATAAAGTGGGACTATTTTTTATTTAATTTCTGTTGAAACTATGACAGGAATAATAATTGGATTACGTCTTGTTTCAGTATAAATGAATTTTGCTAAGTCATTTCTTACATCTTTTTTAAAATCATTCCAATTAATATATTTATTATTTAAATGATCTTTACTTGTTTCTAAGAATGTTTCTTTAATTTGATTTAATAATTCTTCTGCTTCCTTAATATAAACAAATCCTTTAGTTACTATTTCAACATCACCAACAATTTCTTTTTTTCTTGGATTAACATGAGCAACTATTATTAATGCCCCATCTTCTGCTAGTATTTCTCTATCTCTAAGTACGTAGTCATTAACATCACCAACTGCAGTTCCATCAATCAAGATTTCTCCAGCTCCAATTTCACCTTTACTTACAAATGGTTCATCAGCAAATGTTAAAACATCACCATTATCCATATTAAAGATTCTATCATCACTGTATCCTAAGCCATTAGCAAGTTTTCTAACGCGATACTGATGTCTAAACTCACCAATTACTGGAATAATATACTGTGGTTTTAACATATTGATCATCATTTTTATTTCATCACTACTTGCATGATTTAATGATAATAATCTTGGGTTTACAACTTCAACTTTTGCATCACTTCTAAATAAAATATCTAGTGTTCTTGCTGCCATTTTTTCAGTACCTGGTACTGGTGCTGTCATAATCAAAACTGTGTCACGATCATTAATATGAATTAATCTATCACTTCTTTTACACATTCTTTGAATCATATAAAATGGTTCATGTCTGTTTCCGGTAATTAAAGCAACAATATTCTTATCATCATTTTTATTTTTATCATCAATAAATTTTAAGTTAATTAAAGATGCTTCAGGAATATTTAAGTAACCTTCGTTAATTGCAATATCAACTATTCTTTGAGCTTTTCTTCCAATAATTGCTATCTTTTTATTGTGTTCGATTGCGATATCAATAATTCTTTGAATTTTTTGCAGATCCGAAGAAAATAATGAAACTAAAATTCTACCTTCTGCATTTGAAAAAACACTATTTAATTTATGATCAAGTTCTAATTGCATATTACTTGTTCTAACATCATTTGCACCAATTGATTCAATTAAAAGTGCTAAAACATTTTTTTCTGCTAATTGATTGATTTTTGCAAAGTCTGTCTGATATTTAATATCACCAGATTGATCAAATGTAAAATCACTAGTATATACAATATTTCCTTTAGTAGTTTGAATTGCTATACCAACTGATTCTGGAATTGAATGCGTAGTATTAAAAAATGTAATTCTAACATTGCCAAATTTAATTATATTATTTTGACTTATAACATTTAATGTATAATCTTCTAATTTTAAACCTGCTTCTTTTAAATTATCTTTCACTATTTCCATTGTGAAATTAGTAGCATAAACAGGTACATTAATATCTTTTAAAATATGTGATAAGGCTGCTATATGATCCTCATGAGCATGACTTAAAAAAATACCTTTTATTCTATTCTTCACTCTTATTAACATTTTGTAGTCTGGTACTATTTCATCAACCCCAAAGAGTTCGCTACCTGGATATTTAATACCTGCATCTAAAATAAATAAATCATTATCTACTTCTATTACAAACATATTTTTTCCATTTTCAGCTAATCCGCCTAGGGCAAAAAAACGAATTTGACTCATTATATTCACTTCCTTTATCGTCTTATTACTTTCTTATTATAACATGTTTTATTTAAAATATTCATGAAAGCATTTTATTTATTTTAATAAATTAAATAGCTAATGTTTTAGAACTCTTTTTACCTTTAAAAAATATCTAAATAATGTTAAAATAAAAATGGTGATTAAATGAAATATCCAAATAAAAAAACTTTAGTTAAACAGGAAACTAATTATGCAAATCTAGGCATGACTCTAGAAAGTGATTTAGAGTATACAAATAACTATTATTTAGTTAATGATATTGCTGTGATTCATAAAAAACCTACCCCAGTACAAATTGTAAATGTTAGTTATCCGTCAAGAAATAAGGCTAAAATTACTGAGGCTTATTATAAAACTCCATCTACAACTGACTTTAATGGAATCTATAAGGGTAAGTATATTGACTTTGATGCTAAAGAAACTAATAATAAAACAGCTTATCCATTAAGTAATATTCACGAACATCAAGTAACTCATTTGAGAAATGTTGAAAAACATGGTGGGATTGCTTTTTTAATTGTTCATTTTAAAAAACATAACAAGTATTTTTTCTTGCCATTTAGTATTTTAGCTAAATATTGGGATAAAAAAAGCACTGAGAGAAAGTCGATTCCTTATACCGAATTTCTACAAAGTGCTTATGAAATTAATATTAAATATAATCCAAGATTAGATTATTTAAAAATTATTGATGAATATTATTTAAGTCTTGTTTCTAAATAAATAAATTTCTTACTTAGCATAATAACGAAAATTAAACTAGCTAATGCTGATACAGCCATATATGGTAAGTTATATAAAATAAATGAATAAAACCATACATTTTTACCATCAGCATAATCGCTAAAGAAAATAACCCCTGATAAACCATGCATTACATATCTTAAGAATGAACCAATTAAAACTGCCAAAATAACTGACTTTAAAGAGCCTTCTTGGGCTTTTTTGCTAAAAAGACCACTTACTGCTACTAATAAAGTAAAAGGGATTAAATAGTCAAAAAAGATTGATCCAACATGTAAGATAAAGCCATCTGTAAGTAGATTTACTACTCCATAAGTAAATCCCATGATTGCTCCAGCTTTTACTCCTCTTCTTAAGCCAAAAATGAATAGTGGTAACATTGATAATGAAAAACTTCCACCATTTGGTAATTCAAGTGCAGGAATCATTTTTGAAATTAATGATAATACTACTGCAAGAGCAGCAAAGATAGCACCTTCTGATAAAACTTCTACGGTAATTTTAGAAGTTTCTTTTTTCTCTATAAATGAAAATACAAGCTCTAAAATTAAAGTAATACTAATAATTGCATTTGCGAGTGAAAATCCAAAGGCAAATCCGTTTCTTTTATCTTGATCAATCGGAAATATTATTAAAGTATATATATTTATTATTAAGAATAGAGCATATAAAGTAATTTTAATATACTTTTTATTCTTAGAATCTTCTAATAAATGATTACCTAATTTAATCAAATCTAATATAACTAGTATAGCAATTAAAACTATGCTAATTATAACTAATACTTTTGGCAGTAATAAACTCATGTTACTATATATAAGTTCTTTATTCTCTGTTCTACCAATAACAATTCCATTACTCAGGCTTCCTAAAATTAGGCTTGCTGAAGTAACTAATATCAAGTTTAGTATTAATCTTAAAATAAGACTTACTAACTTTTCTTTATTTTGCATATTTCTCCTCCTATAAATAAAAAATTCTTTGGCATACCAAAGAAATAGTTAAAAAAATATTTTAAACTATCCCTCCGCTAGTACTAACTAGATCAGGTTATGCGAGTCGATGTTAATCTCTCAGCCCATTGGGCACCCCGTAGCAAAACTATAGTAACATTAATTAATAAAAAAATAAAGTAAATCGATTTGAGATCTACTTTATTATAAGTTTTATTTAATTATTCCTAAAATAAGTTTATTAGTTAAGTGCTTATCGCCAATTATAATATTATTAATAATTAGATTAGTTGCTTCTTCAATTCCTTTTTCTGTTACATATAAAGTTGCAATTGTATCACCTTTATTAACCTTGTCACCTATTTTAACATGGAGATCTAAACCAACTTTTAAATCAATTATATCTTCTTTAAACTCACGTCCAGCTCCAAGTCTACTTGCTGCAACTCCTATTTCACTAGCATTAATCTTTTCGACATATCCTGATTTTAATGCTTTAACTAAAACTTTTTTATGGGAAAATAGTTTCTCTGGATTATCAATATAAGAAACATCACCACCCTGAGCAATTACCATTTCTCTTAATTTTTCTAAAGCTTTACCATTTTTAATTACTTCATCTAACATTTCTAGAGCTTCATCGATATCTTTTGCAAGTTTAGCATCTACTAATAAATGAGAACTAATCACATTTGTTACTTCTAAGACATCTTTAGGTCCTTTTCCTGATAATGCAAGAATTGCTTCATATACTTCAAGACCATTACCAATATAATGACCTAGTGGTTCTTCCATGCTAGTTAAGATTGCAGTTACTTTTTTACCTGCTAAATTACCTATACTTACCATTAATTTTGCAAGTTTAGTTGCATCTTCAACTGTTTTCATAAAGGCACCAGAACCTACTTTAACATCAAGACAAATAGCATCGCTACCACTTGCAAGTTTTTTAGACATAATACTTGATGCAATTAAAGGAATGATATCAACAGTCCCTGTTACATCTCTAAGTGCGTATAACTTTTTATCGGCTGGCGCAACATCACCACTTTGACCAATAATTGAAACACCAATTTCGTTTACTTGTTTTAAAAAGTCAGTAAAAGGAACTTCTACTCTAAAACCAGGAATACTTTCTAATTTATCAATAGTTCCACCAGTATGGCCTAGGCCTCTACCACTCATTTTCGCAACCTTTGCTCCACATGCAGCTAGTAATGGTCCTAAAATTAAGGTAACTGTATCACCAACACCGCCAGTTGAATGTTTATCAACTTTAATTCCATTAATTGAACTTAAATCAAAGATATCACCACTATCTCGCATTGCAAGAGCTAAGTTGGTTGCTTCCTCATCAGTCATACCTACATAAAAAAGACTCATAAGTAGTGCACTCATTTGATAATCTTTAATATTACCATTTGTATAGTTGTCAATTAAGTAATAAATTTCTTCCTTTGATAGTTTATTACCATCTCTTTTTTTAATGATTAAATCTACAATATGCATATAATCAACTCCTCTAAGATTATTTTACTATATTATGTTATAATAATAAAGGAAAAGGTGATAATATGCGTATATATTTAGTAAGACATGGTCAAACAAACTATAACTTAAAACGACTTGTCCAAGGAAGAATTGATGAACCACTAAATAAAACAGGAATAAAACAAGCTAAGCAAACTGGTCAATTAATTAAACAATTAAATTTCAAGTTTGATAAAATAGTTTCAAGCCCGCTTTCAAGAGCGTTTGAAACAGCTTATTTAATAGCTAAAAAAAATAACTATAAAGATAATATTATATTAGATAATTTACTAGTTGAGCGTGACTTTGGGCAATATGAACTAACAGAAATTAAAGAGTCATTTCCTATAGTTATGCAAGATGGATTTAATGAAAATGGCTTTGAAGATACAGAAACACTTAAAAAAAGAATTAAAAGTGCTATAAGTAATCTTTATTTGAATCATTCTGATCAAACACTTATTTTAACAGTTCATGCTCATGTTATTAGAACAATTTATGTTTTAATGGATGAAAACAAATATAATTATACTAATTTTTATTTAGGTAATTGTTCAATTCACGTCTTTGATTTTGATGGATCAAATTTTAATTTAATTGAAACTCATAATAATGATGAAGCGTAATTTATAAATTAATAAAAATAGTTTAGTCAGGTTTAATCCAAACTAAACTATTTTTTATTATTTTAAGTTACTAAATGGTTCATTAATTGTATCTTTTATTAATTCTCCAAGTTCGGTTGTTTGAAGATGAGATACTGTCTCATATTTAATAATCGGATGAATTATGAGTCTGACCTTGTAGAATTTCAAGAAAAATCTTTTCTTAGAAAATTTTGTACCACCAATAATTGTTATTGGTAAAAAATCAGACTCTGCTTTTGTTCCAATTTTGAATGCTCCACCTTTAATTTCAAGAATTTCCTCAGTTTCCCTAGTTTTAATTCCACCTTCTGGGAAAATTAACATTGCATGTCCTTTTTTCACATTTTCAATTGCTTTTATCATTGTCTTAGCAGTTTTTCTATTGTCATCTCGATCAATTGGCAAACACCCAACATATGACATGTAATTTGATAAAATTGGTATTTTATATAGTGAAATTTTAGGGGTAAAAGCTAAACCACGATTTAAAGCTGTCATAATTAATACTGGATCTGTTTGTGATTTATGATTAGCATACAAAGTTAGTTTACCATTTTTTGGAATATTTTCTTTTCCCTCAACATCCACTACTGCTCTAAATATAAAGAAACTGAGGAATTTAGCTGCACTTTTTGATAAGTAATACTTAAACTTAGTGTTTACTTTTGTAATTTTCATTAAAGGCATTAATAAAATTAATAAAATAGCTAAAACTAGTATACCAACAAAATAGCCTAGAATTATATAAACTGGTATTAAAAACCAAAATGAGAATAACGTATAGCCAAAATAAATGGTTAACATCCATGTGACTAAAAATATTATAGATATCATTTATTTTATCCTTTCATATTCAGAAAAAATTAACATATTTTCTGTCTTATAGTTTAATAATTTAAATTTATTTAAATCAAATTTTGGAAAATAAACATTTCCTTCATATCTATTTAAGATATATGTGATTAAAAGTCTATCTGCATAAGGAAGAGATAGCCTATAAATTGTTGGGCCACCAATTACAAACAAATTTTCTTTATTGTTTGCTAAAAATGCATTAATGTCTTTTATTAGTGTTGCATCTTTGTAGGTTGTATCTTCCAAATTAGCAACATACACTTTTTTAAATGGAAAAGGTTTATCTTTGTAATAACCTTTCATTGACATATAGGTTATATGTCCCATTAATACAATTTGATCATTAGTTTTACTCTTAAAGTACTTTAAATCTTCTTTAATATGCCAAGGAAGCTTAGAATCTTTGCCTACAAGCCAATTTTCATCCATGGCCCATATTAATGTAATCATACAGCAACAACTCCCTTAATTAACGGATATGGGTCATATTCTTCTAAGGTAAAGTCTTCATATTTGAAGTCAGTTATATTAACTATATCTTTATTAATTACCATTTTAGGTAATTTTTTAGGAGTTCTAGTTAACTGTAGGTTAATTTGCTCAACATGATTTAAATAAATATGAGCATCTCCCATAGTATGAATAAACTCTCCCACTTCTAAGTTAGTAACTTGTGCTACCATCATTAAGAATAGACTATAAGATGCGATATTAAATGGTACTCCTAGAAAAATATCTGCACTTCTTTGATAGAGTTGAAGTGATAATTTATTATCATTTACATAAAATTGCATAAATGCATGACATGGTGGTAACATCATGTCTTTTATTTCTGCTGGATTCCAAGCAGAGATAATATGTCTTCTTGAATCTGGATTATTTTTTAATCCATTAATTAATTCACTAATTTGATCTATGCCATTGAAGTTGCGCCACTGACTACCATAAACAGGTCCTAAATTACCATATTTATTAGCAAACTCTTCATCATTTTTTATTTTTTCAACAAATTCTTTTAATGTTTCATTTTGATAGTCTGGACTTTTCTTATAATTGTCATATGGCCATTCATTCCAAATGTTTACGCCATTTAATACTAGATATCTAATGTTTGTATCTCCACTAATAAACCATAATAGTTCATAAATAATCGATTTTAAATGAACTTTTTTAGTGGTAAGTAAAGGAAAACCCTCACTTAAATCATATTTAACTTGATAGCCAAACATACTAATTGTTCCTGTATTTGTACGATCACTTTTCTTAGTTCCATTAGTTAAGATATCTAAACACATATCTAAATACTTACGCATAAAATCTCCCCTTAAATTTTTATTTTGCTAATTCATATAAACTCTCAGTATAAATAATTGTTGCTAAAATAAAATCATCAATATCGATATATTCATCTTTTTGATGGATAAATGATGGTTTACCTGGGAAATGTGGTCCAAAAGCAACTACATTTGGCATTGCTCTAGCAAATGTTCCCCCACCAATTGTTATAGGTTTTGCATCTTGGTCATTTGTATGTTTTTGATAAACTTTCATTAATTTACTTACCAATTCTGAATTTGGATCATTATACAATAATTTTTGATGATGATTATAACTTACTTTATAGTCATTAAATAATGTTTTGATTTTATCAAATAATTCTTCAAAAACTACACCATTTGGATATCTAATGTTAAGAACTAACTTAAATTCATTCAACTTAGATTCTAATACACCTAAGTTAACTGTTAAATCGCCCATTTCAGCATCAGTGTAATTGATTTTTAATTTACTTCCTCTTGTTTCATTACTTAAGTACTTATCGATTGTAGTTGTTAATTCATTTTTAATATTATTTTCAATTAAGAAGTTATTTAATAAATCAATTGCATTACTACCTAGTTCAGGTGTTGATCCATGAGCACTAATACCATCTACTGATAGTACTAAGTTATTGTCTACAACTTCGTATTTACCATTAATATTATTATCATTTAAATATTTCTTAAAATTATTTAGTAATTCTTTATCATTTACTAATATTGCTTTTGCATTATCGGGAACCATATTATCTCTAAGTCCACCAGTAAAGCTAATTAATTTTGATTGATCGAAAGTTCCTTCAATATTTATTCTTACTATCCCTTTTTCAGCATAAATTAAAGGAAAATCTGCATCAGGAATAAATCCTGAAACTGGTGTTTCTGGATGTTTTGAAAAATAATGATTTACACATCTCCAACCACTTTCTTCATCACTACCTAAAATAAGTTTAACTCTCTTTGTTAAAGGAACATTTAGTTTTTTTAATATTTTAAGTGCATAATACGCTGCCATTGTCGGTCCTTTATCATCTTCTGTTCCACGACCATACATTTTATTATCATGAATTTCTGCACCGTATGGTGGATATGTCCAACCACTTCCTGCTGGAACAACGTCAAGATGACCAATAATTCCAACAAAATCTTTGCTATCTCCGTACTCGATGTGACCAGCATAGTTATCGACATTTAATGTTTTAAAACCATCTTTTTTTCCTAAGTTTAACATAAAATCAAGTGCTTCCTTATTACCTTCACCAAAAGGAGCCTCTACTCTATTTGGGTCAAATGTTGTAAGTTCTGAATTAATTTTAATTAAATTACTTAAATCTTTAATAATTTCTTCTTTTCTTTTTAATACTTCTTCTTTGAAGTTAATGTTCATAATAATCACTCCTTATAATATTCTATCATATTTTTACTGTTTTAATGAAATTAATACTAAATTTTTAACGACTAATAAAAAAGGAATAAGATATACTCCTATTCCTCTAATTCCTTTTCCAATTTTTGTTTGCTGCTAGATAAAAAAGTAATTTTTTCTGCAATAACTTCTATCATACCTAGTTTTTTATCATCAGGTAATTTATATTGCCATGACTGAATTCTGCCTTTTACTGCAAGCATAACTCCCTTTGACGTGTAACTTTTAACTGTACTTGCTAATCCCTCCCATGCTGTGACTGAAATAAAATCAGTATCATACTCACCATTATAATTTTTAAATGATCTTTGAACAGCTAACTGAAATTTAAGTACTTTTTTTCCATCTTCTAAGATAAGTGGTTCTGGTTCATGTGTAATTCTTCCTACTAATACTAGTTGATTCAACATTATAATCTCCTTTTTTTATTTTATTATAACCAACTAGTATAAATAATAAAAATTACCAAATTTGATTTATTATTATATAATACTTTATATTTTAGTAAAAAAAATAACTTATAAACCTAAGTTTACAAGTTATTATCTAAGTTTTATTAATTAATCAGTTAATTGATTAAATACTATTTAGAGCAACAAGAATCATATCTTTAAATGATTTTTGTCTCTCTTCTGAAGAAGTTGCTTCTCTAGTTACTAATGAATCTGAAATTGTTAATAAACAAGCTGCTTTTTTGCCTAATGCTTTTGCATTTGCAAATAATGCAAATGATTCCATTTCAACACAAACTGCATTATGTTTTTCATAAATTTCTTTATATTCATTGTGATTATTACGGTAAAATACGTCTGAAGAGTGAATTGTTTCTTCGTGTAATTTAATATCTAATTTTGCAGCTGCTTTTTTCAAACGATTATTTGTTGAAGTAGTTGCTGATATTTTTTTGCTTCCTGTTACTCCCATTGTTTTAGCATAGCTTGATTCTGTCCATGCATTTTTTGTTAAAACAACATCGTATAAATTAAGTCTATCTGTATATGCACCAGCTGAACCTACTCTAATAATTGTTTCAACATCATAAAATGCATATAATTCGTATGAATAAATTCCTATACTTGGCATTCCCATTCCTGAACCCATTACAGTAACAAGTTTTTTACCAAACTTTCCAGTATAACCTAACATATTTCTTACACCGTTGATTTGTACTACATCGGTTAAGAATGTTTCAGCAATAAATTTTGCTCTAAGTGGATCTCCTGGCATAATTACTGTTTTAGCAATTAAATTTTTGTCTTTTAACTCAATATGTGGTGTTGGTATCATTTTTATTCTCCTTTTTCATAACGATGTCGACTCCATTAGAAGTACCAATTCTTGAAGCACCTGCATCGATCATTTTCATAGCATCTTCATAAGTTCTAACTCCACCTGAAGCTTTAACTAATGCATTTTCTTTAACTGTATCTTTCATTAATTTAACATCTTCAACATTTGCTCCACCGGTACCAAATCCTGTTGATGTTTTTACAAACTGTGCGCCTGCTTCAACTACAAGGTTTGATGCTTTAACAATTTCTTCTTTTGTTAAATAACAAGTTTCAATAATTACTTTAACTGTTCTACCACTTGCAGCTACTACAACACCTTCAATTTCATCTAAAATGAGGTCATAGTTACCTGATTTAAGGGCATGAACATTAATAACCATATCAATCTCGTCGGCACCGTTGATAACAGCATCTAGTGTTTCTTGTGTTTTAACGATTGCTGTATGAGTTCCGTGTGGGAATCCAACAACTGTACAAACTAAAACGTCTGTATTTTTAAGTGCATCTTTGGCATATGAAACCCAAATTGGATTAACGCAAACACTCTTGAAGTCATATGTCTTAGCTTCACTAAGCAGTTTATCTATCTGATCCTTAGTAACATTTGCCCCTAACTTTGTATGATCAATATACTTGTTTAATTTCATCTGTCTTACCAATAATATATTCTCATATATTAAATCCTTTCATATTTTTATTCACTAACTACTAATTGTTTTTTATTTTTAATTCCATTTGTAAACAAATTTGTAAATAAATTGATAAGTGGTCCTAAACCAAATACAATTATCAAACTAAATACATTTATTTGTTCTGTAAAATTAACACCTTTAGTTAAAATTGCAATTAAGAATGCAACTAACATAAATGTTCCATCTAGTAATATTTTTGCTAGAGAATAATTGTTTAATTTATCTGCTAAGAATATAGCAAACTCATCATATGGTGATTTAACAGTTTTCTCTTTAATCATAATTGCAACACTAATTGCCATAACTACAAGTGACACTAGTGCAATAATAATTGCTATTAATAACCTATCGGTACTAAATAATGTTTGACCATCTTTTAAAACTAGATTAAATATTTTTTCAAAACTATTAATCCAAATATTAATTGCCTCTCCCATAACAAAGACAACTAAAAGGGTAAATAGTACTGCTAATTTTCTAGTTGTTATTAATAAAAATAAAACTAATGAAACATTAATTATGATTGTCCAATTTCCAACATCTAGTAACTTTGTACTTCTCATTAAAAAGTATGCGAGAGCATCAACTGCACCAGCACCAAGTCCTGATATAATAACACCAGCTACTCCAAGAGCGAGTAAGATTAGTGATAATATTTGGAAAAAGGCAAATCTAATATTTTTTCTGTTCACACTTTCTCTCCTAATCTATTAATTTAGTATGTTTAATAAATTCAAATGCTTCTTTAATTTTACTAAATTTATACTTCTTTAAAATCTTATTTATTTTTTTTAAGTTTTTCTTAGGAACAACATATGTTCCTTTTAAAAAACCAGGTACTTCTTCTAGATATTTTCCTGCTACTTCATAAAACTCATCTGCATTAATTATTGAAGAATCATTTCCTCTATTAACTATTATATAATCTAGATATATTGGTAATACTGTTAAGGTATCATATTTCCATTCAAATGCTACTTTTACACTTTTATCTTCCATTTTCATAAATAAATAAAATGGAACAATCGTTTCTTCTTGTTGATAGTGTTTTTGAAGTTCATAAATGTCATTTAAATATCTTAATATTCCGTGTAATTTATCTTTTCTAACAAGTGCATATTCATTTAGTAATTTAGGATTCAACTCTAAATATTTTTGTTTAATACGCATAAAGATATTCATAACTAAGTCTCTTCTATATTGTAAGACATCAACAAATGTTTCATGGAAAACAAATAGACTAAACTTATCTACTAATCTTTTTGTTATTTGTAAAACTTTTTCAACAAAAAAGTCTGGAGCAAGTGTTGAAATTTCTAATTGGAAATTTAAATCATAATATTTTGGATCTAAGCGATAAATTTCTTTAACTTGAGATTTAGGCATGAAAAAAAATCTACAAGTTAAATCCAGTCTAGGATCTACATAGTTAAAAACTAAGCGATTGTTTGAATCATCAATTGTTATACCGTCAATAACTTCAAAGAAAGCAATAACTGCTTCAATGTTGATATCTCTAGTATTTGCTTTAAAGAAATGCAAGCGAAAAAAATCCATATAATCACCTCTGTCTATACTATTTTATCATATAAATGTTTTTTTTATTTATTTAACTTATTTAATAAGTCAAAATCAGTTCTTGATAATGTAACTGGTGTAATTGAAATATAGCCATTTTCAAAAGCCCAAACATCACTTGTTAATTCTTCGTTATATCTAGTCAGACTTCCCTTTAAATAATAAGTATCTTCTTCATTTGTTTTTTTCACAAATTCTGAATGATAATATCTTCTTCCTTGGTGAGTATAAATAACACCTTTAGGTTTTTCAAAACTAAATTTAGGGAAATTAATGTTTAAAATACCATCATTAATATAACTTTTGTTTTCAATTACTTCATCTAATGTTTTAATTGCTTCGTCATATAAGTAATCTAATTCTAGATTGTCAGCTGAGATTGCAATTGCATTTACACCGTAAATTTTAGCTTCTTTTGCAGCACCAACAGTTCCTGAATATAAAATATCCATCGCAATGTTAGGTCCATCATTAATTCCTGATACTACTAAATCAAATTCAATATTAAATAAGGAAAGTCCTGCTCTTGTAGCATCGGCTGGTGTCCCATAGACTTTAAGTGCCCCAAGTGTACCTGGTATTAGCGGTGCTTGTTCAATTTTTAAAGTACTTGAAAGTGAAATAGCATGACTTTTTGCACTTTGCTGTACTGCAGGTGCTGAGACATAGACCTTACCATGAGGAGTAAGTGCTCTTGCTAAAATTTCTAATCCTTTTGATTCAATTCCATCATCATTAACTAATAAAATGTTCATTTATTTAATTCCTCCACAACATTATTACATCTTTCACATAAATTGTTTGAATTTAATTTCTTAAATGTTCTCCAACATCTTTCACAAACATGTCCGCCATATTTACTTACTTTAATTTCTAACATATTTCCTTCAGTTACAATAACTTTTGAAGAAATTAAGACTAACTCTAAATCAAGATCTAAATATTTTATTGCTTCAATTTGTTCTTTTGTTAATTTTAATTCAATTAATGATTCTAATGACTTACCAATTACTTTCAAAATTCTTGCTGTTTCTAATTCTTTTAGAACTTCTTCTCTTAATTCTTCAAAAATTGCAAATGAATCAACTAATTTTTGATCGGTAAAATCATTTTTCTCAGGCATACTTTCTAGATAAATATCTTCATATTGTCTATGTGGTAATTCCCAGTATGCTTCACTTGTTGTATGTGGAATAATTGGATTTAATAATTTTAATAATCCTAGTAAGATATCATATAGAGTTGATTGAATTGCTCTTCTTTCAAAATTATTTTCTAATTCAATATATAAAACATCTTTAATAAAGTCTAGATAAAATGCTGATACATCATTAATAATAAATGGCATAATTATTCTATATACTTTATCAAACTCATAGTTATCATATGCATCAATTACTTTATTTACAACTTCACGATATTTAAGTGTCATTAATCTATTTAGTTTACCACGCATTGAATAGCTGATATAGTTCTTACTTGGATCAAAATCAAATAAATTACCTAACATATATTTAAATGTGTTTCTTATTTTTCTATATGATTCGCTTGTTTGTTTAATTAGTTCATCACTAATTCTAACATCACTTTGATAAGATGTTGTTGCTACCCATAATCTTAGTAAGTCCGCACCTTGTTGATCCATCATTTTAATTGGATCAATTACGTTGCCTTTTGACTTACTCATTTTGTAGCCCTGTCCGTCTAAAACAAATCCGTGACTAACAACATTTTTATATGGTGATTTACCTGTAACTGCAACACTTGTTGTAAGTGATGAGTTAAACCATCCACGATATTGGTCAGAACCTTCCAAATATAGGTCAGCTTGAGTTGGTAGGCCTCTTTCTTCTAAAACCTTATAAGATGTACCACTGTCAAACCAAACGTCCATAAT
This sequence comes from Haploplasma modicum ATCC 29102, assembly GCF_000687835.1. Lineage (GTDB taxonomy): Bacteria > Bacillota_I > Bacilli_A > Acholeplasmatales > Acholeplasmataceae > Haploplasma > Haploplasma modicum. Next base: position 210,846 of record NZ_JHYB01000002.1, on the reverse strand, counting down.
GTCTTTTTCTTTTGTAAATATTCCGTTTGGACTATTTACGTTTTTATATCCCTTAGGCATTAAATCTTTAACATCATAATCGTACCAAATATTAATACCATGTTCTCTTACTAAACTAGAAATATGTTTGATTATTTCATAGTCTAAGACAGCTTCACCATTTTCTGCATAGAAAATTGGTAGTGGAACACCCCAGACTCTCTGACGACTAATTACCCAGTCATTTCTCGATTCAATCATATTTGATAATCTAACTTCACCCCATGCAGGAGTCCAGTTAATATTTTTAATTTCTTCTAATAAATTTTCTCTCAAAGGATCGATACTTGCGAACCATTGTGGGGTTGATCTAAAAATAATTGGTTTTCTAGTTCTCCAGTCATGTGGGTATGAGTGAACAATTTTTTCTTGTTTAACGAGATAACCAAGTTCTTCTAAATCATTAACAATTTCTTTGTTTGCAACTTCATAAAATAATCCTTCATATTTTCCAGCCTCACTAGTCATTACACCTTTACCATCTACTGGACTTAAGATGTCTAACTTATAAAGTAATCCTACTTCATAGTCATCCTCACCATGGCCAGGGGCAGTATGAACTAAACCAGTACCATCTGTGTTTGTTACATGTTTTCCTAAGATAACTTTTGAGATACGGTCATATAATGGATGTTTATATTCAATATTTTCTAGTTCATTTCCTTTGAATCTTTTAATTACATTTAATGCTTCTAAGTTTAATTTTTGATTTAAACTTTCTAATAAATCTTCTAGTAAAACTAATTTTCCAAATTTTGTATCAACTAAAACATAATTAAAATCAGGATGAACTGATACAGCAAGGTTTGCTGGAAGTGTCCATGGAGTTGTTGTCCAAATTAGAAGATTTGCATCTTTTAATTCATTATTTTGATTTACTAATGGAAATTTAAAGAAGATTGATAGTGATTCTTTATCTTGATATTCAATTTCAGCTTCAGCAAAAGCTGATTCACTACTTGGTGACCAGTAAACTGGTTTTAGGCCACGATAAATTAAATTTTTCTCAGCCATTTTTCCAAATACTAATAATTGATCTGCAATATATTTTTTATCTAGAGTCAAATAAGGATTATCCCAATCCCCTAATATTCCTAATCTTTTAAATTGTGATTTTTGTTTTTCAACTTGTTCTAAAGCAAACATCTCACATTTTAATCTAAAGTCTACGATTGAATGCTCTTCTCTTTTAATTCCTTTTTTTACTACTTCATTTTCAATTGGGAGTCCATGAGTATCCCAACCTGGAATAAAAGGAACATAAAAACCCTTCATTGTTTTATATCTTAAAACAAAGTCTTTTAAAGTTTTTTGTAGGGCGTGACCAATATGGATATTACCATTTGCATATGGAGGTCCATCATGCAAGATAAACGGTGTATTATCCTTATTCTTTTCTAAAACTTTATTGTATAAATCCATTTCTTCCCATTTTGCTTGAAACTCTTTTTCTCTAACGCCTAAATTTCCTCTCATCGGAAAATTTGATTTTGGCATTAATAATGTGTCTTTTAATTCCATTTCTTTCACCTCAAGTTATTTAAATATAAAAAAATACGTCCTTAATAAGCTAAGGACGTATAAAATACGCGGTACCACCTTAGTTCCAGATAAAATATCTAGCACTCAATTATTAATTTACTCCAAGTTGATTACATTATATTATTACTTTTAGGCTTACACCAATTCCTAAATCGCTTATTAGTAAATCTTATATAATGGTTATTCTCTTCATCGTAAGATTAAATTATAAATTATCAATAAATTTCTTTATCGAACCATCTTTGAATAAATCTTCATCACCAAATAAGAAAATTGTTCTAGATATTTCAATAATTTCACCATTTATTGCGTAAACTACACCAGATAGGAAAGCAATAATCTTATTAGCATCATCAATTTCTAATTTTTCCAAATTAATTACTAATGGTTTACCATTAATTAAATCTGTTGCTAATTTAGTTAAGTATTCATCATTTGCTTCAAATAATTGTTCAAAAACAATTAGTGAAGATTTTTCAACTTGATTAACTACTTCAACTGGTTTTTTCTTAAGAAAACTAAAAAATCCCATTTGCTCCTCCTTTTAATACAATTTACTATTCTATTTTATCATAATAATTTAAAAAAAGTATTTATTTAATAATTTTTAAACGTTAAATCTGAAATTTAAAATATCTCCGTCTTTTACAACGTATTCTTTTCCTTCAATTCTAACTTTTCCTTGTTCTTTTGCTATTTGTCTTGAACCTGCTTTAATTAAATCATCATATGCAATAGTCTCAGCTGCAATAAAGCCTCTTTCAAAGTCTGTATGAATAATTCCAGCACATTGTGGTGCTTTCATACCTTCAACAAAAGTCCAAGCTCTAACTTCTTTAACACCTGCTGTAAAATATGTTCTAAGACCTAATAAATGATATGCTTCTTTAATTAATTTATTTAGTCCACTTTCTTTTACACCATATTCTTCTAAGAAAAGTAATTGATCTTCATAATCTAAGTGAGCAATTTCCATTTCTAATTGTGCACTAATTGGAACAACAATAGTATTATCTTTTTTAGCATATTCTAATAAATCTAAATAGTTTTTATTAGATTCTGGGTTTTTTAACTCAAAATCTGCAACGTTTGCAACATAAATTGATGGCTTTAAAGAAAGCATGTTAAAGTTTTTGATTTGTTTAAATTCATCTTCACTTAAATCAACAGTCTTTGGATCAATATCATTTAAAATTGCCTCTTTAATTTTTGTAAGTGCTTGTAATTCTAAAACAATTTCACGTTCATTTTGTTTTGCTTGTTTTGTTAATCTTGGTAGTCTTTTTTCAATTTGTTCTAAGTCTGCAAGTTTTAATTCCATTTTAATTGTATCAAGATCATCAATAGGGTCAATTTTATTATTAACATGTGTAATATTTTCATCAACAAAACATCTAACAACGTGACAAATTGCATCTACTTCACGAATATGACTTAAAAACTTATTACCAAGTCCCTCGCCCTGTGATGCACCTTTAACTAATCCTGCAATATCTGTAAATTCAAATGTTGTTGGAATTACTTTTTGTGGGTTAATTATTTTTTCTAACTCATAAAGTCTTTCATCTTGTACTAAAACCACGCCAACATTAGGGTCAATTGTCGCAAATGGATAATTTGCAGCAAGCACATCTGCTTTAGTAATTGCGTTAAATAATGTTGACTTACCAACATTTGGTAAACCTACTATTCCTGCTTTTAACATATTTTGTTCCTCTTTCCATTAAAAAAGGCTTACGCCTTATTTTTTTAACCAAGAAGGTAAGTTTACCTTACTCTTTGGTTTATCATTTACTTCTATGTCTTTTTCAACTGGACTTGTAATAAATCCTTCTTTTGAAAAAGTCATTTGTTCATCTGTTGTTTTATTAAATAATTCTGATGCAAAATTATCAAATGTCTTTTCTTTAGCTCTAAGTTCATAGCCAGTTGCAATAACTGTAACGATTAATTCATCATCTAAATCAGCATTTACTGTTGTTCCATAAATAATATTTAAATCATTTTCAACAGCATTTCTAATTTCTTGTACGGCATTTTCCATTTCAAATAATGTAACATTTGTTCCTGATGCAATATTAACAATTGCATCTGTTGCACCATCAATTGAAACTTCAAGTAATTTTGAATGAATTGCTTTTCTTGCAGCATCGATTGCTCTATTTTCACCACTTGAAATACCAATTCCCATTAATGCAGTACCTTTATCTTGCATAATTGATCTAACGTCTGCAAAGTCAACGTTAATTAATCCTGGAATAGCAATAATTTCTGCAATCCCTTGAACCCCATGTCTTAAAACATTGTCTGATTCTTTAAATGCTTCTAATAATTGGGTATTTTCATTTGATACTTCAATTAATCTTTGATTTGGTACAACAATTAATGTATCAACATGTGGTTTTAGATTCTCCAAACCTTCGATTGCTAAATCCATACGTTTTTTACCTTCAAAGTTAAAAGGTTTAGTTACGATAGCAACCGTTAAAATTCCCATTTCTTTTGATATTTTTGCAATCACAGGAGCAGCACCAGTTCCAGTTCCACCACCCATACCTGCAGTAATAAATACCATATCACAACCTGTTAATATTTCTTTAATATCATCAATTGATTCCATTGCAGCTTCATAACCAATATTTGGTTTTGCACCTGCACCTAATCCCCTAGTTAAATTTTTTCCGATTTGAAGACGTTCTTCTGCTCTTGATTTTTTTAAAACTTGGGCATCAGTATTCACATCAACAAAAGTAACACCTTTAACATCGTTTCTAATCATACGATCAACAGCATTACCTCCGCCTCCTCCAACACCAATAACCTTAATAATCGGTTTTTGGCTAAACTCTACTGAATTGTCAAAAAGCATCTTAATTTCCTCCCACTTCACTCTTGTTTATATTATACATTTTTAACTAAATATTATCAATTTATTTAAAGTAATTTGTATTTTGTTTCATCTCTTCTAAATAATCTAATAATCTATCTTCTTTGATTGCTTGTCTAATCTCACTCATTAAATGTTTTAAATAGGAAAGATTTTGATAAGTAAGTAATTTCATTCCTAAAAATTCTTCTGCCTTAAAAAGATGTCTTAAGTAAGATTTTGAATAGTTATTAAGTCTATTATTTAATTTTGGATCTAGTGGTTCTAAATCTGACTCAAACTCTTGTCTTTTAATATTAACTTTACCATAAGTTGTAAGTGCACTACCATGTCTAGCATTTCTAGTTGGAAGGACACAGTCAAACATATCAACACCATTAATTACGTTCATAATTAAGTCCTCTGGTGCTCCTACCCCCATTAAATATCTTGGTTTATCAAATGGTAAGATCGGATTTAAAAACTTAGTAATTTCATACATTTCTTCCTTAGTTTCACCAACCGATAGACCACCTATCGAATAACCTGGAAAATCAATTTTCATTAATTCTTTTGCACTATATTCTCTAAGTTCTTTATTTAACCCACCTTGAACAATTCCAAATAAAGCTTGATCAGATTTAAGTGCATCTTTACCACGTTTAGCCCATCTAATTGTTCGCTCTACACTATTTTTCATATAATCATATGTTTCATATGGAGGTGGACATTCATCAAAACTCATGATGATATCAGCTCCTAAATCTTCTTGAATTTTAATTGCATCTTCTGGACTTAAAAAAAGTTTAGATCCATTTTTATGATGTCTAAAATGAACTCCCTCTTCAGTGATTTTTCTAAGTCCACTAAGTGAAAATACTTGAAAACCACCACTATCAGTAAGTAGTGCCCCATCCCAGTTCATAAAGCCTCTAATTCCACCATGTTTTTTTACTATTTCATTACCTGGTTGTAACCATAAGTGATATGTATTACCTAAGATTAATCCTTCAGATACTTCTTTAATTTCATCAACTTCAAGTGTTTTAACGGTTGCTTGTGTGCCAACCGGCATAAAAAAAGGTGTTTCAAAAACACCATGAGGTGTAGTTAATTTTCCTAATCTTGCTCCACTTTGCTTACATACATGTAAGACTTCAAATTTAATTCCCATAATACCAACTCCGTGATTGATATTATAACATAATTTTGGTATAATACAAAAGTATTATTGCTGTACCCTAGGAAACCAGCAAATAAATTAAAACAGGGAGGAATTATGAAAGATTTTAAAGTAAAAAATCTTACTTTAAATGCATTATTTGGAGCAGTTTATATTGTTTTAGTCTTAGCATTTAATTTTATGAGTTCAGGAGAAATTCAGTTTAGAATTGCAGAAGTTTTATTAGTACTTGTTATTTTCAATCCTAAGTTAATATACGGGTTACTTCTTGGAACATTTATTTCCAATTTTTTACCAGGAGGATTTGGATTAGTTGATGCTATATTTGGTACAACAGCCAGTCTAATTGGGATACTTGGTTTAATTCTTTTTAGAAAGAAACCTTTAATTGGCTTATTTTTTCCAGTCATTGCAAATGGATTAATAATTGGATTTATGCTTCATTTTTTAGCCGAAGCTCCACTTTTACTTACTATTCTTACAGTAAGCTTTGGACAAGCAGTTGTTTTATATTTACTAGGCTATCCATTTTACCGTATTATTAGTAAGCGAGATGATTTAATTGAACTTTTAAAATAAGCCAATCAGTGGCTTATTTTTTTATATATGATAAAATATTTATTGATATTTTAAAGAATAGAGGAATAAAATGAGCGTTTTTACAGATAGAAAATCAATTAGAAAATACGATAAAAATCATCAAATTCCAGATGATATATTAAATAAAATCTTAAAAGAGGCTTTTAGAGCTCCAACAAGTATGAATATGCAACCAAATAGAGTTGTTGTTGTAAGATCAAAAGCGGAAAAAGAAAAGTTAAAAGATGTACTTTACGGTAATCAAATTCAACTTGAAACTTCAAGTGCATTTATAATAATTTTTAGTGATTTAGAAAAGTTTGATATGGCTCCTAAAATTTTTAATATGGCATATGAAAATGGCTTAATGCCAAAGGAAGTTAGAGATAGACAAATTGAAAATGCACTTATTTACAAAGAAAAATTTACTAGTGATCACTTAAAAAGAGATGCATATATTGATGGTGGACTACTTGCAATGCAATTAATGTTAGTAGCAAAATCTTATGGTTATGATACATGTCCAATTGGCGGGTTTAATCACCAGACAATTAATGATGCATTAGACATCGATAAAAAACTACTTCCTATCTTAATTGTATCTATTGGAAAAAAAGATGAGGAAGGTTTTGCCTCACTTAGATTAGGTTTAGAAGATACAGTAATATATAAATAAAGTATTTAATTAAAAAGAAGTTTTAATGATTATTATTCATTAGAACTTCTTATTTTTTATTATATTCATAAATCTCAAAAAGTATTTTAGCAACTTCATTAATTAAATCATAAGGTATTTCTTTGTTAACCTGGAAAATTAGATTATCTTTACTATTTCTATATATTTTAGTTTCTTCAATTAGTATATCTTTAGGAAGTGGTGGAAAAACACTAATATGATTTTTAAATGCCCCACAATAAAAGAATGTCTTATTGATCTTATATGCTAAAACTCCATAAGATATTACTTCTTTTGAATCTGGAAATAAGCTTTTAATATTTAATCTAATTTTATTTATAATACTTTTTTGTGGCTCGTTTAGTCCATTAACGTATTCATCTACAGTCATGTTAAAACCTCCCAATTTGATATTTTTATTATATCAAAAATATTTTAATGAATATAGTATCATACATAATTAAAAGTGTTTTTACTTTTTATATTAATTTATTTTTTTTTGTTTCTATCACTAAAAATAAAAAAATCCTAATTCTTTTCATTACAAATAGTTTGTAATATTAAGAGTTAAGGAAATTATTTTATATATATTGGTGGAGATGAGGGGAGTCGAACCCCTGTGTAAGAAACTTTCAAATATACTTTCTACATGTTTAGTTTATTTATGTTTTTCATACTATTAACTAAACAAACAAAAGTTAATAGTACAATCCTTTATAATTCATTTAACTTAAAGGAGTTAGTTAAATATAACTTACAGTTAAGAGCGCAAATAAAAGGTAAGTGCTTCTATTATTGCTGGCTACTTTATCTTAAGCAGCGAATTGTAAATTTTGGTTTCCGGTTATTAAATAACCCGACTTTTTTACTTGAGTAACCAAGACATGCTTATATATTTTACGGTACCCTATCGAGACCAGTACATCCCCGCATTGTTATAATACATTATTTGCTTAATATTGTAAAGTTTAAAATATAATATGTTATAATTTACGTATTAACCGGAGGTAAAATATGAAAAATACAATTAAAACCTTATTAATAATCTTATTAGTCTTAGTATCATTATTAATATTTCATGCTTTAAATACTTATTTTCCATCAAATATCATTTCCAAGGTTTTTGGAGCATTAAAATTGGTGTTAACACCAATATTAATATCTCTGATTATCCTTTATCTAATTAATCCTTTTACAAAAAGGCTTGTTAAGAAACATAAAGTGAATAAAAAAGTTGCTATTGCGATATCTTTAGTTCTTTTCTTACTCGTAGTTATTGCTTTATTATTTTTCATAATTTATTTTTCATATACACAGGGTGTATTACTTTATGAACAATTAACTGATCCCGTCTTTTTAGAGGAAGTTAGATTATTTTTAGAAAAATATAATCTTGGATCTGTTTATGTAATGATTAATGATTATATTGAAAACTTTGACATAACTTTATTTTTTGGCTCACTTCCTTCATTAGTTTCTTTAATCGCTCAAACAGTTATGACAATAATTTTAGTTCCAATTTTCTTATGGCACATGTTAAGTATTGATGAAACTATTGAATTAACTATCAAAGATAATATTCCAAGCAAATGGCAAAAAAATGTTATCCCGATACTAAATGATTCAAATGATGTTGTTGTTGCTTATTTTAGAAGTAAAATTTTATCAATGATTTTCTTATTTGTAATCTTTGTTGTTGTATATCTACTCTTAGGTCTACCTGTTGGTTATGCTTTCTTATTTGCATTCTTAATTGCCATCTTAGATTTAATACCTTATGTCGGTCCAACTTTTGGAATAGTTGTACCTGTAATATACTTATTTGCTGCTAATGGATCAAATATTTTATACAATCAAGCTTGGCACCTAAATAGTCTAACCGTAATTATAATTTTAATAACAATTAACATTGCTGTCCAGTTTATACAAGGTAATATTATTGTTCCAGCTCTCTCAGGTAAAGAAATGAAGATTAACTCAGCACTAATTCTTGGTTTCATGTTATTCTTTGGCTATATTTTAGGGGTTTGGGGAATAATTCTATCAATACCACTCGGTGGTATAATAATCGTTATTTGGAAGCATTTTAAGCAATCTTCACTCTTTAAAGATGAATAAATAAAAGGTGGACTTAAGTTATCTTAAGTCCACCTTATTTTTATATATATTCGTTATAATCTAAGTGTTCAATAAAAGGCTGTTTTGTTAGTCTAAAATTTGATGAGTTTATTTTATATGTATGTAATCCAACTCCTTCTATTTGGGTTGGATTTGTAAAATATAACTCACTTATTCCCTTAATTGTTACACCTAAGATACTTACAACACTGATTGAAATTTTAATCTTAGAAAAAGGGTTTAATATATCTTCTTTAAAAAAATTACTGTTTTTGTTAAATACTAAATTAATAATCACATTATTTCTTTTTGTCTGTTCATTATATAAAATATATCCTTGTGTTTCTTCTTCGTGTTCAAGCGGTTTAAATTTAAACACTTCTAAGTCACGCTCAAATTTAATGTTGCTAAGTAAAATACTACCTGCAGTTTTTCCCTCTACTACTTTAAATGGAATTCTCATTGAGTAAAACATTAATTCCTCATTTAAGTCTAATCCTTCTTGCATCATATGAAAACTCGGGGATTCTTTACTATAAAATCTTGGAACATATCTTGGAGATTCAGAATAGATTAAAGCTCTATCATTAAATTCAATTGTTGAGTAGTTATTTGCAGCAAATTGTAATTCTCTAAATAGTTCAGCACGGTAGTTTGAGTCATCGTTAATCTTGCTAACTGTTTTATTATGAACATAAACCATTAAACTAAAAGCTGTACTTGCTCCAAATGAAGCAAATGCCACAATTAAAACAGCAATTCTAATTCCAATAACATCAAAATTAGCCGCAAGATAGTCTCCATAGAATAAAGAAATAACTGAGAGGATAAACACAATGACTAACACTATGATTAAAACCTTTGTACTTTTTGAACTTTTCATAAGTCACCAATCCTTCTATTTAATATAAAAATATAAGTTTAAATATTTGTTATCACTACTTCTATTATACTATAAAAATTATATATTTGTAATCTAAATGTACGAATATATAATCTATTAATGTAAAACAAAAAGGATAATCTTTTAGTAAATGATTATCCTTAATATATATTAATTTAATTCTTTGTTTTTATTTGAAGACTCCTTAATAAAACCAGTTGTTAAACCAATAATTCCACCAATCATTAAAATAACAACACTCATAAGTGGCATATTAAAGTCTTTCTTAACTTCAAATTCAGGACTTGTAGTTCTTTGATATCTAACAAGTGAATTTGTATAATCTAAATTAAATTTATTAAAATATTTTACCGTATCAGACATTTTTTCTACAGAATCAAGTACGAATGTTTCAAATGCTTCATCTATATTTTGATTATCAACTGCAATTAAGGCTTCTAATTCATTTTTCTCATAATTTAAGTAAACATTTTCGATAGTTCTTTTTTCAATTTCCTTATTATAAACTTCTAAATCTAATATTGTACCTGGAAGTGGAACTTGGTTAAGTATATCAATTAAATCACTAATTACCTTGTTGTTGATTTCTATTTCTTTTTCAAGCATAAGTAACTTTTGTTTTACATTTTTTAACGTTTCTTCATAGTTTCTAATATAATTTTTCTGATTTACTTCTTCTTCTAAACCTTCTACATTTACAACTGTATTATACCAAAAAATGTAGTCAGTTTGTAATTTATCTATATTAACACCATCAATTGTTACTTGACCATATTTATCAATAAATTTTTGAAAACCATTTAATGTTAGAGTATATTGATTTCTAATCTGATAAAAAATTTGATCATATGTTAATCCTTCTAATATTTCGGTAACTTCTGTGTTAAAAATTGAATTACTGTCAAAATAGTTAACAAGATTAAGGCTATTATTTTTTTCTTTTGCTACTTCTAAGACTTCTTTATGAATTTCCTTAATAAAATCTTTTGCTAAATTTTTATTATAATTAAAGTGTTTTGTGGGCATATTTATTTTAAAATATCTTTCAATAACAACTTCATTCTTTTCATCCTTTTTTTCATTAACATCAAATAATAATTTATCATCATTTAATAGTTCATCAATATTTAACGTCTTAAACTTTTCAAGATTTCTATTTTTTATTTTAGTTAAAAATTCCTCATTTTCCAGAGATCTAAAATCAAAAATAGAACCATCAGCATACAAACCAGTATCTGACCCAATAAAATTATAGTTGAAATTATTTGAAACATATGAAGTTTTTCTATTTATAAAATAAAGTGTTGCAACGCCAACCAATGTTATTGATAGTGTAACAATTATTATTAAGATTTTATTTTTCCAAATTTTTATCCATAAATCATATAAACTTATTTCATTATTTTGTTCTAGATTATCCATTAATTCAATCTCCTTCAATTTTTATAATGATATTATATCATAATTATATAGTAAATCAATTGATTTTAAATATTTTGTTCAGTGGACAAACAATATTTATCTTTTAAAAAAATAGGTTAAAACCTATTTGATTAATATAGATATTTATAAGCTAATATAATTAGTGCAATCTGAATTATGGTAAGTATTACTTCTGTTATAATAAATTTTCGATTTTTCGTTTCAAAATTGAAACCAATCATTGCAAAAATTGCTCCAAAAGCTCCCATTAAAATACTTGAGATATAAACATAACTTAATTTAATTGTTTTTTTATCAGTATTTTTTTCCCTTTCCATTTGAAAAGCAAGAACTAAAACAGAAAGACTTGAAATCACTGTTAATAAAATTACTATATACATTTAATCACCTCAAATAACTAATAATAAAATAAGCAAAATAAATACAATTGAAGAAATAATAATAAAAATTGTAAATCCTTTTGTACTTCCATTTAGATTAGCATAAAATCCCCCTTTATTGATCGCGTGCTTCTCTTCCTTTTTTTTGTCTTTTTCTTCCATTATCTTCTTACTAAATATTTTCTCATATCAATTGCTGTTGCAAATAAAATAACAAAACCTTTAATTGCATATTGTAAATTCGCATCAATCCCCAAGAATACGAATGATACAGTAATTAATTGTAATAAGAATACACCTAATAAAATTCCTTTAATCTTACCAACCCCACCAGAGAATGATACGCCGCCTATAACACAGGCTGCAATGGCATCAAGTTCAAAGTTAACACCAGTTGCCGCATTATTTGATCCAACATATGCACTAGTTAAAAAACCGTTTAATCCATATAAAACACCGGCAATTAAAAATACAAGCATAATTGTTTTGTTAACATTAATACCAGATACTGTTGCTGCATCAGGATTTGAACCTACCGCAAACATATTTTTACCAATAACTGTTTTATTCCAGACAAACCACATAACTATAAGTGCAACTACAGCATATAATACTAAAAATTGTACTTTCACCCCAAAAATTCTAAACATTTCTCCAGTTACAGCATTACTAAAATCTGGTCTAAGTCCACCAATTGGTTTACCTGCATTAGTTCCTAAACTAATATATTGTAAACTTATAGCATAAACTATTAACTGGGTTGATAGAGTTACAATAAATGGATGTAGTTTAAACTTTGCAACAAAAAATCCATTGAATAAACCAATTAGTCCACCAATAAACATTACTAGAATTAAAACACCAAAAATTGGCACATTTCCAAGTGCTGGAAACATTTTTGATGGATAATCAGATCTTTGAAGTAGACTCGCTGTAATAACAGCAACTAATCCAATTATTCTACCAGCTGATAAATCTGTCCCAGTTAAAACAATAATTCCACCAATCCCAAGCGCTATTGGTAATCTAAATGCAGTTTGTGTTAATACGTTTATTATCGAATTAATTGATAAAAATCTTGGTTGCATAATTGTAACTACTAAAATAAATAATCCTAATAAAATATATAGTGAGTTATTAATAATAAATTCACTTACTTGTTTTCTTGTTATATTACTTAATCTTTCTTTCATAAATACCTTCCTTTAAATATATTTAGTTGCTAAGGTCATTACTTCTTCTTGAGAAGTTTTATCTGTATCAACAATTCCAGCTACTTTTCCATTTGAAATAACCATAATACGATCTGACATTCCAATCAATTCAGGCATTTCTGATGAAATCATAATTATTGATTTCCCTTCATCTACCATCTTGTTCATTAACTGATAAATTTCATATTTTGCGCCAACGTCAATACCTCTAGTTGGCTCATCCATTAATAAGATTTCAGGTTTAGTCAATAACCATCTACCAATAATAACTTTTTGTTGATTTCCACCTGAAAGACTTGAAATTTTTGTCTTTGACGAAGGTGTTTTTACACTCATTTCATCAATTATTTTATTGGTGTCATATTGCATTTTCTTATCATTTAAAGCTAGTTTATATTCTTTATATGAATTAAGATTAGATATAACTGCATTTTCTTTAACACTCAAAACTCCAAAAATTCCATTTTCTCTTCGCTCTTCTGTAATCATAGCAAACCCATTTTTAATTGCATCTTTAGTATTTTTAATATTAAGTTTTTTACCATTTAAAATAACTTCACCTTGTTCTTTACTCATATATCCAAAAATAAGTTCTAAAATCTCTGATCTTCCTGCGCCAACTAGTCCAGAAATACCAAGTATTTCGCCCTTTCTAAGATCAAACGATACATCTTTTACAAGTGAACGATGTGTTGCACCTAAGTTTTTAACTTGAAGTAAGATCTCTCCAACATTCTTTTCTCTAATGGGAAATCTACTTTCTAAACTTCTACCAACCATATCTTTAATAATCTTATCCATGGTTAAATCTTTAGAATTATTTGTTGAAATATATTTACCATCGCGCATAATTGTTACTCTATCTGAGATTGCTAATATTTCTTCCATCTTATGTGAGATGTATATTATACCAACGCCTTTTTCTTTTAATTTTTTTATTATTGCAAATAATTGTTCAACTTCTTGATCTGAAAGTGAAGATGTTGGTTCATCAAAAACTATTACCTTAGCATTATGTGATACTGCCTTAATAATTTCAATCATTTGTCTTTTTGAAACAGACAAGTTCGATAAAGTTTCTCTTGGATCAACATCAATGTTAAATTCTTCTAATAATTTTTTTGTTTCCTTATACATCTTTGGTTCATCAAGCATGAACTTATATTTAAGTGGATATCTTCCTAACCATAAGTTATCCATTACATTTCTTTTAGTAGCTTGATTTAATTCTTGCTGAACCATTGCAATTCCACTATTTAATGCTTGTAGTGCATTATTAAAGTGAACTTTTTTTCCCTCTAAAAATATTTCCCCACTATCTTCAAGATAAATCCCAAACAAGCATTTCATCAATGTTGATTTTCCAGCACCATTTTCACCCATTAAAGCATGAACTTCTGAAGCTCTAACGTCTAGCGAGACATTATCTAATGCTTTAACGCCTGGAAATGATTTACTTATATTTTTTATTTCTAATAAAATATCACTCATATAATACCTCTTCTCTAAGATAAGATAAGGCGATTAATAAATAATCGCCTTACTTATAAAATTCAAATGATCTTATTCCTTTGTAAATTTTGCGTAAGGAATACGTACTTTATCTACACCTGTTTCAAACTCATAGCTTAATCCTTCATTGAATTTTTGGCCATTTTGGATATTTTGAATAAATTCTCTAACTGCTGTTGCCATTGCAACACCATCTTGTTTAATACTTCCTGCCATTTCTCCTCTGTTAATTGCATCTACTGCTGTAGCTGTTGCATCAACACCTAAGACTGGAATATATTTAGTTTTATCTGTTCCATTATATCCTTTTTCTTTTAATGCTTGAATTACACCAAGTGCCATATCATCATTATTTGCAAAAACGATATCAATTTTATCTAATACAGCTGAATCTGAAATAACTGCTTCAAATAATGTTTTAGCTTTTGCAGTATCCCATGCAGCCATTTGATCTTCTGCTAATTTATCTAATGCTGGTTTACCAGCTTCAGTTAATAATCTATTTGCTTCTTCGATTGAATATCTTGTTCTACCATTTGCTTCAGGATTATCTAAATCTGCTCTTAACATTACATAACCAATTTTACCATCACTATTACGATCTGATTTTGCATAGTCTTTTGTTAAAATATCAAATGCTAGTGATCCTTGCATGTATCCAGCTTCATCTGGGTCAGTTCCAATAAATGCTGTTTGTCCTTTATATGAATTAACTGCTGCATCTGTTATTTCTCTATTAAAGAATAATACAGGAAGTTTTGCATCTTTTGCTTTTTCGATAACAACATTTGCTGATTCAGTTTCAACAACGTTAACTACTAATAAATTTGAGCCTTTTGTTATTGCTGCATCAATTTGTGTATTTTGTGTTTCTTGACTTGATGCTGCATCATGGAATTGATATTTTAAGTTATCTATACCCTTAAGTTGTTTTTCTAATTCCGATCTTACTCCACCAATATATGTATCTGAGTATTCATAAATGAACACATCAACTACAAACTCATCACTTTTAGTACATGAAACTAGTACTAAGCCTAAAACTAAAATTGAAATCGATAAAATTATTTTTTTCATTTTTTCCTCCTAATTTTTTATCTACTTCAATTATATTTGTAAGCGCTTTATAATAAAATGTAAAATATGACTTAAAACAATGTAAAATTTGACACATAATATGAAAACGCTTATTTTTTTACTATTTCCCCTTTTATTAGTTGAAATCTCTCTTCATAGTTGAAGTCTGAATCAATGATCCCCTTTAATAAATAATCAGTTATTTTCTTAATTGCTTCAGTTTGTGCAACAATATCATTAGTTACTGTTGCATAAATTTCATTATTATCTATTGCATTAAGTCCACTATTAGTACCATCCACACCAATAATTTTCAAATCTATTTCCCCATATTTTTCTTTTAAATAGTCTACTGCTCCAAGTGCCATATCATCATTATTAGAAACAATGAGCTCAATGTTATCTAGCATTTGGTCTAATTCTTTCATTTTATCAAACGCCTGTTTTCTATCCCAGTTAGCTACACTTATAGCAAGTAGTTCATATGAAACATCAAGTTTTCCTAAGGAATCAATAAATTCAATTGTTCTAGACTCTGAATCTTGATGACTTTGTTCACCTTTTAAAATAATTGTTTGAATAGTTCCATCATTATTTTTATCTTTAATTTTATAGTTAGCGACCATTTCTTTTACAATGTTTGCTTGTAAAAGACCTGTATTTTTACTATCTGATCCTACATAATAGCTATTTTTACTATCATTTAATAAGGATTGCGGTTCTCTATTAATAAATATTAAAGGGATATTATTTTGTTCTGCTTTTTCTATGAATGAACCTGATTGTAATCTATCAACTGCATTTACAATGATTAAATCAAATTTTCTATCAATAAAATTAATAAACTGACTTGTTTGTTTAAGTTGATTTCTATCCGCGAATCCTACTTCATAATAATATTCCTCTTCAATAGTATTTATTACAGAAGTTAAATATTCTTTCATAAAAGTATCTTCCTTATCATAAATTAGGATTCCAATTTTTTTATGACTATTGTTTTTACAACCACTTAGTAATACTACTAATGTTATTAAAATTATATAACTAATTATTTTTTTCATTTTCATCACCTACTGGAATTAATATTATGATTGAAGTTCCTTCATCAGCAAGGCTAGTTATTTCTAGTTTTGCAGACTTACCATAATAAACTTTTAATCTTTGATAAATATTTTTAATACCAACACCATCTGATAAGTCGTCATTATCCATCATTTGATAAAGTTCTTTAATTTTTTCTTCTGTCATTCCATAACCATTATCAATAACTTCAAATTTTATTAATTCATTATATCTAGAAACATTAATATATATTTTACCATTATCTGTTATTTTATTAATACCATGATAAAGAGCATTTTCAATTAGTGGTTGTAGAATTAATTTCATCGTCTTAAGTTCTAATATTGATTCATCTTCAATATTTATTTCATAAGTAAATTTATCTTTATATCTAACTTGTTGAATTAGTAGATAACTCTCTGCATGACTTATTTCATCTTTGACAGTTATAATATTTCTTCCCCCTGAAATACTTATTTTAAATAATTTAGATAAGGCTAAAATCATCATTGTTGCTGATTTATTATCATTATTATCAACCATATATACAATTGAATCTAATGTGTTATACAAAAAATGTGGATTGATTTGATTTTGAAGTGCTTTTAATTCACTTTTTCTTTGTAACTCTTTTTCCTTAATGACACTGTTCATTAAATTATCAATTCTATTAATCATAATATTAAAATTATTACTTAATATTTCAACTTCTTTAGGATATGTTATTTCTACCTTAGTTAAGTCTAATTTCTCATCTCTTTCAATATTGCTCATAGCATCTTTTAACTTGTTTAAAGGTCTAGTTATGCCAATTGAGATCGAATAAAATATCAATGATGAAATAAGAAGAAAAATTGTAGTAAATAGGGTTGTTGATAATAAAAATGCACGACTTGATTGAATATTATCATTAATATTTAAATAGACTCCTATTCGCCATGGAGTATTACTAATTGAGCTTAAAATAAAATACATATGTAAATCATTTACTTTTACTGTATCATTACCTAGAATGGTTGTTTTAAAAAGTTTGATTTCAGTTTCATCAGTATAATCACTTGTCTTAGATGAATAAATATATTCATATCTATTGTTAATAATTGAAATATGACCATTATTGCCAAGATTTGATTTATCTGCTATATTTATCAAGTCTGAAAAATCTAAATACATTTTTAAGATTGCATATTCATTATACTTATCTATTGGAACATACTTAGATATACTTATTTTATATTTACCATCTACATATTCAGGTCTTGAATAAAAGTGGGTTGTTTGATCTAATTTTGCTTCTATAAACCAGTCTTCTTTTGTAACATCACTTAAAATAGAATCGTTATTAGTACTTACTAATAAATTGCCTGATAAATCATAAATGGAGATTTCTTCATATTTTGGATCAAGATAACTAACTGTATTAATTAATTCTAAAGTTTTATCCTTATTTACTCTTATATTCTCATTAGAAATTAGTGTCTGAATTTGATTTGAAATATTAATAATATCATTTGTATACATCTCAAAATTATAAACAATTTGTTCATTAATTGTTTCAGCTTGTATCTTTGTTATATTGTTAGTATTTCTTGAAAATGTTAATTGGGAAATAAAAACAATACCTATTACAAGTAGAGTCATCATTAAAACAAATGTACTTGTAATAATTAACCAAAGCGGTTTACTTTTAGGAGTTTTCATGTTCATCACGGTACTCCTTAGGTGATAGTCCTAAATGCTTTTTAAATGAATGGCTAAAATAGTATGGGTCATTATATCCTACAAGACTTGCAATTTCAATAATTTTATTTGGTGTATTAAGCAATAATTCTTTTGCTTTTTCCATTCTAATATTAGTTAGATATTTAACAAATGTTGTTTTATAGTTTGTTTTAAACAAAGTTGTTATATAACTAATACTAAATCCTACCATATCAGCTAATGTTTCTAAATTTAGATTACTATCAGTATAATTATTATTAATATATTCTAAGATTAAATTCATATTATGACTAGTTTTATTTTCAATGTAACTATAATTAATGTTTTGTATTTTTGAAACTAATTCATTAAACCAGTTAAATGCTTCATCAACAGTTTTAAAACTTAACAAAGTTTTATAAAGATGACTATAACTTATTTCATCTTTATTTAAATTAGCTTCTTCACTTAATCCTTTAAGTATTGAGTTTAAGATATTAGATAAATTAAACTCATAGACGTTTAAATATTCTGTATATGTGATAATTCGTTTAATCTCTACTAAAACATTTTTTGCTTTTGTGTTATCTTGTTCATATCTAACCATATAAGTTAATTTTTTATAAATATTGTCATCTATTAAATAACTATTTTTATTATCTTTTTCTAAATCACTGTAGAGAAATACTTGCATACCACCAAATAATTTTCTTGATGTTATTGCATTTTTACTTTCTAAGTATAGTTGTTTATAGTTTGGTTTATTATTAGAAAAACTACTTAGTCCAATACTTATTTCCATACTTAATTGTAATTTAGCTTTTGCTATAATTAACTTCATTGTATCAATTAGATTTTCCTTTATAAAACTCTCACTCTTCTTAAGAAGAACAACAAGATCATATTCTTTGTGGAATAAGTGATAGTTAAAACCACTGATGTATAACTGATTTGAAATAAGTTTTTCAAACATTTCTTTATCTTCATCTTTATAAATTTGATCATAATCAAAATATCCAACTACGAAATTGCTGTAGTCTAAATTGATATTTATTCGGTCTAATTGATATTTAAAATTATCATTAACAACATTTTTGTTTAAAAGTTTAGATAAGTAATTCTCTCTAATTACAGCAATATTGTCATGATAAAATTGATTAAATTCATCAATGTTGTTTTCAACAGATTTTTCTAGTTCTATTTTATTTTTTGCTTTTGTAATTATTTTTGAAAGTTCATCAAAACTTATTGGTTTAGAAATAAAACCAACAACTTCTAAATCAATTGCTTCCTTTGCATAACTAAGTTCTTCATATCCAGTTATGATTATTATTTTTATTAATGGATTAATTTTTTTGAGCATTTTAGATAATTCAATTCCATTAATAAAAGGAATATGAATATCGGTTACTAAAATATCTGGTGGATTAATTGATAACTGATTATATGCATCATCACCATTATCAAAACTACTTTCTAAAACTAAATCTTCATCATTAATTTTAGCAATCATTTGTTTTAATCTTTCTAATACAATATGTTCATCGTCTACTACACTTAATTTATACATAACTACTCCTTTTATATAATAATAAAGAGAAAAAAGTCAAAGACTTTAAATCTCTTTAGTTCCGTCTGCTGCTATGACATTATAAAAAGAAGGTTCATAGCCCATTACTTCATTATATTTAGTTTTTACTTCTTTTACTACTTTACCAATTAAATCTTTTTTTACGATTGAAACTGTGCATCCACCGAAACCAGCACCAGTCATTCTTGCACCTAATGCTCCATTTTCAAGTAAAGCAAAAACTAAAGTATCTAACTCAATGCCTGTAACATCATAGTCATCTTTTAATGACATATGTGATTTTGTCATAAGATTAGCAAATAAAGCAATATCATTATTGTTTAGGGCATTCATACTGTCTATTGTTCTTTGTTGTTCGGTTATAACGTGTTTTACGCGTTTAAATAATATTTGATTATTTAATATTTTTTCAATATTATCTAACTCATCAATCTTTAGGCTACATAAGTCTGCAATTTTATAATGTTTTTTAAGTATTTCAAGGGCACTTCTACACTCGTTAAATCTTTCATTATACTTAGAATCATGTAAGCCTCTTTTTTTGTTGGTATTTACAATTAGTAACTCATATTCACCTAATTTTAATGGTACATAATTAAAGTCTAATGTGCTTGTGTTTAATAAAATTGCATGTTCATTTTTACCCATTGCAATCGAAAACTGATCCATTATACCGCTATTTACACCAATATATTCATTTTCAACTTCGCGGCCAAGTATTGCCATCTCTTTTTTTGTTAGTCCTAGATTATTTAAATCATTTAGAATTACTAAAATAAGTAATTCTAGTGATGATGATGATGATAGTCCTGCACTAGTTGGCATATTTGAGTTTATATATAAATCAAATCCTTTATCAATTATATAACCATGTTTTCTTAATATGAAAAATACTCCTTTAACATAATCAGTCCAGTCATGAGTTTCGCTTTTATCTAATTCGCTTAAGCTAAAAGCTTTAACTTCCTTACTAAATCCATGTGAAAATAATCTAACCTTATCATCTTCACTAAGTCTTACTGCCCCATATGTTCCGTAAGTTATTGCTGCAGGCATTACAAATCCACCATTATAATCAATATGCTCACCTATTAAATTAACACGTCCTGGTGAAAAATATGTTCTTATTTTGTCTTCTTCTTTAAATACATCTTTAAACCCTTCAATTACTAATTTTTTCATAAAATAACCCCTTCTAAATATTTAATAAATTGATTAATTCCTAAATCATTTAATTTGAAAACTCCACAGTCTTCTAATATTTCTTCAAACTTTTTAGATAGTTCACTTTCAATTAGTTCATCGATATTTTCTTTTGTTGCAAGAGCCTTAAAACTATCTGCCCACTTTTGATGTTTTATGGAATTATCATTTAATTTTTTATCAAAAAGTAAATAATCTTTTACATCTTCTAACTCATCTTTTAATCTACCTGGCAAAATTGCAAGACCAATTGCTTCAATTAAACCAATATTTTCTTTTTTAATATGCCATTTATCTTCATGTGGATGATATATACCACCTGGATGTTTGATACTTGTTTGATTATCTCTTAAAATTAAATCAAGTACATACTTATTATCTTTTTTTCTTGCAATAGGAGTTATTGTATGATGTGGCACTTCATTAGTATATGCTTTAATATTAAGTTCTTGATTTGAATAGTTTTTCCATGTTTCTAGTATCTTATTTGCAAATAATAGTACTTTTTCTTTTTTCTTTGATTCAATTCTAATGGTAGAAAGTGGCCAATTTAATATTTTAAATATCGTATTATCAATGTTTTTCTCATATAATGAACTTGCTAATTCAATTGGAAAAACATGACTACCACCTTGATAATGTTCATGCGTTAAGATTGATCCCCCAACAATTGGTAAGTCTGCATTTGACCCAAAAAAGTATCCATCAAATTCATCTGTTAAATCAAGCAATCTTTCAAATGTTTTATTTTCAATTTTCATTGGGTGATGCGAATCACTAAAGACAATTGCATGTTCATTATAGTATATATACGGAGAATATTGAAAAAACCACTTTTCATCTTTTAGGTTAAACTGAATTAAGCGATGTTGGTTGCGGGAATCTCTACTAAAATTACCTAAAAATCCTTCGTTTTCTTTACATAACAAACATTTTGGATATTCACTTTGTTTCGCGTTTAACGCCATTGCTATGCTTTTTGGATCTTTCTCAGGTTTTGAGAGATTAATTGTTATTTCTAAAAAACCATATTTAGATGCTCTTTTAAAAGCTATATTTTTATCTATTCTATCTTTTCTAATATAGTTTAAGTGGGTTACATACTCATATAAATTTCTTGTAGCTAGTTTGTTATTAGTACTTTTAAGTAAGTCAAAATCATTTTGAATAGTGGAGGGTAATTTTGCAAAAACATTCATTATTTTTGAATCAAATAAATCTCTTGCAGTTTGTGAGCCATCAAGCATATTACTCGCTTCTAGTTTATCTAAGATATTATTTAATGCATCAGATGGATATAAAATATCAACTGGTTTATACTCTTTATAGTCTAATTCTAAATTAAGTAGTCCATAAATTTGATTTTTAACATATATATAATCTCTTTTAGTAATAACATTATTTTTAATTTCATAATTAATTAAATTTTCAATATCTTGTCTCATTTAATTAGCTCCTTCGTACTTTTTCTTATTATTAGTTTAGTAGAAATCAACACTTTTTCTCTAACTTTTTTCCCCTTTATTGATTCCAGTAATAAGTTAACTGCTTTTTCACCCATAAAATCTTTGTAAACTTTAATTGTAGATAGTGGTGGTATTGTATATTCACTTTGTGGATTATCATTAAAACCAATAATAGAAACATCATTTGGTACATTAATATTTGCTTCATATAAAGCTCTTAATGCTCCAATTGCCATTGCATCACTTGCTATTAAGTAGGCTTTTGCTAATCTATTACTTTCAATTATTTCTTTCATTAATAAATATCCGCTTTCAATTGAAAATTTACCGATATGAACTTTTGTCTGTTCTTTAAAATAGTTTCTAAAAAACAATTCTCTTCTCTCGCCGATTGGTTGTTTTAATGTCTGGGTATATTCTCTCCCACAATATAACCAATATCACTAATACCTAAATCTAGTAAATATTTAATTGCTTTTCTATATGATTCTTCAAAATCTATAACTACGCTATCAAACAATTCTTCATCAGGAGATGAATCAACAAAAACTAGATGTTCATATTTATTTTGAAACAGTTTTATTTCTTTCTCATCAAACTTACCAATTGCAATTGCTCCTCTAGCATTAGGTAATTGTTTTGAAAAATCATCTAAAAATACTTTGTGTAATTTAATATTATTTGATATTGCACTATTTTCGACACCAAGTCTAATTGCAAGATAGTAATCATCTTCTAATTCCATTTCTCTTGTATACCAATGTATTAGTGCAATCTCTATTTGTTTTGGAACTTTAACTCTTGTTTTATAAGATAGTTTATCTGCAATTTCTAAAACTTTATTTCTAGTATCATCAGTTACATTTAATGTATCATCTAAATTTAATATTCTAGAAACTGTTGAAACACTAACTCCAGCTTTTTCTGCAATATCTTTTAATGTAGCACTCATTTTAAAACCACCTCTTTTAATTAATTTTATTATAACATAATTTTTACTAAAACTTTACTAAAATTATATTTTGTGTTAAAATTTGATTATAACAATTAAGGGGAAGATAGTATGGAAGTATATAAATTAGAAAATAAATATCAAAAAGTTGAAATTTTAAGTTTTGCAGCAACTATTTATAAGTGGTATGGTTTTAAAGATATGAAAAATATCGTCATTACAAATAAAGAATTAAAAGACTACAAGCATCATGGTAATGGATATTTAGGAAAAACAATAGGCAGGGTAACCAATAGAATAAAAGATGGAGTTTTTCATTTAAATGGAATAAAATATGAGTTAGATAAAAACTTTGGAACAAACTCAGGTCATGGTGGTCCTAAAGGATTTAGTAATAAAAACTTCAATTTAGTTAAGAAAACTAACAATACTTTAATACTAAAGGCTACAAATTATGATATGGAAGATGGCTATCCAGGTGATATTACTTTATTTGTAACTTATAAGATTTGCAAAAATAGTTTGAAAATTACTTATAAAGCTAAATCAAATAAAGATACTATTTTAAACATTACAAATCATAGTTATTTTAATTTAAGTGACGAAAAGGATATATTAAATCACAGATTATATATGGATTCAAATAGATCACTTGAAATTGATGAAACTCAAGCCGTAAATGGAAACATTTTAAATAATTCTGATACTTTATTAGATTTTAGAGAAAATAACTTTATAAGAGATATTATTAAGGATGAAAGTTTTATTAAACTAGGAGGGATTGATAACTTCTTCTTATTTAATAGACAAAGAAAAATCTTACTTTCTTATAATAATAAAAAACTTCTAATTAGAACCTCTTATCCAGGAGCTCAAATTTATTCAGCAAACTTTCCATTAAAACAACCCCTATTAGAAAGACAATACGTTAAACACGTTGGGTTAGCTATTGAGCCAAGTTTTGAGCCTGATGCGATTAATCATGATAATTTTTCTAATATAATCTTAAAAAAAGATAAAACATATAAATCAACAATTAAATATTGTTTAAAAGATAAAAAAGATGTCTAATAGGACAACTTTTCTATCTAACACGACTCATAAATTTTTTTAATTCAAGTGTTTCAGGATTATCTAAAAATATAGGTTTCCCTTGCTCTATTATTTAACTATCATTTAAATAAATAACATAATCAGCAAAGTCCTTAACAAAACTAATGACATGAGTTACAAATATAAAATCTTTACCTAAATCTTTCAAGTCTTCTATCGGAGATAACACTTTATCAGTCAAAACTGTACCAAGTAAACTTGTGGGTTCATCTAAAAAAATAATACTTGGATTAATAGTTAAGGCTTTTGAGATACTTGATCTTTGAGCCTGTCCACAAGAAACATTTTTAGGTATTTTATTAATTTGATCTTCTAATTTTAGTAGTTTTAAATATTTTAAAGCAATTTTATATGCTTCTTTTTTTCTATATTTCTAGTTTTTTCTAAAACTATTGTTATGTTTTTGATGAGCGAGAGATTAATCATCATCAGCGGCATTAATACTCTTACTACTTGAGGAATAATTATATATCGATATTTTTGATATGAGGTAAAACCAAACAACTCCATTGGTAAAATTTTAATATCAACAGATATCCCACTTGAAGTGCCTGATTGATTTGTAGTTTCAAATGGTGAATATCTCAAATCCATTCCAACCTTTATAGTGCTATCTTCTTTTCTCATTATAGAATATTTGAGTTAGATTGCAATTAATACGAGTTAAAAAAAACTTCTATTTTACTAGAAGTTTATGATTTTATCTAATTTTTCTAAGAATTGAAACTGCATCTTTTAGATTATAAAGTTTTGCATAATCTAATGCACTAAAATTGTATTTATCATTTTGTAAAACATGATTAGTCTTAACTAAATGATCTAAATAATTATAATCTCTATTGAGCGTTGCTATTGAAAGTGCTTGTTTATTAACTAGTCTTTCATATTTAGGTAACATCTGATAGTTAGACAAAATATTTTCAATATCATATTTTTCATAAATTAATGCATAATCAATTGCAGATTCTCTTTGTTCATTTTTTATACTTATATAAATATCATTATTAAGTAATGCTTTAACTGTTTCTTTAGTTCCAAATCTTACTGCATTAAAAAGTGCTGTTTCATAATTCTTGTTTAAAAGATTAGGATTTAATCCTTCACTTAGTAAATAATAAATTAATAAGTCGTTTGTTGTTTTTGCAGCATAATGTAATAACGTATTATTGTTTGCATCAACTAATAAGATTGACTGATTTGAAAAATTTAAAATATATTTAATAATATCTATTTGACCATTTATAACGGCATAATGAATCGGATATAATCCTTCATTAGTTACTATCTTATAATTTATTTCATTTTCAAGTAATAACTGAATAAATAGCTTATTACCTTTTGCTGCAGCAAAATGAATTATTGATTCTCCTTTTTTATTTAATATATTTAGATTAGCATTACTATTTATAAGGATTTTTGCAATATCATACTTTGCTTTTCTAGCACAATCAAAAATTGGTGTTTCACCAAACTTATCTTCTACATTAACATTAACACCTTTTTTTATAAGTTCGTGAATAACATCCATTGCATTACCTAAGACAGCATAATGAAGTAGTGTTTTTCCCTTTTCATCAGTAATATGAGGATTATATTCCGTTTGTTTAAAATACTTAATATCATTAATCATTGCTTTTTCAAAAATTAACATAAATATTACACCCTTATCCTAAAATATATTAAATAAAAAGGTTATAACATTGTTATAACCAAATTAACTTATTTCTTTACAGCATCCTTCAATAATTTACCTGCTCTAAATGCTGGCGATTTTTGTTCTGGTACAACAATAAGTTCACCATTTCTTGGATTTTTACCAGTTCTTTCAACTCTTGTACGAACTTCAAAAGTACCGAATCCTGTAACAACTACTTTCTCACCACTTGCTAAAGTTTCTGTAATTGTATTAATTAAAGTATCAACAACTAAATTAACATCTTTTTGTGTCATTTCTGTTTTCATAGCAACAACTGCTAATAATTCTGTTTTGTTCATAAATACCCTCCTATTTTTATATTATAATTATAACATACTTTTTTTATAATGAAAACGTTTTAATTATAATTATTGCATAATAAGGCTATTATTCTAGGGTTTCAGGCTTTAAATCACGACTTAGAAGCTGTTTTATTCCTTCTTTTATTGAAATATTGTTTTCTAAAATATCAAAAGCAGTATTTATCATCGGTAATTCAACACCGTACTTTTTGGATAAATCGTTAAGTGCATAGATAGTTCTAAAGCCTTCAATTGTTTGAGTTGAGTTTTTATAAATCTCATCTTTAGTCATTCCCATACCAATTTTTCTACCACCTTGGAAGTTTCTAGATTGTTCACTTGATGCAGTAACAATTAAGTCTCCAATTCCGGTTAGACCAAAAACTGTCTCTTTCTTACCACCCATTATTTCAACTACTTTTAAGATTTCTAATATACCTCTAGTAATAATTGCAGCACGAGCATTTTCGCCGAGACCATATCCAGCTGCTGCACCACTAATAACAGCAATCGCATTTTTAACTGCACCACCAACTTCAGCACCAATTAAATCATCAAGTGTATAGGTACGAATATATGTACTATTTGAGACTAGTTCTTGAACTTCTATAGCAAAATTTTTATTATTGCTTGCACTTGTTAAAAGTGTTAATTTGCGATCAATCACTTCTTCTGCATGGCTAGGACCGGTTAGACAGACAAAGCCATTATTATTTTCATGATCTATTTCATCTTCTACTATTTCAGAAACTCTTTTTAGTGTTTGTGGTTCAATTCCTTTTGAGATATTAATAAATCTACTTGGTCTATTAATAAATTCATTCATACTTTTTAAAACAATACGCATTGCTGCAGTAGGAACTGCAAGAATATATGTATCACTAAATTCGATTGCTTTTTTCAAATCAGTAGTTGCTTTTATATCTGCATCTAGAGTGTTGTTAAAGATTGGGTGGATATGTTTATTATTAATAGCATCAACATAACTTTCATTAATCTCATAAATTAAAACTTCATGGTTGTTGTCTCTTAAGACTTGAGCCATGGTAGTACCCCAAGCACCACCACCAATTACAGATAATTTCATGATTCTTTTCTCCTTAAAATTAATTTTATAGGTGTTCCTTCAAAATCAATTGCTTCTCTAAACTGATTATTTAAATATCTTAAATAGGAAAAGTGAACATATTCAGGTTCATTAACAAATAATAAGAATGTAGGAGGTTTGCTTGCTACTTGTGTTATATATGAAAAGTTAGCTTTACCTCTATTATGAATCGGTGTTGGATTAAATGATACTGCATCTTGTAAGATTTGATTTAAGATACTTACTTTAATTTCTTTAGTATAGTTTTCATAAACTTTTAAGATTTCTGGAAATATTGTTTCAATTCTCTTATCTTCAAGTGCTGAAGTAAAGATAATTGGTGCATAGTCAATAAACTTGAAATCTTCTCTAATCTTTTTCTTCATTTTATCCATGGTCTTATCATCTTTAGTGACAATATCCCATTTATTTACAACGATAATTACAGCTTTATTTGCTTCAACAGCATATCCAGCAACATTTTTATCTTGTTCAACAATTCCTTCATGACCGTCTACAACAATTAAAACTACATCAGAGCGATCAATTGCTGTTTGTGTTCTAATAATGCTATATTTGTCAGTATTTTCATAAATACGGCCACGTTTTTTAATACCTGCAGTATCAATAACTGTGTATTTTTGATTCTTGTATGTAAAATCAGTATCAATTGCATCTCTTGTTGTTCCAGAGATATCACTGACTATTACACGGTTTTCTCCTAAAATGCTATTAGTTAATGAACTCTTACCAACATTAGGTCTACCAATAAGGGAGAATCTAATTGAATCAGCGTCAAATTCTTCACTATAGTCATCCATATAACTAATTACTTTATCTAATAAATCTCCCATCCCAATACCATGATGAGTTGATACTGCAATTGGTTCATCAAAACCCAATTGATAAAACTCATAAATATTAGTTAATTGATTTACATCATCTATTTTATTAACAGCAAGGATTACAGGTTTATTTGATTTATATAATAAATTGGCAATATAAGTATCACCATCAGTGACGCCTGATTTACCATCAGTTAAGAAGATAATTAAATCTGCTTCATCGATTGCTAAGTTAGCTTGTTCTTTAATTTGACTTAAAAAGGGCGCATCAATAATATCAATGCCCCCTGTATCAATCAGACTAAATGTTTTTGTTAACCACTCAGCTTTAGTATATATTCTATCTCTTGTAACGCCTTCCATATCATCGGTTATTGCGATTCTGTTTCCAGCAATTCTATTAAATAAGCTAGACTTACCTACGTTAGGTCTACCTACTATTGCTACTGTGAATGGCATAATATCACATTCCTTTATTTTTTAAGTTGGTCTCCAAATAGATCACCAATTGTTTGTGTTCCTTCATCTGAATCATTTTCTAAATATTGTTCAAATGATTCTCTTTCTTTCTTTTCTAAAACTCTTACGATTGATAATTTTAGTTCCCATGTTTTTGGATTTGCTTCAATAACGATTGCTTCATCAATCATATCTCCTTTAGAGAAAAATGATTCTAATGAACCTTGTCCTAAAATAGCATCTTTTGCTAAGATTGTTCCCTTAACACCTTCTACTTCAACTGTAAGTTCTTTATTTGATACTTCAAGCACTTTTGCACTTGTAATATCTCCACGTTTAACTGTGACATTTCTCCATGGATTTTCTTCAATTGCTTTTCTTGATAAAGCAATTCTTTCCTTTTTAACATCCATATTTACAATTTTTAATGTGATTTCATCATTAATATTTGTTTGTGTGTCTAAGTTAAAACTTGGATCCCATGAGTAATCATTTCTATGTAATAATCCTCTCACATCTTCTGCAAGTTCAATGATCATTCCAAATGGTAATTTTTGGAAAACATGTCCTGTTACTTCATCACCAATTTTTTTATCTGCTAAGTAAGCAGCAAATGGTGTAGGTAATAATGCTTTCATTGATAAATCAAGTCTGTTACCTTCTTTTTTAATAACTTTAACTGTTACTTCTTGTCCAATTTTTAACACTTCATCTAATTTTTCAATTCTATGGTGTGATACTTGGGAAATTCTAAGTAAACCAATTATGCTATCAAATCTTACATATGCAGCATGTTTATCAATTTTTTCAATAACACCTGTTAATACATTACCTGTTTGAACTGATTCTAATTGTTCTTTTCTTTCTTGCATTTTTGCTTCAAAAGCTTCTTTTTTAGCCGCTTCAAAAATTTCTTTTCTTGAACCAACAATTCTTGTAAATCTACCATTTCTTGAAGCTTCAATAATATTAATTTCTAACACTTTATTTTTTAAGTCTTTTTTATTTTCAATTAAATCGTAGTCTAATAAAGTGTATGGTAAAAACACTTCATAGTCTAAGTAATTTAAAATTAAACCTTTTTCTTCTATTTTTTTAACTTTAGCTTTAACAATTTCTTTTGTTTCAACTAATTTTTCAATTTTTTCAAAATTTTCTAGTTTAATAAGTGGTAGTCTTGAAATTAAAATCATAACAGGTTCATCATAGTTCACTTTTTGAACCTTACCTGTTACTTTATCTCCAACTTTTACAACACCTATGAAGCTTTCAAGTGACTTATCATAATTATCTAAATGCATTTTTGCTTCAGTTAAACTTTTAACGTCTAAATAGATGGTGTTATCTGTTACCTTTATTACTTCTCCTTCAACAATTTGTCCAACTTTTAATAAATTAACATCTTTCATATCCATCTTACAAATTCTCCTTTTTCTCAATCATTAAAATTATTTTATTTACAACCTCATCGATTGTCATGTAGGTTGTATCTAATTCAAAAGCATCTTTTGCTTTCTTTAGTGGTGCTTCTTTTCTAGTTGAGTCTTTTTCATCTCTAACGATAATATCATTTATTACGTTATCAATATGGTCCACTTTTCCTTTTTGCACATTTTCAGCATATCTTCTTTTTGCCCGTTCTTCAACGTTTGCAGTTAAGAAAATTTTTAAATCTGCATTTGGTAATACTACAGTCCCAATATCTCTACCATCCATCACAACACTAATATTTTCGGCTGCTTTTTTTTGAAGATCTACCATTTTTTTCCTTACATACGGAAAACTTGAGACAAGGGATACGTTATTTGTAACTTCTTCACTTCTAATATCAATACTAACATTAATACCATTTAGAAATATTTGGTCATTTTCATAAGAGATATTTATTTTCTCTAAAAAACGATATTCAGATTCGTTATTCAAATCTATCTTATTGTTTAGTGCCCATAGTGTAACAGCACGGTACATTGCACCGGTATCAATATGTGTCCAGTTTAATTTTTTTGCAATTAAACCACTTATTGTACTTTTTCCTGAACCAGCTGGGCCATCAATAGCTACATGAAATTGCTTCATTTCCTACCCCCACTCAATCTATATTATATCATATAATTTGTTTTTTTGTTTGTGTTATTTTAATGCAAAAAGTTTTTTTACCTCATGAACTTTGAGTTCACGATAACCACCACGGATAACTCCTTCTAAATTTAGAAACCCAAATCCGGTTCTTGTTAAGGTCTTAACAGGAAATCCTGCTTCCTCAAACATCAATTTAATATTTCTATTTCTTGTCTCATCATTAACTACTACTCTAAGTAGTGTTGTTTGCGTATTTTTATCAATTTCTATTAAATTAATTTCTTTTGCTTTCATTAAATATTTTTTTCTTATTGTAACACCTTTTCTAATTTCAATAAGTTTCTTTCTAACAATTACTCCAGAAACCCTAACAATATATTCTTCATCTATTTGTTGTTCTTTCTTTGTTAAAAGATTTGTTAACTCACCATCATTAGTTAATAATACTAGTCCTGATGTATCAATATCTAATCTTCCAATTGGATAGATTCTAAAACCATCATATTCTTCATTAATAAGTTCTATAATTGTTTTTCTATTTTTTTCATCACTATTTGTAACTAAGTAACCTGTTGGTTTATTCATTAACAAATAAACTTTTTTAGGTGCTTTTTTAATTAAAACGCCTTCTACTTCAATTTCATCGTTTTTATTTACTTTAACGCCTAATTCTTTAACGACAATACCATTTACTTTTACTTTACCTTCCAATATTAAAACTTCAGCTTTTCTTCTAGAAGCGATATTACTTTGGGCTATTACTTTTTGTAATCTTTCCATAATTAAACCTTTCTTTAAACAAAAAGGCTAGATAGCCTTATTATTTATCTCTAGATACATATGATGAATCTGTTGTTTTAACAACAATTTTTTCACCAGTTTCAATAAATAGTGGTACTTTAATAACTAATCCTGTATTTAAAGTAGCATCTTTCATTGCATTTGTTTTTGTATCACCTTTTACTCCAGGAACTGTATCAACAACTGTTAATACTACGTTTTCTGGAATTGATATACCAATTACTTCTGTATCATTGAAATAAACAACTTCAACATTCATATTTTCATAAATAAATTTGATTTGATCTTCTACTAATGCAAGTGGGATTTCTACTTGATCATATGTTTCATTATTCATAAACACATGATTTACACCATCATTGTATAGGTATTGCATTGATACTCTTGAGATTTGTGCTTTTTTTACTTTTACACCAGCATTAAATGTGTAATCAATTACTGCACCAGTTCTTAAGTTTCTTAATTTTGAACGAACAAACGCTGCTCCTTTACCTGGTTTAACGTGTAAAAACTCTAATACTTGAAAAATATTTCCATCAAATTCGATAGTCATATTTGTTTTAAATTCGTTTGTTGAAATCATTTAAATCGCCTCCGTTTAATATAACGTTATTATTATACTATAAATATAGGTAAAATATCAACTATTTGTAACAATCTTTAATATTTGATCTATTGTTTTATTATAATCTTCTTCATTTTCAACTATATCAGTTGCAAAGTTTTGATATAGTAAAAATCTCTTTTTACTTAAATCTTCAATTGAATATTTTTCAACTAAAAAATTAGGATATCCTTCATTTTTTCTTTTTTCTAATATTTGATCACTAACTGTTAAATAGATTACTATTCCATCAATTAAGTTTTTATTCTTTCTATCTTCAACTACACTACATGTTGTTGCTATTACTGTGTTATCTTCTTTTAAAAGTTTTTCTAATAATATTTTTTCTTGATATTTGACGGTTTCTTCGCCAAGGTTAGTATATATTTCATCAATAAACATTAATGCTTCTTTTTCAATTTCTGTATTAATATCGATAAAATTAAAAGAAAGTTTTTCTGCTAGTTTTAAACCAATAAAAGTTTTACCTGAAAAAGGCATTCCCACTAAATATATTTTCATATTTTACTCCTTTAAAAATGAAATAACATCACTATAAATCTGATTTTCAGTATCCTCATCAAATGGATCATATAGTGTTGTATTCATTTGATTAATAAACCATGTTTTTTGTTTCTTAGCTAGATTTAGTGAACTTCTAATAATTGCTGTTTTAGCTTCTTCTAAAGTATATTCACCTAAAAAATAATGATGTAGTTCTCTATAACCAATAATATTTAAAAATATATTATTATCAAATAACATCTTTGCTTCTTCAATCAAGCCACTATTAATCATTATATCTAATCTTTTAATTAATAGTTCTTTTAATTTTACCCGATTAACGTCTAAATAGATTGTAAAAATATCAAAAAGTTTATTATTGCTGCCACTTTTTTCACTTCTTAGGTTACCACTTTTTGCTAAATTAAGTGCTCTTACTAATCTAACACGATTGTCTTTGTCTATTTCAATATTTTTATCAAGCTTAATTAATTCTTCATAGATTTCTAAATTTGATTTGTCTATAAACAAATCATTTTCTTCTTCCTTATTAAACTCATAGTCATATAATGCACTTTTAATATAAAAACCTGTTCCCCCAACTAAAATTGGCGTATTTATATCATTAATGAGTTTTCTTGCATCAGTTTGAAAATTAAATGCACTATATTCCTCACCTACATGCTTAATACTAAATAAATGATGTTTGATGTTTTCCATTTCATGTTCTTTAATTTTAGCAGAACCAATATTTAGTTCTTTATAAATTTGAACGGAATCACCGTTTATGATCTCGCCATTTATTTTCTTAGCAAGCTTTACAGAATATTTAGTTTTACCACTACCGGTTGGTCCAACAATTACAATAACTTTTTTCATCATACAATCCTTTTAAACATTCTTTCAATTTGGTAATTATTAATATTAATAATTGTAGGTCTGCCATGAGGACAAGTATAAGGGTTACTTGCATTTCTTAAACGCTTCATTAAATTATCTATTTCAATTCTTGATAGTTTATGATTTGCTTTAATGGAGCCCTTACAACTCTTTGATTTTGCTACATCATCTAATAAAACTTTAACACTTATTTCTTTATTGTTTTCAATTAAGAATATCATATTAGTAATTACTAGTTCTAAATCTTTTTCCAATAAAAATGATGGATGACTTAGTAAATGATTATTTTTATCAAAATAAAAACCAAATTTATTAAATATTTCAAGATATTTATCTATCAGTGAAAAATCACTTGGCAATAAATCAAGTTCTTTTGAGATAAGCATTTCTTCAACTATTATTTCATAATTATCATAGAATTTTAAATAATATTCATAGTTTACACGCTCTTCTGCTGTGTGCTGATCTACTAGAAATAATCCGTCCTCATTTTGAAATAAAAGATATGTCCCTGATAAAACACCCACATACTCTAAATCTGGAAGTTTTTTATTTATATTTTCTTCATTTATTAATAAATTATTATTTGTTTCTACTTCATAATTAAATTCAAGTGGAAAGGCAGTATATTGTTCTTCTAATTGTTCATATTTTTTTTCTAAAACTTTAAAGTTATTAGGTATTTCATGAACACTATTATTAAGAGCATTTTTAATAATTACTTCCAATTGATATTTAAGCATTGAATCATTAGCAAATTTGATTTCAAGTTTTTGTGGATGAATATTAACATCTAATAAATATGGGTCAATCTTTATAAAAATTAAGGCAACCGGATATCTTTTTGTCATTAAAAAATTACTGTATCCATCAATTACCGCATTAGTTAATTGAAAGTTTTTTACATATCTCCCATTAACAAAAATAGAGATATCATTTCTTTTTGGTCTAGTAAACTTAGGTGATACTAAATATCCTTTAACATTAATATTACTAAAAGTCTCATCAATAACCTTAATGTCTTTTAAAACTTGACTACCATATATATTATCCATTAAATTAAAGACATCATTAGTCCCATAAGTTTCTTTAACTAATTTATCATCAATTAATAATTTAAATCTAATACTAGGATTTGAAAGAGCTAGTTTATCAAAAGTTTCAATAATTAACATTCTTTCAGTATACTCACTCTTTAAATACTTTAATCTTGCTGGTGTGTTATAAAATAAGTTCTTAACAGTAATTTCTGTTCCTATATTTAATGATACTATTCCTTCATCAACTATTTTCCCATTATCAAAAACAATGAAATTACCATTTTCTTCACTAACTCTTGATTTAATTAAGACGTTACTTACTGCAACAATTGCTGCAAGTGCTTCTCCCCTAAATCCTAAAGTATTAATGCGCTCCAAATCAATTTCTTCCTTAATTTTTGATGTTGCATGACGTAAAAAGGCAAGCTTCAAGTCTTCCTTGCCAATTCCTACTCCATCATCAATCACGGTAATTTCCTTTAAACCATTATTATATGCTTTAATTACGATTGATTTAGAATTTGCATCGATTGAATTTTCTACTAACTCTTTAATAATTGATGCTGGTCTTTCAACTACTTCACCGGCCGCAATCATATTAGCTAGTCTATCATTCATTACTTTAATTTTATTCATTACTACCTCTTATTTTTTTAATTTATTTTGTAAATTTTTTAGTAAAACTATCGCATCAATTGGTGTTAATTTATCAATGTTTAAATCATTAATATCTTTTATTACTTCTTCATGGGTGTAGTTTACTATTGCTTTTTCTTCAGCAATATTATAGTTAAATAAATCAATTTCTATTTCTTCTTTATTTCCTTCAAGTTTATTTAAAATTTCTTCACTTCTTTTAATTAATTTTTTAGGTAAGTTTGCAAGTGATGCCACTTGAATTCCATAAGAGCGATCAGATGCTCCTTTTTCAACTTGATGAAGAAAAATCATTTTACCATTTTCTTCTTTTGCTTTAACATGTAAGTTTGTTATATTACTATATAAATTTTCAAGTTTTGTAAGTTCATGATAATGTGTTGAAAATAAAGTTTGAGCTTTAATTTCATTTGCAATATACTCAATCATTCCCTGAGCAAGAGCAATCCCATCATAGGTTGCAGTACCTCTTCCTATTTCATCAAATAAAATTAGCGAGTTCTTAGTAGCAAATGTTAGTGCTTCATTACTTTCTACCATCTCAACCATGAAAGTTGACTTACCACCAGACAAGTCATCTGATGAACCAATACGAGTAAAGATTGCATCATATATTGGAATATTTGCACTATCTGCAGGTACAAACGAACCAACTTGAGCTAAGTAAATAATTAAAGCAAACATACGCATATAAGTTGATTTACCACTCATGTTTGGTCCTGTAATTAAAAATATTTCTGATTCATCAATTACAATATCATTTTTAATATAATCAGTAAATTTTTCAACAACTGGATGTCTACCATTAATTATTGTTGTTTTTCTATCTGTTAAATTAATAGTAGGTCTTACATAATTATTTTTCTCAGAAGCAATCTTCAAACTTAAAAATACGTCAATTTTGGCAATAGCACTAGATAATTCTTGTAATGAAGCAATATATTTACTTGCTTCATCTTTGATGCTTTGGAATATTTCATATTCTAAAGCTATAGCACGTTCTTTTGCATTTAAAATTTCATCTTCTTGTTCTTTTAATTCCTTTGAGATATATCTTTCACTATTAGTTAGTGTTTGTCTTCTTTCATAACCATGAATGTCTTCAACCTGTAAGGCTTGCATTTTACTGATTTCAATGAAATAACCAAAGTTTCTGTTATATCCCACTTTTAAATTTTTAATACCAAGACGTTCTTTTTCTTGATTTTCATAATTTAATAACCATTCTTTACTATCTTCATTTATGTTTAATAAATGATCTAAATCTTTATTAAAATTAGGTTTAATCATTCCACCTTCCTTAGTTTGAATTGGTGGATTATCAATGATACTTCTTTCAAGTAAATCTTTTAATTCTTGATGTTCTAATATTTGATCATTTAATATATCTAATTCCTTATTACCAAAAGCTTTTAATATTTCTTTTAGTCTAGGAATATGTTTTAATGTAATTTTTAATTGTTCTAGGTCTCTTGCATTAATAGAATTAAATGAAAGTTTTCCAATAATTCTATTAACGTCATAAATATTATCTAAGATATCTAAGATATCACTTCTAAGTATTATCTTATCAAATGCTTCAATCAAATCATATCTTTTTTGAAGAACATTATAATCTGTTAAAGGATGATTTAAGTAGTGCTTTAATAATCTAGTACCCATAGCTGTTTTTGTATTATTTAAATGATAAAAAACTGTTGTTTTAGGGTTATTTGTATTAGATTCTACAATTTCTAATTGCTTTAATACTCTATAGTCCACCTTTAAATAATTATTGTTCTCTTCTGGTTTAATTGTTTGTAAGTGATTAAGTGGTTGTTTTTGGGTTGTTGATAAATAATGAGATAAATGTCTTGCTCCAATTTTTTGACTAGGAAGTAATAAATTAGCCCACTTATTATCATGTGTATTATATTCATTATAAACCGTAACATAAACATTACTTTTTTTCATCTCTTCAATTAAATAAGTATCAGACTCATTAGGTATAATTAATTCTTTGATTAAAGAAGATTTAATATAGTCAATCACTTCATTTTTATTTAATGAATCAAGTAAAAATGATTCACCTGTAGATATATCAGCATATGTTAAAAGATAACCTTCTTCTTGTAAAATTAAGCTTGCTATAAAGTTGTTACTTCCACTTTCTAAAATATCATCTTCAAAAACAGTACCTGGTGTGATAAGTCTAACTACTTCTCTAGTAACTAATCCTTTACCTGGCTCTGATGTTTGTTCAGCAATAGCAATTTTATAGCCATTTTCAATCAATTTTTTTATATATGGTTTAACAGAATGATGAGGAACTCCACACATTGGAATTTTTGCACCTGCATCTTTTGAGGTTAATGTTATCTCTAAAACCCTTGATGCAATAATTGCATCATCAAAAAACATTTCATAGAAATCACCTAACCGAAAAAAGACTATCGCATCAGCGTAGTCTTCTTTAATTGTTAAATATTGTTGTATCATTGGGGTATAGGTTTTATTGTCAGTATTACTCATAAGTAAACCCCCTTTTTATTAATTCCAAGGCCAATTTATATTTCTAATTTTATCGAATAAATCTTGATTGAAGAAAATATACTTAACGATAAAATCTTCAACATTCTTAAGTGCTGCTGGTGCTCCTGATGGAGTTGAAAGTGCATAGATTGCAAATATTAGAGCAAGTAAAATAGCGATTAAAATAATTATTAATATTACTCTGAAAAATATTGCAGCAGGACTTCTTTTCTTTTTAGGGAAATCATTTAAACTAATGCATTCATCATCTTTTGTTTCAACTTGACTTTCCACATAACTAATATCATCATTTATTAATTTAACAAATTTCTTATTTTTAACACCACGATAATCCACAGCGTTAATTGCTTTTTCTTCTACAGCACTAACATCAAATAATTTTTCTTCAGGAACAATATACTCTAATGTCTTAGGTTTATGTTTTTCAACAAGTGCTTCTTCTTTTGTTTCTTCTAAAACTTCATTTGATGCTTCTTCTTTTAATTCCTCAAGTGATTTTCCATAAATTTCTGTTTCATCTTCCTCAACAGTTTGACCTAATTCTTTAGCTTCAACTTCATAGACAGAGGATGAAGGAATATAATATTTTTCTTTTGTTGTATGTGAATTCTTTAGTACATACTCAATAACTTCTTCTTTTTTAAGTTCTGTAGATGCTTTAATGTTATTATCTTTAGCATAACGTTGAAGAAGCATAATATTTAATTTACTTAAGTCTTTTTCAAGTTCTTCTGTATATTCATCACGATCTTTTAATTCTTGAATCATAATGTCTAATAGTTCTTGTTTTTTTAATCTTTGAGGTACACTAACATTATATTTTTGACCAATTTGTCTAATTTCAGTAATTGTTGAACTCTTGTATAATACTGGTCTAATTGCTTCTGGATTTAATCCATCAATTTCACCATCATTATCAAAGAATAATGCATTCAAATTATTATTATATAAGACAAGATCTGTATTTTTTACATCGCTAGTTTTATATGCTTGTGAGAGTGTAATTAACTGATTAAAGTCATTTTTGTTTATCTCACGACTTATCATGTCATTTACCAATCTTAACCATAGTTGTTCTAAAAATAAGTCATTTAATTCTTGGTCATTATAAAATTTGAATAAGTTTACTAATTGTGTTTCTGTAAACTGATTAAACCATGATAAACGATAATTCATCTCATCAGCCAATGAAGAACGTTCTCTTCTTGTTTCCATAATTTTTGGTCGTAATAACTGTTTTAATACTTCCATTCTGATTGTTCTATTAAAATTAAATCCAATTTCAACAAAAAAATCCATAATAACTTCTGATGGTGTCTTTACTAACCCCTCTAATAAATCACCAATTAAATAGTTGTTATCTAAAACTGTGATAACACTGTCTTTTTCTAATTTTGCCATTCTTAAACCCCCTATTTTCCAATATTCTATATTATTATAATATAATTTTTTTATATTATTATCAAGTATAATTATTTAAAAGCGTTAAAAAGATGCTATTTAGTCGTTAAATCCTTCATTATGCCTTTTTCTACAATATTTGTAAAATCACTCAAAAATTGATTTATTTCAGTTTGTAACATCAAATATTCGCTTAAGAGCGGATATTCAACAATTTCATTCATTTTTATATCATAGTTTTTTTCTAATTCCTTTAGGGCATTGTTTTTACTAAGTGCTCTTGCATGAACAATCTGTTTTTGAATTAATTTTAAGTCTCTTAAAAGTTTTTTTAACTTTTTATTGCTATTTACTATTTTTTCTAATTCTTTATATCTAATTACTTTTTCATCAGCAAGTATATTATTAATAATCTTATTTTCTATTTGCATTACTCCATCTCCAAATGAATTTTTTCAATTGTTTTTTTATCCAAATCCAAATAAACACCATTTAATTGTTTTTTACCATTTTGAACGAGATTTGCTCTTGCATAACCTGTTTTGAATCTAGTGATTGCAATTTCCTTATCCACTCCTATTATTCCATCAAGTGGTCCAGTCATACCAACATCGGTGATGTATAATGTCCCGTTAGGAAGTAATCTATCATCATTAGTTTGAACATGAGTATGAGTCCCGAGTACAGCATCTACTCTACCGTCTAAATAATGGCCTAGAGCAATTTTTTCACTACTTGCCTCTGCATGCATGTCAATAAAAATATAGTCTGCGTTATTTGCTTGAATAATTTCATCAACTACTAAAAAAGGACTTGGTAAATTAGGATCCATAAAAATTCTACCTAACAAATTAATAATTAATATTCTTTTTCCATTTATATTAATAACCTTAAACCCTTTTCCAGGTGCACTTAAATAATTAGCTGGTCTAATTATATTACTATCATCGATAAAATTAAAAATGTCTTTGTTGCCAAATGTCCAATTACCCATTGTAATAGCATTAACACTTAGCTTCATCAACTTTAAATAAATTTCTTTTGTAATCCCTCTACCATTTGCAATGTTTTCACCGTTTACGATTAAAATATCTGGTCTATATTGTTTTTTTAATTCAGTTATTTTATTCTCAAATATTTCAATTCCGGGATTACCATATAAATCCCCAATAAATAATACTCTCACATTATCACTTTTCTTTCTTAAACTATTTATATTTTAACATAAAAATAAAGGTTAGAAAATTAATTCTAACCTTTAATCCTATTTAGCAACTTCTGAAGCTCTTGTTTCTCTAATTACAGTAACTTTTATTGTTCCCGGATATGTCATTTGCGCTTCAATTTTTTCTTTAATTTCACGAGCAATTTTAATAATTTCTAAATCGTTAACTTCATTTGATTTAACAATTACACGAACTTCACGTCCAGCTTGAATTGCATATGATTTATCAACACCATGAATTGAACTAGAAATCTCTTCTAATTGTTCTAATCTTCTTAAGTATGTTTCAACTGATTCTGATCTAGATCCAGGTCTTGCTGCAGATAATGCATCAGCTGCTGCTACTAAAACACCAATTGCTGTTTCAGCTTCAACATCACCATGGTGACTTGCAATAGCATCAATTACTTCTTTTGGTTCTTTATAGCGTTTTGCTAGTGAAACACCAATTTCAACATGACTTCCTTCAACTTCATGATCAACTGCTTTACCAATATCATGTAATAAACCAGCTCTTCTTGCAAGTGCTTCATTTTCACCAATTTCAGCTGCAAGTTTTCCGGCAAGGTATGCTGTTTCTATTGAATGCTTTAATACATTTTGACCATAACTTGTTCTAAAATCAAGTCTTCCTAATAATTTAATTAAATCTGGATGAATTCTTCCAACTTGTGCTTCAAACACAGCATTTTCACCACGTTCTCTGATGTACATATCAACTTCAGTTCTTGCTTTTTCAACAACTTCTTCAATACGTCCTGGATGAATTCTACCATCGGAGACTAATGTTTCAAGTGCTCTTTTTGCAATTTCTCTTCTAATTGGATCAAATCCGCTTAAAACTACTGTCTCAGGCGTATCATCAATTAGTAAATCCACCCCTGTTAATGCTTCAAGAGTTCTAATATTACGTCCTTCACGACCAATAATTCTACCCTTCATTTCATCATTTGGAATAGTAATAACACTTACTGTACGTTCGGTTGTAGTATCAGCTGCATATTTTTGCAGTGCAAGCGTTAATAAATCTTTTGCCTTAGCCTCAACCTGATTCTTAGCTTTTTCTTCCTCATAGTGAATGTATTGTGCTATCTCATCAG
The DNA here is from genome assembly GCF_000687835.1 of Haploplasma modicum ATCC 29102. GTDB lineage: Bacteria > Bacillota_I > Bacilli_A > Acholeplasmatales > Acholeplasmataceae > Haploplasma > Haploplasma modicum. The sequence goes on along the minus strand of NZ_JHYB01000002.1, from coordinate 168,993 downwards.
CCATATTATCTTTTACTTTATTAAAGATAATTTCTTTTGCTTCTTCTTGTGATAAATTTGCTACTTCGTTTAATTTTTCTTCTTGTGCTCGCAATAATTCTTCCACTTTGCTATTTAATTGTTCAAGTTCTTCGTTTCGTTCTTCTAACCTAATTTCTTTATTGCCTAAGAGTTCTTCACGTTTATCAAGATTAAATACTCTTCTATCAACTGATTTTTCCCTTTGATCTAATTTTTCTTCTAGGCTTACAATAATACGTCTACGTTCCTTAATATCGTCTTCCATTTCTTTTTTTAAGGTAAAAATTTCTTGTTTAGCTTCTAGGATAGCCTCTTTTTTGGCCTTTTCCGCTTCTTTTTTACCTTCTTCAACAATATTTTCAACCTGTTCTTTAGCTTCTCTAATTGATTTATCATGAGTAATTACTCTTACAAAAAATCCTATTATAAAGCCAACTACAATGGATAGCAAACCGGAGATGATTGCTGGTACAAGACCTTCTAATGCTAAAAATAACATTAAAACACCTCCATTTATTTTAAATTTCAAATTTATTTTCTTTAAATATTTCTATTCCTTTTTATTATAGCATATTTTATTTTATATTAACATAAATATCTAATATTTATTTTACTTTCAACAAATTCTATTGTATAATCATTAAAGATGCGGAGGGGTTTTATATGAAAGAAAAAAATACAATTAACTTAACTGTATATTCTAAAAAAATTGTACTTATATTATTTATTTTTGTTTTACCACTTATTTTGTTATCCTTATTTTTTATTAAGTTTAATAAAACTAGTACCAGATTTTATTTTAATAAAAATGGAGATAAGCCAATTTACTTATATCAATCTGATATAGCAAAGAAAAAAGAATTTAATAAATATTTTAAAGAGTTTAATTTGGAGGTTGTTGACTCTTTTAAATATGAAGATAAGGATAATATTTATCCTAAAGGCAAACTTACTATTGAAAAAAACTTTATACCTCAATCTTATTATAAAGACTCATATTTTAGTTTTAGATGGGTTTTAGCTGCTGATTATATGGATGCACAATCCCAAGTTAGTTCAGTATCAATTACTGAGACTAAGTCAAAATCAACTATTATTTATCCATTTAATTTACCAAATAGAAAATATCTGTTGTTTAAAGTTAATAGACCAAATTTATATATTGAGATCAAAATTAGTAATACACCATTAAATAGTGAAGATGTTATTCTTTATTATAAGATTGATTTAAATAACTTAGATTATTAATTAAAATGTAGTTTAATACTACATTTTTTTATTAAAAAAAGTTGTTATCTCTAACAACTTTAGTAATTATCGCTTAATATTATAATGTTCTAATACTTTTTGTAAAACTGTATCATATAATTCTTTATTTGCTTCTAAGAACATCTTAGCATTATCTCTACCCTGACCAATCTTTTCATCATTATATGAATACCATGATCCTGACTTTTTGATAATATCTAATTCTCCTGCAAGATCTACTAATTCTCCTGCTTGTTGAATTCCTTGACCATATATTAAATCTGTTGTTGCTACTTTAAATGGTGGTGCTACTTTATTTTTAACAACTTTTATGTTTACTTTATTACCAATTATATCTGTTCCTTGTTTTAATGCTTCACCTTTTCTAACTTCAAGTCTAATTGTTGAATAGAACTTTAAAGCACGACCACCAGTTGTAGTTTCAGGACTACCGAACATAATACCAACTTTTTCTCTAATTTGGTTAATAAAAATAACTGTTACATTACCTTTTGAAATTATACCTGATAACTTTCTCATTGCTTGACTCATTAGTCTTGCATGTAATCCAACGTGAGAATCACCCATATCACCACTAATTTCTGCTTCGGGAACTAATGCTGCAACTGAGTCAATTACAATTGTATCAACAGCACCACTTCTAATTAATGCTTCAGTAATTTCTAACGCTTGTTCTCCTGTATCTGGTTGAGATAAGATAAGTTTATCAATATCAACACCTAGACGTTTTGCATAACCTGCATCAAGTGCATGTTCAGCATCAATAAATGCAACTGTGCCACCGATTTTTTGTGTTTCAGCTATCGCATGTAATGCTAGTGTTGTTTTACCACTACTTTCAGGCCCGTATATTTCAATTATTCTTCCCTTTGGATAACCACCAACACCAAGTGAAATATCAAGTGTTAGTGAACCTGTTGAAATTGTTTCAATTTCTTGAGCTGGTTGATCACCTAGAACCATAATTGAACCCTTACCATATTGTTTTTCTATTTGTTTTAGTGCATTTTCTAAAGCTAACTCTTTTTTATCTTTTGACATCAAATCACTCCCTATAGTATATTAGTTCAAATAATTCTTTTTACTCTTTAAATACTTCAATATTTTTAATCATATAGTCAACACCACTTATGAGTGTAAACAATATTGCTAGATACCATAATATATTACCGTAAATTACAGGTAATGTAAAATCATTAAACATCATAAATATTAATGCAATCATTGTTGTTATAGTTTTTAATTTACCATATGGTGATGCTGCTACCACATGACCTTTTTCAATTGCTAGTATTCTCATACCTGTAACTGTAAACTCTCTAAATATTACAATTAAAACTGCCCAGAATTCGACTCTTCCAGTTTGAATTAAGTATACCATTGCTGCTAAGACTAAAACTTTATCAGCAATTGGATCTAAAAATTTACCGAAATTTGTTATTTGATTATATTTTCTAGCAATATAACCATCAACAAAATCTGTAAATGATGCAACTACAAAAATTATTGCTGCAATTAACTGAAATAAACTAAGTCCTAAAAACCCTGGATCACCTTGTTCTAGTACTAAAAATACGACCATAATTGGTATTAATATTAATCTTAAAATTGTTATTTTATTTGCTGTTGTCATTTTCTTCTTAAACATTCTATCTAATAAAACGTTTCTCCTTTTCTATTAATAATATACACTATAATTATTTTATCATAATAATTGGATAAATGTTGCATTTTTCGATTTCTTTTGTTATAATAAACCGTGTTATAAATTGGAGGTGAACTTATGGCTAACATAAAACAACAAATTAAAAGAAACAAAACAAACGAGAAATCACGTTTACGTAATCATGCATTTAAATCATCTACTAAAACTGCTATTAAAGCTGTAGAGAAGGCAGTTGCTTCAGGCGATAAAGACCAAGCATTAAGCTCACTACCGCTAGCACATAAAAAGTTAGACCAAGGACAAGCTAAGGGCGTATTCCACAAGAACTTCGTTGCAAGACATAAATCATATTTAGCAAATCTAATCAACGGATTAAATTAATAAAATTAGACACATAGTGTCTTTTTTTTATAATTTATCAATCTCGCCAAATCCACCATATTGTGCAACATATCTAACCTTATCTAATTTAGGACCACTAACCCCATATTTTTTATTAAATCCAATAACATTGACATATTTTTCAATGTTATTTTTTTCTTCCTTCATAGCAAGTAAAAGTGCGTAAGTTGCTTTGACATCATCTAAAGCACGGTGAGTATTTGGAAAATTAATTTGATATTTTAAAACACCACTTTCAAGTCTATGTGGAAACTTATGACGGTCTTTATAAATTGCCATAATATCTAAAATATCATTTTCTAGTTTAAAGTTTTTATCATAATTATTATAATAAAAGTTAAGTAGGAAGCCTAAATCGAACTGAATATTATATGCAATAAGTAATGTATCTTTGTTTATTAAACTATCTAGCCTATTAAAGCCCTCATTTTGCGATACACCGTGTTTTTCTTGCATTTGTGGTGTTATACCTGTTATCTCTGTAATCTTCTCAGAAATCGGATTATCGGTATTTAAAATAAGTGATAATTCATCTACTAGTTGAAAATTGCCATTCACTTTTTTATATTTTGCTGCACCTATTTCAAGTATCTGATCATTTGTTGCTGATAGACCTGTTGTTTCAAAGTCAAAAACTAATATTTCTTCATGTTTAAACATTTTTATACCCCCAATATTAATATTTCTAAACCGATTTTTTTATCGATTTTACCTGTTTTTATATCAAAATCAAGTCTCGCTAGTTTTTCTAATATATCTTCTAAACGTTTTAAATCTAATTCTTTTGCACTTTTAATTAAGTAGTATGCAACGCCACTTTTAATATTAAACTTCTCAGCAATTTGTTCCTGACTTAAATTATCTTCAAGTAAGAGTCTAGTTTGAATTAATTGTCTAACCTTATTACCGATACTATTAATTATTCTAATTGGATCTTCACTTCTAGCTATTAAATCATAATATATTTCAATAGTTTTAATTTGATTACCTATAACTAAATTATTGGTAAGTTCATAAATGTTTTCTTCTAAATTTCTACTTACTAATTTTACTACCGTATCTAGTTCAATCTTTTTACTAATTGATTCAAACATCATAAGTTTTTCTAATTCTTGTTCAACTAAAATAAGATCATAATCAGTTCTTACTAATAACTCATTTACCGCATCTGTCTCAATTAGATATTCTTTTTCCTTTAACATTTTTTTTATATAATCAGGAAACATATCTTTTGTCATATCTTTAATTTCAATAATTTTAGTATAATTTAAGATTGCCTTACCAATATTGCTTGTGCTATTTAGTAATTCTTTGAATACTAATATTAAATACACTTCTGGATTAGGGTTTTTAAGATACTTAACTAAACTCAACTGGAATGACTCATCTAATTTAAATAATTCATCTGCTTCTTTAATAATTACCAATTTTTCATCTGAAAATAATGATCCGGTATTTAAATCTTCTAAGATGTCAAAAAAATCTGCTTCTGTTAAATCGTATTTACTAATATTAAAATCATCGATTTTTGATAATAAAGAAAGTCTTCTTACTTCTTGATTCGTTAAATACTTATTATTCCCATATATTGTCGTTACTTGATCTAGCATTTAATCACTCCTATAAATTAACATTATTATTATACTATATATTAGTAAATATTTCTATCTTTAACGGGTTTAATGTTGTTATTATTTTTAACTTTAATTGTTCCCTCTTGCCATGTTATGAAATATTTAACATTATATATTTCTAATGTCTTAAGTGTATTTATAGATGGAAATCCAAATTTATTATCTATTCCAGCTGATATTAAAGCATATTTTGGTTTTACATAGTAAATAATTTTTTCACTACTGGAACTATCTGAGCCATGATGTGCAACTTTTAAAATATCAGATTTTAATAAAGCTCCATAATTATTTACTAAATCTACCTCTCTTTCTTTTTCAATATCACCTGTAAATAATACTTTAGTATCATTAAATGTTAATTTTAAAACAAGTGAATTGTTGTTGCTATCGTTATAGTCTTTTAGTGGGTCATAAAAAAATATACTATAACCTTTTTCATTTATTACTTCTTCATTTTTAATTATCTTATTTTTTGTTTTATAACTTTTCTTAATTTGATAGTCATCATAATTATTTAAAATAAGGTATTCAACTTTAAACCTATCTAAGATTTCCTCTGCTTCTTTTGTATGATCTAAGTGATTATGAGTCAATATTAAATATTTTATTTTAATTACTCCCTTATTTTCCAAAAAGCTTACTGTATTATTGTAAGCATCAATAACAACAACTTCACCATTTTTGATAAAAATACTAGAATCTCCCTGCCCAGAATCTAGAAAGTATAATTCACCTTCATTAAGGTTTAATTTTAGTTTAGGAATACTAATAAGTAGCATTATTGATAAAATTAGTATTTTATAATTTATTTTATCACTAGCTTTTAATATTATTAAAAGATAATAAATAAAAATTGATAAGGAACTTATACTAGAAACAACAATTTTATAATCATTAAATCTACTTATGGTTATTAGATTTACTATTACTTGAATAAGCTTTGATATGATCTCAGAGCCCATAAAATTATTTAAAATTGATAAAGGAAAAATAACATAAACAACCAAAATATAGTAAACAGGATAAAAAATTAAGTTTACCATATTAAAATTGTTATAAAAGGGAAGTGTTATTAAGCTTATCATTAAACCTATTTTAAATTGTTTAACAATAAAGTATTCGCTTAACTGATATTCTTTAAATAAATGAAGTGCTGATACTATAAGATAAGATATTAAAAAACCGGTATTAGTAATTAAATATGAATAAAATATTAGCGTTATTAAATAACTAAGATTCATCAATGAATAATTTGTTATACTAATCTCTCTTCTTCTTTTAATATTTTTAAGTAAGTAATAACAAAGAATTCTAAAAATACCAAATGCAAAGTTTGAACAAAAAAAGATTGTAGCAAGAGTAAATATAATTATTCCATCTTGAATTTTTTGTTCTAGATTAAAATAAAACATGATTTTTCTTATTAGCTTGATTAAAAAATAGATATGAATACCACTTAAACTAAATAATGTAATAATGTTTAAATCTTTTAGTTTTTGATTTGTATCATCATCAATTTTTGCTAAATTTAAAAATATTTTTAAATAGTTATCGTTTATTAGTAGTTTAGCCTTATATAGATTATTTGTTTTATTAAGTATGGTTAGATTATAGTCTTTAATTTCACCATAAACACCGATACTTTTATAATATTTATTAATATTAAAACTTCCGGGAGTCTTATATTCATATTTAGTTACTACAGATCCTTTTACTAAAACAATATCACCAACATTAAAATTTTTCTTAGTATATAGATAATATTTTCTTCTATTTATTTTTAATGTTAGTCTATTATTATCATTGTAATTTGATACTTCAACTATTGTTGCTTTATTATCAATAGTTTTAATTTTTGCTTTGTAGTTATTAAAAATAAATAACAAGATAATTAAAAAGAATAATATAGACATTATAACTTTACTATATTTATTTCTAAATATAATTAGATAACAAATGAGTGCTACTATAAAAAGATAATTGTTAAGTGAGAGTATAAATATAAATAAACCAATAAAGTAATAGTATAAATAGTTAGATTTCAAAATAGACAAATATTTTTTCATATGTTTTTTGTCCAATTTGTTTCACATTTAGCAATTCATCAATACTTTTAAATTTTCCGTACTGATTTTTATAAACTAAGATATTAACGGCTATATTTTCAGTTATCCCAGGGACTTGAATTAGATCTTTAAGTTTTGCTGTGTTTAGATTTATTTTAGTGAATACCTGGTTGTTTTCATCATTATTTTCAGTAGTTTTTTTTATATTAATTATTTCATTTTTGGTTAATAAATAGTTTTCATCAACCAAACTTAAATCTGCATCTTTCGTAAATCCACCAGCAAGTTTTACTAAATCTCTGATTTGGATTGGTTCAAAGAAAGTATATGCTTTAGGAAATGCAACTTCTCCTGTTAAAGTAATAGTAAATTTATTTGGATATACTACTTCCTCGTTTATTTTTTGTTCATTTTTATTTTTAGGCCAAATTGCTAAATTAATGAAAATAAAAAATAGTCCTATAATCATAAATTTGTTGCGCATTTAATCAACTCCTTTACGATATATTAGGACTATTATTATTTAATTACTTTTATTTAATTGTAATTTCTTTTACATCAGCAAGTCTTGCTTCAAAATTGTAAAATTTACGTTCAGTTTCGTTAAACAAGTGAACTATGATATCTTTAGCATCAACTAATGTCCAACCTGTATTTCTACCCTCAACCTTTTCTGTATCTAATAAACCTGCTTTTTTTAAGTAACCAACTGTTGCATTACTTTGACGATCACTCAAGGTTGCAAGTATTACATAATCGTAAAAGGGTGATTTGTTTTCATAGTGATAAACTTTCACATCTTTTGCATTAGTACTTTCTAATATATCAAGTATTTGTTTTAATCTTTCCATTTAATAACTCCTCATAATAATTTAATGTATCAATTTGTTTTTTTGCTAATTGCATATTTTTCTTTGCTAAATATCTCTCGTTACTCTTTATTGTTTCTACGACTGCTAAATCTAAGTCTTTAGTTGCAAGTTTGTATAAGTATCTTGAATTATTTTTACCATTTAAATAAATAGAATCACTAATAAATAATATTTTAAGTATTGGATTCATTGCTATTTTACCATAAACATGATTTTTTATAGCATCATATAAATCATCTTGAATTTTGTAATTCATTTTAAAATAATTTGCTGCACTAATTGCATGATAAAGATGTTGTTCATTGCTGTATTTTAAGAGGTCTTCATTACTTATATATTTTTCATAAAATAAATTTTCATTGTACTTTGCATAATCATGCATTAGGCCTGCTAAAAATGCTTTATTACTATCTACTTTGTGAATTATCGCTAGACTTTCTGAAATTCTAGCAACAGTTATAACATGTAATAATCGCTCTGGATATTTAGCAAGTTTATTTAAGACATCTTTGTAGATCTTTTTCATTTTAATAAGCTCTCACTAATTGTAAGTCTTAGTTTTTTAGGTAGTTTAACTGTTAAATTAGTATTACCACTTACTTGAATAAACATTAAATCAGCAATTGTGATATGCATTTTTTCTTGACCTATTTTGAATGTTTTACTAGTATACTCATACTCTAAGTTTAAATAATTATTTAGGTTTGCTAAATTATATTTCATTATTTTACTAAACTCATTAATATAAAAGACTAAGTTTACATCATTAGATGATGTTATTTCAATATAATCATTAATAACTAATTTTTGATTTTCTTTTAATTGATATACTTTAGGCTTAATGGTTTTACTTGGTAAAAGTTTACGATATTCTTCGTAATCAAAAATTTCTGATAAATTACCTGAAATATAATTACCAGGCATATCATAAATAGTTTTATCTAAGAAATTAGACTTAATAATTTCTTGTGTTAATCCTGCCTTATTTAAGTTAAGAACATCTTTATTATTAGTTAGAGATTTAAATATTGTTGATTTACCACTATTTTGATAACCAAATAAATAAATATCTTTTTGTTTTTGTTCCATTAAATAATGTTTTAAATTTGTTGTATCGCTTGGATTAATTGCTGACATAAAAATTATGTCAAAAAACTTAACTTTGTTTTTCTTAGCTAGTTTTTCAATTTTTTCATGTAGATAATCGAGATTAGTATCTCTTGGTAATAAGTCTACTTGGTTTAAAATATAAACATATTTAGCATTTGGTTGAATGCGCTCAATTGGTTGTGTAAAAAGTAGGTCTATTTGCATCACTGATTGAATAATTAAAACCAAGCTATGGTCTTTAATTTCTAAATATTTATCAGGATGAAAATGATTTTTAGACTTACCATAATTTTTTAAACTAAAACAATCAAAACAATAAGAATTATTTAAATCTTTAACATAACCTACTTTATTTTCATCAGTATTTTGTTTTAAAGCTCCACAGCCTAAGCACTTATTTTGATTCTGCATAACTCTTTAAAACCTCATTATATTTTTCTGGATATTTTTTAGCTACTTTTCTAATAAAGATATTTTCTAGTTTTCTATTATTTCTAGTTAAAATATGATCAGTTCTTTGTTTTACTGGTTTTACTAAAATAGTTTCTTTGATTTTTGTTCTATTTGCACCTAATATATCTGTCATCAACTGATCACCAATTACACATACTTGATCTTTTTTTACATTTAATAACTTAATACCTTTCTTAAAACCAAATTTAAGTGGTTTTTTTGCAAACTTGACATAACCTATATTTTTAAGATTTGAAGTTGCTGTTTTCACACGTTTTTTTCTTGAATTTGAAATGACTAAAACTTTAAAATTTTCGGATAATTTTTCTAGTAATTCTTGTTCCTTTGGTCCAATTACATTAATATCATAAGGAATTATTGTATTATCTAAGTCAAAAAACAAGGCTTTAATTCCTTGTTTTAATAGTTTATCGTAATCTATATCGAAAATACTCAAGACGTACTGACTTGGTATTATTTTCTTATAAATTTTCATTTAGAACATCCAATATTTTAATTGAGAATGTTTTTCCTGTTGGTGATTTATATGAAAGTACATCACCTTTTTCATGACCAATTAGGGCTTTACCTAGTGGTGAATCGACAGAGATTTTTTTCTTCATTGGATTTGCTTCAATAGTACCTACTAAATAATACTTAGCAACTTTACCTTGGTCTAAATGTTCAACTTCAACTACTTTTCCGATTTCAACAATGTCTTTATTGCTTAAACGGATAATTTTGGTATTTTTTAAAATATTTTCAATTTCAATAATTCTAGTTTCAATTTTTGATTGTTCATTTCTTGCTGCATCATAATCAGCATTTTCTGATAAGTCCCCTTGTTCTCTAGCTTCTTTTAAGAAAATAAGGTTTTGTGGACGTTTATTATCAATAAGATCTGTTAATTCATTTTTTAATTTATCAACACCATCTTGGGTTAATTCATAGATTTTATTATTGTTCATAAGTTAATCCTCCTTTAGGCTTGTTATATTATATCACTTTTAAAGCCAAATCGATATTGTTTTTATTGATTTATCATAATATTTATATTTTGGCATTAGTTTTTCTAAGGCATTATAAAACTTTTTACTATGATCAAAAGCAATCGTATGAGCATATTCATGCATAATAACATAGTATAGATAGTTAATATTAGCTTTTGCTAAAACAATGTTTAACGTTATTTCATTATGCTTGCGGTGATATGAACCAAATTTTGATTTGTAATATCCCGTTTTTATTGGGAGTTTTTCAATATTATTTTTTTGTAATATTTCTCCCACATCATCTTTTATTCGATTATACATATCAATTAAGTGATATTCATATATCTTTTTCTTTATTTTAGTTATATCCGTTAATTTTGTTTTAACAGTTAATTCATTATTATCTATTTTAAATTTTAGCTTAGTATTTTCATTAATGACATTTAGTTTATACTTAATATCTTCTAGAATAATTTCAAATTCATTTGGATATTTTTTGGCATGGTCTAAATACTTATGATAAAACTTATCAAAATTAGTTAAAATAAAATTAGTTATAGATTCATTACTTACATACTTAGATTTACTAATTTCTAAATATTTATCTTTAAATCTAAAATATGTATTTTTATTATCTTTTTTTATAATTACGTATGGAATAGTTTTATTATTATAATTTAGGTAATTAATATCCATCTTTAAATTAGTCTTCTAATTCTTCTTCTTCATCTTCTAGACCGTCAAAGTATTCTTCTAGTAATTCATCTAGAAGTTGCCATTCTTCTTCTGTCTCAATATCTTTAATTGCACCTTCACCATCTATTTGTTCTTCATAGATAGCACCACTAATATCACCTGATTCAACGAATTCAAATACTACATATTTTTTACCGTTTTTTTCATGAGTAAATAATATTGTCGCTAACTCTTCGCTTCCATCTTCATTAATTAATGTAATTTGATCATTTTCCATTTTAATTTTTCTCCTTATAATCTAAATAATTTTGTAAGATGATTGTTGCTGCAAGCTCATCTTTTTTCAGTTTTTGTTTTTTTCTTGAAACATTTTGACTAACCATTGCTTTAATTGCACTTTGAGTTGATGTTCTCTCATCCCATAATACAACATTTACGTCTATTTTACTTTTTAGCATATTAGCAAAATCAATACTAATCTGTCCTCTTATTCCTAAATCATTATTCATATGTTTAGGAAGGCCAATAACTACATCAGTAATTTGTTCTTTTTTAATGACTTCTAGAGTTAAATTTACCGCCTCTTCATAGTTGTCATCTTTAAAATATAGCGTTTGATAACTATTAGCAATAATCCCGCTTAGACTAATTGAAAATCCAAGTGATTTACTTCCTAGATCAATTCCTAAATATTTTTTCATAATTGTTCCTTAATAGCTTTGATTGCATTATCAATGTTTGAAAGATCTTTAGTTCCACCTTGTGCCATAGTATCACGACCACCACCACGGCCATTAGTTAGTTTTGTAAAATCTTTGACTAAATTACCAGCATGAGTCTTACCATCTGTTTTAGCAATAATTGTTGCCTCACTATTAGCTATATTGATTAATAATATTGTTTCTGCTTTAATTTTATCATATATTGCGTCAGTTAATTCCTTTAAAACATCACTGTTTAAGTCATTAGTTACTATTACTTCTTTTTTAGTAATGTTCTTACCAATAAATTTATCGATATTTTGTAAAACACTTAGTTTTTTTGTAGTTTCTAATTCTTTTTCTAACTGGTGAAGATAACTTCTTGCTTCAATTAATAATTCTTTATTATTTAATACTGATTGATATGAGTTTTCACTTAAATCTAAATAGTATTTTTTAGTACTATTTAGTTCACTTAGTTTTTCATTTATTTGATTAAATTCTTTATCAATATGCATCATAAAGACTTTTAATTCTTTTTTAATATTTGTATCAGTACTTGCAGTTATACGGTATGTTCCTGAACCAATCGATTCAATTTGTAAGACTGCAAAATCATTAATATCTTTAGTATTTGTTAAATGAGTTCCCCCACAAAGCTCAATACTATAACCCATATTTACAACTCTAACGATATCACCATATTTTTCGCCAAATAAAGCCATTGCACCAAGACCTTTTGCATCTTCCATACTCATTTGTTTAATTACGATATCTAGTGACTCTTTAATTTTTGCTTTTACAATTTTTTCAATTTCAATTATTTGATTATTTTCAATTGTATCAAAATGATTAAAGTCAAATCTTAAATAATTTTCATTAACTAGTGAACCTTGTTGGTTAACATGAGTGCCTAAAACATCTTTAAGTGCTTGATGAAGTAAGTGAGTAGCTGAGTGATTTTTTTCGGTATTAAAACGTGTTTGTTCATTTACTTTTGCCATAACTACTTGATTTTCTTCAAAATGATAATCTACTTTATGTAAAAACTGTCCGTTTGGTAATTTAATAACATCAGTAACATCAATATCATTGATTGTTCCCTTATCTGCTACTTGTCCCCCACTTGTTGCATAAAATGGTGTTTTTTCTAAGATTATACCTTCTTCAAAAACTTTAATTACTTTAGTTTCTATGCTTAAAGTGTCATAGCCTACAAATAAGCTTTTATCAAAATAATTTAAATATTCTTCTTGTTGTTCATTCATTCCATCATTTACAACTCTAGCATTTCTTGATCTTTCTTTTTGTTTTAAAAGTTCTTCCTTAAATGCTAAAACGTCTACTACTGCATTATTATCATTAGCATATTCAATTGTAAGTTCAATTGGAAAACCATATGTATCATATAATTTAAAAGCATCAGCGCCTGAGATTTGATTGTTGTTTCCTAAACTTTCAAAGAAATGTTTTTCACCTTCAGTAATTGTTTCTAAAAACTTTTCTTCTTCTTTTAAGATAATTTTAGTTACTATTTGTTCTGTAGTTACTAAATTTGGATAAAAATCTTTCATTGTTTCAATAACACTTGGAACTAATAAATATAAAAATGGTTTAGTTAAGTTAATTGTTCTTCCATATTTTACTGCTCTTCTAAGTACTCTTCTAAGAACATACCCTCTACCCTCATTAGATAAAATAGCACCATCGCCAATTGCAAATACTAAAGTTTTAATATGATCAGCAATAACTTTAAATGCAGCTTGGCCATCATATTTAACATTACTAATTTCTTCAATTTTTTTAATGATTGGATAAAATAAATCTGTCTCAAAGTTTGTTTTAACATCTTGTAAAATACATGCAAAGCGTTCAAGTCCTGCACCAGTATCAATATTTTTATTTGGTAATTCTGGATAATCTTTTCTCTCAAGTCCTTCTTTAGCATTGTACTGTGAAAAAACGATATTCCAAATTTCGATGTAGCGATCATTTTCTAAGTCATTTTCTAAAATTTCAATTCCTCTTGAATCATATTTTTCGCCACGGTCAAAAAAGATTTCAGTATTTGGACCACTTGGACCTTCACCAATTTCCCAGTAATTATTATCATTAGGTATTAAGTGTGATTCACTTACTCCTAAACTTAACCATTTGTTTTTTGCTGTAATATCTTCTGTATAATATGTAAAATATAATTTATCTAATGGGAAACCAAAGTATTTTTCATCAGTTAATAATTCAAAGCCAAATTCAATTGCTTCATCTTTAAAATAATCACCTATTGAAAAGTTTCCTAGCATTTCAAAAAATGTATGGTGTCTTGCTGTTAGTCCAACATTTTCAATATCATTAGTTCTAATACATTTTTGAATATTAGTCATACGTTTTGACTTTGGTGTTTCACTTCCATCAAAATATTTTTTCAAAGGGGCAACACCAGCATTAATCCAAAGTAGAGTTGGATCATTCTTTGGCACAAGTGGTGCTGACTCTACGATAAAGTGTTTTTTACTTTCAAAAAATTTTAACCATGTATTTCTAATTTCATTTGAGCTCATATATCTCATTTTATCAATTCTCCTTATAAATAATAAAAGTCCCTAGACATTAAATGTCTAAGGACGAAATAAATTCCGCGGTACCACCTTAGTTCTAGTTACCTAGCCCTTAAGATTTAATTTTATGCTCCTAAGTAGCTTTCATTTGTTAAATGCTTTGTTTTCACTATCCACAAAGTCTCTAAATTCATTTAATAAATTACTCTCTTAATCAACGCATTTTTATTTTAACATTAATAAATTAAATTGTAAAGATTAATTACTCTTAAAGATTTTAACGAATAAATATGGTGCACCAGCTGAGATAAAAAATGAAACAGCTAGATATCTAAAGAAATCATATACGTTATTATCTTTAGGGAATGCTTCTTTTAATCCTAAGTAAAATCCTAATGCTATTGCAAGTCCAATAATAAGCTTTAATATTTTATTTTTAACTGTTGTATTAACATCATGCTTGATATATAACTTATCAATTGCATAACCACTAATAAAACCGATAAACCCTGCTCCTGATATAAATAACTCATGATATTTTTCATAATCTTTACCAATTAAAAATGCAAGTCCAATTAGGATAAAAGGTATTACATATAAAGGATAAATATGTTCTTTATCTTTCATTAAATCAAATAACTTAAACATTAAATATGCAAATACTATCCCAATTATCGTACCAACAACAACGTCTGTTAAAAAATGTTGTCCTAAATACATTCTAGAAAATGGTACTAGTATTACTAGAGTAAATAAAATATAATTTATAACTCTATGTCTTCTTCCGTACTCATTTTTTAAAGAGTAAAAGGTTACACCTATTGCTTGGGAGTGCCCACTAGGAAATGAGTAACTTCTTGACTTAGTAAATACTGATTCAACCCCTTCATGAGTAAATGGTCTAGGTCTTTTAAAGATAACTTTAAAGACGTTATTTACTGCTGCACTACCAATAAATGCAAATAAAAACTTATATGCAAACTTTTTGTCAATTAACCAGTAGATTACAACAACAATTAATATAAATGCATACATATCACCTAACTGGGTAATAATATAAAATAGATAATCAAAAAATGGATTTCTTAAATTGTTTTGAATCCACTTAATTAATCCTAAATCAAACTTATCAATAAAACTCATTATTTATACCTCATTTTCATTTTTTTGAATAACTTATCATCAAATTCTTTATTAATCTCAAATATCTTAGGAGTAAAAATAAACTTTCCATCAACTATTACATTTTGTTTTATTAAGTCTTTAATCATTTTTTTAGTTGCTAGATATCCATAAATGTATTTATGGTCCAATCTTGTTCTTTCAAACATGATTGTATCAGCTAAATCAATAATCTTTGAATCATGAAACACATTTTTTGCACTAAAGTTAATAATCATTTTATTTGAGTCTTGATATTTATTTAAATCGTAGTAATTATCAAGTGGTACTAATAATAAAATATCACATTCTTTTTCAATTAAAAGATCAATTGTATATCTATCAATTAAACCACCATCTACATAGACTTGATCATAAATTACAGTTGGCTTAAATACAGCTGGAATTGATGAAGAAGCTAAGACAGCTCTTTTTGGTAGTGAGAAACTATTTAAATGAAAAACTTCAAGTTCTAAATTGCTTCTTCTTAAATTGTGATATTTGAAACTATTATTTACTAGTTTTGATGCTGTAATATATGCTTGATACTTTGATTTTTCTAAATTACTACTTTTAATATAACTTGATGTTTTAATAAAGAGTGGTCCTAAATCAAATAATGATCTGGAAAAATAAACTCTTTTTTTAAATACTAATTTATTATTTATATACTCCCAAACTCTAATCATATTATTAACATTTTCAAAGTTTAAAAATAACATTGTATTAATTGCCCCAATTGAGGTACCAGTAATAACATTAATTTGATCTAATAAATTATATTCTTCTAGTGCTTTTAATACTCCTAGTTGATATGTACCTTTGGCTCCCCCACCACCTAAAGCTAATCCAACTTTCATATTAATATCTAAACACTGCTTTCTTCATATGCATTTCTTGATCTTTCTTCTTTAAATCTTCACGCTTATCATAATTTTTTTTACCCTTAGCAAGTGCTATTTCTAACTTAGCATAACCATTTTTTAAGTAGAGGGAGAGAGGAATTACTGTATTACCTTCCTCTTTTACTTTTGTTTGTAATTTAATTATTTCACGCTTATTTAATAATAACTTTCTTGGTCTAGTTTCTTGATGATTAAACATATTAGCTTGTTCATAAGTACTTACATTCATATTTGTAACATAAGCCTCATTACCTTTAAAAGTAATATATGCCTCATTTATACTAACCTTCCCAAGTCTTATTGATTTAATTTCACTTCCAACCAATTTTAACCCTGCTTCGTATTTTTCAAGTACAAAGTAGTTATAATTTGCTAGTTTATTTTTAGCAATTATTTTCAAACCGAATCACCTACTTAATTTTAAAATCAATTTTTAAATCTAACATATCTACATCTGTTAGTATTACATTTATAAAACTACCTACTTTATATATTTTACCACCAATTACAAAAGCTAATGATTCTTCATTAAAACTACTTTCACGGTGGTTATTTTTAACATTAACAAATCCTTCAATACCTTTATCTGTTTTAACAAAAAATCCTGTTTTGGTAGGTTGAGTAATTTGCACTAAAAATTCTTCTCCTATTTTATCTACCATATACTCACATGATTTTAAGCTTACAACTTCACGTTCAATTTCAATTGCCTTACGTTCCATTGCCGATGTATGTTTACCAATTTCAGATAAATTGTTTTCATAATAGTTATATCTTTTTTTGTTGTTATTTTCACCAAATACTAATTCTTTTATAATACGGTGTAAAATTAAATCAGGATATCTTCTAATTGGTGAGGTAAAATGTGTATAGTATCTAGCAGCAAGGCCGTAGTGTCCCACTGGATTATTACTATACTCTGCTTTTTGCATTGCTCTAAGTAGAGTCATACTTACAATATTTTCATAGTCTTTATCATTTGATAGTTTTAAGATTTTTTGTAATTCTTTAGCATTTACAATTGTTTTTTTATTAAATGGAAGACCTAGTTTACTTAAAGTATCCATTGCTTTATCTAATTTTTCTGAATCTGGTTTCTCATGAATACGGTAAATGCTTGGGAATAAGTTTTCTTCCATATGGAAAGCAACTGTCTCATTAGCAATTAACATAAATGATTCAATTAATTCTTCTGCTACATCAGTTTTTCTAAGTTCAATATCTATTACTTTATTATTTTTATCAAAAATAAATTTTAACTCTTCAGTTTTAAACTCTAAAGCGCCTCTTTTATTTCTTAAGTTTTTGAGGATAACTGATAAATCTTCCATATTTTTAAGTACTTCATTTAATCTCTCATCTTGAAATTTTATATTATTTTTTAAATAATCATTTACTCTATCATATGTTAATCTTGCTTTTGAGTTTATAATTGTCTTTTCAATTTTATAGTCAATTACTTTACCATCTTTATTGATTACCATTAAACAACTAACGGTTAATTTATCAGTGTCTGGATTTAGACTACATAAATCGTTTGCTAGTTTTCTAGGTAACATTGGGATTACTTTATTTGCCATATAAACACTAGTAGATTTTTCATATGCCTTTTCATCGATTAGAGTTCTTGGTTTTACATATAATGAAACATCGGCAATATGCACACCTAAATGATAATTGTTATCTACTACTTTTAAACTAACGGCATCATCTAAGTCCTTAGCATCAGCACCGTCAATTGTAAAGATAAAATCATTTGTTAAATCAAGTCTAAACTCTTTTTCTTTATTAATGTTAATATTTAATTTATTTGCTTCTTTTTCAAGTAAATCAAAATCTGTTTCTGGCCAGTTATGATATGCAACTATTTTTAAGATATCGATATCTGGATCATCAATATGTCCTATTACTTGTTCTAATTTTGTATAGATTCGTTCATTTTTAATATCATTTACTTTAAGTTTAACAACACTTCCTGAGACAATAAGTGATTCATCATCAACAAGAATTGTTTTGAATAATGGCTTATCTGTATAATACTTTAAACCTTTACGATTTTTAAGTACGGTTGCGATAATAAACTCTAAACCTCTTTTAATAATTTTCTTTACTACTGGTTTTCCTTTTACCAATTCAAGTAAAATTATATCGTTATCCATTAAATTATTAGCTTGCGTTTTATTTAAAAATATATCTTCACTATCTTCTCTAATTAAGAAAGCAAAAGCATTTTTTTTATCAATTCTACCGATAAAACAGTTTTTCTTTAATTCTACACTACCATCTTTACTTACACTTAAACATGTGTAATCACTAATTTTAGATAATTCATCCTCATGAATTTTTCTAGTCTTTTCTTCATAAAATTTTAAATATATTTTTTCCATGAGTACCTCTTTCTAATTCAACTTATTATATCATAAATATGTTTAATTATTTAAAAAATCTACAATTTGATTTCTCGCAATCTTACCTTCGGGAATTGGAAATAAAACAAAAACATGATTCATTTTTTGATATTTGTAATAAGTTACTTTCTTATTATTTTTTAACTTTTTCATTAATAACTTAATATCTGGATATAAAATCTCGTCAGTTCCTGTAAATATTAAGGTTTTAGGAAGATATGTTAAATCACCATAAATTGGTGATAACATATATTGTTTTAAATCTTCATTATCAGCCCAAATTTTACCCATATACTTTAAACCTTCACGGCTAATCATTGGATCTCTATCTTCATAATTAATTATTTGAGGATTGGTCATTGATAAGTCTAACCATGGGGAGATTAAAACTAGTCTATTTGCTGTTCTTAAATGGTTCTTTTTTAAGTATTGATAATAGCTAAGAGCAAGACCACCACCAGCAGAATCTCCCATAAAATTTATCTCATCATAACCTTCATCAATAATATTATTATAAATATAATCTAACATTTCATAACAGTCTTTGTAGTTATATTTAGGTGCTTTAGGATAGATTGGAAATATTACTTTAATTCCTGTTTTTTGACATAAAAAATCAGCAAAACGGTAATGGAAAATAGATGGCTGACAGTTATATGCACCACCATGTAAATATAAGATTACTCTTTTATTATTTTCGCCAATATTAAAAATTTGAAAGTTTTTAAAACTCTCTTCTTCTACAATACTATGTAGTTTAGGTAGTTCAATTTTTTCATCATTTTTAATTAATCTACCTTCTAAGTATTTACTCGCATTAACTTCTGAGATAAATGGTTTTTTTGCATATGCAGTATATAATAAACCAGTTGCTAGTTTAGCTCTTATACTTACTTTCTTATACTTAATCTTTTTCAAATGTTTATCCCCCTAAACAACTATATACTAATATTATACTAAATATTTCATATTTTAATTTATTTTAACACTTTACTTGATATATATTTGTTTTAAACTTAAAATAGTAAAGGAATATTTTAGAAAGAAGGTTAGAAGATGAAAAGTCTTATTATATATGCACATCCTTATGAGGGAAGTTTTAACAACTTTGTGCTTTCAAAAACAAAAAATTTATTAATTGAGAAAGGTAATTTAGTTGATGTTATTGATTTAAATAGCGACGGTTTTAATCCGGTAATGACTAAAGACGATCTTAAATTATTTAGTAAGGGGGAATATTTTGATTCACTTGCAAGTAATTATGCAAAAAGATTAAAAGAGGCAGATGAATTAGTTTTAATTTTCCCAATATGGTGGTACGGAGAACCAGCAATATTAAAAGGTTTTTATGACAAGGTTTTATTAAAAGGACATACTTATGATGAGGTTGATCACCAACTAAAAGGTTTACTTAAAGCAGATAAAGCAACTATTTTAACTACTGCAAATATTACAGAAGAAATATTTAAGTTTTTAGGTGATCCAATTAAAAATGTTTTATCAAATGGTATTTTAAATACTGTTGGTATAAATAATGTTTCATGGATTCACTGTTCAACGGTTCATGATAATAGCTCAAGAGATGAATATTTAAATAAAATTGAAGATCACTTTAATAAGTAAGAAAATAGGCAATGATATGAACCCCAATAGTTGGACCAAGTAAGATTGGAAAGACTAATGGGGTTTTTATTATGAAATTAAATTTAAAAGATAAACTAGACATCATAGATTTATACAAAGAAGGAATGCCACAATCTTTAATAGCAATCAAATATAATGTAAGTGAATTAACTATATGGATACTTACAAGGCAATATAGAGAGCATTGAAGATCGTCATTTAGTGAAAAGGGTAAAAATATTAAATATAGGCCAGAATATAAGCTAGAGATAGTAAATAGAATATTAAACGGTGAATCAAAGTCATCAATAGCTGCAGAAGTTAAAATAAACGTTGGTCAAATCTATTCTTGGTATAAAAAATATAAGACTTTAGGTTATAATGGATTAAAACAAGATTTAAGAGGCGCACATATGAAGAAAAATAAACCTATTAAACCTAAAGGTAATCTTACTAAAGATGAAGAAATTAAATATTTAAAAGAAAAAAACGAACAACTAGAAATGGAACTAGATCTTTTAAAAAAGTTGAACGCCTTGGTTCGACAAAGGAAAGAGCCACCAAAGGCGAAAAAATAAGAGTTATCTATGAATCAAGGCATAAATATAAATTAAACAAAATGTTAAAGTTCTTTGAAATAAGTAAATCAACCTACTTCTACAATATTAACAACTATGAAAATCCTGATGTTGATTTAGAATTAAAAAATCTTATTAAAGAAATCTTTAATAAGCATAAATCAAGATATGGTTATAGAAGAATTACACTAGAATTAAGAAACAAAGGATTAGTTATTAACCATAAGAGAGTTAAAAGATTAATGAGCCAGTTAGGCTTATACGGATTAACTCCTAAAGCTAAATATAAATCATATAAAGGTGAAGTTGGTAAAACCGCTAATAACA
The DNA here is from genome assembly GCF_000687835.1 of Haploplasma modicum ATCC 29102. GTDB lineage: Bacteria > Bacillota_I > Bacilli_A > Acholeplasmatales > Acholeplasmataceae > Haploplasma > Haploplasma modicum. The sequence goes on along the minus strand of NZ_JHYB01000002.1, from coordinate 147,551 downwards.
AGTTATTGGTTAAAGTAGTTGATGAAGTTAAACATACTACTAATATGAAGAGAAACTTTAAAACAACTAGAGTAAATGAAGTTTGGTAGAGTTCTTGATTCATTTAAACTCATTATTCCCAGTCCCATTAATTTTTCAATTGCTGTTACCTTAGTATTCCAAGATGCATATTGTAATCTTTCACTATAAAAGATAATCTCTTCTCCAGATTCTATTTCTTTCTTAGTTAATAAACCTAAAGAAAAAGCCTCAGACATTTGAATGGCTAAAGGCTCAATAGTTTGTTCATAAAATGAATTAAACTCTTCTTCTGTATATTTAGAATGAAAGATTGCTGCTGATACACCAAAGTAATCTAATATCTTACTTTGTAAAAACTCTAGTGTATCTTTATCAGTTAGTTTAGGGTCTGTAGTAAGTGGTACATAGTCTGCTTTAAGATCTACAGGAATAATTGAACTTCCTCTATTTCTTATTGACTGTTTAAGTATTTCATTAAATGATTCTAATTGTTTATTTTTATCAGTATCACTTAACATTGCACTCATTTTTAGTAGACCTTTAATCTGCATAGAACTTTTAAGAGCATTATCTATTCCTTGTAAAACATTCTCATTAATCTCAATAGTCTTAAGTAATGCTTCTTGGTCACCACTTGAATTAGAACCACCGAATATTTGATCACTTTGATAAAATCTCTTAAGGTGAATGATATTTTCATGTGGAATAGTAAATCCTTCTGTTCCTTCAAAGTGAAATCTTAAATAATAGTTATCATAATTATCAACAAAGGGTTCAACAACAGTTGGCTTTAAAGGATATACTCCTTTAACCTCACCCGTGTACTTATCAAACATCGGATAAATAAATGCATTATCATTCACAAATAATGTAGTAATGATATTATAAATAAATTGATAAGGTGTCATTACTTCGTTTGGCTTATGCTTTAAAAGAAAAGACAGATTACCGAGTTTTTCAGTAACTGTCTTATCTTCTTTATTTTTAATATACCTTGGTTTAAGTTTTGCACACCGACTAGCTATTCTATCAATAGCAATCTTTACTACATCTGATTTTGAAATATTAGTTCCAAACTTAACTAATGGAATACTTATATCATTTACTAATTTAAAGGACTCTTTCGAGTCCTGTTTTTGTTTTCTTTTAAATATGGCCATAGTGACCTCCGTTTAAATTTATATTGGATATTCATAGAAATAGTTTAATTGCCAACTTTGAGTCTTAATAGCAGTACTATTTAGATTTTTTTCCCAATTTGGATAAACTCTGAAACCCATTTTTCCTTTTTTATTTTGAGATGAAATTATTCCATGTTTAATCAAATCTTTTTTATTGAATAATAAATATCCTTTTTTCTCTTAATCAACTATATTTACAATTAAAAAGTCAAACTTATCTGACTCATCAAAAGATCGATTAACCTTATCTTCTTTTCTCCAAAAAGTGACAAAATATCCAGCCTTGTTTGGTGTTTTTTTAGCTAGTCGTGAATAATAAAGAAGCATATTGTGTTCAAAAGAAAACCCTTCATATTCATAATTGAAAATATCATTTCCAACAAAATTATTGTCATTGAACAATTTGTTAATTAGCTGTGTAGTTTTCATTAAGAGTACCTCCATTTTATTATATTATAACATATTCTCATACTCTAGCTTATATCTATTTAATACCGCATAAGCAATTATTAATGCAACTGCACCATGCAGTTGTTGAATCATTTTTTAAGTATTTAAAAATAGATACTTACAATTATTATTACTATGATTCACTTGAAGATCTTAAATTAGGACTCGATAAGCATATAGAAATACATAATAATTTAAGGCCTCATACATACTTAAATAATATTACTCCTAATGAATTTGAAATTGAATACTATAATAACAAAAGAAGTCTACTGGAAAGTAGACTTCTTGGCTTTATAGAGATAAAAAAAAAGACCTTTTACATTATTGGTCAAACCGGTTTAATGTGTATAAAAAGTCTTGTTAAGTCCATAACCAAGCTCCTATAATTTATACTTTTATGAGAGTTGGATTACTACAAGTATTTCTGCAAAAGAAAAAGGACCAAGTAAATGATCCTTTGACTTCTAAGCACTAAAAGTGCCAGTACTCCATACTACACTTATAGTATTAAATTCTATTGTTTTTGTCTACATGCTTTAAGCACAATATGATTTGACACTGTTATTTTATGGCATGTTTCAATTAGTATTGATAACGTATTGCTTCCACTAATCATTAGTAAGTGTTGTGTTATCTTTAAGTTTCCGTTCACAAGAGTTATAGGATGTTACTTTTCATATTACTTATTTTTATCTTTTCTCATTAATCTCATACTGTTTAGAGCAACTAAAAGAGTTGCTCCCATATCTGAGGCAATAGCAAACCATAGTGTTAACCAACCTGGAATAACAAGTAAAAGTGCAATTATTTTAATTCCAATAGCAAATGTTATATTGCTCTTAATAATTCTCAATGTTTTTCTACTAAGTTTTATAATAAAAGGCAATTTTTCTAAATCATCACCCATTAGTGCAACGTCAGCTGTTTCTAATGCAGTGTCAGTTCCAGTAGTACCCATTGCTATTCCAACTGTTGCTGCAGCAAGGGCTGGAGCATCATTGACACCATCTCCAATCATTATTACATTCGTATATTTATCCTTAAGTTCATTTATAGCTTGAAGCTTGTCTTCAGGCATCAAATTAGCTTTTACAGTATCTAAATTTAATTCTTTAGAAATTGAATTTGCTGTTACGTCATTATCTCCAGTTAACATTATAACGTCTTTTATTCCCAATTTTTTTAGTCTTGAGATAACTGATTTGCTTTCTTCTCTAACTTGATCTGCAACTGCAAGGCAACCAAAAACTTCAGACTGTGTACCAATAATCATAATCGTTTTAGCTTGATGTTGTAAAATTTCTATACTTCCTCTTATATCATTACTTATAAAAATATTCAGTTCATCTACAAAAAGGCTTAAGTTTCCAATATAATAAGTTTCATTATTTATTTGACCTGTTAATCCTTTTCCAACTATGGCTTTAAAATTATCAACTTCTATATCTTTGAAGTCAATAGCATTATTTGCTCCGTACTCAATTATAGCATTAGCTAATGGATGGGTAGAGTTTTTTTCAAGAGCACAGGCTAAGATCATTAATCTCTCTTTTGAAATTTCTTTATTATAAATCATTATATCTGTGACTGTAGGATTTCCTTCAGTTAACGTTCCTGTTTTGTCAAAAGCTATAGCCTTTGCTTTCCCCATTTGTTCTAGATATATTCCACCTTTAACTAAAACACCTTCTTTAGCCGCATTTCCAATTGCAGAAACTATCGATATTGGTGTTGATATTACTAAGGCACAAGGACAACCAACAACAAGTACGGCCAATCCTTGATATATCCAATGGCTCCATTCACCTTTGAAAAATAACGGCGGTAAAAGTATTACTAATAATGCCACTATCATAATAATCGGTGTATAGTATTTCGCAAATTTATCCACAAAAGCTTGAGCTGGCGCACGCTCTCCTTGTGCCTCTTCAACTAAGTGAATAATTTTTGCTATTGTAGTATCGGTTACCAATTTTGTTATTTCAACTTCAATTAGTCCTTCTTGATTTAATGTTCCTGCATATACATTATCATTAATAGAAACACCAAGCGGCATGGATTCACCAGTTATTGCTGCTTGATTAACACTTGTACTCCCAGATATTATTATTCCATCCATAGCAATTTTATCACCAGGCCTAACTATCATAATATCTCCAATTATTATATCATTAACATTTACTGTCTTTTCAAATCCATCACGTCTTACCATCGCTTCTTTCGGAGCAATATCAACCAACATTTTAATAGACTTTCTTGCTTTATCCATCGTAAATTTTTCTAATTCTTCGCTTAGAGAAAATAAGATAACTACTATAGCAACTTCACTCCATTGACCTATGATTGCACCACCAATTACAGCAATCGTCATCAGTGTTTTCATATCAAAATTAAATTTAAGTAAATTCTTAATTCCAGAAACAAATAAATTATATCCTGATATTATCATCGAAAATACAAAAATTAAAATAGTAATTAAATTGGTTTCAGAATTAAGATAATTTGACAAAAGGCCTAATCCTAATAATATTACCCCTATTATATTTAGTTGATATTTACTTATAAAAGATTCCTTTACATTTTTATTTATATCTCTATGTCTGTCTTCTCTTATTATTAAATTCTCAAATGATCCCGCTTTTTCAAGTTCTTCAATACTTACATTACCAGAGACCGTTATTTTTGATGCTCCAAAATTAACATTTGCGTCTTTAACATTTTTTAATGATTTCACATTTTTTTCAAATGTATTTGCGCAACTTGCGCAGCTAAATCCTTCAACATAATATGTTTTTTTTTCATTGTTATTGCTATTATTGTTCACGTAAGCTCACCTCATTCACATGTTCTATTGTTGATTTAAGTATTGAAATGATATGATTATCATCCAGTGAATAAAAAGCTAGCTTTCCTTCTTTTCTATATTTTACAATACCTTGTTTGTACATACTTCTTAAATGATGAGAAGTATTTGCTACAGTAATACCAACTATATTGGCTAAATCACAAACACATAATTCACTTGCATGTGATAGAGAATAAGCTATTTTAGCTCTATTTGAATCAGCCAAAACTTTAAACAATAATGATGCTTCACTTATATTTTCGTTCTCTATCCTTTTTTTTGTTTCATAGACCTTTTCGGAATCGAAACAATATATGTCGCACGTACTATTTTTATACACATAATCACCTCTTATTTATATTTTATCATTAATCACCATATCATTCAAGTGAGAACTTGAGTGTTATAATAACTAATAAAAAAGACCTTAACTTCAATAAGAAATCAAGGCTTAGTTCATTTAGTATATAAGACACTATGAATATACTACTATTTTATTAATATTTAGTTTACTCTAAGTTTCCGTTCACTAGGATTATCGGACGTTTATCTTTGATTAATTTATTCTTTTATATTTGATTTTAATCCTGAAATATTATTGATTTTATTCTCTATTGCCTTAATAGTATCAATAATTTCATTGAATGTTATCTTATTATCGGACTTGTAAATCATACTCAACATATTATTATAATCTCTTTCTAGATTTAATAAGTAAGTATTATTAGGTATTAACTTAAATGTTCCTATTTTAGCATTTTCAAAGTCTGCCCATTTTCTATAATAGAATATCTCATGAAAAATTCTAACATCTTCAATAAGATCATCATCAAAATCAATATTATGTTTATAGTAAGATTTATACATTTTGTAAACATCGTAATAATGTCTTGAGTACCTAATTGGATAATTATCTACCCTATTTGCTTCTCTATGTAATATTAACAGTTTTTCAACAAAAGTTCTATTTGGACTGGTAACAAGTACTTCATACTGTCCTTCATTGAATAAAGTTGGGTATGCTTTATATACATATGAATCAAGTATTATTTTCTGATTAGGTTTCCAAGCAGATATTGGTCCAATTTCAATCTTTACTTCATTTTTAATGTATGTACTATCAAAACTAGATGGATATTTAACATATATTGATAGATCATCCTTACTTAAAGTTATTGATAGTTTATGTTTAATATTATTATTAAAGTAATCACTCATCTCAGGAATTAGTTCTTTCTCATAGAAATTTAAAGCAAGTTCATTAATTTTTTCTATTTGATTACTTCTTTGATTTCTTGACTCTTCATATAAATCTTTTAGTTTTACATTAATAGCGGATTCATTTAATATAATATCTATATCTTCAGAAAATCTATTTATTAAATTATATCCTTTTGATAAGCTCGTTCCACCTTTGAATTGAAAGAATTCTCTATATTTAGATTTTTTAAATAAAAACATTAAAATAAATGAAACCCAAATATCCTTTTCTACAATAATTGCAGGGATTTGTAATTTATTTGTTGTTAATATAACTACTTCATTAATCTCTTCTAAACTATTATTTAAAAATTTAAGCATTTATACAAATCTCCTTCAGTACTTCATAAATCCAATTTGTAATTTTTACTGATTCCTTTAGTATTAAGTCACATTCATTTACAGATAATTGATTTTTAATTTTATGTATTACTTCATCATTGATATTATCTTTACCTAAAGTTCTAATAGCACTAATTAATAAACTTGATTTATCATTTAATTCATTAATTTCCACACTTCTAGTATTTTTAAATTTTATTATCGTATTTCCGTATTCATAAGTTCTATAGGGACCTGTACTTAGATATTCGTAACTGGTTGGAACTTGTTCTGATAAACCAAGTAAATTAAGTGCATGATTACCTGTTGGTATTATTTTCCATGAGAAATTATCAGCAATTTTTAATGCAAGAGTGTGAGGATTTGTTGGTACTATTTCATTTGTTAGTTTAGATACTCTAGTCTTAGTATAGATACCATCAATAACCCTTGTAATATATTCTTCTTTATTTAATCTAATTAAAATTCTTTTTACTGTATCATATGAACCGTATTTTAAAAAATCTTTAACTGTAAATAAATTATTATTAGATGTGTTACTAATTTCATTTTTTATTTGGCTTGTTATTGATTGTTGCATATCATCACTCCTTGTCCCTTTTATTATATAGTTTAAGGGACATTAAGTCAATGATTTAATCTCCTCTACGGATCTTGATATGATTAATTATTATGCTTTTATATATATATACTCTTTAATTATAAATACTCTTCTTTTATTTTTAACCAATCATTTAATAAAACAGTAGAATAAAAATACGCTTTATTTATTATATACTTAGCTTCAGTTCTAATCTTAGTAAAATTCATTCAATTATTTGGAATAAAACACTAGCATTAGTTACATAAGTGTTTTTAGAACTAGAATTGACTAATATATTGGTTAAATTGTTTGTATCAAACTCATACACCAAAATCCTCATAAATTATAATACGGAATATGTACTTTAGTTGTAATATCATTACTTTAATAAAAACTAATAAATACAATGATACTTTCTATATTATTATATAAGTTCATAATTTTTTATAAAATTACTAAAAACACTCTTTTTATAGCATAAAAGGCTTTATATAAAAGAAAATGCCACCTAATATAGGTAGCATTATTTAATTTCAAGATGTGTTATTGTGAGTGAAATGCTACACAATTTTAATGAGCGCGAGTAAAATGCACCCATAAATGGCTTCACTGAGACCAAAATGCAACATAGTTTTCTGTTGAGTGTAGTAAAATGCACCTTTTTTATGCCTTTTAAATAAATATAAAATAGGTTTAATAAAGTCAATCTAAATGTCAATTTAAAAAAGAAAGTGTGCATGAAAGATTCCTTATTTAGTTTGTTAGGTGAACGCCTTAGTTTTTTTAATTCTATAAAAAGATCCTACCATGTTAAAGATGCAAGAATGATGATATAGTAGCAATAACTTTTTTAGAAACTCTACAATTTAAATATATTTTTTCTTTTAACTCATCTTACATTGGCTAAAAATAACAATTTTATTACTAGCAATAGTAATAAAGGTAATCCATATGATAATGCTCTAGTAGAATCATTCTTTAAAACATTTAAGCGTGAAGTTCTACCAAAGAGATATTATAAAACAAAGTCTGAAGCGAAGTTAGATGTTTTAAACTATGTTGAGGTATACTATAACAAAAAAAGGTGTCATTCATCACTGTGATATATGACACCTAATGAATTCGATTTACAGAATTCTTGATTTCTCTTAACTTTTTGTCCACAAAAGTATTGACAGTCCAAGTCTTTCCAATCTTACTTGGTCCAACTATTGGGGTTCATATCAACAACCTATTTTTTTTTACTTAATATAAAACTTTGTGACTATTAACGATTGCCAGGTATAGATATAACGGAACCTTCTACTATCAAATTAACTGGCATTTTTGTAGAAGTAGTGATTTTTCCACTTGATATCATTTCTTGAACTTCAATTAAGGAAAAACCTTCTAATCTAAAATACAACTCTGACTCATCCGAATGTTCATCAAGGATTTCAATCCATTCAATATTCTTTCCTTCAATAGTTCTGTAAATAGTTATTGGAATTCCGTCATTTTTAGTTGATGCATCAAAAATTACTTGACGTAACTCTTCATCAAAAACAGCAGCGAACAATGTGAATCCATCAGGCTTTCTAAAATATATAGTAGTATCCCAACTAGCGCCGAGCTTATCATCATATACTATTATAGGTTCCATTTCAGAACCTAGTATTATCGCTTGTATTTCTATTGTCAGACTACCGTCACCTACATAATTCAACCAAAATTGGTCTTCAGATATTTTTCCATTAACAATTATATTATATGAAACAGAACCTCCAAAATCATTAGAGAATAATTCATTGTGTACTACAACATAATTTCCATTTAAGTCTACTAAAGTTGTATTTTTTATCATATCTAATACTTCTTGTTTTTGTGTTTCTCCATCACTTACAATTGAAATATGGCTTGAGTCCTCAGGTATCGACACATATTGTTCTATACCGCCAACTTCTATCTTAATACCTTCCAAATCATAAGTTATTTCTGAATATTCAGTTATTTCAGGTGTACTGATCTCTGCAATAAAAGCTGTATTATTTTCGACAGATAATTTATCTAGTATAAAACCCTCTCCTAGCTTAATACCTGGATTATCTGACAATATCATTTCACCGTCTATGTTCGAACCACTTATAGTTGCTGACACTAGTTTGAATTTAGAACCTCTAGAATATTCAAAATATATTGTAGGTGACTGTCCTATTCTCCAGTACTCTGGACTCGATAACAGTTCGAGTCTCTCATCAACTTTCTTATTTGAAAGTAACATCTGTGTATTTGAACTTACATTCTCGGTTCTCAATCGAGCTTCAAACACTATCTTTTCTTTCTTTTTACAACCAACTACTACTAACGCTAAAAACATTAACATAAATATTGAAAATAATTTTTTCATTTTTATCTCTCTCTTTTTTTTTCATTTTAAGTAAAATACACCATACTTTAACTCAATGTAGATGAAATGCATCCTATTTATATATCACTGTTGTTAAAATGCACCCATTATATATTTTTAAAATTATGTTATTTTGCATATTGATGTGATTTCCTAAATGTTTTTACACCTTTATCCATGTTTTCATCACCCTTACATCCTATATCTATAATAGCATATATATAATTTAATTTCTAATGATTTTGGATTTTATTTGATCAGGTATGATTGTTTTAACATTAAATAATTTTTTAATTTTATAATGTGTAAATCTAATAGCATCAATTTCTATAGCTTGATTTAAGTAATCAAAATCTAATTTTGGATTATTTGTTCCACTTGCAGTTTTATAATTTTCAAAATCATTTTTCCAGTTTTCCAAAGTAATCTTATCTTCATTTGAATTGATACCATTTTCTTGTACTTTATGTTCTTTGTAGTTATTATATCATTTGTTGATTCATTAACCTATATTGAATAGGTGAATACCCACCTAGAGTTAGTTTAATTCGTTCATGATTATACCAATAGATATACTCATCAATTGTTCTAATTAAATCAGATAAAGATTTAACCTTTTGTAAGTAGATGGTTTCGCATTTAAGTGTCCCGAAGAAGCTTTCAACAACTGCATTGTCATATGCATTACCTTTAGCACTCATGGATTGAGTAAATGATGCTTTCTTAAGGTAATTACGATATTTAGGTGATTGGTATAGAATACCTTGATCAGAGTGTATGAGAAGCTTTGATAAGTCTTCATTTGGGTTGATTGCTTTCTTAAGAGTTTTTAGAATCAAGTCTTGATTTTGACTCCTAGAGATTTGGTATGCTTTGATTTCACCATTGTAAAGATCTTGAATGACCGATAAATATAAACGTTTACGATTGAATCTAAATTCCGTTACATCTGTGACCCATGCGATATTAGGTTCATCTTTTTTAAAGTCTCTTTTAAGTAGATTGGGTGTAATTTTGTTTGATATTTGAGAGATATAGCGATATCTCTTTTTTCTTACCTTACAAACGATATGTAACTCTTTCATGAGCTTTACAACGGTTTTATAGGCTATTTTGACCTGATAGAAGTTTTGAAGGGCGAGTTTAATACGTCTATAGCCATATGTTTTGTTACTAGCTTCAAAGATTTCTGAAATAAGTATCTTTATATCGTGATACTTATCAGTTTCTTTACGTTGCTCATAGTAATAATAAACAGATTTTGGAAGTCCTGATATTAGAAGTAGATCTTTTAATGCATATTTTCGCCTTAGTTCTTTAACTACATTGTATTTTTGTTTGTTTGTTCCTGTTTTTGAACTAAGGCGATGAGTTTTTTTGTGTATTCAAGTTCCATTTCTAAGTGTTTCACTTTAAGTTCTAAATTTTGTTCTACCTCTTTGGATGGTATATGGAATTTTCTAACTGGATTCTTACGGTAATCTTTTGGAGTTTGAAAGAATCGTTCTTTACCATAGAGTCTATACTGATAAACCCATCTTGCAGGTAATGTATCATTTAAACTTCCTGATGTTAAATACATATCATATTTACGCGCTGCTTGACTGTATGAGAGTTCATTTTCAATGATGTCTAAAACGACCTTTAATTTGAATTCTCCGCTCCATAGTCTATTATTTTTCTTTTTATCTTTCATATGATCCCTCCTGCATATATATTAGTTTACACTAAGTACAGGTTTTTGGTATCAGTTCAATTTATTGCTCAGAAATTTTAAAACTGATAAACCCAATGTTGCTTGGGTTGGTGATGTTACTGAATTTAAATTAAGTGATAACCCTTTTTACTTATGTGTAATAATTGATCTTTATTCTAGGAAAGTAATTGCTTATAGACTAAATTCACAAAATAACACTAACTTAATATCTAATACTTTAAAAGATGCTGTTGCTAGTAGAGGTAATTGTAAGAATGTTATTTTTCATAGTGATAGAGGAAGAAACTATACTTCTTTCCAGTATAGAGAGTTAATGAGATTACTACATGTAAGAGAATCATATTCCGATGCTGGTAGCCCTCATGATAATGCAGTTGTTGAATCATTTTTCAAATATTTAAAAAGAGATACTTACAATAATGAATATTATGATACTACAGAAGAGCTTAATTTTTCTATAAAAAACTATATAGAAATATACAATAATTTAAGACCTCATACACACTTAAACAACTTAAGTCCTAATGAATTTGAAATTGAATACTATAATAATGAAAATAAGCCTACTATATAGTAGGCTTATTGGCTTTATAGAGATAAAAAAAAGACTTTTTACATTATCGGCCAAACCAGTTTAATGTGTATAAAAAGTCTTGTCATGTCCACAATGGCGTTCGAGAAGGGATTCGAACCCCCGACCGACGGCTTAGAAGGCCGTTGCTCTATCCTGCTGAGCTACTCGAACAATTTTTAATTACTATAATATTATAGCAAAGTTTAATTGGTTTGTAAAGCATAAAATTGATTAAAATGTATTAAGTGCATATATTAATTATATATGCACTTAATATTATTTAGTTAGTTTGTCTATTATGTTATTTAAGTATGATATTTGCTTTGAAAAAGGCTCTCTGTGAGCTTTTTTCTTATTTATTAAGTAGTTATAGTTGTCTAATTTGTTTTGATAATAAGCGATACTCTCACTTCTTTTCATTAAAATAGGACCAAGGTATATTTCTTCTTCTGTTAATACCATCATACCTTTAATAGCTTTTATAATTACATAGTAATACTTGTTATCTAAAACAATAACTTCATCAATGATTTTATATTTATTGTCTAGTAAGTATTTTCTTAATCTTTCAACCTTATTGTTGGCTTGAAGGATGTATACTGTGTTTTCATAACCGGGATCTAGTGCTAAAATACTATTTATTAGGTTAGCACCCATCCCTGCAATTACTACACAGTCAAACTTTCTTGAAACATTTCTAAATCCATCACTTAAAATAAAGTCAACATTATATCCTTCAAGATTTTTTTTAGCACTTTCAAGTGGTTTTATATTAATATCTGTTGCTAGAGCGCTATTTATTTTATTATTTTGAAATGCTTTTTTGATTAAATATCCATGATCAGTACCGATATCTAATAAAACATCAGTATTTTTATCAATTAAACTTTCAATAATATTTAATCTGTTATTTTTTTCCATAGTAAAAATCACGTAATTTTTGTTGTCTTGTTGGATGTTTTAACTTACGCATTGCTTTTGCTTCAATTTGGCGAATACGTTCTCTAGTTACACCAAATTCTCGACCTACCTCTTCTAAAGTATAGGTTTTACCATCTAATAATCCATTTCTAAGTCTTAATACTTTCTCTTCTCTATCAGTTAGAGTTGATAAAATCTCATCTAAGGTTTGAAGTGTCATATCTTGTAACATTGATTCATGGGGATTAAGGGTATTTGTATCACTAATAAAATCACCAAGTGATGAATCTTCTTCTTCACCTACAGTTGATTCAAGTGAGATAGGTTCTCTTGATATTCTTTGAATATTTTGAATTTTATCAGCTGACATTTCCATTTTTTCACCAATTTCTTCTGGTGTTGGTTCACGACCTAGCTCCTGTGTTAATTGTCTTGTTATTCTTGACATTTTATTGATTGTTTCAACCATATGTACTGGAATTCTAATGGTACGGGCTTGATCAGCAACAGCTCTTGTTATTGCTTGTCTAATCCACCATGTTGCATAGGTTGAAAACTTAAATCCTTTTTCATAATCAAACTTATCAACAGCACGCATTAATCCCATATTACCTTCTTGAATTAAATCTAAGAATAATAATCCACGGTTTGTATACTTTTTAGCTATTGAAACAACTAAACGATAGTTTGCTTCTACTAATTTATTTTTAGCATTTTCAGCATGAAAGACTAATAAATCAAGTTCATGTTTTTCTTCTTTAGAAATAGGAATATTTTCTTCTTTAATTCTTTCTAGTTGTTCATATGCCATTTTACCTTTTTCAGTAATCTTAGCTAACCTTATTTCTTCTTCATGATTAATTAAAGAGATTTGCCCTATTTCTTTTAAGTACATTCTAACAGGGTCATCAGTTCTAACTGTGTTAATTGTTTCTTCTATTTCAAATAGTTCATCTTCTTCAATTTCTAATCCTGCTAAGGATAAATCATCTGGTTCATCTTCTAGGTAGTCATCTGAAATTTCTAATTCATCAATTTCTTCATTACCTTTTTGTATCTTTATTAAGATTTCAATATTATTCTCTTCTAATTCTTCTATTAGCTCTTCATATAAAATTTCATCTGTGACAAATTTTTTAACTTCTTCATCATCTAATTTTTTAGACTTACCCGCTTTTTTAATTAGTTGAGCAATTATTTTATCAAATTCCATACTTTTTATCCTCCATGATTTTATTTAACTTCTTAATTGTATCTTTATATTCAATTATCTCTTTATCAGTTTTTTGATTGTTATTTAATCTTTCAACGATAAGTTCTGCGAGATATTTTTTTCTTCTTAAAAGCTCTGTTGCTTTTAAGACTTCAATTTCTCGGTCTATCTTTTTATAATTTACTTCTTTGGTTCTTGAATTGTTTTGCCAGTCTAAATGTTTAAAGACTCTATCTTCTAAGTATTTATTTTGTTCTATATCAAGTAATTCTCTAAACTCACCTAAAATAAAATATTCATTATATTCATAATATGATATAAGCTTAGTTCTTAGACCAAATGCTACTAGATTAGAGTAATGACTAATTGTTAATTGGTCATTAATATATGTAAATAGTTCTTTACTTCTAGTCATTTCAATAAATAAGGCAATATCTGATAATTCAAATTTTGATTCAAGTTTATCTTCCTTGCTTTTTATTTCTTTTTCAACAAATGTTTTTTCTTTAGGTAATTTAATATCACTACTACTTATATTTAATCTTTTAGCCAGTCTTTCCTTATATAATGAAACAACTGACATATTTGCACCCTTTAACATTGATGCAACACTAGTTTGAAACTGTTTAATATCATTTGCATTATCAAAGTTTGTTTTTGACTCATAATATTCATACATAAACTGATATGAATCTACTTTGTTTTTAAATAACTCTAAATACTTATCTAATCCATACTTTGTTAAATATTCATCTGGATCTAATCTATCAGGTATTTTTAATACTTCAACTGATAAACTACTACTATTTAAGGAAGGAATTAGTTTAATCATTGATTCAATCCCGGCATTATCACCATCAAAGGCTAAAACAACATTTTTTGTTAAGTTACCAATTAACTTAATATGAGTAGCTGTTAGTGCTGTTCCCATTGTTGCTATTGCATTTTTAATTCCGTTTTGATCACTTTTTATAACATCGAAAAAGCCTTCATGAATAATTATTTCTTGTTTTCGATTTGCTTCTAACTTAGCATTTGATAAGTTATATAAAGTATCACTTTTCTTAAAAATTGGTGTCTCAGGACTATTTACATATTTATTTTTTTCATTTTTATCTAAACTTCTTGCACTAAAACCTACAACGTTATCGTATGTGTTAGTAATAGGAAAGATTAATCTATTTCTAAAAAAGTCATAGTACGATCCATCATCACTTTGCTTAACAAGTCCAAGCGTAATCATATCTGATATATCATGATTTTTTTCTTTTAAGTAATTAAATAATGTATCTTTATCATTAGGTGCATAACCTAATTTAAACTTCTTAATTGAATCATCACTGATGTTTCGCATATTTAAATAGCTTAAGACATTTTTCCCTGATAAGCTACTATTTAAGTTTAGTTGATAAAAACTAACTGCATCATTAGCAAGTGCATAAAACTTATCATTAACATTAGTATTTTTTCTTTCATACTCGCTAACTTCAATTCCTATTCTATTTGCTAAATCAATTGCTGCTTCATTAAAACTAATATTTTTGATTCTACGATAAAAATTAATCGGTCTCCCACCACTATGACATGTCATACACATTGCAATGTTTTTTTCAGGTGAAACTGAAAAACTTGGATTACTGTCTTCATGGAAGGGACAAAGGCCAAAATAATTCTTACCCTTTCTTTCCAAAGAAATAAACTCACTAACTAGTGAGACAAGATCAGTTTCATCATCTATTCTTTTTAATATTTCATCTGGAATCATCTAAATACCACCCTTAAAATTGAATTTTATCTTCAATATATGCTCTTAATTCACTAATATTTAATCTAATTTGTTCCATTGTATCTCTATTTCTTACAGTAACAGTATCATTTTCCATTGTTTCATGATCAATTGTTATTGATAAATATGTTCCAATTTGATCTTGTCTACGGTATCTTTTACCAATATTTTGAGTATCATCATAAACAACATCAAAATATTTTGAAAGCATGTTATAAACTTCAGTTGCTTTTTCGCTATGATCTTTTTTCATTAATGGTAAAACTGCTGCTTTATATGGAGCAAGGAATGGATGAATCTTTAACAATTCTCTTGTTGTTCCATTTTCCAACTCTTCAATTTGATATGCATCATTTAAAAATGCAAGGAAAAGTCTTTCAACACCAACTGATGGTTCAATTACGTATGGAATATATCTTTCATTAGTTTCTGGATCTAAATATGTCATATCAACGCCTGAATGGTTTTGATGTGATGTTAAGTCAAAATTTGTTCTTGATGCAATCCCCCATAACTCATCAAATCCCCATGGGAATTTATATTGAATATCAGTTGTCGCATTTGAGTAATGACTAAGGGCTTCTGGTTTATGATCATCAAATCTAATATTATCATTTTTAAGACCTAAGTCTAATAACCAGTTTTTACAAAACTCTTTCCATGACTTAAAGCTTTCTAATTCTGTTCCTGGCTTTAAGAAATATTGTAATTCCATTTGTTCAAATTCTCTTGTTCTAAAAATAAAGTTACCTGGTGTAATTTCATTTCTAAATGATTTACCAACTTGAGCAATCCCAAATGGTATTTTTTTTCTTGATGTTCTTTGAACATTTTTAAAGTTAATAAAAATACCTTGTGCTGTTTCAGGTCTTAAGTAAATTTGACTAGCAGTTTCTTTTACTACACCCTGGTATGTTTCAAACATCATATTAAAAGCTCTAATTGGTGCCCAGCTAAATTTACCACAGTTTGGACATTTAATTTGCTTGTTTGTTATAACATCAAACATTTGGTCATTAGTAAAACCATCTACATTCATGTTTGCATGTTCTTCAATTAATTTATCTGCTCTAAAGCGCATGTTACATGCACGACATTCCATTAGTGGATCACTAAAGTTTTTAAGATGACCACTTGCTTCCCATACTTTAGTATTTAATAAAATTGATGAATCAATTAATACGTTATTTGGGGTTTCTCTTTGAAATTTATTAATCCAAGCTCTTTTAATATTTTGTTTTAATAGTGAACCAATTGGACCATAATCCCATGTATTAGCAAGCCCACCATATATTTCACTACCTTGGTATACAAATCCTGTTATTCTAGCATATTTAACTAGTTCTTCAAAACTAATCATAATTTTACTTCCCTTCTATTCGAGTGATTTTAATTTAAGTTCTATTTTATCTAAATAATATTTATAGATAAATTTTTCAAATATATTTTTTTCTAGCAAAGTTAATGGTTCTAACTCTTTTATATTACCATATGTTAGTTTTAATAAAGTTACAGTCTCATCATAACTTAAATCAGGAGTTATTAAACTGTTCTCATAAACAATACTACCTTCATTAATACTAAAACCTTTAATTAACTTTCCATCATTTTTAAAGTTCATTCCATATCCTAAAATATATGTAAGTTTAAGCATGAAACTAATAATTCCTTCTATTATATTAGTGCTTGTTAAAACATCAAGAGTTAGTTGATATATTTTATTATAGTGTTCTTTTTCAATAATAACTTTATTTAAAACTTCAAAAATAACATTTACTTTTTTAGTAATAAAATAATCTTTCTTTATATTACTAAAATCATTAATTAATTTTCCGTTATTTAAATAAATAAAATCACTGTTTTTATCATCATTAAAACTTATTAATGTTAAATATTGAGCAAGAATTCTATCTTTACTATTTAGCTTTTGACTTCCTCTAGCATTTATTGTAATAATACCATCTTTAGTAAGTACTTTAAGTAATCTACTATTTTCAGTATAATCTTGAACTTTATAGATTATTCCTTCTTTATTATTCATTACCATAGCCATAGCGAATTAATTCGCTTTCGCGATTTCGCCAATCTTTTTTAACTTTAACCCAAAGTGTTAAATGCACCTTTAAATCAAATTTCTTGTTGATATCTAATCTAGCATCAGTTCCTATTTGTTTTAACTTACTACCGTTTTTACCAATTAAGATTCCCTTTTGGCTGTCTCTTTCAACAATAATTAGTGCTGTAACATCAAGAGTTTTATATTTTTTATTATAATTTAATGATTCAATAATAACTGCTGTTGCGTGAGGAACTTCTTCTTCTGTATAATAAAGAATTTTTTCTCTAATAAACTCTGCCATTAGTGTTTGTTCAGTTTGATCTGTTTTAACTTCTTCTGGGTAATAAAAAGGACCATCTTCTAATATATTAGTTATATCATCTAGTAAGTAATTAATATTTGTATCATTACTTGCTGAGATTGGATATACTCCTTTAAAATCATATTTTCCTAAATAACTAATAATTATTTCATCAATTGCACTTTTATTAGGTAATAAATCAATTTTATTTATAACAAGAAAGACCGGAATTTTAATACTATTAAAATATTCAATAATATAACTCTCAGCCAAAGAATAAGCCTTATCAACAACGAAGATTACAAAATCAACTTCTTTTAAACTTGATACTGCAATTTTATCAATTCTCTTATTTAATAAATCTTTTCCTTTATGCATTCCTGGTGTATCTAAAAATACAATTTGATTATTTCCTTTTGTATATATCCCAGAAATACGATGTCTTGTTGTTTGGGGTTTATTTGATGTGATTGCAATTTTGTCTTTTAATATTTGATTAATTAATGTTGATTTACCAACATTAGGGCGTCCAACGATTGCACCAAAGCCTGATTTTGTATTATTACTTGTCATTATCTAAAATAAACCCATATGGTAATAACTCATCTGGAGTAGTTTCTTTAACTTCTCCTTTTAAGTTAGTTAAAATAATTTTTGTATCTTTTGGCATTAACTCAAACATTACTTGACGGCATGCTCCACATGGTGAGATTGGTCTATCGTCATTTGCAATAATTGTAATGCTTAAAATATCTTCTTTTTTATATCCTTGGCTATATGCACTAAATAATGCACTACGTTCAGCACAATTAGAAAGTGGATATGATGCATTTTCTATATTTGCCCCATGAATGTAGCTACCGTCTTTCATTTTTATTGCCGCACCAACTGCAAATTTTGAATATGGTGAATATGATTTATCATATGCTTTTTTAGCTTCTAAAATATTTTTTTCCATATGTTTATTTCCTTTCAATTTTAGCTTTTTTCAAGATTTCATCTTGCATTGAAAACATAATCTTTTCTTCTTCTTTGTCTATATGGTCATATCCCAGTAAATGAAGATACCCATGAACCGCAAGAAAAGCAAACTCTCTTAAAGTACTATGTCCGTATTCTTCTGCTTGTTCCATTGCACGTTTGATACAAATAAAAACATCGCCAAGTGATTGTCCTTCGAAGTCATCATTAGGGAAACTTAGGACATCTGTTACTTTATCAATATTTCTAAAGTTTAGATTAAGTTCCTTAATTCTCTCCTCAGTAACAAAGACTATTTCAATACTTCTTTTGTTTTTCTCTTTTTTTAG
Organism: Haploplasma modicum ATCC 29102; assembly: GCF_000687835.1. GTDB lineage: Bacteria > Bacillota_I > Bacilli_A > Acholeplasmatales > Acholeplasmataceae > Haploplasma > Haploplasma modicum. Next base: position 128,599 of record NZ_JHYB01000002.1, on the reverse strand, counting down.
AGCTTTTTTTATAATCTTTTGATACTCTTTTAAATTTTCATCTGTTTCATTAAAAAAATTAACTTTCATCTTCATATCGCTCCAATATTTTTTGCACTAAAGGATTTCTTACAACGTCAATTCTTTCAAATTTAAGAATAGATATATCCTTTAGTTCTCTAAGTAAAGATACTGCATCTTTAAGTCCTGAGTCTTTACTATACTTTAAGTCCACTTGAGTAATATCACCTGTTATAACCATTTTTGAATTAAATCCAAGTCTAGTTAAAAACATCTTCATTTGCATTTTAGTAGTATTTTGGGCTTCATCTAAAATAATAAAAGCATTATCCAAAGTACGACCACGCATATATGCCAGTGGTGCTATCTCAATTACATTTTTACTAATTAAATCCTCTACAATCTTCTTACCTAAAAACTCATAAAGAGCATCATATAAGGGAATTAAATATGGATCAATTTTTTCTTTAATATCACCAGGTAAAAACCCTAGTGATTCACCTGCTTCTACAACAGGTCTTGTTAAAATAATTTTCTTTATTTTATTAGTCTTATATAACATTACTGCATAAGCAACAGCAAGATATGTTTTACCGGTTCCGGCTGGTCCTATCCCAAAAACCAAATCATAGTTTGATATATATTCTAAATACTTAACTTGATTAATTGTCTTAGGAAAAATCGGTCTTCCACGTTCATTAACTAGTAATTGTTTGCGGTTTAAATAAAAGTCAAAAATTATAGTTTTATCTTCTTTGTCTTCTAAGAGTTTAATAATATAAATAATATCTCTCTCATTAAAAATAATGTTAGTTTGTGCGAGTTTTGTAATCATATTAAATAAATCTATTAAAATTAAATTTATTTCTTTACTAGCATTACTATAGATTTGTTCAGTTGATAAAATTAATTTAATATCATAATATTGTCTAATTACTTTTAAATTTTTATCATTAGGTCCAACAATACTAGAAATTAATTCTAAATGCTTTATTTCAAATATTTTTTCCATAAACCCACTCCCTTTATTAATTATATCATAATTAACACTAGTTTTTTAGCAAATAACCTTATATTCTTTAAGTTAAAAAAACACCTAACAAGGTGTTTTATTTAATCTACAATATATTAACGATTAGCTGTTTTTGCAGCACGACGACGCATTTTCTTTTCATCACTAGGTTTAACATAGAATTTGCGTTTTTTCGCTTCTGCGAGGGTCCCAGATCTTGAAACATCTCTCTTAAAACGACGTAATGTATCTTCAATTGATTCGTTATCTTTTACGACTATCTTAGGCATGTCGACCCTCCCTTCAAACACTTTATTGTGCTTCCTTTAGTATTATATATTATTATTGCTTAATTGTCAAAAGATTTTTTATTTTAATTGCTCTAAGAGTGAAATTGCAGCAATTTCAGCTGGATATATGTATTTTCCGAGTGTAATTAGACTTGCACCAATATTTTTTAAGTATAATCTCTCATTATTACTAATCCCACCTTCTGGACCAATAATAATACAAACGCTACTTTCTATTGATATTTTGTCTTTAATATCTTTAATACTTAACTCTTTTTCTTCTTCATCAGCAAGAATTACCAAGTCAAAAGACTTAAAATCAATTCTTTTTAAGTTATCACTTACACTAATATGTGGAATCATTTCTCTATGAGATAATTCTGCTGCTTCTTTAGCAATTTGGATGTATCTATCAATTTTATGATCACTATTTTTAAGTTTAGCAATACTTCTTTCAAACTCAGTTAAAATAATATTTTTTGCCCCAAAAATTGTACTATATTTAATTGTTGTGTCTAATTTACTTCCCTTTAAAATTCCTTGAACTAGTGTGATATTTAAAGTTTGCTCAAACGCTATATCTTCAATGTATTCATAACTAACCGTTTCACCAATGTTAATACTTGCTAAAAAGCATTTGTTATCTAAACATAGCTCAACCTTATCGCCACTTTTCATTCTCATGACATTTTTGATATGAAATAAATCTTCTTTATAAAAATATTTTGTCTTAGTATCTAAAATATATCTTTGCATAATATTTCCTTTCATTAAAAAGAGCGCAAAATTGCGCTCTAATTAAAAGTTTGCATGCATTACATTTGAAACAATAACAAATGCAATAAATAAAATTGCAAGTACAGTTGTTCCACGTAACATAAATAAATCAAATCCTCTTATTTTACGATTTTTAAATAATTCAGATTTTTCTCCACTAAATGCATCTTGTATATCATCATCACCTTGTTGTAATAAAACAAAAATTGTTAAGATAATACCTGTTGCAAGTGCTAACCAATCAAATAAATTCATAAATAGCCCTCCAATTACTTTCTTATTTTAGCAATATTTTAACTTTTTGTCAATCTAATCAATTAACTTTACTAATAAACGCTAAAATATCAGAAATCATTTGACTTGTTGACTTAATTCCACCTGTAATTGTATACCATGATTCAGCATGTAACATATAGACATTTTCATTTTTAATTGCTAAAACATCTTTAACAAGTGGATCTTTTAAGAAACTTAAATCACTGCCAGTTCCTTCAACAACTTGATTTCTATCCATAATAAAGATTACTTCTGGATTAACGTCTTTTAAGTATTCAGTGTTTGACGGGTTACCACCGTGACTATTTTCATCAAACTTATTACCGTTTGGATCTGCTTCTAGGAAACCAAATTCATTGAAAAATAAACCGTATCTTCCCTTTTTACCACTACCAACGGAAAAGCCTTTGCCGTTTGCTTGAATAAATAAGGCTCTAAAATCTTTTGCAAGTAAACTAATTTCATTAAAGTTTGTTTGATATTCCTTAATTTTTTCATCTAAAATATCTTTTGCTTCTTCGAAGATTTGTCCTAGAACAGCAAAGTTATTTTTTTGTGTTTCATAACTATATGTTGTTATCGATAAATCAAGGATATCCGCATTAGGATAATCTTTTTTTAATTCCTCATAATGCTTAGCACTTCTACCATCTAAGATAATTAAATCAGCATCAAATAAATCAAGAACTGTTTTGTCTAATAAAAATAATGTTCCTGTATCTGCATATTTTTTATTATCAAACTCTCTAAGAGATTCTGGTAGCGGATTACCACCCTTTGGTAGACCAAATTTTTCTATACCTAATTTTTCTAAGCCTATATATGAAAATATATCTGCAACTCCTAAGTTATATGTAACAACTTTTTTAGGATTAACTAAAAAATCATTTTCAACTATAACTTTTTTATACAAAGCCTCACCATTACCATCAAGTTTATCAAAAACTGAAACAGTTTGCTTAATGGTTATGCGTCTTCCTTCTCTTTCTTTACCAATTTCTACATTACATGATGTTAAAAGTAATGTAGTAAGCAATATACTTAAAATGAAAAATATTTTTTTCATTATACTTCCTCCTCTAGTGTAATATTTTTTTCTAGTAAATTATGATAAACACAAATCTTTTTTCCATTAAAACCAGCAATACAAAAATCATGATCAAAGACATCGTCTAAAATTTCTTTATTAATAATATCATTGGTTTTGCCCTCAGCAATAATCATTCCATCTTTCATTGCTACAATATGACTACAAAAAGCCGATGCAATATTAATATCATGCATAACAATAACAATTGTCTTTTTGTAATCTTTAACTAGATTTTCTAAAATAGTCATCATTTCTACTGCATGTTTCATGTCTAGATTATTTAATGGTTCATCTAAGAAAATATATTTTGTATCCTGTGCTAAAACCATTGCGATATAAGCTCTTTGTCTTTGTCCACCACTCATTTGATCGATATATGTATCTCTTAGGTCATCTAGTTTCATATATTTAATTGCTTCATTAATTTTTGCTTTATCAATATTATTAAGTCTACCTTTAGAATATGGAAATCTCCCAAAAGATACTAACTCTTCTACTGTAATTCTTATATTTATATTATTACTTTGTCTAAGTACTGACATTTTTTTAGCAATATCATTTGAGCTTATTTTATCGATATTAACATTATCGATTAAAACCTCACCACTTTTTTGTTTTAAAAGTCTTGATATTACACCAAGCAGAGTTGATTTACCCGCTCCATTTGGCCCAATTAAAGCAGTAATTTCATTTTCTTTAATCTTAAAATTAACATCTTTTAAGATTTGTTTGTTACCGTAAAATTGATTTATATTTTTAACTTCAATCATGAATATTCTCCTTTACTAACAGATATATCATATAAGCTCCACCAATTAAATTGACAATTATTGTAACTGGTGTCTTTAAATTAATTATCTCTAAAATTACATGGCCACCTAACATTAAGATTACTGCAAGCAAACTAGATACTACCATTAAGGTTCGATGCTTATTTGATTTGCTAAGTTCTCTTGCAAGGTTAACTACTATTAATCCTAGAAATGCTAAAGGTCCAACTAATGCCGTTGCTATTGCCGTTGATATTGTTACTAATATTAAAGTCTTATTAGTTTTTTTATTATAATTAACTCCAAGGTTTTTAGCAACATCTTCACCAAGAGCCATAACATCATAATTATTACGCTCTTTAAAAAATAAGAAAACTAGAATAATAGTTGCAACTAAACTTGGTAAAACAAGTTTTTCATTTATTGCATTAATACTAACATTAGTCATTGAGATTACTTGCTGAAAGTCTTCCGGATTCATTAAAACTTGAATAAAGTTTGACATACTTGAAGCAAGTGATGTTACTACTAATCCTAGTAACAATAATAAAATAATATTGTTTTTGTTTTTTCTTAGTAATGAAGTAAGCATTACTAAAACTACTAAAATCATGACTGATGTTGTTAAAACAAAGTTTAATGTATCATTTGTATATAAAATACTTTTGGTGCCTAAAAATGCGACGATTAAAGTTTGAGTAATAATAAAGATTGAATCAAAACCTAAGACACTGGGTGTAAGTATTCTATTATTAGTAATCGTTTGAAAACTAAGACTTGAAATACTTATTAAAACAATACTAATTATAATTGCAGTCATCTGAATAAATCTTCTTCTTGATATCTTTAATAAAACGAATAATAATTCTTTATCTATATTATTAAAATCAATTAAATTGCGGTACTTAAAGATCCAAACAAGCATAAAAGTTATAATCGATAAAATTGCTAAAATAGCAAGCACTAAATATTTCTTCTTAGTCATTATTTTTCACCTGCTTAAATATTAATAAAATAAAGATTATCGCTCCTGTTATTCCCATAGTAAAACCAACTGATAACTCAAATGGGAAAATTACTAATCTACTTATAATATCATTAGCTAAAACAAAGATTGAACCTAGTAATGCAATATCTATAATGTTTTTCTTTAAATTATCACCATAATACATTGAAACAATATTAGGAATAATTAGTCCTAAAAAAGGAAGTGGTCCAACTACTAAATATGTACTTGCTGCAATTAATGATGTTACGATTAGGCCTAAAAATAAAACTTTTTTATAGTTTACACCAAGATTAGTTGCAAATTCTTCACCTAGGGATGCAACATTAAACCCTTCAGCAAAAATTATCGCAATAAGTAAGACTGGTACTAAAATTAATAACATACTACCATTTAAGACATTTATATGGGAAAAGGTTCCCAAATTTAATGATGATAATAGTTGAAGCGTATTTGTTTCATAAGCAATTAGTCTAGTAACTGCACTTAATAATCCGCCATACATTAATCCAATTAAAGGAACATAAATAATATTTTTAAACTTTATTTTATTTAATATGAAAATAAAAAGTAATGAGGAAATTAATGCAAAAACGAAACTAAATATTAAGCGATAATAACTTGGAATACTACCAAGAAATATAAAAGAGATTAAAACACCAAAAGCAGCTGCATCGTTTGTTCCAGCTGTCTGTGGTGAGATGAACTTATTTCTGCTTAATGATTGCATAATTAAACCGGCAATACTTAGACTTGAAGCACTAAGTATAATTGCTAGTGTTCTTGGCATTCTACTTCTAAATAAAACATTATATGCTTCTTTGTTTCCCGACAACAAACTCTTAAGGGTTAGTTCTGAACTAACACCAATTAGTAGTGAAGCAATAACAAAAACAATAAAAAGTAGACTTAAAATAAATCTTTTTTTATTCATGCATATTAGTTATAAAATGTTCGTAGTAATTTCGTTCAACAGAAATTACTCCTACTGGTTTTACAGGATTTTCTTTCTTTTCTTTATGCATCTTAATATGCTCAGAACTTCCCTCCCAAACATAATAAGCTTTCTTATCGTTAAAGTATACTAATGTTTTAATTAAATCAAATTCCTTATTAGTAGTACTTATTAATACCTCTCTTTTAACAAATCCGGGTGATTTAAAAATAGGAGAATACTCATTCATCTTTTCTTTGTGTATATCGATAAATCCTTTTTCAAGTTTTACCGTTCTTTCTACGACAAACATAAAAAATTCCTCTTCCTAGTATTTAATTTTCATATGTGAAATTCTATTTCTAGAATCTATTTATTAATTACTATTTTTATTTTAATCTTTGATTATCTATTAGTCAATACAAATCATAATAATTATAAATAACTAACCTTTTTTATATAAACAAGAATATGTTATAATAATTTAGGTGATAAAAATGAAAATAGTAAAACAAGTTTTAGCAAATGAGTATATGAGTTCAAATGCTTATATTTTAATAAAAGATAATAAATGTGTCGTAATAGATCCCGGATTTAATGATAATAAGTTATATAACTACTTAGAAGAGCATAAATTAGTCTTAGATAAAATTATTCTAACCCATGGTCATTATGACCACTGGACTGGTTTAGAGGAGCTTTTGAAGCGTAATCCTAATGTGTTAGTATATGCATCTAGTCTAGATCACTACTTTTATCATAATAATCCTTTTACTAAGTATTTACCAAAAATTGATGTCGATTTAAATGATAAATTAGAAATTGACATTTTAGGAACTACTTTTAAGATTATTAAAACACCAGGACACTCCTTAGGAAGTATTTCACTTTATGCTAATGATATCTTATTCTCAGGAGATCTCTTATTTTATGAGAGTGTGGGAAGAACTGACTTATATGGTGGAAGTTTTAGAGAGCTTGAATTGTCAGTTAAAAATATCTATAATCTTCCTTTAAATACAATCGTTTATTCAGGACATGGTAGACCTACAACAATAAAACATGAGATTACAAACAATCCGTTTATTAAAAAGTAAAAATCCCAAACGGGATTTTATTTTTTTAATTCTTCTAAATTTTTTAACATGGTAAATTTGTTTTTTAAATAATCAATATAATACTTAGGATTAAAGGCCTCACCGGTTGCTTCAATTAGTAATTCTTCTGCAGTCTTTGATGCACCAAAACGGTTGATTTTAACTTTTAACCAGTCATTAATTAAATAAATATTTTCATTTTCAATAACACTTTCAACATTTAAATCACGATTCATTGCATTATATATTTGAACCGCATAAGCATTAGCTAGTGCGTAGACTGGAAAATAACCAAATGATCCAAGTGCCCAGTGAATATCTTGAAGTGGTCCTTCTAAATCATCTTTTGGTCTTACTCCAACATAATTAGCCATTAGTGTACGCCATCTTTTAGGAATATCTCTAACTTTTAATTTATCTTCAAATAATTCTTTTTCAATTTCATATCTAACCATAATATGGAGTGGATAAGTTAACTCATCAGCTTCAGTTCTAATTTTTGATCTTTTTGCATGATTGATAAAACGGTAATATTCAAGTGAATTAATTCCTGCTAATTGTTTAGGAAATACTTCTTCTAATTTTGGATAATGTCTTTTCCAAAAAGCAAATGATCTTCCTATCATATTTTCATAAAATCTTGCTTGAGCCTCGTGGAGTCCATAAGTTGGACTACCAAATAAGAATGTCCCATTATATTTCGGATCATTGTTTTGATCATAAATCGCATGACCCATTTCATGCATTATGCTAGTAATACTCGTTGTAAAATTATTAATTTCATAGTCAACAGTTATTCTAATATCTGTACTTGATATTCCAGAAGTAAAGGGGTGAACTGTATCTCTAATTGCTCCTCTTTTTAAATCAAAAGCAAATTGGTCAATAAAATATTTAGATATTTCTTTTTGTTTATAAATAGGATATTCTCTTGTTGTAAGTTTACGATTATAATTAGTTTTCTTGCCCTTAGTTATTAAAGCAACAAAAGGTACTAACTCCTCTTTTAAATTATTAAAGAAATCATCATAAAACTTTGTATCTTTACCTTCTTCATACTCATCTAATAAAACATCATAGCCTTATAAATCGGATGAACCAATATATTTAATTCTTCTTTTGTGGTAATCGACAATTTTTTCTAGTGCCGGAACAAAGATTTCAAAATCATTTTGATCTCTTGCTTCTTGCCAAACTTTTGTACTCTCAGCAAGAACTACTTGATAATCAATATACTCATTTATTGGTACACTTCTAATTACTCTTAGTTCTTTATCAATTTTTAAAATATCTTTTTTTAAATCTTCATCGTTTATTTTATTTAAGTTTTCTTTTAGATAATCAATATTACTTAAAAACTTACTATCTTTTCTTAAATCAAAGTACATCTCTGATAATACTTCAACTTGCTCTGCTCTAAATTTACCTGATTTCTTTGGTGCTTGCGTTTTTTGATCCCAGTTAATCAACCAGTCCACATAACGAAAGGCTATTATTTTTTTTCGATGTTCTTTATATTCTTTAATAATTTCATCCATAAAATTTACCCCCTTATTTATAAATTACAAAACACTTTTTCAAATCATTAATTAAATTATTTATTTTCATAAATGCTACTTCATCTTTGTATTTAGTTAAATTTAAAAAATATTTGCTAAGTCCAACTGCACTAGCGCCAAGCATTAGTGCTTTATAAATATCTAATGCATTTCTAATTCCACCAGATGCAAAAATTGTTGATTTAGAATCCTTTGCATTTTCTAGTGATTTTACAGTCGATATTCCCACATTTTCAAAGATCATATTTTGACTCTTACTACGAACTCTTTCAATAAATGCAAAGTTTGTTCCACCCTTACCACTTACATCAATATATTTAACACCAAGATTTTCTAAAGTGGTAATAGTTTTTTTACTCATCCCAAAACCTACTTCTTTAACGATGACTGGAACTTTAATGTTATTTACAATGTCTTTAATGTTTGAAGTCCACTTGGTAAAATCTCTGTCTCCTTCTTTCATAACAAGTTCTTGTATAACATTAATATGAATAGATAAAGCATCGGCATTAATCATTTTAACTGCCAGTTTTGCATCATCTAAAGTAGCATTAGCTGACACATTAGCAACAATTATTCCATCTTTATTAATTTGTCTTGCTACTAGATATGTATCAAGTAGCGTTTCATCTTTCAAAAAAGCACTACTTGAACCTAGAATTAATGGAATATTAAACTCTTTTGCATAAAGTGCTAGTTTTTCATTAATCTTTTTTGTTTTTCTAGATCCACCAGTCATTGCATTAATATAAAACGGATAATCTATTTCAAAACCTAGAAAATTAGTTTTAAGATTTACTTGATCCATACTTATATTTGGAAGACTATTATGTTCTAGATTAATTAAATCAAAATCATTTTCTCCCACTTTATTTAATTTTGCATATTTTACATGTTCATCTTTTCTTTTACTAATTTTCATTTTCTTACCTCAAATATCCATTAAATATAAATTGTTATCTAATAATTCTTTTTCCATGTGATAAAAATTAAAACCTTCTGGATATAATAATATTACACTATCTCCACCGCCAGCGCCACTAATTTTAGCACCAAGTGAATATTTATTTGTTATTTCAATAATTTTTTTTAATTCTACCGTATTTAATAAATCAACTTTTAAAATATTTTCTAACCATCTTTGATAATTTTTTAAATTTTCTTTAAGTTCTAAGTAATTATTTGTAATTAAGTTTTGATAAGTATTTTTAACAATTTTTTTAGCTCTCTTATACTCTTTTTTGGTAATTTTGTATTCTAAATTTTTAGTTTTATAACTTTTACCAGTCCAAATTGCCTTAAATTTTAAATCGGTTTTTATTTCAAATATTTTTAAATCCTTCCATTTCTTATTTAGTAGACTTGGATTATTTCTATTTTTTTCTAACCATTTTTTATTATATCTTTTGTAAAAGACCATTTTACCAAAACAAGCAGAGGCAAGATCACCACCTGATGTAATTTTATTTGCATCATATTGTGTAAGTACTCCTAGTTTAAATAATAAAAACTCATCAAACTCTATTTTATAAAACTTAAGTATCGACTTTATAACGCCAATAATAATTGCTGAACTTGAACCAAAACCAAACTTGTTTCCGTTTTTGTCTTCTAGTTCTGTCTTTATCTCTAAGCTAAATGGTACTAAGTTTATATTCATACTTTTTACATATAATAAAGCATTTTTAATTGCTTCTTTTAAAATTATATTTGAATTATCTTTTTCAAAGACAATTTCATCTTCTACTATATCAAAATAACTTATAAGATTTCTTGTCTTATAAGTATATTTTAAAGATTCTTCAATATTAAATATCATTCTTTTTGAAACGCTATAAATAATTGATACACCTTTTTTTTCTAAAATGTTGTATTCACCAGTTAGAAAAAGCTTACCATTCGTTTGTACTTCGATATGAATCACCACCAAATTTATTCATTAATATTATACCACATTTATCATTGGTAGTATTATTAATGTTGCAAAACCAAAATAAATAAATAGTGCTACTAAGTCATTTATTGTACTAATTACTGGTCCACTTGCTGCTGCTGGATCAATTTTTAATTTAACTAAAATAATTGGGATTAAAACACCAAATAAGTTTGCTAAAACCATTGAGAAAAATAATGATAAGCCAACGGTTAAACTAAGTAAAAATACACTGTCAACTAAGAAAATATCAAGACTTAAAACAAAGAAACTAAGAACAAAACCAAGGCTTGCTATAATCAAACCATTAATTAAACCAATTGCTATTTCTTTAAAAATATGTTTTTTATTATCAGAATTTTCTTCCTTGTCTAATTTTAAAATGGTAACAGCGATTGATTGTGTTCCGATATTTCCAGCCATCCCTAAAATTAAAGGTTGGAATAAAACAAGTGCTGTTACTAATTCTAGTGTGTTTGAAAAAATTGATAGAAATAAGGCAATTACTAAGTTTAAGACAATTGAAGCAAGTAACCAAGGTATACGTTGCATTGAACGTTTAATTGGACTACTTTCTTCTTTAAAGTCCCCAACCGCCACAAACTTTTGCACATTTTCTTCATAATCAAATGCAATTTCATCTAAGATATCATCCGCACTGACTACACCAAGTAAAACATTATTGTCATCAATAATTGGTATTAATTTTAAGTCATAATTACTAATTTTAGTAATCGCAAGTGATAATTTATCATCTTTATGTAGGGATACATAATTTTTTATTACTAAGTCTTTTATTTGTTCGTTTTTTCTTGCAATAATTAATTTCTTTAAACTTATTTTACCAATTAAAACTTCATTATCATCAACAACAAATAAATTATCAATAACGTCTTGCTCATCTACTTCATCGATTAACTGTCTCATTGCTGCAGCGACATTTAAATTAATATTAATTTTAATGAAGTCACTGTGCATAATTGAGACTGCTTTTGTTTCATCTAGTTTTAATAATGTTTCAATTTCTAAAATACGATCGTTTACTAAAAATGCATTTAAGTGTTCTTTATCTACATCATCTAGTTCAACATAAATTCTTTTTAATTCAAACTTATCAAGTTCATTTAATAACACTCTTTTTCTTACATCATCAAGTTGATTAAAGAAACTTAAAATATCATCATCTTCTAATTCTAAAAAGATATTTTTTAAAATACGGTATGGCATAATTTCAATTAAAATTAACTTATTTTCTGCTGATTCTTCATTATATAATTTTACAATGTCAACTGTATGCATTTTATTAATATCTTTTAAGATTTGACTTTTTGGTCTGTTAAAATTCATCTTATAATCCTCCTAACATTAAAGTTGCTAACCCAAAATAGATAAATAAACTAGAAAGGTCAACAATAGTTGTGATAAATGGACCTGATGCAACAGCTGGATCTATTTTTATTTTATTTAAAAATACTGGAATTATAAAGCCAACAATTGGTCCAAGCGTAATTGTAATAAAAAGTGATAAAGCAATTAGTAAAGAAACCATCATTGGTTCTTCCATTTTAAATGATATTGCTAAAAAATAAGTAATTATACTTGCAGCAAGAGCAAGAATAAAACCACTTAACATTCCTGATACTACTTCTTTAAATCCCTCTTTAAAATTAGCCTTATTGTTATAACTTAAATCTCTAAGTGTAACTGCTAGTGTTTGTGTTGCAACGTCACCAGATGCATCTAAAATTAGTGGCTGGAATAAAGCAAGTAAGCTTACTGCAAGAATGATTTCTTCAAATCTAGCGGCAGATAAAGCAATTGGAATCGATGTTAATAGTAAAATGATTAACCATGGAAGACGGTGGAGTGCTGCTTTAAAGATATTTTTTTCCTTAAATTCTTTAATTGCTGAAAGTCTCGCAAAATTTTCTTTACTTAATCTCTCAAATTCTTCAATCGCATCATCCAATGTTACAATCCCAACTAAGTTATCATATTCATTACAAACAGCAATTTCATAGAGATTATATTCACGCATCTGATTAATTGAATATTCAATATCATCATTATCAAAAACAAATGGAGTCTCTTTATATAAATCATTAATTAAAACATTACCTTTTGCTTTAATTAATTGGTTTAGTGAAAGAGTCCCTAAATATTTATTATTATTTACAACAAAAATCGTACCAATAGATTCTACTTCTGGTGCTTGTTCAATTAATATTTTCATTGCTTCTTTTACATTAAGAGTTGAATCAATTTTAACAAACTTAGAAGTCATTAAGAATCCTATTTCTAAAACATCATAATCTAATAACTTTTCAAGTGAGTTTTGATCATCAACAACATTTAAAATTTCTTTTTGTTCTAAATCAGGTAATTCATCAATTAGTCTTACAGCATCATCAATATCCATTTCTTTAATAATACTAATTTGTTTATCAATATCAAATTTTGTAAGTAACCTAACCGCAAAGTCCTCATCTAAATAAGACATTATCTTAGATAATTCATTATCATCATAAAATTCTAAAATTTGCTTTTTATCTTCATCATCAAGACTGGCAATAAACTTTGCCTGGTCATGAGGGTGTAATAAAATAAGCTTCAAATATGCTTCTTGGTATTTTTTATCACTAATTAATTGTTCTAACATAATATCACATCCTTCAATCTATTATAGCAAAATATATTTTAATTGCCTAAAAGAAAAAAAGATGAATCAAATTCATCTTATTCTCCAGCGATTGTTAATTCTTTAATTTTCACAGAACCAGTTCCAATTCCTGATAAACCAAACTTAAAGTCATTTGCAACATACTCTAAGTTATTTAATAATTCAAAGAAATTACCTGAAACAACAATTGAATCAACTGGTCTTTCTATTTTTCCATCTTTAATAACAAATCCAGATGCTTCTAAACTAAAGTTTCCAGAAACAGTTTCTGATATTGCATGTAGACCAACTAAATCTGTAATATAAATACCTTCATTAATTGTCTTAAATACTTCATCAAGACTTATATCTTCACTTTCAAGCACTAAATTTGCTGCAGATATTCCACCAAAACCATTACCGGTTGGTGCTGTACTAAAGATTGCTGCAGTTTTTAAGTTATGAACAAAACCTTTAAACACTCCATTTTCAATCCAATATCTCTTACTACATGCAACTCCTTCATCATCAAATGAAACTTTAAACAATGCCTTATCATGGAATGGGTTATCTACTAAGTTTACTTTACTTGATCCAATTTTTGTGTTTTCTTTACCAATTAACTTAGTAAGATTTCTAAATGCTGCTTCTCCGGTGAAAATACCTTCAAAAACACTTAAAATGTTACCAAATTCTTCATTTGAAAAGACAACTGGATATTTACCTGACTTAATTGATTTAGCACCTAATTGGCCTGTTCCTAGTTTAATGTTTTCATCAATTAAATCTTTTATATTTAAATCATTATTATCATTTAAAATCTTGTATGAAAGACCAGTTTTAACTTGACCGTCTTTTTCATAAACTGCACTTGCATAAATTTGTAAAAATTTACTTGATCTAAAAAGATTTAAGCCTTTTGAGTTAACAATTGTTGTTTCACTAGTATTTTCACCATAGTAAACAGTATCTACTTTTGTACAAAACTCATTAGCTTTTATTCCTTTTTCAATTTCTAATAACATTGAAACTTTTTCTTCTGGTTTAATTAATGAGAAGTCAAATTCTTTATTAACTACTTCTTCATATTTTTCTGAACCTTCAAAAATTAATGCTGGCTCATTTGCAGTAATATTTTTTGCATTATCAATTAATCTATCAATTACATGAGAAAAATTTTCCAAACTTAAATCTTCTAATTTTGCATTAACTGCCTTACCATTATAAATACCTTTAACTAAAGCGATAGTTTGATAACTAATTTCATTTTTTTCAACTTCACCTTCATATACTGATAAATTTAGGCTATTTGACTTAACTAATTTAATTTGTATATCAGACAAACCTTTATCAAGTCCAACTTTAATCCAATTTTTAAGATTGTTATTCATGGCTTAATCCTCCTACAGTAATTTTTTTAACTCTAATTGTTGGTTGACCAACGTCAACAGGAATTGATCCACTATCAGCTCCACACATTCCCTGACCAAACTCTAGGTTGTTTGCTACACGGTCAATTTCAAATAAAATGTCTTTACCATTTCCAATTAACATTGCACCTTTAACTGCATCTGTTAACTTACCATCTTCAATCATATAACCTTCTTGTACAACAAAGTTAAATTCACCTGTTGCTGGATTTACAGTACCACCACCAAGTTTTTTAGCAAATAGACCGTATTTTGTTTCTTTAATAATATCTTCATATTCCATTGTTCCGTTATCTATAAATGTTGAGTTCATTCTTGATGTTGGAGCATATTTATATGATTGTCTACGACTAGAACCTGTTGATTTTTCATTCATTGTTCTACCGTTTCGCTTATCAATTAAATAACCTCTTAAAATACCATTTTCAATTAATAAGTTATTTTGAGTTGGATTACCTTCATCATCAAAGTTTAATCTACCCCACGCATTTTCAATATTTCCATTATCATATGCAGTTACTACATCTGATGCAACTTTTTCCCCAATTTTGTTTGCAAATGGTGATAATCCTTTAGCAATTGAACTTGCTTCAAGTGGGTGACCACATGCCTCGTGGAAAATTACACCACCAAATCCATTGTGAATAACAACAGGCATTACTCCTGCTTTAATATCTTTTGCATCTAATTGTTTAATTGCAGCTTTTGCAACATCACTTGCATATGCTTTTAAATCTAACTTATCGAAAAGTTCAAAGCCCATAAATCTTCCTGGACCTTCAAAAGTTTGTTCCATCTTTTCACCATCTTTAGCAACTGATGCTAAGATAACTCTTGTATAAACTCTTTCATCATCTTGGTAAGTTCCATCTGTATTAGCAATTAGCACATCTTGTTTCTTTTCAATTAAATTAGTGATTGACTGAATAATTAATGGACTTTCGTCTTTCATTATTTTATTTAATTCAAGTAATCTTGAAACTTTTTCACTTGTTTCAACTAACTCAAATGGTCTTGTAATATTATTATTAAACGGTAATTTTTCACCAAGTTTTGTTACTTTATTTGGTTTATCATTAAAGCTTGCTTTTAAGTTTTCTAGTAATTCAAGTATTACATCTTCTTTTACTTCATTTGTATAACCATATACTTCTTTACTACCTTTTAATAATCTAACACCAACTCCATAAACTTCACCAGTTGAAATGTTTACAACTTCACCATTCATAATGTTAATTGAATTATTAATTGATTTTTCGAAAAATAGTTCACCAAAATCTGCACCAGTTTCTAATGACTTATTTAAAATATTTTGAATTTGATTTTTATTCATTATTTTTTCCCTCTTTATCTTCCTTAAACTGAATCATATATAAATTATAATACCATCCTTTTTTATTTAAGAGTTCATGATGATTCCCCATCTCCATAATTTCACCCTTATTTAAAACAACAATCTTATCACTATGTTGAATAGTTGATAGTCTATGAGCAACAATCAACATTGTTTGACTACTCATTATTTTGTTTAAAGATGCTTGAATAATTTCTTCACTTTCACTATCAATGTTTGCTGTTGCCTCATCTAAAATAAGCAGGCTTGGTTTATAGACGATTGCTCTAGCAAATGATATTAATTGTCTTTGTCCACTTGAGAAGTTATTACCCCGCTCTAATACTAAGTGATCATATCTATCGGGAAGTCTATCTATAAATGTATTAGCACCAGTATAATTTGCTGCCTCAATTACTTCATTTCTTGTTATTTCTTCATTTCCTAAACTAATGTTATAAAGAATTGACTCATTAAATAAAAATACATCTTGTAACATCTGACCGATATGTCTTCTCAAGGAATCTCTAGTTATTTTATTAATATTTATTCCATCAATTAAGATTTCACCTTTTTGAATCTCATAATTTCTTACAATTAAAGATAAAATAGTAGTTTTACCACTTCCTGTAGATCCAACAAAAGCAAATGTCTCACCTGGTTTAACTTCAAATGATACATCTTTTAATACCCATTCATCTTCTAAGTAATAAAACCATACATTTTTAAATTCAACATGACCGGAGAATTCTTTTAACTCAATTGCATCATCTAATTCTTTAATGGTTGGTTCTAAATCTAAGATGCCAAAGATTTTATCTGCACTTGAATAGGCATTTTGAAGATTATTAAATTCCTCAGCAATTTGTTGAATTGGATTAAAGAATCTATCAACTAAGTCATTAAATGCATAAAGAATTGCATAGCTTAAAATCATATCAATAACTTGTAAGCCTCCAAAATATAAAATAGCAATATTACCAGCCATGGTAATTAAATAAATAAGTGGTCTAAAAATTGCATATATTAAGATTTCTTTTTGAAAACCACGTTCAAGCTCATAACTTCTAATTCTAAATTCTTCTCTTTTAACATCTTCTTGATTAAAGATTTGTGTGATTTTCATTCCTGATAAATTCTCAGATAAAAATGCGTTTAGCGCTGAAATTTCGTTTCTAATTTTTTGATATGACTTTCTAGATATTTTTCTAAACACATATGAAACAATTAAAATAATTGGCATTATTATTAATGTAATCAATGTTAATTTAATACTAATAAAGAATAAAATGATTAATATAATTATCATCATAATAATACTTCTAATTAAATTTATAACAATAGAAGTAAACATCTCACTAATACTATCTGGATCATTCATTACTCTTGTTACAAGTTTACCAACAGGCTCTTTATTTAACTGATCTATAGATAGTTTTTCAATATGTTCAAAAACTTCAAGTCTTATTCTAAAGACTATTTTTTGACCAATCTCTTGGAGTAAAATTGTTTGTTTATAATGAATTATAATTGATACTACTAATGATAAAATAAATACGCCTAAATATAATAATATTTTATTCATTGTTCCAACAGCGTTAGAATTTTTAAGTAATTCTAAAACTTTAGCCATAAATAGTGGTGGAACTAACTCAACAATAACTACAAACGTCATTAAAATAATTGAAACAATAAATTCACTACGGTGAGGTTTTAAATAACCAAGTAATCTTTTAAATGATTTTATATCTTCTTGTTTTCTTTCTTTTCTTCTCATATTATTTAACCTCTTCTGCTAATTTTTCAAGCGTTTGACGTTTCACAATATCACGGTAAAACTCACTAGTTTCTAACAATTCATCATGTGAACCAATTGCAACAACCTTACCCTCATCAATAACAATTATCTTATCTAGATTTTGTACTGTTGAAATTCTATGAGCAATAAAAATTGTTGTTTTACCTTTTCTTAAATCATATAAGTTTTTAATAATTGTTTCTTCCGTTTTTGTATCAACAGCAGATACTGCATCATCTAGAATTAAGATTTCTGGATTTTTAGCAATTGCTCTTGCTATTGAAATTCTCTGTTTTTGTCCGCCAGAAACTGTAACTCCTCTTTCACCTAAAATAGTTTCAAATCCTAACTGGAATTCAGTAACGTTATCATAAATATCCGCTAACTTAGATGCATCAATTACTTCTTCCATAGTTAGACTTGAATTGGAAAAGGCTATATTATTTTTTATTGTATCTGAGAATAAAAAGTTATCTTGTGGTACATAACCAATTTTATCTCTAACTACTTTAAGAGGTAATTTCATAATATCAGTTTTACTAATTAATATTTTATCATGTTTAACATTATATACTCTAAGCATTAAATCAACTAGTGTTGTTTTACCACTTCCGGTTTTACCTAAAATACCAACCATTTCTCCTTGATTAATTTTAAAACTCATATTATCAATAGCATTAAAATTACTGTCTGGGTATCTAAAAGTTAAATTTTTAACTTCAATTTCAGGTATAAATAAATCTGGTTCAATTAAATTATCTTTATCATAAACTGATGGTTTTGTTTCTAGAAAATCTGTAATTCTTTGTGCACTTGCTCCTGCTTGTGAATAAATACTTAAAACACGAGTAAGAGCTCTTGTTGGCCAGCTTAACATAAAGAATAAAGCAATATACGCTGTAAAGTTACCTACATCAAATTTTTCAGCATCAGGTAGGTTTGCAGTTTTAACAACTGCATATGCACCAAAGCCTATAATAGTTATTACAATTAAGTTAATAATAATAGATGTTACAACTTCAACTAAAACTGATTTTTTATAAAACTTCATATTTGTATCATAAAGTTCTTTAGATTTTCTCTTAAATGTCATTATCTCAAATGCTTCTCGCACATATGCTTTAACAATTGAAATACCTGATAAGTTTTCTTGGGTATAATCACTTAAATCTCTAAACTTTTCTTGTCTTATTTTAAATTGTTTTCTCATTGATTTATTAATAATGACCATTGCTACTAAAAGTAATACAATTGGTACAATTAAAATTAAAGTTAATTCTTTATTTAACTTAAACATCTTATAAAAAACAAATCCACCTAAAAATGTACTATCAATTAGCATCATAATTCCAGGACCATAAGCCATTCTTACTGCAGCAAGATCATTAATAAAGTAAGTCATTAATCCGCCTACTTTTTGTTCATTGTAATAATCTTGTGATAAAGTAGTTGCATGAATGAACATTTCATTTCTTAAACCATACTCTATTTTTCTTGATGTCCCAAAAATAGCAAGTCGCCAAAATACCCTACCTATACCCGTAATAGCCACTACTGTTATAAGTGATACTGTTAAATTTAACAACTCATCCTTAGCGAATATTTCTGTTACTTCAGACTTATCAAATTTGTCTAAAATATTAATAATGTCACCAATAATGATTGGCACATTTGTTTGAACATAATCAATAAATACTAAAACCGCTATTCCAATTAATAGTGGTATTGAGTATTTAAAGATATATTTTCTAAAATGTTTATTAAACAATTATATCACCCTGCCTTTTGTTCTCTATAGTAGTTAATTATACTACAAAAACACTATAAATTACACTTTTATTATTAATAATGGTATAATAATTCACATAATTAAAGAAAAGAGGTTAAACATGACAAGTTTAATAGAAAGATTTTTAAGATACGTAAAGATTGATACCCAATCAGATCCAAACTCACTAACTATCCCTTCAACTATGAAGCAAAAAAACTTAAGCAATTTATTAGTAAATGAATTAATAGAAATGGGTTTAAATGCTTTTATTGATGAATTTGGCTATGTATATGTGAAGATTGAATCAAACTCTGGAAAAGACATAAGACCGATTGGTTTTGTAGCCCACGTTGATACATCACCAGATGCACCTGGAGCAAATGTTTCTCCTAGAATAATTAAAAATTATGATGGAAGTGGCATTAAATTAAACGATTATATTACAATGAATAAAGAAAATAGTGCTGCGCTTAAGAAAGTTATTGGTGATGATTTAATTGTTACTGATGGAAATACCTTACTTGGTGCTGATGATAAAGCTGGTGTTGCAATTATCATGGAATTAGCAAACACATTAACTAAAAATAAAGAAATCAAACACGGTGATATTTATATTTGTTTTACCCCAGATGAGGAAATTGGTCGTGGTGCTGATAAGTTTAATTATAAATGGTTTAATGCAGACTTTGCATATACATTAGATGGTAGCCAAGTTGGTGAAATTGAATTTGAAAACTTTAACGCTGCTTCTGCAGTAATCAATTTTGTTGGTAAGAGTATTCATCCTGGAAGTGCAAAACTAGAAATGATTAATGCAAGTCACTTAGCATTTGAATTTCATCAAATGTTACCTGTATTTTTAAATCCTGCTTATACTGAAAAATATGAAGGTTTTAATCACTTATCTGAAATAACCGGTTCAGTTGAAGATGCAAAAATGCATTATATAATTAGAAATCATGATAAAGAATTATTTAATAAACAAAAAGAAACATTTACTAATATTAAAGATTATCTAAATAATAAATACGGTTATGAAGCAGTTAAATTAGTCTTGAAAGATAGTTATTATAATATGTATGATATTTTGAAAGACAAAATGCATATTATTGAATTAGCTGAAAAAGCTATTACCAATTTAGGTTTAACCCCCATTAAAACACCAATTAGAGGTGGAACAGATGGAGCAAGACTTACATTTGAAGGTCTTCCATGTCCAAACTTAGGAACTGGATCATATAACTTCCACGGAAGAATGGAATTTGCTTCAATCAATCAAATGCATAAAGCATTAGAGATTGTATTAGAAATTATTAAACTAAATAGTAAGTAGGTAAAATAATAAAGGAGAGCTAGCTCTCCTTTTATTTTCGTTCATCTTTACTTAATAAACCTAAATCAATATGACAATATCCTTCTGGATTTTTCTTTAAATATTCTTGATGATATTCTTCTGCATTATAAAAGTTAGTTAACATTTCAACTTCCACGACTGTTTTTTTATTTTGATTTATCTTCTCATAATTAATAATAAATAACCTTGCATATTGTCTTTGTTCTAAAGTAAAACAATATATTCCAGTTCTATATTGTAATCCAACATCGTTTCCTTGTTTGTTTAAAAGATATGGATTAATTATTCTAAAATAATGTTCTAATAACTTATCAGCAGTTAAAACTTTATTATCATATTCTAAGTATATTGCTTCTGCAAAGCCATATAATCCACTACAAACTTCTTTATAAGTGGGATTTTCTTTTGTGCCATTGGCATATCCAACAATAGTTTTAGTAACACCTTTTAAATTGCTAAAATACGCTTCAACGCCCCAAAAACATCCACCTGCTAAGACTATCTTACTCATATTATCGGTTCTTAGCAATAAAGAACAATGCTAATACTCCCTGACCTGTATGGGCACCAACAACTGGACCAATTGTATTTATTGTAACTTTTGCCTCAGGGAATTTTGATAAGACTAAAGTCTTTAATTCATTAGCTGCTTCTAAGTCTGCCCCATGACCAATATAAACCATTTCTTGGTTTCCGTCATGTGTTTCAACCATCTTATCAAATAAAGCTTTAATTGCTCTATTTCTTGAAATTGCTTTATTTCTTGAAACTAATTCACCATCTACGCTACAATGAAGAATTGGTTTAATATTTAATGCTTTAGCAACAACGCTAGCAACACCACTAATTCTACCACCACGTCTTAAGTGACTAATATCATCAACTGTAAACCAGTGAGCAACTCTTGGAATAGTTTCATTAACAAAACTTACTAACTCATCAATAGTTTTACCTTTCTTCTTTTCATTTGCAGCAAGTGTGACTAAGAATCCTTCACCTAGTGATGCTGATTTACTATCAATAACTATAATTTTATTGTTAGGATATTTATCTTGTAATTCTATTGATGCAAGTCTTGCGCTATTAAATGTTCCACTTAGTTTACTTGAAAATGAAATAATTAAAACATCATTTCCTTGTTCTAAATATGGTGTTAGCGTACTAATATAATCTTCTGGAACTAACTGACTTGTTGTTGCTTGTTTGCCACCCTTTATTTCATTATAAAACTCGTTTATATCTTGCATTCTATAATCAAGATAGTTTGTATAATCTTTATTATCAATATGGTACTTTAGGGGTAAGACAACTAAATCAAGTTCTTTTGCTAAACTGTCTGGTAAGTCAGTAACTGAGTCTGTAACTAATATGTATTTTTTCATATTTTTCTCCTTTATTTTATTTGTAATTCTTTAACTTCTAAAGCTATTTTCTTACTAAAAACTTCATAACCAAGTTTAGTTAGATGTAATCCATCAGTTGTATAAGCTAATTTTAGATTATTATTTTCATCTTTCAACACTTCATTTACATCAATTAAAGTTGTGTTTTTTACTAATTCTTGGTTTATACTATCTATTATATCATTTGTTCGGTGCTTCATATATAAATTATTAGTTATTTCATGTTCTCTAAGTACTGGGCTAAGACTTAAAAGATATATTTTTGATGTTTCAAGACTACTTTCAAGTTCTTCTTTTATCTTAAGAATTCTTGAAACTATAACACTAAGACTATCTTTTGTTCTTACAATATCATTTGATCCTACTGATATTAAAACAACACTAGGCTTAATTTTTTTTATTTGTTCTAATCTATCTAAGACACCTTCTGATGTATCTCCGGCAATACCTCTATTTACAATATTTAAATTGTTAAAATATTCATTTGTCTTATAAAAGGCAATTATAGAATCACCTAAAAAGACAATACTTTGATCTTTTACTACTTCACTATCAAATAAGTCTACCTTATTTTTATAATCCGATTTCATTATTGCTTCTAACAAATCATTCACTCCTTAATTCCATTATGATATCTCTAATCTCTGCTGCTTTTTCGAAGTCTAGATTCTTAGCTGCTTCATTCATTTCTTTTTCTAATTCTTTAATTGTTTTTAGCTTAGCTTTCTTAGTTAATTTAACTTCACTATTACTATCTAATTCAATACCTTTAATCGATATATTATCTCTAATATCTTTTTTAATTGTTATTGGTTCTAAATTATTTACTCTATTATATTCAATTTGAATTTCTCTTCTTCTATTTGTTTCATTAATTGCATAAAGCATTGCTGGTGAGACTTTATCTGCATACATAATAACATGGCCATTTTGATTTCTCGCAGCACGACCAATTGTTTGAATTAAACTTCGTTCACTTCTTAAGAAACCTTGTTTATCAGCATCTAAAATAGCAACAAGCGAAACCTCAGGTAAATCAAGTCCTTCTCTAAGGAGATTAATTCCAATAATACAATCGTATTTACCAATTCTTAAATCTCTTAAAATAGCAATTCTTTCTAAGGATTTAATTTCACTATGAAGATAAGCAACTTTCAACCCTAATTGTTTAAAATAACTAGTTAATTCTTCACTCATTCTAATTGTAAGGGTAGTGACTAACACACGTTCATTATTTTCAATACGTTTTTTGATTTCAAAATATAAATCATCCATCTGATTAAGTGATGGTCTAATCTCAATTTCTGGGTCAAGTAAATAAGTAGGTCTAATAATTTGTTCAATTATTGGATAACCCTTTTCCATCTCATAGTTACCAGGTGTTGCTGATAAATAAATTACATCTTTTTTCTTAGCTTCAAACTCACTAAAATTAAGTGGGCGGTTATCAAGTGCTGAAGGAAGTCTAAAGCCATAGTTAACTAATGTTGTTTTTCTAGATCTATCTCCGGCATACATTCCACCAACTTGGGGAATTGTAACGTGAGATTCATCAATGATTAATAAAAAATCATCACCAAAGAAGTCAATTAGTGTTGCTGGAGTCTCTCCCTCCGCTCTAAGTGATAAATGTCTTGAGTAGTTTTCAACTCCACTACATGTTCCAATCTCTTCTAACATTTCAAGATCATATTTTGTTCGCATTTCAATACGTTGTGCTTCTAAGAGTTTTCCTTCTTTTTGAAAATAATCAATTCTCTCTTCTAATTCATCTTTAATTCGCTTTATTGTTTCATCAAGACGATCTTTATCAGTCAAGAAGTGACTTGCTGGATAAATTGAAATGAAATTAATCTTTTCGATTGTTTTACCTGTTAAAACATCAAATCTTGAAAGGGACTCAATTTCATCACCAAAGAAATCAATTCTAATTCCTTCACTTCTTTCATAGACAGGAATAATCTCAATAATATCCCCTCTGACTCTAAAAGTTCCCCTTTCAAAGTCAAAATCATTTCTCTTATAAATTAACTCAACAAGTTTATTAATTACATTAGCACGTCCTGGATTATCACCAGTTCTTAAAAAAAGCATTGAGTTTTTATAAATATCCGGATCCCCAATCCCATAAATACATGAAACTGAAGCAACTACAATCACATCTTCACGTTCTAAAAGTGATGAGGTTGCGCTATGTCTTAGTTCATCTATTTCATCATTAATTGAGGCATCTTTTTCAATAAAAGTATCACTTGATACTACATATGCTTCTGGTTGATAATAATCATAGTATGAAATAAAATACTCCACTCGGTTGTCCGGGAACAAGGCTTTAAGCTCTCCGTACAGTTGACCTGCAAGTGTTTTGTTAGGTGCAAGTACTAATGTTTTCTTACCCAAATTCTCTATAATATTAGCAATAGTAAAAGTCTTACCTGTTCCAGTAGCTCCTAACAATATCTGCTCAGTAAAGCCTTTATTAAAATTTTTAATTAGATTTTCTATAGCCTTTGGCTGATCGCCACTAGGCGTAAAATCTGTTACTAATTTAAACATTGAAACACTCCTAATCAATAGGTTTTTTATACTGTAATCTTTAAAATAAAGATGGATTTCCCTAACTGTTTTTGATTGAATTTAGTAGTTTTTTTGCTGTGAGACGAATTTTGGTCACATATATTTTGTAATAAAACTCTTAAACACTAGCTAAAACAGATTAAAAAACAAAGGAAAATTAAAGATAAAACGATACTATTTAACATTGTTTTATTATCAATTATTTTATCACTTTTACTCGTCAATCACAAGTGAATGACATAAGGTTTTAATAAATGAAAACAGGATATAAAATCCTGCTATCATTTCAAAAGATTTAATTCCATATTAACAATTGCATTTATTACATTTTTATCAACATGTATTTCTTCTATTTCTTTTTCATTATTATTCAATGTATATTTATCTACTATGAAATTAATATCTTTACCTACAGCTTTAATTAACTCTTTAGAATCTGTGTAATGATCAATGGATATTATTTCTGTTGCATGACCCAACATTTTAGATACTGCTTTGGGACTAAATTTGTTTTTTATTAATATCGTTGTATAACTTGCTCTCAAATCATGAAATCTAATATTAGGTAAATTACTAAGAACTAATAAATCTTTAAAATACTTATAGTGAAATGTTGAACTTCTAGGATTACCATATGTCGATGAACAAATAAAATCTCCATCATAAAAAGGATTGTGTTTATCATTAATTCTTCTGCTTCTATTTTTTTCATACTTTCTTCTTTCCTTAAGAATTTCTTCGAATAGAATGTCCGGAATTATTAATTCACGTTGACTTGAAAAAGTTTTTAATGGTATTTCTTGTTTAGTCACTTTCCCTACATTAATATTCTCGTCGTTCTTAATATCTCTACCTAATTGTCTTTGAATTTTTATTGTTCTGTTTTGATAATTTATATCTGAATATTTAAGGCCTCTTATTTCACTAATCCTTAAACCCATCAAACCAGAAAACATTATATAAAATTTAATTGGTGTTTCCATGCTGTTTTTAATCAATAATTTGATTTGATCTAATGTTAATGTTTTCGTTATATCTATATTTCTAGTTTTTACTTTTCCTTTGTTTTTATTTCCATTAGTTATAATTACATTTCTGGATATATTTATAGTTAATAGTTGATTAGAAACTGCATAATCTAAAGAAATATCTAATACTGTTTTTACCATTTTTGACATTGATTTATATTTGCCAGATGCATAATTAACAACCTTCACAATATGATTTCTTTCTATTTCTTGTAGCCTTATATTTCCAATTGTTGGACCTATATATTTTTGTACAATGTTTTTAAAGGTTATATATGTGTTGCTTGCAGTTCTTAATTTAATATCTTTTTCTAACCAATCATTTAAAAAGCTAATATATGTTAATGAATTATCTTCCAAAAAAAACCCATTATTTAAATCTGTTATAACTTTGTTTCTTGTTGCTTCAGCTTCTTTTATTGTTTTAAATCCAGACTTTTGCTTTGTTGATTGTTCGCCATTAGAATATATTAAAACAAATCTAAAACCATATTTGTTTTTAATTTTCATTATATTAAATACTTTAAAATCTATATATCTATCTTTATTGTATTCCATATAAACATTCCCCCTATATTTCGTGTAATTCATTGATAAAATCAGATATTTTTTCTTGTTCGTTAATCATATCGGTATAAATCATGAATGTTGTTCTAATTGACTCATGGCCAAGCATTGCTGAAATTGTTGAAAGATCAATTCCATTTTCTAATAGTAATGTTGCAAACATATGCCTAAGTCCATGGGGTGTTACTCTCCTAATACCATTTCTCCTGCAAGTTCTATTTAAATAACTATTAAAAGCTGAAGGAGTGCGAGGTTTACCATTTTCTTGAACTGATACATAATTATGATCAGTGAAGCTAGAACTCCTTTTAAACTCTTCTATTTCTTTCTTCCTATTTAACAATTCAGTAATAATTACATCAGGAACAAAAAGTTTCCTAATACCTTTATTAGATTTAGGGCTTCTTTCAATGTTTTTAATTTGTTTAGTTGCAAACTCACCAACAGCTAATACATGTTCATCTACTAGTTGCCTCTGGATATGTACTGTTTTTTCTTGAAAATTGAAATCTGAAAATTTCAAACCTCTAATTTCACCTTTTCTTAAACCTAAAAATAAAGCTAATAAAACTTCTAAGTACCAGTTATCTGTACTTGAAATTTTTAATAATCTTTTAGTCTCATCGTCAGTTAGTATTGTGATTGTATTTTTATCATAATGATATTTTTTAGAATTTTTAACTGGATTGTTTAATATAAACCCATCAACTTTAGCATCTTTAAAAACTTGAAATAAAATTTTTCTTGCTTCTGATGATGCTGATTTTGTTATTGGATTGATTTTATCTAATAAATTATTTATATAATTTTCTGATACTAATTTAATTTTTATGTCTGGTTGTATTGAAGGTATAATAATGTCATATATCAAATATGAAGCGACCATTGCTGTTGAAGATTTAACTCTAATTTTATAAATACTTTCAAACCAATATTTTAAATAAGATATTAAATATATTTCCGAATTAGTAGTGTGTAATATATAAGCTTTTTTATCTAATTCAAATTTTTCATTATTTTCTTCATAAGCTTTTAATGCATCTTCAAAAGACTCAAACCCACCAATTTTACCATATTTAGTTTTACCGTTAATTTGAAGTTCCTTTGTTCTGTGATACCAGGAACCTCTATATTGGAATACTCCTGTTTGTGTTTTTCTTTTATTCATTTTGACCTACTCCTTTAAATTATAGAGTGCTGATCCATTTATCAAATGATTCTTTAAATACTCTATATTGATTACCAATTTTTATAACCATGAAAGGTTTCTTATTCTTATAAACTTCTTCTAAGAATTCATAAGTTTTATTTTTTCCTAAACCAAGCATCTTCTGTATATCTTTGGCTTCATATATCTTCTTTTGTATCATTTTGTCCACCTCCGTACTTAAATAGTAACAAGTGGTCGCGACACTATTTGGCGTTCATGATTTAAAATTATAAACTAATGCTATATATTTTCTGTTTGATCCATAACTTATTGGAATAGGTGATAAGCCAATAGCGATATCATGACCATAGAAATTAAGTTTAAAGTTTTTACTTTTTATTTCATGTTCATTTCTTGTTCCAATAACAACTTCTTCGAAACCAAAAGCTATTAATTGTTTCTTAATATTTGCTGTTATAATTTTCTTTGTATCAATTAGTGTTTGCAGATACATAACAATTAATTCCTTCTTTTTAAAATTTTCAATTCTTTTCATTTCTTTTCCTCTTTTCCAGCAATATTTATATTGCTTTTTTTGTTCTCTACTTTATATTAGTAAGAAAAAGTCGATTTTACTTTTTTTATTTTTATTTTCTTTATAAAAAAAACAGGAACATGAGATTCCTGTTAAAAGCTAAGTTTGTTTCAAAGTACTTTTACTAATGCATAATTGTCGGTTTCTTTGCAATATTTCACATAGCTATTAGATTCAGTTATATATAAAGCACTTCTTATTGTAGCTATGACTCTATTAAATGTTCGCCTAGATGATTCAAAATAATCATAAAAAATATCATAATTAACTTTTTGTCCAGATTGTAACATTAAAAACACTGTCAAAGTTTTTTCATCTTTTAAAATTATTTCATCATAATGACGGCAATTTAAATCATCCATAATCAATCCCCGTTATTATATTTTTCAAAGATATCTTCAAAAGTATAATAAAATTCTTCATTTGAAAAATTTAAATTATTTGATATCTCTTTTAAGTTAATCTTTGTCTTGTGACCTTCTTCCATTTTGATATAATCTTCTATCGAGCATTTTATAAGTCTAGATGCAGATTCAAAAGACAACCTCTTTAATCTTCTGTTAGCAGCGATTACTAAGTTGGTTTTAGGTAGATCCGGATAACTTATTTGCAAAAAATACAAAAAAGATTTTTTTAATGTTGATTTATAAATAATAAAATTTCTTTCATCAAAACTAGTTAGATTATATTCGTCTATTTCAATATATCGAATTTGTTTATATCTTTTCTCAACAACGATGAAGACAGGATGTTGTTCATCTCGTTCAATCATTAAGCCAGCTAAAATACATCGTAAGTATTTTAATCGTTCATAATACTTTTTTCTTCTTATCATCTATACAAATCCCCTTAATTTTTATTTTAAAAAATTTGTACATCGAAATACATTAAATCTAAATCAATATCACTTAGGAATGATGAAGGTTTGTATCTTCGTCTTTTACCATACAACGTCCTTTGCTTAGAACTTAGCAAATAGAGTCTCTCTTTTGCTCTAGTTATAGCCACATAAAATATTCGTCTTTCTTCTTCTAAATCAATTCTGGAAGCTTTATACGATGGTAATACACCTTCATTACATCCAGCAATAATAACTACTTTAAACTCTAATCCTTTTGCTTGATGAATTGTCATCATTTTTACCGCGTCTTCTTTTTCTTCCTCCTTTTCATATAGATAAATTTGGTTTAAAAATTCAATAGTAGCATCTCTATAATCTATATTTGAATTGATGTTAGAAAACATGTTTTTAAATTCATAGACTCTTTGTAATTTCTCTTTAGCTTTCTCTTGTTTAGAAATAAAAGTTTCATATTCAATTATTTCTAATAATAAATCTACAAATTCACTTGGATCGTTTTGTGTAAATTTTAAATCTAATGATTCAATCAGATTTACAAATTTTTTCAAATCCTCATTTGAACTTTCTTCCATAACTTTATAAATCGACTTTTTTTGTTTCTCTGCCTCTAATGCAAGCCTGCTAAAAGTTATTTCTCCTATGTTTCTAGTAGGCTTATTAAATATTTCTGATAAAGATATGTCATCTTTATTTTTTAAAAAGAAATAATAATTAATTAAAGTTTTTATTTCACTATGATCAAAAAATTTATTCCTTCCTAATAAGTGATAAGGTATTTTGGCCTTTAAAAATTCTGTTTCAATTTTAGAAGATATATTATGCGATCTGAACAAGATGCAAATATCATTTTCTTTATAATCTTTTTCAAGTAACTTTAATATTAAAGTTGAAATATATTTGGCTTCATCGTAATCGCTAGCTAATTCAGAATATATAACTTGGTAGTCTCTAGCGTATTTAGTTGGATATAAATTCTTCTCAATTCTACCTACATTACTTTTAATTAAATCGTTAGCTAAATTTAGGATATGTTTGTTTGATCTGTAATTAGTTTCTAACGTAATGATTTTAGGATCTTTATTTTCAGTAAAATTATCAATATTACTTAGGTTACTTCCTCTAAATGTATAAATGCACTGATCTTGATCACCAACAAGAAATAAATTATTGTGTTTTTTTGATAAAATATCTAATATTTCATATTGAATAACATTAGTATCCTGGAACTCATCAACTAAAATATATTCTGATGTGTTTTGAATTGCTTCTGCTAATCCATCGTTTGTTTTTAATAATTTGAGAAAATAATATTGTAAATCATCTAAATCCATTTTTTGATTATTTATTAAAGTTTTTTGATATTCATAAAATATAAAATTAGTTATCATAGCTTCATTAATGTTTTCATAATTAATCTCAGTATGGTTTTTTATGTTAGAGATATATTTCATTGCCTCTCGATCTAAAATCTTAAGTTCATTATCTACTATAATTTTTTTTACTATTTTTAATTTTTCATTATCATCTATGATATTAAATCCTT
The DNA here is from genome assembly GCF_000687835.1 of Haploplasma modicum ATCC 29102. Classification (GTDB taxonomy): domain Bacteria; phylum Bacillota_I; class Bacilli_A; order Acholeplasmatales; family Acholeplasmataceae; genus Haploplasma; species Haploplasma modicum. The sequence continues at coordinate 97,785 of NZ_JHYB01000002.1, read as the reverse complement.
TTTCATATCCAATGTATTCTGGTAATTCAACCAAATATGAGAAACAATAACTGTGAAAAGTTGAAATGGTTATTCCCTCAAAATTTTTGCCAGAATTTGATATACGATATTTCATTTCATTTGTTGCTTTATTTGTAAAGGTAAAAGCTAAAATATTATTAGGATTAACTCCCTGATTTAATAAGTGAATTATTCTATTTATTAGTACTCTTGTTTTTCCTGTTCCTGCACCAGCCAGAACTAAAGTATTTTTAGAATTGTCTGTGACTGCTACATATTGCTTATTGTTTAATTTATCCATCAAAAGCACCTCTTTTATCTGTATTATTTATTAAATCTAATATCAGATCTAAAACAGCTTTTTCAGTATATTCTATTGACCCATTAAATGAATTATACAAATGTTCTAGTATAAAGTCTATATTGTTTATATATTTCTTTATGCTTTCAACATATTCAGGGTTGTCTACTACATAACTCGTAATAATTTTGTGCAACTGAGGCACTTGATAGTTTTTTAAACTATCAAAACCTAACCTCGTATTTAAATGTTTTATCATTAAAATGGCAACTCCTTTATTTCTATAAATTTTTCTAATTCTTTTATTTTGTTGTTTAACTCAACTAAATTTGTTTTCTTCAGTGAAGATTCACTCAAAAATTGATTTATTTTTTTAAGCCTATTATTGTTCAAATCTTCCATTAATGATATGCCGTTTTCTACAATTTCAATTAATGTTGAATTTAGATCAAAATTGCTATGAGTATATATACTTAGGAAGAAAAAGGCGGCATGTGGACTAGCCCATTTATAATATGATTCATATGAGCTTTTTCTTATTTTATATTTAACTATTTTCGCCTTTTTCACTTCACCTAAAAACGATAACCATCGCTCATCTGTATCAGCTTTGTAAATATTAGATTTACTGAAATTGTTGTCTTCTTTTATATCTAACATTTCATACAGTAAACCTAATACATATTCTTTATATTTAGATGAACCACCTTTTAAAATATTCATACATACGTTATAAGACTTTTCTTTGTAATATCTCATCTCAAATCTTGTCCAATACGTTTCCGGAACAGCTATTCCTTGTGATAGTTGTTCTCTTTTTTTATCATAAATAACCAACATTTGAGTTGATATTCTACTTCCGAATTGCAGAGTCATTCCTTTTTTGGAATTGTAAAGAGTATAATCTTTATCTCTAAAATTAGTAGTATAGAACCCCTTATCTAATTTGGCCTTTATTTCATCAATAGTTAAATGACTTCCATCATAATCATCAATAGCTATATCAAATCTTGAGGGTGATGCATTTAATCTAACTAAAAAGAATTCAAAGAAATCAATCCATGTTTTATCGGGATTGTTATTTTCAAACTCTCTACATCCAGATCCTTTAAGTTCTATAGAGCAGGACTTATATCCAGATTTCAATCTTGGACCATTCATTCTTAATACAATATCTGATCCAATTAAGTATTGATACTCAAATCTATTTTGTGCATATTCTTCTTTTGTTATGTTAGATTTGTCGTATCCTAAAAATTTACTAATTATTTCTATTACATCCTCAATAACTTTAAGTTCATAATCATTTTCGTGTACTATTAGAGGAAATGTAGCTGAGAAATAATCAATCACAATATGTACACCTGTTTTAATATCTAAATTAGTCATTATACCTTCTACTTTCATTTTCAATTAAGTACTTAGATAATGATTAAACATTACGTTTGACGTCAGTTTAGTATGCGATAACGTGGCTATTAGTATAGCCACGTTCCGCAACGGATACTAAACTTTGGAAATCAAACTGGATATGTTTATAATTCATATTGTAATAAAGTCATCATCATCATTAGTACCTCTGTTATTTTTCTTTTCAGTTTCTTCATTCTTTATTCCATTAATTTTGTTATAAAATCTGGAATTACATTTTGTTAATTCTTCGATTGATGGGGTTATGCTAGTAAACTTATCTAAATCTTTAAACTTAGTATTTTTCTTTTGTTCATAAGCATGAGATAAAAATGTTGAATCATATAGCTGCTGATCATCTAACTTTAAATCACATAAGTTAATATTGATTGCAACACTTTTTCCTTTGCCGCCATCTTCCTCTGATAAAATACTGGTTATTCTAAAGTACCAGTATTTATCAAAGAAATTTTTAATCTTATTTAATTGAAACTGTAACGATCGTAGAATCCCATAGACTAATGTATAATCATTTCTTTTATATTTTGATAAGGATTTTCTTTTTGTGTTTTTATTAATCGTTTTTCTCTTTGTTTCATATTTGAATATTAATCTTGATACTAATTTATCCATCAAAATAAATGGATAATAATATAAATATAATAGAACTGGATATTTCTTTTTTCGTGATTTAACAGTTAAAAAGTATTCGGAGTTTCCTCTAATACGTAATGGTACCTGGTCTTTTAACTGATAATCACAAAAGATTTTGGCAGTTCTTTTTAAATCGTGTGATACCGTTGAGAAAAATGTTGCTGCACCATCTGCACCAACAATTTTCATATCATCATGAGAATTGTATTCTTTATCTAGTTCTGAAATCGAAATTATTGTATATTCTTCTAAAGCATAAATATCTGACTTTATATTTTTACGCATAAAATTAAAATCAAAAATTTTTGAGTACTCATCAAAGTAAGGACTATAGATTGCAAAGTTAGAAATTAAATAACTCGATCTGTTCAGTAAAAAATTGTAAATATCAATATATTCTTGATGCTCTTGATCAATATCTTTAGTTCTAATATTAGCAAAATTTAAATATGGATGTTTAGCTTGATATTCATGCATCATTAATTCCAATTCATCAATAAAATTCTCTTCACTAGCTAAGGATAAAGATACGTTAAGTAATGTTTTCCCCACACCAGGAGCACCATTTATAAATGTTGTTTGAGTAAGTCTATCTTTAGCAAATATTTTTAATCTTTCATGATTCTTTTTTAGTTTGTAATTAGCTCTGTTAAATGCTCTAATGAATATTATAAAAATTAGTATAACAATAATTGTTCCTTTAGACAGTGATTCGATATAAGGTAATAAGAATATTAAGATTGCCTTAGCTATATCCATTATTGCTATATATGTTTCAAATCTAAACACAGCAGAAATATATGTAACTAAAAATATTATTATTTCTACTAAAACTTGATATACGACACCTTTAGAAAACAGAACGATTAAAAAAATTAATAAAATCTTTCTTTTACGTTCATTAAGCCATTTAACTATTTTCTTATAAATGTTTTTTAAGATTGATTTTACTTTAGATAAAAACTTTTGAAACTTTATCCATAACAAAGAACTCTTAGAATACTTAATATTTAAATTAGTAGCATTAAAAGTTTCGTTAAAGAAGATCATTAATAAAAACAGAATATTAACACCTATATTTAAGAAGTAATTTAAAAAATTAAAGAATAGAGTAATGAAGTTTAATAGTAGCGTTAAAAGTGCTTCTTTTATCTGTTCTTTATCACTTAACACTTCTTGGATATTATCGATGCTATCTGAAATACTATCTGAAAAATCTTCGAATATTTTAGTGTTTTTATCCACATATAATTGGAAGAAATTTTTCAATTCTTTGAAATCAAAAATTTCTAAGAATCTATCGGTGGCTTCTTTAAATACATTGAGATTGAATATTAAAAGCATAGTACATAGCACTACGAATAGTGCTATGCCTAGCCTTTTAAATATTATTTTCTTATCCACTTAATAAATTTTCTAATGAATAAGTATACTAAATAAATTAATCCAATTCCTAATAATGATGATACTACTATTGATGACCATTTTAATGCATCATTTTCTGCAAATTTATCTTTTATTTGGTCTAATATACTACTTGATCCAAACTCATCTTTTTTTGTTTTAAAAGGATCTTCAAATCCTTCTGGATTTAAATCTTTATTTGTTACTACAACTTTAACTGTGAATTCTTCTTCTGTTTCTTCTAATTCGATTGTTTTTGTTAATTCACCTTTTCTTGTTAATGTAATTGGTAACTTGTACTGATCAATATAATCTTCAAGTTGTTTATTCTCGAAATAAGAATCTAATATTGATTGTGCATTTACATCTTCTTTTATCGTTCCGGCTTCTACATATAAAATAAATGTATTAGAGTTATTGTGTTTTGCTATTAGATACTCACCTATTTCAGATTCAATAACTGTATAAGGGATATCTAAATCAAATTCTTTCTCATTTGGAAATTCACCCTTTAGATTAATAACTGCTGATTTAACTGTGATTTCTAATATGTAAGCTTCATTTGATAGTAAATCATCTTTAAATAACATTTCTTTATGAAGTACTGTTATTGCTTTTTCAATATCAATGTTTTCAGTAAATACAAATGAGTCTGGTAATTCATAGTAGACTTGTTTTTCTCCAATGTTGTCATTGGTAACAAATAATCTTATAACATTAGAATCCCAATCATTTTCATAACTGCTTAATACTTTCTTTTCAATTTTAAGATCATGATTTTTATTGACTACTGCTTCTCCTCGTGGATCTTCAACATGTTCATTATAAATGTCAATCAAGTCTTCTAGTGTTTTAGTATCAGAAATATTCGTTAAAACAAACATTGATTCATAAAATTTAATAAATGATACAACTTCTTTGAAATCATAATATAAAATATCTACTCTTGAAATTTGAGATAATCTCTCATTTATTGTTACCTTTATTACTAAATCACCATCTTTATCTAGTTCAAAGTCTTCATCTTCAAATGTTATTTCTACTGTTTCATATTCTCCTGCAACCATATCTTCTACTATAGTTTCTAAAACAGTTCTTGGATCCATACCAATATTTAAATGTATTGTAGAAGGAATTATTGGATATGCTTCTACTGATCTTCCGCTGTTCTCAGCATAAATCGGAAAGTTATATAACTCTAATATTTGATTGACATAAAACTTTTCTAAATCTACACCTGTTAATGTTTCAAATTCTTCGATACTATTTAAAATAGTGTCTATGTCAATATAATCATCAGAACTCTTATATAATTTATCTCCTTCATCATTAGTAAATTCAAAGATATTATATGTTGGAATAAGGTTAGTATAATATTTGATTTTTGATGAAAAATCATCACTATCAATTATTGTTTGAAAAAGTTCTTTGTTATCATTAGGGATATGAACATTTTTAATATTAGGATAAGAGCCAAAAACATTACCAACTGGTGTCGCTAATTCATCTGCAACAAAATATAAGTCATCTACATATATTGTTTGATTGTTATTAAAAGTATCACCTTTATTAGACAAATATAAAGTTTCTGCTTTAATATTTTGAAGTTGAGTTAGACCTTCTAATCCTCTTAAATCCAATGTTTTAAATTCAATGTTTCTTAATGGTTCTATACCTCTAATAAGCTTAGCACCATGAAATGATTTAACTCTTTGATCAATTTTTATAATATTAGCTTTCATATCAAGATAACTTTTGTATAGCTTATGTTTTTCCATGTATGTGTCTACTTCATAATCAACACCGGCTTTTGAATATCTTAATTGAAAATCTTTACTTGGTAAAAAACTTTCTATTGTATACTTCAGTGTCGAGTTGCTTTTTAATATAAAATTATGTTTCTTATTTGATCTTGTGTTGTAATCAGCAAGACCTTTTTCAAAAACATCTTTGGTAAAATCATAATAATATCCATTAGAAAAATTCATTTCATCAATCTTTGCTTTACCATTTGATTTATCAAATTCTGTATAATAGTTAAAATACGGTGTTACAAAATGATAATTTGTAATATTTAAATTCTCAAACGATTCATCTAGATGATTACCATGACCTAAATATAAATTTTGTATTGTTCCCTCAAAATTATATAAACCTCCAAAATGACGTGGTTGCTCAAATATAATTACATCCTTTAAATTAGTATAACTACTTAAGTCAGTGATACTTGTGTACATAACAGGAAAATCCATAATATTGTTGTATACCACTATATATTCAATTTCTTCAGGATTTTCAGTAATTAAAGATGCCATTAAGGTATCACCACTAGTAGATAAAGTATATTGAAAACCATTATGATCATATTTTGCCAATTGTTGTGGAACATTAGGTAAATTGTGGTTTATATTAATTTGGTTGTTTGTATTAGCATATGTTGTTTGTGTTCCCAATAAAACAAACGCTAATAAAGTTAAAAATGAAAATATAGTTATTTTTTTCATATTTATTTCCTTTCTTTTGTTGAAAATATTATGTTTATAAATCTAATAATTTTATAAACAATATAGAAAAGTATTAATCCAACAATAACTGAAGCTATAATAATCAGGGTTTTTTTTGATGCCTCAAACTTTTCTTTAACCTGGTCAAAGAAATCATAAATTGTTTCTTTGGCCTTCCATCCTGTTGATTCAGTGTCTAATATTAGATCTCTATCTAAAATATGTAATGTTTCACTATCTACTGTATCCATTTTTACTGGTACATCATAGACAACATCATCGACTACATAATTCAACCTTAAAACTTTAAATTCTTTAAATCTCTTATAATTTCCTTCGGCTTCTGGATTTGGATGAAATATTTTCCAATTTTCATCATCATAGTTAAGAGTTAATCTATATTTATAATATTTAGATTCTTTTACGTTTGATTTATAATTACCTTCTTCAAATCCTTGATAATTAAATAATCCAAAATATCCACTCGACTTTCTTTCAGTTGTTAAAGATTTAGTAACATTATATTCATCTGTATCTAACCAAAATTCATACCAATTTTTATTATCGCTTGTTAGGGTGTAGTTAACGTCTACACGATAAATACGATCAATATCAATTGTTGTATTAAAATATACATTATGAACATATCCACCGAAAGCAACACTGTGATAACTTTGAGCTTCAACATCTTTTAAAATCTCATAAGCTTTAGTAACTAATTGGAATGCTCTTTTTCCATCTTGTTTTGGAACAAATCCTAAGTCAAATGTTACTGAATGACTGGACATTGTTTCGTATTTCTTTTCATCAGGAACACTTCCATAAAACTCTTCAACTTCTATTCCACCCTTAAATCCATCTATTTGGTATTTTTGAGTTAAGGGGACTCCAAATTGCTCACCTAAGACAAATCCTCCAATAGCAGTCCTATGAACAGAAATGTTCGAATTAGGAAAATGAAGACTATCTGTTGTATCCCAAGTTGGTGTATAATTCGTTATATCTTGTTGCGTTTCGAATTGTTTATACTGCTTGCCATTAATTTTAATTTCTCTTAGAGTATTAAATTCATTTGGAATATATTCACTAGTCCAGATAAAGTATAAATAAGAGGCATATTCATTAACATTGGTTTCCCAATAAAGTCCCACAATTTGTGCAGGAGCTAAATTAGTTAATTCTAAGTCTAAGTTTTCGATCATGTCTTCCCAAACTTCATCTATTTCAGATTTATATTGTTGAAGCAGTGAAATTAGATCTTCTTTTTCAAAGGAAGCCAAATAACTAACTCCATGGGTACTACTCATCAACCTTACCATTTTTGTATAAAATGTTTGATACTCAGGTATTAGCGCATAACTTTTATGCCAAGAGGGCAAATTACCATCTCTAACATGTTGACTTACTTCATCATATATTTCATCATGAAAGCTTGCAGCTGACACCAAAGGAACAAAGATAAATGCAAAAATTAAAAGTATAAATGATGTTAAAACTTTAATCTTTAATTTCATTATTTTCTCCTCTTCTAAATATTCTATTAAATGGGCTAGCGATGACCTTAAGTATCATCGCCAACCCCCAACCAATCGTTGATAATATAACCAATAAGATTCTAGTCAAAATCAAGAAAAAGGATTTTATCAATAGAAATATTGTTATCATATATTATTCAACGACTGGATCAATATCTTCTTCTTTAAATTTGTAACCTAAATCAACATATTTTAAGTTTCTAATTTGTGATTCACTTAAATAACATGTTCTGTATAAATCCTTGCAAAGTTCAACTCTTACAAAATAATACTTGTCACCAGTTTCTGCATAAGTACCAATCCCTACTTCTGCATCAGCATCGGTAATTCTAAATCCTTTGGAGTTTTGTTTAAGATCACCTAATCCTCTTTCATTTAAAATTAATTGATAATCTCCCATTTCTAAAGGTCTTGCTGGTTGTAACTCAATGTTTGAGTAATTTTTACCAAATGTTTTTTGGTCTGCATTAATGTCTTTTAAAATAACATTCAATTCATATCTAGGATTCATACCTCTTCTTTGTACTGCTCTTAGCGTAAAATCTACTTTAACTTGTTGCATTTAATTGCACCTCTTTCTTATTTTTTTATTACGTAGTTTTCTTTTGCTCTTTGGTTTAAAAGTTCTTGATTAGTTTTTGAATATAGCTCAATTGCTTTTTCTATTTTTCCTTTTGGAACATCTATCATTTCTAAAACTGTCGTAAACTTTCCAACCCATTTTAATTTCTTCAAGGTTACCACTCCTCCTTTTCATTATTTTGAGTCATTATTTCCCTTGACCCACATATATGATATAAGTTCATCGCGACACTATTTGGCGTTCATCTTTTTTAATGCATAAAAAAACAACTCGACATTGGAGTTGTTTCTTTTTTTATTTATGAACAATAATTAAATTATTATTTTTCTGTAATTAAAATATTATCTGTTGTTTTTTCTTGGACGTTATCAAATACATATTTTTTTATATTAGATGGGACAGAATATTTTTCAAATAAGTGATTATCAATTTCTTTTATTGATTTTGACCACCAACTTTCTTCAAAAGTTTGGATAGGCACTGCTTTAAATTTTTGTTTTGAATTATCCTGTGAATATTTGTTTAAATATAATAATCCTCTTGCAAATCGAGTCATTAAATATTTTGCCATATTGTTTGCCATCTCAATATTATCGAATGGACCTACTTCTAAAAAGTTTTCAGTACATATTTCACTTGGTCTTGCAACAATAATATCAGAGTATGCCCCTCCTAAATAATTCTTAGACCAATTACCCCAAGCTTTACCAATAAATACTTTATACTTATCAAACGAAATTGTCTTTCTTGGAACATCGTAATCTGTATCAATATATGCAATTGTTTGTCTTCTCTCGTATAATCCATATATTCTAATATCTGTAGAATTGTTTTCTAGGAAACTAACTGGTGGCAAATTATACTTGCTTGGATCATTTAAAAAGTCAGTTCTTAATCCATATGGCATTAATGACGATACCATATCAATCATATTTTTGCTTTCTATTTTATTTACTAGTTTTGAAAGTTCAACTAATTCTTTTGGTTTTTCTATATCTTCTTGATTAATTGGGAATAGTACCTCTTCTTCATTTAATCCATCAGTATAAAGAAGTTGTTGGCCATCAAGATTATTATCATAATTTTTAACCCATAAAATGAAATTAGTCCATTCTGCACCACTAATACCTGGAAACACATTAAATCTGTTATCTACGAATACTATTTGTTTGTCTCTTTTGATTTCTTCGTTATTCATTTTAGCAAGATTATTAGCATTTTTAGGTTCTTGCCAACCAGTAGGAAATATAAGACTTACTACATTTGCTAATTCTCTAGAAAGTAAATAAAAGTCAGTATATATTTGTTGTTTAGCATCTGTTTGATATGGGGGATTGCCCACAACTGCGTTAAATTTCACTTTGTTTTCCTCCTTTAGATTAAATCCATTATGTATTGTTTTGATTAAATCCTTATAATCATCTTTATATCCTTTATTCATTTCTTCATTTATATCTGGAATAGTTAGTATATTAATTTTGATATCGTTCGAGTTTTTATATCCAATTAGTGTTCTTTTTGTTATCAAAGCTGCCATTTCTGTTTTTGTAATTATAAAGATATTTTCACTCAAGATTTTCTCCCATAAATTTGAAGTGTCTTTCATAATTCCCTTATGTTTATATTCTAAGTAAATTGACGTTGCCACAAATAAAGGATACAATCCTGTTTTAGAGTTAACATCTAATACTCTAGAATCTCTATCATACATCACTTTAAACAGTTCTTTGTTTTTAATTTTTAGTTTAGGACCTGTATTTGTATCGATAAATATCTTAGTATAGTAATCATTTTCAAAAAATAAATGCCCACCAATTGTTTCTCCTAAGTGTTTGTTCACAACAGACCAAGGCGTAAGAACAGTTTCCCTATCTGGATTTTTAAATGTTGAAAAAAGTTCTGAAATAGAGTCTACTCTCTCCAAAACAGGTAAAGAATCAGATAGCTGAGTAATTTTTCTTATTCTCTTACCTGCTTCTACAAAAACTTCATTATCGAAAAATCTCTTAAAATCATTAAAAACATCCTTTGTAACTCCTCTAGGCATAAATTCAACCCATGAATTATCATCTACAAGTGAAGAAAATTTTTCAATATCAATCTCTTCATCAATAGGAACATCAGCACCGTAAATTAAAAGTGGAATTCTAATAGAAATTGCTCTTAATAACTTAATGGCATTCAGTCTGTCTTTTTGTTGTTTTCTATATAAAGCCAACGCTTCTTTTTCTTCTGGAGTTAATTCTTTTTTAGGCTTTTTATTAAGCTTCCTCAATTCTTTTTCATCATGTTTTTCATTATCTAAACCTTGTTTATTCAAAACGATTTCTCTTATAGACTTTGATCTGTCAGATGCTTTAATAATACTATTTAATCCATTAAACAACGAAATATCATCATTAGTTAGTGACAATAGCATACCATCATTATATAATCCCACATCATCAAAACCATTTCTTACAACACTATCAATTGTTGCTTGTTTAAGTTGAACTAATAAATTATTTACATCGTATTCTTTAACACTTGATCCTTGAATACCAATAACTGGACAGAAGTTTAAAAATTCCCTCATTACATCTCTTTTTTCAAACTCATCACGATTTCCAGCTTTAATTGATAATTGGCTTGCTTGAGCAATCATTTTGAGAGTTCTATCTGGTGCAAAATCAAATACATACGAATTGGTTTTAATCCTTCCATTGATATTAGCCGGGCTTTGAACTCTAAAAATTGTTTGCAAATATGAACTAGCAGAAGTATTAGATGAACCTGATAACATCAATGCTGCAGTCCATGGTTTTATTGTAACTCCAGTAGTTAGTTTTCCACAAGATAACGTAATTGTTCTAGTTAAGTCCGGATTAGGACCAATTGCTTTATCAACTTTTAACTTAGCGTCTTCATACTTTTCTTCCTCATCACCATCACCAGCAACATTAACAATTATGAACTCGTCTTGACCAAAAACTTTGTGTTCTTTTAATAATTTTGATAAAGCTCTTGCTTCTTTTACTCCTGGAAGCATCCATAATGTATGTCTAAAATTATCTCTGTATTCTCTAGTTGAAAATGGATAATTAGTACTTGGGTCAACTAATAAGTCTAAAAATCTTTTAACATCTTCTTTATATACAAATTCACCTGGTGTAACAACTTGAGTAGGCCTTGGATTATCTTTTTCATAAACACCAGTCCAAACTCTAAAAAACTCTCTGAAGTTAAAAGCACTGTCTAATAAATCCAAATAATTATTTCCCGTAAAAACATTAGTTAAATCGTAAGTAAATATATTTAATCTTGGTAATCCAGCATAAGGATTGTGATCACCAAAGTTATTTGCTTCCCAGTTTATTTTAGCATGTTGTTCGGCAATATAGTCCCAAGTAAAAACATCATCTTTTTCAAATTCATACTTACTTGATTCACTCAATAAATTAAATGGAGTTCCTGATAAAAATAATGTCTTTGTATCTTCTTTACTCGATCTTAATTCATTAATTACATTATCCCCTAAATTTGTTAATATTCCTTCATGTGCTTCATCGACGATTAGAAAATCCCAATCTATATCAAAAATATTGTTAGTTTTACTATTGTTCCCGCCAAACATTTCAGCATTCCTCAAAAATTGCATAGAAGCAAAATAAACAATGTTTTTCCCTTTTTTTGATAAGTTAACTAAATTATCAAAGCTTTCGCCGTATGTTTCAGATCCAAAAATATAATTTTTTTCATCATAAAATATTTTATTAAACTCCTCATACCATCCTGATGATACAACTGGCCTGTGAGTTGCAATTATAGTTTTAGTAAAACCTAATCTTTTTATAACTTCTAAAGAAGTTAATGTTTTACCAAATCTCATTTTGGCATTCCATAAATAGACATCATTACCTTTTTTTAGTTCTTTACTTTTTGTCGTAAATTTTCTGACTGTTTTTATAATAGCATCTTCTTGTTCTTCACGAAAAATTATTGGTGACATTCCTTGAGTGATTTCAGAAGATAATAATGATTTTCTATTTAATTTTCTAGCTTCTAGAGCATTTATGGCTGTAGATAAATCACATTTATACCATTCATCTGCTCCAGTATAACTTACTTTAGTAAATCCGGATCTGTCTAATATTCTCTGAACACTTTTATCATTGAAAATATTTCCTTTATTGTCGATTGCAACAGTTGTATATAGTAATTCATATTTTATATTTGCAGTTTGTGTGTACTGCTTAATTCTTTTGTTTGCAAAATTATTTAAAAGTTCAGTATTATCTTTCACATTTAAAACATTACCTTCGTAAGTAAAAGTTGTTTCTCCAATTTTAAGAATTCCTTTGTGAGTGGGAATGTTTATTCTAAAAATATAAATTAAATTATATTCAAAACTTTTAAGAATCATATTTCAGTCACCTCTACTTGATAATGTCTACAAACTTAACAGTAATATTTTTAGTCCAATCTTTTATCAAACTATAAATTCCATTATGTGAATTGATGTCAGGTGTTTTACATCCGTAACACTCAAACTCTTCAATCTCTCCAAATAAATTAGGTCCGATTGTTCTACTTATACAACTATTAGGAACAACTCCTTTAATTCCATCCATTTGAAATATATTCCAAACAATTATATCTGCAATGATCATTAGTTGTTCATAGCTTGGGTCGGACCCAAATCTTTCGTTATAATATTCAATAAATGTTAGAATTAAATTTATTCTTGCAACTATTAGATTATCTCCCTGCCATTCATATCCATAAGTTGATTTATAAGCTCTGATTACCCATTCAAACCATGATACGTCATCAGTTACGTTTTCATTAATAACTCTAATTTTTCTGTCTAGAATTCCAATTCTATTATTTAAATCTATATTCTCACCACTGCTTGCATCATATCTACTAACTAAATAAGGTCCCTCACCGCAAGTGATTTCAAGACGAATATCTTCTACATAATCTTCCCACTTCTTATTCAAATTATTAAAAGGAATTTTAGAAGGGTTAAGAACCCATTTTTCATTATCTTCAAAATTAAAAATATTTTCTTTTCCAAACCAAATATTATCAATTAAATTGTTTTGCTTATTACAAATCCACGAGGGAGTAAAAACTTCCCCCATAATCTTAGTTCTGTTTTCGTAAATAGCTTTTAATTTGTAAATACGTGGTTGTATAATAACCTCATTCTTCAAAAAAAGATCACTATAATTTATTTGATTTTTAAACACAAAAAAATTATTTAAATGCTCATAATCGTTAGAAGCCCAAATAATATTTTTTTCTGTTGTTTTATCTTTAAGTAATAATTTTATAATGTTTTGGTCAATTGTTGTTATGTCAAAAATATAGATCACCTATTCATTCAAAATACTTAATAACATTATATCATAATATTAAGTTACACTTTAGTATTATTTATTTCACATTTTCAAAAAGTTCATAATACTCTTTAATAACTGACAATGTATCATTGTTCTTGATGAAGATTGAATATAAATAATCAGAAAAATATTCAGCTTGTTGTTCTATCAAAAACGACTCCCATTTATCAACATTGTATACTTCATCTTGAAATTCATATTCTATCTTATCTAACTCTTCGTTCGTAAAATAAATACTTTCCAAACCAAGCTTTCTTTTAATAATTTCTTGATGTTGAAATGCATGAAAAACTTCATGAAACGCACATTTAATTGTTTTTTCTGAAGTCGAATTCTTTAACCATTCTTCATTGTATCTAATAAGAAAATGATTTTTGTCATACATTCCAGAATGATTATTAGATAGAAAGTGTTTGCCTTCACTTATAACTACCCAAAAATTTTCATCTAAATTCAGTTTTACCCTAGCATAATTTGTTGCAGATATTACTAATTTGTTGTTCGTATTCATTTATAAAAACCTCCTTTATAACAATTATACTAAAGTTAAATTTACAAAAGTAATTTTTTTTGAATTCTAAAAAAACAGCAATAATCATCGCTGTTAAAATTTATCTTAAAATTTAGTGAATTAAGAACAATGCATTAATAGAATCAATTGCATCTTCGTTAGACAATCCGATTAAATTCATCATAATGATATAAATTATTTTTTCAAAAGTTCTTAAATCTTTATAATGTATTAATGATTTTTCTATCTTTCCATGCATTAGTTTATTTCTATAGTTTGTCATTTTTTTAGTGTACTCTATTATATCTAAGTTTGTAAAATAGTTATACAGTTTAGTTACCATAATCATTTTTTCTCTGTAAGAACTTCTTATATCTAAAAGTTTGCCTTTAGTTCTTTCAATAATATCTATATCATAGTTGTCAAAACTCTCATCTTCATTTATTATTTCAACTATATGTTTTGCAATTTTACTAAGTTCTAATAATTTAGTATTATTTAAAACCATTTTTTCTGTTAAAACATCAAAGTTTGAAAACATAACAAATTGTTTCAAAACATTATATTCATTAGTTGTTTTATCGTAGTAATATGGAAAATTATTATCCAAGAAAAAATACTCTAAAATTTTTGGTATTGAATTATCAAGTTTATCAAAATTAACTACTTTAGTTAAATTTCCTACGTTACTATTATTAAATAAATTTAAAATTCCTTTGCTATTAATCGTTTTATCTCTTTCAATAAGATCTCCATTATATTCTATATATTCAAACCCATCAATTTCCAATCTAAATAAAAATTGAAAAATATTTTTTAAATAATTAGTTACTCTAATTATGTCTAAATAACTTACTGGTTTTTCATTAAATGTTAACATTATGTAGGAATTATATTTATCTAAATAGGTTTTATCATACCTATTAAAAACATTACTGCTAATTCCAAATTTCAGAGATAAAATATTGTTATTGTTCTTGAAATTATATATTCTTATATAGTCTTCTTCTTTTAAATCTTTATAAGTTCTTAAGGAATCAAAATTAGTTTTAACTTCTTCTTTTTCCACTTTAATTTTTCTCATCGGACTGAATAAGTAATTTATAATATCATCTCGAATAATTAATGTGTTTTTATTATATTTAAAATGACCCTCTTCATATTTAAATACACTAACGATGTTAAACGTCAAAACAGTTTTATTATATTTCGGAACTTGTCCAGTTATATCATTAGTTTGATCACGATTAACCCACATTCTATTAAACTCAAAAATATAATTGCTAATATTATCATGGCCATATAAGACAGAAAAATCTATTTGTTTATCACCGAAAACTATTTCCAAAATATCCGAATCATTATTATTAAATATGGTAACCGTTAATTCCTTACTATTCTCGCTATAAGAAAAATCTCTAACTTTACCAAACAATTCTAATTTTCCAACCATCAATAACACCACCTTATAAGTATTTTTAAGCAATATAAATGAACTATAACTCTTTAAGAAATTATAGCATTTTTACGTTGTTTTCACAATATTGATTTATGTAACTATATAAATAAAAAAAACACAACATATAGATTTTATATAATTATATTTTCTATATTATTGTGTTTTATATTATTACGTCTAACTGAGACGAATTTTTACCCCTTCTAGGTCACATAGACTATTGGTCACTAATAGTTTTTATAGTCATTATAGGCTTGAATAGTCCCTGTTTATCTTCGTTTGTTGGCGTTTTTGTCACATTAATCATAATAAGATATGAAGTATTCAACACGATTCATAGGAAAAAGAGCTTTTAGCTCACCGTATAACTGACCAGCAAGAGTTTTATTAGGTGCTAGCACCAATGTCTTCTTGCCCATATCTTTAATAATGTTAGCGATAGTAAAAGTTTTACCTGTACCAGTCGCACCAAGTAATATTTGCTCATTGATGCCATTATTAAAGTTTTCTATTAACTTTTTGATTGCTTGTGGTTGATCTCCACTTGGCGTAAAATCTGTTACTAATTTAAACATTTATTATACTCTTCCTAACTAACTTTAGCTTCTTTTTATAATTATTTTGGCCCGCTTTATCGAAAAATATATTATAATATTTTGACTGAGACGAATTTCAAGTGCCTCTAGGTCACATTTGTATTTTTCTAATATTTATTTTATCATTTAAGGTTAACTTTAACAAGTTAAAAGTTTTAGGTTTCAGAGTATTAAACTAATATATTTTAAACAGCTCCTTATCTGTTTACGTATATATTATAAAGGTTCATCGCGACACTATTTGGCGTTCATCTTTTTATATAAAGAAAAGTTCAGTTGTTTTAATAACCGAACTTATAATTATTCTTTTATTCTAAATTAATGTTGTTTAATGGGTTAATATTATCAATCTTTATTTTGTTATAAAGTTTTACTTCATAAGTTTTCTTTTTAAATAGTTTTTTATATACAACAATTTTAAATTCTACTTCTTTAAAATCGTTATTAATGATGTAACCCGTACTCTTAATTAGCTTCTTGTTAAGTGACTTCCATCTTACTATATATAGTTTATCTTTAATTAGTTTTGGGAAACTGATGTAATTTTTATTTTTAAATATTTCTCTAACATTAAAATTGTTTATTAAAATAATATTATCTTTGTATTTAAATCTTAAACCTAACACTTCACTTAACAAGTCTAACTGAGTAATTTCTCTTTCAATATTTAATTTCTTGTAAATATACTTACTATTAAATAAAAACATTATTGATATTTCTGCATTTGGATCCGACATTATTTTATTGTAGGCAATACTATAATCATACTCTTTCCTAATTTCTTCATTATTAATGTAGTATATTACTTCTTTTTCATAAGAGTCACTAATCACTAAATCGTTTAACATAATAATTTCGTTTTCTAAATCTAAAAAGTTCTCTTCTAAAGATTTAATATATTCAAATAACTTTAATTCATTAGCAAGCACTTCTATTTTTACATTATAAATATAGTTTTCAAAACCCACTATATAAAACTTTGCTTCAAAATTTATATTGTCTTCTGTTAATATCTTTCCTTCTTTATCTATATAGATAGATTCAATAAAGCTGTAATCATATTGTTTAGGAAGATAATTAGACAAGTAATCATTTGGATTAATTAGTATTTTTGCTTTAATAGCTTTATTTAAGTCCTTTATATTATTAAGACCTTTAATATTTACTATTTGTTCTAAAACAGTCGTATTATCTTTTTTAATTATTACTTTAATGTCAGTAAAAGTAAATCCGCTTCTTAAAGTAAAGACATTATCATTAATATCATCTCTCTTATAAACTTTATTATAAGAAACTATATAATCACCTTCTAATTTTGGTAATTCAAATTTATAGTACTTCTCCTTTTGTAATAATATTGTTATTTCATTTAATAGATTAAGTCCATTTGTAAATTCATCATTAACATAGTTTAGTGTTAATTCTTGAACTACTTCATTATTAATCAATATATTTATTTTTATCTTTTTCTCTTGACTATTTACAATATATAAATTATCAATTATTAGATTAGTATAATCCGTTAATAATTCAACTCTTAATATGTTTTTTCCAATCTTTATTGGTTTTGTGTATATGATTCCGTTTGTTGTAGTATTTAGGATAATTAAATCGTGTTTATTAATTTCATTATCTCTTCTAAATATTTTAAAAATTAAAAGAGGACTTAATAATATCGTTATAGTAGGTAATATAATAAGATTATAGATAAATCTGTTATTTATAATCTTTAAATTATTTATTAACTGTTTGACATTTGTTAGTTTAACATCCCCTATTTTAAGATCAATATAATAACTATAATTATTTAAATACATTGTCTTAATTGGATTATACCTATATTTAACAGAGAGTAATTCATGATCACTATATACTCTTCTTCCTATTATACCTTTAAATATAATATTAAAATATTTCGGAACTTCAGCAATCAAAACTATAATAGTTGATAGTATAAATATTGGTAGTAATAAAGGAATTAATATTATTACAACAAAATATTCATTAAAATCTCTGAAGATTAAATATAGTTTATAAAAGAATTTTTTAACATAAATATATATTAATTTAAAACCTTTAAATATCCAAGTAAAAAATTTTATAAACAAATTAGCTGCTACATTAAATAATTTATAAAACAATTTATATGGTATTTTAATAAATATAACAAATACAGTTTCAATTACTATAAAATGAATAATAAGATAAGTGTATATAAATAACAAATATACTAAATTATATAAGAAGTCAGGCGTTTTATAATAAATAAATTTTATGGTTAGATAAACTTTAACAAAAAAACTATTTATATATTTAAAAATGTTTTTTATACCTATACCAATTAAATTAAAAAGCTTTTTTATATATTTAAGTACATGTTTTAATCCTAAAAATATTTTATATATAAAATTAGAATATATAAATAAAGCAACTTTCTTTAAGATGCTATAAACTTTGACTGTACCTGCTTCTACCCCTTTATATGTTGGTTTAAGTATGTAGTTAAAAAGAATTGTTGAAGGTGTTTTGATTAAGTATTTAAATACAAATTTAAATATAATGTTAAAAAACATATAAATATAGAAAAGGAAATAATTCCAAACAATTTTGGACAACATCTTAAAAAAATTGCCTATATTTATAGTTGCATTAACTATTATTCTTTTTAAACTATTTAATATATTCTTCATATTTTATTTCCCTCATATAAAACACTTAAAGTGTATGCCTAAAACATTTTATTTACTTTAAATCTAATAGAATTAATTCTTATATAAATTAATATTATTATCATTGGAGTAAAATAAAAAAGATTCATTCCCTTTATTTTCTGAATCTCATTATCTGCAATTATTAATTCTGAACAAAAATAATTAATTATAAAAAGGAATACTTGATTAATAATTATTAACGTTGATTCGATTTTACTAATTCCTTTAATAACCTCTATGTTACTTCTATTTTTATAGAACCTTATTATAGATAATATTAGAAATATAACAACTAATGTATATATAAACAAAAAATAAATATTAACTCTTCCAGGAAAATTAAAGTGTATTCCAATAAAAGCTAAACCTATATTTAAACCAATATAAGTTGCTAGTGCATATCCTGAGTTAATGTAAAGTTTTCTTTCTTTATTCATAACTAATCACCTTGCTTGATGAATTGTATCATTTGAATTTATTATATCACAAATTGTTAAAATTACTAACAACAATCGGACTGGGATTATAACTATTACAAAAAATATTTATTGACTATAAACTTACAATAAAAGTGCAATTTTCTAATGTGTTATAGTTAATAATGTATTTGATATTTTACGATTTTTAAATGTAGTTATACACTGAGACGAATTTTTACCCCTTCTAGGTCACATGGACTATTGGTCACTAATAGTTTTTATAGTCATTATAAGCTTAAATATTCCCTGTTTGTCTTCGTTTGTTGGTGTTTTTAGCGTTTTAACCATAATAAGAAATGAAATATTCTACCCTGTTCTCAGGAAAAAGTGCCTTTAATTCACCATAAAGTTGTCCGGCAAGGGTTTTATTATGAGCAAGAACTAATGTCTTTTTACCCATCTTTTCAATAATGTTTGCAATCGTAAAAGTCTTACCGGTACCTGTTGCCCCAAGTAAGATTTGTTCATGTTTACCGTTATTAAAATTACTTACTAACTTTTCTATCGCTTCTGGTTGATCACCACTTGGTTTATACGGAGATACTAATTTAAACATTCTTCACCAACTTCCAAGTATTTAAATCAATACTTATTAATTATTATAGTATTTACTGTTTATAATTTTATCATTTTTATACTTTTTTAACAATTGATATGTTATTGTTTAAAAACTAAATTTAAATATAAAATATTAATCTATGAACAATTACTATTTTAATTATTGTATAATACTTATTAAAGAAAGGTGATTAATTTTGAAGACTTATATAAAAAAATTTAATGAACTAACAAATAACGAACTTTATGATATCTTAAAGCTTAGATCTGAAATCTTTGTTGTTAAGCAAAACTGTATCTATCTTGACATGGATGATATTGATAAACATTCATATCATGTTTATTTAAGAGATGATTTTAATCTCTACTCTTATTTAAGATTATTTAATGACTCTAGTGAACCTGATGTATTTAAGATAGGTCGGGTTGTTTCCAAAATTGAAAACAAAGGTTTTGTAAAGAAGTTATGACTAATGCTATAAATTATGCAAAAAATGAATTAAAGGCTAAGAAAATAAAACTAAATTCTCAAGTCTATGCACAAGGTTTTTATTCAAGTTTAGATTTTAAACTTACAAAAGAAGAATATTTATTAGATGATATTCCTCATATTGATATGGAACTATCACTATAACAAACAAAAAATCCCTCGTTAAGTTTTCTTAGCAAGGGATTTTTACTTCTTTTTTTAAATGAAGTACTCTTCGTTTATTGTTCCTTCATTTCTAAATACTCTAACTCTAGTTACCTTTACAGCAAGTATACAACAGTTAACATCTTCTTCATTATTTGCATGATCATACCATGGTTCAAATATTTTTCTTAATTTAAGTCTTAATTCAGCATTTTCTGGTTTCATAACCCAACCTAGATTTTTTGCTACTGCATTTCCTGATATACCTTCAAAGTGTACTGTGAATGATACATTTTCATTTTCTTCAATTTCTAATATTTTATTTGATTTAGCATGCGTTGTAACATAAAAGATTCCATCTTCATAATAAGCTGATACATCTCTTACAGCAGGGTTAACTAATCCGTTTTTTCCGTTTGTCAATCTAATTGTTGCAAGTGAAATTGCATTGTCTTTATTGCCACATACTTCTTCTAGTAATTCTAAAACCTTGTTTGATTCTTGCATTATGTTATCCTGTTTTATTATTTATTAAACTTAAAATTAATTAAGTATTAAATTACTCTTTAATTTTCTTGCCACAATCAAAACAATAATTATTAGTAATATCATTGATTGCTCCACAATGTTTACAAATTCTTTTTGGTGTATCATTGTTATTAACTGAACCAATAATTTCTTTTAAATTACCTTTAGTTTTATCTAACATATAATTAGTTGCCTCCGTATTTGTTTCTATTGTCTCAGAGACTGTTATTTGATGAGTTTTTCCCATAAAACCAAAATTCAAAAAAATAGTTGAAATAAATAATAAAACCATACCTAAAGCAGATGCAGCAAAACTAAGGTTTGTAAATCCACTTACTATTAGAATAATTCCAATTATAGCACCAATAATACCTATTACTCTAATTGTATTTCTAGTTTTATTTGACATTTTTTTCAAAGTAGTCACCCCTTTATATATTATCTAAATAAATTATAACATAATAATATCTACTTAAATAAAAAAAATAAGTGATATAATAAATTTAGGTGATAATATGGAACTTTTCATAAATTATTTTTTGATATTTATTATAGGTAGTATCTTAGGTTTTATTATTGAACTTTTTTATCGTAGATATTTTAGTGTAGGTAGTTGGATTAATCCTGGATTTTTAACAGGACCATGGCAACCTCTTTATGGTTTTGGTATTTTAATTTTATATTTAGTTTCATCACTTGAAATTAGTATTTACTATAAACTCTTATTAATCTTAGTTTTAATGACCTTAATTGAATACATCACAGGATTAATCTTTATTAAGTTTTTTAAAATAAAACTTTGGGATTATAGTAATAAAAAATTTAATATACAAGGAATAATAAGTCTAGAATTTAGCTTTTATTGGTTAATACTTGGAGTCATTTATATTTTTTTAATTAATCCAAGAATAGTTAGTCTAATAAACATCTTAGATTATTCAAATATTTTATTCATCTTTTTTATGGGAGGTTTATTTAGTTTGATTATTTTTGACTTTCTAAATAGTATGAACTTTGCTAGAGAAATTAAAAAATTATATCTTAAAACGAAAGAGTCAATTCATTTTGAACAGTTTAAATTATTTAATAAACTAAAACATAATAATTTATTCATTTTACCAATTAGAGCAAAAGATGCTTTAATTGAAAACGTTAATGATTTTTTAAATTAAATTAAAGAGAAAATAAAAAAATAATGGTTAGCAATGCTAACCATTTTTATGTTCTATCATTAATCCAATTGATAATATCTTTGATTATTATATCTTTATTATAATCATTTAATAATTCATGGTACTCACCTTCATAAAGTTTAATTGTTTTATCTTTAGTTTTAATACTATCATACATATTTTGACTAAATCTATAATCAACAATTTTATCTGATGTTCCGTGTACATATAAGATTGGAGTTTTGAAATTACCAATATTTTCTTTTAAATATTTTATTCCTTTAATAAACATTTCACCAAGTAAACTTAAATACATATATTTTAATTGAAGGGGATCGTTTTTGGTTGCTAAGTAAATATTTGGATTTTTTGCCAAATCATTTTTAAATATCTTTGTATTTATTCTAACCCATCTTAACAAATAAAACCCAGTATATTTAAAAATTTTCATATTGCTTGGAGTATCAGTTGCAGCAGCGACAGATACAATTAAATCACTATCATGGTACATCGCTTCATATAAATTAACGATTCCTCCACCCATACTATGACCAAGTAAAATAATTTTATTTGAAGTTCTTTCTCTCTCTTTTAAAACAATATTTCTAAGAGTTTCAATATGATCTTTAAATGACTTGATTTTACCTCTTTTACCACTACTTCTACCATGGCCTAAGTTATCATATGTAATAACATCAAAACCATGATCGTTTAATTTAAAAGCTAAATATTCATATCTTTTTGAATGTTCGCCTATCCCATGAGTAATAATTACTGTAGCTTTAGGGTTTTCTATAAGGTAATCTTTTTGATAAATCATTTCTATCCCTCCTAACAATTAAATTATATCATAAAATATCATAAAAACCATTTGACTTTAACTAGTATTTTAGTTAAAATCAAATGTATATAAGAATGGGAGTGAGTAAATGTTAGTTGTAGTTGGTGGAATGATAGGTTTAGGGAAAACAACGCTGGCAGAAATATTAGCAGATGAATTTAAGGGGAAGGTTTATTATGAACAAGTTGATGATAATCCAATATTACCACTATACTATACTGCTACTGCTGAAGAGATAAAAGCAAACAGATATCCTTTTTTATTGCAGCTTTTCTTTTTAAATAGTAGATTTGAAACATTAAAACAAGCTGCATTAAACGGTGTTACAAATGCAAGTATAATTGATCGCTCAATATATGAAGATTGGTATTTTGCTAAAATTAATTATGAATTAGGTAGAATGAGTGATTTAGAGTTTTCCATTTATAAAAAATTATTAGATAATATGATGGAAGAAATTGATTCATTACCTAAAAAAGCTCCAGACTTAATGGTCTATTTAGATGGTTCGTTTGATACAGTAATTGACAGAATTAAACGTCGCGGTAGAGAATATGAATTAGAGGAAGATTTAGTTGATTATTATAAACTATTACATAGTGGTTATGGTGATTGGTTAAAAAAATTTTACAATGCAAGTGAGGTCTTAGTAATTAATACTGACCTTTACAATATTGTAGATAATCCTTTAGATAAGCAAAAAGTTATCAACTTAATAAAAGAAAAATTAAATGAAATAAATAAAAAATAAAAGTGACTTTAGTCACTTTATTTGTTATATAGCAATATATTTTCGTTTGTCTTAAGATTTTTTAGTTGTTCTTTAGAAAGTAAGTCTTTCCTTAAGACTATTAATAAATTTAAAGGTTTTAAAATATCATTAGTTATTGTTAAAGTTCCACTTAAATCTATTTTAACAAATGATTCATCGTATTTAATTAGATATTTGTCACCTAGTTTTACTAAAGCAAATTCCGCTAATTTTAACTTTGTTCCAGACTTATAAAACTTATTAAAAGTTTTATAGCTCTTAGTAATACTAATTAATAGATAATACTTCTCCTTTAATTCCTTATAGTAGAAAGAATTTCTGTATGGAATTATTTCAAACGGAAATATTAATACATATCCTAAGAAAAACAACAATAAAAAACCAATTAAAAATGGTAGTGCTAATATATATAATATTACTATTGTTATTTTTTCTTGGATTTTTTTCATTTTTTAACCCCTATGAATTAGCAATCTTATCTTGTAAGTCTTTATCAAACTTACGTTCTTTAATCATTTCAATTTCAAATTTATATGGTGGTTTTTTTAACACATATGGTGTTTCTAGTATTTTTGGAATATTTACTAATCTTTCACTATAAATAATATCTGTCAAAACATCAAAACCAATTTCACCAAAACCTAAATTCTCGTGACGGTCTTTTCTTGCTCCCATCACATTTTTAGAGTCATTAACGTGGACTACACTAATTTTATCTAATCCAACAATTTTGTCAAATTCATCAAAAACTTGGTTAAAATTACCTTTTAAGTCATAGCCTGCATCATGAACATGACATGTGTCAAAACAAACGCTAACACGAGTTTTATCGTCAATAAGACTAATTATTTCAGCAATCTCTTCGAATGTTCTACCAACTTCATTGCCTTTTCCAGCCATAGTTTCAAGAGCAATTTTAACTTTTGATTCTTTTGTGTTATTAATTACTCGATTAACACCTTCAGCAATCCATTTGATTGCTTGCACGCGGTCTAACCCGACTGCACTTCCTGGATGAAGTACGATTTGGCCTGCACCAATTTTATCAGTTCTTTCAACTTCTTTAGTTAAAAAACTAACTGCAAAATCACGTTTTTCTTGATCTGGATTTGCAAGATTAATAATATAAGGAGCATGAACAACAACATTTTCTAATAAAAGATTATGTTCTTTCATTAACTCTTCTGCCTCTTTAATTCTTAAAGCATCAATGCTTTTTCTAATTGTATTTTGTGGTGCACCTGTATATATCATTAAACAGTTCGCATTATAACTAAGTGCTTCTTTGACTGAGCCTAGAAACATTTCTGTTCCACTCATTGAAACATGACTACCTATTTTTACCATATTTTTCATATCTTTCACTCCTTAGCGCTTTTTTAACTTTATCTTTATTTTTCTTTTTATAGTTTGGTTTTACCTTATTAGGTTTTGCAATTTTTTTAATTGCATCAACTTCATTTTTTGTAAGTTTATTAGTTTGTTCTTTTTTAACTTTGACAATTTCTGAACTTGTTATTCTATAATCAACAAAATCAAAGCCCATTTCTCTAAGTCTTGTTATTTTGTTTCTTTCATCATTAGTTGCAAAAGTAATTACAATACCTTCTTTTTCCATTCTACCAGTTCTACCACTACGGTGTTTGAAAAACTCTAGTTTATATGGAAGATCATAGTTAATAATATGACTTGCATCAAAATCTATACCTCTTGCTACTAAATCACTTGCTATAATATATTGATATTTTAGACTGTGAATATCTCTTAAAATGTTTTTTCTTTGGTGTTGTGTTAAGTTTCCTGAAAGTAAGACCACATTATAATTGTCTTTCAACATTTTTTGATAAATCTCAGCCTGATTTTCTTTCTTGCTAACAAAAATAATTGCTAAATAAGGATTTAATACTTTAACAAGTTTTTCTAAATTATCTAATCTATTTTCTGGCTGTATTTTTATTAGTCTATGACTAATATTTAATTCATGAAGTTTACTTGAATCAATTAAATCGTAGTTACCAAAATACTGCTTAATAAATGAATACATTGTTTCACTAATTGATGCTGAAAATAATAAATATTTAGTTTTAGTTAAATTTTTAATAATTTTATCGATTTCCCCTAAAAATAACTCATCAAACATCATATCAGCCTCATCTAAGACTAAATATTTTAAGTTATTTAAGTTAAGTCCAAGTGCTCTCATTTCAATTAGTTTACTTGGAGTTGCTATAACTAAATGTGGGGTATTATTTAAAAGCCATTCTTCTTCTTTTTTCTTATCGGTTTTATAGTTATAAATTCTAACCTTTAAATCATCTTCTAAGAGTGGTTCTAACATTTCTCTAACTTGATTAATAAGCTCATTTGTTGGTACTAAAATAACTGCTTGTAGTTCTTTTTTAGTACTATCTATGTTACTTACTAAAGGTAGTAAATAAGCATGAGTCTTACCAGTTCCAGTTGGTGCTACACCAACTAAATTATTGTTGTTATTGAAATTTTTAATAACCATTTCTTGAATTGGCGTTAGTTTTTTAAATTTTAATTTGTCTAATAATTCTTGTTTTACCATATTATTCCTCTTTCTTGCTATATTATTATATCATGATATTACTTTATTAGTTTTTGATATGTAAAAAGATTAAAATCTTCCCTATAATCCTCTTCTAAAATCATATTAGAAAAACCAACACCAACTAATCTTAGCTCTTCACTATTATAATTATCATAAAAGATTTCTTCCATTAATGTTTCTAATGTATGATAATCTTTTGTAAAATCTTCAATTGATTTAGATCTAGTAATTGTCTGAAAATCACTATATCTAATTTTAATAGTAACAGTTTTACAAATTACTTTTTCCTTAATTAATCTATTATATGATTCATCAAAAAGATTTTTCATTTCAAGCATAATTGCCTCAACGTTACTAACATCATAATTAAATGTCGTCTCACTACTAATTGACTTAGGAATATCATATTTACTAGGATTGACAATATCTGAGCTTAATCCTTTAATATTTTCTAAAAAATGATTATAAGAATCAATTGACATAACACTTAATATAGTTTCCTTATTTTCTTCCTTAATAAAATCACCAATTAAATTAATCCCTTTATTCATTAAGATAGGATAAGTCTTTATTCCTAAACCAAATAAATCTTTAATTGGCAGTGGTAAGATTTTTTTTACAATATCTTTCTTTCTAACAACCGTAATTCCTAATGGTTTTTTTAAATCAGATGCCATTTTAGCTAAAAATAGCGTTGGAGCAATACCAATTGAAACTGGTAGACTATATTCTTTGTTTAGGCGGTTCATTATATCTTTTGCTATTTGCAGTGGATGATACCTTTTTGATAACTCCGTCATATCAACATATGCTTCATCGATTGATCCTTTAAGAACTAAATCTGAATATTCTTTAAGCACATTAAAAAATATATCTGAA
Organism: Haploplasma modicum ATCC 29102; assembly: GCF_000687835.1. GTDB lineage: Bacteria > Bacillota_I > Bacilli_A > Acholeplasmatales > Acholeplasmataceae > Haploplasma > Haploplasma modicum. The sequence goes on along the minus strand of NZ_JHYB01000002.1, from coordinate 70,292 downwards.
TACTTTTTATTTTCACTATAATCAGTTGGAACTACTAAAAGCTTAGGATAAATCTTAGTTGCCTCAACAATTGACATTCCTGATTTAATTCCTTTTCTTCTTGCTTTATATGAAGCGGTTGTAATAACACCTCTTGTTGTTAAGTTAGTTCCCCCAACAACAAACACCTTATTTTTTAAATAAGGTTCATTAATGCTTGCAACAGATGCAAAAAAAGCATTTAAATCGATGTGAAATATTACTTTAGCCGCACTTTTCATTTTTTCTCCTTTTAATTATTAAAAATTTATGTTAATATATATAAAGATAATACTTGAGGTGAACAGAATGTCAAAAAACACTAAACCAGTTAAACAAACAAAGAAAGTAAATAACAAAGAAACAAAAACATATAAAAATCCAAGTGAAACTTTATGGGGTAAAATCATTATTTGGTTTTTACTGATTGGGATGGTTGGAACAGTTATTGTTGGTCTTATCATCGCTTTAATAGACGCACTTAAATAAAAGTTTAATACAGATAATATAAAAAGGCTATAAGCCTTTTTTTATTTTTTTAGTAACATCTTCGCCTGAGAAATAGCAAACTCACTTAATGACTCATCAGATAACATTGATGCTATCATTAATATTCTTTCGTCATAATTTAATTTATTAATAATTGTAATCATTCGATTATTTTCTAATCTTTTACTTATCCCAAAATGCGTGTTTGCCTTTGCAGCAACTTGTGGTAAGTGACTTATAACAATTAGTTGCAAGCTTTTACTTAGTTCTAGCATCTTATTCGCTACTTTTGCCGCTGTTTTACCACTTATACCAATATCAATCTCATCTAGAACTAAAAGCTTTAAATTGTGCTGTTTAGCGTGTAAGCTTTTAATTGCAAACATGAATCTTGCTTTCTCGCCCCCACTAGCAACCTTAGACAGTGGTCTTATTGGTTCACCTTCATTAAGCGATATTAAAAAATCAATTTGATCAATTCCATCTTCAAGTAACGTATTAGATTTGTTAAATGCAACTTCAAATTTTGCATTGGGTAAATCTAAGTCTTTTAGTTCATTAATAATTAATTCTATAAACTTAGTTGATAATTTCTTACGATAAATAGAGAGTTTTTCCGCTTCTTTAAATGATTCTTCATATAAGTTATTAACCTTTTTTTCATAGGTACTAATATAGTTATCATAATTATCAACTAGTTCAATTTTCTCTTCTAATTCCTTAGCATAATTAATAAGTTCATTTACTGTTTTTTTGTACTTTTCTTCTAACTTTACTAAACTATAGTGTCTTTCATTCATTTCATTAAATTCTATTTCATTAAAATCTAAATTATATATTTTGTCATCAATAAATGACTGAATATCATTAATTTCATAATATGCATTTAAAAGACTTGTATCCTTATCTTTAAAGTCGCTATCAAATCTAGCTAAGTCTTTTAGTATTTTACTGATATCATAAATATAATCAACACCAACTTTAGTATTAAAGCTATCTTTTATTTCAGCAAGACCGCTTGAGATTTTATCAAAGTTTTTTAACTTACTAATATTTTCTTCTAATTCTTCTTTTTCATCAATTACTAAATTGTAATTTTTTAATTCATTTAGTTGATATTCGTGGAACTCTTTTTGTTCTAACGTATCATTCTTTTTTAATTTTAGTGATTCTAAATGACGCTTAGCTTCTAAGTAGTCACTTCTTTTTAATAAGTAGTTATTTAATAAAGAACTTGATTTTTCTAAATCCATTTGATCAATAAAGGATAAATAATACTTTTCATCAATTAATTGAACCATATCATTTTGTTCAAATATGCTACCGATTTTATCAGTTAAATTTTTTAAATATGCTAAAGTAATAACTTTATCATTGAGCGTTATTTTATGTTTACCTTGAATATCTATTTCTCTTTTAATTTCAATTTGCTTAGGAAGCTCAAAAATCGTCATTAACTCATCCGATAAAATAAAATCCGCAGCAACTAAAGCTTTATCTTTCCCATGTCTAATCATCTGAGAATCAGATCTTTTAGCAAAGATTAAATAAAGTGCTTCAAGGATGATTGATTTACCCGCACCGGTTTCTCCTGTTAAAACTGTTAGTCCTTGATCAAAAGAAACAACAATATCTTCAATCAAAGCAAAGTCTTTAACTTTTAGTGTTGTTATCACTTATTCTTTTACTTCCTTTACAATTACTTCTTCGGCATCTTTTAACATTTGATGACAAACTTTGGTTAATTCTAAACCTTTTTGGTATTTTTTAACTGCATCGTCTAATGGTATATCTTTGTTTTCTAATTCTTTTACTAATTGTTCTAATTCAGCCATTAAAACTTCAAATGATTTATTTTCCATTATTTTTCCTCCTTATCAATTACTTTAGTTGTAACACTTCCATCATGAAACTTAAATTTTATTAAGTCATTAACACTAACTTCTTTAATACTTGTAATAATTTTAAAATCTTTATCAATAGCTAGAGAAAATCCCCGTTTCATAATATTAGTTGGATTTACTTTTTCTAAGATATCGGTAATATAGTTAAATTTTTGAATTTTTAAAACTATATTATTTTGATAGTTATTGTCTAACTTTTTAATATTATCAACTAGTCTCTTATTAACTGTTTCTAATCTATAATTATAAAATAGATCAAGATTTACTTTTAAATTATTTAAATCTTTAATACTTGACTCTAATTTATTCTTAGGAGATAGACTCTTTAGCTTAAGTTCTAATTTTGCTAAATTACTTTTACTTTCATTAAGCTTATAAGTATAATAAGTTTTTATAAATTTTTCATTTTTATCAAGTTTTTCACTTAAAACATTTAATTTTTTAACGGGACTTGATAAATCTAGACGTTCAATTATATTTAAAAGGTTTGCTTGATTTGTATTTAAAATATTTTGATACATATAACTAATTTTTCTGTATATATCAACTAAGTTATTACTTAAAACAAGACTACTTGGTGTTGCAAGTTCTGCAGCTGCAGTTGGTGTTGGTGCCCTTAGGTCACTTACTAAATCTGAGATTGTATCATCAGTCTCATGACCGATTGCAGTGATAACCGGTATCTTTGAATTATAGATTGCACTAATTGTTGCAAGTTCATTAAAACCCCAAAGATCTTCAATTGAACCACCACCGCGTCCAACAATTAAAACATCACAAATATTATCACTATTTGCTTTTTCAATTTGCGTACTAATACTTAAACTTGATTGGGCACCTTGTACTAGTGCGGGATATAAAATAATATCGACTAAACGGTATCTCCTATTAATCGTATTTTTTATATCTTCAATAACTGCACCAGTTGGTGATGTAACTACACCAATTGTTTTTGGATATTTAGGTAACTCTCTTTTAGGCTTATCAAACCAACCAAGATTTTTTAACTTATCTTTTAGTTCTAAATATTTTAAATATAATTCACCGGCACCAGATAATGACATTGAGTTTACTTGAATACTATATGAACCTTGTGGTGCATATAGTGTAATACTTCCTGTAACAATTACTTTGTCACCATCTTTTGGTTTAAACTTTAATTTTTGCGCACTTGATTGAAACATGATTGCCTTAATTTGTGCATTTTCATCTTTAAGTGCAAAATACAAATGACCTGAGCGGTGATTTGTTAAATTTGATATTTCACCCTTTAAAACAAATCCTTTAAATGAATTTTCGTTTTCGAGTAAATATTTAATTTTATACGTTAACTGACTAACTGTTAAAGCCGTATCTAACAAATAATCAACCCCTTATATCTTTTGCGATATTATCTAATAGTCTATTTGTAAATTTGTGTTGCTTTTCGTCATCTAAATCACTATACTTCTTTGTATAGTTTACAGCCTCATCAATTATTATCGCAACCGCTAAATCTTTGTATCTTAATTCGTATGTTGCTAGTCTAATAATTGCACGGTCAATAAATGATAATCGATTAATTGTATAATTTGTTAGGTTACTTACAATAATATCATCTATTTCATCAAGTTTTTCAATAATGTTTTTTAATTCTTCAATTTCGAAGTCTTCTTTTTTCATTAAATCATATTGATATAAAGCTATTATTAATTTTTCTCTATCTAGTTTCTCAAACTTATTCATATGATTACACCTCGTATTTTATTTTAACATAAATCAGTCATTTATAAAAGAATAACCTCTCAATTTAGAGAGGTTAATGTTACTTAAATTATTAAGATACTGATACTCTTTGCCATGCTTGGTCAATTAGTTCTTTTAATTTTTGATCATATCTAAAAATTTGGAACAAACTAACTTTTGTTTCATAAGCATATTTTAATCTTGGTTCGCTAAAATCTCCACCTTCTTTAGTCATTTCTGTATAAACATCATTTCTAACTGATGTATAGCCAATTTCAATTGTATTATCTAATGATGCTTCATAAGTTGACATAAATTCAATGAATTTTTTTGCTAATTCTTTGTTTTGAGCATTTTTAGGAATAACAAAACCATCAGCAAAAACATTAGTATTTTCAGGAATATAGAAACTATAATTTTCGTTTTCACTCATAATATATGCAGCATCACCACTATATGTAATTGCAGCATCATATTTAGTTCCTGATAACATATCTGTTAAGATTTCATCTGATAAAATACTTGTTTTTGGTCCTTTTGCACTTACTAACCATTCTTCAGCTTGTTTTAAATCAGCTTTTAATGTTGCTTCATCTCTATTTGCATCATGTAACATTTTACCATTTGCTAGTAAGCCAACCATTATTGCATCTCTTGATGAGTCATAAATAATTGTTTCTAATGATTGATCAGCAATCACTTTATAGCCATCTTTTTCCATTCTATCTAAAGTTATTTTATTATGGTTATATAAAACTCCAAGTGAACCCCAGAAATAAGGAACTGAATATTTTAAGAAATCAAATCCATCTTCATTTAATTGTTCGAAGAATGCTTCTAGACCTGGAGCAAATTCGAACCCTTCTTCAAAAAATTCTCTACCATTTAATTCTTCAAGTAATCCTTCTTTTGCTAATTCTTCAATTGCATAATCACTAGGAACAACAATATCGTATTTGTTTGCTCTAACTTGACCAAGTGCAACTTCATTTGAATTAAATGTAATAATTTTAACTCTAACATTATGCTCTTTTTCAAAAGCCTTTACTAAACTACTATCAATATATTCATTTGGAATATATAAATTTAATTTTTCTTTATTTCCACAAGCAGTTAACAATAATGTTACTGCAAAAATACCTATAAACATTAATATTTTTTTCATTATTCTTCATTTTCCTTCCCTGATTTAATATAATCAAATGCTACTTTAATTCCAACTCCTATCATAATTATTGCTGATAGTGCATTAACAGTTGGTTCAATTCCTCTTTTTAATGTATAAAGATAAATTGAGATGTTTTTAACCATTCCGCCTGAGGCAAAATAGGAAATAACAAAGTCATCAAAACTCATCGCAAAAGCAATTGCTGCACCAGCAAAAATTGCTACTTTAATTTGCGGTAAAATCACCTTGAATAATGCTTGTCTAGGCGTTGCACCTAAATCATAGGCTGCATTAACTAAGTCTTTATCTAAGCTTTTAACCTTAGGATAAACTGCAAGTATTACATATGGTGTACTAAATGCAATATGCGCTAAAATCATTGTTGTCATACCTTTTTGAATTGCAAACGCACCAAAGAATACGAAAAATGCAATAGCAGTTACAATTTCTGGACTTAATATTGGAATATTACTTAATCCTAGAATTGTCTCTTTAAATAATTTCTTATGTTTAGTTAGGGCAATTGAAACTAATGTCCCAATTATTGTTGCAACTAATGTTGAAATTACAGCAACTGTAATTGTATTTGTAATTGCCTCAATTATATCTCTATCTTGAAATAGTTTAACATACCACTCTAAACTAAATCCTGTCCATTTGGTAAGAGATTTACTCTTGTTAAAAGAAAATATGATCATTGATGCCATTGGGATGTAAGTAAACAATATTATTATTATAAAATAAATGTTTTCAATTAAACGATTAGTCTTCTTCATTTGAAAGCACCTCATCATATTTATCTACTTTTTTAAGTAATACGATAAAACCAATTAATATTACTCCTATTACAATTGATACAGCTGCTCCATAACCATAATTATGACTTTGTAAAACTGCATCTTCAATTAATTTACCAATTAAAATTCTTTTACCATCACCCAAATACTTAGGAACAATAAGGGTTGTCGCTGCTGGTAAAAATACCATCATAGATCCAGATACAACACCTGATAATGAAAGTGGTAAAACAACTCGTCTAAAAGTTTGGAGTGGTGTTGCACCTAAATCTGCTGCACCTTCTAATAAACTTTTATCAATTCTAGATAATATTGTATAAATTGGCAGTACCATAAATGGTAAGAACATATAAACATTACCTAAAATAATTATAAAATCTGTCCCTAATAATTTAGGAGCAAACATTTCTGTTACTTGTTTTAAAGCATTCGCTCTAATTAGCATATTAACCCACATTGTTGATGTTATTAATGCTATTAATAAAGCTTGTTTTCTTCTTGATTGTTTAGTTATAAAATATGCTAAAGGATAACCTACAAGAAGAGTAAAAACTGTTGAAAGAGCAGCTAAATAAAGTGATTCAAACATTGTTTTAACAAACAATTTTTCGTTAAAAAACATTGCAAAGTTTTTTAAAGTAAATTCAATTTGAAAAATACTGCCGCTTGTACTACTAAATGCATAAAGAACCATTATAAAAAATGGAAAAACAATTAAACCAAACAATAAAATATAATATGGAATTCCAAGAAGTGTACTATTGTTAGATAAGATTGTTTTTTTAATTTTTGATTCTTCATCTTTGTTTTTCTTAAACTTATCAATAATTAAAGGCATTACCATTCCTCCATGATATGAATATCTTCTGGATTAAATGTAATATCAACTTTTTCTCCTACCTTACTATAATCAGTTGTATGGATTGTATATGTTCTATCATTTGTTATAACGTCAATTTCATAGTGTACTCCTTTAAAAGCAACACTATCTACTACACCAGTTAATAAACCTTTACCTACTTTAACAATATCAATGTCTTCTGGTCTAATAACGATATCTACTTTTTCATTTCTAGCAAACCCTTTATCAACACATGTATAATCTTGTCCATCAAAGTTTACTAAATAATCATCTTTCATAATTCCTTCAATAATATTTGATTCACCAATAAACTTAGCAACAAATGTGTTGATTGGTTCATTATAAATATCTTCAGGGGTGCCAATTTGTTGAATTTCACCATTATTCATAACAACAATCTTATCACTCATTGTTAAAGCTTCTTCTTGATCATGTGTTACAAAAATAAAAGTAATTCCAGCACTTTTTTGTAATTCTTTTAATTCATATTGCATTTCTTGTCTTAGTTTTAAGTCAAGTGCTGCAAGTGGCTCATCTAATAAAAGTACCTTTGGTTCATTAATTAGCGCTCTTGCAATTGCAACTCTTTGTTGTTGTCCACCAGATAATTTGCTAATATCACGGTGTTCATAACCTTCTAAACCAACCATTTTTAAATATTTTGTTACTTTATTTTTAATTAAATGTTCAAAATCTTTTTTATTAATAAATGTATTTTCTAAATGGCTAATTTTATCATTTTTCTTCTCTGTTGCTTTTTCTACTTTTAAATCATATTTTTCATATAAGGCATCTTCTTTTACTTTATATTCATCATAGTCATAACCTTTAGCCTTTAATTCTAAAATATTTTGATTTAAAGCATTATCTAACTTTGTAATTTCTTTTTTAAAGTTCTTTTCAATACTATTAATTTGTCTTTTTTGTCCAACGTTTCTTCCCTTTACTCTAAGACCAAAAGCAACATTTTCATAAACATCTAAATGTGGGAATAAAGCATATCTTTGGAATACCGTATTAGTAGGTCTCCTATGAGCCGGAATATGTGCAATATCCTTACCATCAAATATAACTTGTCCTGAATTGGCCTCAGTGAACCCACCAATTATTTTAAGTGTAGTTGTTTTTCCACATCCTGAAGGACCGAGAAGAGTAACGAACTCATTTTGTTCAATAACTAAGTCAATTCCACGAAGTACGACTTGTCCATTAAATTCTTTAGTAACATCCTTTAATTCTATTAAGGCTGCCATCTTAATTCCCCCTTTGTTTAATATTTATAATATTTTAATTATTTTCTTATATTTTTGTTTAGTATTACTATACCAAAAGTTAACCTATAATAAACCGAACATAGATATTATATACTTTTTTTTTTAACTTGTCAACATTTTTAATTATTTTTAAAAATAAAATAGGAGAGCAAACTCTCCTATTAATTAATAATCTCCGTTGAAGATTGAATTTTTTAAAATAACGAAATCTACTTCTCTTAATGAACTTAAATCTTTACCACCCGAATAGGAAATTGAAGATTGTAAATCTTGTTGCATCTCATTTAAAGTATTAATAATACTTCCTTTATATGGCACTAAAATTTCTTTTCCTTCAATATTTTTCATTTCACCTTTTTGGTTATATGAGGCACTACCATAGTATGATTTAAATTTATTACCATCTATTTCAATTAGTTGTCCTGGTGATTCTTCATGTCCAGCAAATAATGATCCAATCATAATCATTGTTGCTCCAAACTTAATTGATTTTGCTAAGTCACCATGGTTTCTAATCCCACCATCAGCAATCAACGGTTTTTTAGCAACTTTACTAATTCTTTCTAAAGCAGCTAATTGCCATCCACCTGTACCAAATCCAGTTTTCAGTTTAGTAATACATACTTTACCTGGTCCAATTCCAACTTTTGTTGCATCTGCTCCAGCATTTTCTAAATCTATTACTGCTTCAGGAGTTCCAATATTTCCAGCAATAACAAATGAATCATTCAAATGCTTTTTAATATGTTTAATCATATTAATAACATTATCAGAATGACCATGTGCAATATCAATTGTAATATAATCAGGAACTAAATTTAGTTCTTTTAACTCAATTACAAAATCATATTCATAGTCTTTAACACCAATACTTATTGAAGAAAATAAGTTTTTTTCTTTCATTTTCTTAATAAATGGTATTCTTGATTCTTCATCAAAGCGGTGCATAATATAAAAATATCCATTTTCTGCTAAGTAAATTGCCAAATCCTCATTTATTACTGTTTCCATATTTGCTAAAACAGTTGGCATTTTAAAACTATGTTTACCAAACTTAACGCTTGTATCACATTCTTTTCTACTATTCACGATACATTTTCTTGGTAGTAACTGTATATCTTCATAATCAAATACTTTCAATTTATTGTCTCCTTAAAATAATATTTTAATACCTTATTTATTATATCATAAATAATAATTTAGGTTAGTATATTATAAATGTAAATGCTTATATAATTTTGTTATGAAACTTTCTGTTAAATCGATAAAATTGCTTGTATCACAACAAAAATCATTAAATCCTAAAATATAATCAAATAAATTTCTAAAGTGATCAATTGTTCCGACATAGTCATTAAAGGTTATACGATATTTATTTCCAACTGAATTATCAATAATAATTGCTTCTTTTCTAAATGTTAGTTTAAACTTTTTTTCAGTAAGCATCTCTTCTTTAATAATTTTTTCACCATATATTTTATTATATGCAAGTTTAACAACTTCACTTAATTCTACTAATTTCATAAATAACACCTCTATCTAAAATATATCATAGATAGAGGTGTTTAATATTTTTAATACTTCTTATTCGGTAATTTCTATATTATAATTTCATTTGCCCACTTAAATCCTTGTTTTGCTAGAATTACAGCAATAATTTCATTAATAATTGCAGGTTATGCGATTGTTTATTGAATAATTGATGCTGCCTAGTATCAACACCTTGAAGCATTGAAACCGCAATTTAAGTAAATACTAATGATGTTCCTTAGTGTGGTTTTAAAGTGAAACCTAAATATTTTCTAATGTTAGGTTCAGCTTTTGAGAGAGTACCAGCAATAAATGATTCACCTATTTTACCAATACTTCTTGCTACTATATATACTACTGTAAATAGTCTTTATTGTTTGAAATATATTGCTTCATATAATATCTTTAAAACAATGTTTAAGTCAATATTATCACTTAACTTACAAATCTTAAATATTAAGTCTCTATAGATTTTTTCATATAACTGAATTGTTATATTTTCTTTGTTAGTTAAATATTTATAGATTGTTATTTTTGAAATACTTAGATTACTAGAAAGATCATCTATAGTATACTTTAAGCCATCCTTTTTAAGGAGAAAGATTGCTTATCAATTATTTTATCTTGCAAATTATACCACCTTTGGAAACTTTAATATTTCTTTTAGTTTCCTTAAAGTATTAATACTAACTAGTAAACTTTTCAAGAAATGTGTTATATTTACATTATTTATATTATAAAACAAAAAAATAAGCAGTATATAACTGCTTACTTAGTTAAATTTTGATTGATCCTTGTGTAATTAATTTACCTGACTCTTTATCAAAGATTAAAAGTTGATTTGTATTAAATTTAAAGTTAACTTTCTCATCAATCTTGTAAGGTAGAACTCCAAATACTACACCTGTTAATAAAAAGTTATCATATCTAAGCTTAATTGTTGTTTCCATTCCAGCTGGCATTAAACTATATACAGTCCCACTAATTGTTTCTTTATCATCTTTTACAAATGAAATATGTTCAGGTCTTATTGCAACTACAAATTCTGTGTTTTCTTCTAATTCTATTTCATCATCAACACGTGATATATTATATTTAAATTTATAGTCTTTGTTTATTTTTTCAACTTTATAATTTGCTTCTTCTTTATGACGCATTTCTTTAAGTTTTTCTTCTAAATTTAGTTTTTCATTTGGAATAAACTTTATTTTTTCTTTACCAAAAATTTTCAACTCAAAAGTCCCATCTTTTGATAAAGATCCATTAGCTTCAATAAAATTGATTGAAGGATTACCGATAAAGTCTGCTACAAATAAATTATTAGGTTTACTATAAACTGTAAGCGGTGGTTCATATTGTTGAAGAAGTCCATTATCAATTAAACAAATATTATTAGCTAACGTCATCGCTTCTAGTTGGTCATGAGTTACATAAACAATTGTTGAATTGGTATCAATATGAAGTCTTTGTAGTTCAGAACGCATTTCTAATCTTAATTTTGCGTCTAAGTTTGAAAGTGGCTCATCCATTAATAAAACAAGTGGTTCTGGAGCTAGAGTTCTTGCAATTGCGACTCTTTGTTGTTGCCCACCTGATAACTCTGATGGATAACGATCCATATATTCACCAATTTTTACAATTCTACTTACTCTTCTAACTTTTAGATCAATTTCTTCTTTTGTTAATCTTCTAACAGTTTTTACTGGAACATTATTTTCAGTAAACTCAAAGTTTTCATTAATTTCTTTATTTGCTTCTTGATATTTATTTAATATTACTTTCTTTTCTTCTTGATATTTTTCCTTTAATGGAGTTAAGTCAACTAATTTATCATCAGCAAAAGGTTTTAATTGTAAAATTTCTTTTGCTGTATAAATTGTCAAATCAAACTTATCAATTAATTTATTGATTAATATTGTCTCATTTACTTCTTTGTTTTTATCAAGTGCATCTAAGTATACAGTTAATAGATCTTTATCATTTGCTAAAACATCAAGTATTTTTGATACTTTCATTAAATCAAAAGCATAGTTTTTCATTTCTTCTTTAATGTTTTTTAGTCCAAATGAAATATTATTATAAACTGTCATGTTTGGCCATAGGGCATAATTTTGGAATAAGAATCCAACTTTTCTCTTGTTAGCCGGAATGTTTATTCCTTTTTCACTATCAAAAACAGTTAATCCATCGATTTCAATTCTTCCAGTTGTAGGTGTTTCAAGCCCTGCAATCATTCTAAGAGTTGTTGTTTTACCGCAACCAGATGGACCAAGTAAAGTAACAAATGATTTATTTTCAATGGTTAAATTTAAATTGTCAACTGCATAGTAGTCACCATATCTTTTTGTTATATTAGTTAATACAATTTCTGGCATATTTTATCCTCCGATTCCTTTATCTAAACTTGCACCTGTTAAGGTTTCAATAACTTTGTTAATGATTAAAATAAAGACAATTAAGATTAAGTTAATTCCACTAGAGAAAGCATATAATCCCATCTCATCATAATAATCAAGTAAAGTTGTTACAATCATTGCTTGTGGTACTAATAGCATAAATAGGGTTAACTCTCTTAATGCCGTCATAAATGGCAAGAGATATCCGCTTAATATCGCTGTTTTTTGAATTGGTATAACAATCCTAAACATTCTTTTGTACCAAGGAATATTTTGAATATATGCCGCTTCTTCAATTTCAGAACTTAATTGCATCATTGCACCAAGTGAACTTCTACTTGCAAATGGAACATATTTAATTGTCCCAACAATAATTAAAATTGTATAAGTTCCCCAAAGTCCTATCATGTTACCAAATACAAAGTATGCAGCACCTACTGATAGTGAAGGTAATAAATATGGTAAAAACGAAATTGCATTTACATAACCTGCATATTTACTTCTTCGCTTCTTACTTACTGCATATCCAACTAATAGACCAATTGTCCCTGCAAAAAAGGCACTAAATAAAGCAACTCTAATTGATCCAATAAATCCTCCCCAGATTTCACGGTTATAAAGCATTCCCGCTTGACCATACATTCCTTGTTCGCCACCACCGGTTTTAGTAATCCACCACTTTAAGGTAAATTGACTATAATCTCCTGGGTTTTGCAAGAATGTTTCAACTGCAAAGGCAATAATTGGGTAAATACTTGTAAACAAAGTAAGTACAATTAATACACTAGGTATTGTATACATACTAATTTTACCTAGTCTAACTTTTGTTACTTGACCTGATTTACCGGTTACAGTTGTATATGATTTTCTACTACTTGTTGCTCTTTGGTTTACTGTTAAGATTGTAATACCAATTAAAATCATAATAACTGATAAAATACTTGCTGATCCTGGTCTTTGAGCCGCTATTTCAACATATCTTGTTGAAAGTGTTGATAATTTCAAGTAATGTGGTACTGGATAACTTCCCATTGAACTACTAAAAACTAATAAGATTGTTGATAATATTGCTGGTAAGACCATTGGTAATGTGACTCTAAAAAATATCTTATGTTTTGGTGTATTTAGAATTGTTGCTGCTTCTTCTAAGTTAGCATCCATATTTTTAAATACTCCACCAATTAATATATATGCAAAAGGTGCATAATGTAATCCAAGTACGATTGCACTTGGAAACAGTCCTGTCGTAACCCATAGAGGTGCTCTTATCCCAAATAAACTTGCTAATACCCCATCTGACCCACCTGTTACTAAATTACTATTAAATAAATTTCTCCAAACCATTGCCATTGTCCATTGTGGCATGATGTATGTGAAAATAAATACAGCACCAATAAACTTTTTAAACTTCATGTTAGTTCTTGTAATTAAGTATGCTACAATTCCCCCGTAAACTAATGCAATTATCGTTGATAAAATACTTAAATACATTGTGTTCATAAATGGTTCACGAAGGTTTCTTTTACTTAAATTACCAAATAAGAGATCTTTATAGTTGGATAATGAATATCCACCAGTCTTACCTGATATCACTGTTTCAACTGTCCCAACATGGATTTTAAAGGTATCAAATAATATTGTTACCAGTGGTGCTAATGTGAAAATAGATAATAAAATACCTAAAACCACTAAGATTGCATTTTCCGGTTTTGAGAAATATGTTTTTATTTTGTTTCTATATAGACTAAAATTTTTATTTTGTTCCATTTTCTCACCTTCACTATGATTAAGGGGCGAGTATTATACGCCCCTTAAATGTTTATATAATACTATTTATTATAATAAATCGATCCAGTCACCAACGATATGACTTACACTTGCTACATATGTAGGATCTTCAATTACTAATCTACCTTTACCTGCTGTATCACCTGACCACCATTCATATCCACGATCATTTAATGCTGGGAATAAGATTGGCTTATTTTTATCTCTATCTTCATGGCCATCATATAAGTGAACTTGATTTGCTTTATCATCTGAAGCATATCCACCAATATCTTTACCCCAAGGTGAGAAACCATCTTGTGTAGTTGTCATAAAATGAATAAATGCAACTGATGTCCATGGGAATGGTGAAGTTTTTAAAACTTGTAAGTAGTGTTTATACATAAATCCACCAATACCAACATAACCTTCTTGATATGCTGCAACTGTTACGTTATTCTTTGAAACTTCAGGTGTTTCATTAACACTTCTTAATTTTGAATACACGATTAAACCTGATTCACCAACTGATGATGATTTTGCTAATTCACCCATAATTGGACCATCATCTGTTTGTTGATTAAATTGTTTTACCCATAATTTAATCCAAGCTAATGAATATTTAGCATTTGCATGTGTTAAACCTAAATCTTTAGCATCTTGTTCAACTTCTTTGATTGTTTTATCAAAATAAGTTTTTTCTGTTGCTGTTAATGCATCATATGCTTCTTTCATAATATTTGAATTTTTTTCATTTGTTAACATGTATAAGAAGTTTTTACCAACTGGTTCACTATCTAATCCCATGAACATTGGTCTTTCCCCTTCAGCTACAAATTGCCAAACGTTTTTAATCGATTTCCCGCCTAAATTATTATACATAAATACTTTATTTAATGATTGTAAAGCAAATGGTTCACCATTAGTTGCTTTATCTCCACCCCATTCTTTTGGTATATAATTAAGGAGATAACCTGTATCAAGCATTTTACTCTTAATTTGATTACCATCTTGAATTAATGTCATAGAAATTAGAGGTTTTGATGAATTAACGTCTGAACTAATTTGTGCAAAAATACGATTGTTTTTTGGCTGTGTCCAGTCAATTTTTCCGTTAAAATCTTCCTTATATTGTGGAAACTCTTCTCTAATCTTTGCATCTGCTACATAAGTACCAGTTGCTGAATCAAACTTCTTTCCTTGTAAGTATGCAAGAAAATACTCTTGTGCAGTTTTACCACGACTTGAATTACCAACAGCCGTCATAGTTTTACCATCAAGTTCTTCTATTGCTTTTGCATACAATTCATTTCTGTCCATTTTTTGAGCTTGCTCAATAATTTTTTGGACTTCCCCTGTATCTTTTGGTTTACAGGATACTAAAGTAACTGTAACCATCACCATGATAAATAACAAAATAATTGATTTTATTTTTTTTATTCATATTTTTCCTCCTATGTTTTATTTATCTATTTTTAATATAACATAGAAACCGTTTACATTCAAGTGCAATATGTGAAATTGTGATATTTTTTAACTTAAAAGATTAGTAAAAGAATTAATTATAAATAGTATGATTAATTAGAGATTATATCCATTTATTGCAATTTTTATTAAATAATAAAAAAAGATGTATTTTACTTACTGTTTAATAAAATACATCTACTATTTAATTTTTTCAAAGTACAATTTTTAATGTAACTAATGCAAAAAATAATGTAACTAATGCAACAATACTTCCTCTTATAATAAATTCTTTAAACTTTAAATTTATTTCCTCCTTCTTTAGAGTCTCTAGCCACATTAATCCAGCTAAAGAACCAAGTGGAGTAAACAAAGCAGAGAGATTTGATCCTATGATACTTGCATATATTGCTTGTTTTTGAATAAGAATACTTGTATTACTAATAACACTTCCATAAAAAATACTCATTGGAATATTATTCATTAAATTACCCATAAGTGCACTAGAAAAACCATAAACAAATATTGGATTTTTAGTTCCTAACATTTTGCTGAAAATTGAGGTTATTCCATTATTGTCTAGACTAATTATTATAATAAACATACTAATCAAAAAGGGTATAAAGTTCCAAGGAGCTCTTTTAATACTTTTATTAAAACCAATTCTTGAATTTATATTTAAATTAGATAAAATAGATAAAACTATTAAAAAGAACAAAGTAATAACCCACATTTCTATTTTTAAGTAGTTACTAATAGTCAAAAATATTAAAGCACCAAACAATGTAACTAAACCAAGAATTAAACTATATCTTTCTACTTTTAATTCACTTGTTTCAATGTGTTCTATTTTTGTATTCAACTCTTTTCTAAACATAATTGATAATACTGTTAGCGATGATATTAAAGTTGCAATAGTTGGTAAAATCATTACTTTAAAGTATGAAATAAAGCTTATATTATTAATACTTGATAAATACATATTAGTTGGATTTCCTATTATTAATAAAATGCTTAGTGTATTTGCTGCTATAAATTCTGCAAATAAAAAAGGAATCGGATTGATCTTAGCATTTTTACTAAAATATATTATAAAAAAAGTTAAAGTTAAAATAATTACGTCATTGGAAGTAAATACAGTAAGAATAGCAACAATCGAATAAAGCCCGAAAAACAATTGCCATTTTGATCTGTTAAACTTTTTAATTACGATATTTGCCAAATATTTAAAAAAACCTATCTCATCTAAATATAGTGATAAGACTGCCATACAAATAAAAATTACTATTAATTTAGTTGGATTCATACTACTTTCATTAACTAAACTACTAAAAATTTGATTAAAAGTTATTTGTTTAAATATTAGTGAAAGTATGGCTCCGATTATAGCTATAATCCAATAAGAACTAAACTCATATTTACTTATTTTAATTTTAGGATAGAAGAAAAAACTTAAGATGATCAATAAACTTGTTATTAAAAAAATTATAAATGCAATCACATATACCACTCCATATTCTCTTAGTAATTATCTCATATTTATAAGATTTTTACTACAAAAAAAAGACTACAATTTTGTAGTCTCTTAACCTTTTAAATGGTGGGACTAGTAGGGATTGAACCTACGACTTCTTGCACGTCAAGCAAGCGCTCTCCCGCTGAGCTATAGTCCCTTATGAATATTATACATAAAATGTATGAATATTCAAATATATTTTATTCTTTTATTAACATTGATGAGTATAAGTTATTAGTTTTACGATCTGGATATAATTCATTAGTGATTGCTCCAATTGCAGTTCCTATTTCACCCATACCTGTTACTATCATTTTTAGTTTACCTGGATAGCTTACAGCATTACCTGCTGCATAAATACCTTCTAGGTTTGTTTGCATTAATGTATTAACGATAATCCCATTTTTATCAGTATTAATATTCCAAACATTAGCATTTGATTTAGTGTTATTTACACCATAAAAAACTAATAAATAATCTGTCTTAATACTTTTAATACTCTTGTCATTTACGTTTTCTAATACTACTTCACTTACTTTAGCATCACCAATAATATCTTTAACTACATAAGGCGTTAAAATATTAACACTACCTTCTATTTCATTAATAGTTGCTTGATGTGCTCTAAATTTATCTCTTCTGTGAACTAATGTAATATTTTTCGCAATATCTTTTAGATCTAAAGCCCAGTCAGCTGCACTATCACCGCCACCAAGAATTAAAACATCTTTATCCCTAAACATTTCTTTATTTGTTACTGAATATAAAATATTATCTTGAAGTAATTCATTATCTAATTCAAGTGGTTTTGGTTTAAACTTACCACCACCATCAGTAATTAGTATTTTCTTTGTTAAATAACTTCCAGAACTTGTATTTACAATATAATGATTTTCTTTTTTTATTATTTCATAAACTTCAGTGTTTAGATGCAATGGAAAATTATCTTCATATCTTTTATATTGTAGATATAAATTATTTATTAAATCTTTTCCTGTTAAAACTTGAAATCCTGGAACATCATAAATCTTTTTTTCACTATAAAGAGTTATTACTTGTCCGCCATATGTATAAGAAGACTCAAGTATTCTCCCATTTAAATCTCTAAGCCCTGCTGTATAACCTGCATATAAACCCATTGGTCCTGCACCAATGATTATTAATTCATCCATCAAATCATTCCTTTTTTGTAAAATTACCTATATTATTTTATCTTAAAAAGAGTATTTTTACAAGATTATCACTCAAGGTTTAATTTATTCTTAATTAAGTAATTAACCCCTAAATAATATAATAGAGTAAGTACTAAATAAAAACCTGAGATTATTAAAAAAATTATCGTATCTCCTGATACTGAAAAATCAATACTTCTTACACCAAAAAATAAGATAGCAACTAAAATTCCACCTAAAAATTGATTGATCGCATATAGGATAATTCCAGAAATAACTGTAGATGATATTTTATTGTTTCTACTAAAGCCGTAACTAAGAATTAATAAAGCAAAATAAGTAAAGGTTAGAGTAAGGCTTAAGAATAATAATAAATAGATTGGTATTTTACTAAAATCAAGAATTTGATTATCTATAAATACATTGCTGTAGAGAAGAAAAACTACTAAAATTACAAAAAAATCATAAACTAAATAAATAATAGCATTAAGTGTAATTGAATTTATAATACTACTTGGTTTAAGTGGCAAAGTATTTGTAAGATAGCCTTGATCACTTAATACTTTTTGATAAAAAAGTCTAATTGATAAAAAGACTGTAAATATTACAAGAATTATTATTGTAATGATAAAGATTGCTTGTAAGAATCCTGTTATAGTTCTAAAAACAAGACTATTACTGGATTTGGCAATTTCATTTAGTATCTTAAGCATAAACATATTAACAAATATTACTACAGTTAGTAAGATGTGAATTTTTATGAAGGATTTTAAGTGATATTTCAATAACTTAAACATGTCTAAACTCCCTTCTAAACCATTCATCAAGTGACTCATAGTCTTTTAAAAGATTTAATTTATCGCCATTATAGATTATGTTTCCTTCTTTAATTATTATAACTTCATTTAAATAACTCTCAATATCAGAGATTAAATGAGTGGAAATAATAAGGGTTGAATTTATACTTAAATTATTTAGGACAGTTTCTAGTATATAATCTCTTGTTGCTGGATCAACTCCTGCTATTGGTTCATCAAGGATATAATATCTTGCATCTCTACTAACTACTAAAATAAGTTGAACTTTTTCTTTATTACCTTTAGATAAGGTTTTAATTTTTTTATTTGGATCAATCTTTAGATCCTCTACTAATTTATAAGCTCTAACTTGGCTAAAGTCTTTATAAAAGTCTTTAAAAAAACTTATTGTTTCAGAAACTGTTAAATTATTATCTAAGTAAGTTCTCTCTGGTAAATAAGAAATTATCTCTTTACTAGAAACTCCAATCTCAAAACCATCGATTAAAACTATACCTGAGTCTTCTTTTAAAAGACCATTTAAAATTTTAATTAAAGTTGATTTTCCACTACCATTTGGTCCTAATAAACCAATAATTCTATTTTCCCCAATTTCTAAATTGATGTTATTTAAAGCTTTGACTGTGCCATAACTTTTTGATAAATTAGAAATTTTTATCATTTTTTTATCCTTTCTAAATAATTTGCAGCAATTTGCATAAAGATTTTCCCCTGAATTGTTGTCATGTCAAATAGGATTGTATTTTCTGTTATCGTAGTTAGTGGAATTTTACCTATAATATCTACTCCTATTTTTTCAGCAACTAACTCCGCTCCCCCAGTACCAAATATATATTCTTTTTCTTTACTACATGCATTATAGTAAAAACTCATGTTTTCTATTACACCTATTATATTGTGGCCAATTTCTTTTGAGCCAAGACCCGCTTTAACGGCAATATTACTTGCTGGTATATTAGGTGTTGTTACAATAATCATATCACTTTTAGGAAGTAATTCTCTAACATCAATTGCAATATCACCAGTTCCTGGTGGCATATCAATTAAAACTATTTCTGTATCTTCATGAAAAGCTACTGATTCAAAAAACATTTTTGTCATTTGACTAGCAATTGGTGCTCTCCACATTAAAGGTTTATCTCTTGGAACAAAAAATTCTGTTGATATAATTTGAATTCCTTCAAAATTTGCAGGAATTATTTTACCTTCATCATCTAAGTCAAGTGGCTTAATTTTCATATCTAAGACAAAAGGAATGCTAGCGCCATAAATATCAACATCAATAATACCTACTTTTTTTCCTAATCTCTTAAATGCATAAGCTAAATTTGCGGTAACACTTGATTTACCAACACCACCTTTGCCACTTGCAATTGCTAAATATTTAATTTTTGAAGAATCATTTGAAACAACTACTTCTTCTTTTATTGATAAATCCTTAGTAATATCAATCTTTACTCCTGGATATGCTAAATCTATTTTAATAATTGTTGCTACTTGGCGTTTAATATCTTCTAAATGATTAAGTGATGGTAATTTGATTACTACATCAACTACTTTATTAGTTAAAATATTTAAAGACTTAATAGCATCAAGTTCTTCTAGTGTTTTATTAGTATCAGGTTCAATTATCTTACCTAATAATTTTATTATTTCAATTTTAGTCATAAGACCACCTCTTTTATCTATTATATCAAAAAAAATGCATGAAAAACATGCATTCTTTCTTTAATTATTTAATTAATTCTTTTTCAATCATATTAACAAAGTCAATAAACTTAACTGTTGTTTGTTCTGTGCTTCCATATTTACGGTATGTAACTAATTCATTATCTCTTTCGTTATCACCTAAAACTAATTGATATGGAATCTTTTGAGTTTGAGCTTCTCTAATCTTATAACCTAATTTTTCTTCACGGTAATCCGCTTCTACTCTAAATCCTAGATTGATTAATTTATCAGTTAATTCCTTAGCATAATCTAAATGGTGATTATTATTAACTGGAATTACCTTAATTTGAACTGGTGATAACCAAAATGGAAATGCACCTTTATATACTTCAATTAAGTATGAAACAAATCTTTCCATTGTTGATACTACACCACGGTGGATAACAACTGGTCTTTTATCATTTTTACCATCTTCACCAACATAAGTTAATTCAAATCTCTCTGGTAATAAGAAGTCTAATTGTACGGTTGATAATGTTTCTTCTGTACCCATTGCTGTTTTAACTTGAACGTCAATTTTTGGTCCGTAAAATGCTGCTTCTCCAATTGCTTCTTCATAATTTAACTCTAATTCATCCATAACATGTTTTAATGTGCTTTCTGCTTTATTCCACATTTCATTATCATCAAAGTATTTGTCAGTATTATTTGGATCACGGTAACTTAGTCTAAAGTAATAATCACTTATACCAAAGACTTTATATGTTTCAACAATCATATTCATAGTACGACTAATTTCTTCTTTAATTTGATCTGGTCTTACAAAAATATGAGCATCATTTAATGTCATTTCTCTTACTCTTTGAAGTCCTGACAATGCGCCTGATTTTTCATAACGGTGCATCATTCCAAGTTCTGCGATTCTAATTGGTAAATCACGGTAACTTCTAACTTCATCTTTAAAAATAATCATATGATGTGGACAGTTCATTGGTCTTAAAACTAGTTTTTCACCATCTGGCATATCAATTGGTGGAAACATTGTATCTTGGTAATGACCCCAGTGTCCAGATGTTATATATAATTCATGTTTTGCTAGTATTGGAGTATAAACATGATTATACCCTGCTCTTATTTCAACGTCTGTAATATATCTTTCAATAGTGCGTCTAATTGTTGCTCCTTTAGGTAACCATATAGGTAGACCTTGACCAACTTCGTTACTAATCATAAATAAGTTTAATTCTTTACCTAGTTTACGGTGATCTCTTTGTTTTCTTTCTTCTAGTATTTCTAGGTGTTCCTTTAATTCTTTAGCGCTAAAGAAACTTGTTCCATAAATTCTAGTTAACTGTTTGTTTTTTGAATCACCACGCCAATAAGCACCAGCCATATTTAAAAGTTTAAAATGTTTAATTTCTTTTGTATTAACTAAATGACCACCACGGCATAAATCAGTAAAATTTCCTTGTGTATATACAGTTAATAAATCATCTTTATATTGTTCAATGATTTCTAATTTATATTTATCATTTTTAAATATTTCCTTTGCTTCTTTATATGTTACATCTCTTCTTACAATTTCTTCACCAAGGTTTGCAAGTCTTAACATTTCTTTTTCAATTAAAGGTAACATTTGATCTGTTACCTCAACATCTTTAAAATCAACGTCATAGTAAAAACCTTCTTTAATGTAAGGTCCAACCCCAAAATTAGCACCCGGATAAAGATTAGTGATAGCCTCAGCCATTAAATGACTTGTACTATGATTTAAAACATCTAGCGCTTCTTTATCATTTTTTGTTAGTAATCTAATTTTTCCATCAGCCTGTAACTTTCTATTAAGTTCAACATATTCATCATTGAAAATTGCAGCTTTAACCATTTTTGATAGACCTTCACTAATGCTTTTAGCAATCTCAAATGGTGTTATATTTAATTCATAATCTTTAATGCTTCCATCAGGTAATGTTATTTTAATCATATTTATTTCCTTCTTTCTTATAAATAAAAAAATCCCTAGATATATTAATATCTAAGGACGTAAATTTACGCGGTACCACCTTAGTTCTAGTTTCCTAGCACTCATTTGATCTTTAACGGAATTACCCGGGCAATGCCAACTCCAAGGTAGTAATTAATTTATGTTCGTAGCTTTCACTAACCTACGTCGCTAATTTCTAAATTAATCGTGTCCTCTTCTTCGTTATTAAATAAATTATATCACAATTTTAATTGTAGTCAATTATTTTATTTATATTGTTTGTCGTCTAATTTAATGTATGTTGTTAATTCTCTAATTCGCTGAATTACTCTTACTGCTTTAACAAAATCGTGTTCGGTTTTTGAACCTTGACTTAGACTCTGTGTTAAATTATTATAATCTAAATTGGATGAGAAAAATGTAGTAAGTTTTGCTGATAATCGGTACTGCAAGATTGGAAGTAAAATCTCATCTCTAAACCATGCAGTAATATTTTCCCCACCAATATCATCAATCATTAAAACTTCAGTTTGTTTTAATAAATTAATTTTACTCTCCATAGTACCATCACTAATTCCTTGTTTAATTGTTCTTACTAAATCAGGCATAAATACTAATAAAACTTGACAATCATTTTTAGCTAAGTGATTAGCAATTGCTGATAATATATATGTCTTACCTGTACGATATTTCCCGTAAATATATAATCCTTTTTGATAAACATTTTCATCATAGTTTTTAACAAAATCTAAGGCGATTTTTTTTATTTTTTCACGTTCATCATTAAAAATTTCAAAGTTTTCGATATCTGCATCTTGAAGATAAATATCACTTTCAAAAACTAATAAATTATTTTTAAGTTTCGAGAGTTTTTCTTCTTCTAATCGTTCTTTTGTTGGGATATAAACAATTTCAATATAAGGATCTGTTTTTAAAATTGGTTTATAGCCATCTTTAATTTGATTTCTAATATTTAAATATCTATCAACTATCATTAAATCATTATCATCTAAAATTAAATCTTTTGTCTCTAAATCATTTTTTACTCTATCTCTTATATCTTTTAAGCTCATTTTATCCCTCCATCTCTTGTATTTCTTTTAAGTACTCATCTAACCATTCAGGTTTATTAACCTTCGGTTCATTACTATATGATTTCTTGTTTTTCCATTTCTTTTCAATTTGTTCTTGATGACTAATAGCATCACTAATACTTGACACACCACTGTTTTGCCATGACTTCCAAACCTTTAATATGTAATTAACGTGTGGTAGTTCACCATTTTTATTTTTCAAGATAAACATTATTAATATGTTTAAAACTCCTAAATCAATTTCTGTTTGATTAATAAAATCATTAATAGTTGATAGTGCCATTGCTTTTTGCTGATGATCACCAAGTACAAACTTTTGTACAATTGTATCAAGTGGTAATGTAGCAATCTTTTCTTCATCAGTTAACTTATTTTCTTCAACATAAATATCTTTATTTTGATTTGCATAATAAAGTTTTGCTCTAAAATTAATTGCTTCAATGTTTAAATCACTACCATTTTTAGCCGACTCCTTAAAGATTTCTATTAGATCACTAATGCTAAACTGATAGACATATGCAAGTTGAATAATTTTTTGTTTAAAGTTTTCATTAAATAAACTAGGTGTTTTAAGTGCTCTTGGTAATTTTTCTATTAACATATTATAGTCAATACTATTTCTAATTAATTTAGTATTATTGCCATTTCTTTCTTCTAATTTAAAATCAACTTTAAGTAGTTTCTTTACTCTAAAGCTATATAAGTCATCAAAAGTTTTACTAATATTTTCATAGCCATAAAAATCTAGTTCCTTTACTTTGAAGATTTCAAGTAATATTTTTAAATTTTTATCGCCAATTTCACTTTCTAAATATGTCCCTAAGAAGGTATCAATTAAAAACTTTTTAGCTGAATATGGTGGCTTTAATACATAAATATAATCAGTTTCATCTCTAACAAAGGTCTCAACTAAGCCAATAGCCTCTAGTTTTTCTGTTATACTAATAAAATTATCTTTTGTTAAATTAAGGATATCAAACAATGCTTGATGTTTTAATTCACTAATTGATTTTGATAAGTGGGTTAAGGTTACATATAAACTAAAACCATCAATCCCTATTAAAGGTTGATATAGTAGTGATAAAACACGAAAATCACTAAAACTTAAATCGGTTTTAGTTTGTAGTCTAAATTTGCTCCCCACTCTCATCATTCATTCCCCCATATAGTAATTCTAACTTTTCTAAATATTTATCCATTGAACTATTGTTAACTATTACATAGTCTGCTAACTTTTTCTTATCTTTTAAACTCATTTGATTATTAATTCTATTAAGCGCTTCTTCTTTCGTTAAGTTATCACGCTTCATAATTCTTTTTATTTGATTTTTCTTACTTGTATAAATTAAGATTGTTTTAGAAACATTTTTTTCATAATTAATTTCAAATAATAATGGCATATCTATAACTAAGTATTTTTCATTACTATTTAAATTTATAAATTCTAAAATACCATTAAGGACTAGTGGATGAATTAATGAATTAATATATGCCTTATCACTTATACTACTAAATATAATATTAGATAATTCTTTTTTTCCAGATATAGTTGATATATCAATATTATATTTATCTTTGATAGTTTTTTTTAATTCTAAATTACTTTCCCAAATATGTTTAACAAACAGATCTGAATCAAATACTTTGATATCTTTTTCTAGGAAAAAGTTAGTTGCTGTTGTCTTCCCACTACCAATACCACCAGTTAACCCATAGATAAATGGTTTATTTTTGGCATGTTTCACAGACATAAGTTCCTCTTCCCCCAACTTTTATTTTAATAATTGTATTTCCACAAACAGGACATGCTTCATTAACTTTAGTATGTACATTTAAATGATTTTGGAATTTTCCATGAATGTCAGTTGCTGAGAATGACTTAATGGTTGTTCCACCTAGTTTTATCGCTTTGTCTAAAACAAGCTTTGCGCTATTAGTTAGCGAGTTTGCTTCATCTAGGGTAATTTCTTTCGTGTTTCTTCTTGGGTCAATTTTACTTAAAAACAAGGTTTCATCAACATAGATATTACCAAGACCTGAAATAACTGTTTGGTCAAGTAGCGCTTGTTTAATTGTTGTATTTTTATTTTTTAATTTTAAAAATAATTCATTATCACTCATATTACTTGGTTCACTTCCAAGTTTAGCAAGTGGGTTAACTTTTAAATAATTATCTTTAGTTCTTATTTCCATTCTTCCAAATTTTCTTGTGTCATCATATCTAAGACTAGTATTATCTTCAAAGTAAAATATTATATGCTCATGTTTACTTAAAGGATACTTACTATCTCTAATATGATATTTACCTTCCATGCGAAGATGTGAAATTAAAACATGACTATCATTTAGTATAAAAACTAAATACTTACCATATCTTTCAACATCAATAATTTTATTATTTGTCATGATTTGTAAGAATTCATTAATATCTCCGTCTACTATTTTT
Source organism: Haploplasma modicum ATCC 29102 (assembly GCF_000687835.1). GTDB lineage: Bacteria > Bacillota_I > Bacilli_A > Acholeplasmatales > Acholeplasmataceae > Haploplasma > Haploplasma modicum. The sequence continues at coordinate 44,197 of NZ_JHYB01000002.1, read as the reverse complement.
TCATAGACTGGTAAAACTTCAATTATTTTTTTATCTAAGACTAGATTACGTAACTGTTTTCTAACCGTCTCAACTTCTGGTAGTTCTGGCATCTAATCACCTCTCAATTTATCTTATCATATTTTATGCAAATACTTATCCACAATTTTTGTGGATAAAATAAGCCACATAAGCGGCTTATATTTCATACCAAGTTTTACCAACTGCAGTACTTGTTTCTAATTTTACTTTTAATTTATAAGCTTCTGACATAATTTTACCAATGATATTTTTCATTAATTCTACTTCTTGTTCTGGAACTTCTAAGATCAGTTCGTCATGTACTTGAAGAAGTATTTTTGATTTTAAGTTATTTTCTACAATATAATTATCTAAATTAATCATCGCAATCTTAATAATATCAGCTGCAGTTCCTTGAATTGGTGCATTTAATGCCGTTCTTTTACCAAACTCTCTTTGCATATACACACTTGATGAAAGTTCTGGAATATATCTTCTTCTCTTGCTTAGAGTTTCAACATATCCTTTATTTGTCGCAAACTCTACAATGTTAGTCATATAATCTTTTATTTCTGGATATACTTCTAAATATTTATCAATAAAATTTTGGGCCTCAGCCGGTGAGATATTTAAATCTTCACTTAAACTCCATGCTCCCATTCCATAAATAATTCCAAAGTTTACCGCCTTAGCTTGTCTTCTTTGTTCACTTGATGGTTCACTGTCTATGCTAAATACTTTCTTAGCTGTTTCACTATGAATATCACGGTAATCATTAAATGCTTTCTTTAATTCATTAACATCAGCCATATCTGCAAGGATTCTAAGTTCAATTTGCGAATAGTCAGAACTTACTAAATAGTTGTTTTTATCAGCAATAAAGATTTTTCTAATTTCTTTACCTTCTTTTGTTCTAGTTGGAATATTTTGTAAGTTAGGCTCAACTGAAGATAATCTACCTGTTGTTGTTACAGCTTGCATATAGATTGTATGAATTTTATTATCATCAAAAATTGCACTATCAAGACCTACTAAATATGTCGTATATAATTTGTTTAATTCCCTAAAATCTAAAATTAAAGGAATTATTGGATGAACATTAACTAACTTATTTAAAACATCAACATTTGTTGAATAACCAGTCTTATTTTTCTTACCATGTGGGAGGTTTAAGGTTTCAAATAAAACATCACCTAATTGTTTTGGTGATTGAACGTTGAAATCTACGCCTGCTAAATTAATAATTTCTTTAGTTAATTCTAATATTCTATTATTAGTTTCAATTGTTTGTTTTTTTAACTCTTCTTTATCAATCAATATTCCTTGATATTCCATTTTCGCTAAAACATTAGAAAGTGGTAACTCTATCTCGGTTAATAAATGATATTGTTCTTTTTCTTTTAATTGTTTAATTAGTAAATCTTTAAGTAGATAAATTGCACGAGCTTTACTTACAATATGCTTTTGGTATACTTCTTTTTCTGGTAAACCTTTTTTAGCACCTTTTCCATAAATTAAATCTTCATATTCAATTCCATCATAATTAAAGTTAGAAACAACATACTTAAATTCATCCTTACCATAATGTGAATCAATTAAGTATGCAGCAAGAAGTAAATCAAAAGTAATATTATTAAAGTCTATCCCTTTATATAATAAATTTACTTTAGCTGCCTTATAATTGTATGAATATTTATTTATTTTATTATTCTTTAAATAGCTTTTAAAAATATCTTCTTCTAATAACTTAGGATCAATAAAATAACTTGATTTACCATCAAAATAACCAATCCCCCAAAGGGTTGCTTTATGGTAATTTGAATCACTTAATTCAAAATAAATACTTGAATTGTTTTTAAGTATTTTATCTAACTTGCTAGCATTATCTACTATCTCATAATCAAATGAATAATCAATTTTTTCGGTATCAATTAATTTTACTAAATTATGTAACTCATATTTTTGTAGAAAAGAAACTAAGTTTGATAGATCAAAATTATCACGTTTTAACTCTTCTAAAGTGTAATCAAGACTTCCTTCTGTCATAATCGTTACTAATTTTTTACTTAATAAAGCTAATTCTTTATTTTCTTCTAATCTTTCTTTAACTTTACCTTTTAGAGCATCAATGTTTTCATAAATACCTTCTAAAGTATGATATTCCTTTAATAGATTAGTTGCTGTTTTAGGACCAACACCTGGAACTCCTGGAATATTATCACTTGGATCACCTTGTAGGGCTTTTAAATCAATTATTTGTTCATGAGTTAACTCAAACTCAGCAAACAAACTACTTGGAGTATAGGCGATAACTTCTTGCATTCCTTTTTTTAATAAGTTAACAGTAATATTTTCATCTACTAATTGCAGTAAGTCACGATCACTTGAAAAAATTTCTACTTTAATTCCTTTATTTGAAGCTTCTTTTGCATAGATACCTATAATATCATCCGCTTCATAACCAGCCTTAAAATATGCCTTAATTCCTAGTTTTTCAATATACTCATACACTCTTGGAATTTGTTCAGCGAGTTCTTCTGGCATTTTTGCTCTTCCAGCCTTGTATTCTTTATAGTCTATATGTCTAAAAGTTGGCTCTTTTGTATCAAATGCAACTAAGATATATGAATTGTGGTCTTCAATTATTTTACTAAACATATTAATAAAGGCAAATAATGCATTTGTATATTCACCCTTAGATGTTTTCATTAAAACAGCGCCTGGATAAGCTGTTGCATAATATGCACGAAATAGAATTGAATTACCATCCACTAAAATTAATTTTTCCATTATAATCCCTACTTTCTTTTCTATTTTAACATATAAAGGTGCTAGATAAAAAATCTAACACCTTTATTAATTTATCTTCTAAAGTTACCTTTGCCCTTACCTTTTCCGGTATTGCTTCTTTGAGGCATTTTATTCATTAATTTACTTGGATCTTTTTGTAAATCTTCTAGATCCTTTTCACTCATATTACTCATGGTTTTAACCATTTTCTTTTGAGTTTCTAATGCTTGACGCAAGTTATTAACATCACTTACGTTAACACCAGCACCTTTAGCAATCCTTTGTCTTCTCCCTGAACTTTTATCAATTAAAGTAGGATTTTTCTTTTCTTTATCAGTCATTGAGTTAATAATAACCGCCATTTTATCAAATTGTTTATCATCTATTTGACTTGCTGCTTTTTTAATATTACCCATACCTGGAATAAAGCCCATTAATTTAGAAATAGACCCCATTCTTTTAATCATTTTAAATTGTTTTAATAAGTCATAATAGTTAAAATTATCACTCATCATTTTTTCCATCATGTTTTTTGCTTCATCTTCATCGATTGCTTCAGTTGCTTTATCAATTAATGTTAAAACATCACCCATACCAAGAATTCTTGAAGCCATACGTTCAGGATGGAATGGTTCAAATGTATCCATTCCTTCACCACTTGAAGCAAATTTAATTGGAATACCTGAAACTTCTCTAATTGATAATGCTGCTCCACCTCTAGTATCACCATCAAGTTTGGTTAAGATTGCACCGGTTGCATTTAATTGGTCATGAAAACTCTTAGCAATTTGTGCTGCATCTTGACCGGTCATCGCATCAACAGTTAGTAATATTTCACTTGGATTGGCAATTTTTTTAACATCTACTAATTCTTGCATCATTGTTTCATCAATGTGAAGTCTTCCGGCAGTATCAATGATTGCTACATCATAGTTTTTCTCTTTAGCATACTTCAAACCATTTTTAACAATCTCTCTTGCATCTTTTAAGCCTTCATCGTAGACTTCAATTCCAATTTGTTTCCCAATTGTTATTAACTGATCAATCGCTGCTGGTCTATAAACGTCTGCAGCAATAAACATTACTTTTTTCTTTAAGTTTTTTCTTAAATAAACACCTAGTTTACCAATTGATGTTGTCTTACCAGATCCTTGTAACCCAATAGTCATAAAAGTAGTTAAACCATTATTTTCAAATGTTAAAGGAGCATTCTCATCGCCCATTACACGCTTTAATTCATCGTGAACAATTTTTACAACTTGTTGACCTGGATTTAAACCTTTTAATATCTTCTCACCAATAGCTTGTTCTTTAATGTTCGCTGTAAAAGTTTTAACAACTCTAAAGTTAACGTCTGCTTCAAGTAATGATAATCTAACTTCACGCATCATTTCATCAATATCTGCTTCTGTTAATTTACCACGACCTGTTATTCTTCTAATTGCCATTTGCATTCTTGAACTTAAACTATTTTCCATTATTCATCCATCCCTTTAAGTTTATCTAAATAGACCTTATCATTTGTCTTTAAGTAGCAATCTAGATATTCTTTTCTTAAATTTCTTTTTTCTACAATTTTAAGTTTTTCTTCATACATATAAAGACTATCTTCAACTTTCTTTAATGAGTCAAAAATAGCATTTCTAGAAACATTAAACATTTCTCCTATTTCTTGATAACTATAATCTAGTTCATAATAATATTTAAAATATTCAATTTGTTTTTCAGTAAATAAATCTTTATATGTTTCAAAAAGTTCATTTAAAAGTTCGGTTTTAACTAACTTCTCCATTAAAAAAACTCCTTAAATAACCCATAAATATATGATTCAATATCAAACATTACAAGATCATCAATCTTTTCACCAAGACCTACATATTTAATAGGTATGCCATAATTATGTCTAATTGCTAAGACAATACCACCTTTTGCGGTTCCATCTAATTTAGTTAGAATAATCCCACTAACACTAGTAGCTTCTTTAAATACTTCAGCTTGTCTCATTCCATTTTGACCAGTAGTTGCATCAATAACAAGTAATGTTTCATGTGGTGCACCTGGAATATTTTTTTCAATAACTCGCTTCATTTTAGCTAATTCATTCATTAAGTTAACTTTAGTCTGTAGTCTTCCTGCAGTATCTACTAAAACAACATCATACTTATCTTTTTTAGCTAAAACTAATGCATCATGAATTACACTTGAAGGATCACTTCCTTCTTCTTTTTTAAATAAAGTTGCACCACTTCTATTAGCCCAAACATCAAGTTGGTTAATAGCACCAGCTCTAAATGTATCTCCAGCAACAACCATTACTTTTTTACCTTGATCAACATAAGATTTAGCTATTTTACCAATTGTTGTGGTTTTGCCCACACCATTAACGCCAACAAATAAATAGACATTAATTCTAGAATCACTATAATCTAATTCAGTATCTAAAATTTCACCTTTTAAGTAAATCTCAAACATCTTATCAACAATTATTTCTGCTAAGAGATTTGGATCTTCAATCTTTTTATTATCTACTTCTTTTCTAAGTTCATTTATAAAATAAAGTACTGTATCAACACCCATATCTGCTTGAATGAAAATATCTTCTAATTCATCAAATAAAGTGTCATCAATCTTTTTTGAGTTTGCTAAAACTTGTTTTAAATTACCAAGTCTTTCTTTAGTTTTATGTAATCCCATTTCATACTTATCATTTTTAGGTTTACGGCCAAATAGTTTTTTAAAGAAACTCATAAAATCACTCCAATCTTAAAATATTATACCATAAAACTACTTTTAATAAAAAAATAAAAGTGCAATGCACCTTTATTTAGTTAATGTTAATATACCATTTTTTACCACGATATTTTAAGATTAGTACTTCTGTAATTAGAATTATTAAAATAGTACCAATTAAGCCTATTACAACTAAATTTATTAATTCAGTATAACTATATATTAATACACCTAAAGCAATTAAGATAATTGTAATTGCAAATGATGCAAGCATTGATACAAATACACTCATACTTTGTTTTATTGCTCTAATTGGTAAATCCCATTCCATCTTTGGAAATAATAAGTTAATTATTAGTCCTAATACACCATTGTGGATAGCAAGTAATACGGTTAAGATACTAATTAATAAAATTGTAATGATATTAATCTTAAATAAAATAAAACCTAAGATAACACCAATTAAACCAAATATAGTACCCATTAAAGCTTCTAATAAAATCTTACTCTTAAAAACTGAATTATGACTAATTGGTAGTGACTTAACATTCCAAAACTTCTTACCTTCTAGACTAATTGCTGATGATGTAGTGGAAGTTAAGGTTATTCCAAATGTTATTACCCCCATCAATAACATAACAGGAAGTTCGCTTGGAATATTAATACCTTCTACCTCTTTATTTATACTACTATAAAATATAATAATAAATATTATAATCATAATTTTCCCAATAATTGTATTTAAAACATAACTTGATAAACCAAAATATCTTTTTACTTCAATTTTAAATAATTCAATTGTATTGTTTGTTCTTTTAGAATCTTTTATTTCAGTATTTTTATGCTTTTTAACACTTACATTAATATTGTTAAGTTTAACGTAGTTTCTATTAAATGAATAAATAAATACTACAAATACTAAAAGATTTAATCCAATAAATATTATAAGACTCTTAAAATCACCAGTTAGTGCATTTACAGCAAAACTTCCAGGATAATAAATATATTTTAAGTTATTCATTATTGTATCAAGTAATTTATCCATATTTTCATTATCCATACCTATATTGAAAAACAACATATATAAGACAAAGAAAGTGATACTAGATAAAATTACAAGTAAGTTTTTATATCTAAAGTTTCTAAAGATCATTTTTATATAATAAAATAATATCCCAAGTATCCCTGTTATAAATAAAGGAAAGAAAATAACGATTAATAAATAGTTAAGATAAAAAATACTTGGCATTGCAATATTAAAAACAATTGCGCTAAAAGCTGGAGCGAAAACAAATAAGACAATTGAAAAATAGTTTGTAGCTAGAATAGTTAATATTTTAGCAATTATTATTTCTCTTGGCTTAACCGGTAAGCTCATCAATAAATCAAAGTCATTACTTCTTCCAAATATTTGAATCATTTGTGTAATACTTGTTATTAATGTTAGTGTTACTGCCATTAATATTGTAATAGTTAATACTGCTTCAATCATTGTTTCAGGGTTTGAAAATAATAAAATGCTATAGTACATTTGATACATTGAGAAAAATAAAAATGCAGAGATTATTAAAAATAAAACTAGTATTAAAATTTTTCGTGCTAGTTTATCTTTCTTAAAAATTTTATTAATATTAAAAGTATTAATTAAAAGTATTTTAGTAAGTGATAAGATATTATTCATTATCTAAAAGCTCCAAGAAAATATTTTCTAATGATTTATCTCCTCTTACTTCACTCATTGTACCTTTTTTAACTAATTTACTTTTTTTAATAATTCCAACTGTATTACAAAACTTTTCAGCAACCTCTAAAACGTGAGTCGAGAAGAAAATAATTGATCCCTTCTCTGCCATTTCAATCATTAACTCTTTCATCTTAAAACTTGCTTTTGGATCTAAGCCAACAAATGGTTCATCTAATATTAATAACTTGGGTTCCCTAATAAATGCAGATACTAATACTAACTTCTGTTTCATTCCATGTGAATATGTTTTAATTTGATCATTTAAGACATCTAATAGTTCGAACTCACTACTATATTTTTTTATTAACTCAATTCTTCTCTCTGAACTAATATCATAGATATTTGAAATAAAATTTAAATATTGAATTCCAGTTAAATTATCGTATATCTCTGGTGAATCAGGAATATAAGCAACCATCTTTTTAAATTCAATTGGATCACTCTTAATACTTACCCCATTTAGGGTCACATCACCTATAAAATCAATAATACCAACAATTGCTTTAATTGTTGTTGTTTTACCCGCACCATTATGGCCAATAAATCCAAATATTTCACCAGATTCAACTCTTAGTGATAAATTATCAACTGCAACTTTATTTTTATCATAAACTTTTGTTAAATTTTCAATAATTAACATCTAACCACCTCTTTAGTCTTATTATACATTATTTAAATAAGAAATGCATTGAAATTATTAATTAATATTATTAATTATTATTATTAATTATTAAATAAAAAAATCAGGAATTATTTCCCTGATAATGTGTTAATAAATTTGATTAATTTTTCATAATCTAAATGTTGAGTCATTTCATTAGTTTCAAGTTTGAAAATAATTTCACGCTTTGCATTTAAGACAAATAGCTCTCTAGCTAATAAATTTAACTCCTTAATTAATAAGCCGTACTTTGTACCAAAATCATGATATAAGTAATCACTTAAAGTCACAATTCCTTCAAATTCCTCATTGATAACCCATTTAGCTTGAGCAAATGGTAAATCATTACTTAATGTTAATACTTTTATATCGATGTTAGTAACACTTAATAACTCATTGTTAACAGTTTTTGTTTGAAGGTCACAAACAGGTGTATCTAGTGAAGGCACAACATTAATAACAATATATTCATTCTTGAAATCACTTAGGCTTACTTCTTCTAAATGATTATTCATTGCTTTAAAATTAGGGGCAATATCCCCAACTTGTAATTCTTTACCAACTAATGTAATTGGTTTATTTTTAAATGTTTTCATATTAATTCCTCCGTATATTCATAATAATCTAATTAGTACTTAAAGTCAATAAAAAAGACCCCTAAGAAAAGTCTCAGGAGTCAAATAAGGGGATTTATTGTGCACATTTTATGTACACAAAATAGGGGATAAGTGCATCCTTTTGGATGCATTTATATCTTACCACCTATTAACCTGTTTGTAAAGAAAATTGTTGACTTTAAAACTTAATTATGTGATTTTGTTGCATTTTCTTCGACATTGTCAATACTTTTTGTGAATTTACATTTAGGGAAGCTTAAACACCCATAAAATTCACTTTTTGGTCCTTTTCTAATAACTAAATGGTTACCACATAATGGACAAATCTCATCAGTTATTGTTGGCATTATTTTTTCCATATTAATATTTGCATAGTCAATCATAGGAATAAACTTATAGTAAAAGTCTGTTAGAACGTTTAAATCTTTAATATTACCTAAAGATACTTCGTCTAAGTTTTCCTCCATTTGTTTAGTGTAATTAACATTAATTATTTCACTGAAAAATTCATCTAATTTATCAATTGTTAAGATTCCTTGATCGGTTGGAATAAATCTTTTCTTATCAAGTGTAATATATCCTCTAGTTGGCGATTTTAATGTTTCCATTGTTTGAGCATAAGTTGATGGTCTACCAATACCTAGACTTTCCATTTCTTTAATTAGCGATGCTTCATTATATCTTGCTTTGGGTTGAGTTTCTTTTCTAATTTTTTCAACACTATTTGCATTAAACTTATCACCCACATTAATTAAAGGTAAGATAACATCTTTTGTTTGTTGTTCATCATAAAGTGCTAAGAACCCTTTGAATTTTTCTCTAACACCATTTAAGTCATATAAATTACCATTAGCATTTAAGATCACTTTTGTTCTTTCAAAAATAGCATCACTCATTAAGCTACTTACAGCTCTTTCATAAATTCTTTTATATAATTTAAATTGTTGATCATCTAAGAAATCTCGCATTTTGGCTGGAGTATTCTCTATTAAAGTTGGTCTGATTGCCTCATGAGCATCTTGACTTGCATCATTTTTAACATATTTATAACTTCCTAAATACTCATTACCAAACTCATTTTTAATAAAATTATTAGCATCTTTAATAAATACTTCAGATAATCTTGTTGAGTCAGTTCTCATATAAGTAATTAACCCTGTTAACTCTCCATTGATTTCAATACCTTCATATAATTGTTGAGCTATTCTCATTGTTCTAGAACTGCTCATACCTAAATAGATATTAGCATCTTGTTGTAATTGCGAAGTTGTAAAAGCTGGTTTTGGTTTTCTATTACTATCTTTTACTTCAATACTATCAACAATAAAAGGATTAGTTGAAGTTTCAACTATTTTATTTGCTTCTTCTAATTTAATTCTTTCTTTTCCTTTAATAATATAACTTGCTTTAAATTCATTAAAGATTGCATCTATTTCATAATATTCCTCTGGAATAAAGGCTTTAATCTCTTTTTCCAAATCAACAATCAACTTAAGAGCAACACTTTGAACTCTACCCGCTGATTTAGATTTAATCTTAGTAAATAGTAACTTTGATAGTTTGAAACCTATAATACGGTCAATAGCTCTTCTTACTTCTTGTGAGTCTACTAAATTACGGTCAATTTTTCTTGGGTTATTTATTGCCTCTAAAATTGCACCTTTTGTAATCTCTGTAAATATTATTCTATTATCTAAGTTAATGTCTAGACCTAAAACATCTGCTATATGCCAAGCAATAGCTTCTCCTTCACGGTCAGGGTCAGTTGCGATTAAAACTTCTTTTCCTTTAGCTGCTTTTTTCAAATCACTTACAACTTTAGTTTTACCTTTAATTGTAACGTAATTAGGTTTAAAATTATTTTCTATATCTAATCCTAGACCACCTGGACCAGTTGTTGCTAGATCCCTAATATGACCAACGGATGACATGACTTCATATTCACTACCTAAATATGTAGCAATCGTTTTAGCTTTTGATGGTGATTCCACAATTACTAATTTACTCTTCATACAAATTCCTCATTTCCCATACAATTATATAACGATAAATTACTTTGTCAAGTAATATTTTATCCTTGTTTTCTATATATTATATAATATATACAATTTCACAAAATTACTTTAAAGATTAATAAATTTTATCTATCCACAAAAAAAGAAATTATTGAAGAACCAATAATCTCTATTTATTTATTAAATTTTACAATTGATTTAATCGGCTCAAATGATTTTCTATGAATTTCACATGGACCATATAAATTAATCATTTCTTTATGCATCTTGGTTAAATATCCACTGTGTTTTTTAAATCCGTAATTAGGATATATTAAATCATATTTTTCCATTAAATTATCTCTTGTTACCTTAGCAATAATTGAAGCAGCTGCAATTGAGACAGATTTAAGATCTCCCTTAATAATACTTGTTTCACTATAATTACTGTTTAACTTAACAGCATCAATTAAAAGATGTTCAGGTTTGATATCCATATTATTTACTGCTTCCTTCATAGCAAGTTTAGTTGCTTCTAAAATATTTATCTGATCAATTATATCAATATCAATAATAGATACACCAATACTAATTGCTGTCTTAGAAATATAATCATATAATTCTTCTCTTTTTTTCTTACTTAATTTCTTAGAATCATTTACTAAACTATAATCCTTAGTTAAATCAAGAATGACTGATGCAGCAACAACCGGACCTGCAACTGGGCCTCTACCCGCCTCATCAATACCTGCAATTAAACTAACTCCTTTATTATTAAGATTAGTTTCAAACTCTTTCATATCTATCAAAAGTAAGTTCTCCTAAGCTCTTATTTCTAATATCAGTTAATATAATTGAATAGACTCGTTCATAATCTATTTCTTCTCTAGGTAGTAATGCTCCTCTAATTTTACCAATTATATCAAGTACTTCTACGTAAGAAGTGTCACTATTTATTTCTTTACTATATCTTTCCTGTAAATTTGTTAAATAATATTTTTGCATAAATGAAATTGCATATTTACAAATATCATCAAGTGGTAAAATGTTGTCTTTTATTGCTCCAGTTACTGCAAGATTATAGCCGACCATTTCTTCTTCAAACTTTGGCCATAAAACCCCTGGCATATCTAATAAATCAAAACCATTTTCCATTTTAACCCATTGTTTAGATTTAGTTAATCCTGGTGTATTACCTGTCTTTGTACTTTTTTTATTAACTAATTTATTAATTAGTGTTGATTTACCAACGTTTGGTATACCTAAAACAATCGTTTTAAAGTTTTTTACCTTTAACCCTTTATTAAGTATTCTTTCAATCTTTTCGCTTAAGATGTTTTCAACACTTTGATAAATTAAATTAACATTTCTGCCACTTTGGGCATCAATCATCAAACAAGTATGTCCCATTGCTTCATAATGTTTTATCCATTTAATAGTTTCTTTTTTGTCTGATAAATCAGCTTTATTAAAAAGAATAATAACTGGTTTGTTTTTTAATGTTTTAATAATCTTAGGATTCATACTAGAATAAGGAATTCTAGCATCAATCAAAACAAATGCTAAATCAATTTGCTTTAATTCTTCTTCTAATATCTTATAAGATTTAAACATATGTCCTGGATACCAATTTATTTGTTGGTATCTTGTATTTTTATTCATTTAAAATCACCTATTACTTTTCCAATCAAGTACTTATAACTTGATATCCCTATATGTCTACCATCTCTAGATAATTCTTCATTATCACCAAGTAAAAGAAATTCATCTTCTAATACTTTATAAGGTTCATCTTTGATAGCTAAATATAACTTACCTTTTAGGTCCATATAGTATCTTTCATCATATTTATTTCTATATTCTACATCATTTATTAAAATATATGGCTTATTTTCTTCATTATAAGCAACACTTATTATATCATCTTTGATGGCAACTACTCTCTTAACAATAAAAACATCAGAAAAAGTATCCTTATAAACAACTACATTATCTACTTTAACATCATTTCTTATTTTATATATGTATACTCTTTTGTGGTTTTTTAATGTTGGTTCCATTGATGAACCATCTACTTTAGAAGTAAAAACAACAAAGGTAACTATAATCATTAAAAATATTGAAAAATTTGTTAAGAATGTTAGTAAATCAAAAATCTCACCAAAAATTTTCTTCGAAAATATTGACAGTAGAAGAAGAAAATCTGTTATTAACATTAAAATTAAGATAAAAAGTAAGTTTTTAGAATCAACATAATTTGATAAATTAAAACCTAAAAAGATGATTAAAAGAATAACATTGAATAAGAAAAAGATAGATTTCTTTTTTATTTTAGAATTTAACATCATCTAATATCTCCTCTAATTCTGCTAGGGAGACTAAAACAGTTCCTGATCTTGTTCCTTCACCCTCAGAAATGATTCCACTTTGAACAAGTGACTTAACAATTGATTGAGCACGGTTAAAACCAATTTGAAACTCTTTAGAAACTACATTAATTGATGTTTTTTGTTCCATTACAACAAATCTTGCTACATCATTAAATAATTCATCTAACTCTTCAAAACTTGTTATTTTTTGATTTAATTCCTCATGCATGAATAAATACTTAGGCTCAGCCTGTTCTTTAATAAAATCTGTTAGTGCATAAATTTCATCATCTGATATATATGCTCCTTGAAGTCTATTTGGATGGTCAACAGTTTTAATTAACATATCACCTTTACCAAGTAGTTTTTCTGCACCAGAACCATCTAGAATTGTTTGTGAGTCAACGTTTGAAGCAACTTTAAAGGCAATTCTAGTTGGAATATTTGATTTAATTGTCCCTTTAATAACGTCAACAGAAGGTCTTTGGGTTGCTACAATTAAGTGAATACCTGCAGCACGAGCTTTTTGTGTAAGACGTTGGATTGAATCTTCAACGTCTTGTGATGCGACTTGCATTAAGTCTGCTAATTCATCAATTACAATTACTAAATAAGGCATTTTGTCATGGTTTATTCTACCATAAGCAATTCCCTCATTAAATGATTCAATATTTTTAGATTTGTTATTAGCAAACAAAATAAATCTTCTTTCCATCTCTTCAACAGACCATTTTAAAGTTTGTGAAGCAATTCTTGGATCGGTTACTACTGGAGTAATTAAGTGTGGTAAATCATTGTATGCTGTAAGTTCAACATATTTAGGATCAATTAAAATTAATTTTAAATCATCTGGAGTATTTTTAATTAGTAAACTTGCTAAAAGGGTATTAATTGCAACACTCTTACCACTATTAGTTGCACCTGCAATTAAACCATGTGGCATTTTTGCAATATCTTCATACATATAATCCCCATTAATATTTATACCTAAAGCAAATAATAACGGTTTATTGCTTGATAAAAACTCCTTATTGTTTACAACATTCCCAAACGGAACTATTTCACTCTTATTATTAGGAACTTCAATACCAACATAAGGTTTTCCAGGAATTGGTGCGAGTATTCTAATATCAATTGCACTTAAGGCAAGTTTAATATTATTTTCAATTGAAGAAATTCTATTAACATTAACACCTGGTTCTAATGATAATTCATATCTAGTAACAGTTGGTCCTTTAATGCTATCTGATACTTTAGCTGGTATTTTAAAGAAGTCTAATTGTTCATCAATTATTCTAATATTTTCTAATAACCATTCTGGTTTACTATCTTTATCTAAATCAACAGTTTTAAACATATTAACATTAGGTTTAATATACTTCTTAGGTTGTCTGTAAACTTTATTTGGTATATTAGGCTCTTTTTCTTTTCTTTCAATTTGTTTTGGTCTTTCAATAACTTCTTCTATAACTTCTTCAAAATTTGAAGTACTTACAAAATCATCAATATCAAATGAACCATTTTTAGGTTCTACTACCTCAACAATTGGTTCTAGTTTAATAGTTTCTTCAACTTTTTCAGTACTTATATTATTTACTTCTTCTTTTATTTCAACTTGAATTGCTTGTTTTTGACCAGGTAAAATAGGTTTTATTTTCTTTGGTAAATCTTCTTCCACCTTTACTTCTTCCTTAGGTTTAATAATCTTTCCACCTAAATACTCAGTACGATGTTTATTTGTTACAAAGTCAAATTCTGTATAAATAGTTCCTGTTTTTTTAATTTTTTCTTCATCAGATATTTTAGGTTTATCTCTAAAAGCATCTAGTCTTTGTCCATTATCTCCTAATACTGAATTATCTACTTCTGGTATTATTACTTCATCAGGTACGTTTGTTCCAAAGATCGGTGAAGAAAATCTGCCAAACTCTTGTCTAGTTTTCTTAGTTTTTATTCCTTCTAATTTTACGTATTGATGAATCTTAAAATCTTTACGATGAACTGAATGTTTTATAACTTTTCTTGGTTGATCACTCATTTTCTCCTGCCTCCTCTAAATCTTTCTTAATTGATTCGTATAAATCATTTGCATTTGTTTCAATTGTTTTATCCACATTAAATACTTTTTTAGAATATATTTTATATGTTTCTTCACCACTAATTGCAATCAAAGAAAGTCCAATTTTTACCATTATTATTTTTATTGCTTGATCGACTGTTGCTTTTTTAAACCAGTAAAATGGATTAGCAATATTAACAACTTTCAAAGTATTTGAAACAATCTTACCTAAACCAACTTTTTTCGATGCCTGAACAATTTTATTTTCCTCAATCTTTGTCTTTGTATTATTAAGCTCTGCAATTGTTCTAAGTGTCATTCCTCTAAATAATTTAAGTAGTCTATTATTCAATAACTCTTTCATTCTATCACTAATATAGTGTGTAAGTTCTAATGTCTCATCTATCGTTAACTCTAGATACGGATATGGTGAATCTGGATAAAACTTTTTAGATATATCATATGTTAGTGATTTAATTTCACTTAACAAAAGTGTTGAATACCCTTCTTCATTTCTTCTTTTTGTATCTTTGAAATTAGTTTGTGCTGATTCAATCATCCATTTGATTTCTTCTTCATCAATATCTTCTTCCATTACTTTATTTAATCTTAATTCTTTGTTTAATCCTTTTAAGACTGCATATAAATAAATTAATAAAAGTAATAAAAAACCTAATCCAATACCAATGAAAAAGGCTATAAAAACACTAAAGTTTATTTCGATATTTAATATTTTAAATAAAAACATTTTATCTACCCCATTACTATTTGTATTATAACATAAATCAAATTTATATATGTTATAATAATTAATATATCTAAGGAGGAATGACAATGAAATACATCTTTGTAACGGATATGGATGGTAGTTTACTTAATAATAAAAGTGAGTTAAATACATATACAATCGATAAAATAAACAAAATTTCAGAACTCGGACATTTAGTTGTTTTAGCAAGTGGTAGGAGTTTAATGGGCATGGTTAAATATTATCGTTTATTAAACTTAAAAACACCAATTATATCACTTAATGGGGCTTTTATTAAATATCCTGATGGAAATATTAAAGTTCATTATATTAAGCCTAATTTAGTTAAAGAATTATATGAAAAAAACTCTACTATTTTAAAAAGCATGATGTTAAATGAACCAAATAATATTATTTCATTTAAACATAATAAAGAATTAGAACGAATATTTAATGGTGATAATTATGATGAAGTGACTTTATATGACAATAACAAAACATATGATAAAGTCTTAAATGTTATTTGCTTAATTGATGATAAAGATAGATCTAAATTTGAATCCTTTTTTGAGGGTAAGGAAATTAGTCCCAGATATTGGGGATCATATAACGGTAATGCATTTTATGATATTTATCAAAACAACATATCAAAAGCTACAGCAATTAAAGAAGTGTTAGATTATTATAATACTTCTACTAATAATTTATTCACCTTTGGTGATGGCGTTAATGACGTTGAAATGCTTAAATTATCTTCCAATGGTGTTGCTATGAAAAATGGTCTGGATGCAGTAAAAAAAGCAGCTACACATATAACTGCCTTTGATAATAATAATGATGGAATTGCAAGATTTATTGCAAACTACTTAATGATTGATTAATTCAATCATTTTTTTATTCATAAGTAAAATAATTTGAATCAGTATCTTCTTGATAAAATTTTAATGCTGTTGAAATCATTAATACGTTAAACAAAATGCTAATTAACGATGGAAAGAAATTTACAAATCCACTTGAAAACTGCTGTGTTAAAACTATTAATGAAATGATTTCTAATGTACTTACTACAAAGATAAAGATTGATAAAATCAATGATTCTCTTGCATTTCCCTGTAAGATAATTGTAAGGAAAAATAGTAAGAAAACAGTTAATGTTTGAAAATATTTATCAAAATAAATTCTTGCAAGAGAAAGAAGTATTATAAATAAAATGCTTCTACTTGGTTTTCTTGCATACTGATTTAATTCATCAAAATGAGCATACATTTTAAGAATCAAATAAATACTTATTGCAATATTAATTAGTAAAATAAGGATATCTAGAATTTCCATATTTGAAGTAAAATTAATATTGTTTAATATATTTGGAACAAATAGGGCAAATGTAATAAAGTTAGCAACAAATGCCATTCTTTTTGTTTGGTAAAATAGTGGCAATGCACCTCTTAATAAAATAATAACAAGTGCTATTAAAGCAACTATAAAGTTTGTATTACTAAAATTTTTAAATACTGGAACTACATTTACAACAACTAAAAATAAAATAATACTAATTAGGATACTTTTAGAAAGTCCTCTACTTTCTTGTCTTTTTAAGGTTTCTTTTATATTCATATTTTTCTCCTTTAACTAAAATTTGGATATTTTTGATGAAACTCAATTTTTAAATTTAAAAATGACTCAATTTCATTTAATATAACAAAAAGTCTTGCTCTTGTTTCAAACTCTTCCCTCGTTTTAGGAAGACTAGAATTAATAAAATAACTTGATAACTCATTATATGTTATTAAGCATTTCTCTGCATTATTACTAAAACCAATATTGTTACTTATTTCTTTTAAATAATCTAAAATCATTTTTGTATATTCATGATTATGTTTAATTTTTCTAAGGTTATTATAAATATCAGATAACGTACTTATTTGTAAATTTCTCATATATAAATATGTCATATATCGGTGATCATTTTGAACAATAATATTTTTATCTACCATTTGTGCTTCATTCATAATCTTATTTAGCGTGTCTTTATAATTTTCTAGTTTATTTATAGAATTACTACTAAAGTCATTAACAATTGCTAAAATATATTCTTCAACCAAATCATCTACTTTATGCATATTTTCATACATTCTATTTTTTGATAATTCAGGATAAAACATATTTACTAAGAATGCAACACCAAGAGATAATAATAATACGAGTAATTCTTCTAAGTAAAAATTCAGTGTAATATTATCAATTACATAAAAGTGAGTAACAAAAACTACTCCTAACACAATTCCCTCTGGCATTTTAAATATCCATGAAAATAAAACAAAAATAATTAAAAATAGGGAAAAGTAAAGAAATGTTTGTCCTAAATACTTAAACATTACTGCACCAAGTGTAATTGCAAAAAAACTACTTATAAGCCTCTTAATGCCAATTTGAATAAAATCTCGTTTGGTTAATTGTATTGATAAAATTGCCCCAGCTGAAGCTGTTGTAAAAAATTGGAGGTCTAGTAGATAGCCTAAAATTAATGCAATAACCCCTGCCAAAACTTGTTTTAATGAAATATTTATTAATTGTCTACTCATTTATACTATCCTTGAATGCTTTTTTATAATCATTTTTTACATATTCATGTGAAAATGGAGGTTCCTTTTTTTCAATTTTCTTAATTAATTCTTGTAGCTCTTTTTCAACAATCTCTTTTATTTCTACCGGATAATCCATCTTTTTACTATGATATTTATATTCATTTTTATCTAACACAACATATTTACCATCTGGAAATACCTTAAAATCTAAATCATAATCAATATATTTTATTGATTCCCCATCAAACAAATAAGGGCTTGATAAATTACAATAGTAATAAATTCCTGTCTTTTTGAACATCACAATCACGTTATACCATAAGTCATCATAAAAATAACATATTGCTGGTTCTTTTGTATACCACGACTTACCTGTGTGTTCAAAAACCCGAGATTTTTGGTGTGCTGTAACTACATAATTATCTTGATAATCTACTATAACAGTATCTTTCCATACACGGTGAAGCTGTTCATTATGTTTATAGCTTTGAATATTTGTCTTAGTTCCTTTTGCTATTTTCATATTTTCACCCCTAAACTTGTTAATATTATAACATTTTAATTTGTAAAATGAAGATTATAAACAAAAAGACTATTTTTTTTATAAAATAGTCTAAATTAATTTAGTATTTGGTGCGAAACAAGGGACTTGAACCCTTACAGACTTACGTCCACTACCCCCTCAAGATAGCGTGTCTACCATTCCACCAGTTTCGCAATTACATATATCACTCTTTATCTAAGGTGTTTTATATTTAATTTTCTGTGATTAATTATACACTAAAAAACGAAAAAAAACAATAATGTTTTGATTCATTTAATAAAACCTGTAAAATTTATAATTAGAAAGAAAAAGTTGCGAGATCCATCAGAACTTAATCTAGCGCAAGTTATATCCCTTTGCAACTTTGTTAAATTATAATCTGTTTTAATCAAAAATGAAATTAAATTTTAATATTGAATCAGTATAACAAATCAAAGTGATTTATTTTTAAATATTTATAACATTAAAAGGCCTAGTTATTTAAACTAAGCCTATTAATTTAATGTAATTAATTATTCAACTGCAATTATAAATGAATAAATATCTTGTTTACCTTCAATGATTTCTACTTCAATATCAGGTGCTTTTGTATTAATATGAGAAATAACTTCATCTAATTCTTCATCTAATACGTCAAGGCCATAAAATACAGTAATTATTTCACTTTCATCACTTAATAAAAGATCAATTAAATTATTTGTTGTTTCAACTTTATTATTTGTTGAAACTTTAATTTCACTACTTGAAATACCAATGAAGTCACCTTCTTTAATCTTAACACCTTTCATTTCAGTGTCGCGGATTGCATATGTTACTTCGCCTGATTTCATGTTTGTAATTGATTCAGTCATTGCTTCAATATTTTCATCAATTTTCATTGTTGGATCAAAAGAAATTAATGAACTATATCCTTGAGCAATACTCTTTGTCTTAAGTACTCTAATATTGTATTCTGGACAAAGTTCAACTGTTTGTTCAGCTGTTAAAATAATATTTGAGTTATTTGGTAAAATAATAATATTTTCGGCATTTAACTCATTAATTGCTTTTACAAAGTCTTCAGTTGATGGATTCATTGTTTGTCCACCACTAATTACTCGGTCAACACCTAATTCTAAAAATACTTCTTTAATACCTTCGCCTGATGCTACTGAAATTAAAGCATATTTAGACTTTTGTTTTGGTGTTTCTATTTTGGTAACTTCTTTTTCACTATTCATAATATTACTATGTTGATTTCTCATGTTATCAACTTTAATTGTTTGTAACTCACCATATTTTTGAGCAAGTGTTAAAGCAACCCCTGGTTGATTTGTATGAACGTGTACTTTTAATAAGTCTTCATCAGTTACAACTACTAATGAATCACCCATTTGTGATAAAGGTTCTCTCATGAATTTTTCATCAAATTTTTCATAATCAAATAATTTAACAATAAATTCAGTACAGTAACCAAATTTAATATCAATTTCACCTAAGTTATGTGCCCCAATTTCGTTATGTTCATGTACAAAACTATTTTGTTCTACATATTGTTGTTCTTCTTGAATTTCTTGACCATTAAGTGCCATCATCCAACCTTCAACAATTTTAATAAATCCTGCTCCACCACTATCTACTACACCTGCTTCTTTTAAGACTGGTAATAAGTCTGGAGTTTTAATTAATGTTTCTTTTGCTTGTGTTAAATAAACTTTTAACACTTCATCTATTGATTTTAAGTTTTTTCTTTCTTGTAATACTTTTTCTGCAGATTCTCTAACAACAGTTAAAATAGTTCCTTCAACAGGATCCATTACGGCGCGATAAGACATTTGGTAACCACCAACTAAAGCTTGGATGAAATCATCAACACTGACTGAGTCGCTGTCGATTTTTGCAATTTCAGAATAAAGTCCGCGGAAAAACTGAGACAGAATAACTCCTGAGTTACCTCTAGCTCCCATTAATAGTCCACGTGATAATATTTTTGAAATATCTTGAATTGAATCAGTTTTATTATTTTTTACTTCTTTAATTCCAGCCATCATTGTCATTTGCATATTTGTTCCTGTATCACCATCTGGTACTGGAAAAACATTTAAGTTATCAATTTCTTTATGATTATTTTTTAAATTAACTGCACCGTTTGTAACCATTTTTTTAAATAGAGTTCCGCTTAATTTACTATTAGCCATTGAGACCCTCCTATAATATAGAACATTCTATTTGAAATGAGATGTTTAAGAGTTGCCATATTATAAAATATGGCGCGATAAATATAGGAACAAAGTTCCATCATTTCGTATATATATTATAACATATTCGATGTAAATGCTACTATTTTCTTAATTTTATGTTGATAAAATGTACTATTATGGCCATTTTATCACTTTGTCACTTAATATTTACTAGTTTTATTGCATTTTTACGTTTTTTGTGTTAAATTATTAAATGCAAGTAAGGAGTGAGAAATATATGGCTAAATGTTATGTAACAGGTAAATCTACGCTATCCGGAAATAGAAGAAGTCACGCGTTGAATGCCACAAGACGTAAATGGAAAAGTAATCTACAGACTGTCCGTGTTCAATTTGAGGATGGGTCAACTAAAAAGGTTAAAGTTTCCGCTCGCGCAATTAAAAAATTTAAATTAGAATTAAATTAATTTAAACAATAAAAATAAAAAGAACCTTCTGGTTCTTTTATTTTTTTGTCTCGATTAAAAAGCAAGATCCTTTATCAATTTCAATTAAACCAACACTTCCCGTTAACTCATTTGAAATACAAAGTGGATCATACTTAGATAAATTATATTTATCTAATGGATACTTAAAACCTTTTAAAGTTATCCTTGAATTACTATGAGCAAATAAGCTAATATATCCCTTTGATGTAATAATATTTTCGCCTTTATCTATTAAACTTATCTTTGAATCCTCATCAATTATTACTAGGCTCGGATACTTATCTAGTAAATATAAATTAGCAATGAAATGCTCGATTCTAGGTCCTTTTATCCCACCAATTAGAATTACTTCATCACTAATTTTAAATGCTTCTTTAATCGCAATATAAGTATCAGTTTCATCTTTTATTGGATCTAATTTTAGGGTTTTAAAATCCTTTAATAGCTCTTTATTTATTAAAGAATCAAAATCACCAACAACCAAATCTACTTTGATGTTATTGTCTAATAAGTAATCAAAAGCAAGATCAACAGCAATTACGTAATCACTATCTTTTAGAGTTATAATTTTATTTAGTTTAGCAGTTATTGTACCTGCAAAAACAACTACTCTCATTTTAAATTATCTATTACTTTATTTCTGTCTGTTTGATTAAATAAATATGAACCAACAACAGAAATATCAACGCCTGCTTCTTTTGCAAGCTTAATTGTCTCATTATTAATTCCACCATCAATTTCAATTTGATAGTTATAATTATTTTCTTCTCTTAGTCTTTTTAACTCTCTTACCTTATCTAACATTTCAGGCATAAATTTTTGACCACCAAAACCGGGTTCAACACTCATTACCAATACTAAATCAGCAAGCTTTAAAACATCTAATATCGAACTTACTTTAGTTTTAGGCTTAATTGTTATACCTACTAATTTCTTGTTTTCCTTTATTCTTTTAATTGATTCTAAGAAATTTTGTGATTCATAATGAACGGTTATATATTTAACATTTTCTAAGCTAAATTCATCAATCCACATTAATGGATTCGTTACCATTAAATGGACATCTAAATCAATATTACTAATTTTTGCAATTTGTTTATTAATTGCTGGACCAAATGAAATATTTGGCACAAAATTTCCATCCATTATATCAATATGGATTAAGTCTGCATTACTAATTGACTTTATTTCATTTTTTAAATCTGTAAAGTCTGCAGTTAAAATTGATGGGGCAATTTTCATTTTATTCTCCTTAAAATTTATTTTTCTTTTTTTCTATTTCTTCATAAAACAATAAGTAATTATCATATCTTTCCTTTGGAATATTACCCATTTCTACTTGATGTTTAATCTCACAGCTTGGCTCATTAACATGATTACATGAACTAAATTTACAATTTATTGCATGATCCATAAAATCTTTATAATAAAGCTTCAAATCTTCTTTTTCAGTTAAGCTAATTTCAATTTTAGAAAAACCTGGTGTATCACAAATATATCCTAAATTAAAATCATATAACTGTGAATGTCTTGTTGTATGTTTACCACGGCCAAGTGCATCAGATATTTCCTGTGTTTTTAAATTAAGCTCTGGAATTAATGCATTAAGTAGTGTCGATTTACCAACCCCAGTTTGACCAGCAAGTACAGTAATTTTATCTTTAAATATGTCTTCTAGCGTGTCAAAACCAATTTTTTGTTTACTGTTAACATAATGGATTTCAATCCCTAAACTTTCTTTATAATAATTTAAGTTTTCTTTAAGTTTTAGCAAATCATTATCTTCAATTAAATCAATCTTAGATACTACTAGTGTAATATTTAAATTTTGTTCATTTAAAATAACTAAAAACTTATCTAAGAGGTGAAAACTAAAATCGGGTCTAATAGCAGAAAAGACTAATAAAACCTGGTCAACATTTGCAACGTCAGGTCTTACTAGATCATTTATTCTTGGGGTAACTTCTTCGATAATTACTTTATCCATACTAAAGTTAACCATTACTCTATCCCCTACTTTAGGGCTTATTTTAATAGTTTGTAAGTCTTTTTTAAGTCTTCTGCCATACGCTTCGTTAAAACTGCTTTTCTCATCTATTCTTACATATCTTAACTTACCACTAGCAATTGCATCATACTCAGTATTATTTTCTAAATCAATAACAACATATTGATTAGAAATTTGTTTTTTTACCAAACATTTTTTAAAATCCATTAAATCTCCTTTTCTAAGTGTTGACTACGTAATTGACCACATGCTGCATCAATATCATGTCCTTGTTCTTTTCTTAAAGTTGAATTAATTCCACGTTTCTTAAGTGTATCATAAAATGCTAACTGATTTGCTTTGGTACTTCTTCTATATCCTGCTTCTTTTACTTCATTGTAAGGTATTAAGTTTACATATAAATTTAATCCTCTAAGTAAATTTGATAGTTCTACTGCATGCTCAACTTTATCATTTAGACCATCAATTAAAATATATTCAATTGTAACTCTTCTATTCGTTTTTTCAATATAGTATCTAACTGCTTCAATTACTTTTTCAATTGGGAATGATTTGTTAATTTTCATTAACTCACTTCTAATTTCATTATTTGGTGCATGAAGACTAATTGCTAAGTTTACTTGTGTGTTTAAATCTGCAAAATCTCTAATTTTAGGTACTAATCCCGATGTACTTACTGTAATATGTCTAGCACCAATTTCTAATCCTTTTGGATCATTTATAACATTTAAAAATTTAAGTAAATTTTTATAGTTATCAAATGGCTCACCAATTCCCATAACAACAATATGGCTAACTCTATCATTTAAAAGTCTGCTCATTGCGATAACTTGGGCAATAATTTCCCCACTTGTTAAATCTCTTTTCTTTTTAAGTTGTCCTGATGCACAAAAACTACAACCTATATTACAGCCAACCTGTGTTGTAACACAAACACTCTTACCATAATAATGTTGCATTAAAACAGTTTCAATTAAATGCCCATCATGTAGTGCAAATAAAGCTTTGATTGTTCCGTCAGAGCTCTTTGTATCTACAACTAATTCTAATGCATTTAAACTAAAATTTTCTTTTAATAAATTTAAAATATCTTTAGGTATATTAACCATCTGATCAAAATCACTTACTTTTTGTTTATATAACCAGTGCCAAATTTGATCAGCACGATATTTTTTAAAACCTTTTTCTTCTAAATATTTAATTAATTCTACATATGTCAAGTCATATATTAACATCATTTTATCACCATAATGATTATATCATTAATTTGATTGATGTTAAAGAAAATAAAAAATTAAGTTTTATTATAAAAAAAGTACTTTAGGTTATTTACAATCTAAAGTACTTTTAGTAAGTTATTCTCTTATTTCTGCATTAAATTCAAACATTAAGCGGTTTGTTACTTTTTTCATTAGTTTATCAACTTCTTCTTTTTCTAATGTCTTAGAATCATCATTAAAGACAATATTAAATGCTAGTGATTTAAAACCTTCTTTAATTCCTTTTCCATCATAGATATCAAATAGTTCAACTTTAACTAAGTTTTTTCTTAAAGTTTGTTCAATTACTTTAATAATATTATTTGCTTTTAAGTCTTTTTCAACAACAATCGCAATATCTCTTTCAACATTTGGATATTTTGAAATCATTTTATATTTGAATTTATTATTATTAATTAATAATCCTAAATCTAACTCTAAAACAAATGTATCTGTTGCTTCATGTTTTGGATGAAGTTTACCAATAATTCCAACCACTTTTTTATCAACAATTATATTTGCTTGTTGATGAGGGTGAAACATTGGATTGTTTGATTCTTCTAGTTCATATAAAACATTTGTTAATGTCATAATATTTGCTAAAATTCCACTTAAATAATAAAAATCTATTTTTGTGCTTGTCTTTTTCCATGGATTTTCTCTAACATCTCCTGTTAGTAAAATAGCAAGTTTTCTTTTTTCTAAATCTTTTGCATAAACATTACCAATTTCAAATAAATTAACATTGTTGTTCATTCTATTTTGATTATAGTGCATTGCATCAACTAATCCATTAATTAAACTTTGTCTTATAACTCTTCTATCATTGGAGATCGGTTTTATCACTTTTACAACATCACCAATAGTATTATATTTATTAACATTTTCTTCTTTTAAAAGACTATAAGTTATTACTTCATTTAATCCAAAATCACTTAAATAATGTCTTAGTTTTCTAACCATTTTTTGACTATCTGTTAAGCCTTTTGAACTAGTTGTTATTAAAGATTCCATCTTAACATTGTCTAGTCCATAAATTCTTAAAACTTCTTCTAAAACATCTGCAAATATTAAAATATCACTTCTATATGAAGGTGCTTTTACTTCAAGAGTTTTTTTGTTAACTTCAAAGTTTAAGCGGTCTAGAATATCATAAATCATCTTATCTTCGATATTAGTTCCAATCATTTCATTAATCTTATTTAGATCAATTTTAATGAATGGATTTTCGTTTTGTTTTAATACTTCACTACTAATTCCTTGATGAGTTTTAGCACTTGCTAAGGTTTCAAAAAGATATGTTGCATGATTTAATGCTTGAAGCATAATTGCTTCATCAATACCACGTTCAAATCTTAATTGTGAATCACTAGTTAAGTTAGTCTTTTTACTTGTTGCTCTTGTTGTTTCTCTTGAAAAACTTGCAACTTCTAAAATAATTTCACTTGTGTTTTCTGAAATTTTTGAATTATCAAGTCCCATTATGCCACCAAGTGCCATAATATCTTTACCATTTGTAATTAATATTTCACCACTTGTTATTTCAATATCATTACCATCTAAGGTTTTAACAGTTTGTTTTTTGTCATTGTCTTTAACAACAATAGTTTTACTATTAAACTTATTTGCATCAAAAGCATGCATTGGAATTCCGTATGTGTATAAAATATAATTTGTAATATCTACAATATTATTAACCGGGTTAACTCCCATTTCTTTTAAATACACTTTTAGCCAAAGTGGCGATTCTTGTATTTTAACATCACTAAAATATCTTGCATAATAACTATTTGTATTTTTGGATTCTATCTTAACGCTAAGTTCATTTTTCTTTGTAATTTCATTAATTTTATATTCTTTTAATTCAATTTTTTTATTTAAAACAGCTGCTAGATCTCTTGCATAGCCATAATGAGATAATAAATCATTTCTATTTGGTGTAAGGGATAATTCTAAAATAAAACCATCTAACATTAATTCGCTCAAAGGATTAGTTCCAACCTTTTTTTCTGTGTCAAAGTAATATATTCCACTTGAATATTTTTCTGGTATTAAGTCTTTTTCAATTCCTAGTTCACTTAAAGAGCAAATCATCCCAAATGATTCAACACCACGAATTTTAGATTTCTTGATTTTAAAATCTCCAGGTAATACTGCACCCTCAAGTGCCACTATTACATACTGTCCCTTTGCAACATTTGGTGCCCCGCAAACAATTTGTTTAACTTCATGACCAACATTTACTTTTGTAACACTTAGTGTATCAGCATCAGGATGTTTAACTAATTCTGAAACATAACCTATAACTAGATTGTTAATATCAAATAGTTTTTTAAAGTCTTCAACTTCTGTTATATAACTATTAGTTAATTCATAAATATCTTTTGGAACATCAATAAATTGTTTTAATATGTTTTCGTATAATTTCATGATAAATCTCCCTTAAATTGTTGTAAGAAACGTAAATCATTTAAATAAAAGTTTCTAATATCTTCAACATTATATTTAAGCATTGCGATACGCTCAACACCAATACCAAATGCAAATCCACTAAATTCCTTTGGATCATAACCACCCATTCTTAATACTTCTGGATGAATTAGTCCTGCCCCAAGTACTTCAATATATCTTTTTGTCCCATCGTTGTTATTAACAACAACATCAACTTCTACCCCTGGTTCAACAAATGGAAAATAAGATGGTCTTACTCTTATTTCTCTTTTTTCACCAAATAAATGTCTAACCATTCTAAGTAGAGTATCTTTTAAATTAGCAAATGAAATATTTTTATCAATTACTAATCCTTCAATTTGCATAAATTGATGGGAGTGAGTTAAATCATCTTCATCTCTTCTATATGTTTTACCTGGGCAGATAATCTTTACTGGATTATTTTTACTCTCTAACATTGTTCTTGCTTGAACTGGTGAAGTATGGGTTCTTAGTAAAACTTTATCTTCAACATAAAATGTATCTTGCATATCTCTTGCTGGATGGCCTTCACTAAAGTTCATCATCTCAAAATTATATAAATCAAGTTCTACTTCAGGTCCTTCTTTTACTTCATATCCCATCGCGATAAAAAAGTCTTCTAAGTCTTCGATCACTTGGTTTAATGGATGAATTGTTCCAAGACTAAATTTATCACCTTTTACAGTTATATCTATTTTTTCATTATTTAGTTTTTCTTCTAATAACTTATCTTTGATAATTGATAATTTATCTAAAAGAATTAATTCAATTAAAGTTTTTGCTTCATTAACAAGTTTACCAAATGCCGGTTTTTCCTCATTTGGTAAATCTTTCATACTTGCCATTAATTTAGCAAACTCACCTTTTTTGCTAAGATAATTATTTCTAATTATTTCTAATTCTTCTTTCGTTAAAGCTTCTTCAACTTTAAGCCTAATTTCTTCTTTTAATTTTTCTATATTATTACTCATTTTTCTCTTATACTAAAACTAGTAATCCTTTCTGATATTTTAAAAATAAAAACATACGTCCTTATATCTAAGGACGTATGTTATACGCGGTACCACCTTAGTTCTAGATTACTCTAGCACTCTTATATTTTTAACGGAATTACCCGGGTATGATTAGTACCACTCAAAGTTGAATTCGTATCACATTTATTATGTATCTTTCACTATCATACACTCGCTTAAATAAACTAATTGATATTACTATGACTTCTCAAAGTTTTATATTTAATTGTTAATCTCTATTTGCTGCAAGAATAATCAATAATCTGATTACTTCAATGTAAATCCAGAAAATTGTTATCATTAAACCTAATGAAACACTCCATTCATACATCTTATCTGCACCAGCA
This sequence comes from Haploplasma modicum ATCC 29102, assembly GCF_000687835.1. GTDB lineage: Bacteria > Bacillota_I > Bacilli_A > Acholeplasmatales > Acholeplasmataceae > Haploplasma > Haploplasma modicum. The sequence continues at coordinate 15,590 of NZ_JHYB01000002.1, read as the reverse complement.
TCTACTATATATTCAGCTTGATCAAAGTTTAAAATTAACATGAATGCACCATAAATAATTAAAAACGCTGATAAACCGATTGCTAATCCAAAATTATTTGCAAATAATGCACTAATTTGTGGAATAAGCGCTCCTAATATTGAAAATATTAAGATAGCAATGATTGTTGAAAACATAAATTTTCTAAATTTGCTTGTTGCTCTTATAGTTCTTGAAGAGTATAAAGCAAGCATAACTCCAAATATCACTACTGTAATAATAACTGCTGTCATTCCAATTCCTGGAGCAAATAATTCTGCAACAACTGTTATTGCTCCTAAAATGAATCCTTCTGCAAGTGTGTATAAGATTGAAAAAGGCATTGCCATTCTTGGAATAAAGCTTGCTAGTAAAACTGAGATTAATGCAGTGATTCCACTAACACTTAAAATTGTTACTGCTGATTCTGGTTTTGTACTAATTAAGAACCAAGCAAATAACCCACTAATAATTGTTGTAAGTAATAAAATACCTGTTTTAATACTAATTCCTAAGTAACTAGCAGAATTACTTCTATCCATTACATCTGCATTTGATACTTGATTTAGTATTGGGTTTTTTGTTCTTTGCATGATTGCACTTCCCTTCTTTTGCTAATATTATAATCTAATATATTGTGTTATGCAATTAAATTTGCTAGTTTACACTTTTTACCAAATTCATCTAAAGTGAGTTTCATTTAAGAATCCTTCATTAATATGAAAACTTTCATCTTTTAAATCACCGTATGCTCCATACTCAATTAATAAATCATGAACTGTTTTATTAATTTTTGTTCTTTCTCTAACATCTTTAATTGAATCAAAAGCTTTTTCAGTTCTTGCTTCTACAATTCCATAAGCTACTTGTTCACCTAAACCACCTACACTAATAAATGGCATTCTAATTTTATCACCTTCAATTAAAAACTTTGTTGCTTCTGATTTATTTATATCAACAGGTAAAAACTTAATTCCTCTAAGTGACATCTCAAGAGCAACCCCAAGAGTTACGATTAAATCATTATCTTTGACTTTTCTTTCAAACATTGGAATTTTTTCTAATTGGTTTAATTTATTTCTAATAGCGTTAGTTCCAAGAATCATTGACTCATAGTCAAATTGACTTGCTCTTTTCGAGAAAAATCCACTATAAAATAAGACTGGTTTGTAAAATTTAAACCATGCTATTCTCATTGCCATTAAAACATATGCTGTAGCGTGAGCTTTAGGAAACATATACTTAATTTGACTTGCTGACCAAATATACCATTCAGGTACTTCATGTTTTTCCATCTCTTCAACATATGTATTCCAAGTTTTTGTATCTTTACTTGGTTTACCTTTTCTCACAAACTCCATTATTTCAAAAGCCTTAAAGGGATCTAGTCCCATTTCTGATAATTGCACCATAATATCATCACGGCAAGCAATAATATCATCAAAACTTACTTTATCAAATTTTGTATCACCCGCAATTAAATCTTTAGAGTTTTTTAACCAAACATCAGTCCCATGAGAAAGACCAGATATTTTTACTAATCCTGCAAACGTACTTGGCTTTGTATCTCTTAACATTTCACGAGTAAATGGTGTCCCAAACTCTGGAATACCAAAAGATGCTACTTCACTTAATATATCTTCTTCTTTTATTCCTAGTGCCTTTGTTCCACTAAACATTTTATAAACATTGTGGTCATCTAATGGAATATCGGTTGCTTTATCAAAAGGAAAATCACTAGGATTTTTATATACTTCATCCATTAAATACTTAATAAGTGTTGGATCATCATGTCCTAAGATATCAAGTTTTAATAAGTTATCTTCAAATGAGTGATAATCAAAATGAGTAGTATACCAATTGCTTGAAGTATCATTGGCTGGATACTGGATTGGTGTTACATCATAAATTGTTTTGTTTTTTGGCACAACAACAATTCCACCTGGATGTTGTCCGGTTGTTCTTTTAACTCCAACCATTTTATTAGCCATTCTTTTAATCTGAGCTTTTCGTACATTTAAATTATTTTCTTCTAAATATCCAAGTACATAACCATATGCAGTCTTATCAGCAACTGTACCGATAGTTCCTGCTCTAAATGAATAATCTTCACCTAATAATTCTCTAATATACTCATGAGCTTTTGACTGATAGTCTCCTGAGAAGTTTAAGTCAATATCAGGAACTTTATCACCTGCAAAACCTAGGAAAGTTTCAAACGGAATATCATGTCCATCTTTAACTAATCGCTCATTACAAATAGGGCAGTTTAAGTCTTCTAAGTCAAAGCCTGATTGAACCTTATCAAAATAACTCTGTACTTCCTTTTCTTGCTCACTTATTCCGTATTCATATATTTCGTTTTGATCTAGTTTAAATGCCGTAAAATGGCCTTTTTTACATCTGTAGTGAGGCTTTAATGGGTTTACTTCTGTAATGCCCATTAGAGTTGCTACAAAACTTGATCCAACAGAACCTCTAGATCCTACTAGATATCCATCTTCTAATGATTTTTTAACTAGTAAGTGAGAAATATAATAAATTGGAGCAAACTTGTTACCAATAATACTTTTTAATTCTTTATCAATTCGCTCAGTTACTATTGGATGGGGATTAGAGCCATAAAGTCTTGTTGCTTCATCTAAAACAAGTTTCCTTGTTTCTTCTTCAATACTAGTTATTCCAATATTTTGGAATGCATCATCTGGAAGTGAGTATAATTCTTTAGGAAATGCTCTAACACTTTCAATCATATTATTTAAAAGATTAGTATTAGTTACTACTATTTCTTTTGCTAAATCATGACCTAGAAAATCAAATTCATCTAACATTTCATTAGTTGTTCTAAAATATTGTTTTGGTAATTCTTTAGCGTGATAAAGTGGATGTAACCCTCCACCGACAATTTTTGATTTAACATTTATTTTTCTATATAACTCATCTGCATTATCAACATAATGTGCATTGCTAGAAGCAATCACAATTTTATCTTGTTGTTTTGCATATTTAATAATTTTAGCAATTGTACCGGTTACTACTTCATATCCGTTAAAGTCAATTTTATCGATTACATGTTTATATGCACTTGGCGGTTGAACTTCAATATAATCATAAAATTTAATTGCCTCAATTAAATCTTCTTCTCTTCCGTTTAGTGCTGCTTCAAAAACATCACCTGAATCACAAGCACTTCCGATTAAAAGATTTTTTCTTAAGCCAATTAATTCTTCTTTAATTGTTCTTGCACCATTATAATAATTCTTAGTTAGTGCATAACTAATTACTTTAAAAAGGTCCTTATATCCGTCTTGATTTTTGGCAAGAACTGTTACATGGCTTGGCATTAAATGTTTAAATGATTCGTTTTTATCAATACTATTATATAAATCAGCTGGGGTTTTAATTCCTTTTTCTCTTAATTCATAAAGCATTTTAATCCATACTTTACTTGTTGCTTCAGCATCTTCATCAGCTCTATGGTGATTTTCAAGTTCAACTTTAAAATACTTAGATAAACTTTTTAAATTAAATCGCTTTATTTCTTGATTATAAAAGTATCTTGCAAGGTGTAGGGTATCTATATAAGGATTCTTAAATTCTTTTCCTAATTTTTTAGAGTTTTCAAGAATAAATTTCATATCAAAAGATGCATTATGAGCAACCATTGTTGAATCACCAACAAACTCTAAAAACTCTGTTAATACTTCATCAATGTTTCTTGCATTTACTAAATCTTCGTCAGTAATTTTAGTTAATCCTTTAATAAAGTCTGATAACTCACGGTGGGGGTTAACAAAACTTTGGTATCTAGCAATAACTTCAGCACCTTTAACTTTCACTGCACCAATTTCAATAATATTATCATTTGTTGCTGAAAGTCCGGTTGTTTCCAAGTCAAAGACCACATATGTGTCATCGATTAAATCAACTTCTTTTGATGCGCTTGAAATTACGATAAATTTATCTGGATCAACAAAATCTAACTCTGCGCCATAAATTATTTTAATATCTTTGCCTTTAGCAGCCTTATATATATCTGGAAACGCATAAACTCCATTATGGTCAGTAAATGCAATTGCACTATGACCATACTGAATTGCTCTTTCAATATATTCTTTAGCTTCTGATACGCCATCCATATCACTCATCTTCGTATGAACATGGAATTCCACTCTTTTTTCTTTTGCTTTATCTTTTTTATTATCTTTCTTTAAACCTTCAATTAATGATATTTTATTAGTTGTAATCGTAACTTCTCCTGAGAATGTATCAAATTTAGCTTTATCCTCAACATTAACAAAATTACCAGGCTTTAAACTTTTAACAAAAAATAAGTCCTCTTCTTTTCTAATAAAACTCTTAATGGTAATAGCATCACTATCATCACCAATTATCATTTCTAATAATTTGAAATTAGCTTTTTCTAAAACTTCAATTTCTAAAATTTCACCTTCAACAATAAAAAAGTCATTACCGAACTCATTTATATATTTATCTAATCCAAATTGATCAACTGGTATTTTAGATAGTTCGATTGTGCTTGCTTTAGTTTTACTATAAATCTTTTTAGTTTCAACAATCTCTCTTTTTACAGGTTCAATCTCTTTAAGTCTTTCAACTCTAGTTTCAATTCTATCTTTTATTTTTTGATTAATTGTTTTTAATTCTTCGTTGACTTCTAACTTTAATTTAGGTTTTATACCGAGATCTGAGAAAACATTTGCAATTTCATTAAAATATTCCCTTACCCATAAAGACTCATTATCAACATGAATTGTATATGTGTTATTACTATATGTAACTTTAAATTGTTTTAAAGCATCAAATGATGACTTTAATTCCTGTAAGTAATAAAGAGTATTATCATAATAATTTAGAGCTTCTTTGTCAAAATTATTAGTATTTAAATGATGATATTTTATATCAATCTCTAAAATATCTTGATGCTTAAAATAATCTTTTAATGTTTTAGTAAATGTAAATAAGAGATCTGCTTCAATGAAATCATTTAGTTCAATATGAAAAATCCAGATACTTTTAATATCATCAACAACCACTTTTACTAGTCTGGAATCTTTAAGAATTGGATTTTGATATTTACTCTGTGCTAAAAATATTTGGTACTTATTCATTTACCTAATCCCTTCCTTTTTAATTATTCGAATTGAACGATATGCAATATTATTATATAAAATTACTGCAATCCAAGCAATAATAGTTCCAAATCCAAGCCCAAACAATCCTGAAATTAAAATAATTAGTGCATATATTGTTGTTAGATGTGCATTAATATTAAAATGATTACTATATGTAAATGGTAGTGGTCTACTAACTTTGCTTAATAAACTTAAAATTAAAACAATAATTATCATATCAATGAAGAATGAAAAAAATACTTGAATAAATGTGTAAGTAATAATTGTATTGTTATTAGCTAAAACATTACTTAATTTATATGATAAATCATTACGGTTAGAGTTATTAAACAAATAATTCTCCATTCCGAGTGATTGATAAGTATAAGTTCCTACTTCAGTATTCGTATATTTATTTACTAAGAATGATATTGAAATATGTTCTTCCTTAAAACTAATAACGACACCCGGATTAATAATATTATAATCCCCCATTACAAAATAATAACCAGATACAAAAAATGCCTTATTATTTTTTTCATTTAAAAGTTTGCCATCAACAATCTTTATTTCATCAGACAAAAATAAACCAACTTCACTTCTAATTTCTTCAGGTGAAACAGTTAGCTTAGTTCTATCGGTAAATATATAAATAAATAGAGGTAACATCATCAGTAGTGTTAGAATTAATAAATAAGAAATTGATTTAATTATCTTATCATTTATATGCTTAAAGGCATTTTTAGGGCTATTAATATTATCTTTTATGTCTCTTAACATTTTTCCAACTCCTTATTTTTTATTATATCATAAAAAGAATAAGATGGTTATAAACCATCTTAATTTGCTACAATATTTACTAATTTGTTTGGTACAACTAAAACTCTTCTAATTGTTAAGTTTTCTAAATGTTTAATAACATTTTGATCACTTAAAGCCATTTTTTCATATTCTTCATTAGTTAAATTAGGCTTTGTCATGATACGTGCTCTTAATTTACCATTTACTTGAATTACAAGTTCAATTTCACTAACTTCTAAATATTTTTCATCATAGCTTGGCCATGTTGAATAAATTAGATCTTCTTTAACATTTAAAACAACTTTATTTATTTCTTCTGTGATATGTGGAGCAAATGGATTTAATAGTTTAATAAATCCTCTTGCCTGTTCGTGGCTAATTTTTTTAACTTTATATGCATCGTTAACAAAAATCATTAACTGACTTATTGCTGTGTTAAAGTTTAAATTTTCAATATCTTCAGTAACTTTTTTTATTGTTTGATGATAAACATTATTTAATTCTTCTACTTCATCTACTATTTCAAATTGATACATTCTAAATACTCGGTCTAAGAAACGTTTAATTCCTGAAACTGATTCATTTGACCATGATTTTTCTGCTGTAAGAGGACCCATAAACATTTCATATACTCTTAAAGTGTCAGCACCAAATTCATCAATGATATCATCGGGATTAATAACATTCCCACGTGATTTACTCATTTTTTGATTATCTGGTCCAAGGACCATCCCTTGATTAATTAGTTTTAAAAATGGTTCTTTTGTTTCAACAATTCCTAAATCATATAAGAATTTATGCCAGAATCTTGAATATAGTAAGTGTCCCACTGCATGTTCAGTCCCGCCTAAATAAATATCAACAGGTAACCATTTTTTTAGTTCTTCTTTTGCTTCTTCACTATTTAAAGGAATCATGCCTAAAATTTCTTTTAGAATAAAGCCAATATAATACCATGAACTACCTGCGAGTTGAGGCATAGTATTAGTTTCTCTTCTTACATTTTTCCCTTTATATTCAACATTTAACCATGAATGTGCATTAGCAAGAGGTGATTCACCTGTTCCACTTGGAGCTATGTTTTTCATTTTTGGTAATAATAATGGTAGATCTTCTTCATCTAAAATAATAATATTATCATCACTATCATAAACTACAGGGAATGGTTCGCCCCAGTATCTTTGACGTGAGAAAACCCAGTCTCTAAGTCTATAAGTTGCATGACCATATCCTGTTTTTGTTTGTGTTAAATAATCAATAATTTTCTTAGTTGCTTGTTCATTATTTAAGCCATCAATTATTCCACTATTATAATGAATCCCATCTCCAGTGTATGAGTCATCTGAATCATTTTTAATTACTTCAATCATATCTAACCCAAAATTTTGAGCAAATTCAAAATCTCTCTCATCATGAGCTGGAACAGCCATAACTGCTCCTGTTCCATATTCTGGAAGTACGTAGTCTGCAATCCAAATTGGTACTTTTTTATTGTTTAAAGGATTAATAGCGTATGAACCACTAAAAATACCAGTTTTTTCTTTATTAGTTTGTCTTTCTAAATCTGATTTATGTTTTGTCTCTTCAATATAATTTAAAACAGACTCTTTTTCACTATCAGTAGTAATACTTGAAACTAATTCATGTTCAGGTGCTAAAACTACATATGTCACACCATAAATAGTATCTGGTCTTGTTGTAAATACTTGAATTTTATGGTTACTTTCAAATACCTTAAAATCAATAATTGCTCCTTGACTCTTACCAATCCAGTTTTTTTGCATTTCTTTAAGTGAATGTGTCCAATTAATTAATTCTAAATCATCAAGTAAACGGTCAGCATATTTAGTGATTTTTAATACCCACTGTCTCATTGCTTTTTTAACAACTGGATAATTACCTCTCTCAGATACCATTTTTCCATCAACATTAATGATTTCATCATTAGCCAAAACTGTTCCTAAATCTTTACACCAGTTAACTTCTACATCTTTTATTTCTGCAAGATCATGTTCGTATAATTTTTTAAAAATCCACTGTGTCCATTTAAAGTAGTAAGGTTCAGCAGTTGAAATTTCACGGTCCCAATCAATTCCCTTACCTGATCTTATTATTTGTTTTTTAAAGTTTGAAATGTTTTCTTTAGTAAAACCTTCTGGATCTTTCCCAGTTTTTAATGCAAACTGTTCTGCTGGTAAGCCAAATGCATCCCAACCAAAAGGATGTAAGACATTAAATCCTTTCATACGATAATATCTAGATAGAATATCAGTTGCTGTATAGCCGCTAATATGTCCTACGTGTAATCCTTGTGCACTAGGATATGGAAACATATCTAAAATATATTTTTTTGGTTTATTTGGATCATTACTTGCTTTGAACATTTTATTTTCAAACCAGTAATTTTGCCATTTAATTTCTATGTCTTTAAAATTATAATTCATATATTACACCTACTTTTACTAACAATTATTATATCATAAAAAATAAAATAAACTAAGTCTATTTCAACTTAGTTTATAGATATTTTTTTACTTATTCAAATAAGATTATTTTGTTAACTTTTCAATTACTTCAACTAAGTTGCCAATAGTTTTAATATTCATAGCTTCATCATCACTAATTTCAATATCAAACTCTTCTTCAACACCCATAATTAATTCAATCGCATCGATTGAGTCTGCTCCTAAATCTTCAGCTATTCTTGACTCTAAAGAGATATTTTCAGCTGGAATATTCATTTCTTGTTCAACTAAAGCTTTAATTCTATCAAAAATCATTTTTCTTCCCTCCTTACATAACTACCTAGTATTTTATGATATTCAAAGTAATTTGTCAACTAAAATATGAATATTGACTATTCGCTAACTTTGTATTATATTATTCATTAAGAAGGATTTGATAAGATGAAAGAGACTAATTTTTTAAAAGATTTTAAATATGCACATCGTGGCTTGTTTAATAATAATGATAATATCCCAGAAAACTCTACTATAGCTTACATAAATGCTATTAAAGAAGGATACGCGATTGAGCTTGATGTAACTGCAACCAAAGACAATAAATACGTATGTTTTCATGATAGTAATTTATTAAGAATGACTAATAATAATATTGATATAGAGAGTATAACTTATGAGGAGTTATTAGAGTTTAAGCTTTTAGATTCTAAGGAACAAGTTCCTTTATTTAGTGACATCTTAAAAATTGTTGGCGGAAAAGTTCCACTTTTAATTGAGATTAAGTCACATAAAAATTATAAGAAGAAATTAAAAATTCTCACTTCTTTACTAGATAACTACAATTATCCCTTTGCAGTTTTTAGCTTTGATTTTAGAATAGTTTATTGGTTTAAGAAAAATAAACCAAATTATATTAGAGGACAAATTAGTTCGTTTTTTGCTGATTCTAAATTACCTAAAATACCTAAATGGTTTTTAAAATCAATGTGGTTTAATAAATTTACTAAACCTGATTTTATCTCATATAATATTTTAAATGTTCCTAATAAATATATTAAACGCGAAAAAAATAAAAATAGAATTATCTTTGGTTATACTGCTAAAAGTATTAATGAGTATAATGATAAAATAAAATATCTTGATAATATCGTTTTTGAAGGATTTAAGTTATAAAAAAAAGTATTAAATAAATTAATACTTTTGCTTTCTAATTGATCCATCTAATTTATGAATAACAATTTGGGTGCCTGCTTTTGCTGCTAAATCTTCAGCATAAACAATCGCCTCTTTTTGTGTATCAAAATATTTAATTACTTTTTGTGATCCTTGTTTTCTAACACGCCACTTTTTATAAAACTGGCTATTTTCATCTTTGTTTTGAGAAACATGATACTTAACCGGTTTTACTTCTTTTGCAGGTTCTGTCTTTGTTTCAGTTTCTGCTTTTTTTACAGTAGCTTCTTTTTTTGTCTCTTCTTCTTTTTTAGGCTCAACTACTTTTTTTTGCTCAATAACTTCTTCAGTTGGTTTTGGTGTTGGTGATTGTTTTTCTTCAGGTTTTACATTAGTTGGTTTTTCATCAACCCTATTAATCAAGTCTTTATTTTGTTGCTCTTTCAATTGTTTTTTAGCTGCTTTCTTTGCACGCCATTTTTTAAATAAACCCATTTTACTACACCTCCATATTATTTACTTATATTATATCTTATATTTATAAATATGACAAGTAGTTGCTTTTAGAGGCACTTTAATCTGCTAAATAAAATAAAAAAGCCCAAGTGGACTTTTAATTATTATATAAATTATTTACTTAGTAAAGAAGCTGCTTCTTTATCTAAATATATTACAACATCATTATGTGTTTGCAGTGCTGATGCTGGAACATCTTTTGTAATATATCCTTCAATAGTATTTTTAATTGCTTCTGCTTTGTTTGCTCCAGTTGCAACTAAAATAATTTTATCTGCTTTTAGGATTGAGCCAATTCCCATTGTAATAGATACTGTTGGAACTTCGCTCATATCGTTAAAGAATCTAACATTTGCATCTCTTGTTTCTTGAGTAAGTGGAGCAATTATTGTTCCACTATTTAAGTTTGAACCTGGTTCATTAAAACCAATATGAGCATTTGTACCAATACCAAGTAATTGAATATTAATACCGTGTTCATCTAATAATTTATCATATTTTTTTGCTTCTAACTCTAAATCACTAGCCATTCCACTTGGAACTTTTGTATTATTTAAATTAATATCTATATGATTAAATAATGTTTCATTCATAAATGTACGGTAGCTTTGAGGATGAGTTTCTTCAATTCCCACATACTCATCTAAGTTAAATGTCTTAACATTTTTATATGATGTTTTATTTAATTTGTGATCTTCGATTAATTTTTCATAAAGTGGAACTGGTGTTCCTCCCGTTGCTAAACCTAAATGAATATTTGGATTAGCTTTAATCTCATTAATATAATAGTGAGATAAACTTTCAAATAATGTTTCTTTTGTGTCAAATATTAATACTTTCATTTCTTCAATTCCTTTTCATAAACTATTTTTCCATTAACTATTGTCATTACTACTTCTAAGTCTTTATTTAAAACCGTTAAATCGGCATCAAAACCACTTTTTATTGATCCTTTAGTATCTAGTCCTAAATTCTTTGCAGGGTTTGTAGAAGCCATATAAACAGCATCCACTAAACTAACATTAGCAAATTCAATCATGTTTCTTACGCCATCATTCATTTTTAATATACTTCCAGCTAAAGTACCATCAGCAAGTCTTGCTTCATTATTTTTAACAAATACTTCTTGACCACCTAGTTCTGATTTACCATCTGGTAAATATTTAGCTCTCATACTATCGGTGATTAAAATAATATTTTCTCTACCCTTATTTTTATAAAGTAATCTAACAGCATCTTTGCTTACATGAATACCATCACAAATTAATTCAGCATATGCATCATTATTTAATAACATATTACCAACTACACCAATATCTCTATGATGTAATTTGCTCATTGCGTTATATGCATGTGTAAATCCTTTTGCTCCATTATCAATTGCTTTTCTTGAAATATCATATGTTGCATTAGTATGTGCTTGTGAAACAATGATATTATTTTTGCTACAATGTTTTATTAATTTGAAAGCTTCATCAACTTCTGCTGCCATTGAGATTATCTTGATATTTTTATACTTATTCCATTTGTCAAACATTTTAACATCTGTTGGAATTATATATTGTTCGGGTTGAGCACCTTTAAATACTTTATTTAGGAAAGGTCCTTCTAAGTGAACACCAACCAAGTTTGCTCCACTTACTTTAGCATCAGCCATTAAGTGAACAGTCTTTTCAATATTATCAAAACTTTGAGTAATTGTTGTACCTAAAAAAGATGTAGTACCTTCTTTAAGTAATGATTTTGACATCTCATCAAACGCTTCTAATGTTCCATCCATAATATCAAATCCAGCTGAACCATGAATGTGTTGATCGATAAAGCCTGGGACCAAATAATAGTCACTAAAATCAAATCCTTGTTCATCACTAGAACTACCAATTGATTCAATTTTTCCGTTTGTTACTTTCAAGCTTGAAGTAACAATTTCATTTTCTAAAACAATATTTATTTTCTTAAAATTAATCATATTTCTCACCTTCTAAATTATTATAACATAATTAACACTAAGTTTTCATACTTCTTTCAATATACGGAATTTTTACATTAAAGATGAAAATACAGATAATAAAACATCAATAAAATATAAAAAAAATAGAGGTACACTCTAAAATGTATCTCTATGTTATTTCTAATGGAGCGGGTGATGAGAATCGAACTCACGTCTTTAGCTTGGAAGGCTAAGGTAATAGCCATTATACGACACCCGCATTTATTAAATTATAGATGGTCGGGAAGACAGGATTTGAACCTGCGACCTCCTGGTCCCAAACCAGGCGCTCTACCAAGCTAAGCTACTTCCCGAATTAGATGGCGCACCCAAGAGGAGTTGAACCCCTAACCTTTTGATCCGTAGTCAAACGCTCTATCCAATTGAGCTATGGGTGCCTCTAGGTGTATAAATAAATGGTGACCCGTACGGGATTCGAACCCGTGAGTGCATGCGTGAAAGGCATGTGAGTTAACCGTTTCTCCAACGGGCCACTTTATAAGCACATTATTTATTATATCAAAATATATAACTAAGTCAATACTTTTAATTAACTTTTTATCTTTTTTTTACTTTTTATTAATAAAAAGCAATTTTTTCTTTTAAAGTTACTAAAGCATCATCACCAAGCAGTGTTTTTACAATTAAAAAAGCAAAATCATAGACTGTACCAGCACCTCTACTTGTAATAATATTATCCACTTTTATGACTCTAAGGTCAACAAAATTACCATTAATTTTTCGCACAACTGATGGAAAGGCCGTAAATTCTTTATTTTCTAATAGATTAAATTTATTTAAAAATAGTGGTGCCGCACAAATTGCCGCAATCAACATTTTTTTATTATTAAAATACTCAATTATTTTATCAAGTTTAGTATCTAAATCAACCCATTTAGCTACATGAGGACCACCTGGGAGAACTAAAAAATCATAATTTTCTAATGTTACTTCATCTGCTAAATAATTAACGTCAACAAATGTGTTATATGATGTTTCAATTTTTTTAGTTTTTTCGAGTGTAAAAAAATCAATAGCTAAACCAGCTCTTACTAATAAAGCTTTTGTAGCTAGTGCCTCAACATCTTCAACGCCATTGTTTAATAACATTAGACCCTTAATCATTTTAACAACTCCTCTATTTTATTATATAATTCAAAAATATTTTTGCTACCTACTTCTTCAAAATTCTTATACTCTTCTAAATTAGAATTTAAACCTATCACATCTGAAACAGTTTTAATTGATACAATCTTAAGACCTAATAAGAAACATACATGAAATAGTGCAGTAGCTTCCATATCAACTATAAAATTATCATCAATTTTAGATTCTTGAAATGAATCACCTGTGTATAGTTTAGATCCTCTAAAGTAATTCTTAAGTTTATTGTAGTAATTAAAATCAGGTTTTAAATCCTCTTTAATATTAGGTACTTCTCCATGTTTATAACCAAATACGGTTAAATTAAAATCATGATATACTGCTTCTTCTACAAAGATATTATCTCCAATCTGATAATTTCCAAATGCACCTACAAACCCTAAATTAACCACTTCTGTTATGTCAAAGTGCTGTGTTACATATGTTAATACAAACGCGCTATTAACCTTACCAATACCTGTTATAGCAAGTAAATTATAATCATTTTTATATAACTGAAATGGCTTATCCTGTACTAATTTATACGAATTAATTATATCTTTTGCTTCTGATTCCATTGCTAGTAAATAAAGTCTCATAATATTGCACATGCCTCGTTAACTTCTATATCTTTATTTAATACATCAGATTTTTCCGGATGACGTTTAAACCACGCAACTGCGTATGGGCATGAATTTACTACTGTATATCCTTTTTCTTTTGCATAATTATATACTTCATCCATTAAGGTAGATGCAACGCCTTGACCTCTCAAGGATGGATCTACATATGTATGATTAACATTTATTACATTCTTTTCAACAAATGGAAAAGTAGCTCTAACTATTTTTTTATTATCTTCATTTAAAACATATATCTTATTTTTTTCTCTTATAAAATTCATTATATATACCAATTAAAATTAATTAATTTATCCTTTCGCTTAAAATAACTAATAAATCTATAATAATATTATAACATTTATTATTGATCAATTGTATTTATATAAAAATAAAACGCAATCAAGCGTTTTATAATTATCTCATTGATTCATCAATAACAACAGTTTTAGCCCATTTTAAAAATTTATCATAATGTTTATCTAAATCTTCACGTTTAGTAAAATAATTAGTTGTATAGTAATATTTATCAGTCATATATGTTACTAAGAAATAACCAAAATCTGTACCGTCTACACTTGCATAGTATTTAGAGTAGTAGAAAGTCACATTATCATCACTGTACTCTTTTATTTCTTCTACTGCCCCACTTTGGGTATTTGCTAAAACTAACTCTGTATAACGTTCTAATGTATGGTTACCTACCATACTTTTAGATTCGGAATTACTGATAAAACCATACTTAGTTGCTTGAAGGTACATATCACCAATCATTGAATCTTGTTCATGAAATTCACTTGTAAGTTCAATTGTTAATCCCCTTGCAGTAAATGTTTTTTTAGATCCTAAAATACCACAACTAACTAAACTAACAGTTACTAATAACATTAAAAAAATACTAAAAATTTTCTTTTTCATTTTATCCCCCTTAAATTACTAATAGTTTAGCATATAAAAAATACATAATCAATGATTAATTACATGTTTTATAAACAAATCATCGCAAAAGCATAAAAAAAACAACCGTTTGGTTGTTTAAATTTATATAGTGGCGCCCACTCTAGGACTCGAACCTAGGACCCCTTGATTAACAGTCAAGTGCTCTAACCGACTGAGCTAAGTAGGCAACATAAATATTATAGTAAATAATTATTTAAATGTCAATATAAATTGGTTTTTTGATAAAAAAATAAGTAAGAAAATGCCTGGCAACGTTCTATCTTCGCCCCTTAGGACTATTTTCGACGCTGAAGTGCTTAACTTCTGTGTTCGAGATGGGAACAGGTGGATCCACTTCGCCATCGTCACCAGACAATCTCTCAAAACTAGATAAATTTTCGTAACAAATATGTATAAATAAAAGGTTAAGTCCTCGACCTATTAGTACTGGTCAGCTCCATGTGTCACCACACTTCCACACCCAGCCTATCAACCTCATAGTCTATAAGGGGTCTTACTAATTGGGAAATCTCATCTTAAAGGAGGCTTCACGCTTAGATGCTTTTAGCGTTTATCCTTTCCATACGTAGCTACCCAGCTGTGGCCCTGGCAGGCCAACTGGTACACCAGTGGTATGTCCACTCCGGTCTTCTCATACTAGGAGCAGCTCTCTTCAAATTTCCAACGCCCACGACGGATAGAGACCGAACTGTCTCACGACGTTCTGAACCCAGCTCGCGTACCACTTTAATGGACGAACAGTCCAACCCTTGGAAGCTTCTCCACCTCCAGG
>NZ_JHYB01000001.1 GCF_000687835.1 Haploplasma modicum ATCC 29102 | reverse complement strand
CTCCCCTACCACTTAATCTTTTGATTAAATCCGCAGTTTCGGTATCATGTTTAGCCCCGGTACATTTTCGGCGCAGAGTCACTCGACTAGTGAGCTATTACGCACTCTTTAAAGGATGGCTGCTTCTAAGCCAACCTCCTAGTTGTTTGTGCATCTTCACTTCCTTTTCCACTTAACATGAATTTTGGGACCTTAACTGGCGGTCTGGGCTGTTTCCCTTTCGACAATGGACCTTATCACCCACTGTCTGACTGCTAATTTTACTTTTATGACATTCGGAGTTTAATTGTGATCAGTACCCCGGGATGGGGCCATCACACATTCAGTGCTCTACCTTCATAAAATACTTATTAACGCTAGCCCTAAAGCTATTTCGGGGAGAACCAGCTATATCTGAGTTCGATTGGAATTTCACCCCTAGCCACAAGTCATCCAAACACTTTTCAACGTGTCCTGGTTCGGTCCTCCATTTAGTTTTACCTAAACTTCAACCTGCTCATGGCTAGCTCACCCAGTTTCGGGTCTACATCAACTAACTTATTCGCCCTATTCAGACTCGCTTTCGCTTCGGCTCCGCCCCTCTAGGCTTAACCTTGCTAGTTAACGTAACTCGCCGGTTCATTCTGCAAAAGGCAAGCCATCACCCATTAACGGGCTCTGACTAACTGTAGGCACACAGTTTCAGGATCTCTTTCACTCCCCTTCCGGGGTTCTTTTCACCTTTCCCTCACGGTACTGGTTCACTATCGGTCACTAAGTAGTATTTAGCCTTAGGAGATGGTCCTCCTTATTCGTTCCAGCAAGATTTCTCGTGTCTCGCCGTACTCTTTGATACACCAGTCTATTAATTTCGATTACAGGACTTTCACCTTCTTTGGTTAACCTTCCCAAATTATTCTTCTCATTAATAGTTTTGTAACTGTTATTGTATCGGGCTCCTCCGCGTTCGCTCGTCGCTACTAGCAGAATCGTTATTACTTTCTTTTCCTGCAGGTACTAAGATATTTCAATTCCCTGCGTTCCCTCTTGTTTTCACAAGTGACATGTCTCCAACATGCCGGGTTCCCCCATTCGGATATCCACGGATCGGTACATACTTACTGCTCCCCGTGGCGTTTCGCCGTTAGTTGCGTCCTTCATCGGCTCTTAGTGCCAAGGCATCCACTGTGCGCCCTTTTTTCCTTAACCTTTTGTCTTTTTTATATTATTTGTTACGACAGAATTTATCTACTTTTCAAAGATCT